>NZ_JBAPLA010000019.1:0-558 GCF_037083845.1 Roseovarius sp. E0-M6 | reverse complement strand
AGTGAAGGACGCACCGGCTGACGCCGGAGGCATCATTTGGAGGAATGTAATTCCAGGTACTGCCTGATGACGTCGTCAGTCACGTTCCCAGAGGTCGTGGAGAAATACCCACGCGCCCAAAAGCGTCTTCCCCAGTACCGCTTGCGCAGGTCGGGGAACTCCATCTGGATGCGGCGGGATGACCGGCCCTTGATGCGCTGCATAACCTCGGACAGGGACAGTTTCGGCGGGATCGACAGGAACATGTGGATATGATCGCGTGCCAAAACACCTTTCACGATATGGACGCCCAGTTCCTCGCAAGTCTGGATGATGATTTCACGGATCCGCTCACGCATTGCGCCTTGCAGAACCTTGTACCTGTACTTCGTGGCCCACACGACATGATATCTGTGATAAAATCGCGTGTGCGCGGATGACGAGTAGCGCATGAGCTTCCTCCCCGGAATCTGAAGCCATACCCCTGCGGGGCTTCAGATTCCGGGGAGGAAGCTCAGAACAGATTCGCTGAAGCGGACCGGCTGGAAGCCGGTGGCTTCGATCCATTAGGTGGAAAGT
>NZ_JBAPLA010000018.1:0-641 GCF_037083845.1 Roseovarius sp. E0-M6 | reverse complement strand
AGTGACGGTCGATGCTTCAACCATTCACCGCCGGGTTCGCAAGTTCGGCCCCGAGATTCGCAAACGGGCATTCGGTGCCCACCGTTCGTGGCGCGGCCTACAGTGGCATGTCGACGAAACTTACATCCGGGTGGGTGGCCGCTGACATTATCTTTGGCGAGCAGTGGATCAGTTTGGTCAGCTGATAGATTTTCGCCTGACCGCGAGGCGCAATTCCAAGGCCGCAAGGTCATTCCTGCGACAGGCCCGAGAGACTGCACGTCTCTCCCATCCGCTGACCATCGTCACCGACAAGGCACACAGCTATGCCAAGGTGATCGGTGAGATCAACGCTCGGCTCGGACCGGAAGATGCGATCCACCACGTCGACCGGAAGTACCAGAACAATCGGATCGAGAGCGACCATGCCGCGTTGAAACAAAGATTGCGCCCAATGCGCGGGTTCCGGACCATGGCCGGAGCTAAAGCTGCTCTCGCTGGGATCGAGACCTTCCACAAAATCCGAAAGGGCCAGTTCGAAGATTGTGAAGCCGGGGTTGCAAACGAGATTTCCTTCGTTGCCAATCTCTTCCCGGAAGCTGCGTGAGAGAAGAGGTTCTGGATTCCACTGCCTGGTTGCCAAGCTAACGCAATAGACCCGT
>NZ_JBAPLA010000017.1:0-779 GCF_037083845.1 Roseovarius sp. E0-M6 | reverse complement strand
GGCCGGTTCCTCCGCAAACTCAAGCGTTTCGCCTTTAACCTGAGACATCAGCGAAAGGCGAAACGCGTGCAACGCCTGAATGTTGCGCTGCGTTTCGCGCAAATCTGTGATTCAGGTTTTTCGCGAAACGCTTTCGGCTTCACGTATAAAAAAAGACACTGGTCGCCACCGAGCGGCGCCGCGCACGGGTAAGAAAGCTGCGTGACGAGTGGTTCAGGCACCGCCTTCCAGCCGTCACAGCCCAGCCAGAGCGCGTTGTCTTTATTGATGAAACCTCCGTCAAAACCAACCTGACCCGCCAACGGGGTTGGTCGCAGCGCGGCGAGCGGTTGGTGATGGATGCTCCGTTCGGATCATGGGGGACGCAAACCTTCATCGCAGGCCTCGGCGCCAATGCCTTGATCGCACCGTGGGTCATCAAGGGGGCGATGGACGGCGAAGCCTTTGCTGCCTACGTCACGCAAGTCCTGCTTCCTGAACTGGAGCCAGGCACCGTCGTCATCTTGGACAATCTCGCCACACACAAGAATGCCGCTGCCGCCAAAGCCATGCGCGAAGCCGGATGCTGGTTCCTGTTCCTGCCACCATACAGCCCAGACCTGAACCCGATCGAGATGGCCTTCTCGAAGCTCAAGGCCCACCTGCGCAGGATAGGGGCGAGAACATTTACCGACATGTTCAGCGCTCTCGCGGAAATATGCGACCTCTTCTCCCCGGACGAGTGCTGGAATTACTTCAAGGCTGCCAGATATGTCTCAGGTTAAAAGTCGGATGCTTTA
>NZ_JBAPLA010000016.1:0-1536 GCF_037083845.1 Roseovarius sp. E0-M6 | reverse complement strand
GATTCTGTGGAAAAACTAACGTTTGCGAGCGCAGAAATAGCTATTCCAAATCCGGCGCGAACGCCTGTCCTATCAAGCTTTTCGCGTTTGCTGCGGTGCGGGAAAGACCTTGGCCAGTTTCCGGAGGTTTTGGGCGGTGGCGGCGAGGAGGAATTCGTCGTTTGCACCGCACGGCCCACGTAATCGGAGACGGCCCAAGCCGAGGATGCGTTTGAGATGCGCGAAGAGCATCTCGACCTTCTTCCGAAGCTTCATTGAGACGTCGTATTGACGGGTCTTGGCGATGTTACGGGCAATGTCTCTGGCATCTTCGTGCTCTTCACGGGTGATCTTGCGCGCCTCGGCGTTGGGGCAGCATTTGGCTTTGGATGGGCACGCCTGGCAGACGTCCTTCAATGCGCGGTATCGGGCTGTGCCCTTGCCGGTCGGCCCCCAGTTCGGGTCGGAGTAGTTGCGGCGGAACTGCTTCAGGGCGTGACCCTCGGGACAGATATATTGATCGTTCTCGGCATCCCACTCGAAGTCCGCCCGCGTCCAGGTTCCGTCGGTGCGACCGGCCTTGTCTATCACCGGGATATGGGGTGCGATCTTATGATCTACGAGCCAGCCGAGCATCGGCCCTGAGCCATAGGCGGTGTCCGCGATCAGGCGTTCGGGATGCAAATCGAACTTCGCCTTCACCCTATCCAGCATGGTCTTGGTTGACCCAACCTCGGCCTGCCGGATGGACCGCGTCGCCTCGACATCGACGATCACGCCATGATCCGTATCGATCAGGTAGTTGTCGGAATAGCTGAAGAAAGCAGGCCCTTTCCGGGCTGCGGTCCATTGGCTGGCCGGGTCGGAATGCGAGGTGAACTTGGGCTGGACCTCGCTGGCGGCACCGAACGCGGCCTCATCCAGGGTCTCAAGATACTCGCGAACGGCCCGCGGTGCGTCGGCGGGCTCGATCTGCCCCGCATCCCACTCTTCCTTCGGCGTCGAGTTCTGTTTGTTGGCATCGGCTTCGATCAAGCTCGCATCGACGGCCAGACGCTGACCGCTGACAAGGCCTTCTTCGATGCAGCGGGCAACGGTCGTTTCGAACAGGTGGCGGAGCAACTCGCTGTCGCGGAAACGACCGTGCCGGTTCTTCGAGAACGTGGAATGGTCCGGGACCCGGTCACTCAGATCCAGGCGGCAAAACCACCGGTACGCGAGGTTCAGATGAACCTCTTCGCAGAGCCGCCGCTCGGACCGGATGCCGAAGCAATAGCCCACCAGCAGCATCCGGATCAGCAACTCGGGATCGACGGACGGCCGCCCGGTATGGCTGTAGAAATCTGCAAGATGGGCACGGATGCTTCTCAGGTCGACGAACCGGTCGATGGATCGAAGCAGGTGGTCTTGCGGGACGTGATCCTCAAGCGAGAACTCGTAGAAAAAGGCCGCTTGCGCTTCCTGTCTCGGTCCCATCATTGCTCAACCCTCCAACTGATATGGAAAATTGAATCAGCAACTTACGCTCCGATCAAGCGCGAGTTTTTCAACAAAATA
>NZ_JBAPLA010000015.1:0-14453 GCF_037083845.1 Roseovarius sp. E0-M6 | reverse complement strand
GGAAACTGGCCAAGGTCTTTCCCGCACCGCAGCAAACGCGAAAAGCTTGATAGGACAGGCGTTCGCGCCGGATTTGGAATAGCTATTTCTGCGCTCGCAAACGTTAGTTTTTCCACAGAATCGGCGGAAACCGGGCTTTCGCTGCGATGGCAAGGTGAACGTGTGGAGGATCTGGGAGCCGACATTCAGATAGGCCCAACCCGCCAAGCGCGCTGCACTGCCGCATGACTGCAAGAGCCTAAACTGACCGTGCCCGGCAGAGCCGAGTGCGCGCGTGCGGCAAAACGCGTCCCGTCGTTCGCGGCCCTGAGCGCTTCATTGTAGGTTGGCCAATTCTTGGTCTCGTAGTTCGGAGATCTGGGTCTGCTCATGCAACGAAGCTATCACGCTGGATTCGCAACATGAATCCCCTCAACGCATCTGTGCAACAAATCCTCGCGGAGGGGGCGCACTTACAGGGATGTTCTGAACCTTCGGGTTCGAAAGTTCGGACCGTACCGCGTGCTTGCGCTGGTTGGTGACAAGGCGGATCAGGCAGTGCCGATCCGCACCTGCCGCCTGTTTTAGCTCCCCTCCGGTAGCCCGCCGTCAATCGGCCGCGCGATCACATCGTGATTACGCAAGGCGACGACGGACTGACCGGAGTCCATTCAATATCGGTCGCGACGACGGCACTCACTTCTTGCGATGATCCTGACCGCCTTGCATCATGCTGCCGGACCCCATGCCCTGCCCGGAGTTGCCGGATGATTGACGCATCATCTCCATCCGCTTCTGCATGTGCTCCATCCGCTTGACGGGGGCCGCCATTTCTTCGGCGGTGATGTTGCCATCGCCATCGCTGTCGAGATGTTGGAATCGGTCAACCATCGTTTCGCGGATCAGGCGACTGTGCAGAACCTCGAATTCCGAGATGCTGAGTGTTCCGTCAGCATTTTCGTCATGCTCGTCGAGAAGTTCCTGTAGCCGAGCACGTGCCTCGGCGGGCTCGGCCTTGCCGTCCCCGTCAGCATCCATCAGGGTCCGAAACTCGGTGCCCATCATATGTGGCCCCATCATGCCCCCGCCCATCATGTTCCGGTGCATCGACATCATGCCGCCACCCATCTGGCCGTTGCTCATCATGCCGCCGCCCATCATTCCGGATTGGCCGGATGATTGGTGCCCCTGTGCCAACACCGCTCCGCTGAATGACAGCGCCATGCCCGTTGCCAGGGCCGTTCCCAAAACGAATGCAAATTTGCGTTTCATCGTCTTTTCCTTTGCTTGAGTTCTGCATGCACAAGATGGCGACGGGGAGGTGTCTTGCAAAGCACCCGTGCCAGTTGACGTGTAACGGTTTGTCGCAAAGTCGGGGGTTGATACACTGAATGACAGTATTTCTCGGCAGAGGCCGATCAATCCCCTAAGTTCGTGGCATGGTAAAGATACCCCACATCTTGCTGGTCGATGACAGCGTCGAGATTCGCAAGGCCGTCTCGCGATATCTGGAAAAGAATGACATGCGCGTCACGAGTGCAGCCGACGCCGCCGAGATGGATAGGCTGCTCGAGATCGGGCGCTATGATCTCATCGTGCTCGATGTGATGATGCCCGGCGAGGATGGTATCTCGGTCTGTCGCCGCTTGTCCGTCACTGGTGTCACGCCGATCCTGATGCTCACTGCGCTCGGCGAGGAAATGGACCGGATCATCGGGCTTGAGGTGGGCGCGGACGATTACCTTGCCAAACCCTTCAATCCGCGCGAGCTTCTCGCGCGGATCAGGGCGATCCTGCGGCGCGTAACCAGGCCGGAACATCTGGCCGGGAGTCTGACCGGGCAACACATCCAGTTCGCGGGCTGGACACTTGATACCGATACCCGTCACCTGAGGGCGGAGGATGGACGCGAGGACACGCTCACCACGTCGGAATTCAAACTACTGGTCATTCTTCTTGAACGCCCCCGTATCGTGATGAGCCGCGAGCAGATCTTCGAACTGACGGCGGGGCGCGCACCTGCAGCCTTCGATCGCAGCATCGACAATCAGATCAGCCGCCTGCGCCGCAAGATCGAGGATGATCCGGGGCACCCAAGGATCATCACAACTGTCCGGAATGGCGGATATTGTCTTGCTGCGGATGTCGAGGCGCAGCGATGATCCGAGACCGCCTGGACAGCTTGCGCGTTCAGCTGTTGCTGCTGATTCTGGGAAGCCTCGTCATCGCACAGGCGATAAGCCTGTGGCTGTTCGTGGACGAACGAAGCCTGGCCGTGCGCGCCGCGATCGGGGCCGAGGCTGCGGGTCGGGCGGCCAATGTGGCATTATTGCTGGACCGGGCCCCGGACCAACTACACAGCTCGATTCTCAGAGCTGCGGATTCGCCTCTTGCGCGGTTTCGCGTCGATCCCCTACCTGTTGTCGACCATCTCGATCACGAGGCGGGAGGGGCGATCGAGGCGCGCGTCCGCTCGTTGCTCGCATCCGGAGACAGTCGAGAGATCCGTGTCGAACTGCACAGAGTCGAGGATGCGTTTGCACCGATGCCAGACATGCCACCCCACATGCAGGCGATGCATGACCGCATGATGCAGAACCGGATATCGGCCTTCGAGCTGACGCTTTCCATCGGCCTGCAGGACGGATCGTGGTTGAATGTCGAGACCCGGTTTCAACGCCCACCCTTGCAGTGGCCGGTTCTGTCGACCGTAAGTTTCGGCCTGACGGCGGCCCTCGTGATCGGTGGGGCCCTCTGGTATCTGCTGACGCGGGTTACCTGGCCGATTCAACGCCTGGCCCGCGCCGCTGAGAACCTTGGCCGCGGAGAAGAGACCGTGCCGATCCCCGCCGCAGGGCCCCGAGAAATCAGGAACCTGACGGAAACCTTCAATCTCATGCAGGAACGGCTGGTACGCACGGTTGCAGACAAGACGCGCATCATGGCGGCATTGGGTCACGATTTGCGCTCTCCTTTGACCGCGTTGCGCGTGCGCGCGGAAATGGTGGACGAGGAGGAAACGCGCGATGCCCTGATCACCTCGATCGAGGAAATGCAGGACATGGTAGAGCGGACACTGGCGTTCGCCCGTGGCATGGCGATCAGCGAACCCCCGGAAACCGTCGATCTGGCAGACTTCCTGGCGAATCTGAAGCAGGACATGCTGGATGAGTTTGAACTGGAAACCAGCGCGCCGCTTCGGATCAGACTGCGACCACACGCCATGCGGCGCGCGCTGCGCAATATAATCGAGAATGCGGTGCGGTACGGTGGTGACGTTGCGGTGCGCTACAGTCAAGAACACGACCGGGTCGTGATTGAGGTCCGGGATCATGGTCCGGGAATCCCCTCGGCGCAGCTTGAGTCAGTGTTCGAGCCGTTCTACCGCGTGGAGACATCCCGGTCGCGGATAACCGGCGGCACCGGTCTCGGCCTGTCCATCGCACGGTCCATACTGCGCTCGCATGGCGGCGACATCACGTTGCTAAACCACCCTAACGGGGGGCTGCTCGTGAAACTCGATTTGCCCCTCTCACAACGTTTCACTCATCAAGAAAGGACAGGATTATGACAGTTTCCGTCAGGATCACAGGCAGCATTGCGACTCTTCTGGCTGGCACGGTGCCGGCCCTCGCGGGTCCGGATAACCCTTCCGATGGTACCTTTGGGCACATGATGTGGGGTGGCGGACACGGCTGGTGGGGAGGTTTCGGGATGCTTCTTTTCTGGGGCCTCATCATCGCGCTTGCCGTCTTTGCGGTGCGCGCCCTCACCGACAAGCGCCAGGGTGACATGCGCGATCCGATCGAGATTCTCAGGGAACGCTACGCGCGCGGCGAGATTGACGAAGACGAGTTTCGACGCCGCAAGCAGGAGTTCCAATCTTGAGCGCGATTCTCGATGTCGGCTCACATCGGGTGTGGGCGGTTGCTCTTATGCGCGACGCGCAGACCACATCCGGCGCACGGCCTGCCTCGGGTCTGGTTGCGCCCGGTCCGCAAGGCGGAATACGCGTATCCCCGCTTGCCAGTATGGAACCCGGTACAAAGCATTTGTTCCATACCGTTCTGAAAGGTATACGTGGGGGATGGCGATGATGCGACAGATGGTTGTGCTTCTCATGACGGCGCTCGTTATCATGACGGGCGCGAATGGCATCGCCATGGCCTCGAACGAAATCGAGCATCAAAAGCATTGCGCCCAGGCCATCGGCGACACCGTGCAGAACATGGCCGCCAACGATGGCCATGCACATGATCACGCCGATATCGCGACACGACATGCGATGCCGGGGCATGATCATGAAACCTGCATGATACATGCCTGCCCGGCCCTTTCACCCGAGATGAGCCTGGCCGATGAGCCGCATGGTGTCTTGGTGACCACTCTGGTTTGGCCTGAGACGACTTTGATCGGGCCCGCTCGCACAGACGACCTGCAGAGACCTCCGAAATCCTGATCCGGCTCGCTTGGCGGGCCCTTTGGAATGCACCTGGCTGAGATGTGGCCGGGTCATAGCAATTCAAAACGGATCTGGAGTTTACATTGAAAACCATACTCATACTGGGCGTTTCCACGGCGCTTTCGGCCTGTGCAAATGCCCCCGACCTGCCGACACAGAATATGCTCGCACCTGCGGCGCGAGCATATGTAGAGACACGCGCCGCAAGCTTTCCCGATGTTCTTGCGGGCTATACGTCGCGCCCGGTCAAAGGGCCCGAAGACTGGCGCGCTTTGAACCGCCAGCAATCCTCCGCTGCAGGGGAGGGACACTGATGCCGCGTATCTCGAAACCCTGTCTCGTGCTTGTGACATCACTGGCGCTTGCGGCCTGCGCTTCGCCCGATCAGGTGGCGCGCCTGTCTGATCCCAAAGCAGGGTTTTCCGACGTCAGCACCCCGGCACGCGCAATCCTGAACAAGGATACCGTGATGCTCATGTCCGCGGCCGATATCGAGGCCAATGCCGAACGTGTGCATGCTCTGGTGCATGGAAAAACCATTGACGCCGATACCGCCGTTCAGGTTGCACTGCTCAACAATCGTGGCCTGCAATCCGCCTATGCCCGGCTTGGCGTATCCTCGGCGGATGTCTGGCAGAGCATCATGCAGCCCAATCCCGTCGCCTCGATTGGCGTGTTCGAGATCGGGGGCGATGGTCTCAACGGATACGGATCTCTCGAAGGGATGATCGCGTTCAACCTTCTGGCGGCGTTCACGCAGCCCGATCGCACGCGGCAGGCCGAACTGCGCTTCACCCAGACCCGGCTTCAGGCGGTTGAGGAAACGCTCCGCGTCGCCGTGGAGACGCGGCGCGCCTGGATCGAGGCGGTGTCGGCGTTCGAGACCGCAGGTCTGATCCGGCAGGCGCAGGAAACCGCCGATGCCGGCTCTGAACTGGCGGCGCGTCTTGGCGATACCGGATATCTCAACAAGGCTGAGCAGGCCCGCGAGCATGCCTTCCACGCAGAGCTTTCGGGACAACGTGCGAAGGCCCGGCTCGATGCGGAACTGGCCAAGGAAGCGCTGACACGCCAACTCGGTCTCTGGGGCAGCGACGTGGATTACTACGTCCCCAATGCCCTGCCGCGTTTGCCTGCGCGCGTGGCCGATCGGTCCGACATCGAGTCGCAAGCGCTTCGAAACCGCGTTGATCTGGCCATCGCCAAGCTTGAGCTGCAAGCCTTGGCGCAGGCCCGCGGGATGACCAATGCCACGCGGTTCGTGAGTGATCTCGAACTGATCGTGGGCGCTGAAACGGAACGAGAGAATGACGGCGGCGGGGTCGAGTCCGAAACCAATCCGCAGCTTGAGGTGGAATTCGCGATTCCGATCTTCGACAGCGGCAAGGCCCGGATGAAAAAGGCCGAAGCCAGCTACATGATCGCCGCGCATGATCTGGCGCAACGCGCGGTCAACGTGCGCTCCGAGGCGCGCTCGGCGCATGCGGCACATGTCGGCAGCCACCGGATCGCTCGGCACTACCGGGATGCCGTTCTGCCGCTGCGCAAGACCATCGAGGAGGAAGCGCTGCTCAGCTACAACGGCATGATCACCAGCACATTCGAGCTGTTGTCCGATACCCGCGAGCGGATGAACTCCAACCTGACCGAAGCCGAGGCCCGCCGCGATTTCTGGCGGGCGGATGCCAATCTTCTGGCAGCGATCCATGGCGGCGGGGCAGCTTTGGGTGATGGCGGCGGCAGCGCGGAGGTCGCCGGTGATGCCGGGGCCGGACATTGAGAACAGGGAGACAAGAGATGATGAACCGACGTCAAATGCTCACCGCCGGCGCGGGTCTGATGGTGACCGGGGCAGCCGCGCGGGCGCAGACCACGGGCTTGCCAGAGGCGGCTGTGATGGAGACTGCAGCCACCCAGATCACACCGCGCCCCACCACCGGGCCCGACTACAACCCGGTGGTCACGCTGAACGGATGGACACTGCCGTATCGCATGAATGGCAACGTCAAGGAATTCCACCTCGTGGCCGAACCGGTGGAACGTGAAATGGCCGATGGCATGACCGCCAACCTATGGGGATATAACGGTCAGTCCACCGGTCCGACGATCGAGGCGGTCGAGGGCGACCGGGTGCGCATATTCGTGACCAACAAGCTGCCCGAGCACACCTCGGTCCATTGGCACGGCATGATCCTGCCCTCTGGCATGGACGGGGTGGGCGGTCTGTCCCACAAGGCGATCCCGCCCGGCAAGACCTATGTCTACGAGTTCGACCTGGTGAAATCCGGCACGTTCATGTACCACCCTCACGCTGATGAGATGGTGCAGATGGCCATGGGCATGATNACCTATGTCTACGAGTTCGACCTGGTGAAATCCGGCACGTTCATGTACCACCCTCACGCTGATGAGATGGTGCAGATGGCCATGGGCATGATGGGCATGTTCGTCGTGCACCCCAAGGATCCCGCCTTCATGCCCGTGGATCGTGATTTCTGCATCATGCTCAATGCCTTCGACATCGTGCCTGGCAGCTATACGCCGCGCGTGATGACGATGACAGATTTCAACTTGTGGTGCTGGAACAGCCGTCTGTTTCCGGATATCGACCCGCTGGTTGTGGGCCTGGGCGACCGCGTGCGTGTCCGCGTCGGCAACCTCACGATGACGAACCACCCCATCCACATGCATGGCTACGATTTCGAGGTCACCTGCACCGATGGTGGCTGGGTGCCCAAGGCGGCGCGCTGGCCCGAGGTCAGCATCGACATTCCCGTGGGGGCGATGCGCGCCTATGAATTCGACGCCGTACATCCCGGGGACTGGGCGATACATTGCCATAAATCGCACCACACGATGAATGCCATGGGCCACGACGTGCCCAATTTCATCGGCGCGGACAAGCGCCGGGTGACCGACATGATCCGCAAGCATCAGCCGGAATTCATGCCGATGGGCTCGAGCGGCATGGCCGAAATGGGCATGATGTCGATGGAAATCCCCGACAACACGGTGCCGATGATGACCGGCTGGGGGCCGCACGGACCCATAGAGATGGGTGGCATGTTCTCTGTGGTGAAGGTGCGCGACGGCATCGCACCGGGCGATTATTCCGATCCCGGCTGGTATGAGAATCCGCCCGGAACCGAAGCCTGGGAATGGACCGGCGAACTGCCGGATTTCACCCGCAACGACAACGCACGAACCAAGCTCACCCCGACCAGAGGCTGAGACCCTGAAACGAAAAGAGGAGTATCTCCATGAAATTGACACCACTCATCGCCGCGGCCTTTCTAACTGCAGGGGCCGCCATGGCCGCAGGCACCCATGAGGGCGGGCACGGCCATGACGACGGGCATATGGCGGGGCATGGCCACGCCGACATGATGCAGGTCGGAAGGCCCGGCACACCGGAAGAGGCCAGCCGGACCATCGAGATCACGATGCGCGAGAACTCTGACGGAGAGATGCTCTTCGAGCCCGACGATCTCAGTTTCCAGCCGGGCGAAACGGTTCGTTTGCGCATCCATAATGCCGGAGAGGTGGAGCACGAGTTCGTCATGGATACCCATGACAACAACGAGGAGCATCGCAAGCTGATGCAGAAGTTTCCGGAAATGGAGCATGACGATCCCAACGCGATCCGGCTTGCGCCGGGCGAAACCGGCGATATCGTCTGGAGCTTTGCGAACACTGGCACCTTCCAGTTCGCCTGTCTGATCCCTGGCCATATGGAAGCAGGCATGCACGGACCGATCCACGTCCAGAGCAATTGAACATACCGAACAAGGAGACCACCATGAAACCGATCAGGACCGCCCTCGCCGCAGTTTTCGCCGTCATTTTCACCGTCATGGGCGCATCGGCCGAACCCGTCTACACAAAGGGCGTGGTCAAAAACGTCAAGTCCGAAGACGGCAAGGTGACCATCATTCACGAGGAGCTGGTCGAGCTGGAAATGCCCGCGATGACCATGGTGTTTCGCGTGGCCGACAACGCCATGTTCGACAGGCTCGAACCAGGCAAGGAGATCGAGTTCACAGTCGAACGCCTGAATGGCAAGCTGACCGTCACGTATCTGAAATGACACGGGTCAAAGGGGGGATCATGAGTGATCGCCCTGACGATCAGGTTCGATTGGATGACACCTGCAGCCATCTTGCGAAAGCCCGGCAGGCAACGAGATGACTCTGCGCACCTCTCTTCTCACGGGCATGGCCATTTTGGGGCTCGCTTTGCTGGGCCTCTGGCTATACGCGCCGTCGGCAATGGCCGAGGCCCGTGGCTTGCTGGAAGGGGAGCGCCTCAAGATGCTGGTGGCGCGCGCGGGTCTCTGGGGGCCGGTTCTGATTGTAACGCTCATGACCGTCGCGGTCGTGGCCAGCCCGATTCCGAGTGCGCCAATCGCCCTGGCAGCCGGGGCGGCCTATGGGCATCTCTGGGGCACGGTACAAGTCGTGATCGGCGCCGAACTCGGAGCGTTGATCGCGTTCGGGCTCGCACGCATTCTGGGGCGCGATGTCTTGCGGCGAGTGTTTGGTGATCGCGTCGATGCAGGGATGCTGGGGTCGCAAACCGCATTGACGGCGACAGTCTTTGCGTCCCGTCTGATGCCCTTCGTGTCGTTTGACATGATCAGCTACGCCGCCGGGCTCAGCCGCCTGCATGCCTGGCGGTTTGCTTTGGCGACGTTGGCTGGCATCATCCCGGCAAGCTTTCTGCTTGCGCATTTCGGAGGCGAGGCAGTCAGCGGTGACCTCGGACGGACGACATGGGCCGTTCTCGGCCTCGGACTTGTGACCGGCTTGCCCCTGCTCTGGGTGTCGACCCGACGAAGGGACGGAGGGAAAGAGTGATGGCGCAACAATACGAGAAGAACAGCCTGTCACTCTTCGACGCGGTGGCGATGGGAACCGGAGTGATGATCGGGGCCGGAATCCTCGCACTCACCGGGCAGATTGCGGAAATGGCGGGGCCATGGTTCCCGCTGGCCTTCATCGCAGGCGCGGCGGTGACGGGTTTCAGCGCCTACACCTATGTAAAGATGTCAAACACCTGGCCCTCGGCGGGCGGCATCGGGATGATCCTCACGAAAGCCTATGGCCCGACGACGATCGCGGCTGGCGCTGCGCTTCTCATGGCACTGTCGATGGTCATTAACGAAAGTCTCGTCGCCCGCACCTTCGCGACATATTTGATGCGCGGTCTCGGGCTCGAACCAGAGGGGTGGCTTGTACCTGCCATCGGTGTGGGTCTGATCATATTCGCCTATCTCGTGAACGCAGCCGGCAACCGTTCGGTCGGACTTTTTTCTCAGCTGATGGCCGTGCTCAAGGTGGGCGGGATCGCGGCCTTCGGAATCGCCGGGCTCTGGGCTGGCGGCATCTCGTTCGAGGCGGCGGATGACGGGGATGGTCGTGCGGGGGCTGGCTTCCTGGCTTCGGTCGCGCTCGCCATCCTCGCCTTCAAAGGGTTCACCACCATCACTAACAGCGGTGCCGAGATCTCTGACCCGCACCGCAACGTCGGGCGCGCGATCATCATCTCTATTGCGATCTGTGTTGTCGTCTATCTTCTTGTTGCCTTCGCCGTTGGTTCGAGCCTGCCGCTCGACCAGATCATCGCGGCGAAAGATTATGCGCTGGCAGAGGCCGCCGAGCCAGCTCTGGGCCGCGTCGGCTTCTACCTGACGGTTGCGCTCGCGCTGGTTGCGACGGCGTCGGGCGTGATCGCCAGCATCTTCGCGGTGTCGCGGATGCTGGCCATGCTGACCGAGATGAAGCTGATCCCGCACAGCCATTTCGGCATGCCGGGCACCATCCGCGACCATACGCTTGTCTATACCGTGGTAATCGCCGGGATGCTGACCGTCTTCTTCGATCTCAGCCGCATCGCCTCGCTTGGAGTCTTCTTCTATCTCGTGATGGACATCCTGATCCATTGGGGGGTCTGGCGGAGGCTTCGGGAGGAGATCGGCGCGCGGGGCTGGATCCTCCTCATGGCAATTGCGTTGGACGTCATCGTGCTCATAGCCTTTGCGACGCTCAAATGGCAGAGTGATCCGCTGATCGTGATCATCGCGCTATCCGGAATGGCTGCCATCTTCCTGTTCGAACGCGTCTTTCTCACGCTGAACCCACCCCCGCGAGAGGCAACACATGGTGACCACGCGGCAATACAGGAGAAACATCACTCCGTCTCTTGACCGTCCACTCACTGGAATTCTCATATCCGCATCGAAAGGACACCGAGAAATGGCAACCCACCACCATCACGAGGCCCCCGAAATCGACCCGGACGCGAAGACCGCGACGGATCCGGTCTGCGGCATGCAGGTCGAGATCAAGGAGGGTGCCCGGAGCCGCGAGTACGGCGAGGAGACATTCTATTTCTGCTCTGGCGGGTGTCAGGAAAAATTCGACACCGATCCCTATTTCTACGCTTCCGGCAATGGCCTTGCCGCAGAGACGCGTGCACAGCCCGGGGCGCAGTATACCTGCCCGATGCATCCCGAGATCATCCGCGACGAGCCCGGTGCCTGCCCGATCTGCGGCATGGCGCTGGAGCCGATGGTGCCTTCAGACGAGCCCTCCGAAGAGCTGACGGATTTCACACGACGGATGTGGATCAGCGCCGCGGCGGCGGTGCCGCTCATGATCATCACGATGGGCGAACTGGTCGGGCTCGACGTGCGCGGTTGGCTCGGCCACCGCATGTCGGTCTATGCTGAATTCGTTCTGGCCACACCGATCATCCTCTGGGCGGCGCTGCCGTTCTTCCGGCGCGGCATCGACTCGATCCGCAACGCCTCGCCCAACATGTGGACGCTTATTTCGCTCGGCGTCGGGGCGGCCTATCTCTATTCGCTGGTGGCGACCTTCGCGCCCGGGGTCTTTCCAGACCAATACCGGATGGGCGACGGTGTCGGCACCTATTACGAGGCCGCCGTCGTGATCATCGCGCTGGTCTTTGTCGGGCAGGTTCTGGAACTGCGCGCACGCGAGCGCACCGGAGATGCGATCCGCGCGCTGCTCGACCTTGCCCCCAAGACGGCCCGGCGCATCCTGCCGGACGGATCGGAATATGACGCCCCGCTCGAAAACATCGCCGAGGGCGACATGCTGCGGGTACGCCCGGGTGACAGTGTGCCGGTGGACGGCGAGGTAATCGAGGGCCGCTCCTCGGTGGATGAGAGCATGATCACGGGCGAGTCGGTCCCGGTGGAGAAGACCGAGGGCGACGGCCTGACCGGCGGCACGATCAACAAGAACGGCACCCTGGCCATGCGCGCGACCAAGATCGGCGCCGACACGGTGCTGTCGCAGATCGTCGATATGGTGGCGGGGGCCCGCATGTCGCGGGCACCGATTCAGGGGCTGGCCGACAAGGTCGCCTCGGTCTTCGTGCCTGCTGTCGTGCTCGTGGCCGTTATCGCCTTCGGCACCTGGCTCTCGGTCGGGCCCGATCCGGCGTTGGCCTTTGCCATCGCCGCGGCGGTTTCGGTTCTCATCATCGCGTGCCCCTGCGCCCTTGGTCTTGCCACGCCGATCTCGATCACCACCGCTGCGGGCCGGGGCGCGCAGGCCGGCGTGCTGATCAAGGATGCTGAGGCGCTGGAACACATGGGCCGGGTCGATACCCTGATCGTCGACAAGACCGGGACACTGACCGAAGGCAAGCCCCGGCTCACCGATGTCATCGCGCTCAGGGGCGAGGACGATGAGGTGCTCCGCCTTGCCGCCGCGCTCGAACGCGGCTCGGAGCATCCGCTGGCCGAAGCCATCGTCGCCGGGGCGCAGGAGCGCGGGCTGAAGCCGAAGCGCGCCGAGGATTTCGAGGCGGTGACCGGCAAGGGCGTGCGCGGCACGGTCGCCGGTCGGAGCGTGGCGCTTGGCAACGTGGCGATGATGCGGGATATCGGGCTCGATACGAATGCGGCGGACGCGCAGGCCGACGAACTTCGGGCCGAGGGCAAGACGGCGATGTTCGTGGCGGTCGACGGGGAATTAACCGGGATCGTGGCCGTGGCCGATCCGATCAAGGAAACGACCGAGGCCGCAATCCGCGAATTGCATGCCTTGGGCCTGACCATCATAATGGCAACCGGCGACAACCAGCGCACCGCCGAGGCGGTGGCGTCGAGGCTGGGCATCGACGAGGTGCGCGCCGGGGTTCTGCCTGAGGACAAGCAGAAACTGGTCGAGGAGTTGCGCGCCAAGGGCGCGCTGGTGGCAATGGCGGGCGACGGGGTGAACGATGCCCCCGCACTCGCCGCCGCCGATGTCGGCGTCGCGATGAGCACCGGGGCCGATGTCGCGGTGGAAAGTGCCGGGATCACCCTGCTCAAGGGGGACCTCACGGGTCTCGTGCGGGCGCGCAAGCTGGCCCGGGCGACGCTGCGAAATATCCGGCAGAACCTGTTCTTTGCCTTCGCCTACAATGCCCTGGGCGTGCCGATCGCCGCAGGCGTGCTCTATCCCTTTACCGGGACGTTGCTCTCACCGATGATCGCGGCCGCCGCGATGAGCCTGTCGTCGGTCTCGGTGATCTCCAATGCGCTGAGACTGAGGCGAGTTAAGCTCTGATCTACGGGGCATCGGCTTACTGATTTACTGTTCAACATTGAATGGAAAACGAGATGACCCAAGATCCCCTCTCACGCCGCGGACTGCTGCTCGGTGGAACCACGCTTCTGGCGACATGGCCCTTTGGGTCACTTGCGGAAACCACGGGGTCGGAAATGCATGTGATGAAGGACCCCAATTGCGGCTGCTGTTCAGCCTGGATCGAAATCCTCGAACGCGACGGCTTCCACGTGACGACCGAGGCGAGCATGGGAACGGTGCTCATGCGCTACAAGTTCGAGAACGGCATTCCCCAAAAGATGGTCTCCTGTCATACCGGTCGGATCGACGGCTACATGATCGAAGGACACGTGCCCACCGCCGATATCCGTCGTCTGCTGAAGGAACGTCCCGACGCGGTTGGCCTTGCCGTCCCGGGCATGCCCTATGGTTCACCCGGCATGGGACCGGAAAGCGCGCGCGACGCCTACGACGTCTTCCTGATCCACCATGATCGCCGTACAGAAGTGTTCAGCACCTACGAAAGCACCTGACGCCCTTCCTCGCGCCACTCCGGCAGGCCGCCTTGCATGCGGCGCGCGTTGAAGCCGTGGCGTCGCAATCGGGCCACGGCTTGATGGGCGTATATGCAATAGGGGCCACGGCAATAGGCGACGATTTCGGCCTGGGGGTCGAGCGCGGGCAAGAACCGGTTGAGATCGGCCATTGGTGTGTTCTGTGCGCCGGGGATATGGCCTGCGGCAAACTCGTCCTCGGGGCGGATGTCGAGCAGGGTAACGGCGCCCTGCGCCAGTCGTTCGGCAAGATCGGCGCGGGTGATCGGCTCGGGCGCGGGGGCATCCCCGGAGAGCCCGTCGAGAATATCCGTGACATGCGCCAGATTGGCCTCGGCGACCTCGCTCAGCAGCCCCATGAGCGCGATGCTGCGCGCGTCCTGAAGCGGTAGATCACCGCCTTGCCCGCGCGGCGGCTGGTGACGAGCCCGGCGCGGCGCAGTTGCTGCAGATGTTGCGAGGCGTTGGCGACTGTCAGCCCGGTCTTTCGCGCCAGCACCTCGACCGCCGCCTCGGTCTGCGCCAGCTGTTCCAGCAGTATCGGTGCGGACACAGCGAAAGCCCGGTTTGTCCCGCTCTAACGACCTTCATCCTCCGAAAATGCTGCGCCATGGACGAATGGCCGGTATGGTGAAGCTGCGGCGCGGCATCGACGTGGTGGGTGGAAGGCGGCTCTGGGCCGAATTTACCGGGCCTGTCGTGCTGCGGCTGCGAAATAAGGTCTTCAAGGTCATGGTAAGTTTGGGCTTATTTTGTTGAAAAACTCGCGCTTGATCGGAGCGTAAGTTGCTGATTCAATTTTCCATATCAGTTGGAGGGTTGAGCAATGATGGGACCGAGACAGGAAGCGCAAGCGGCCTTTTTCTACGAGTT
>NZ_JBAPLA010000014.1:0-18277 GCF_037083845.1 Roseovarius sp. E0-M6 | reverse complement strand
CGAAGATTGTGAAGCCGGGGTTGCAAACGAGATTTCCTTCGTTGCCAATCTCTTCCCGGAAGCTGCGTGAGAGAAGAGGTTCTGGATTCCACTGCCTGGTTGCCAAGCTAACGCAATAGACCCGTTCAAATACATCCGTGTCTGACCCTTGCAAAGGGCGTGCATTGCTGCGCTGATGGCAATGACAGAGGATTGGAAAAAAATGACCGCACGTCGGAAAATCGCAGTGATTTCACTTACCCCGTCGCCGCCTGCACCAGTCGCCACCAAAAGCACGCTTGCGGCTTTGAAAGCAGCCTTTCCCGATTACGAGCTCGATATCATTTATGTGCTCGAATTTCTCAAGCGGTCTCGGCTGCGCATGGCGCTGGCCGGCCTGTTCGCGGTCGCCACCTACCTGCCCGACCTGTTGCGCGGTCGAAAACGCCTCAAATACGCTTTTTTTCGCACGAATTTCGTTTTTCGCTGGATCAAGTGGCTGATGGCGGGCCGGATTGACCCCGAACGCCATGCCTTCTCCATTCAGCTACAATCGCTCTTCGATGCCAGCGTTCCGGGGGTGCCCAACTTCATCTACACGGACCACGTCCATCTGGAAAACCTGAAATTCGACGGATTCACCATTGCCGATCTTTACTCTTCAGGATGGCGTGCCTGCGAGCGCGAGATCTATCACAACGCGGAGAAGATCTTTACGTGGAGTACCAATGTCAGCCGCGCGCTGATCGAAGATTACGAGGTAGACCCGGAACATGTCGCGTGCATATATACTGGGAGCAATTCCACTGTCCCTCGTTCGCAACCCGCCAATCCGATACGCTACGCTCGCAAGGAGATCCTCTTCATAGGGGCGGATTGGCAGCGAAAAGGGGGGCCGACTCTGCTCCGTGCCTTTAGAATGCTCGGCGAGCGCCACCCAGACGCTACCTTGACGGTGATCAGTCGCGTACCCGACGACCAAGATCTCGACGGCGTGAATTACTTGGGTCTCCTCCCCCTCGTCGAGATACCCGAGTATTATGCTCGCGCCGCGATCTTTTGCATGCCGACACGTCTTGAACCTTTCGGAAATGTCTTTGTAGAGGCGATGTGGCACCAACTTCCAATAATAGCCACACGCGTGGGAGCCCTGCCCGATATCGTCGAGGACGGGATTAACGGCTTTCTCGTGCCGCCTGGAGAGGCAAACGCGTTGGCCGATCGGCTGTCTGACCTTCTTGACGATCCCGAACGCTGCGCCCGGATGGGATTGGCTTCACGCGAGCGTGCGGCTGGTCGCTACGACTGGCCACTAGTGGTTCAGAACATGCGCGCACATATCGAGGCGACACTCGCCGCGCGGGATGACATGGGATGAGCAGAACACGCGCTGCCTTTTTGCCGATTCTGCTGCTCGCGACATATGGCACCGCGCAGGAGCGGCATCCCGCGCTGGTCGCCTGCGAGACGCTCGCCGCACAGGATTGGCTCACCAAGGCCTTTGAGGGCAGCGAGGTGCTCAGCGGTGCATTCGATGGGCGGGTGAAGATTGAAACCCCAATGTTGGTGCGGAATGCAGAGTTGCGAGCGGCGCGTATTGGGTTTTCTCTGCGCCACGGAAGTGAAGGCACACCGCGCCAAGTCGCCTTTTTCGATATCACGGTGAGAGACATGCGATCGCATGACCGCTACGGAGCGGCGATCAAGACCCACCGAAAGGATCCCGGCATCTCTGTCTTTCTGAGTGATGTCAGCCTGCGGCCAGATTGGCCGGACTGGATCTCATACGAGACGACGAATTACGATGCCATCACGCTTGACTCGGCGGAGGCGCTGTACGCGCAAGCTGTGACAATCGCCGATTGGAACGCCGATGCCGCCATCGACAGCAAGGCAGAGACCACCCAACTTGTCG
Organism: Roseovarius sp. E0-M6; assembly: GCF_037083845.1. Taxonomy (NCBI): domain Bacteria; kingdom Pseudomonadati; phylum Pseudomonadota; class Alphaproteobacteria; order Rhodobacterales; family Roseobacteraceae; genus Roseovarius; species Roseovarius sp. E0-M6. The sequence goes on along the minus strand of NZ_JBAPLA010000014.1, from coordinate 16,383 downwards.
ATGTTGTTATCACCGGCCCGGGCCACCGCCCATTGCGATTGTGGCGACCAGGGCCGCATTACATTGTTCATTCACGCATTAACAAGCCCGCAGAAGATACGTTGATCTGGCTGAAGGATTGCGAACGTGCGCAACTGCGCATCTTCGCCTCGAGGTTCAACGGTGCCAGCCGCCTGTCCTCAGATCAGGTCTCTTGCGAAACAGGTGAGTTTCCCGCTATAGAATATCTCAGCGAGGATCCTCGGCAGACTGGCGAAATGCACCCTGTATTCGCGACGTGCTCATGAGACAGGTCGCGAAGCGCCAACTTAAGACCTGAAAAACGCCCCATGACCACGCAGGCGCAAGGTGGGGAGAGTCCAACCTGATTTCCCTATGTCAACCCTCAAAACGCCATAGTGTGAGCACATTAACGCTTCATGAAGTATGACGCGGAAGCCGCATGTCAAAGAAGAAACTGGGCCTCGCGTCAGAAGCACGGGGTCTGAGTGTACAGAACATGTTAGACAAGCAGGAGCACCATGGTCGATGCAGGATGACTGGTACAGAGTGGATGAGAATATCCGGGGCCGTGAGCGCCAGTCGGCTACCCGTCTGCATGGTGCCGATGGCGACGTCTCGCTGCTGTCCGTCGCACTTAAGCACAAGTTGCGCCTCATCCTCACGGGTCTGATTGCGACGGTACTTGCCTATGTAGCGCTGACGCAGGTTACGGCCAGCTACGAATCCAGCGCCCAGGTTCTCCTAGAGATACAGGCAGATCCGGTGATCGACATCCCCAATGCAGTGCCCGAGGCGCCCGATGGAATCGCGACGCTGGAGAGCGCTGTCGTCCTGTTGCGCTCGCCGGAAATCATGCGGGCCGTAGTGGAGGATCTCGATCTGACCTCTCGGGCGGAGTTCAACTCTACCCTTCGCGAACCCACGCCAGTTGATGAATTATCGGACATGGTCTCCACCATGCTGGGCAAGGTAAAGATGATGCTGGGCGTCGAAACGCCTCCCGTCAGCAGCCCCCGCGACCCGATCGAGCGTGCGGCGCGCGCCTTGCGAGACAATGTCTCGATACGCAGCATCGGCGAGTCCCGTGTTATCGAGATCAGCACCACATCGGAAAGTGCGAGCTTGGCCGCACAGATCAGCAATGCAATCGCCACGCAATACATTGAGCATCAGATCGCAGTCAAAGCTGCGGCTGGCGAACGTGCGACAAATTGGCTGGAAGAGCGCACGAACGATGCGCGCGCCCAACTGGAAGCAGATGAAAAAGAGCTATCGGAGTTCGGACGGGAGATGATCGTATCGGAACGTGCCACCACGGCTGATCTTGATGCGCAGCTGGCCGAACTGACCACGCAATCGATCCAGCTGGATAACTTGCGTTCAGAACTTGTGGCTCGGCGTACAGAGATTGCCCAGTTGCGAGCCTACGGTAACTATCTGACGCTGGCCTCGGTGGCGGAGGTGCCAACCGTGACCGCACTGGTGGAACAATTGGCCGCGCTTGATGGCACCATCGTCGAACTCAACGCCATTTACGGCGACCATGCCAAGACCCGCGAAGCGCAGGAGACACGAAGACAGCTGATAACGCTCTTGGAAACGGAAACGGCCCGTTTGATCTCGGGGCTCGACGTTCGCATTGGTGCGCTGGAGGACCGGAAGAACGATCTGGCACGCGAGATCCGGGAGGTCCGTGTCGCTCTGGTCGCCGCAAAACAGGACAACTTTCGCCTCGATGCCCTGACACGTGAATTTGAAACATCGCGCAAAGTTTACGAGCGCTTTCTGCTTCGTCAGAAGGAAGTACGGCAGCGCAGCCAGTTCCAGTCACCAGGCGTACGCCTCGTGGCAGAGGCCGAACGCCCCTCTGCCCCTGTCGCACCGCAAAAAGCAAAACTAGCCTTGCTGGCCGGGATCGTGGCGGGTGGGGGCATGCTGATCTATCTGACCATCGGTCATGCGCGTGGTCCGAGGGAGGAAGAGGAACCAGCGATGGAAACGCTCGACCTCGTGGCATTGAATCGTATGGGCACACTCGTCACCTTGCCCCATCTGCCCGACGTGAAGCATCCGTCGGATCTGCTGCGCTACTTTCAGGACCATGCCGATTCGGAACTGGCGATCTCGGTAAACTGGCTGAAATCCTATCTCAGACCCCGCTCGAAAAACTGGACCAGCCTGATCATGATCACCTCTGCCGACCGAGGTGAGGGGAAATCCACCCTCTCCATGTTGCTGGCAGAAAGCTTCAGCCGAGACTCCAACACCCTGCTCATCAATGCGGACGAGGATGGGTGGCTCACTGATTTCGCCCAGACCGAAGAGTTCAAGAGGGCAGGCTTCGGCTTTCTCAATTACTCTGACGACATATTGCGACTTATGGATGAGGAACTCGCGATCGAGGACCAACTGGAGGACCGGCGCGGGAACCTTCTGGGGGCTGATATCGTCATCCTGGATGCACGAACCATGCCACTCTCTTCCGGACTTCTCGAGATCGGGCAGCAGGCAGACCACACGGTCTTCGCCTCTGCGTGGAACCGTTCACGTCTCGACCGGATACAGCAATGCGCGCGGGCGCTCGAAGAGATGGGTATTGCAATCAGCGCGCTGGCACTGACCATGATGCCGCGCGAGCGACAGGCCGCGCTCATGCAACTTCCCGGCCCAAGGTCGCCCCTGCAGCTACCCGAGCACCCCAGCACTTAAGAGGAGAAGGGAGCGGTCATGTGGATGCTGGTCTCACTCCTTGTAATCACGGTGAGCCTCGTGGTGCTCTTGCGGCAGATACGCGCGCTCGGGGACGATCAGCTCTCGCGGGCCGTAATCCTTCTGATCTGGGTGCGTTTCGCGCTGACGGCTCTCGGTGAACCGGCATTGCGCACAGTTGTTGCGGGCCAGTCGATTCTGGCACTCGGAACGTTCATCGCCGTGATGGCGTTGCTCTTCATCGTCCCGCTCGACTGCCTGCGCCGGCCTCGCCTGATGCCGTTCGGAGCAATGGTTGCCGTTCTGTTGCTCAGCGCGCTCTTGAACGGACAACTGAGCGCATTGCTGAATACCGGGACGCTGTGGATCATGTTTATCCTGATCGTCGTGCTGATCCATCGGGCCCTTGGGATCCACGGAAACCGAACAGTGCTGGGTTGCCTTCTGGCGGTGTTTTCGCTTCCCATCGGATTGCAACTCACCGCGGTCCTTCTGGGGCAGTCACAGATCGGGATGGATGGCAGCGTGAGCTATGTCGGAAATTATGTACACGAGGCTGTGTTCTCGACCGTAGCGCTCTGCGCGGTCTGGCTGGTGACCGTCTATCCCTGGCGCAAACGGTTCTGGCTGTTCACGGCGTTCGGCATAGTGATGGCCTCGATGGTCCTGGCCAACTACCGCACACTCATCCTTGCCTCTCTGCCGTCTCTGATTGCGATCATCGTACTCATGACAGCCAGAAAAGGGCAGAACCGGCGGGCTGTCATTTCCCTGATCGCCGTGCTGGCCGTCGTGCCGGTGGTGGTGGCGCTGCTGCCCTCGGATCGCTTTTCGGAATTGGTCACGGCTATCGGCATGCTGGGTGATCTCGCAAAACCGGCGCAGGAGTTCAGCGCAGCGGAAAAAGACCTACTCTCCGCCCGGATCTACATTGGTGCGGCCTATCTCGAGGGGTATGCGCAGGCCGACTTGGTGCGGCATTTGATCGGATTTGGGCCTGGTGCCGATACCGGTTTCATCGGCACTCATCCGCATAACGAGTTCTTGCGCATACTTTTTGAGACCGGGCTCCTCGGGCTGCTCTTGTGGATCGGCATCGTCGGCAGTCTTGTCGGGGCGGCGTTGAGACATGCGCCACGCCCGACCAATGCGGTTCTCGCCGGTGGCTATGGCGCACTGATGATCGGCAGCCTCGGGACCTCCTTCTTGATCCGGCCCGAGGGCATCATCTTTGTCGCGCTTCTGGTGGCCGTCACCTGGCATCTGACCGAACGCCAACCCGAACGCCGGCCCCTGCAGCGCATGCAGCAGGCAGGTTCGCGATGATCCGCCTGCCGAAAGTCGCCGAGGCGCGAGCACGTTTCTTCAAATCTGCAGGCTGGCTGCTGGCCCGGCAGGTCACCACCATTTTCAACTCACTGGTGTTGGGCATAGTGCTGGCACGGCACCTCGGCCCTGAAAATTTCGGTGTGCTGAACTACACGATTTCGCTTGTCGTGATGGTGATGCCGCTCACCACGCTGGGTATGCGCAATCTGGCGCTGCGCGAATACGCCACCCGCCCTGAGGATGCCGAGCGGATCCTCGGGACCATCACCGCGATGCGCTTGGGCGGCACGCTTGCCGCATTGGCTGTGATCTATGTCGTCTCGACCCGCTTTCCCATCGAACATGACAACATTGCGCTGTTGTGCATGCTTCTGGGGGTCGCGCTACTGTTCCAGATCTTCGATACGATCAAGGAACAGTTCATCGCATTGCAGAATCCGCGGATTTTCGTGATCGTTGAGGTCTGCGTTCTACTCACCTTCACCTTGCTGAAAATGCTGTTGGTCCTTTTGGATGCATCCGTGGATGCCTTCATCATCGCCGCCGGCGGCGAGATCGTGACACAGGGCATCGCCGCCGGGCTGGCCTATTACATACGCACCGGAAAATCGCCTCGGCTGCGGGTCGACCGTGGGCTCATGCGAAGCTATGCAGGCAGCGCCTTGCCGTTGGTACTTGGATCGATCTCGACGGTGATCTATCTTAAAGTCGATATCCTGTTTCTCGCCAACATGGTCGGGAAAGAGGCGACCGGCCAATATGCGGTTGCCACCCGTCTTTCCGAAGCGTGGTACATCCTGCCCTCGACGTTGGCGATGGCCGCCTTTCCCCGAATGATGGAGCTTCGGAGCACGGCACCCGAGCATTACCGGCGGCGCATTCAGGAGGCGATGGATGCCTTTGCCGCCTTCGGTACACTGATAGCTCTCACCAGCTTCTTCTGGGCCGCGCCTCTGATCGGGTTGCTCTTCGGGCCGGAATACCTTCCTGCAACGGCCCTGCTACAGATCCAGGTCTGGGTTGGCGTTGTCTTCGCGACGCGGCAACTCATTCACAAGTACCTTCTGGCCGATGGACTTTACTGGAGCTCGGCGCTCATCAACCTCACGGGTGCAGTGAGCAACGTAGCCCTCAACCTCTTGCTTATTCCCAGGTTTGGGGCCGAAGGAGCGGCATGGGCCACGTTGATTTCCTACACATTGGCACCACTTCTTCTAGCTCCCCTGGTCCCTTCGCTCCGGCCGGTCGCGAAGATGCAGATCCGGTCCATCCTGTGGTTCCGGCGAGGCCTCGCTGTCTTGCGACATGATCGAGGTGACATCTGATGCGCGAGCTATGTGTCGTCGTGGCGAGGCCCGGCACCGGGACGGAGCGGTTGGCGCCCGCCGTCGCGGCTCTCGCGCGCAGGGGCTTCGAGCTGTTTGCAGAGCGGGTCCTCGACGAAGTCCCGAATTCAGTGCCTTCGGCCAGCGTCGCGCGATCCGGCTCTCCCGTGCTGATCTGCTTCGATCCGCTGATAGAGGCGGAGGATCCGCCGGGCGAAAGCTTCGCACATTCCTCCATCGACGGCGCGGCCTTCCACCTTGGCGCGACCCTCGGTGCTGCGGTTGGTGATTTGAAAATCGCCGTGAATTCCCAACATGCCGTGGCCATCATGGATGCTGTTCTGACGGGCGAGGACCGCGCCGTGCTACGCGAGCGTATCGCTCTGCGTCGCACCCGAATGGAGACACGCGAGCCGGTCATTTCCACCCTCAGCCGCCACCGGCATCGCGCCAAGGTGGAACTGGTCGAATGGCAGGGTGGCATGGCAGTCAAGAAGACCTTTCGGGCCACCGCCGGCGAGGCCATGGCCAACGAGATCGCATTTCACGATGATATAGCCCCACTCAGCCCGGTACCTGCACGCATATTGCATCGGACCGGAACGGCGCTCTATTTCGAGTACATCATACAGCAGCCCGCCAGCCCGCTTCTGTCGGTCATGTCGCTTCCATGGCTTCTGCCGATGTCATGTGTCGCGGAGCTTGCGGAATTCGCGCAACTGGTCACCGCGCGTGGCTGGGATCCGCTCGACCTGACACCACGCGACAATGTGCTGATCGATGCCCGAAATGGTGCCCTACGCTGTATCGACTTCGAATTCGCGCGGCGCAACCCGGAATCCCTCAAACCGGAGCAGGCAGCCTTTCTTTCAGGCATTCGGGATGATGACAGCGCCGCCACACTGTTCGACATCGGGATGCGCCAGAACCCGTATTCCGGAAAATGGCGGCCCTTCACTGGCCTTGATTGCCACAGCTTTCTCCACGACCCGCCTTGGCTGCAAAGGGCGAAGCGTGCGGGGCTGCATCCTGTGTGGCTGATAGGGCGTGCACTGGGCAGCCTACAGCGGCGTCAGGCACATAAAAGCCGGAGAGCTTCTTTGCTCAGTGCACTCGCGCTTTAAGGTCGCCTCCCTTAACCTGGGCGGCCGCACCCCGAAAGACGTCGATAGACCGACCGCGCCCCGCCATATAGCGGCCGGAGCAAGGGTTTCGAGCTCAGCAGAGAGGCGATGCTGCTCGTCAGCACCGAAGAGATTGTGGTATTCAGAAAGACAAGCTCGCGATAGCAGGCGATGGCTATCTCATTCATGCGCCCATAATCCCAGCCGGCCGGATCCTGCGCGCGAAAGAAGGACGTATCGACCGTTCGCTTTTCGAGGCGTAAATATCCTTCATCGACGAGTCGTGTGGTCAACTTTTGCGAGATCACATGCTTGAGGTCGATCGCAAGTCGCCCGCCTTGCAAGGCCGCGCCGACTTTGCCGTCGATATCGTCGACGATTATCGCCGCCCCCGCCGCTAAGTACGGTCCGAAAAGTGCCAGGTCACGGTCGATGCGTCCATCCGCATCGAGCACCAGCATTTCCAAGACAAACCCCTCGGGAATCACGGTGGCGAAGTCATCGCTGCGCCCCACATGCAGGACAATTCGGCCCTCCACGCCGGCTTTACAGAAGTTGCCCTCTACGATCTCCTTGTTCTCGGCCGGGCCGCCGAAGCGCGCCCGCGACGAGGGGATGTCTGGCAGCGCCTGAAGCGTGTCGACCGTCGTGATCCGCGTTGCGTGCCCGCGAGAGGCCGCGCCGAGAGCCAGCGCGATCGTCCCGGCCCCATGCGCGGTACCGATCTCCAGCACCTGTTGCGGCCCATGTTCCGCAGCGGCATCGAAGAGCGCGTCATAGACCGTCTGCGACATCAGCGCATCGACATCGGCAAGTGTCGCGTGCAGCAGCGCCCGATAATCGGTATATTCGTTCTGGTCCATTGCCGCGCTCCTTGTTTCTTACATTCAACGAAGTTTGGACGCCAGAACGCCCAATGTTACCCGGAATCCGGAATGGCGGATGGCCGCCGTGATGTAACGCAACTTGCGTTCTCGCTGGGAGATATAGCTGAGCATAGCTATGGCCAACCGCCGCCTGTAGGCGGGCTCGCCCAGCCAGTCGCGATGCTTGTGTGTGGCAGCAGCAGCCGTTGCAAAGAGCTCTTCCGGCGTTTGGCGCATAGCATTGGTGGTGATTCGATCATGTCCCACACGACGGAAATAGAGAGGCTTTTCGACCAACATCAGTTGCCCACGCTTTGCAAGGCGCACGAAGAGATCCCAATCTTGTGCGCGTCGCAGCATGACGTCAAAAGGCTCTGCTAACAGCAGCGCGCGACGGGCGATCAGCCCGCTGGTGCCACAGGGGTTCTCTCTGCGCAGACGCTCGGCGATGTCCGAGATATTCCGTGGCTTGTCGGCCGGACCTCCAACATCCTGAGCGATGCACAAGCAAGCCTCCACCTTGAGCGCGAATTCAGCCTCTGTCTCACCCTCCACGCCCATCGCGCAGAGTTGCGTCTCGGTCTTTTCGGGCACCCATATATCGTCATCGTCCAGCAGTGCGACCCACCTCCCGCTGGCCAGTTCGATGCCAAGATTGCGGGCGACATTGGCACCGCTGCGTTCTGGCAGGCGGTGGACTTTCACCTTGTCACCAAGATCTGCAAGCTGGGAGCGCGGATCGCTGTCCGAGGCATCGTCAACAACGATAACTTCGCGTATCTCGACAGTCTGCGCCAGAGCGCTCTGCACCGCTTCACGCAGGTAGTCGCTACGATTGCAGGTTGGAATCACGACACTGATTCCGCAGCTACCTTCTGACCGCTGGGCGCGGTCACGAATCGTTATTGTATTGCTTCTCAAACTGTCTGACTCTTTCAACAGTCTCGGTAGGCGACCGGGATTGTTGCCCCTTCTTTGCATAGTTTCTCTCTATTTCGATCATATACAAAGTTATACTGGATAATTGTTATTATCTCTTTATCTTTTTTTATCTTGGCACGACTTCCGGCACGAAGAGCCAAGGTCGCAGCCCAGAGTTGGATAGGGGAAGCGAAGTTGACGAAGTTAACGGTTATAGGTCTCAGGGGCATTCCCGACGTCATGGGAGGAATCGAGACACACTGCGCGCAGCTTCTGCCGCATATCCTCGCAAATGTGGCCCCCGGAGAGTTGAAGATCACACTGCTGGCACGCCAAGCCTATGTCGATGCGCGGAAAGAGGTGAACGGTGTTGAACAGATCCCGATCTGGGCACCCCGCCACCCGTCGGCAGAAACTATAGTCCATACCTTGATCGCGCTTCTCTATGCGCGCTTCGTATTGCGCACCGATCTTGTCCACCTCCACGCCATCGGCCCTGGCCTGCTGGCCCCCATGGCGCGCCTTCTGGGCCTTCGATTGCTCTTTACGCACCACGGTGCTGATTACCGGCGACAGAAGTGGGGACCATTCTCTCGCTTTATGCTTCGGCGGGGCGAAAGTCTGGCTGTGCGCTTCTCGCATCGTGTGATTACCGTATCGCCCAGCACCGCAAAGCGGCTGCAGGCCCGCTTTCCCAAGAAAGCGGACCGGATCGTGCATATCCCTAACGGTTTCAGCAGCGAAGAGCCTTCGGAAGCCATCCCCGATCTGCTCGCGAAACATGCGCTGAACGCGGGATCCTACGTCATTTCAGTGGGACGGCTGGTGCCGGAAAAAGCGCACGACCTGCTAATCAAGGCATTTCAGGCTTCACGCCTGCCGTTGAAGGAGCCGCCCTGGAAGCTGGTGATCGTGGGTGACTCGGATCACGCAAGTGATTACGCCCGATCGCTGAGTGATCGCGCGGAACGCGATGAAAACATCATCCTCGTCGGGAAGGTTCCGCGTAAGACGGTTCTCGCGCTGAACGCTGAAAGTGGTCTGTTCGTTCTTCCGTCCTACCATGAAGGGCTGTCGATCGCCGCACTTGAGGCGCTTCATTCGGGTGTTCCGGTTCTGCTCAGCGACATCGACGCGAATCTCAACATCGGCCTCCCTCAGAGAAATTACTTTCCGGTCGGGTCGACCGAGAAACTGACGGAAAAACTCGATGCCGATCTGTCAGACTATACGCAGAGCCTGAACGTGGACTTGTCCCACTTCGACTGGCAAGAAATCGCGCGCACGACGCTCGCAGAAATCGAGCTTCTGGCCGGTGGCGCGCCCTTGCGCCGTATCGTAGCACCACACGCAGAGCAGCAGTCGAAGGCGTAAGCAATGGCGCGTAGACTCCTTCTCATGATCAACTCTCTGGAAGGTGGCGGTGCCGAGAAGGTGTTCGTAAGTATCGCCGCCCATCTGGCCAGCACGGGAGACTGGGACTTGTGCATTGCCACACTCGATGACGTGCCCGATGCCCATCCCGCACCACCCGAAGTCAAACGGATCCGACTTGATTCCCGTGGCAGCTTTTTTCGCAGCTTCCTGCAGGCCGGTGACTTCATCTCGCTGTGGCGACCCGATGTCGTTTTGAGCTTTCTCACACGGGCCAATTGCGCGGCGGTATTGGCGCGACGGAGCAGCGACTTCCATTGCATCATCAGTGAACGAGTCCATACCACCAGTCACCTCGGTCGCGGAGCGCGGAGTCGTCTGCAGCGGGCGATGGTACGATGGCTCTACCCTCGCGCCGACAAGGTGATCGCGGTCTCGGGCGGAGTGCGTAACGAATTGGAGCGCTGCTACGGCGTACCCGCGAACCGTATCACGGCAATCCCCAATCCGGTCTTTGCAGACGCGCTGCAGCTCAGAGGACAGGAAGAAGCCGAGATCGATCTTCCGCAGGATTTTTTTGTCGCGGTCGGTCGACTGGTTCCAAACAAGGGGGGCGAGGTGCTGTTGCGCGCCTTTGCCGCTCATGCAAACAAAGATCGCGCTTTGCTTATCCTCGGCGAGGGGCCGGAGCGCACACGCCTCGTGGCGCTGGCAAACTCGCTGGGAATAGGTGAACGTGTCCACATGCCAGGCTATATCAACAATCCGCAGGCGTTCCTCGCTCGTGGCACCGCCTATGTCTCAGCCTCCCGCAGTGAAGGGTTTCCGAATGCGCTGGTCGAAGCGATGTCTTTGGGGCGAGCGGTGATCTCGACCGATTGCCACTCAGGCCCTGCCGAGATACTCGCCGATACGCTAACGGGGCATGTGAAAGGCCCCGAACAGGCGCACTGGGGCGTGTTGGTGCCAGTAGACGATGTTACCGCGCTAGCCGATGCGATGGACCTGATGGATGAGGCCGGACTGCGCAGCCGATACGAGACGCTCTCCCTCCAACGGATGCAGAGCTATTCGCCGCCGGACATTTTCGCGCGTTACGATGCGGTTCTTAGCCTGTGACCAGCTATGTGGCCGATTTTGCATAACCAGATCATTCCGATCTCCCAAACCTGAGACAACGCAATGGATCCTCTCTACGTCGCCCGCCCCGTCCTGCCTGACCTCGCCGATCTAAACACCCTGCTCGAAGAGGTCTGGGCCACGCGAATCGTCACCAACGAAGCCGCGATGCACAACAGGCTGGAGGCAGAATTGAGCGCACTGCTGAGCGTACCGGTCGCCAAGCTCTTCAGCTCGGGCACCTCCGCTCTGCAATGTGCAATGCTTGCCCTCGACCTGCCAAAGGGAAGCGAGGTGATCACCACGCCGCTTACCTTCCCAGCCACGGCCCACGCCATAACAGCCTGCGGCCTCACGCCCGTCTTTGCCGATATCGACCCGGATACGCTGACGCTTGATCCGCAAGCGGTCGAGGCGGCGATCAGCCCACGCACCGCAGCGGTCCTGGGTGTGCATGTTTATGGCACGATCTGCGACGTGGATGCTCTGCAGGCGCTTTGCGATACGCATGGGCTGCGTCTGCTATTCGACGCGGCGCATGCCTTCTATTCACATAAGGGTGGTCAATCCATCGCGGCGATGGGTGATGTCAGTGCCTTTTCGCTTCATGCCACCAAGCTGTTCAACACGGTCGAGGGCGGACTGGTCACGACGCGTGACACCGCCCTTGCCAAACGCCTTGGACTCGCGCGCAATTTCGGCATCGAATCCGAGGAAATCGTGAGTTGCGTCGGCATAAACGGCAAGATGAGTGAGTTGCACGCGGCGGTCGGCCTGCTCAATCTCCATACGGCACCAGCCGAACGCGCAGCGCGCAAGGCCCTGCGGGCATGCTATGATAAGATCATTTTGGCCCATGACGGTCTGCGGACCCAGGTGATCCAAGAGCACGTGGTCCAGTCGGAACAGTACTACTTGCTGCGCGTCGATCCCGAGGAATTCGGCGCATCGCGTGACGATCTGTATGAGAGGTTAAAGCAGCGAAAAATATTTGCGCGCAAGTATTTCTGGCCGATCTGCACCGATTACGAATGCTACCGCGGCTTGCCGATCCACAGCCGGGCCCAGATGCCGGTGGCCGAACGGATCAAGACGACACTTCTTTGCCTGCCGTTCCATTCGGGTGCCACCCCAGACCATGTCGAGGCGATGGCCGAAACGATCGCGGAACTGGCAAAGGGTAGTAAACGGCTGCGAATGGAAGCCTGACTGAACCTTCAACGCCGCAAAAGGCGTCTCAGACCAGACAGCCCTTGCCGCGAGCTGCGCTGGACCCGCCCGATCCAAGAGGCGGCCGGATGAATCATATGCCGCCAAAGCCAGCGGCGCAGCGGATTGCCTTGTATAGACACTGAGCGCGGGACCCCGAAAACCTCACGCCAGCGCTTGGCAGGCATGCCGCCGAGGAGACCACCTTCCCCCCGCTCGCCTTCTGCGCCGAGTATAACGAGTTTCGACCGCTCCGGCGAATACCAAAGGCTTTCGAACAAAGAGTTTTCGTCAATGCGCCAGCCGGCCGTTTCAGTATCCTTAAGGATGTCGCGCAGTTGTTCGAGCGCTCGCAAATCGAGGGGCAGAGGGCAGACTGCGACCGGGCGGAGCCCTTCCCCCGGCTCGGCAAAATCAACGTAACCTGCCTCGCTCGACCCATCCAGCATTCGCCCCCAGCCGGGATCCGACACCCCAAGTCCCCGATGCAACGCAAGAGCTGCGCCAGCCTTGCTGGCAAGGTGCGGGCGATAGAGTTTGCGCAGGACGGAACCGCGACGCATGTACACAAAGCCGTTCGTGGCCGGTCCCGCAGGAGTACCCCCGTCCGCTCGTTGGGCGACCTGCGCCAGTCGATCGTCGACTGACCGCAGCAATTCCAGACATGCCGCCGCACCGAGAACCATAGACGCTATCTTTGCGGCCTCGTTGCTGGTATCCGTCGAATGTACAGGGTTGAAAGCCTGAGAACTGGCCACCTCGGTCAGGATTGCGGTGCGAATCCGCTCCTTGCAGGTCAGTGTCCTGAAATTGTCGAGAAGCGGATGACGCAGGCGGGTCTTCGCATAGGGGGGATGCGGAAAGACATCGAGAACGAAGAACAGATATGCAGGCGGACCACCGCTGACAGGAAACGGACCCTTGCGCCAGTTTCCTCCTCGTGTCGATTTCCTCAAGTTCTCGACCAGGTCGGGCGACAATGACTGCTCGGCTAATATCTCGAACCCGCTGGTGTGAATTGCGGTGCGCGCCATTTCAACACGCCCCGGGGACATTGCACGTTTCCTGAGGAAATACACTGCAAATCCAGCCGGGGGCGTCTGCCCTGCCGCGACCCTGGCCTGCATGTGATCGCGTAGCCACGGATCCGCTATGCCCAGCCTGTCGAGCATGTCATGCGTGGGCCGCCAACCGGCTTCAACCAGTTCGGCATCGAGTGCGGCGCGGTCTTGAAAGATCGACGCGTCATACCCCGCCGCCTCCGCAATAAGGCCCAATGCTTCGTGGTCATCGGTATCGTCGCGCCCCATGATGCGGGCGGGCGATCCGAAATAGGCGCGGATATACGCGGCGATCCGAAACCGGTCCAAGGCCTCCAGCTCATCAGCACGCGCCAGAAGATGCTCCGCCAGGTCGACAGGAAAGAGAGATAGTGTTACCTCGCTCTCGGCACCTGTCAGCCTGAAGGAACGTCCCGTGCCACCGCCGGGCGAGAAGAGCTGTCCACTAGCCAGCCCGGCCTTGCGCATCCACCTGCGCCCCATGCGTGCCTCGTCGGGCACAAGAAGTGCGGCATGGCTCCCGTCGGATGCGTGGATTCGTCCGAGTTCCAGCGCGGAGATGCCACGAGCCCGGAAATACCCTTCAAGATCGGTCCGCGATGCCAGCACGCTCATAGCAACTCACTGTCGATCCAAGGGTTGCGCGCGGCAAGCCGACGAAGGTGATCGGGAGGCGGGCGCCACCCTTCCCGGGCGAGCATTCGATCGAGACTTGACATGGTCACGGGCGGCTCAAGCGGGACGCCTATCCGAGCGGTCAGTTCCGTCAGGACGGCAGAGTAATCATGTGAGCCGATGGTGGAGGAGGGCGTCCGGTCATCCGGTGGCAGGCCGGACGCATAGCCCTTGAGATAAATTGCGTGATACGCCAATGCCAACGCATGCTCACGCGGCCCCGGCACCCACCAGCCACCATCACACCGCCGCGCGGTTCCGAGGATCGCCGCCGCGATGGCAGGGGGAAAGGCAGGAACATTGTCAGCTGATGGCGGCAGATATCCCGTCCCCCGCAAGCCGGTTTCGGAGTAGCAATCAACGCGCTGACCCTCCGGCCAACACGACATCAGCGCCTGCACACGGTCTATCGCGTCATCTGCGATGAGAATGTCGAGATCATGTCCGGGGGCAATATGCGGCAGAGCCTCGAACCACCTCAGAACAACGACGCGTATGCCCTCATCGTCGAGGCGTCTGAAGAACAGATCCACTGGAATATCCGGCGGCAGATATTGCTTCACGCCTTCACGGGCGCGAGAATTCCTGGGATGCATCTGGCGGGTAACCCGCTCACGCCAGTCATCGCTGAGATATGGCAAAACACGCGATACTATCGGAACAAGATGCCTGCGTCCTGGCCGTCTCATGTGCCGGAACGCTCCCGTTTCTGCAGTGTTCCTGTCAGGATCGTTCCGACGGGTACTCGCCCGGTTCGGGGAACACCCTCGTGAACACGAGGATCGCCGCGACGACCAGTGGCCAAACCGTGCAAAGAAGATATCCGATCAGTGCGAAAACAGGCGTTCTGTGTCCGCGCCGTTTCTGTTCGCGATACGTCATGGTGATCGCGAAGATCGACGAAGCGACGTAAAACGCAACAAAGATGGTCCAGATGTCCATAACGATCAGCTTTCATAATTTCATAAAAGTTTAACGTAATGTTCATAGGGGAGCAACAATCGTTTGCAGACGGCATAAAAGGAAAAGGCAGCAATACCGCAGGATTGGTGGTTGCGGCTCACTCCCTGCGGCGTTCCCACAGGCGGATGATGCACAGCCAGACGCAGACAGACATGGCGATCATCTCGCCTCCATCCTCGAGAATCGTCATGAGCCGGTTGAAGATCTTGCCGATCACGTCTGAAACCCCGCCGAGCATCGCATCAAGCGCGCCGTGCAGGACATCGACCGCCACACCAAACAGCCCGATCATGATCACTCCGGCCGCCAGCGCGCCGACGAATGCACGGGAGGGCGGCGTCACTCTCCGCACCGCCAGCCACAGCAACGGCGCGGCAATGGCGAGGATCACGGAATAAACGAAAAGCTCCCCACGATTTTGTGGATGCAGGCTGTGGAGCGCAGTTATCGATATCTGCTCCCCCAGCGCCCGGGCGACGTGATCATGTATTTCGTAGTAATCATCGAGCAGCAAGAAGAGGAACAATCCCGTCATGATGATCAGAGAGACGCCCCTCTCACGCTTCCAGATCAGAACAAGCGCAGCAGTTGAAACCATCAGCTTTCCGTAGTTCCAGATCGACGCAAGCCCGGTTTCGGCATTGAGCTGGAATGACGGGATTTCGGGCGCAAGGCCGAGGGCCTTCAGCACCCCAAAGATCGTGTAGAGAACAATGAAGAACAGATCGGTAAAGACGAAGACGATCAGCAGATCCCTCAGGAAACCATCCTGGCGGAACAATCCGCGATAGTGCTTCCAGCCATGTACAAGTGTTGATCGCTGCGACCGGATGGGTGAATTCTCGTCCAGTTGCTTTCTCCCGATGATGGTCCGTTACCTGGGCAGGCGGCAACCCCTTGCGATAACACCCTCTTGTTACATCGCGATCATGCTGTGTGCAATATTTCAGGGGCATTGCCCCAAGTGGTGGTGCCAAGGCTCCGATGTTCGAGTCAGACCAGTTACGGTTTCAGATTGAGGCAGAACCCAATTAAGGACCACGCGACATCGGGATCGGCCTGCTCGGTGTCTGGCAGTTCGCGCCTTCGGTACTTGCCGATCTGCGCGGCCTGATGGAAAGCGAGCGCCTGGAGATGCTTGTCGCGCGCGCGGTTCTCGTGGGTGGTCCGACCTCAACCGTCTAGGCATTGCTTCATTTGCTTGCTCTGGAAGAAGTTTAGTCTGTCGAGCAGATGGCTCAACTGTCTGTCTTTTCGTTGAGCGGCGGGTTCGGCGGGAGCATATAAGGATACCTCATCGACATGCCTAGGTGCCCCCAACTTCAGCACTATCGTGGACAGGCTCTTCTCCGATCCCATTCAGCAGCCCCAAAATGCTCAGTCGAGGTCACTTGATTCCGTTGGCAAGCTAAGTTGGCCCGGCGCGCACGCCGTTACGATACACGCGGCCTACGTGGCCGCTGAGGGTAATCTTAGCGCGCTATGCAGCGTCGGATCAGGACGCGCCTGCACCCTCAACACATCCGAATCGAGAGGGGACACCATTTTTTCAGGCCTGATGCAGCGACAGATCTATGCAGACGGGTCTATTGCGTTAGCTTGGCAACCAGGCAGTGGAATCCAGAACCTCTTCTCTCACGCAGCTTCCGGGAAGAGATTGGCAACGAAGGAAATCTCGTTTGCAACCCCGGCTTCACAATCTTCG
>NZ_JBAPLA010000013.1:0-22399 GCF_037083845.1 Roseovarius sp. E0-M6 | reverse complement strand
GACAACCTGAAGTTCACGGTCGAACTCATCGCGCCCATTGCGATGGAAGACGGCCTGCGCTTCGCCATCCGCGAAGGCGGCCGCACCGTCGGCGCAGGCGTCGTCAGCAAAATCCTCGAGTGATCGCCGGATTATAACAGAAGCAAAAGGGCGCCCCGGTGGCGCCCTTTTCGTTTGTTGGGAACCTGTTGATGTTTGCGGGTTTCGGCCTGCGGACGATAGTGGTTGTGGGGCTGCCGTTGAAACGATCTTTGGCATTCGTGGATGACTTTCCTGAACCTCGGATGAGGGTGCTGACGCTGATGTCAGGTCGCGAAACGCTTAGGTGGCGTGATGTGGCGCGGCGCTGCCTTTCTCGGGCGATGCGACGTGGGTGTGTGGGCACCGCAGAAATCCAGACTTCACAAAGCAGGTGGGTGGTCGCGGCCTCCAAGCTGCGTCACTGGAAATACATGTGAAAACCGCTCTTGATCTCGGCCCGCGAGTGGCGTAACTCGTCGCGGCAATAGGGGTATAGCTCAGTTGGTAGAGCGACGGTCTCCAAAACCGTAGGTCCCGGGTTCGAACCCTGGTGCCCCTGCCATTTCCCGAAATAGCCAACGAGATGCGAATCGCCACAAGGCCGGTTCTGCGTGTCTGCGCGTGGCACTGATGTGACGCAGCGTCGTCAAGCTGGGCAAAAACCGGACGGATTAAGGTAAAATTGCGACTTGCCGCATTTTAGACAAATTTGGCCACAATTTAGCCAGAATCGTGCCGTATCACGGTTGCAATCGGTTGTGCGTCCGGGGGGATGGCGACCGGGAAGCGTGGGGGCGCTGACATAGGATTACGTGCTGCCATGGCCCTCTCTCTCGATATGCAACGTCGCGAACAGCATCGTCTTGCCCTGCGTCCGGGTCTGCGTCTGGACCCCATGCTGGAGCAAGGCAAAACCATTCCCGAAGAAGAAACCGATGCGGTGATCCGCGCCGTGCTGACCGAAAATACCGGCACGCAACGCGATGGCGCGACGCGCACGCATCTTTCAAGGCCCGAGGGGCGGCGCGCGCTGCCGGATCTGGCCACACAAGGAGAGATGCGTGAGCGCGCCCCGCGCCGTGCATTGGTCCGCGAGGCCGAAGAGGCACGGCGGACGCGTCAGGTTGCGCCCCCGGTTGACCACCCTGCGGCACCTGCACAGGATCAGAACGGCATCCACGGCGTCGGGTATGACGCGCCTGCCGCGCAGCAGGGCGAGGATACCACCAAGCAAAGAGACATTCGCAAATGGATGCGGGTCGCGGTGCTGGGCGTGGTCGCGCTGATTGTCGTCTTGCGTCCCCTTACTGTCCTGTTGGCCGTCCTGACGGTTTTCTGGGTGGCGGTGATCGGGATCATCGCACTGGGCCGTGGAAATGTCGGTGATGGTTTCGGCGTTCTGTATCGCGGGCTCAGACGACGTGACGGAGACCGGGCAGAACGGTTCAGGATGCGCCTGGACCGTCTGGCCGAGCGTTGGGACGGCGTGCTTGACCGGATACCCGGCACATGGGCGGACTGCCTCGCGCTTCCGGATTTCAGCGAGGCTGCTCTCGATCCCGATATGGCCTTTGACGGACCAGATCCTTTCGACCGGCTGGAGCGTGATCCACAGAGCTGACGCGTCGCGGAGTGACAGGGCATGTCATCTGGGGCCGGTCCGGTATGGATCGGCCCTTGAAATGCGTGTCCTGCCCGAGTATGTGCGGCGCAGACAAACAGGAAGAGACGTGATCGCAGATGGCCCGAACCAATCCTCTCCAGTTCATACAGCAGGTCCGCTCGGAGGTGGCCAAGGTCGTGTGGCCGACACGGCGCGAAGTGTTGCTGACCACAGTGATGGTGTTCATCATGGCAACGCTGACCGCCATTTTCTTTGCGCTTGTCGATCTGGGCATCCGTAGCGGGCTTCAGGCGGTGTTGAACATCTTCGGCTGATTGTGCCGAAATGGGCAGGTGCCCTTGAAACCGCGAAGATTGCCGGGTAATCGGGCTGGCATTCCCAACACTGGTGTGCGGCGATTCGAGGCGCGCGCCGATTTTGTGTTGCAAGAAGCGCGGGGCACGACGTAAGCCCCGGCAGAAGTGAAATCAGCCCCGGCTTTGCTGCCTGGGCATCCGAGGAAGTTGATCGACGATGGCAAAGCGGTGGTATTCGGTAAGCGTGCTCTCGAATTTCGAGAAGAAGATTGCCGAGCAGATCCGGCAATCAGTCGCTGAACAGGGGCTTGAGGACGAGATCGACGAGGTTCTTGTTCCGACCGAGGAAGTCATCGAGGTGCGCCGCGGCAAGAAAGTGACCGCCGAGCGCCGCTTCATGCCCGGTTACGTTCTGGTGCATATGGAGATGTCGGATCAGGGCTATCACCTGATCAACTCGATCAATCGGGTCACCGGCTTTCTTGGCCCTCAGGGCCGCCCCATGCCGATGCGCGATGCCGAAGTGAACACCATCCTGAACCGTGTTCAGGAAGGCGAGGACGCGCCACGCACGCTCATCAGTTTCGAGGTGGGCGAAAAGGTGAAAGTCAACGACGGCCCGTTCGAGGATTTCGACGGCATGGTCGAAGAAGTGGACGACGACAACCAGCGCCTCAAGGTGACGGTGTCGATCTTTGGCCGGGAAACACCGGTCGAGTTGGAATTCACGCAGGTCACAAAGCAGGCCTGATGTGGGCGGTGCGCCAAAACGGCGCATCCGACGGCGGCAAGGGCGTCGATCATTTGTGGGAGGCGAGGGCACGCGTGCCCGGACCAGACCACGCTAAACCAAGAGGGCGCGACGCGTTGCGTCTTCGTAGGGTGCGCATTCATTGCGTGCCGATGACAAAAGGAGAAGGCCAATGGCCAAGAAACTCGCAGGTAAGATGAAGCTGCAAGTGCCCGCCGGTCAGGCGAACCCGTCGCCGCCCGTCGGTCCCGCGTTGGGTCAGCGCGGCATCAACATCATGGAATTCTGCAAGGCGTTCAACGCCAAGACGCAGGAAATGGAGCCCGGTGCGCCGTGCCCGACCGTGATCACCTATTATCAGGACAAGTCCTTTGAAATGGACATCAAGACGCCGCCGGCGTCTTATTACCTGAAAAAGGCCGCGAAGCTTAAGTCGGGATCGAAAACGCCCGGCCGTGATTCCATCGCCACCGTCACGCCCAAGCAGCTCCGCGAGATCGCGGAAGCGAAGTGGAAAGATTTGAACGCAAACGACGTCGAAGCCGCGATGAAAATCATCCAGGGCTCTGCACGCTCCATGGGCATCGAGGTGAAGTAATATGGCAAAGCTTGGAAAACGCACGCGCGCGGCGCGCGAGGCCTTTGAAGGCAAGGACAACCTGACGATCGAAGAGGCCGTCAGCCTGATCAAGAACAACGCCAATGCCAACTTCGATGAGACGATCGAAATCGCGATGAACCTTGGTGTTGATCCCCGTCACGCGGACCAGATGGTGCGCGGCGTGGTCGGTCTTCCCAACGGGACAGGCAAAGACGTTCGCGTTGCGGTTTTCGCACGTGGCGCGAAGGCCGACGAAGCCAAGGAAGCCGGAGCCGATATCGTTGGCGCCGAGGACCTGATGGAAACGGTGCAGGGCGGCGAGATCAATTTCGACCGTTGCATCGCGACACCCGACATGATGCCGGTTGTCGGTCGTCTGGGTAAGGTTCTTGGCCCGCGCAACCTGATGCCGAACCCGAAGGTGGGCACGGTAACGATGGACGTTGCCGAAGCGGTCAAGGGTGCCAAGGGCGGCGAAGTGCAGTTCAAGGCCGAGAAGGCCGGTGTGGTACATGCCGGTGTTGGCAAAGCGTCCTTCACCGAGGACAAGCTGGTCGAGAACGTGCGCGCCTTCGTCAATGCCGTGGCCAAGGCGAAGCCCGCCGGCGCCAAGGGCACCTATATGAAGAAGATCGCACTCAGCTCGACCATGGGCCCTGGTGTGTCAGTCGACGTGGCGACCGCCGCGACCGAGTGACGCTTCGAATGAGTGTCTGAAAACGCACCGCCAGCCGAAAGGCTGGCGGTGTTTTTGATTCGGGCGGCGTTCGCTCAGGCGGATTTGGTCCAGGCGAATTTCTGAAACGGTTCGTCCACAGGTGTTTCCGCGATGTGGTTTGTATAGTTGGACAACACCTTTTGGCCATAGCCCAGCACGACCTCAAGCACCTGTCGCTGAGTAAATCCAGCTTCATAGAAGGCGTTGAGGGCCGCCTTGTCGAGCTTTCCGCGTTCGCGGACCACTGCCAGAGTGAAATCACGTAGCGCCTCAAGCCGGTCATTGGGCAGCGGCGTTTCGTTGCGAAGGGCCTCGATGATGCTGTCATCGACGCCCATGTTTTTGGCGATGCCGGTATGGGCCGGAACGCAATAGTGGCATTCGTTTTCGACATTGATGGTCTGCCAGACGACCGTCTTTTCGTCATTGTCGAAGCTTGAATTCACGAAGAGTTCGTGCAGCTTCTGATAGCCCTCAAGAAGGCCCGGAGCCTCGGCCATCACGGCGTGCAGGCTGGGGATCATCCCGAAATTGGCTTGTGAGCTTTCGAGAAGCGGTTTGCTGTCTTCGGGAGCGGAGGATTCGTCATGAAGGGTGAAATCGGTCATTCTGCGTCCTTTCGGTCAGTTGGATGGCCGCACGTCGCTGGCGACCGGTCATAGGTCCGAGATAGGCACGCGGAGCAGGAGAGAAAACCGTTCTATTGAGTGATCACTCAATCGTGACTTGGAGGTGCCTGGTGGTATATCCAGATATGAGACATGAACCAGGATGAGTTCCGTCGGATGACCCGCGCGCGCCCCTATGACCGAGATGCGGCCCTTGAGGCAGCGATGGGTCTGTTTTGGCGCAATGGGTATCATGCGACGTCCCTCAAGGATCTCGAAGCGGCGCTGTCCATGAAGCCGGGCAGCATCTATGCCGCGTTCACAAGCAAGGAAGCGCTCTTTCTTCTGGCGCTTGAGCGGTATTTCGAACGTGGCCGCGATGCGTTCCGCACCAAAATGGCGCATGCTGTGTCTCCGCTTGACGCCTTGGCCGGCCATCTGCGCGATTTGGCTTCGGAAGATTTCTCGGATGCGGGCCAGTGTGCTTGCATGCTTGTCAAGACGCTGCTCAATGCCGCGCCTGAGGATGTGGTGATCCGTGGGGCGGCGCAGGATTATCTGGATGCGCTGCGCGAGGACATGGCAGACGTCTTTGAGCGCGCGATAATGCGGAATGAACTGCCGCGCGGAACCGATACAGCGCGTCTGGCCCGGCTGTATCAGGCGGATGTCATACAGTTGCGAATCGAGGCGCAGCGCGGCGTTGCGGGCGCGGAACTGGCTGCGCTGGCCGAGGATATGTCGCAAAGACTGATCGGGTTGCGCGCCGATGTCTTTACCGCCTAAGATCACTCTGATCGACCGTATGGCACCCCTGCGGCCGCGCCGTACCGGCTGTTTTTGTCAGGTTGATGAATTACCCCTTCACATTCGCCGCAAAAGCCACTAGATGCAGCATCCGTCAGGCGGCTGCGCATGCGTGGCCGTTTGACGATTCGTCCAAGACGGTGGGTGCCCGGGATTTGCCGGTGCTTAATACCCTGCCTGAGACGGGAAACGACAAGATTGGCCGAGGCTTGACCTCGGGCGGTTTGGCGAAGCCCCGTAATCGGACTAGATTGCCGGACGATCTCGTTCGGTAGAACTGAGCCGGGGGGCAACCCCCAAATTTGGAGTGAAACTGTGGATAGAGCCCAGAAAGAGAAAGTGGTCGACGAACTCGGCCAAATCTTCGAAAGCTCTGGCGTCGTTGTGGTTGCACACTACGAAGGCCTGACAGTTGCCGAGATGCAGGATCTTCGTGCCCGCGCCCGCGAGGCCGAAGCATCCGTACGCGTCGCCAAGAACAGGCTCGCCAAGATCGCCCTTGACGGAAAGCCTTGCGAAAGCATTGCTGACTTTCTTTCGGGCATGACCGTTCTGACCTTTTCGGAAGACCCCGTGGCAGCAGCCAAGGTCGCCGAAGGTTTCGCCAAGGACAACAAGAAGTTTGAAATCCTTGGCGGGGCTATGGGTGAGACCGCTCTGGACCGTTCCGGTGTCGAAGCCGTGTCGAAAATGCCCTCGCGTGATGAGCTTATCTCTCAGATCGCAAGCTGCATCGGCGCACCCGCTTCGAACATCGCCGGTGCAATTGGCGCCCCTGCTTCGAACATCGCGAGCATCCTCTCGACCATCGAAGAGAAGGCGGAAGCCGCCTGAGGCAATTGACATGACCTGCGTGGGGTAAGCCCCTGACGTTGGAACACAACCTGAAAACGGAAAGAGCTGATAAAATGGCTGATCTGAAAAAACTTGCTGAAGAGATCGTTGGTCTGACGCTTCTCGAGGCACAAGAACTCAAAACCATCCTCAAAGACGAATACGACATCGAGCCCGCCGCAGGCGGCGCGGTCATGATGGCGGGCCCCGCAGGCGACGCCGGTGGCGAGGCTGCTGAAGAGCAGACCGAATTCGACGTCATCCTGAAAGCCGCTGGCGCTTCCAAGATCAACGTCATCAAAGAGGTCCGCGCGATCACCGGTCTTGGCCTGAAAGAAGCCAAGGAACTGGTCGAAGCCGGTGGCAAAGCCGTCAAGGAGCAAGTCTCCAAAGACGAAGCCGAGGACATCAAAGGCAAGCTGGAAGCAGCTGGCGCCGAAGTGGAACTCAAGTAATCCACGAGGGGGAAACCCCGCTGATAATGTCAGGCTGAGTCCGGTTTTCCGGGCTCAGCCGAACCTGTCTCAGAGAGGCCCCCGCACGAGGGGGCTTCTCTCGGACGAGGTTCCAGGATCGGGAGGCGCGTGGTGGGACACGCGCCGGGAATAGATCGGAACCCGTCGTCTCTAGGGGTGCGGTGCCGGAGCCCGACGGTGCCCGCGCCCGGTGAGAAATGAAAGGTGACCAGACACATGGCTCAGACCTACCTTGGCCAGAAACGTTTGCGTAAATATTTCGGCAAAATCCGTGAAGTTCTCGAGATGCCGAACCTCATCGAGGTGCAAAAATCCTCGTACGACCTCTTCCTGGATTCCGGTGATCAGGACACGCCGCAGGACGGTGAAGGCATCAAGGGTGTCTTCCAATCGGTGTTTCCGATTTCCGATTTCAACGAAACGTCGGTCATCGAGTTCGTGAACTACGAACTTGAGAAGCCGAAATACGACGTTGAGGAATGCATGCAGCGCGACATGACCTATGCCGCGCCGCTGAAAGTCACCTTGCGTCTGATCGTGTTCGATCTTGATGATGACACCGGTGCCAAATCGGTTAAAGACATCAAGGAACAAGACGTATTCATGGGCGACATGCCCCTGATGACACCGAACGGCACATTCGTGGTAAACGGCACCGAGCGCGTGATCGTGAGCCAGATGCACCGCTCGCCCGGCGTGTTTTTCGACCATGACAAGGGCAAGACCCATGCCAGCGGCAAGCTTCTCTTTGCCTGCCGGATCATCCCCTATCGCGGGTCGTGGCTCGATTTCGAATTCGATGCCAAGGATATTGTTTTTGCCCGGATCGACCGTCGGCGCAAACTGCCTGTGACCACTCTGCTTTATGCACTGGGCCTCGATCAGGAAGGCATCATGGATGCCTACTATGACACAATCGAGTTCAAGCTGAAGAAGAACAAGGGCTGGGTCACCAAATTCTTCCCCGAGCGGGTGCGCGGCACGCGGCCGACCTATGATCTGGTCGATGCCAAGACCGGCGAAGTTATCGCCGAGGCCGGCAAGAAAGTGACGCCCCGCGCGGTCAAGAAATTGATCGACGAAGGTTCTGTCTCCGAATTGCTGGTCCCGTTCGAAAATATCGTCGGCAAGTTCGCAGCCAAGGACATCATCAACGAGGAAACCGGCGCGATCTATATCGAAGCCGGTGGCGAACTGACGCTTGAGCGTGACAAGGACGGCAATATCACCGGTGGCACGCTTCAGGATCTGTTGGATGCGGGCATCACCGACATTCCGGTTCTTGACATCGACAACATCAATGTCGGTCCCTACATGCGCAACACGATGGCGATGGACAAGAACATGAACCGGGAAACCGCACTCATGGACATCTATCGTGTCATGCGCCCCGGCGAGCCGCCCACCGAAGAAGCGGCCTCGGCCCTGTTCGATACGCTTTTCTTTGACAGCGAACGCTATGACCTGAGCGCGGTGGGCCGCGTGAAGATGAACATGCGCCTTGCCCTTGAGAAGCCGGACACACAGCGCACGCTGGACCGCGAAGATATCGTTGCCTGTGTCAAGGCGCTGGTCGATCTGCGCGACGGCAAGGGTGATATCGACGACATCGACCACCTTGGTAACCGCCGGGTGCGTTCGGTTGGCGAGCTGATGGAGAACCAGTATCGCGTGGGTCTCCTGCGGATGGAACGCGCGATCAAGGAGCGGATGAGCAGCGTCGAAATCGACACGGTGATGCCGCAAGACCTGATCAACGCCAAACCCGCGGCTGCCGCGGTGCGCGAGTTCTTCGGCTCATCGCAGCTCAGCCAGTTCATGGACCAGACCAACCCGCTCTCCGAGGTCACGCACAAGCGCCGCCTTTCGGCGCTTGGGCCGGGCGGGCTCACACGCGAACGTGCGGGCTTTGAGGTGCGCGACGTTCACGCCACCCACTATGGCCGGATGTGCCCGATCGAGACGCCGGAAGGCCCGAACATCGGTCTGATCAACTCGCTCGCCACTTTTGCGCGCGTCAACAAGTACGGCTTTATCGAAACCCCCTACCGCAAGGTCGTGGACGGGCAGGTGACGGATGACGTGGAATACATGTCCGCCACCGAGGAACAGCGCCATGTCGTGGCGCAGGCGAACGCCAATCTCGATGACGAAGGTCGCTTCGTGAACGAGATGGTCAATACCCGTCAGTCGGGTGAGTACACGCTCTCGCCGATCGAGGGTGTCGACCTGATCGACGTGAGCCCCAAACAGCTCGTGTCGGTCGCGGCCTCGCTTATTCCGTTCCTTGAGAATGACGACGCCAACCGCGCGCTCATGGGGTCGAACATGATGCGGCAGGCTCTGCCGCTTCTGCAGGCCGAAGCACCCTTGGTTGGGACCGGCATCGAGGGCGTCGTCGCCCGCGACTCCGGTGCCGCGATCATGGCGAAACGGGCAGGTGTCATCGATCAGGTCGATGCGCAGCGTATCGTTGTGCGCGCCACCGAGGACCTTCAACCGGGCGATCCGGGCGTTGACATCTATCGCCTGCGCAAGTTCCAGCGGTCAAACCAGAACTCCTGCATCAACCAGAAGCCTCTGGTGAAGGTGGGCGACACCGTGCTCAAAGGCGAAGTCGTGGCCGATGGCCCGGCAACGGACATGGGCGAACTGGCCGTGGGCCGGAACGTGGTCGTGGCCTTCATGCCGTGGAACGGCTACAACTTCGAAGACTCGATCCTCATCTCCGAGCGCATGGCGCGTGACGATGTGTTCACGAGCGTTCATATCGAAGAATTCGAAGTGGCCGCCCGTGACACCAAGCTTGGGCCGGAAGAAATCACCCGCGACATTCCCAACGTGGGCGAGGAGGCGCTTCGCAACCTCGACGAGGCAGGCATCGTCTATATCGGCGCCGACGTGGAGCCGGGCGATATCCTCGTGGGCAAGATCACCCCCAAGGGCGAAAGCCCGATGACGCCGGAAGAAAAGCTTCTGCGCGCCATCTTCGGTGAAAAGGCCTCGGATGTGCGCGACACCTCACTGCGCGTCAAGCCGGGGGATTTCGGCACGGTCGTCGAGGTCCGCGTGTTCAACCGCCACGGCGTTGAGAAAGACGAGCGTGCGCTTCAGATCGAGCGTGAAGAGGTCGAGCGTCTGGCCCGTGACCGGGACGACGAGTTGGCGATCCTCGAGCGCAATATCTATGCACGTCTCAAGTCGATGATCCTTGGCAAGGTGGCTGTGAAAGGCCCTAAAGGCGTCAAGGCGAACTCGGAGATCACCGAGGAACTGCTTGAGACGCTGTCGAAGGGTCAATGGTGGCAGCTTGCCCTCAAGGATGAGAGCGACGCACAGATCGTCGAGGCCCTGAACGAGCAATACGAGGCGCAAAAGCGCGCCCTTGATGCCCGTTTCGAGGACAAGGTCGAGAAAGTGCGCCGTGGCGACGACCTGCCGCCGGGTGTGATGAAGATGGTCAAGGTCTTTATTGCGGTGAAGCGCAAGCTTCAGCCGGGCGACAAGATGGCTGGGCGTCACGGTAACAAGGGTGTGGTCTCGAAGGTCGTGCCGATGGAGGACATGCCGTTCCTCGCGGATGGCACGCCGGTGGATATCTGCCTCAACCCGTTGGGTGTTCCCAGCCGGATGAACGTGGGTCAGATTCTGGAAACCCATATGGGTTGGGCCGCACGCGGCTTTGGTGTGCAGATCGACGAGGCGCTTCAGGACTATCGTCGTTCCGGTGATCTGACACCGGTTCGCGAGGCGATGAAGCTGGCCTATGGCGACGATGTCTATGACGAGGGCATCGCGGGCATGGAAGAGCCGCAGCTGGTCGAAGCGGCAGGCAACGTCACACGCGGTGTGCCGATCGCCACGCCGGTTTTTGACGGTGCGAAAGAGGCGGATGTGAACGACGCGCTGTCGCGTGCCGGTTTCGAAACCTCGGGTCAGTCGGTGCTCTTTGATGGGCGCACGGGTGAGCAGTTCTCGCGGCCGGTGACGGTCGGTGTGAAGTATTTGCTCAAGCTGCACCATCTTGTCGACGACAAGATCCACGCGCGCTCGACCGGGCCCTACAGCCTTGTGACCCAGCAGCCGCTGGGTGGTAAGGCGCAGTTCGGTGGTCAGCGGTTCGGGGAAATGGAGGTCTGGGCGCTCGAAGCGTACGGTGCCGCCTATACCCTGCAGGAAATGCTGACCGTGAAGTCGGATGACGTGGCCGGCCGGACCAAGGTCTATGAGTCGATCGTCAAGGGCGAGGACAATTTCGAAGCCGGCGTGCCGGAATCGTTCAACGTGCTCGTCAAGGAGGTCCGGGGTCTGGGCCTCAACATGGAACTCCTGGATGCGGAGGAGGATGAGTGACGATGCGCCCATCGGGCACATCCCACATAAGGTGCGCAGTCATTGCGCACCGCCTCTTCCCCGCACCCTCCCTTATTGAGGAATTCAAATGAACCAGGAACTCACAAACAACCCGTTCAACCCGAACGCGCCCGCGCAGGTCTTTGACGAAATCCGCGTGAGCCTTGCCAGCCCCGAGCGCATTCTCAGCTGGTCCTACGGTGAGATCAAGAAGCCCGAGACCATCAACTACCGCACGTTCAAGCCCGAGCGTGACGGTCTTTTCTGTGCGCGTATCTTTGGCCCGATCAAGGATTACGAATGCCTGTGCGGCAAATACAAGCGCATGAAATACCGCGGCGTCGTCTGCGAGAAGTGCGGCGTCGAGGTGACGCTGCAAAAGGTCCGCCGCGAGCGTATGGGCCATATCGAACTGGCTGCTCCTTGCGCGCATATCTGGTTTCTGAAGTCGCTGCCGAGCCGTATCGGCCTCATGCTGGACATGACGCTGCGCGATCTTGAGCGTGTGCTCTATTTCGAGAACTACGTCGTGACCGAACCGGGGCTGACCGACCTCACCTATGGTCAGATGCTGACCGAAGAAGAGTTCATGGACGCGCAGGATGCCTATGGCATGGATGCCTTCACCGCCAATATCGGCGCCGAAGCAATTCGTGACATGCTTGCGCAGATTGACCTTGAGGTCGAGGCCGAGAACCTTCGGGCAGATCTGGCCGAAGCCACGGGTGAGCTGAAGCCGAAGAAGATCATCAAACGTCTCAAGGTCGTGGAATCGTTTCTTGAATCCGGCAACCGCCCGGAATGGATGGTGATGACGGTGATCCCGGTCATTCCGCCCGAACTGCGCCCACTGGTGCCGCTCGATGGTGGCCGGTTCGCAACGTCGGACCTCAACGATCTTTATCGCCGGGTGATCAACCGTAACAACCGCCTCAAGCGCCTCATAGAGCTGCGTGCGCCCGACATCATCGTGCGCAACGAAAAGCGGATGTTGCAGGAATCGGTCGATGCGCTCTTTGACAACGGTCGTCGTGGCCGGGTCATCACCGGGGCCAACAAGCGCCCGCTCAAGTCGCTTTCCGACATGCTCAAGGGCAAGCAGGGCCGCTTCCGTCAGAACCTTCTGGGCAAGCGGGTCGATTTCTCGGGCCGTTCGGTCATCGTGACGGGCCCCGAGCTCAAGCTGCATCAATGCGGCCTGCCCAAGAAGATGGCGCTCGAACTGTTCAAGCCGTTCATCTATTCGCGGCTCGAGGCCAAGGGCCTGAGCAGCACCGTGAAACAGGCCAAGAAACTGGTCGAGAAAGAGCGCCCCGAGGTATGGGATATCCTTGACGAGGTGATCCGCGAACATCCGGTCATGCTTAACCGTGCTCCGACGCTGCACCGTCTTGGCATTCAGGCGTTTGAACCCACGCTGATCGAAGGCAAGGCCATTCAGCTTCACCCGCTCGTCTGTTCGGCATTCAACGCCGACTTTGACGGTGACCAGATGGCCGTCCACGTGCCGCTGAGCCTTGAGGCACAGCTTGAAGCGCGGGTTCTGATGATGTCGACGAACAACGTTCTGTCGCCTGCCAACGGTGCGCCGATCATCGTGCCGTCCCAGGACATGATCCTTGGCCTTTACTATGCCTCGCTTGAGCGCGCGGGTATGAAGGGCGAGGGCATGGCCTTTTCCTCGATCGACGAGGTGCAGCACGCGCTTGATTCGGGCGAGGTGCATCTGCACGCCAAAGTCACCGCGCGCATTCCGCAGATCGATGAGGAAGGCAATGAGGTGTTCAGCCGTGTGGAGACGACACCGGGCCGGGTTCGGCTGGGGTCGCTTCTTCCCAAGAACGCCAAGGCGCCTTTCAACCTTGTCAACCGTCTGTTGCGCAAGAAGGAAGTGCAGCAGGTGATTGATACGGTCTATCGCTACTGTGGTCAGAAAGAGAGCGTCATCTTCTGTGATCAGATCATGACCATGGGCTTCCGCGAAGCGTTCAAGGCCGGGATTTCCTTTGGCAAGGACGACATGGTCATCCCCGAAGACAAGTGGGGAATCGTGAACGAGACGCGCGAGCAGGTGAAAGGTTTTGAGCAGCAATACATGGACGGCCTGATCACCCAGGGTGAGAAGTACAACAAGGTCGTGGATGCGTGGTCGAAATGTAACGACCAGGTCACCGAGGCCATGATGGGCACCATTTCGGCGGGCAAGACCGACGAAAACGGTGCCGAGCTTGAGCCCAACAGCGTCTACATGATGGCCCACTCGGGTGCCCGTGGCTCGGTCACTCAGATGAAACAGCTGGGCGGTATGCGCGGCCTGATGGCCAAGCCGAACGGCGACATCATCGAGACGCCGATCATCTCGAACTTCAAGGAAGGTCTGACCGTTCTTGAATACTTCAACTCGACCCACGGGGCGCGGAAAGGTCTGTCGGACACCGCCCTTAAGACCGCCAACTCGGGGTATCTGACCCGTCGTCTGGTGGACGTGGCGCAGGACTGTATCGTGCGCGATCATGACTGTGGCACTGACCGCGCGATCACTGCCGAAGCGGCGGTGAATGACGGTGAGGTCGTGGCAACTCTGGGCGAGCGTATTCTGGGCCGTGTCACGGCCGAGGATATCATGAAGCCGGGCACAACCGAGGTGATCATTGCCGAAGGGCAGTTGATCGACGAGCGGATGGCCGATGCGGTCGAAGAGGCGGCGGTACAATCCGCGCGCATCCGGTCGCCATTGACCTGTGAGGCCGATGACGGTGTTTGCGCGATGTGCTACGGGCGCGACCTTGCCCGCGGCACCATGGTGAATACCGGCGAGGCCGTTGGCATCATTGCCGCGCAATCGATTGGTGAGCCGGGCACGCAGCTGACGATGCGGACCTTCCACATCGGCGGCGTCGCGCAGGGCGGTCAGCAGTCGTTCCTTGAGGCGAGCCAAGAAGGCACGATTGCATTCGAGGATGAATCGCTGCTTGAGAACTCACGTGGCGAAATGCTCGTGATGGGGCGTAACATGAAGCTCAAGATCATGGGCGAAGGCGATCGCGAATTGGCCAGCCACAAGATTGGCTACGGGTCTCGCCTGCATGTGGTCCAAGGGCAGAAAGTGGCCCGCGGCGACAAGCTTTTCGAGTGGGATCCCTACACGCTTCCGATCATCGCCGAGAAATCGGGGACCGCGAAGTTCGTCGACCTTGTGACAGGTGTGGCTGTGCGTGACGAAACCGACGATGCGACGGGCATGACCCAGAAGATCGTCATGGACTGGCGTGCGGCACCCAAAGGCAATGAACTCAAACCCGAGATCATTGTCGTCGGTGAGGATGGCGAACCCGTGCGCAACGAAGCGGGCAACCCCGTCAAGTATCCGATGTCGGTGGATGCGATCCTGTCGATCGAGGAAGGTGACGAGATCAAGGCCGGTGACGTGGTCGCGCGTATTCCGCGTGAAGGCGCCAAGACCAAGGACATCACCGGTGGTCTGCCGCGTGTGGCCGAACTCTTTGAGGCGCGGCGTCCGAAGGATCACGCCATCATTGCCGAAATCGACGGGTATGTCCGGTATGGGCGCGACTACAAGAACAAGCGCCGCATCAGCATCGAGCCCGTGGATGAGACCATGGAAACGGTCGAATACATGGTGCCGAAGGGCAAGCACATCCCGGTTCAGGAAGGCGACTATGTCCAGAAGGGTGATTACATCATGGACGGCAATCCCGCGCCGCATGATATTCTTGCCATCATGGGCGTCGAGGCGCTGGCTGATTACATGATCGACGAGGTGCAGGATGTTTACCGTCTCCAAGGCGTTAAGATCAACGACAAGCACATCGAAGTGGTCGTCCGCCAGATGCTTCAGAAGTGGGAGATTCAGGACAGTGGTGAAACCACGCTTCTGAAGGGTGAGCATGTCGACAAGCAAGAGTTCGACATGGCCAATGAGAAGGCAATTGCCAAAGGGGGCCGCGCGGCCCAAGGCGAGCCGATCCTGCTTGGTATCACCAAGGCGTCGCTGCAAACCCGCAGCTTCATCTCGGCGGCGTCCTTCCAGGAGACGACACGTGTTCTCACCGAGGCTTCGGTGCAGGGCAAGCGTGACAAGCTTGTGGGTCTCAAGGAGAACGTCATCGTTGGCCGCCTCATCCCGGCGGGCACCGGCGGCGCCACGCAGGACATGCGCCACATTGCGCAAAGCCGCGACAACGTGGTGATCGAGGCACGCCGTGAAGAGGCTGAGGCCGCTGCGGCACTCGCCGCACCGTCCGAGGACGATGTGGTTGGTGGCGACGAGTTCGACACCTTGGTGGAAACACCGGAGAGCCGCGAAGAGTAATCCTCTCAGCCCAAGAGAGACAGCAAAAGGCCCCGCCCGAAAGGCGGGGCCTTTTTCGTATTGCACCGCAAGAGGATTGCCATGACAGATAGGCGGCAAGAAGGGCGGTGGACATGAAACTTTCCGATAATCTGACAGGTGCGATCTTCATGATGGTGTCGATGGCTGCCTTCACCATCAACGATATGTTCATGAAAATCATGTCCGGCTCGGTGCCGCTTATTCAGCTTATCTTCGTGCGCGGCGTCCTGACGACGCTGGCGGTGTCCCTTCTGGCGTGGCGGATGGGCGCATTTCGGGGGCGGATCGCCGGAGGTGATCGGGTTCTGGTGGCGATCCGCACGGGGGCCGAGATTTGTGCCACCTATTTTTTCCTGACCGCGCTAACCCATATGCCGCTGGCCAACGTGACCGCGATTCTTCAGGCGCTGCCACTGGCTATTGCGGTTGCTGCCGCGCTCTTTCTGGGGGAGGGGTTCGGATGGCGCCGGCTGGTGGCGATCCTCGTGGGGTTCGCGGGTGTTATGCTGATCGTGCGACCGGGGGCCGAGGGGTTCAATGTCTTCTCGCTTTACGGTTTGACTGCGGTCGGGTTTGTCACGATCCGTGATCTGAGCACACGCAGACTCTCGCGGGATACATCATCGATGCTGGTGACATGGGTGACGGCGGTGTCGATCACGCTTGTCTACGGTCTGGCGTCGATCACGGTGGACTGGGCGCCGNTCGCGGGATACATCATCGATGCTGGTGACATGGGTGACGGCGGTGTCGATCACGCTTGTCTACGGTCTGGCGTCGATCACGGTGGACTGGGCGCCGATGACATGGACCAACTCGGGGCTTTTGCTTCTGGCCTCGGGGTCGATCATCGGCGGTTATCTCTTTTCGATCATGGTGATGCGCGTCGGGGAAATATCGTTTGTGGCACCGTTTCGGTATACCGGCCTGATCTGGGCCCTTGTTCTGGGCTGGCTTGCCTTCGGAGAGTGGCCCAGCACCATAACCCTGATTGGCGCGGCCATTGTGGCGGGGAGCGGCATTTTCACCATTATCCGTGAGGCACGAGAGGGGCGGAGAACGCCGACGCAATTTGGTCCGCGGATACGTTGAACCGCTCTTTTATAAGCGTCACCTGCGTGTCCGTGGCAGGTTCAAGACCCTTGGGCTGAAACTTGGCGCCGGAATCGTTGTCATCATGTTTGGCGCGCAGATACATGGGCGGAGTTGGCTGAATCATCATGGGCATCGAGTGGTGAAGCTTGTGGTGGCCGAAATTCATCACCGTCTTGTCATCGCCCGCAGGAAAGAGCACCGCCAGACCGCAAGATAGGAACCCGCCGAATTCGGGCCGCACGCGCAGCCCCTCTTGCGAGAGGTTAACCGAGAATCCGTTGTTGAATTCAAAGGCCATGCGCGGGCTTTCCTTGCGGAAACGCCCTGTTCGGCGCGCAGCAAAAAGCGCCTTTTGAACGAAATCCACGCCGATGGCGTCATCGTCATCAAGCCTGAACTGCATCGACTCCTCGTCATGCCCCTCAAGCTCTTTCTGAATGGCGAGTTGCAAGGCCAGCCGATGCTTAAGGGGGGGCGTCGGCACGATCTTGATCTGCGGCACCGGGGCCGTCACATCGTGCAGCCGGTCAAGCCACTTCTTTGGCATCCGTTCGCCTATGACGATCAGAAGGGTGAAATCCGGATTGGTCTGAGCCGCGACCGAGGGGAGCGTGAGCGCCTCGAAGTGCCGAAAGCGCAACTCCATCCGGGTATCATGATAAAGATATGCTTCCCGCTCCTCGAGAGTGTCGTGCATGCGCCGAAAGCCACCATGGGCGGGATAGGAGAAGCGGCAAATTCCGATCACGCGCATTGCGAAAATCCTTGGAAATAAAGTCTAACTTGTTTCGCTTGGAGACAGCGGCGAACAGCAAATGGCGCGCCACGTCCGGGCCTTTTGCCTCGCGTCTGGAAACCCCGTCTCGGAGGGCCTGCCCGGAACAATTCAGGAGGCATGAACGGCCCGCACCTGCGCCTCTTCTATGTTGAAAACACGTTTGAAATGTTCGGCATCCTCGGACGAGATACGAGGAAGCCGCACCGGCCTGATACCGTCTTTCTGCCGTGAGTCGTTGAAATCATTATGCCCACGTATGAACATATCCTCGCCTGTGACGCTAAGCACCGGCATGATGCGTGACAGCTTGGCATGGCTGAAATTCATGATCCCGCGCGAGGCATGGGGCGATACGGCGATGGCAAGGGCAGGGGTCCAGAGGGTCTCGACACAGGGCTTGGCGCGAAGGCCCTTCGCATCGACCCGGGCGATAAAGCCCTGATTGAAGTCGATGCCCGTGTAACGGTTGTTCCGAATAACCCCGCGCAGATCCAGCGCAACCTCGCGCAGGCGTTCGACAAAGCGAACCGAGACGGCGTCGTCGTCATCCATACGGAATTGAAGGCTGGGGGTGTCGCGGTCTTCGCGCAGGTCGTTGATCACCTCTTTCATGACCGATCTGTGCCGGCCCGGCGGGCGCGCAATGATGACAGCTTGCGGAATGTCGGCAAGCAAGTCCTCGAGGCGCGCTCGAAGCGGTGTCGGAAAGGAGGTTCCGATCACGATTCCGAAGATGAAATCCGGATCCGTCTGGGCACGTAAAGGGGGCAGGGTAAGCGCCTCAAAGGTGCGAAATCGCTCCTCCATACGAACGGGATCGTATAGAAATGCCTCGCGCTCCTCGACTGTCTCATGCTCGACCTGAAACCCGCCGAGCGCAGGATAGGAAAAGCGGCAGAGCCCGATCACCTGCATATCGCGACTGTTCATGGGCCTCACTGCTTTACCGGCTTGGTGTTTCGTGACAGCATCGCATTGCGCGGACCGTGAAAGCAAGTCTCAGCAGGCCCTGTTGACAACCTTTCCGACTCCCCCTATACGCGCCACATCACGGCTCGGGGGGTCGCCCCCGGCGTCGAAATCTATATTCAAGTGGACAAGATCCGGGCATCTTTACCGCCCCGATCCTCTGGGAACCCACCGCGTCGTTCACCTCGGAATGGGAACGATTGCGGTATTTGCGCTTTGCGGACGCGTAAGGTGTGAGCCAATGAACCGCACGGGGTTGCTCGTGCACACATATGTGTTGAGAGACGGGAAAGAGACCGGAATGCCAACGATCCAACAGCTGATCCGCAAGCCGCGGCAGCCCAAAGTCAAGCGCTCGAAGTCGATGCACCTCGAGCAATGTCCTCAGAAGCGCGGCGTCTGCACGCGCGTCTATACCACCACGCCGAAGAAGCCGAACTCGGCCATGCGGAAGGTTGCCAAGGTGCGCCTGACGAATGGCTACGAGGTGATCAGCTATATCCCCGGTGAGAGCCACAACCTTCAGGAACACTCGGTGGTTCTGATCCGTGGCGGTCGTGTCAAAGACCTTCCCGGTGTGCGTTACCACATTCTGCGCGGTGTTCTGGATACCCAGGGCGTCAAGGATCGGAAGCAGCGCCGTTCGAAATACGGCGCCAAGCGTCCCAAGTAAGAGGAATTCGAGATGTCTCGTCGTCACGCCGCGGAAAAGCGCGAAATCCTGCCCGATGCCAAGTTCGGCGATCGGGTGCTGAGCAAGTTCATGAACAACCTTATGATCGACGGCAAGAAGTCGGTCGCGGAAACGATCGTCTACAACGCGCTGGATCGCGTTGAAGGCAAGATCAAACGCGCCCCTGTCGAAGTGTTCCATGAAGCTCTCGACAATATCAAACCGTCGGTCGAGGTTCGCTCGCGCCGTGTTGGTGGTGCCACGTATCAGGTTCCGGTTGAAGTTCGTCCCGAACGCCGCGAAGCCCTTGCGATCCGGTGGCTGATCAACGCCAGCCGTGCCCGCAACGAGAACACGATGGAAGAGCGGCTCGCAGGCGAGCTTCTCGACGCGGTTCAGTTGCGCGGTTCTGCCGTGAAGAAACGCGAAGACACTCACAAGATGGCCGAAGCCAACAAGGCATTCAGCCACTACCGCTGGTAACCCGGAGAGACTTAGACCCATGGCACGCGATTATCCGCTCGAACGCTACCGCAACTTCGGTATCATGGCGCATATCGACGCAGGCAAGACCACCTGCTCGGAGCGCATCCTGTTTTACACCGGCAAATCCCACAACATCGGTGAGGTGCACGATGGTGCGGCCACCATGGACTGGATGGAGCAGGAGCAGGAGCGCGGCATCACCATCACCAGTGCCGCGACGACGACATTCTGGCAGTGGCAGGAAGACCCCTCCAAGGACGGCACGTCGGACACCAAGTTCCGTATGAACATCATCGACACGCCCGGCCACGTCGACTTCACCATCGAAGTCGAGCGTTCGCTTGCCGTGCTTGACGGTGCCGTCGCCGTTCTCGACGCCAACGCAGGTGTAGAGCCGCAAACCGAAACCGTCTGGCGTCAGGCTGACCGGTACAAGGTTCCGCGCATTGTCTTCGTCAACAAGATGGACAAGATCGGCGCCGACTTCTTCAACTGTGTCAAGATGATCAAGGATCGCACCGGCGCCACGCCGGCACCGATCCAGATCCCGATCGGCGCAGAGAACGAGCTGGAAGGCATGGTCGATCTGGTGACCATGGAAGAGTGGACCTGGAAAGGTGAGGATCTGGGCGCGTCCTGGACCCGTCAGCCGATCCGTGACGAGCTGAAAGATCTCGCCGACGAGTGGCGCGCCAATCTCATCGAGAACGCCGTCGAAATGGATGACGACGCGATGGAGGCTTATCTCGAAGGCGAAGAGCCCGACGTGCCGACCCTGCGCGAGCTTATCCGCAAGGGCACGCTCTCGCTGAGCTTCGTGCCTGTTCTGTGTGGGTCCGCGTTCAAGAACAAGGGTGTGCAACCGCTCCTGAACGCCGTGATCGATTATCTGCCCAGCCCGCTGGACGTGGTCGATTACATGGGCTTCCGCCCCGATGACGAGACCGAGACGCGCAACATTCCGCGCCGCGCAGACGATTCCATGCCGTTCTCGGGCCTTGCGTTCAAGATCATGAACGACCCGTTCGTCGGCTCGCTGACCTTCACGCGCATCTACTCGGGCATTCTTCGCAAGGGCGATACGATTCAGAACGCGACCAAGGGCAAGAAAGAGCGCATCGGTCGCATGATGATGATGCACTCGATTCAGCGCGAGGAAATCGAGGAAGCCTTCGCCGGCGACATCATCGCGTTGGCTGGTCTGAAGGATACGACAACGGGCGACACGCTCAGCGATCCGAAAGATCTCGTCGTGCTCGAAACCATGACCTTCCCGACGCCGGTGATCGAGATCGCGGTCGAACCCAAGACCAAGAACGACCAGGAGAAAATGTCTCAGGGCCTTGCGCGCCTCGCGGCAGAGGACCCGTCGTTCCGTGTTGAAACCGATCTCGAGAGCGGCCAGACCATCATGAAGGGCATGGGCGAGCTTCATCTCGACATCCTGGTTGACCGCCTCAAGCGTGAATTCAAGGTCGAGGCCAATATCGGCGCGCCTCAGGTCGCCTATCGCGAGACGATCGGCCACGAGATCGAGCATACCTACACCCACAAGAAACAGTCGGGTGGGTCAGGTCAGTTCGCCGAGGTCAAGATGATCATTTCGCCCACCGAGGCCGGAGAAGGATATTCCTTCGAAAGCCGCATCGTCGGTGGCTCGGTTCCGAAGGAATACATTCCGGGCGTCGAGAAAGGCATCGAAAGTGTCATGGACAGCGGCCCGCTTGCCGGCTTCCCTGTGATCGACTTCAAGGTCGCGTTGATCGACGGTAAATTCCACGATGTGGACTCGTCTGTCATGGCGTTCGAGATCGCGGGCCGTATGTGCATGCGCGAAGGTCTTCGCAAGGCCGGGGCCAAGCTGCTCGAACCGATTATGAAGGTCGAGGTGATCACGCCTGAGGAATATACCGGCAATATCATCGGCGATCTCACGTCGCGCCGTGGTCAGGTGTCAGGTCAGGAGCCGCGCGGCAACGCGATCGCGATCAACGCGAACGTGCCGCTGGCCAACATGTTCGGTTACATCAACACGCTTCGCTCCATGTCTTCGGGACGTGCCCAGTTCACGATGCAATTCTCGCATTATGATCCGGTCCCGCAGAACATCTCGGAAGAGATTCAGGCGAAATACGCATAAACGCGGTGGGCAAATTGCCCACCCTACCACCCCCGTAGGGTGGGCGATCCGCCCACCAT
This sequence comes from Roseovarius sp. E0-M6, assembly GCF_037083845.1. Classification (NCBI taxonomy): domain Bacteria; kingdom Pseudomonadati; phylum Pseudomonadota; class Alphaproteobacteria; order Rhodobacterales; family Roseobacteraceae; genus Roseovarius; species Roseovarius sp. E0-M6. Next base: position 756 of record NZ_JBAPLA010000013.1, on the reverse strand, counting down.
CGCGAAAATCAAGGAGGCCATCATGGCAAAGGAAAAGTTTGACCGTTCTAAACCGCACGTGAACATCGGGACGGTTGGTCACGTTGACCACGGCAAGACGACGCTGACGGCGGCGATCACGAAGTATTTTGGTGATTTCCGTGCATATGACCAGATTGACGGCGCGCCCGAGGAAAAGGCGCGCGGGATCACCATCTCGACCGCCCACGTGGAATACGAGACCGAGGCGCGCCACTATGCACATGTGGATTGCCCCGGCCACGCCGACTACGTCAAGAACATGATCACCGGTGCGGCGCAGATGGACGGCGCGATCCTGGTTGTGAACGCGGCCGACGGCCCGATGCCCCAGACCCGTGAGCACATCCTGCTGGCCCGCCAGGTTGGCGTGCCCGCGCTCGTTGTGTTCATGAACAAGGTCGATCAGGTCGATGACGAGGAGCTGCTCGAGCTGGTCGAGATGGAAATCCGCGAGCTTCTGAGCTCGTATGACTTCCCCGGCGACGACATTCCGATTGTTGCGGGCTCGGCTCTGGCGGCGATGAACGGCGACAATCCCGAGATCGGCGAAGAGAAGATCCGTGAGCTGATGGCGGCGGTCGACGACTATATCCCGACGCCCGAGCGTGCCGTGGATCAGCCCTTCCTGATGCCGATCGAGGACGTGTTCTCGATTTCCGGCCGCGGCACGGTTGTGACCGGCCGTGTCGAGCGTGGCGTTGTGAACGTGGGCGACGAGCTTGAAATCGTCGGCAT
>NZ_JBAPLA010000012.1:0-22608 GCF_037083845.1 Roseovarius sp. E0-M6 | reverse complement strand
CGGGTGTTTCGATGCTGAGCCTGTCCGCGATTGTGGCGCTTTTGTCCATCGTGACGGGCGCGTTGGTTGCGGATCGCGCGCTTCGGCGCGCGCCCGCGCTGCAACCTGCGGAGTGACGCGGGCCGTCTACTCCATCGCCTCGTTCACGATGTCGCTCAGCAAGGTTTGAACCTCTTGCATCGGTCCTTCGGGATATTGGCGGTGACCCAGCATGACCTCACCGTCCCGTTCGGCCACGAATATGCCATAGGGGCAGTGGACAAGGTTCATCGGATCGGCCTCCATCACGCTTCGTGAAACAGTGGCCGAGCAGAACAGGAAAACGTCCGCCTCTTTGAACAGGGTCACGTCGCTTCCGACATCCTCGCCGGTGCGCTCAAGCATCTCACCCACATGGCTGACATAGTCGATCACGAGGCCGCGCCCGGTGATGGCACTTTCCACGGCAAAGGTGGCGTCGTCAAAACTTCCGCTGAAGGGGTAAGTGATGGCGTCTTCGGCGGCCACTGACGTGCCGATACCCAGTGCGGTGATCGTTGCGAATACCTTAAGCATTTTGATCCCTTTCCTTGTGAAGATCGCGGCGGTGATACGCTTCAGCCGCCGCGACCGTGGTTTCAGCCGAACATGTCCGACGTGATCCCGGTATACCAGCCCTCGCTTTCCTCGTAGGTCGCCTTGCGCAGGGCACTGTCTTCGCCTGTCTGGCTGATGAAGCCATCTACCTTGGCGATCTTCTCGTCGGTGGCTTCGTAAGTGGCGCCGACTTTCACGCCGTCATTGGTCGCGATGAGTGACCAACAGGTGTTCGAAAACTTCGGCGGAAAGACCTTGGACCCGGTGAGCGCACCGCGCACGGCATTGGCGCAGACCTTTGCCTGACTGTTGGCTGCAAAGCCGGATTTGGGCATGTCGCCCTGCTGGCTTGCATCACCCAGAACGTAGACATCCGGGTCGGCTTTCGTGGACATGTCCTCGGCGTTGACCGGGGCCCAGTTGCCATCGGTCACGCCCGCGATTTCGGCAATGCGCCCGGCCTTTTGCGCCGGGATCACATTGCAGACATCCACCTTGGTTTCTTCGCCGTCGATGGTGATGGTCATATCATCGGGATTGACCGACACGTTGCCGCCGCCGAAATCCTCACCGATCCAGTCGACCATGCCGGGATAATGATCATTCCATCCGTTCTGAAAGAGCGCCATCTTGGAAAACTTGGGCTTGGGGTCCGCCACGATGATCTTGCCGGTTGGATTGTTGGCCTTGAGCACATGCGCGACCATCGACACCCGTTCGTAAGGGCCGGGCGGGCAGCGATAGGGATTGGGCGGGGCCACCATGGCAAAGGTGCCACCCTCGGGCATCTCTGCAATCTGTGCCTTGAGCAGTTCGGTCTGCGATCCGGCCTTGTAGGAGTGGGGCATCGCATTCTGAGCGGCGAGGCTCCAGCCCTCGACGGCACCGTCGACGAAATCGATGCCGGGGCTCAAGATCAGCTTGTCATAGGGGAGAACCGCCCCGCCGGCCAAGGTGACCGTCTTGCTGTCGCGGTCCACGTCCACGGCCCAGTCATGCACGACGTTGATGCCATACTCGGCCGCCAGCGTGCCATAGGTATGGCCGATATCCGCCAGCTCCTTGAAACCGCCCAAATAGAGGCTCGAAAAGAAACAACTGAAATAGGTCCGCGACGGCTCGACCAGGGTTACGTTGATTTCGCCCTTGCTGTCCTTGGCGAGATAGCGCGCGGCAGTGGCCCCGCCGGCACCGCCGCCGATCACAACGACACGCGCCTTTTCGTGGTTAGATGCCAGAACGCCCGGAGCGGATAGTGACGCCGCCGCAGCGGCCCCGGTGCCTAAGAATATGCGTCTGTTAAGTTTCATTTCGTGTTTCCTCCCTTGGTTTAAATGCGCCTCATTCGAGGTCTTTGAAATAGGCGGCCAAAGCCGCGATCTCTTCGTTCGACAACCGGCCTGCCATCATCTGCATCACCGGATGAGGCCGCAGCTTGCGCTTGTAGGCGTGCATCGCGACGACGAAATCTTCGGTGGGCCAGTGGATTATCGAGGGGATTCCGTCCGAACTGCCATCGGATTTGTGGCAGGTCAGGCATTCACTGGCGAGATATTCACCATATTCCGGATCGCCATCAAGCGCGAGAATTTCGGGATCAAGATCATGGTCGGTAGGCAGCGCGGTGGGCGCGGCCTCGGGAATGTTGGCGGGATTGTCCGAAAAAGTTCTGAGATAGGCCATAAGGTCGGCCCGATCCTGAGCGTCCTTCATGCCCCGGAAACTCATGCGTGTCCTTGAAACGAGTGCGCGCGGGTTCTCGATATAAGCATCAAGGGTTTCGGCGTCCCAGACAAGCCCGTCCGCACCCGCCCGGACCATCGCCTTGGAATAGGCGAACCCTTCATGCGCCGCTGCACGACGCATGAAGATACCGTTGAGATGGGGCCCGATACGGTCCACGGCATTCGCACCGACCTGATGGCAGCCTTTGCATTTGCCATAAAGGCGCTCGCCGCGCTCTGTGTCGCCGATCTCAGCCGCGAGGGTGAGACCGGGGAGGTGGACTGCCAGTCCGAGACACAGGGCACCGAGCTTGTTTCTCACGTGGCTACTCCGAAACGCTTCTGAGATAGGCGATGATGGCGCTTTGGTCGGCTTCTTTTCGAAGCCCGGCAAAGCTCATCTTGGTGCCCTTGAGATACGTTCTCGGCTTGGCAAGGAATGCCGAGAGTTCTGCTTCGGTCCAGATCAGCCCATCTTCGGCTGCCGCCTCAAGGGCGTTCGAGTATCTGAAGCCGTCCACAGCCCCCGCAGGCGCATCGACGATGCCGGTCAGGACCGGGCCGACGCGGTTCTTGGCGCCCTCGCCGACCTGATGGCAGGCCTTGCATTTGCGATAGACCTTCTCGCCCGCAGCGACCATCTCGGGATCTAGGGCCGCCGCTTCGGTCTCCGTCGCCTCGGGGGTGGCTTCTGCCGTGTCTGTGTCGGCGGAAGCAGTGTCTTCGGTCGCCGCGGCTTCGGTCTCTTCTTCCTCGGGGGTTACGTCCAGAACACGGGCCCGCATGGTGATTTCGACATTGTCCTTGCAGTCACTCATGCAGGGCTCGGTCGTCCACAGCGGATATTCCGTTTCGGCCCGGTCATCCACGATGAAGCCATCCGCGTTGGGAAGCTCGATATCGGTGAAGTTTTCGTGCGAGAGCGTGAAATCATCTTCGACGAGGTAGTTGGAATAAAGGATGTAGGCCGTGATCGCATAAACCTCGTCGTTGGTGAGGCTTTGGGCATCGCCAAAAGGCATGGAGCGGTGAACGTAATCCCATGTGGTCGACAGGTAGGGCCAGTAGGAGCCGACAGTTTTGACCGGGTCCTTGTCGGCCAAGGTGCCCTCGCCCCCTGCAAGCTTGGGCCAATTGCCCACGCCTTCGGCAAAGTCACCATGGCAGGAGGCGCATTTCGCGGCAAAGACAGACTCGCCCGTGGCGACATCCCCCGACCCTTCGGGAAGACCGGTTCCATCCGGGAGGACATCGACATCCCACGCGGCTATTTCTTCGGGCAGGGCGGGGCGGCCCAGCCCGTACCCACCATCCGGTGCTGCGGTGCTGGCTGCGTCTTCGGTGGCCGTGTTTTCGGTTGGCTCGGGCTGGTCGCTGCTGGCGTGCGCCTGCGTCACCAGCTCGGGCGAAACAGACGGAATTTCCACGACGAACTGATCGGCGACAACATAGGCCAAGGACAACACACCGACCACGCCCCCGGTTGCAGGGGCAAAGATGTTAAGAAACTTCGACATTTTCCGCCTCGCCATTCTCGCGCACCCACCATGTCTGGATGCCGTTATTGTGGTAGATCGAATTCTCGCCGCGGATTTCACGGAGCTGATCCTTGGTTGGCTGCACATAACCGGTGTCGTCCATGGCGCGGCTTTGCAGGAGCATCTCTTGGCCGTCCCAGTCCGTATCGAGATAGAACCGGGTGAGCGCCATGCGATCGCCCGGCTGGGCAAGACGCGCGGTTTCCCAGGTTTTGCCGCCATCCTTTGAGACATCGACACGGGTGATCGCACCCCGGCCGGACCATGCCAGCCCGGTGATGACCAGCGGGCCGGGGCCGTGGGCAACAGGGGCTTGTGGGCTGGGTGAGGTTACAACCGACTTGGCGTCCATCGCCCATGTCCATTTGCGCGATGTGCCATCGGCCAGCGTATCGGTATATTTCGACGTTTCCTCGCGGCCTTCGACCGGACGGTCCAGCACCTCGATCCGGCGCAGCCACTTGATCCACATATTCCCTTCCCAGCCGGGCACCACGAGGCGCACCGGATAGCCGTGTTCCTTGCGTAGCGCCTCGCCATTGGCCTTGAACGCGACGAGAACGTCGTCAAGCGCCTTTTCCATGGGGATCGACCGCCCGTTGGAGCTTGCGTCGGCCCCTTCGACAAATATCCATTTGCCTGCGGTATCGTATCCGGCTTCCTCGAGGATCGTGCGCAAGGGCACGCCGGTATATTCCATGTTGTGGATCATGCCATGGGTGAACTGTGCCCCGTTGAGCTGCGCCCCCGCCCATTCCATCCCCGAGTTTGCCGCGCACTCGCAGAAATACGTGTGGTTTTCGCGCGGGAACCGTTCGAGATCATCGTAGGTAAATACAAGTGGACGATCGACCATGCCATTGATCATCAGCCGATAGTCATCCTTGCTGAGTTCGATGGCGCCCGAATGGTGGCGCTCGAACGCGCAACCCGCAGGGGTGATCGTGCCATCAAGCGCGTGAATCGGTGTAAAGTTGATCGAGCTGATGGTGTCGGCGGTCAGCCATTCGACATTGCGCCGCACAACGTCATCCTCGAACCGGATCGGAAGACCGTAGGGCACCTCGTCGACGCCGACACCCAGCCCGCTCGCCCATGGCTGAACCTCGGTTATCAGGGGGTCGGGGGTTGCGGCGCGGGCGGTTCCCGTCGCGGCGACGCCCACCACGGCCGCGGCGCTTCCGCTCAGGAAGGCGCGGCGCGATGCGGGCTTGTTCAGAAAGTCATTGGACATGACAGGGGGTCTCCTTCTCAGGTCAAATCACTGGCCGGTTACGGTAACACTGGTGTTGGGCGTCGAGCTTACGGTGCCCATCTCGCGGATATGTTTCTCGACCACGTCCCAGATGGGCGGTCCTTCGGTGCCTTCATTGACGCTGGCCCAGCCGGCCACCACGTAATTGCGCGCCGGGTCGATCGCTTCGCCCGTAGCGAGAAGAGTCATGTTGCTGATCCGCTCGCCCTGGGGTTTCGAGATGTCGATGTGGTAGCCCATGCCACCGACGCGCACCATGTCGCCGCCCTGCTGATAATAGGGGTCGGGGTTGAAGATGTTGTCGGCCACGTCCTCCATGACCACTTTGAGAAATTCACCTGACATCTCGGTGCGGTAAGCCTCGGGGTAGGTCATCGAGGTGACGTTCCAGATATCTTCGCGCGTGATGTCCTGACCGGGGATAAGCGACGGGCCCCAGCGCACACCGGGCGACAGGGATATTTCGGCATCCCGCTGTTCAAGAAGCGCATCACAGATCAGGTCATCCCAGGTTCCGTTGAAGTTGCCGCGCCGGTAGAGAAGGCTGTCGGTCTGGCCCACCACCTCCCCGAGCTGATCCGCGTAGGGCGCGCGCTGTTCGTCGATAAGCGCGGTGATCTCTTGTTTGGGTTCGATCACGTCCGAAAAAATCGGGATGAGTTTGTGCCGAAAGCCAGTCATGCGGCCATCTTCGACGTTGAGATCAACGCGGCTGACGAATTTGCCGTTTGACCCGCTCGCCACGATGATCGTGTCGTCCACAAGGACGGGTTCGGGAAGGGCGTCATGGGTGTGCCCCGACAGGATCACGTCGATACCGCTCACGATACCCGCCATCTTCTTGTCAACGTCAAAGCCATTATGGCTGAGGCAGACAACGAGTTCGGCGCCTTGCGCGCGCACCTCGTCGACGATTTCCTGCATGTGCTCGTCGCGGATGCCAAATGCATATTCCGGAAACATCCAGCCGGGGTTTGCGATGGGCATGTAAGGGAATGCCTGTCCGATCACCGCGATTTTCACGCCGCCGCGCTCGAAGAATTTGTAAGGCGGGAACAGTTCGGCGGGTTCGTCCCATTCGGCATCGAATATGTTCTGGCCAAGGGCCGCGAAAGGCAGGCCTTCGACAATTTCGGAGACGCGATCGCTACCCAATGTGAATTCCCAGTGGAAGGTCATCGCATCGGGCTTCAGTGCGTTCATGACATTGACCATGTCCTGACCCTGCGTGTGATAGCAGGTGTAGGAGCCGTGCCAGGTATCTCCGCCATCCAGAAGCAGGACGTCAGGCCGGTCAGCGCGGATCGAGTCGATCACAGTGGCCACGCGATCAAGGCCGCCAACGCGCCCATAGGCGCGCGCGAGTGACGAAAAATCGCCTGAGCTGAGGGCGTAGTGCGCGGGGCTTCCATCATCGATGCCATAGAGGCGGCGAAAGTCAGCGCCTGTCACATGTGGCACATCGCCCTTATTGGGGCCGACACCGATATTGACCGAAGGTTCACGAAAGTAGATGGGTTTCATCTGCGCATGGATGTCGGTCACATGGATCAGCGAGACATTTCCGTAAGTGTCGAACGAAAGCAAATCATCCTGCGTGAGCGCCTGTTGCGCGGCAAGCCGGCCCCACTGGCCAAAGCCCGAAGCGCCGACCAAGGCCGAGGCCGCCATGCCGACCTGTAAAAAATCGCGACGCGAGATCATCCTGTCTCCTTCACCGCATACATGCGGAATATTGAATATTTGAGCGTGTAGAAAACCCCGCCAAGCACAGGCGTGGCGGGGCATTCATCGGTTCAGTTTCGGACAGACGGCCCTTCGACCGACAAGCCGTTGCCGCGCGAGGCGACGTAAAGCTCAAGTGCTACGAATTCGGGGCTGCCGGGTTTGTAGGTCTCGGCGCGCGTATCGCGCACACAGCCTTTGAAGCGTGCATGCACCGCGTTGAGCTTGGTGTTTTTCAGACGATAGACCGGAAAGCCGTTGATCTGACCCTGGCTGAGGTGATCGGCGCGGATCATGCGGCCATAATTATCCTCGTGGCAATTCGCACAGCTCAGCTCAAGCTGACCGGTGCGCGTGTAGTAGAGTTCCTTGCCATCTTCCCACGTGGATTCGGCCGGTCCGTCGATGGCGACATTCACGGGCATCCCGCGCGACACCGACGAAATGAGAGCTATCATCGCCTGCATTGTGCCGCCGGTGTATTTCAGCGGTTCGGCCCCCATGCGGTTTTCACGGCAATCATTCACCTGCATTTCAAGCGTGCGAACCTCGCCCGCCGCTTCGTTCCACTTCGGATAGACCGCGCGCACACCGGCGAGCGATTCGGGTTCGTCGTGGCACGAGGCGCAGGAGTTTCCTTCGGTCCCGACCACTTCTGACCAGTCGTCTCTTGCCTGTTCGACAAAGATCATGCCCGGGTTGTCGAAATCATCGGCCTGCATCGCGCGTGTTTCAGTGCCGCGAAAGTGCCAGCCCGACATGATCTCGTCCAAGGCATCCGAAAGGTGCTCGGGTGCGTCAGTGCGCGTGGTCATCTCGATGTCTTCATTGACGACGAGCGTATCTTCCACGGCCTCGGCCAAGGCGGCCCCGGCTGTAAATAGCAGCGGTCCCAAAGCGCCAACGGTGATCATTTTTCTTATCATTGTTGTCCTCCCTGTCAGGTCCGGCGCTTATTCGACGGAAATCTTCTTGGATGTCTCGTAGACCGATCCGTCATCATCATACCAGGTGAACTGGAACTCGCCCGTTTCGGGCACCGTCGCTTCGAATTCGAAGAACGGGTTGGTCGAAATCGCGGGTTCGAGCGTCACGTCGATCACGTTCTCGCCGTTGAAATCGCAGGTGAAGCGATTGATGATTGAGCGGGGGATCTTGTTGCCGTCGCTGTCCTTGCGCTGGCCGCTTTCCATCTTGTGACTGATCAGCGTCTTGATCGTGATCGCCTCGCCGGCGCTCGCGGTCTTTGGGACTTTGACGCGGGGTCTAACACCTTTTGCCATGTTTCTAACTCCTTAATACCTTAGCCGCCGCAGCCGCCGATTGTGACTTTGACCGTCTTGGTGGCTTTCGCGAACGAGCCGTCTTTCATCTTGGCGATGGCGACAACGTCCTGCGTGCCGGCAAGACGGATCCGCGTCGAGGCTGTGTGACTTGCCGCGAGCGGGCCGAACTTGAAGGTTGCAACGGGGGGTGTCGGATTTCCGAGTGCCAGAACCATGATCTCGCTTGCGCCGTCGGCGTCGACCTCGATCGGAACGGTGTTGCCGTTTTCCGCGATCTCGGGCGCGGTGAGCGTGACGCCGCTTTCGGCCATCTCGGCCCCGCCGGTAAACGCCTCGATCAGGTCTTCGCCCGCTGCATTCGCCGCCATGGGAAGGCCAAACGCCACCATGGCGCCGGTCCCCATGATCATGACTTTACGTCGTGTCAGTTCCATTTTTCATGCTCCTGATTTCTGTTGAAGATACCGCCGGTGCGGCCTCTGTCATTCCTTGAGGGTCGCGAGATATGCGACCACGTCTTCGATCTGCTGGGCCGTGAGAAGCGGGCCGAACGTGTCGTCCGCCGCCTTGCCTGTGTAGGCCTTGCCCGGACGGATGAAGCCTTCGATCTTGTAGAACGAGGGCATCATCGAGTCGGGGAACATCATCTTGGCGTTGGCCACGATGCCGCGAAGTTCGGCTTCGCTCCAGCGATAGCCAGCACCATCGAGCATCGGGCCGATCTCGCCTTGGAAGGGAACTTCGCTCAGGTCGCTGACCACGTGGCAGGCCACGCAGTTGCCCAGGCTCTTGTTGCCTACGATGTTGCGGCCTTCGGCAGCATCTCCCGGCTGACCGCTGAGCGATTGTGTCAGAGCGCCATCTTCGAACTTGACTTCTGTCGGCTCGATTTCGGCAGCGGTTGCGATGCCTGCCGCCAATGCCAGCCCCAGCGAAAGGGTGAGTGTCTTTGCCATGCGTCCTCCCAAGACATATTCAGTTTTTTGTATATTATTAGTCCACCGGGATGGCATGGGGCAAGGCTTAATCCAAAATCCCCGCCATTCCCCCGGCTTCAGTCCGTCTCGCCATTGTCGCGTTCGCGAATCCGGCGGGCGTGATAGCGCTGAAAATCTTCCCCATTGTCAAGCTCATAGCGCTTCTCAGCGACCCAAGTAAGCATGTCGAGCGTGGTGCCCGGACCGAACGCGCCGGGCATGATCGCCACGGCGGCCTGTGCCGCGCTTTGGTCTTCAGAGACCTCCTCGGGCAGAAAGAGAATCGACGGGGTGAAGAGAAGCCCCCACTTGCGCGCCGCGTCTTTTTCACTGAGTGCCTCGCCGTCCAGATCGGTGACTTCGGTGTCGCCATGCAGGTTCATTTGCACCACGAAATAGTTTTCGTTGATATAGGCCGCGATGTCTTCGCGCGGGAAAACATCTGTGTGCATCTGAGCGCAATAGATGCACCCGCGCTGCTCCATTATGATGGCAAGCCGCTTGCCTTCAGCATTGGCTTCGGCAAGATCCTCGCGCAGATCCTTGAATGTGTCGCGCATCCAGTCGGTCTTGTGCAGCCCGTCATCGCCAAGCTCGGCAGTCTGTGCCGAAGTGGCCAGAAGGACGGCGGCCATGAAGGTAAATATGCGTGTCATCTTAGTGCCTCCGTATCAGATCTTCTGGGTCAGATTTTCTGGAATGCCGGAAAGGCTTCGAGCATCCATTGGGCTATGTAGTTCACACTATCAGTGGCGATGAGCACGGCAAACAGGATGAGCAGAAGGCCCATCGCCTTTTCGACCTTCGGAAGGTGCTGCCGGAACCGCGAAACGAACTTCAGGAACGGCCCGATGAAAAGTGATGCCGCAATGAACGGCGCGGTCATGCCGATGCCGAAAACGATCAAAAGCACAAGGCCGCGCGTCGCCGTCGCCTCGGTGCTGGCGGCGAACACGACGGCGGTCAGAACGCCCCCGACACAGGGTGTCCAGCCGGCCGCGAAAGCGAACCCGACGACATAGGCGCCCAGCACTGACATGTTGGTCGTGTCACCTGCCTCAAGCTGAAACACGCGGTTAAGAAAGCCGATGCGGATCACACCAAGAAAATGCAACCCCATGATTAACACCACGATCGCCGCGAAGAGACGGAACTCGGTCTGCATTGATCGAAATGTCTGGCTCAGACCGTAGGCAGCGGCGCCCAACAGGACAAAGACTGTGAGAATGCCAAGCGAGAACATCACAGACGCCAGCACCGCCCGGAGGCGCACGCCCGGAGCCAATGTGCCATCGCCGCTGATTTCTGAAACCGAGGCCCCGGCCATATAGCTCAGGTAAAAGGGGACGATGGGCAGGACACACGGTGAGAAAAAGACGAGAAGGCCACCCAGAAGAGCGCCCAGTAGCGTGACATCCAGCATGGTGGCTCCTCGTTGGCTTGAACATATTCTGAAATGAGAATATTTATAGCCATGGTCCCCGTCAACGGAGTAACGCCCTTGTTTGCCATGCGATCGATATTGGCCGCACTTGTGTGCGGTTTGTGGCTGTGGCCGATGCCGCAGGCCCGTGCCGCCGAGTTGATCATGGTCGAGCAAGTGGGCTGTCCTTGGTGCGAGCGATGGAACGCCGAGATCGCACCGGCCTATCCCAAGACGGAAGAGGGCCAGCGCGCGCCGTTACGCCGCGCCGACCTGCATGATCTTCCCGATGATGTGGAGTTCAGGTCTCCACCGGTGTTCACGCCAACCTTTGTGCTTGTCGAGAAGGGGCGCGAACTTGACCGCATCGAAGGATATGCGGGTGACGAGTTTTTCTGGTTCCTTCTGGATCAGATGCTGAACGCGCACCCCGAAGCGACCGCCATCCCCGAGACGGAGGGCGCGGAGTGATGCGGGCGCACGCCACCAAAGTCATGAATGCGGCACCGGGTGCGCGTGACACTTGTCACGATGCGGGCCACGCGCTAGGCCAAGAAACGCCGATCTGATGAAGGACAACATCATGTCCCTGCCTGTCATTTCGAAAGACATGAGCGACGAAGACATCACGCGCATGATGAAGAATGCATGCGACGCCTCGAACTTTCTCAAGGCGATCAGCCATGAGGGCCGGTTGATGATTCTCTGTCATCTTGCCAGTGGCGAAAAATCCGTGACCGAACTGGAAGAGCTGTTGTCATCGCGACAGGCCGCCGTGTCGCAACAGCTTTCGCGGCTGCGAACCGAGGGTCTTGTGCGGCCGCGTCGTGAGGGCAAGACGATATATTACAGCCTTGCAGACCAACGGGCGGTGCGAGTGCTCGAAGTGGTTTACGATATCTTCTGCAAGGAGACCTAGCCAGCGTGCCGCCGCGTCTGCGGGGCGGCCAAGGAGGACCATCGCGATGATACTGGGTATGCAGGAAGCGATGATCACCGCGCTTTGCGGCGCGGGGGGTGGCATCGTTTTGGGCCTCGCTGCGCGACTCGGTCGGTTCTGCACCTTGGGTGCCATAGAAGATGCGCTTTACCAAGGAAGTGATACGCGTCTTCGGATGTGGGGCCTTGCCATCGGTGTCGCGGGTGTGGCGAGTTTCACTTTGGTCGCGCTTGACCTTCTTGATCTTGAGCGCACGATTTATCACGCCGCGCCGTTTTCTCCGGTCGCAAGCGTGCTTGGTGGTTTATTGTTCGGATATGGCATGTCCCTCGCTGGCAATTGCGGCTTTGGCGCGCTGGCGCGCTGCGGGGGCGGCGATCTGCGGTCCTTCGTGATTGTCCTTGTCATGGGAATCGCGGCCTATGCGATGCTCTCGGGGCCCATGGCCGGGCTGCGCATGTCGCTTGTCCAGATGACCAGCCTGCCGGTCCAGACCCGCGATATCGCCACGTTGCTAAGCGCGCCAACAGGGATGCCGGTGTGGATCGTGGGTGGCGTGATTTGTGCGGTGATCGCGGGGCTGGCGCTTGCCGCGCGCTCGATGTGGGTGGCGCCGGAGCCGATCCTCTGGGGGGGATTGGCCGGAATGGCCGTTGCCAGCGGCTGGGCCGGAACCGCATGGGTGGCGCGCGACGGATTCAGCGTGGTTCCCGTGCTCAGCCATACCTATACCGCCCCACTTGGTGAGACGGTAATTTATCTCATGACGTCGAGCGGGGGAGGGCTGAGTTTTGGTGTGGGGTCCGTTCTGGGAGTTTTGTTCGGCGCATGGCTGGGGTGCGTGATCAAGGGGCATTTCCGGTGGGAGGCCTGTGAAGACCCCAGAGAACTCAGACGGCAGGTTCTGGGTGCCGTTCTGATGGGGTTCGGCGCGGTGCTTGCGCTGGGATGCACGATCGGGCAGGGCATTTCGGCCTTTTCGGTTCTGGCCTACAGCGCGCCCTTGACGCTTGCGGCGATCCTCGCCGGTGCGGCGTTTGGTTTGCGGCAGCTAATCACCGGTTTCTCCGAAGTGGGGTAAACAGCGTCCCTTGCGCCTTTGCACGAAACGCGCGAGACCTTGGATATGGAACCGCAGGGCATGTTATGACCTCCACCGCAGAAATACTCGACCGTCTCATCGCATTCGATACGGTAAGCCGTAATCCCAACATGGCGTTGATGGAGTATGTGCGCGCGACGCTGTCCGAAGCTGGTATCGCATCGACGCTGATCCCGAACGAGGAGGGGACCAAGGCCAACCTGCTTGCGACAATCGGGCCCACGGACCGTGGCGGTGTCATGCTTTCGGGGCACACGGATGTTGTGCCGGTCGAGGGGCAGAACTGGACCAAGCCGCCCTTTCGGCTGACCGAAGAAGGTGGACGGTATTACGGGCGCGGCACGGCGGACATGAAGGGCTTCGTGGCCTGTGCCCTTGCGGCGGGGCTGCGCGCCGCGAAGCGCGATCTGAAAACGCCGCTTCACCTTGCGTTTTCCTATGACGAGGAAATCGGCTGTCAGGGGGTGCGTTCGATGATCGACCTCTTGCGTGACGCGCCGGTGCGGCCCGCGATGTGCATCGTCGGTGAACCCACGTCGCTTACGGTGGCTACGGGTCATAAGGGCAAGATCGCTCTCAAGGCGCGTTGTGTTGGCCGCGAAGGACATTCGGCGCTTGCGCCTTTGGCGATGAACGCGCTGCATCTGGGGGCCGACCTGATTCATGAGCTTCGTGCGGTTCAGGCCCTGATTCTTGAGGATGGCGCGCAGGATGGCGATTACGATGTGCCCTATACGACGGTTCATGCGGCCAGAATGGCGGGTGGAGTCGCCCTTAATATCGTGCCCAACCTGTGCGAGGTGGATTTCGAGATACGCAACGTCGCCGAGGACGATCCGCAGACCATTCTCGCGGATATTCGGGCCCGGGCGAACCGTATTGCCGCGCGGGTGTCGGACCATGCGCCGGAGGCGGCCATCGAAATCACCGAAACCTTTTCCTATCCGGGCCTGAATACGCCGGGCGCGGCCGAGGTGGTGGGCTTCGTCAAATCGCTGACTGGTGGGAATGCTACGTGCAAGGTCGCATTCGGCACTGAAGGCGGGCTTTTTTCGCAGGAGTTGGACGTTCCTACGGTGGTTTGCGGCCCCGGCTCGATGATGCAGGGGCACAAGCCCGACGAATTCGTCGAGGTCAGCCAGATCAGCCGGTGTGACGAGATGCTCGAGACGCTTCTGGACCGGCTTGAAGCCGGGATGTGAGCCAAAAGCGTTGCGCCTTTAAACTGAGACCTCGGTGAAACGCGTTAGGCCGGGTTGATACGCGCGTTCAGGTAGCAGGCAAAATCATAGTTGGGTCGTTCAAGATGCGAGAGATGTCCCGGCGCGGCCATGTCCGAGCATAGGCCGGCATAGACCTTTTCGGTGCAACCGCGGTCTTCGATGTTCACATCGTCCAGCAGTGACTTTACAGACTCGAAATGGGCCTGCGCCTCGGGGTCATTCACGAACTCCGGGGACATGCCGCCACCAAAGCGGATATCGACGCGTCCGACACCGTCGGGATGCAGGCTGAGATACCAGAAATAGCCGGGCGTCAGCGTGATCAGCAGGCTGGGATAGATCGCCAGCAGGAAGGTTGTCCTTCTGCGTTCGCCTTTGATCCGTGTGTTGGTGGGGTGCGCGTTGGCAAGCTTGAAATCGGGATCCTTGAGAATCCAGTGATAGTTGAACGCGGGTTCGCCGGGCGGGCATTCCATTTCTTCAAGCTTGGAAAATCCGCCGATGGTGCCCGCGTGACAGACCGGCAGGTGGTAACTCTCCATGAAATTCTCGGCCAAAACTTTCCAATTGGTGTCCCATTTGTGGGTCTCAAAGAATGTCTCGGCATAATGCTCCATCCCGAAATCAGCGATCAGCGCCTCGACATCGGCAAGCTGTCGGGAAACCGGGGCCGCCTCCGGGTTGAGTGAGATCATGATCCAGCCCAACCATTCCTCGCATCGCACCTGCGGCAGGCGGTAGGACTCCTTGCAGAAGCTTTCATTCCTTGTCATCGCGGGGGCGCCCCGCAACTTGCCATCAAGATTGTAGGTCCACGCGTGATAGGGGCAGATGATCGCGCGCGTATTGCCCGACCCTTCGAGAAGGGTGGACATCCGGTGAAGGCAGACATTCGATTGCGCCCTGAGTGTTCCGTCGCGATCGCGCAGCACCATGACCGGCTGACCGGCCAGTTCGAGTGTTGTATAATCGCCGGGCTTCGCCAGTGCCTCTGCGCGCCCGACACAGAACCAATCCTTGCGGAAGACCTGCGACAGTTCTGCGTCAAGGAACGCGGGGCTGGTATAGACCGATTTCGGCATCGCGCGGGCCTGTTCGAACGGAAGAGCCACGTTCTGAGCCAGTTCGGCCATCGGCGAGATTGTGATTTCCTGATGGGTCATGTTCGGCGATCCTCGGGGTTTTGAGTGTGCTTTCTTGTGATAATCGGGTGGACAAGTTTTGCAAAATTCATTCTTTATTCGTTTTGAGTAAAGAAAAGCTATTCCATGCCCGACTTCACGTTGCGACAGCTCGAATACCTGATTGCCTGTGTCGATACCGGTTCGGTCGCGGCTGCGGCGGCGCGGCTCAATGTGTCGTCGCCCACGATCTCGGTCGCCATTGCCAAGTTGGAGGACCAGCTCGGCATGCAGCTTTTGCTGCGGCGCCATGCTCAAGGCGTGACATTGACCGGGGCGGCCGCCGATCTTCTCCCGATGGCGCGCAATCTGCTGTCGCAAGCCGATGACTTTGGGCGCGCGGCGCTTGACGCGGGGCAGGGTGTGCGTGGCCGGCTTGGTGTCGGCGCGCTTTCGACATTGGCGCCCAAGGTTCTGCCGGGGGTGATCCGTGCCATGGCCGAAACCTATCCGGGCATCAGCGTGAACATTCGGGAAGGCTCACAGGCGCAGATCATCGATACGCTGCATGCCGGGCATTTGGATATCGCCCTGCTCTATGACATCGACCTGCCCGCAAGTCTTGAGCGCATACCCCTTGCCGCGCCGCCAGCCTATGTTGCGCTGCCGGAGGATCATCCGCTTGTGGCCTGCGGCGACATCGCACTGAGCGAGCTGGTGGATGAACCTCTTATCCTGCTCGATATGCCGCCCAGCCGGGACTATTTTCTTGGCCTCTTCCGGGCTCAGGGGCTTGAGCCGCGGGTGGCCCAGACTTCGCCCTCGATTGAATTGGTGCGCGGCTTGGTGGGGCAGGGCCTTGGATATGCGATCCTTGTCACCCAACCCGAAAGCGACCTGACCTATGATGGACGGCGTATCGTGTCGCGACCTCTGCGCGATTGCCCGACGCGTAGCCCGATCGTGATCGCGCGGCCTTCGGGTCTCCGCGAGACGCGGATGATGACGGCCTTCGCTGAGGTGGCGGCGCAGGAAATCGGCGGGGCCGCGACGTGAAACTGAAAAGGCAAGTGCCGAAGCAAATGATGAAAACGCCAAACATCACAAGGTAAAACGCTTCTACCGGTCAAATCGTTCTGCTGGCTTACCCCAGCGTACGGTGCCCCCTGTCGATGCTCAGCACTCTATGGCGCCCTTCCGCTCGGGCGTGGCCCAAGTCACGCGTGTGATTTGGGCAAGCCGCGCAAACCGTCGCAACTCGGCATCGAGCTTGTCATATCGCGAGGCGGGCCATTTGACCTCTGGCTCGGGCCAGAAGCCTGTGACGCGCATAAGGTTCTCGCGCCGGTCGGCCTTGACTTCGATCCGGCCAACGAACCGATCTCCTTCAAGCAGGGGATAGACATAATACCCCCATCGTCGCTTGGCCGCCGGAACGAACATTTCGTTCCGATAGTCAAAACCGAAAAGGCGCTCGAGCCGGGAGCGGTCTCGCACTGCGGGATCAAACGGATTGAGTAGACGCAAGCGGGTGGTGGGCGCGGGCGCCATGGCAAGCCGTGTCTCGATATCGGGTGCCGCGAGTGCCGCGATGCTCCGCCCGTCCGCGCCCTCGATCTCGACCGGAACAAGATCGCGGGCACTCTCGCGCCATGTGCGGGCCTCGGTGGCGCTCATGGCCTCCCAAAAGCGCTGCACCTCACCGATTGTGCCAATGCTGAGACGGTCAAGCGCGGCCCGGCAGAGCCACTCCACCTGCTCATGATCGGGAGGCCCTTCGCGGAGCGCGGCGGGGAAGACCCGTTCGGCGAGATCGTAGAACTTCACGAAATTTTCGCGATGGCAGGTCGCTAGTTCTCCGGCATACCACATCTGATCCAGCGCCTTCTTGTGAAGCGGGCGCGCCCACATCTCGCGGCTTTGCGCCTTGGTTTCGAATGCA
The DNA here is from genome assembly GCF_037083845.1 of Roseovarius sp. E0-M6. Taxonomy (NCBI): domain Bacteria; kingdom Pseudomonadati; phylum Pseudomonadota; class Alphaproteobacteria; order Rhodobacterales; family Roseobacteraceae; genus Roseovarius; species Roseovarius sp. E0-M6. The sequence goes on along the minus strand of NZ_JBAPLA010000012.1, from coordinate 5,776 downwards.
TGGGTAGAAAGCGCCCCTTCCTGCGAGATTCGGGCGCGTATCGCGGTGATCTGATCACGGGCGAGGCCCGACTGATACCATTCATGCGACGCGACCTTTGCCCCCAGCCTTTGGAACTGCCGCTGCCAGAAGGGCAGAAAGTCCATCGGGATGAGTGAGGCATCATGGGTGAAATGCTCGAAAATCGCGCGGTCGCGACCCAGACGGGGCCAGAGCATGCCTTCGCGGTAATTCTGATTGCGGGACCACAGGATGTGATTGTGGGCGCGTGTCACGTTTCGGATCGTGTCGATCTGAACAAAGCCCAGCCGCCGGATCACACCCATCACGTCAAGCGGTCCGGTGGGGGCCGTGCTCAGGCCATTGGTCCACAGCCATAGGCGACGGGCATCACGGTTCGGGATGGGCAAAGCGGCAGTCATGGCGCAAAGCTTTGGCTGCGCGCATCTTGTCGTCAAGGTGCCAACAAGAGACCTTGACGCTTTTTCGTGGAAATCGGAGTCCCCGTTTGATACCCATCGCCGCATCGCAGCAATGCCGAGAAGGGGGCCAGGATGAGCGCCACAGCCAAAAAGACTGTTCCGATGCCGGATGATATCCGGGCGATGAAGGGCGGGACGCCCATCGTAAGCCTCACGGCCTATACCACGCCGATGGCGCGGATGATGGACGCGCATTGCGATTTCGTGCTGGTGGGTGACAGCGTCGGAATGGTTCTGCACGGCATGACCTCGACGCTGGGCGTGACGATGGACATGATGATCCTGCACGCCCGCGCGGTGGCCCGTGGTCTCAGCCGGGCGATGATGGTCGTGGATATGCCCTTCGGGTCGTATGAGGAAAGTCCGGCGCAGGCCTTTCGCAACGCCGCGCTTATGATGCGCGAGACGGGCGCGGGGGCGGTCAAGCTCGAAGGCGGGCAGCATATGGCCGAGACCATCGCGTTCCTCGTGGCGCGAGGGGTGCCGGTCATGGCGCATGTCGGCCTCACGCCGCAATCCATCAACACACTCGGCGGATACAAGGTTCAGGGCCGTGACGATCAGGCCGAGGCGCTGATGGCCGATGCCCGTGCGGTGGACGCGGCCGGGGCGTTTGCAGTGGTGCTTGAGAAGGTGCCTGCCGCTCTTGCCGACAGGGTGACGGACGAGGTGTCCATCCCCACGATCGGGATCGGGGCATCGGCGGGCTGTGACGGTCAGGTGCTTGTGGTCGATGACATGCTGGGGCTTTTCACCGCGTTCAAGCCGAAATTCGTAAAACGTTATGCGACGTTGGGCGAAGATGGCGAGGCTGCGATCGCCGCCTATGCCGCCGAGGTGCGGGCGCGCAGTTTTCCGGGCGAAGAGCACACATTTGGCGCGGACGCTCCAAAGAAAGCCCCCGGCAAATGAGCGCGCCAATTCTGCGCGGTGTCGCGGACCTTCGGGCGCGGACCGCAGACTGGAAAAGAGCCGGAGAGACGATCGGCGTGGTGCCCACCATGGGCGCGCTGCATGACGGGCACCTGTCTCTGGTCGCGGCGGCCAGGAAAAGCTGTGACCGGGTCATCGTGACGATCTTCGTGAACCCGAAACAGTTCAATAACCCTGACGACCTCAAGAGCTATCCGCGCACCGAGCACGATGATGCAAAAAAGCTCGAGCGTTTTGAAGTGGACGCGATTTTCGTGCCGGATGGCGACGAGATGTATCCCGACGGATTCTCCACGACTGTCACGGTCACCGGGCTCACGGATGTGATGGACGGCGTTCATCGGCCCGGTCATTTCGCCGGCGTCACGACAGTGGTGGCTAAGCTTTTTTTGCAAACCTCCGCGACGGACGCGTTCTTTGGCGAAAAAGACTTCCAGCAACTTCAGGTGGTTCGCCGGATGGCGCATGATCTGGACATCCCGGTCACGGTGCATGGCTGTCCGACGATCCGAGAGATTGACGGGTTGGCCATGTCGTCGCGCAATCTCATGCTATCGGACCGGGCGCGAACCCTCGCGCCGCGTTTGCACGAAGAAATGGAGCGTATCGTAGAAGGAGTCCTGAAGGGCGGCGATTTTGAGGGGTTACGGACCGAGGCGTTGACGCGGCTTCAGAAAAACGGTTTCGGCGACGTCGATTACCTTGAGATGCGGGCCAATGACGATCTTTGTCTGCTAAAGACACCCGAGCGTCCGGCGCGCCTTTTCGCGGCGGCGTGGTTGGCTGGTGTGCGGCTTATCGACAATATCGCCGTCGAGGTGTGACCGGTTCCTTCTTGCCGAAAATATCCGGCCTTATGTATCAAACGCACCAAAAATATAGCTGACTTTTCGGCCCGTGTGAATAACCCTTGGCCCATGCAGGACCGGACCATCAACAATGCGCTGCTGGCTCTGTATCGAACAGGTGAAGGCAGGGAGCACGTAGAGGCTCTAATGGCCTTACGTGGCATCGAAGCGCCGAGCAGAGTGCATGACAGGCCGCTATCGCGCGGTAAGTGCAAAAGACTGGCGCTGTCTATGCTGCCCTGCACATCCTCAAAGCTCGCTGACGTGATACAAAGGCAAGTGCCGGGCATTACCCGCAAGAGTGCGGCGCAAAGAGCCTACATGGCGCTGCTACGGCTTGAGAAGGCGGGTGTGGTGAAGCGTGAGGGGCGGGTGTGGCTGGCCCCGTAGGGCCAACCACGGAGAGGCTAAAACTGATGATCAGTTATGAACCGGTAAGCGCGCTTTTGAGCGGGCTCGCTCTTGAACTTGATGAACTTGCTTCCCCGCGCCGCCTTCCGCATGGATTCATTGAGGCTACGCTGCGCAACTTCAGTGATGAAGGCTTTGACCTCTTTGAGGACGTTTTCACGTGTATCACTACGCCCGCATTTGGGACAGACAAACACACTATCGTCCTTTCTATCAGCGGGACCTTCAATAGGTACGCGACACGAGCCGCAAAGGATGCTTTGGGTGTCAGCACTCATTGACGCAACCCTCCCAGAGCATTTTGGGCGTTAGCAGAAGGACGCAACCCATGACGAAGATCAGTTTCAATGCGCAAGCGCTCGGCGTCGCCAGTTACAGCAAGGGCGGCGATATGGGTCATGCCCATGCGCGAGGCCCGAGCGAAACCATCGTGAGACGCGATCCCAGCATTGAGTCTTTGTTCAAGAGATTGGGTTTCACCAACGTAGAGCGCTTCCCAGTTCCCAGAAGGAATTTGCCTACAGAAGATGTAGACACCTGAGACATGATTGAACCGTGTCCCTACTGAGTAAGTCTCGAAAGTGTACGATTGCCCGCTCGCACCGCGCCAAGTCACGTTAACAGCCATTTTGCTGCCCTTTTCACTTTGTGTGACGGGTCGCCTTGACTGTCGGATTCTTCAAGGTGTAACCTTGACCCACGTTGCCCGAATATCCGCAGCGACCCGTCCTGATTGGGTTGCGGAACCGGAAACTACAGCGCCGTTGCGGGTACCAGCCGTGGCGGCGCTTTCATTTCCAGCGTCAATGACATGATCGAATCGAAGGGGTGCACGAGTCAAGAGGCGCAACCGCAATAAATTGCGGCACATCACTAGATATTCTCTTGTGACAACACTAAACCACAAGACCGCGCCGATTCGCAATCCGCAGAAAGCTTACGCCGCCCGCTGCCAATACCCCTTCCAGTTCCGGCTGACCGGTGCGCCCATGCTGTTCGCCACCAGACGGTGCGCCAGTTCGCCGTTGTCAAAGCGGCGGTTGTCTTCAAGCCATGCGGCGTGGTTCGCATACTGGTGCAGGTATTGCGGGCTGACGTGGTGGTGCTGGCCCGACACCATGCGGCGCAAGCGCGAGAAATAGCTTTCCGCCATGTTGGTGTGCTTGCCGTGATCGCTGTAGCACTCGCTATGGTTCACGCGGTCCACATTCCAGCCCATGTGCAGCAAATCCCAATGGCTTGCCTCATCGGCTGACATAGTGGCCATGCGGCATACGTTCTCATTTGCCAGCGCAACGCCTTCACCTTCATCCATGCCGACAAACGGCAGGGTGCGGCCTGTGCGTTCGCGCATGGCGATCACGACGCGGCGCTTGCCGGTCTGGTGGATTTTCAGGCGACGGTCTTTACGGTCTGCCTTGTGGTTCGCGGGGCGAACGTGACCGCCAAAGTATGCACCATCAATTTCAATGTGACCTTCCAGCACTTCGCCGGTCTGGACCTCCTGCGCCATGGCTTCGCGCAGCTTGTGAGCCAGCACAAAGGCGGTCTTATATTGGCAATCCAGATCACGGGAAAGCTGCACCATGGAAACGCCCTTCGATGCGTTCACAAGGATGCAGATCGCGGCGAGAAGGTCCACAAAGTCCATCTTGCGGCTGGCAAAGATCGTGCCGCTGGTCACGCTGAACTGGTGCGCGCACGCCTTGCACTTGAACTTGCGGCGGGTGGTGATGCTGTAGGTCTCATCATGGCCGCAGCGCGGGCAAACCGCCTCGCCAGCCGTCTCAGGCCAGCGCATCTCGCAGAACGTCTGGTAAGCCGCGTCCTCGCCTGCCTTGTAGATCGAGCGCAGGCTGAGGGTGCGGGATGCTGCTGAAAGAAGGAAGTGCTGTGCCATTGTCATCATATCCTGTGCTTATGCACCATATATGATGATATTGCGTTTCCATGTCAAGTGCTATAGCATCATAAATGATGATGATAGCACCATAGGTGATGAAATGCCGACACGGACGAACTGGGAAGAAAAGGCAAAGGGGCTACTGCGGGCAGAGATGTCCCGCCACAGTGTGACCTACTCTCAGCTAGCAGAGCGACTTTCTGATCATGGTGTTGAAGACAATGAGCGGAATTTGCGCAATAAAGTAGCCAGAGGAAAATTTACCGCTGGATTCTTTTTGTTATGTTTACACGTCTTGGGGTCATCACACTTGTATTTGGACTGACTGCCTCACTAGGGCAGGCCCAAGATGAGCGAGATGACAGACAGGGGCAAGCACAAGCCAATCAACAGCCAACCCAAGTTTTTCCGCTTCCGATCCCTGTTGACATTGTCGAGGACGAGGCCACCGCCGAGGCCCGCGAGCGCCGCGCCGAAGAAGCCCGCCAGCGGGAGATAGCGGACCTTGCGGCCCAAAAGGGAATGAACGCCGCCACACAATCCATTGATGCGGCGACTCAGGACATGCGGGATTATGCGCTGTATTCCACATTGCTTGTCGCGGTCGGAACGGCGCTTTTGTTTTACACTCTTTGGTTGACCCGTCAGGCAAACGCCGCCGCCCAAGCCGCAGTGGACGTTACGAGAGAAATAGGAGAGGCGCAGGTTAAAGCGTATCTTTCTATTAAAAGAATGAAAGGCGTTTTGCATACCGCTGGTGATAATCCCTTTGTAGAGATTTGGGCCACCGTCAAAAACAGTGGGCAGTCTCCTGCCTTGGACGTAAGAGTTGGCGTCGATGGTAAAATTTTCGCGCGCCACAATCATCAAGATGGGTTTGGCGACATTGCGGGTGGTGCCACCTCTGAAAGGCGATTGTTGCGAAGTCTTGAACCCCCTCTCGTGGCGAACGGGCGTGGAAAAGTGGCCTTCCTGTTCGATGTAAACATTTACTTTAAGGACGTTTTCTCTAAATCTCCTGAAATCAAAAAAGTCTCTGAGCGGCTCCACGGGCATTTCGATTTTGAAAGCGCTGCAAAGGCTGACTTCACGCCCGTTGATGTCAGCATTGCAGAGGTAATACTGGAGAAGGATTGAGGCTAAAAATCCAATCACCGCTCATCCCTCCGAGCGGCTGGTGCGTTTGATACATAAGGCCG
>NZ_JBAPLA010000011.1:0-72130 GCF_037083845.1 Roseovarius sp. E0-M6 | reverse complement strand
GCAAAGGCTGACTTCACGCCCGTTGATGTCAGCATTGCAGAGGTAATACTGGAGAAGGATTGAGGCTAAAAATCCAATCACCGCTCATCCCTCCGAGCGGCTGGTGCGTTTGATACATAAGGCCGAAAATATCCCCGCCGGAGGCTCCGGCGGATGATCGCGGACACCTTCGGCGAGAGTGGTTTTGGAATAGCGGAGTCAGCCCGGCCCCAGAAGCTCGGCCAAGCTGAGTGCCATGACCTGTGCGGCGGTGACCATATCATCAACCCCCACCCATTCATCGGGCTTGTGCGCAAGGTCGAGGATGCCCGGCCCGTAGGCGATGCAGTTTTTGAGCCGCCCGATCCGGTCAATATGTTTCTGATCATAGGTGCCCGGAGACACCACGTAATCGGGCGCGCGGCCAAGCACGCGCTCGACCGCGTGTGCGACCGACGTGACGATGGGCGCATCGCGCTTGGTCATGCTGGGCAGGACGCGGTGCAGCTCGCGAATGTCGTAATCGAACCCGGGGCGCCCGGCGCGCACTGTTTCCAGCGTGGCGCGAATCTCGGCCTCGACATCTTCGATACGCTCTTCGATGAGGACCCGGCGGTCCAGCACCATGCGGCAGCGATCGGGGACGCATGGGCTGGGAAGGCCTGTATAGTCGGTGGCCTGTTCCGGCTCTCCGCCATGGATCGAGTTGATGTTGAGCGTCGATTGTCGCGCGCCTTCGGGCACGACGGGCATCGTGGTGCGTTTGAGCGCAAGGGCCGGGAACAGACTGCGCTCCATCTCTTCGATCACGGCCCCCATATGGCGCACTGCGCAGTCGCCTAGAAACGGCATGGAGCCGTGTGCGATCTCGCCCTTGGTTTCGATCTCGGCCCACCAGACGCCGCGATGACCAAGGCAGACACGATCCTTGTTCAGCGGCTCGGGGATGATGACATGCTGCACACGGGCCGGGTCAAAATATCCCTTCTGGGCAAGGTAGGCGACACCGCCAAAACCACCCGACTCCTCATCCGCGGTTCCCGATATCTCGATGGCGCCGGAAAAATCCGGACAAATGTCGAGAAAGGTTTCGGCGGCGATGATCGACGTGGCCAGCCCGCCTTTCATGTCGCAGGTGCCGCGACCATAGATACGCCCGTCTTTTTCTTCTGCGCCAAAAGGGTCGGTTGTCCAACCGTGACCGACCTCGACCACGTCGGTATGAGAGTTGAAATGCACGCAATCGCCAGAGCGTTTCCCATCGCGTCGGGCCACGATGTTCCAGCGCGGATATTTGTCGCTGTCGCCGGGCGCATTGCGCGCGCGGATAAGTTCGGTCTGAAACCCCGCACGTAGCAGTCGCCGGTCAAGATAGTCACAGATCTCGCGGTAATTCTCGCCCGGGGGGTTGAGCGTGGGAATTCGGACAAGATCCTGTGTCAGCGCCACAAGATCATCGCGCCGTGCCTCGATTTCGGATTTCAGCCTGTCGTGCATCCATGACCCCCGCCCGTAGAGTAGGGCGCGACGGGCGGGGGCGGCAAGGGTCAGCTTACATCGAACTCAAGCGGGCGAATTTGTTGAAACTTGCCCGTCGCATCAAGCTTGCCGATAACCTCGTCCGAAACTTTGGCATCGACGTAAAGCAGCGCGATCGCCTCGGACCCTTCCGAAGACCGGCCAAGGGTGAAATTCGCGATGTTGACCCCGTTTTCGCCCATGGTGTGCCCCAAGGCGCCGATGATGCCGGGTTCGTCGCGGTTGGTGGTATAGAGCATATGCCGCCCGATCTCGGCATCGATGTTTATGCCCTTGATCTGAATGAAGCGCGGCTTGCCGTCCGAGAAGACTGTTCCACCGATCGACCGTTCACGTTGATCCGTCACGACGGTCAGCTTGATATATCCCTCAAAGGCGCCGGATTTGTCCTGATGGGTCGTGCTGATCCTGACGCCGCGCTCCTTGGCGATGAGGGGGGCCGAAACCATGTTCACCTCGGGGTTCACCGACTTCATGATCCCCGAGACCGCCGCACTTGTCAGGGCTTCGAGGTTCATGGTCGAAACGACACCGTCATAGAGGATGTTGATCGCCTTTATGGGCTCATCGGTCATCTGGCCGATAAAGGCACCGAGATGTCCGGCAAGCTTGATCCACGGCCCCATGACCTTGGCCTCCTCGGCCGTGACCGACGGCATGTTGAGCGCGTTGGTCACCGCGCCGGTCAGCAAGTAGTCCGAGATTTGTTCGGCCACCTGTAGCGCGACGTTTTCCTGTGCCTCGCTGGTGGCGGCGCCCAGATGCGGGGTGCAAACCACATTGGGAAGGCCGAAAAGGGGGCTGTCGGTGGCGGGTTCGACCTCGAACACGTCAAAGCCCGCGCCGGCGACATGACCGGATTTCAGAAGTTCGGCCAGGGCCGCCTCATCCACGAGACCGCCGCGGGCGCAGTTGATGATCCGCACGCCCGGCTTGGTCTTGGCGAGGTTTTTGCGGCCGAGGATATTGCGCGTGCTGTCCAGAAGCGGAGTGTGCAGCGTGATGAAATCCGACCGTGCAAGAAGCGTGTCGAGGTCGACCTTCTCGGCGCCTTTCTCGGCCACTTTTTCCTCGCTCATGGTCGGATCATAGGCGATTACCTTCATCTTGAGCGCGCGGGCGCGATTGGCGACGACGCTGCCGATATTGCCGATGCCGATGATCCCGAGGGTCTTGTTGGTGAGTTCGACCCCCATGAATTTCGACTTTTCCCATTTGCCGGAATGGGTGGAGGCCGAAGCCTCGGGGATTTGACGGGCCACGGCGAACATCATCGCGATGGCATGCTCGGCGGTGGTGACCATGTTGCCGAACGGGGTGTTCATCACGATCACGCCCTTCTTGGAGGCCGCGTCCTTGTCGATGTTGTCGGTGCCGATCCCGGCGCGACCGATCACCTTGAGGCGGCTGGCCTTTTCAAGGATCGTCGGCGTGACCTTGGTGGCCGACCGAATGGCGAGGCCGTCATACTGCCCGATCACCTCGGCCAGCTTCTCTTTGTCCTTGCCCAGTTCGGGCATGAAATCCACGTCTATGCCACGGTCGCGAAAAATCTGCACGGCAGTTTCACTCAGCTTGTCGGATACGAGTACTTTGGGAGCCATCTCTCTGGTCCTTCATATTTGAATATCGGGGGTGGCGGGGTGAACCCCGCCCTACTTTTCCTGAAAGCCGGGGGTTATCCCGGCACGGGCTACACCGTCTCGGACAGGGCTGCGATCTCGGTCTGGAAGGCCCAGTCGATCCACGGAAGAAGCGCCTCGATATCCGAGGATTCGACCGTGCCACCGCACCAGATACGCAGACCCGGAGGTGCGTCCCGATAGGCGCCTATATCATAAGCAACCCCTTGATCCTCAAGCCGTTTCACGATCGCTTTGGCGAATGCCGCGCCATCCAAGATGCGGGGATCGTCAAGGGTCAGACACACGGAGGTGTTGGAGCGGATGGCCGGATCATGGGCAAGGAAACGCAGCCATTCGTGATCGGCCACGAACCGCTGAATCGCGGCGAGATTGGCATAGGCGCGTTCACGCAGACCTTCCATTCCGCCGACAGAGCGGGCCCAATCCAGCGCGACGAGATAATCCTCGACCGCGAGCATGGAAGGGGTGTTGATCGTCGCCCCCTCGAATATCCCCTCGATCAGCTTGCCGCCCTTGGTCAGGCGAAAGATCTTGGGAAGAGGCCAGGGTGGCGTATAGCTTTCGAGACGTTTGACCGCCCGCGGGCTGAGGATGAGCATGCCATGCGCGGCCTCACCGCCGAGCACCTTCTGCCAACTGAATGTGGTCACGTCGAGCTTGTCCCACGGCAAACGCTGCGCGAAGGCCGCCGACGTCGCGTCGCAGATCGTGAGACCGGCACGGGCGGGTTTGATCCAATCGCCGTTGGGGACGCGCACGCCGGACGTAGTGCCGTTCCAGGTGAAAACGACATCCTTGTCGGTGTCTACATCGGAAAGGTTAACGATTTCCCCATAGGGCGCTTCGTGGAGCGTCGCGTCGAGCTTGAGTTGCTTGACGGCGTCTGTCACCCAGCCGGCGCCGAAACTTTCCCATGCGAGCATTTCGACAGGCCGTTCCCCGAGCAGGTTCCACATGGCCATTTCCACGGCTCCTGTATCGGAGGCCGGCACGATTCCGATGCGATAATCGTCTGGGATGCCCAGAACGTCGCGGGTGCCTTCGATCGCGGCCTTGAGGCGCGATTTGCCGACAGCGGCCCGGTGGCTTCGCCCAAGGGGCGCGCCAGAAAGCTGTGCCAGTTCGAACGTGGGATTCTTGGCGCAAGGGCCTGAAGAAAAACGCGGATTTTCCGGCCGCGTTGCCGGTTGAGCAATATCAGTCATGATATCCTTCCAGATATGTGCCCCTCGTTGGGGAGGGGTGTCCCAGCGATAGGGTTAGGGGTTTTGCTGCGCTGCCGCAAGACTGAGTTTGCCCTTTTGCGGCCTTTCGTGCAGAAAACGCGACATGACCGGCGCCGATAGGAAACCCGCCGGAAGAAAAACAAGGGATTTCGCGAATGTATGTGGTTTCGTTGATTGCACGCCCCGGCGGGTTGCAGCCCGCACTGGTGGAAAATCTGCGCAATGCGTGGGGCGGGGCCGAGGCGGACTGGCTTTCTCCGGACGAGGCGGCGGAATTCACCATGGAGCGGATGCCCGACAACCGCTGGGACGTGTGGCAAAGCCTTCAGGACGAGCGCGTGGACATGGTGGTACAGGGCGCTGAAAATCGTGCGAAATCAATGCTTCTGGCCGATATGGACAGCACGATGATCGAGCAGGAATGTATTGACGAACTGGCCGAGGAGGCCGGTGTTGGCGCGCATGTCCGTAAGATCACGGCGCGGGCGATGAATGGCGAGCTTGATTTCGAAGGGGCGCTGATTGAACGGGTGGCCCTGATGAAGGGGCTGGACTCGGCGGTGATCCAGAGAGTTCTGGAGACACGGATCACGCATATGCCGGGGGCCTCGGTTTTGCTTGCGACGATGCGCGCCAAAGGGGCTTACACGGTGCTTGTCTCAGGCGGGTTCACGGAGTTCACAGGGGTTGTGGCCACGGCGCTCGGGTTTGATGAGAATCGGGCCAATACCCTGATCATCGAGGAAAATATCCTTTCGGGAGAGGTTCAGATGCCGATCCTTGGACGTCAGGCCAAGGTCACGGCGCTGGAGGAGGTCACCAAGCTAAGGGGCCTTTCTGAGCAAGATGTGATCGCCGTGGGCGACGGAGCGAACGATCTGGGGATGCTGCGCCGGGCGGGGACCGGTGTTGCGCTTCATGCCAAGCCTAGTGTGGCGGCGGAATGCGAGGTGCGGATTAACCATGGTGATCTGACCGCGCTGTTATATTTGCAAGGCTATGCGCGGTCCGACTTTGTGGTGCCTACGCCCAAAGGTTAATGCGCCGCACCCCACGTCGGTATCGTGTCGGTATTCACGTCGGTATTGCGTCGGTGCCGTGTGAGTCGATTCAGACGTTGACATAGCGTTCGGTGCCGTCATTGCGGCGGCGGCGCCGTCTTGTTCAGCATGCCTTCGATATAGAAAATGTGGACGGCCACAACGATGACCAGAAGGATCGGGGTGGCGAACATCATGCCAAGCAGTCCAAAGAGCAAACCGAACCCGACGATGGTCACAATGATAAGCGCAGGCGGCAGGGAGGTGGCCTGTTTCTGGATGTTGGGCGTGATGAAATTGCCTTCGAGCGCCTGAACGAGAAAAATCAGGAGCGCGACCCAGAATGCCTTGGTCGGCTCTATGGAAAACGCGATGACCATCGCCGGAATGCCACCGATAAACGGCCCGAAATAGGGGATGAAGTTCGTAAGTCCCGCGATGACGCCGAGTGCGATGTAAACCGGCATGCCGAGCCACCATAGGCCCAGTGCCATAAGCACCGCGACCACCGCCATCGCCACAAGCTGACCGATGAGCCAGTGAAAGAGGCCGGGGCTGACCGTGTCGAGAAACCGGTTGGTGCGGGGCTGCATGTGGTCGGGAACAAGGAGCATCGCGCCCTTGCGGTAAATATCCGGGTTGGTCGCAAGAAAGAGCGCGACCGCGATGACCACGAAAATGTTCGCCACGACGTTCATGACCGTCGAGAATGTCCCGGTGATGAGGCCGAGCGCATTCCAGTTGCCACTTTGCTCGGGTTCCTCGATGCGGTTGAGCATATAGGTGCCGATCCGCGAAGAATTGAGGTAATCCTCCAATGACTTTAGCGCATCCGGCAGGCGCTGGGCGAGGGTATCGAACTGACCGACGACCTGCGGGCCGGTGGCCATGATCAGGGTGGTCACAGCGAGAATTATGAGGCCCACCACGACCCCGAGGGACAAGAGACGCGGCATCGGCACATGCCGGCGCAATTTGACGGCGAGATGACTGATCACCACGGCGATCAGAATGCCCGCGAAGGTCAGGAACACGAGCTGACGCAGATACCACAGCGTCGCGGCCAGACCGAGGATGAGCAGCACCATGCTCGTGGCGCGCGCGATCCACCCGATATCGGGATGGCGGGGCCGTCCTGCGGTGGCGTTTTTGTCGTTGTCCTTGTCCATTATATATTTGTCCCGTCGCTCTGGCGGGCGGAGCGCCGAGATGGTGCGCCGGGCCGCATTTGTAAGGCCAACATCCGGGAGGCGCGTCGGGTTCCGCGCGCTTACCCCCTCGCCATTTCCGGGCGGGGGTCGTAAAGCAAGGTCATGACCCAGATCGTTCCCCTTTCCGACGCGCGGCATCTGCCGCTTTGGCGCAGACCGACCACGCTTTTGTTCCTGATGGCGGCGGCGATGCCGGTGGCGTTTGCCACATGGTCGGCGCTTCTGAACAATTTCACCATCGAGGTGGCGGGGTTTGACGGGTCGGATATCGGGTGGCTGCACACCGTGCGCGAAATTCCCGGCTTCCTTGCCGTGGGGGTGATCGCGATCATCATTTTCCTGCGCGAGCAAATTCTCGGGCTTGTCTCACTTGCGCTTCTTGGCGCGGCGACAGCGGTGACCGCATGGTTCCCGTCGCTCGGGGGGATCCTCACGATCACGATGCTGAGCTCGATCGGGTTTCACTATTACGAGACGGTCAACCAATCGCTTCAGCTTCAATGGCTGGACAAGCTGCGCGCGCCCAAGATGCTTGGCTGGCTGGTAGCCGCAGGGTCGGCGGCGACGCTTGTGGTTTACCTGATTATCGTGACGCTTTGGGATACGCTGGGGCTGACTTACAATATCGTCTATCTTGCGTCGGGCGGGTTTACCGCGTTGGTCGCCATTTTCGCGCTGTTTGCCTATCCGCAGTTCGAAGCGCCCAATCCGCAGGTCAAGAAGATGGTGCTGCGCCGGCGCTATTGGCTTTATTATGCGCTTCAGTTCATGGCCGGGGCGCGGCGGCAAATCTTCGTGGTCTTCGCGGGCTTCATGATGGTTGAACGCTTCGGGTTCGATGTTCACGAGGTGACGGCGCTGTTCCTGATCAACCTTGTGGCGAACATGGCGTTTGCCCCGCTCATGGGACATGCGGTGGCGCGATATGGAGAGCGCAATACCCTGATTTTCGAATATGTCGGTCTGGCTCTGGTGTTTCTGGCCTATGGCGGGATTTACATGTTCGGCTGGGGCGTGATCCTTGCGGCGACGCTTTATGTGATCGACCATATTCTTTTCGCGTTGGCTCTGGCGCTCAAGACCTACTTTCAGAAGATCGCCGATCCGGGGGATATCGCGCCCACAGCCGCCGTGGCCTTTACCATCAATCATATCGCCGCGGTGTTTCTTCCGGCGCTTCTGGGATATCTGTGGCTGATTTCGCCACAGGCGGTGTTCGGTCTGGCGTCGGGGATGGCGCTTGTGTCTCTGATGCTTGCCTGTTTCATTCCGCGACATCCCGCACCGGGCAACGAGACACGTTTTGCCACGCCGATGGTGCGACCTGCCGAATAGCCACAGAACCGGAGCCAGAGATGCCGACCTATACAGCCCTGACCACCCTAGCCGGAAAAGACATGGCCGAGGCGCTGGCCGACGCGATGGAGATGCTTGAGCCGGAGCCCACGGGCGTGGGCGTTTTCGAGATCGAGGATGGATCAGGCACGTGGGAGGTCGGTGGATATTTCACCGAAGCACCCGACCGCGATGCCCTTGACATGCTGGCCCGGGTTCATGAGGCGCGGCCCTTTGCCGTCTCGGAGGTGCCGGACGAGGACTGGGTCGCCAAGGTGCGGCGCGAGTTGACGCCGGTTGAGGCGGGGCGGTTCTTTGTCTACGGGAGCCACGACGCAGACAAGGTGCCGGATGGATGCGAGCCGCTGTTGATCGAGGCGGCGATGGCCTTTGGCACCGGGCATCACGGCACGACCCAAGGGTGCCTGAGGGCGCTTGATCGGCTGGCCAATGACGGTTTCGTGGGGCGCGCGGTGGCCGATATCGGGTGTGGCACCGCCGTTCTGGCGATGGCGGCGGCACGCATCTGGCCGGGCACTGTGATTGCCAGCGATATCGACGAGGTTGCCGTCGAGGTGGCGCGGACGAATGTTTCGGCCAACGGGCTTGACGGCAGGGTGAGGTGCATCGAGGCAACCGGGTTCGACCATGACGATTTGCGCGACGCGCGGTTCGACCTGATCTTTGCCAATATCCTCATGGGGCCGCTTATTGATCTGGCACCCGGGATGACCGAGCGGCTTGCACCCGGAGGCTATGCGATTCTGTCGGGTATCCTCAATGAGCAGGCCGACGAGGTCGTGGCGGTTTATCGCAGGAATGGAAACAGTCTTGTCAATCGCGATGAGATTGGTGAATGGACAACACTTGTTCTTCAACAAAAAGCCTAAAAATACCGTAAAAACAACGGAAAACAGGGTGTTTGCCCAGAAATTGACACATTTCGACCTTATCACCTTGTCTGTGATCTGGCGGGGGCCGGAAAACAGGACGCTGCTATGACTGATGCCACCAATGGGTTCGGGAACCGACTGAAAAAGGTTCAACGCAAACACGCGCGCATGGCGCGCGGCTATGATTGCAAGGTTGGCCGTGACGGCCTTATCGTGTTCAAGCCCAAGCGCCGCAAGCCGGGTGTCCCTTGGAAGGGACTCGCGCTTCTGCTTATGGGGTTCCTAGGCTTCAAGGGCCTTGTTATGGCGCATATGGGCCCGGACGGATACGCCGAGCGCGTTGCCCAGATGAACGCGGGTAGCGTGGTCGACCAATTCGGCGCGACCATCATGCAAGTCGACCCTCTCTCGGAATTCGTCGCGCAACAGCTTGCGCCGTTTATCTGATCTGGGCGAGAAATTCTCAGGTGTGACGACGCCATCGTTCGGATGATGCGGTCACAACATAGGAAAGCCCCGCGCCATGCCTCAGGCGCGGGGCTTTTGCTATCTTACTGCGGCCGGATTGGGCCGCACGCTTTAAAGCGTTTCGCCTTTAACCTGAGACATCAGCGAAAGGCGAAACGCGTGCAACGCTTGAATGTCGCGCCGCGTTTCGCGACCATCTGTGATCCAGGTTTTTCGCGAAACGCTTTAGTGCGTGATCGAGACGCGGCGAATGTCGGCGCGCTCAAGCCCGATATCGCTAAGTTCGCGGTCGCTGAGGCCCGACAGGGCTTTGCGGGTCACGCGGGAGTCGTTCCACGCCGAGATGCGGGCGACCATGCGCGAGATGAGCGAGCCATTGCTGTTGAGCGGGCGGGAGATTTCGATTGCAGCCATGATCCAATATCCTTCTGTTGCGGTGGTCCGTAAAACGATGTTTCGATATGTCGTTGATGTGCAGGACCGCGTCGTGTCCTATGACGCGCCAGATAGTCCCCCCACGTGCCCCTCACAACTATGGAAAATTGCATAGTCCCTATGCAGTTTTTGCATGAGTGCTCAAAGAAGGTTTGTCTCCGCAACAGAAGGGGTTGGCGGATGCGTGCGACGGCGTGTGGCCCGTTCGCTGCGGGGGTGAGGAAAGATCGCGGCGCGATGCATGACACTTGGCCTATGTTCCTGTTTCGTGCTAGCCATGCCGCAACGACCGAAAAAGGGCAGGATGGCAGGCATGCGCGTATTGGGCATTGATCCGGGGCTAAGAAACCTCGGCTGGGGCATCATAGATGCCGATGGCAGCCGTCTCAGCCATGTGGCAAACGGGGTTTGCGTGTCGGTGGGACACGAGCTTCCCGAGCGGCTCCTGTCGCTATTCGAGCAGTTGACGGAGGTGATCGAGGAGTTCACCCCGGATACAGCCGCCGTGGAACAGACCTTTGTCAACAAGGATGGTGCGGGCACGCTCAAACTGGGTCAGGCGCGGGGAATCGCGGTTCTGGTACCTGCGCAGGCGGGGCTGAGCGTGGGTGAATACGCGCCGAACACCGTGAAGAAAACCGTGGTCGGGGTCGGCCACGCGGACAAGCAGCAGATCGCGCATATGGTGAGGATGCAGCTTCCCGGTGCGATGCCCGCGGGGCCCGATGCCGCCGATGCGCTGGCTATTGCAATCTGTCACGCGCATCATATCGGCAGCGCGACCGCCATCGCCCGTGCCACGAAGGTGCGGGCATGATCGGGCGTATCGCGGGCCGGATCGACTATCGCGCCGAAGATCATGTGCTGATCGACGTGCAGGGGGTGGGATATCTCGTGTTCTGTTCGGACCGCACGTTGCAGGCCCTTCCGGGCGTGGGCGAACACGCGGCCGTCTATACCGATCTTTTGGTGCGGGATGATCTGTTACAGCTTTTCGGGTTCACGACGCTGGTCGAGAAAGAGTGGCACCGCCTTTTGATGAGTGTGCAGGGCGTGGGCGCGAAGGCATCACTGGCCATTTTGGGCGCGCTTGGGGTGGACGGGGTCAGCCGGGCCATAGCGCTGGGTGACTGGAATGCGGTGAAGGCCGCGAAGGGTATCGGCCCGAAAACCGCGCAACGCGTGGTGAACGAGCTGAAGGACAAGGCACCGCAGGTCATGGCGATGGGCACGGGCCCCGCCACTGCGCCGCCGCAGCCAGCGGGCGCCGATGAGGTGATCGAGCCGCCCGAAGCGGTGACACCCGCAGGTGCGCGGCCGTCGGCGCAGGCCGAGGCGCTGTCGGCGCTGGCCAATCTGGGCTATGGTCCGGGTGATGCGGCATCGGCGGTCGCGCAAGCCGCGGGCGAGGATCCGCAAGCCGAGACGACGACACTGATCCGCGCGGCGCTCAAGCTCTTGGCGCCGAAGCAATGAGCGCGCTATGCCCGGTGGAATACCAAAGATGACCGAACCCGATCCGATACTCCGCCCAGAGCCTCTGCCTGAGGATTTTGATCGCGCGCTTCGGCCTCAGGCGCTTGATGATTTCATAGGACAGGCCGAGGCCCGCGCCAATCTACGGGTTTTCGTCCAATCGGCCCGGCAGCGGGGCGAACCGATGGACCACACGCTGTTCCACGGGCCGCCGGGATTGGGCAAGACCACGCTGGCGCAGATCATGGCGCGTGAGCTTGGTGTCGGATTTCGCATGACGAGCGGTCCGGTGCTGGCCAAGGCCGGCGATCTGGCCGCGATCCTGACCAATCTCGAGGCGCGCGACGTTCTGTTCATAGACGAGATTCATCGCCTTAACCCGGTGGTCGAAGAGGTTCTTTACCCCGCCTTGGAGGATTTCGAGCTGGACCTCGTGATCGGCGAGGGGCCCGCGGCGCGCACAGTAAGGATCGAGTTGCAGCCCTTCACGCTTGTGGGGGCGACCACGCGGCTTGNGACCTCGTGATCGGCGAGGGGCCCGCGGCGCGCACAGTAAGGATCGAGTTGCAGCCCTTCACGCTTGTGGGGGCGACCACGCGGCTTGGACTGCTGACGACGCCGCTCAGGGACAGGTTCGGCATTCCGACACGGTTGCAGTTCTACACCGTCGAGGAGTTGCATGAGATCGTGGCACGCAATGCCGAAAAGCTGAGTGTGCCGACCGACCGTGACGGCGCGATGGAGATCGCGCGCCGGTCACGCGGGACACCACGCATCGCCGGGCGGCTTTTGCGGCGGGTGGTGGATTTCGCAGTGGTCGAGGGTGATGGCAAGATCACCCGGGAACTGGCTGATGGGGCGCTGACACGGTTGGGTGTCGACCATCTGGGGCTTGATGGTGCGGACCGGCGATATCTGCACCTGATCGCCGAAGCCTATCAGGGCGGCCCCGTGGGCATCGAAACGCTGGGTGCCGCGTTGAGCGAGAGCCGCGATGCGCTTGAAGAGGTGATCGAGCCTTTTCTGCTTCAGCAGGGACTTATCCAGCGCACGCCGCGGGGCCGGATGCTGGCCCGTGGAGGCTGGCGGCATGTCGGGCTTGAGCCGCCGCGCAACGAACGGGGTGGCGACCTTTTCGGCAAGTGAGCGGCGTGTGGATATGGAGATCGAAAAGAAGCGAGGGCCAAGCGACAGGGCGTCTTTCTGGTTGAAAATATCCACTGTGCCGTGTTTGCAGACGCTCGGCGGCGATAATGTGGGCGCCAGCCTGACGAGGAGAGAGCGGACATGACGCCGGACCAAATCGAAGCTTTGTTCACGCGCGGCGACGGCACTTATCTTTTTGCCCGGTGGGGACGGCCAATCGCCCCGATCGTCTTTGGCGTCGAGGAGGGCACGCTGGAGGTGGTGAAAGGGGCGATCGAGGCTGTGGTCTCTGTCGCAGGGCATCAAATGTCCGAGACCGACCCCGAGCTTGGCGCGAACCTCATGATTTTTTTCTTCCGCGATTGGAATGAACTTCTGGAGGTGCCCGATCTGGACCGGCTGATCCCGGATCTGGGGCCGCTGGTGACCCGTCTCAAAGGTGCGGATGCAAACCAGTACCGGGTGTTCCGCTTTGACGACGCGGGGGCGATCAAGGCCAGTTTCGTCTTTCTGCGGATGGATGAGAACCTTGCCGCTGTTCCGGCCGAGACACTGGCGCTCAATCAGGTGGTGCAGACGGTTCTCTTGTGGTCGGACACGGCGTTTCAGTCGCTTTCGCCATTGGCGGTGATGCCCGACAGCGATGCGGTGATCCTGCGCCCCGAGATCGGTCGGTTGATCGCGGCGGCCTATGACCCCGTGATGCCCGCCATGGCCCAAGACAGAAGCCACGCGCTCAGGCTGTCGGCGAGAATGCAGGTGAACTGAGCCGGAGCGGTGCCGATGCGTCGCAGAAATACAGCGTTGATCCACAAAATAGGGTATGACGTCTTGACCGAACCCCCAAGATAGGCGTTATTTCGCTTAGTATTTTGGGGGGGATCAATGCATTTGAACATTTTCGGAGGGTTGCTTGTTGCGGCGGCCCTGATGACCGGGGCGGCCAACGCCGAAACCTGTGGTGGCAATTACAAGGTGAGGCCCGGCGAAAGCCTTTCTATTATTGCCGACACGCACTACAAGAACGCGGGCATGTGGACCGTGATCCATGCCAACAATCTGGACGTGCTGGGCGAGAATCCGAATGCGGTGCGCATTGGCATGACCTTGCGGCTGCGATGTATCGACGGCCTGCCCAAGGGGTTGCCTGGCGGGCGCGACGCCGCCGAGGTCGCGGCGGCAGCGGCGCAAACCGCGCCGCTTGTGGTGGCCCCGGGTAATGCGGCGACGCGGCGCAGGATCAACGTGCTGACCGGATCGGATTTCGCGCCCTTCACCGACAAGAGCCTTCCCAATGGCGGGATGCTGGCCGAGGTCGTGCAGGCCGCGATGGAGGCGGCCGACCCGGAGCAGGGCTTTGCCATCCACTGGGTCGATGACTGGGCGTCGCATCATGAGCCGCTTTTGTCGAATGCGCTGCTTGATATCGGGTTTCCGTGGTTCCAGCCCGATTGCGAGGCCGAACCGGAGGCCTATCGTTGCGCCAATCTCGACTTTTCCGCGTCTATGTTCGAGGTGCTGATGCTGATGTTCGTGGATAGGGACCGGCCCATCGCGTTCAATTCCGATGCCGACCTGCGCGGCAAGACCCTGTGCCGGCCTTCGGGATATTCCACCTATATTTTCGATCAACAGGGCCGCAACTGGCTCAAGTCCGGGCATATCGACTTGGTGGTCGGCACATCCCCGGGCGATTGCCTTGACCGGTTGGTGGATGGCGACGTGGACGGTGCCGTGCTCAATGAGTTTCTGGGGCGCCGGAAGCTCAAGGAAATGGGTCTTCAGGATCGTGTCCGGGTGGCCGAGGGGCAGCCCATTTCGATCGATGGCAACCACATGATCGTTCACAAGTCGCATCCGCAGGGGGCTGCGCTTTTGAAGGTGTTCGAAGGCGGGTTGGCCAAGATCAAGGAAGACGGAACGTATCAGCGGATCATTGACGAACATATGGCCCGCGTCTGGGCGGAGTTCTGAGACGATGGGAGTGAACTGGGGTAAGACAGTGAGGGCGCTTGCGGTGCTGGTGGCGACGTTGGCACCCGGCATGGCGGTCGCGCTCTGCGATGTCACCTATCGGGTGCAGTCGGGTGATACGCTTTTCAGCATTGCCGAGGCGCATTACGAAGACCGTGAGAAGTGGACGCTTATCTACTATTCCAACCAAGGGGCGCTCAGTGGTGGCGCCGGGCAGGTGACCTCCGGCATCGACCTTTTCATCCCCTGTCCGGTCAACAACCTTGAGGCGGATGCAACGCCCCTCAGGCAGGCGGACGCGGAAATGACGCTTCTGACCGGGGGGAATTACGCCCCTTTCACCGACCAGAACTGGCCGGGCAACGGCATGGCGACCGAGCTGGTGAATGCCGCGCTTGAGATGACGCCGGCACCGGTGCCCTATGCGATTGCATGGGAGGATGACTGGGCTCAGCATCTTGATCCGCTCTTGTCGCAGAAAAGCTATGACATGGGGTTCCCGTGGCTCAGGCCCGATTGCGAGGCGACGCCCGCGAATGAACGCTGTGTCGGGTTCCATTTCTCGGAGCCGCTGATGGATTTGCCGATCATGCTTTTCGTGCGCGCCGATAGCGACCTGACCTATGAACGCGACGAAGACATTCTGGGCAAGACGCTTTGCCGTCCGGACGGGTATTTCACCCACGATCTGGACCAGGCCGACCGACGCTGGCTTAGCGAAGGACGGATCACATTCGTGCAGGCCGAGAGCCCCGAAGCCTGTTTCGAGGAGGTGATGGCGGGCCGGGCGGACGCGGCGACGTTCAACGTGTTCCTTGGCGGCACGAAGATCGTGCGGATGGGCCTGCGTGGCAAGATCGTGCCGGTCGAAAAGCCGCTCTCGCGGGAAACGCTGCATGTCGTGATTTCCAAGACCCATTGGCGTGGCACGACGCATCTTTATCGGTTGAATGCCGGGCTTGATGCCTTGCGCGCCTCGGGGCGGTATAACGAGATCGTGTCAAAGCATCTGGAAATCTTCTGGGGTCAGCTCAAGTGACACGCTTCTGCCGTGTGTGCTTGACCCTTGAACGACGTGCGCCATAGGGTCTCGCAATGACACATCGTTTTGCCGTTCGCGTCTATTACGAAGATACCGACATGGGCGGGATCGTTTATCATGCCAATTACCTCAAGTTCATCGAACGTGCGCGCAGTGACTGGGTGCGCGAGATGGGTGTCGATCAGGTCGTGATGAAATCCGAGGGCGTGGCTTTTGCCGTGCGCAAGCTCGAGGCGGAATACCTGATGGCGGCGAGGTTCGATGACCAACTCGAGGTGGAGACGCGCACCCTGTCGGTGTCGGGTGCGCGGCTTGTGATGGAGCAGGTGGTGAGGCGCGGCGAAGACGCGCTTTTTCACGCGACGGTGACCATCGTGTGCATCAACGATGCCGGTCAGCCGGTGCGCCTTCCGGCGAATATCCGCCTGCTTTTGCACTGAGGGCGAATTTTTCCGCCCATGACGCCGATGGTGTTGGCTTTCCCCGCGAAACTCGTCTAGTTTTCCTGCAAAACAAGGCCAAATAACAACGGCCAGACAAAAAGAGCAGGCAGATGGAAGCAGAAACCCTCGCATTGGCGCAGGAGATGGATTTCTCCATGTGGGCCCTATTCGCACGGGCGACACTTGTCGTGAAACTCGTGATGCTGATGCTGATCATCGCCTCGTTCTGGGCGTGGTCGATCATCATTCAGAAGCTGATCATGTACCGAAAGGCCCGCCGGGAGGCGGAGCGTTTCGATCAAAGATTCTGGTCGGGTGAACCGCTGGACGAGCTGTTTCAGGAGATCGGCACCGATCCTAATGGTCAGTCCGAGCGCGTCTTTGCCGCCGGTATGATGGAATGGCGGCGCAGTCACCGCAACGATGGCGGCATGATCGCAAACGCGACGGCCCGGATAGACCGGAGCATGGACGTGGCGATCGTGAAGGAAAGCGAGAACCTGCAAAGTGGGCTGAACGTTCTGGCCACAGTCGGTTCGACTGCGCCGTTCGTCGGGTTGTTCGGCACGGTCTGGGGCATCATGCACGCCTTCATCGGCATCGCCGAAGAGCAGAACACAAACCTTGCTGTCGTGGCGCCCGGTATTGCCGAGGCGTTGCTGGCCACGGGCCTTGGGCTTCTGGCGGCCATACCGGCGGTGATCTTCTACAACAAGCTGAGTGCGGACGCGGATAGGATCGTGGCGGGATACGAAGCCTTCGCCGATGAATTCGCGACCATTCTCAGCCGCCAGCTGGATAGCTGAGCCATGGGGGCCGGAGTCGCACAGAAACCGGATGCGGGCGGACGCCGCAGACGGGGGCGAGGGCGGTCACGGCCAATGGCCGAGATCAATGTCACGCCCTTCGTGGATGTCATGCTCGTGCTTTTGATCATCTTCATGGTGGCCGCGCCGCTGATGACGGTGGGCGTGCCGGTGGAATTGCCGAAGACGGCGGCAAATGCCCTGCCGGGCGAACAGGAAGAGCCGCTGGCCATCACGATCACGGCGGATGGCGTGGTTATGATCCAGACGACCGAGGTGGCGCGCGACGAACTGGTGGCGCGGTTGCGGGCGATCGCAGCGGAACGCGACAGCACGAAGGTGTTCCTGCGCGCGGATGGTGCCGTGCCCTATTCCGACGTGGTGCAGGTGATGGGCGCGCTCAATCGCGGCGGGTTCGACGATATCGGACTTGTCACCGACGCGGGCGGGCCGACCCTTGACGAGACGGACGGTTGATGCCGGGAAATGAATATCGGGCAGATCATATCGGGGCTGGGGCACGCGGGCTTTATCCTGTTCGCGCTTTTCGGAGGCGTGTTTCAGTCTGATCCGATCCCTTTCGAGGTGACGCAGGTGACGGCCATCTCGAACGAGGAGTTCGAGGCGATCATGGCCGCCGAGCGCCCGCCCGAGACGGTGTCGAGCGTGGCTATGCCCGAGGCGCCGGAGGCGGATGCGGCCACGCCCGATATGTCGTCGCAAACCGATGCGGACACCACCACGACTCAGCCTGACCCGGCAGAGGCGGCTGATCCGGACAGTGCGCCGCAAGAAACACAGACAACCCCGCCCGCCGAAGCCGATGTCGCCGAGGAACCACCCGAGCTTATGAGTCCGAGCGAGGATACAGCGGTTCTTTTGCCTGACACATCGCAGCGGCCCAAGCCGCGCCCGTCGAAGCGTGTTGCCCCCGAACAAGTGGCCCCCCCCGATCCCGACACCGCCATAGACGATGTCGCCCGCGAGGAGGTCGTGCCGGATGAAGAGGCGGAGACGGTGCAGGAGGAAGCCGAGGCGACCGCCCCCGAGGAGGCCGCCACCGAGATCGTGACCGAGGCCGAGGAGGCCGCCGCCGCGCCGGTGAGTTCCGTGCGCCCCAAGGCGCGCCCAGCCAGCCCGCCGCAACAAGAGGTGGCCGAGCCCGCCCCCGCGACACAGCCGGAGCCGGACGCCGAATCCGCCCCGAGCGCGGTTGAGGATGCCCTTGCCGCGGCACTTGGGCAGACATCCGATACAACGTCCGAGACCCGGCCCATCGGTCAGCCCATGACGCGCGGCGAGAAGGATGCGCTGCGTGTCGCTGTGCAGAAATGCTGGAACGTCGGCTCTCTGAGCACCGAGGCGTTGGGCACGACGGTTGTGGTCGCGGTGGATATGTCCGAGGATGGCACGCCGGTCACCGGCTCGATCCGGATGATCGACGCGTCGGGCGGTGGAACAACCGCGGCACGGCAGGCCTATGAGGCGGCGCGGCGTGCGATCATCCGCTGTGGCAACAGCGGTTTTGACCTCCCGGTTGAAAAATACGACCATTGGAAGACAATCGAGATGACCTTCAACCCGGAGAACATGAGGATCAAATGATGTATCGCTTCATGACCATAGTGCTGGCCGTCTTGGCCCTGATCCAAGCTCCGGCGCTGAGGGCGCAGGATGGGCCGCTCAGGATCGAGATCACCGAAGGCGTGATCGAGCCGCTGCCCTTCGCGGTGCCGGATTTCATTGCCGAGAGTTCTGCCGCGAATGAACTGGCGCGCAATCTCGCGCGTGTCGTCGCCGCCGATCTGAGCGGCACCGGCCTGTTCCGCGAAATCCCGGCCGACGCCTTTATCAGCCCGGTCACGAGTTTTTCGAGCCCCGTGCAATTCGCCGACTGGAAGGCGATCAACGCGCAGGCCCTTGTGACCGGCGCGGTCAACGTGGATGCGGGCGGCAAGGTCACGGCGAAGTTCCGGCTTTGGGATGTGTTCGCGGGGCAGGAGCTTGGCAACGGGCTTCAGTTCTCTGGAACGCAGGATGGCTGGCGACGGATCGCGCACAAGATCGCCGATCAGGTCTATAGCCGGATCACCGGTGAGACAGGGTATTTCGACACACGCGTCGCTTTCGTCGCCGAGAGCGGACCCAAGGGACAGCGGGCCAAGCGTCTGGCGATCATGGATTACGATGGCGCGAACGTGAAATATCTGACTGACAGTTCGTCGCTTGTGCTGGCGCCGCGATTTTCACCCACCGGAGACCGCGTGCTTTATACCAGCTATGAAAGCGGGTTTCCGCGGGTCTACATGCTTGACATCGCGAGTGTGAGCCGACGGGTTCTGGAAAGTCAGGACGGCACGATGAGCTTTGCCCCGCGCTTTGCCCCGAACGGCCGGACCGTGGTCTATTCCCTGATCCGGGGCGGCAACACCGACATCTACAAGATGGATATCGGTACCGGCCAGAGCACGCGCCTGACCAGTGCGCCGTCGATCGAGACAGCGCCAAGCGTCAGCCCGGATGGCAGCCAGATCGTGTTTGAAAGTGACCGGAGCGGCAGCAAACAGATTTACGTGATGAGCGCAGATGGCGGAGACGCCCGGCGCATCAGCAAGGGCGACGGCCAATACGGCACGCCGGTCTGGTCGCCGCGCGGTGATCTTGTCGCGTTCACGAAGCAATCCAAGCGGCGGTTCCACATCGGCGTCATGCGCACCGACGGCAGCGAGGAGCGCCTGCTTACCGCATCCTTCCTTGATGAAGGGCCGACATGGGCGCCCAACGGCCGGGTGATCATGTTCACCCGTGAGACGCAGGGCGAACAGGGGCAATCGCGGCTTTATTCGGTCGATATCACCGGTCGGAACCTGCGGCAGGTTTCGACGCCGGGCGGCGCGAGCGATCCGTCGTGGTCGCCGTTGCAATAATGTGCGGCGGTGACGGGCGGCGATTCCCTTGGGCCGTCGCCTATGGTAGAAACGAAACGAGGCAAGGTTGATCATGACACGAACAGTCAAACGGGGCAGTCCAATGACCAAGACATTTCTGAACAAGGCATTCATTCTGGGGGCCGGCCTGACGCTTGCGGCATGCACAAGCCCCGACAGGTTCGGCAGCGACAGCGCGGTCGACCTCAACAATTCGGCCGGGTCCGTGGCCGGAAGCGCATCGGACCCAACATCGCCCGCCTATTTTCAGCAGGCCGTTGGTGATAGGGTTCTTTTCCCCGTTGATCAGCACACGCTGACCAACGCGGCACAGTCGACGCTGGACGCTCAGGCCGAATGGCTTTTGACCAACAGCGACTATGATGCGCTGATCGAAGGGCATGCGGACGAACAGGGCACACGCGAATACAACCTCGCACTGGGTGCGCGACGCGCGAATTCGGTGCATGAATACCTTGTCTCCCGAGGTGTGCCGGCAAGCCGGCTCAGGGTGGTGAGCTATGGCAAGGAACGGCCCCTCGAAATCTGTTCCACCGAAAGCTGCTATGCGCAGAACCGCCGGGCGGTGACAATCATTTCCATCGGCACGGGCGTCTGATCCCGGGGAGGTTCGCGGCATGCGGTATTTGGTTCGATTTGCGCTGATCCTCGTGATGCTGGGCCCGGTTGCGGCCGACGCCCAGTCGAGGGATGAGACACTGGCGGATATCCGACAGGAACTGACGGTTCTTTACGTCGATATTCAAAAGCTCAAGCGCGAACTTAGCACGACGGGCGGGGTGAGCGGGGCGAACAGTGGCGGCACGCTCATTGATCGTGTGAACGCGATCGAGAGCGAGTTGCAGCGTCTGACCGCCAAGACCGAAGAGCTTGAGCTTCGGATAAACCGGGTCGTGCAAGACGGAACCAAGCGCATTGGTGACCTTGAATTCCGCCTTGTCGAGCTTGAGGGCGGGGATGTGAGCCAACTGGGCGAGGTGAGCACGCTTGGCGGTGATATTCCCGGCGGATCCGAGGCCGCGGTTGCGGATCCGGAAGGGAGCACGACCGAGGACGAGACACAAGGCATGACCCTTGCTGTTGGGGAGCAGGATGATTTTGATCGTGCGAAAGCCGCTTTTGAGGCGGGCAACCATGCCGAGGCCGCCAAGCTTTTCGCCGAGTTCCGCAATGCCTATCCGGGCGGGCCGATGACGGATCGCGCCGGTGTGTTGCAGGGTGAATCCCTTGAGGCGACGGGTGATTTAACGGGGGCAGCGCGGGCTTACCTCGATACGTTTTCCGCGGCCCCCGAAGGCGATGAGGCGCCCAATGCTCTCTTTCGTCTGGGCCGGACGCTGGGCCGCCTTGGGCAGACCAACGAAGCCTGTCTGACACTGGCCGAAGTGCCCGCGCGCTTTCCGGGCAGCGAGGCCGTGTCCGAGGCGGACTCGGCGATGACCAATCTGGGCTGTCAGTGACGCAGGACGAAGACGGGCCGGTCGCGGCCCTTTCAAGACATTTCGGGGCGGATGTCAGGCCCGGTAAGCTTGCCGTCGCTATCTCGGGCGGGAGCGATTCGACAGCACTTCTTCTGGCCACGCGGGAATGGGCGGCTTTGGCGGGCGTCACCCTTGTGGCGGTGACGGTCGACCACGGATTGCGGTCCGAGGCGGCCGATGAGGCCGCACATGTGGCGGCGCTTTGTTCCGATCTCGGGGTGCCGCATGACACGCTGCGTTGGACGGGTTGGGACGGGAAGGGCAATCTACAAGACGCCGCGCGGCGCGCGCGCTATACGCTGATGAGTGAGTGGGCGGGCGCGCAGGGTTTGGATCATGTGTTTCTGGGCCATACAGCTGACGATCAGGCCGAAACCCTGATGATGCGGCTGGCACGACAGGCCGGCCTTGACGGGTTGGCGGGCATGGCGCCGCGCGCCCGGTGGGGCGATGTCACGCTGCACCGCCCCTTCCTTCATCTGCGGCGCGATGTGTTGCGAGCCTTCTTGCGCGAACGCGGCATCCGGTGGATCGACGATCCAAGCAACGAGGATACTCAGTTCCGGCGCGTGCGCATCCGGCAGGCGCTGACCGCGTTCGAGGAATGCGGTCTGAGCGTCGAGGGGCTGGCCAAGGTGGCGGGGCACCTGCGCGAGGCGCGCGAGACGCTAGGCGTCTATGCCGTTGAAACAGCGCAAAAGATCACGCGGTTCGACAGGGGCGATATCGTTTTCGACAGGGCCGAATGGGCCCAGTTGCGTGCCGACATGCGGCGACGACTGTTGCAGGCTGCGCTACGCTGGGTGAGCGGTGCGGACTACGGAGCGCGCGGTCGTGCCGTCGAGGACGCCCTGTCCGGGCTCAGCGAGGGGTGCGACACGGTGCTGCACGGGTGCCGGGTTATGGCCACACCGCAGACGGTGCGCATCACGCGCGAGGCGCAGGCGGTTGTGGGCGCGCATACGGTGCCGGGAGAGATTTGGGACGGGCGTTGGCGGGTGACCGGGCCCGCGCAACCCGGCGACACCGTGCGCCTTTTGGGCGAGGCTGCATTGGGGCTTTGTCCTGACCGGGCCGAAAGCGGCCTGCCCGCTGCGTCGCTTGTCGCGTCGCCGTCGGTTTGGCGCGACGAAGTGCTTGTCGCGGCGCCGCTGGCGGGGCTGGGAGAGCAATGGTCGGCGGAATTGCTTCGTTCTGAGCATGAATATCACGACATTCTTCTGTCGCATTGAAGAACCCGTCATGATTGCTATTTATGACCTGTGACCCCTGTGCTAGAGCCGGGGCCGACCATTGTATTGGAGATTTGCCTTGGGCAACGCACGCACGATCGCCTTCTGGCTGGTTCTGTTCCTGCTGATTCTGGCTCTGTTCAACCTGTTCAGCGGGTCTGGAAACACCCTGCAAAGCAAACCGATTCCGTATTCCGAGTTCGTCGAAGCCGTGAATGAAGGAACCGTAAGCGACGTGACGCTGGATGGCGAGAACGTGCGCTATCGCGGCGAAGACGGCATGAACTATGTCACGATCAAGCCCGAGGATGCCAAGGTCACCGACCTTCTGATCGAGAAAGGTATCCCCGTCGAAGCCGAGGCACAGGAGCAATCCGGCTTTCAGGCGTTCATTCTGACGCTGGCGCCTTTCCTGTTGCTGATCGCTGTGTGGATTTATTTCATGAACCGTATGCAGGGCGGCGGCAAGGGCGGTGCCATGGGCTTTGGCAAATCCAAGGCCAAGATGCTGACCGAGAAGCATGGCCGCGTGACCTTTGATGACGTGGCGGGCATCGACGAGGCCAAGGAAGAGCTGGAAGAGATCGTAGAATTCCTGCGCAACCCGCAGAAGTTCAGCCGCCTTGGCGGGCAGATCCCCAAGGGCGCCCTTCTGGTGGGCCCTCCGGGCACTGGTAAGACGCTGCTGGCGCGCGCCATTGCGGGTGAGGCGGGTGTGCCGTTCTTTACCATTTCCGGTTCTGACTTCGTGGAGATGTTCGTGGGTGTCGGCGCGAGCCGCGTGCGCGACATGTTCGAGCAGGCCAAGAAAAACGCGCCCTGCATCGTTTTCATCGACGAGATCGACGCCGTGGGCCGCCATCGTGGTGCTGGCTATGGCGGGGGCAATGACGAACGTGAACAGACCCTCAACCAGCTTCTGGTTGAGATGGACGGGTTCGAGGCCAACGAAGGCGTGATCATCGTTGCCGCAACCAACCGTAAGGACGTGCTTGACCCTGCATTGCTGCGCCCCGGCCGGTTCGACCGGGAGGTCACGGTTCCCAATCCCGACATCAAGGGCCGCGAGAAAATTCTTGGCGTGCATGCGCGCAAGACGCCGCTTGGTCCGGATGTGGACCTGCGCATCATCGCGCGCGGCACGCCGGGTTTTTCCGGCGCGGACCTTGCCAACCTCGTGAACGAGGCCGCGCTGATGGCGGCGCGGATCGGGCGGCGCTTCGTCTCGATGGAAGATTTCGAGATGGCCAAAGACAAGGTCATGATGGGCGCCGAGCGCCGCAGCATGGTCCTGACGGCCGATCAGAAGGAAAAGACCGCCTATCATGAGGCGGGCCACGCGATCGTGGGCCTTGAGCTTCCGAAATGCGATCCGGTCTACAAGGCGACGATCATTCCGCGCGGCGGCGCTTTGGGCATGGTGGTAAGCCTGCCGGAGATTGATCGCCTGAACTGGCACAAGTCGGAATGCGAGCAGAAGCTTGCCATGACGATGGCCGGGAAGGCCGCTGAAATCCTGAAATACGGCGACGACGAGGTGTCGAACGGCCCTGCCGGTGACATTCAGCAGGCCAGCGGACTTGCGCGGGCGATGGTGCTCCGCTGGGGCATGTCCGACAAGGTCGGGAATGTCGACTATGAGCAGGCGCATGAAGGATACATGGGAAATGGCGCCGGTGGATTTTCGGTTTCCGCCCACACCAAGGAGTTGGTTGAGCAAGAGGTCAAGCGATTGATCGACGAAGCTTATCAGCGTGCGCATGGCATTCTGAGTGAGAAGAAAGAGGAATGGGAGCGTCTGGCCCAAGGGCTTCTGGAATACGAGACGCTGACCGGCGAAGAAATTTCGCGCGTCATCCGGGGCGAGCCGCCTCATCTGGACGATGACGGTGATAGCGGTTCGGACGAAGGCAGTGCGCCTTCGGTCACGGCCATTCCGAAAACCAAACCGAAACCACCCCGCAGTGACGATGGCGGGCTTGAGCCCGAACCGTCGACGTGACGACCGCGGCCCATAAGACGGACTGGAATCCCGGAGCCTATGCAAGGTTCCGGGATTTGCGCCTGCGGCCCGGTCTGGACCTGTTGAACGCCATAGATCAGAAGGCGGCGGGCGACGTGGTCGATCTGGGATGTGGCAACGGACAGCTTGGCCCGGCCCTTAAGGCGCGGGCCGAGGGCCGCCAGATCATCGGCGTGGATGCGTCGCCTGCGATGCTTGAAAAGGCGCGGGGCGCGGCATGTTATGACAGCCTGCAACAGGCCGACATCCGGGACTGGCACCCGCGCCGCGCGCCGGGCCTTATCTTTTCGAACGCGGCGTTGCATTGGGTGGGCGAACACGAAAAGCTTTTGCCCAAACTGGCGAGAATGCTGACCCGTGGCGGCACGCTGGCCATACAGATGCCGCATCAGAACAAGGCGCCATCGCATCGTGTCTGGCTTTCGCTGAGCGAAGAAATGTTTGCCAACCGGGTCGAGAAGATGGGCACACCCGGTGTCATGGCCCCGCAGAAATACGAAGAGCTTCTGTCGCCATTGGGCCGCTTCCGACTTTGGGAGACCGAGTATTATCAGCGCCTTGTGGCCGAGGCGGGAAGCCATCCCGTGCGGCGCTTCACCGAGAGCACATATGCGCGCCCGGTTCTTGATGCGCTGAATGCAGAGGAAAAGGCCGAATTGATCCGTCGCTACGAAGAGGCGATGCATGTGGCCTATCCCGTGCGCAAGGATGGATCGGTCCTGTTTCCGTTCCGCCGCATGTTTCTTACGCTGACAGTCTGAGCCTATGCCTGTGTGGTTGACCACCGCTCTTTGCGGGGGTCTAACTGACGCCGGACACATCAGCGAGGATCAGGACATGCCCGCCCTTATGGCAACAGATATCACGGCGAGAATCGTCTGGCTTGGGCTGGTGTGCGATCAGGGTGCCCAAGGCATACGCTCGGGCAGTGTCGAGCGGATCGTGGCCGGGTATGACGGCCCCAAGGGAGATCGGCATTCGGGTGTGATCCGCCCGTCCTGTGTGCGTGTGAAGGACATGCACAAGGAGGGCACAGAGATCCGCAATGTGCGGCAGTTTTCCATCGTGTCGGCCGAGGAGCTTTCGGCCGTGGCCAAGGATATGGGGCTGGACCGTGTCGACCCCGTCTGGCTTGGCGCGACGATGGTGATCGAGGGGATCGAAGATTTCACCCATGTGCCCCCGTCGTCACGGCTTCAGGCACCAGACGGGACAACCCTCGTGATCGACATGCAGAACCGCCCCTGTCAGTTTCCCGCCCGCGAAATCGAGAGCGATCACCCCGGACGGGGCAAGGATTTCATGCCTGCGGCGCGTGGGCGGCGGGGTGTCACCGCATGGGTCGAGCGCGAAGGCACCCTTGCCGTGGGCGATGACCTTTCATTGCATATCCCGGATCAAAGGGTCTGGACCCATCTTGACAAAACTCTGAGCGCGACCGCCCGCAAAGCGTGAGGGGGCTGCGAAAAACGCCCCGCGATGTCGCGGGGCGTTGGTTTGGCATATGCCGGTCAATCGGCGCTCTTGGGTGACTTGAAGCGTTGCACGCGTTTCGCCTTTCGCCGATCTCTCAGGATAAAGGCGAACCGTTTTAATAGGTCAGGATGTAATAGCGGATAACAGGGACTTCCACTTCGACCTCGGCACTGGTCGCATCGTCAGAGCCGCTGGTCTGTGTGCCCATGGCGTTGGTGCTCCACGTGCCTGCGGCGCGATACTCCTGAGGCGAGATCGCCCCGGAATTATCTGCATCCATTTCCTGAAACTGTTTATCGAGACCCTGATCGCTGAAGGTTTTTTCTCGCGCAGGCGTTTCGAATTCCTCTTGGGTCAGGACACCATCACCATTGGTATCAGCGGTCTGAAACCGGGATATAGCAGCTTGGGCAAAGCCCTCTTCCCTGTCTTTCTCGTCGATGGCGTCCTCCATGTTCGCGGCAAGCTCCTTGAAGAGGGTGTTCTTGGAATCCTCATCACCTTCCCATGCGAATTCGACCGCGTTTACGAATTCTTCACGCGTCAGGCTCTCGGACCCATCCGAGGCGAGCTCAGACCACTCGGCCTTGTCTTCGCCGGATTTTGCCTCTTGCTCGGCTGCCGTGTCGCGCTTTTGCGCCATGCAGGTCCGAAATTCGGCGCGGCTGATTGAGCCGTCTTTATCGGCGTCAAGCTGTTCAAATTCGGCGTCGCGCAGTTCCGCGATTTCCTCTTGGGTGAGGGTGCCATCGGCATTCTTGTCACCCGCGTAGAACGCATTCTCGCAGAAACCCGCCATATCTTCTTCCGCGGCAAAGGCAGGTGCCGCAACAAGCGCGGTCGTGGTCATGATTGCTGTGGTCAACTTGGTCATAATAGTCTCCCGTACATCTGAATTTCCGGGGCGCGCCTTGATGTATCGGGTGAGCGGACCCGCCGGCGCGCCGCAAGGTGCTCACGTAGGGATATAACGGCACCCCCCTTGGTGAAGTTCCGGCACGGAAGCGTTCAGGCGTTTCCGATCCGAAACTTTGGGTCCAAGCCCGACGCAAGAGGGGCCGCAAGTGTCGGATTCGCATTCTGCATACCATTGGCGACTCTGTATGAGGGGCATCATAATCGGCCCGTCTGCCCCCTGAGAGGAAAACCAATGAGCCATAAATCCGATATCGAAATCGCCCGCGAAGCGAAGAAGAAACCGATCCAGGAAATCGGGGACAAGCTGGGTATTCCAAGCGACCATCTGCTGCCCTTCGGGCACGACAAGGCGAAGGTGAGCCAAGACTACATCAACTCGGTTCAGAGCAATAAGTCGGGCAAGCTTATCCTTGTGACCGCGATCAACCCGACACCGGCGGGTGAAGGCAAGACGACCACGACCGTGGGTCTTGGCGACGGGCTCAACGCGATCGGCAAGAAAGCGATGATCTGCATCCGCGAAGCCTCGCTCGGGCCGAACTTCGGAATGAAGGGCGGCGCCGCGGGTGGTGGCTATGCGCAAGTCGTGCCGATGGAGGACATGAACCTTCACTTCACCGGCGATTTCCACGCGATCACCAGTGCCCACAGCCTTCTGTCTGCGATGATCGACAACCACATCTACTGGGGCAATGACGCCGAGATCGACACCCGCCGCGTTACATGGCGCCGCGTAGTGGACATGAACGACCGGTCACTGCGGCAGATCACGTCGTCGCTGGGCGGTGTATCCAACGGGTTTGCGCGCGAGGACGGTTTCGACATCACCGTGGCGTCCGAAGTCATGGCGATTCTCTGCCTTGCCAGCGGTCTCAAGGATCTTGAGCGTCGTCTGGGCGATATGATCATCGCCTATCGCCGTGATCGCAGCCCGGTCTTCTGCCGGGACATCAAGGCCGAAGGTGCGATGACCGTTCTTCTCAAGGACGCGATGCAGCCGAACCTTGTTCAGACGCTCGAGAACAACCCCGCCTTTGTGCATGGCGGTCCGTTCGCCAACATCGCGCATGGCTGCAACTCGGTCACTGCGACGACCACCGCGCTCAAGCTGGCCGATTATGTCGTGACCGAAGCCGGTTTCGGCGCGGACCTTGGTGCCGAGAAATTCATGAACATCAAATGCCGCAAGGCAGGTCTTGCGCCCGATTGCGTCGTGCTTGTCGCGACGGTCCGGGCGATGAAGATGAACGGCGGCGTGGCCAAGGCCGATCTGGGCCAAGAGAATGTGGATGCTGTCAAGTCGGGCTGTGCCAACCTTGGCCGGCATATCGAGAACCTCAAGGGGTTCGGCGTTCCGGTCGTCGTGGCGATCAACCACTTTGTCACCGATACCGATGCGGAAATCGAAACGATCAAGGATTTCGCTGCCGAGCAAGGCTCGGAAGCGATCCTGTCGCGCCATTGGGAGCTTGGCTCCGAAGGGTCGGCAGACCTTGCGCGCCGGGTGGCCGAGGTGGCCGATAGCGGCCAATCGCAATTCTCGCCGATCTATGCCGATGACATGCCGCTCTTCCAGAAGATCGAGACCATCGCCAAACGCATCTATCGCGCCGACGAAGTGCTTGCCGATCAGAAGATCCGCGATCAGCTCAAGCTTTGGGAAGAGCAGGGATATGGCGAATTGCCGGTCTGCATGGCCAAGACGCAATACAGCTTCTCGACCGACCCCAACCGCCGTGGCGCGCCCACCGGCCATTCGGTTCCGGTGCGTGAAGTGCGCCTGAGCGCGGGTGCAGGGTTCGTTGTGGTTGTCTGTGGTGAGATCATGACCATGCCCGGACTACCGCGTGTGCCTGCGGCGGAATCGATCCGTCTTAACGACGGGGGAGAGATCGAAGGTCTCTTCTGATGCGTGGGGCTATCGCAGCCGCGATATTTTGTGTCTCCGCCGCCCCTGTGGTGGCGGAGACATGGCATGACCTGACCCCGGGCGAAGCATGGGTTTTCGCCGGTGACTGGGTCGGGATGTGTCAAGTGGATCAACCGTTCCAATGCCATGCGCAGACCACGGTCGGCGCTCAGGACGATGCCGGACCGGGGCAGGTGACGCTTTGGTGGGAGCCGTGGGGCGATGAAGGCTATAGCTTGACCTTCTTTGCCACGGGTGCACCGCAGAAGATCGGCGGATCGGTGAGCATGACCATCGACGGAAGCGAGATGACGCTTGCCGAGGATGAGGATTACTTTGCGAACTGGGGCGAATATGACGACCCGTCGCACATGATCTCGATCGGAGAGCCCTTGGTGGTCGACACTCTCGTCGAAGACATGAAATCAGGACAATCTCTGGTCTGGGATTGGGGTGAGGGGCAGCTTGTCGTGCCGCTTGCCGGGTTTGCCCGGACTTTCGAGGCGGTCACGACATACCGTAGGGAGCTACTTGAATGACAGCGCAGATTATTGACGGAAAGGCCTTTGCGGTCACCGTGCGTGAAAAGGTGGCGGGCCACGTGGCGCGTCTGAAGGAAGAACACGGGATCACGCCGGGACTTGCCGTCGTTCTCGTGGGTGAAGACCCCGCCAGTCAGGTCTATGTCCGCTCGAAGGGTAAGCAGACCCTTGAGGTGGGCATGAATTCGTATGAACACAAGCTTGATGCCGACACGTCCGAAAAGGATCTGCTGGCCATCGTAGACAAGCTTAACAATGATCCCGATGTGCATGGGATACTCGTTCAACTGCCACTGCCCGAGCATCTCGATTCCGATCTGGTGATCAATTCGATCGATCCGGCCAAGGACGTGGACGGCTTTCACATCTCGAATGTGGGCCTGCTTGGCACCGGGCAGAAAAGCATGGTGCCTTGCACGCCGCTTGGCTGTCTGATGATGCTGCGTGATCACCACGGTAGCCTGTCGGGCATGGATGCGGTGGTGCTTGGCCGGTCCAACATCGTGGGCAAGCCCATGGCGCAGCTACTTTTGGGCGATAGCTGCACCGTGACCATCGCGCACAGCCGCACCAAGGATCTGCCCGAAGTGGTGCGCCGCGCCGATATCGTCGTGGCCGCGGTCGGCCGCCCAGAGATGGTGCCGGGTGACTGGATCAAGGAAGGGGCCACCGTGATCGACGTGGGCATCAACCGGGTTGAGCGCGAC
This sequence comes from Roseovarius sp. E0-M6, assembly GCF_037083845.1. NCBI lineage: Bacteria > Pseudomonadati > Pseudomonadota > Alphaproteobacteria > Rhodobacterales > Roseobacteraceae > Roseovarius > Roseovarius sp. E0-M6. The sequence goes on along the minus strand of NZ_JBAPLA010000011.1, from coordinate 42,235 downwards.
GGCAAGAACAAGCTGGTGGGCGATGTCGATTTCGAAAGCTGCGCGGAACGGGCAGGGGCGATCACCCCGGTTCCGGGTGGTGTAGGTCCGATGACCATCGCCTGTTTGCTGGCCAATACGGTCACCGCCTGTTGCCGGGCCAACGACCTGAGCGAGCCCGAGGGCCTGACCGCGTAACTGTCGGGAACAACCTTAGACAGCAAGATCGTGACCCCCGCACCACCCGGTGTGGGGGTTTCACTTTGTGGGCAGAGGGATCATCGTGCCGGTCAGAAGCGCCACATGCACCTCCTCACCGTTGCGCTGTCCGAATACGTCCGCTTGCACGATCATCAGGCGTCGCCCCGGTTTGATCACCCGCCCACGCGCCACGAGCCGCTCACCCTGTGCCGGGGCGAGCAGGTGGATCTTCATCTCGGTCGTCATAACCTCGTGATCATCGGGCATCAGGCTGAGGGCCGAATAGCCAGCCGCGCTGTCGCCTATGGCGAAGGTCATGCCCGCATGCGCCACGCCGTGCTGTTGCAAAACGTGGCGCGTGACCGGGGCCGAAATCGTCACGCATCCCGGCGCGATATCGTCAATCCGCGCGTCCAGAGTGGTCATCAGGCTTTGGCGTTGAAAGCTGTGTGTGATACGTGCCTTGACCGAGGGGGACGGAGTGGCGTTTTTTCCCATTTTAGAAACCTCGCATTTTGATGACCTTAGACATAATTGGCCCGATCGCAATGGCTGATACCAGAGCGGGGGCAGCTGCCGTTTTCAGGGCCGCTTGGCGAAAAATAAATTTGGAGAATGAATTTGAACCCTGAGGAGAAACCGCGAAAACATCCTGATTTAAAATCACTTATGCAGGATATGACCGCACCGTTCACTGTGTTTGTCTGGCTCTGTGCGGTGCTTCTGGCAACCATATCCGAACCTTTCCATACTGACACGGTGGCGGCATGGCCGGTACGGCTTGGCCTGTGGGCCGTGATCATTTCGGTTGTGGTTCTTGTGACATACCTGGTGCGTGCGGTGGCGGGGCGGTTCGTGCCGTCGCGTATGGTGGCGCGTTTTGACCTAGTTTCACTCATCCTGATGACGTCCATCCTGACGCCTGCGGTGATCGTGGTCTGGGCCGCGTTCAGGACGTTTTCCTCGCTCGAGCCGCTTTCGTTCATATGTGCTTTGGGCGGGGCATCTCTGGCTTCGGTGGCCATCATTGGTGTGCGGCGTCTGGCGCCCGGGCTGAGCCCGCTTGATTTTGTTCACGACAACGACGGGGCGATTACTCTCCCAGAGAGTGTGATGGAGTCCGACCCGAGCACCCCAGCCGTTGAAGATATTCAGCGCGCGCCCACACCGCGCCTGATGCGCCGGGTGGAGCATCTGGTTGGCCCGGTGGTCCGTCTTACGGCGCAGGGGCATTTCGTGGAGGTCGTCACCGAGTCGGGGCGCCATCAGCTTCGTTTGCGGCTTGCCGATGCCATTGCCGAAATGGAACCGGTCGAGGGTCTCCAAGTGCATCGGTCGCATTGGGTGACGCGGGATGCGATGGACCGGTTCGAGCCGTTGAATGCCCACAAGGCGCAGCTTTATCTCACGAATGGCGATGTCATTCCGGTAAGCCGCAGTTACCGAAAGCAGGTCAAAACCGCGTTGGAGGGGTGACGGAGTTTACCGAGCCTGCTGGCTTTCGCCCTTCGGCCCGAGCGGAACCGGATAGGCCGCGGCCCCGGTCAAAACCGCCATCGCATCGCGGCGCATCAGGCCCCGCAAGGTGGGATCGGTGCAGCGCAGGCCGCCGGTATAGGTTCCATAGGCGGGCATAATGACCCGATCCGCATCAATCAGGAAACAGGACCGAGAGACCGAGCGCGCGCGCAGGCGCACCGTCATCTTGGGGTGATAATGCCCGGAAACCTCACCACTTTGGCCAGAGCGTGCGATATGCCGAAAACAAAGCGGCGGCAGGGGCAGTTCGGCCAGATGGGTGCCGCCCAGATCGAGCGGACCGGGGTCGTGATTGCCCTCGATCCAGACCCAACGGCGGCCAGCCTGAAGGGTCGTGATCCAGGCTTTCTCATCCTCCGGCAATGCTTCGGCAGACTGTCGGTCATCGAAACTGTCGCCAAGGCAGACCACGGTTTTCGCCTCTGTGCGCCCAAGGTCGCGTTCTAGCCTCGCAAGGGTGTCGCGCCCTTCATAGGGGGGCAGCCCTACTTCGCCAAGGCGCGCACGCCGCCCAGATTTTCCAAGGTGCAGGTCGGACACGCAAAGAATGTCCTGATCAGGCCAGAAAAGCGCGCCCGACCCCATAGCGATGAGTGTCGCACCCGAAAGCGTGAAGCTATAATCGTTCATGGTCCGTTCTTGTGGCCCGTTTCAAGGCGTTTTGCAAGCCTCCGGGCGGTATGCAGGTCAGGGCGCCGTCAATCCGGCGGTCTCCATCAGTCGTGCGGTCTCTTCTGCCAGCAGCCTTTCTTCGGCGGCGCCTGCCACCGGCACGCGGCCCGCTTCGAGAAACAGCGGCGCGGCCAACGGGGTGACCCGCGGCAGGCGCAAAAGGTCGATACGGTCCCCGATCCGTGCGGCCATTTCTTCGATCCGGGCGAAATCAACAAGGCCGCGCATCGCTTCGGTGCGGGTGATGCGCAGCATCAGGTGATCGGGGTCGTATTTCGCCAGGGTGTCATAGAGTATATCCGAAGACATCGTGGCCTGCCGACCGGATTTGCGCGCCCCTGGTGTGTTGCGGGTGATGAGGCCAGCGATCGTGGCGGACGCGCGAAAGGTGCGTTTCATCACCGCGTTCCCGGTCAGCCACTGATCGAGGCCCGCGCGCAAGGCATGAATATCCAATAGGCCCGTTGCATCCAAGAGCGGCTCAAGCCCCCAGATCAGCGTGGCATAGTCGGTCGAGACGAACCCCAGAGGGTCAAGGCCCATGTCTTCCATCCGTTTGCTGAGCAGCAGGCCGAGGGTTTGTTGTGCGTTGCGCCCCGCAAACCCGTAGATGCAGGCGTGTTCGCGCCCCTCGTGCGGGAAGCTTTCGATCAAGAGCCGGTCGGCGCGGGGCATGCGCGACATTTCACGCTGAAGCGAGAGCCAGTCACGTGTGTGATCGGGAAGCTCCGGCCAGTCCTTTTGCGCCAGAAGCCCCAGAATGCGCTGACTGAGCTGAGTTGAGGTGGCGAATTTGGTGCCGCCAAAGACGGCGATCTTGGGCTTTTTCGCCGCATTGCGCGTGACCTCGACCACCATTTCGCGAAGCCCTTCATAGCGCACGATCTGACCTCCGATCAAAAAGGTATCGCCGGGTGTGAGCGACGCGGCGAACGCCTCTTCGACCTCGCCCAGCGGTTTGCCGCCACGGGATTTCCGAAGCCGGACCTTGAGAAGGTCGGCGTCCTGTATCGTGCCGATATTCATGCGAATGAGACGGGCAGATCGCGGATCGCGCAACTGCCAAAGCCCGTCGGGCCGCTTTTGCAGGCGCTGCCACTGATCATAGGCGCGCAGCGCGTAACCCCCGGTGGCGCAAAAATCCAGACAATCGTCAAAGTCCGCGCGCGCAAGTCTGGCATAGGGTCCGGCAGTCGTGACTTCGCCGTAAAGCGCATCGGCGCAGAGCGGGCCGGAACAGGCGGCAATCAGGATATGCTGACACAGCACGTCGAGCGGGCCGGGCCCGCGCGGGTCTCCATCAAGATCACGCGCGCGCACCGCCTCGAGCGCGGCGCGGCATTCGACCACTTCGAAGCGGTTCGCGGGTACGAGCCGCGCCTTGGACGGGGCATTGTAGCGGTGGTTGGCGCGGCCTATGCGCTGAACAAGGCGTTTGACGTTTTTGGGCGCACCAATCTGAATCACGAGATCGACATCGCCCCAGTCAAGGCCAAGATCGAGGCTCCCGGTGCAGACCACTGCGCGCAGTTCACCGCGCTGCATCGCGCCCTCAACCCTTTCGCGCTGCACACGGTCAAGGCTGCCGTGGTGGATGCCAATGGCCAGCGCCTCTTCGTTGGCCATCCAGAGGTTGTGAAAGAAAATCTCGGCCTGCGCGCGGGTGTTATGAAATATGAGCGTCGTCCTGTGCCGGCGCAATTCGTCAAGCACGGCGGGAATCGCATGCGCCGCGCCGCCGCCTGCCCACGGTGGAGGATGGGGCACGTCGAGCATGGCAATATCGGGTTCGGGCCCCGGATCGGCGTGGATCACTTCGCATGGGTCGGGGTGACAGGCCATGAGGCGGGCGATGGCACCGGGGTCTTCGACCGTCGCCGACAGGCCCACGCGGCGCAGACCGGGGCAGAGCGTCTGAAGGCGAGAGAGCGCGAGAAAAAGCTGATCGCCGCGCTTGCTTTCGGCCAGTGCGTGAACCTCATCAATCACCACGCGCTTTAACCCTGCGAAGATGCGTGGCGCATCCTCGTATGAGGTCATGAGCGCGAGGCTTTCGGGGGTGGTCAGAAGGATATGAGGCGGGTCTGCGCGCTGTCTGCGCTTCTGCGTGTAAGAGGTGTCGCCGGTGCGATCCTCGATCCGGATCGGTAGCTCCATCTCCTCGACCGGGGTGCGCAGATTGCGGCGTATATCGGCGGTAAGGGCCTTGAGCGGCGAGATATAGAGCGTGTGCAGCCCGGGTGCGGGATCATCGTGCAGTTCGGCAAGGGTGGGCAGGAAACCGGCAAGTGTCTTGCCCCCGCCGGTGGGAGCTATGAGCAGGAGCGAGGGGTCGCCCGCACGCTCAAGCATCGCCTGTTGATGCGGGTGAACCTGCCAACCGCGCGCCGTGAACCACCGGGCAAAGAGAGGGGGCAACATGCTCATGGCAGGCGATGTAGCACAGCCCGGAGAGCAAGCCGGCCATGAAAGCGACCCCCCTGAACGGGACAGGGCGTCAGACCGCGATGCCCTTTTCGGACAGGTCCGTTTTCGCCTGGTCGCTTTTCTCGGGCGATACGCCCAGATACTCAAGCACCGCATCGGATTTCAGGAATTGCAGGTCGCGATACTCCACGATTTCGATGCGGTTGCCCCACGGATCACGAATGTCGAGAAACGGACCTTCGACCATGTCTGCCCCCGCCGCGCGGGCCAGTTTTTCGATCTGGCTGCGATCATCGACGACAAGGCCGAAATGACGATGCGCGTCCGGCCCGCCCTCACGCCCGCGCGACAGGGCGAGAAATTGATCGCCCATATCGATAAAGGCCATGCTGCGAGTGCCGTCGTCGTCGCGGGTTTCGCCCCGCAATTCGAATTCGAAAAGGCGCCCGTAAAACGAAAGTGCCTCGTCTATGTCGCCGACTTCAAGCGCAACGTGGTTGATGCCGACAAGGCGTGGTTTGCGGTTTTCTGTCATGGTGGCTCCCCTTTTATTTCAAGGGGAACGGCCCATATGCCGGGCAGGTTCCGCCCCGCGTGCAACGGTGGGATCATGCGCCGCGTTTTGCGAAACGCGTTACTTGATGATTTCCTCGTCCGTGACGAACATGTTCGCCCAAGCACGGTCAATAAGCTCGGGTGTCATCTGAAACTCCATACCTTCGAACTGACAGATCGAGATCATCTGATCAATCAGGAAGACCGGCTGGTAATTCGCATAGACGTTGTTGATGGCCGGATATTTCTTCTTGAGGAGGTGGACAAGCGCCGGCTCGGACAAGGGCATGCCCTTTTTCTTGGCGATCATCGCAAAGATTTTGAGAAAGTCCGACTGGCACGGTCCGTCGATCTTGATCTTGTAGAAAATCCGACGAAGCGCGGCCTGATCGAAGATTTCGTTCGGGTGAAAGTTCGTTGAGAAGATCGCGAGCGTATCGAAGGGCACCTCGAACTTCTCGCCCGATTGAAGGGCGAGGATATCCTTGTTTTCCTCGAGCGGAACGATCCAGCGGTTGACGAGGTTCTGCGGTGGTTCGGCCTGACGTCCGAGGTCGTCCACGATGAAGATGCCACCCGTCGCCTTGAGCTGAAGCGGAGCCTGATAGGTCCGAGCCGTGGGGTTATAAACAAGATCGAGCATGTCGAGCGTCAGTTCGCCGCCGGTAATGACGGTGGGGCGTTCGCAGCGCACATAGCGCGTGTCAAAGGTGCGGCGACGGCGCAGTGAGCCCGGCTCGTCGGTCTCGACCTCGGCTTTGGAATGCACGATCGGATCATAAACGGTGATCACCTGACCGGCGTATTCGATGGCGCGGGGCACATATATCTTGTCACCCATCGCATCGCGTATGCCATTGGAAATACTCGATTTACCATTGCCCGGGGGGCCATACATGAGAATTGAGCGCCCCGCCGATACGGCGGGTCCGAGGTGATCAAGAAGGCTGTTGGGCAGGACGAGATGCCCCATCGCGTCGGTCAGTTGCTGACGTGTGATCTGAATGTTGCGGATTGATTGGCGCTGAACCTGTTCGCGGTAGACGTCGAGCGGTACGGGCATGGCGCCGAAATATTCCGACTGAGCCAAGGCGTCATGCGCGCGGCTCTTGCCGGCATCGGTAAGCTGATAGCCCATCTCGCTTCCCGAATTGGCGTTGAGCGTGCCCGTCGCCTCGAGCAGGCGCTGTTCGCGGGCCATGTCCACAAGCTCTTGGGTGACAGCGCGGGGGAGGCAAATCGCCTCGGAAATCTGGGTGACAAGATCGAGATTCTTGCGGAACATCGTCTTGAGAAGGATGTTGCGCATCATGACAACAGGCAGGCGCATGTCCTCGATCCGGCTGGGCGGGGGCGGGGGTTGGACGCCTGTTTGGGTGGCTTGCATGTTCATGGGTCCGGCCCTTTGTTTCCGTGCTGCTTCAGACGCAGTCTGCCCGGCAAATGCGGGCAAATTATGGTCTCAAGCGGGCAGGGTATTGGCCGGGTTAACGCGGCGCACGGAACGTCGGTATACACGTCGGCATTCACGTCGGTATCGCGTCGGTGCGAAACGCGGCATGCTCAGACGCCGTAAAGCGCCCCGAGGCAGAGGTAAAATGCCAGCGCCCCACCAAGGCAAAGCCCCATCGGAAATTTTTTGCCGCGATCCCAGCTTTCCCAGCCGGGTGCGAGGCGGCGCAGGGCCGTGTGCTTGGCAAGGCGGTGCGCAATGAAACCCGCAAGCAGGCAGATGGCGAGGATCACCAGCACGAGGCGCACGTCTCCCAGCGGGATGAACGGCGCGGCGGCGGCCACGAACTTGGCATCGCCCGCGCCCACAAGGCCCGCCGCGTTCATCAAGACGCCAAGCGCCAGCATGACCGCGATATGAGCGAGCCGCCATGCGTAGACATCGAAGGGGAGAGCCACGAGGCCGACGATGAGGAACACCACCAGTAGCGCGATCACCGCGATATTCAGGATCTTCATCCAGCGCAAATCCGTATAGGCGACCCAGAGGCAGATCGGCAGGACAAAGGGTAGAAACCACAACGCTGCGTTGCTGGAGATGGTCATGGCGAAAACCCCGCGTCTGCGTCAGTTCACGACGTTTTCTTCGAGTGCGCGAAGTGAACGCACCGCCGCCTCGAAATGTTGCGGATGGGTCTCTATGGCGTCGCGCAGAAGCCCCTTTCCGATGCTTGTGTCGCCCTGTTTGACCGCAGACAGCCCCAGCGAATAGAGAAGCTGCGCGCGTTCGGGCTGTGTCGTGGGAAGCACCGGAAGCGAGTATTTCTTTTGTGCGCCACGGGCGAGGATCAGGTTGTTTTTTGCGGTGAAAAGAGACTGATCAAGCCGGATCGCATCGGCAAAGAGGCGTTCGGCCTCTTTGTAGTCGCCGCGCGTCAGCTTGGAATAGCCCCAGTTGTTCATGACACCGGCGGGTTTGGTGGTCAGGCCGACGGCGGTTTCATAGAAACTGTCGGCGCGTTTCCATTCCTTGTTGCTGTCGGCAACCATCGCCTCGAGCCGATAGCGTTTGAACGTCTCGAACGTTGGCGGCACGGCGTCGAGCGTCGTTTCGGCCTCTTCCCACTGGGAGTTGCGAATATAGGCGTCGGCCAGATCGACGCGGTCTTCGTCGACCGCGTTTTCATGCGCTGTGACGGTTTTCCACGCGCTTACCGCCTCGACGTTGCGCTTGGCGCGCACGAGCGACTTGGCCAGCCCGCGATGCAGGTCGATCCGGTCGGGTTGTTCGGAGGTGGCGCGTTGAAAATACGTGACCGCCTCGTTCGGGTCGGCCACGGTGAGCATCACGTCATTGAGGTTGGTTTCGTCAATGACGTTGACGCCTGCGACCGCACGCGTTGCGTCTTGATTTTTGTCATCACAGGCCGACAGACCCGCGAATGCCGCAATGCACAGCGAAAAAAGGATAGGATGGCGCATGCTTGCGTCCTTTTACTGCCTCTGCCTCATGCACCCCTAATCGGGGGCGCCTTTTTTATTTTATGGTATCTGGCGTATCAGATAGTCGCTGCTACCGCGCCGTACCAATTTATATTCTTGCTCTTCTTTCGGATCATAAACAGAATTTTCGAGTTTTGCGAGTGCCAAGCGCAAATTGTCACGAATTGAGTCACTTTGGCCATTATCGAGCGCGTAGGCCCGGCGGAACATCTGGGCCGCTTCGGACACTTCGCCCTTTTCCATGAGCACGACACCGAGATTGTTCCAGACCTCGGGGACCGTCTCTTCGGTGTCAATCGCGTCACGCAGGAGGCTTTCTGCCTGTCCGAGACGCCGGAGGCCAAGGTTGGCACTGCCCATCCCGGCCATGATTTCGGGTGTCAGTCCACCGTCTTCGAGTGCGGCGCGCGAGAACGCTTCGAGGGCCAGTTCGTATTCGCCCGCACGCATCAGCCTGTGGCCGACGGTCAGGCCATCCACGGCCTCGCCCGACTGTGCCACGCCCGGCGCATAAGGGTTTTCGGGGAGGGCAGTGCTATCCGCACAGCCCGCCAGCGCGAGTGCCGCAAAGATAATCAAGACTGCCCGTGCCATTCGGCCTCTGTGTCGTTGCCCGGATCATCATTTGGACATCGCCGTAAGCTCCATGATGCCAAGAACAGACGGTCCGACCAGAATGATCAGTAGTGGGGGCACTGTAAGCATCATCGTGGCCAATGTCATCTTTGTTGGCAGCTTGTTGGCCTTTTCCTCGGCGCGCATCACGCGCTTGTCGCGCATCTCGGCGGCGTAGACGCGAAGCGCATCGCCGATCGATGTGCCGAAGGTCTGACTCTGGACAAGGACCGTCACGAAGGAGGACACGTCCTGAACTCCGCAGCGTTCGGCCATCTCGTTGAGAACCGACGCCTTGTCGCGCCCTGCCTTGATCTGTTGTGCGACGATCTCGTATTCGTCGGCGAGTGCGGGAAAGGACGCGCGGATTTCGTTCGACACGCGCACGATGGCCTGATCCATGGATTGTCCTGCCTCGACGCAGACGAGCATCATGTCGAGACTGTCGGGAAAGCCGTCCTGAATTTCTTCCTGACGTTGCTGTTGGCGTTTGGTGACCCAGTATTTCGGGATCATGTATCCGACGGCGCCGGGGCCGAGAATATACATCAGCATTTGCTGCGTCGTGGTCTCGGGCCCCTGAACCGCGGTGATGAAATAGACGACGCCGACGATGAGCAGGCCAATCGCGAGGGCGAATTGCGCGAAGTGGAAATACCGCACCGCGTCGCGGTCGCGATAGCCGGCCTGCATGAGCTTCTTGCGCACCTCCGAGAGCTGCTTTTCGTCCTGCGGTTCGAGGAAGCCCGCGTATTTGTCGAGCTTGTCGTTGCGCTGACCCGCGCGCAGGGACTGTGTCTTGCTCTTGCCTCTTGCGGCCTCCTGTTGTGTGCGCTTGAGACGGTCCAGCGGGTCCTCGGGCTGTTTGATCATCATCACGACGGTGACGAGGATGAGGATCACTCCGAGCGCGCCCACGGCGATCAACGGGCCGAAGGGGCCAAGCGCGCCGGTCAGGATATCGTTTACAAAGCTCATTGCGTGGACCTTTTCATACCTTGATGTTCACGAGAGCCCGCATCACGATCAGGTTCAGGACGAGGAACGCCCCGACCACCAGACAGGCGGGAATGAAATAGGGGTGCAGCATCGCTTCATCGTAGTAGTTCGGATCGACGAGCTGAATCCCGACAAGCGCAAGCAGCGGGAAGCCCGAGAGGAACTTGCCCGACCATTTCGCCTCGGCGGTGATCGCCTTGACGCGGCGAAAGAGACGAAAGCGCGCGCGGATCACCTTGGCCAGCCCATCGAGGATTTCGGCAAGGTTGCCGCCCGATTGCTGCTGAATGGTGACGGCCACGGCGAGGAAGCGCAGATCCTGCATTTCAAGGCGTTCGGCCATGTCCTTGAGCGCCTCGCCCACGTCGCGGCCATAGGCGCTTTCGTCCGCGATGATGCCGAACTCGGTCGCGAGCGGGTCGGAGACCTCATTCGCGACAATGGAGATGGCCGAGGAAAACGGATGCCCCACCCGCAGGGAGCGGACCATGAGTTCGATCGCGTCGGGAAGCTGCTCTTCGAGCAGGCCCATACGCTTGTTCGCCTTCATCGAAATCCACACGAAAATGCCGCCGATCCCCATGCCCGCCGACACGAGTATGCGCACCGGAAGGGAGGTGCCGGTCCCGATGGTCAGGCCGACAAAGGCCAAGGCGCCCAGAAGCGCCATCAGACCGATAAGCTGTTTGGGCGAAAAGGCGATGGCGGCCTTCTGGGCCTTGGTGGCCAGGATCGCATAAAGCGGAATGCGGCGGGATTTGAGGTGAAGCTGCATTTCCTTGCGCAGCTTTTCCATGACCTCTTCGCGGTTGGTGTTCTTGTCCAGCATCTCGAGCCGGCGATTGACCCGGTTGTTGAGTGAGATGGATTTGCCGAACACCGTGAGGTAGATCCCTTCGACGAGCACAAGCACGCCGACGAAGATCAGGCCGTAGATGATGGGTTCGATGGAAATGGCCATGTTGGTTTATCCCGCGTTCGTGGGTTCATAGATGCTTGTCGGAAGATCAAAGCCCCAGAGCCGGAAACGCTCGGAATAGTGCGAACGCACGCCGGTAGGTGTGAAGTGGCCGATGATCTTGTTCTCGGGAGTGAGGCCGACGCGCTGAAAGCGGAACACCTCCTGCATGGAGATCACGTCGCCCTCCATGCCGGTGATCTCGGTGATGGAGGTCATCCGGCGCGACCCGTCCTGCAGGCGGCTGGCCTGCACCAGAAGATGCACAGCCGAGGCGATCTGTGAGCGCACAGCCTTGAGTGGCATTTCGATCCCGGCCATGGCGACCATGTTCTCAAGCCGGCTGATCCCGTCGCGCGGGTTGTTGGCGTGGATCGTCGTCATCGAGCCATCATGGCCGGTGTTCATGGCCTGAAGCATGTCGATCACTTCCTCGCCCCGCGTTTCCCCGACGATGATACGGTCCGGGCGCATCCGCAGCGCGTTCTTGAGACAGTCGCGCGGGGAGACCTCGCCCTTGCCTTCGACGTTGGGCGGGCGGCTTTCCATTCGGCCCACATGGATCTGCTGAAGTTGAAGTTCGGCCGTGTCCTCGATCGTCAGGATGCGTTCGGCATTGTCGATGAAGGAGGATAGCGCGTTGAGCGTGGTCGTCTTGCCTGACCCTGTCCCGCCAGACACGATGATGTTGAGCCGGCAGGCCACGGCGGCCTGAAGATAGGCGGCCATTTCTTCGGAAAAGGCGCCGAAATTTACCAGATCATCGATGCCGAGCTTGTCTTTCTTGAACTTACGAATGGAGACGAGCGACCCATCGACGGCGACCGGCGGCACCATCGCGTTGAACCGCGAGCCATCGGCAAGACGGGCATCCACATAAGGGTTTGATTCGTCCACGCGCCGGCCCACCGCGCTCACGATCTTGTCAATGATCCGCAGGAGGTGTTTTTCATCCTTGAACGTGACATCCGACAGTTCGAGTTTGCCATCCCGCTCAACAAAGATCTGTTGCGGCCCGTTCACGAGAATATCGTTCACGGAATCGTCCTTGAGAAGCGTTTCGAGCGGCCCAAGGCCGCGCACTTCGTCGTAAAGCTCCTGCGTGAGGGTCGTGCGATCCTCACGGTTGAGCACGATGGAGCGTTCCTCGAGCACTTCGGCGGCGATCGAGCCGATTTCGGCGCGCAGGTCCGCTTCGGTCGCGGTGTCGAGTGCGCTCAGGTTGAGGTGGTCGAGCAGAGACCTGTGCAGATCGAGCTTGATCTCGGACAGGCGCTCCTTGCGCCTGCGCTCCTTGTCCATCGGGACCGAACTGGCAGGGGTTTTGGCCAGCGGCTTGCGAAGCGACACCGCGGCTTCGGGTTTGGGCGGGAGCGGCGCATCGGCGGCAGGTTGCGCTTTCTTGGTGGCGGGGGCCGCCTGAACGGGCTTTGCGTCGGCCGAACCGGATTTTTTGTATCTCGAAAACATCTCGTCTCCTTCGCGTTAAGCGGCTTCGGCGTCTGATTGACCCAGTTCGTGCAGCGAGGCCGCGAGTTTGGCGATCTCGCGGCGAAGCGGGTTCTTGGGGGCGGAACTTGCCAAGGGCATGCCGTGATCAGCGCCCTGAACGACGGGTTTGCCACCATCTGGCAACTGAAGCTCGATGCCGATTTCAAGGCTTTCGGCCATGCGTTTGATCCGCGACTTGCCAGTGAGGTCGGTGAATTTCGGCGCGCGGTTGAGGCAATAGCGAAGCCGCTCAAGCGGCAACTCTTCGGCCTTGAGGGCACGTTTCAGGCGGAGCGTGTTCTGGGCCGACCGCATGTCCATTTCAAGCGTGATGAAATAGATCTGTGCCGCCGTGAGGACGGTTTCGGTCCATTGCACAAGCGTCGTGGGCATATCGACAATAACATAATCGAAATGCTGCCGCGCGAGATCAAGCACTCGGCTGACGTCCTCGGGGCCGATCAGGTCGAGCGGCAGAAGGTCGGGCGGGGCGGTCAGAACCCAGAGCTTTTCTTCGTGGCATTGCAGCGCCGAACGGAAGATATCTTCGTCCATGCTTTCGGTGTCGGACCACAGTTCATAGATCGCGTCGCGACGCGGCAAATCGAGGAACGTCGCGACAGATCCGAATTGCAGCGACAGATCGAGAATGCATACTTTGGGCGGATTTTTCTTGTCCGTCAGTGTCAGTTCCCACCCGAGGTTCACACTCAGGGTCGTGGCGCCCGTGCCACCGGCAACACCTTGAACAGCAAAGAGAATACCTTCTTGCCCGGTCGAGGCGGGGGTATTGCTTTGCGAGGGCGCGGGTTCGGGCTCGGGGGGGCGGCGCAAGCGGTCGATGGCGGCCTGAAGCTCATTCTCGGGCAGGGGGTAGGGCACAAATTCATCCGCGCCTTTGCGCAGAAGCGCGTGCAGGGCAGAGGGGCTCACGTCATCGGCGATGAGGATTACCTTGACGCCCGCGGTACTGGCGAGCGTGATCAGGTCACCGATCATGTCGAGATTGCTTTCGTCGCTTTCGTCAATGGCGATGGCCACGAATTCAAGCGTGGCGGCATCCTCTTGATTGAGGAAAGCAAGGGCCTCGTGAAAGCCGAGATCGCCCCAGGATTCCCCCATGGCAGTTTCCATGTCTTCGATCAGAAGGTCAAAATTGCGCACGTCCCTGCTGATCGTGCAAGCCACGATCGGACTTGGTTCAGGTTGTTGCATTGCACTACTCGTCATAAAACACGGTCCTAGTTTTCCGCCTTTGCGGCGGTATGTTCCGGGGCTTGCGATGATCGCAGAACTCCCCCTGTGCCTCCTGCCTCACGACTCGGTGGTGCCGGACGCAGCTTTGCCTGAGGAGAACCTGCCGGGAAATGTGGGCAACATTAGGACCAAATCATCGCAATTGTGCGGAGCGCCGGGACAAAGAAAAAACCCGCCGTCGAAACGGCGGGTTTGAAGTTGGCCCGACTGGTCGGGCAGGGAGAAATCAATTCAAGCGTCAGCCGCCGTCTTCGCCGCCTTCGTCACCTTCGCCACCGGTGACAAGCGTGAGATCCGATTTCGGCACCGCACTTTCGATGTAACCGCGATAAACCACCTGCGCATATTTGCCGTCCATGATGATCGGATGCGACTGAACGAAGCCCGACACCTCGGTCACGGTGCGCCGATTGCGACGTTCGCGGCCTTGGGTGACGATCAGGGGCTGCGTTTCGCCATAGGAGACGACAGCTTCGAGCCGCGAGCGGCTGATGCCTTGAGATGTCAGGTACGCCACGACCGCACGCGCGCGAGCAAGGCCCAGACGCTTGTTATAGCCGGCGGAGCCGACCTTGTCGGTATGGCCGTAAACCCGGAAGGTGACTTCGGGGAACTGCCGGATCCAGGTGGCCTGCTCACGCAGGGTATCGCGGGCGCCGGCGTCAAGCTGAGCCGAGTTGAACGCGAAGTTCACTGTGGTCAGCACCTCGTTCGCGAAGCGGTTCGACAGGTCATACACATAAGAGCGTTCGCCGGTCATCACCTGATGGTTCTGCATCGTGGCGTTGCCGAATACGCCGCCATCGACAAGTGACCCGGCTTCTTTGAAGTAGGACCCCGATACTTCGCCCGAGGGGCGCGCGCAGGCGGCCAGTGCCAACAGCGTCAGGATTGTTACCGTGCGTTTCATGTGCCCCTCCTCCCCAACTCAGTCCATTACATAGCCATAAGAGCCGGTGAAGTCCTGTTTGGCAACTTCTCCGACAGCACCTTCGGATTCGCGGACTGTGCGGGCGACCCGACCATTCAAGAAAAGATCGGTTTCCGACGGCAGTGTGACGCGATCCGTGGGCAAGGCCAGTGTTTCGCCCGAGGTGGGTGAGACCAGATGCGCGGTGACGATGATCACCAGTTCCGTCTGGGACCGCCGGTAGTTGGCGCTACGGAAGAGCGCGCCGAGGACGGGCAGATCGCCCAGCCACGGCACCTGATTGTTGTTGTCGCGGAAATCGTCCTGAAGCAGGCCCGCGATGGCAAAGCTTTCGCCGTCGCGGAGGGCAACCGTGGTCGACGTGTCGCGGCGGCGGAACGCGCTGATCGTGAGCTGGCCGTTGGTGAAACCGTTGGCCGGGTCAAGCGACGACACGGCGGCGGCCATTTCGAGGTTGATCACGTCGTCGTCCAGAACCCGGGGCACGAAGTTGAGCTCGACGCCGAAACGCTTGAACTCCACGGTGATTGCGCCGTCTTCCTGGCTGACCGGGATGGGGTATTCGCCACCGGCAAGGAAATTGGCCTCCTGCCCCGAAAGGGCGGTGAGGTTGGGTTCGGCCAATGTTCGAACAATCCCTTTTTCTTCAAGAGCTTGCAGAAGAATGCCGATCTGAGCCGAGCCAGCGTTGAGCCCAAAGAAGGCCGCGCCCGCGTTGGCTGACCCGTTCGAGGTGCCGGGTGTGATTCCGGTCGCGTTTACAGCCGAGTTGCCGATGCTCTGTGTTGCGACCGCAGCGCCGATGCCGTTGCCAAGACCATCGACGAGAAGCGAGGTGCCGAGGCTTTTCGTCACGCTGCGCTGCATTTCGGCGAAGCGGACCTTGAGCATGACCTGCTGTTTGCCCGAGACCGACATGAGGTTCGACACGCGTTCGGGTGCATACCGTTCAGCGAGGTCGAGCGCACGTTGCAGCCTTGGAGAGCTGGAAACAGTGCCCGACAGAACGATGCCGTCATTCGCGGTGCGCACTTCAATCCGCTCATTGGGAAGGATCTGGCGCAGACGTTCCTTGAATTCGGAGATATCAGCGCCCACGCGGACCTCGACATTGGTGATGAGCCTGCCATTGGCATCGAGAAGGGTCAGCGTCGTGCGCCCCGGCGCCTTGCCCAGCAAATAGATCGTGCGATCCGACAGTGTCGAGAAATCCGCGATCGACGGGTTCGCGATGCTGAGTTCGGCGAACGGCACATCGCTTTCGACGACGATGGCGCGGTTCATGGCAACGCTCAGATCGCGTGCCGTGCCTTTGCGCACAACGTGCAGCGACTCGGCCATTGTGGGTGACGGGACATGCCCGATCATGACGGCGGCACCCATCAGGGCCGCCCAAAAGATGTTTTTCATTTTCATGTGACCTGCCTTCCGATCACGCCTCGTTAATCGGGTCTTGCTGCCCGTATTGTCCACAGGCTGCGTCATTTTTGCCAATTTTTCAAGAATCAATGGAAGTTAGCCCCTTTTTCTAATGTCTGATTGCAAACCGTTGCAGGAAAGTGACGCGACAAAAAAGGGGCGCCCCTCGTTGAGCGCCCCTTTTCTGCTATGTCATAGGACATGGTTGTTCAGTTGGTGCAGGGGATCTCGCTGATGATCACTTCGGAGCCGCGGCGCGTACGGATGGTGCAGATTTCCGCCTCGGGCTTGGCCCGTTTCACCTCGGCCTGAGCCAAACCGAGAAGCGATGTCTGATCGACCTCGATCGCCTCGGCGACGGTGTCATCCGTGGACCCGACAAGCGACAGGGTCAGCTTTCCGGTAGATTGTGCCTGAGCCAGCGATGCCACCTGCTGTGGTGATGCGGCGACGGTGACGGTGCGGGCCAGAATCGCGCCTGTCGTGTTGTCATCGGAGGTCTGGTCCACGGCGATGAGCTTGATCCCGGTTTCGATAAGCTTGGTCACGTCGCCTTGGGACTCACCCTCGGTGCGCAATCCGGCGCGGCCGATGTTGCCGGTCCAGTAGATGTCAACGCGGTCACCCGGGCGCAGGAAGCCCGCGACGCCAGAGGAGGTGTCGACCTTGATCGCGAAAGCACGCATGCCGCGCGCAAGTTTGTTGGTGATGCCGGCATCTTCGCCCGGCGCGGTCACTTTGACTTCGAGAATCGCCTCGTGCTTCTCCATGTTGCGTAGGACGGTGCGCGCTCTATCCTTGCCTTCGGGTATCAGCGCCTCTTCGGTGCTGAACACGCCTTCGGGAAGTGAAGCGGTGGGAAACTGGACGAGTTTCACATCCTCTTTGGTCAGGCGGTGACCATATGCGAGGGGCTTGGTGGCGACATACACCTCGACTGTCTTGATGGCGGGGCCTTGTGATGCGCGAAGCCTGTCGGCCTCTGCCTGGGCATTTTCCAGCATCGCGTTGACCATATAGACCGCAAAGCCCGCGAGGCCGATCCCGACAATCAGGACCAATCCAAATACTGCTCGCATGGGATGTTCCTTTCAATTTACCTATGGTGAGGGCCCTGCGCGGTCGCGCAGCCCGTCACCCAGTACAGAAATATGCGGGTGAATTGTGGCAAAGACACGGCCCGCACATGGTATTTCAACGGCTTCAGGAGCCGACGCCGGTTCCGCTTACCGCTGTGCTGATCTTGGTTGAAATGCCGGAGATTCCGGTCTTGGCTGTGACGATCGCGGTCACACCCAGCCCGACAATGGCGGCAGTGAGAACGACCCAGTCAACCGTGATGGCCCCGGATTCGTCTTTGTGGAAAGATTTGATGGAAAATTTCATAAGCCTGTTCACCTTTTTGCAGATTGACCTGCATGCAACGGTGAGCGGGCGTTTTGCCTCGGTCGACCCGGAGGAACGTCAAAGCGTCCATAACCGGATTCGCTGCACTCATATGGAAATGACGAGAGCCGCAAATACGATGATCCGCGGCTCTCAATCGGGTCTGGAATGGTCAGCTTACTGACCGACAGTGGTGCCCGAAACGCCCGAGGAGATGCCTGCTGCCAGGCTGTCGATGCCGCCTTTGACCGTGCCGACACCGGCAACACCAAGGCCCACAACAGCTGCGGTCAGAACGACCCAGTCAACCGTCACAGCACCGTCTTCGTCTTTTTTGAAGTTTTTGAAAAATTTGATCATTGTTGGTCCCTCCAAAGGATCAGTTTTACTCAGGTTAGCAACCATTTTGCTGGTCTGGGCCGCCTCTCTCTGTTGGCCCTCAGCGCCGTGGTATGCGTAGATATAGCCAGCGAAATCAGGCAGGAATGGGGCGCGATTCGTGCCTTTTTCGTTCGTTTGAGGTTAAGCTTTGTGGCAATTGTTAACGTATTGATAATAAAAGAATAAATTTCTCAAAAAAATTCCCTGATCTGTAAAAAACGTTAATTTACTGGGGTTTTTGTCTGATTTTCTGGCCTCAAAGGCCGGTTTCTGCGATACTGACTCCAAAATATAATCGAGACGGGCAGGCAGTTTCATGAAGTTTATCACCAAACCTTCGGGGATTGGGTGCGTCGCGGTGGTGGCGCTTCTATCTGTGATCGCGCCTATGGTGGTCGCGGAGGAGCCCGCGCCCTTTCCCGACTTCACCTTCAAGATGGGCACGCCGCCCAAGGATACGGCCAAGAAGCGGATCAATGTTCAGGTCACCGCCGAGGAGTTCGCGGCGCAGGCAGGCAGAGGTGCCGCCGGATCGGACGACGCCGTCGCGGCGCAAGATGACAAGGCGGTGCCCGCGCCCACCAAAGAAGCCTCGGGGCTTTATGGATGGTTCTGGGACACGGTACCGACAGGGCCAAGCGAAAGCGCCATCTTGCGGCTGGATTCCGCGCTGATCCGCCTGACCAAGCCCCCGGTGGGCGAAGCCGCGCCCCAGTTCCGGTTGCAGATGCTTCAGGAAATCGCGGCGCAACAAGGACCGCATATCCTTAGGGCAACGACTGGGACGGATGTGTCTCCGGCCCTTGTGCTGGCGGTGATCGCGGTGGAATCGGGGGGGCGCGCCGACGCTCTGAGCCAAGCGGGCGCGCAAGGGATCATGCAGCTTATCCCTGACACGGCGGACAGGTTCGGGGTTGCCGACAGTCTTGAGCCCGTCGAGAACATCAAGGGCGGGGTCGCCTATCTCGACTGGCTATTGAAGGAGTTCGACGGCGATCCGATCCTCGCGCTGGCGGGATACAATGCCGGGGAAAACGCGGTCAGGAAACATGAGGGCGTGCCGCCGTTTGCCGAGACGCGGGATTATGTGCCCAAGGTGCTGGCCGCCTATGACGTCGCGCGGGGCCTGTGCAAGACACGGCCGCAATTCATCACCGATGGCTGTGCGCTCACTCTTGCGTCGGTGAAGTGACGCGGCCCGCAACCGAGCCGCGCCAGACAAGCAATGATCAGACGACCGTGGCCTCGGTTGCCGCGCGCAGTTCGGCCTCGCTTACGCCGTCGGCGCATTCCACGATCTTCAGGCCTCCGTCGACGACATCGAGCACGCCGAGATTGGTGATGATGCGGTTCACGACGCCCGCCCCGGTCAGCGGCAGGGTGCATTCCTTGAGCAGTTTGCTCACGCCGTGTTTGTTCTGATGGTCCATGACGACCACCACACGGCGCACGCCCGCAACGAGGTCCATCGCGCCGCCCATCCCCTTGACGAGCTTTCCGGGGATCATCCAGTTCGCGAGGTCGCCGTTTTCGGCCACTTCCATGGCGCCGAGAATGGCCATCGCGATCTTACCGCCGCGGATCATGCCAAAGCTTTGCGCACTGTCGAAATAGGCGGTGTGGGGGAGGGCGGTAACGGTCTGCTTGCCGGCGTTGATGAGATCGGGGTCAACCTCGTCCTCGGTCGGGAAGGGGCCGATGCCCAGCATCCCGTTCTCGGACTGAAGCGTCACGTTAACGCCTTCGGGGATATAGTTGGCCACCAGCGTCGGAATGCCGATGCCGAGGTTCACATACATACCGTCTTCGAGTTCCTGTGCCGCGCGCGCGGCCATTTGGTTACGGTCCCAAGCCATGATCTCAGCCCTCCCGAATGGTGCGTTGTTCGATGCGTTTCTCGTGATCGCCCTGAATGAGGCGGTGCACGTAGATGCCGGGCAGGTGGATGGCATCGGGGTCGAGCGTGCCCTTGGGCACAATCTCTTCGACCTCAAGCACGCAGGTCTTGCCGCACATGGCCGCCGGCGGATTGAAGTTGCGGGCGGTCTTGCGGAAGATGGCATTCCCGGTCTCGTCGGCCTTCCATGCCTTGACGACCGAAAGGTCTGCAAAGATGCCCCGTTCGAGAATATATGTCTCGCCGTCGAAATCCTTGTGTTCCTTGCCCTCGGCCACCTGGGTTCCGACACCTGTCTTGGTGTAGAAGCCGGGGATGCCGGCGCCACCGGCGCGCATACGCTCGGCCAGGGTGCCTTGGGGGTTGAATTCGATCTCAAGCTCGCCCGAAAGATACTGACGCATGAACTCAGCGTTTTCGCCCACATAGGAGCTGAGCATCTTTTTCACCTGTCGGGTCTGAAGCAGAATGCCGATGCCGAAATCGTCAACACCCGCGTTGTTGGACGCGAAGGTGAGATCCTTGGTGCCTGCGTCTCTGATGGCGTCAAGCAGCAACTCGGGAATGCCGCAAAGGCCGAATCCGCCTGCCGCGATTGTCATCCCGTCGAATAGCAGCCCGTCTAGCGCTTCGGCCGCGGAGCCATAGATCTTGTCCACGTCACCCTCCTGTCTGTCGTGATCCGATCAGCGTTGTGGCCCCCAGAGGCGGGCAAGTCAACGGCACGTCCGGTGATTAAAGCGTTTCGCGAAAACCCCGGGACACAGATTTTCGCGAGGCGCGGCGCGGGCCAACGCCGATCGCATGATCACAGGCTTGTCAGGGAAGGGAACAGCGCGGCGCCCGCAGCGTTGTGCGAGGGATTGCAACAAGGCCGAGGTCAAATGTCAGATTTCGAAATTCCCGCCCTGCTTGACCGTGTTTTCGATCGCTCCGAGGTGTCGGGGGACACCCGTGCCCTTCTGACCACGCCCATCCGCGCCTTGCGGGTGACCATCCCGTTGCGGCGCGACGATGGCACGCTGGACGCCTATCCGGCATGGCGTGTGCAATACGACACCACCCTCGGGCCGGGCAAAGGTGGGGTGCGTTTCCATCCCGCTGTCTGCGGCGCCGAGGTGACGGGACTGTCGTTCTGGATGACGTTGAAATGCGCGCTTCTCGATTTGCCGTTCGGCGGCGCGAAAGGCGGTATTCAGGTCGATCCCAAAGCTCTTTCGCCGCTCGAGGTCGAGCGACTCGCGCGGGGGTATGTGGCCGCGGTGGCCGATCTGATCGGTCCGGACCGCGACATTCCCGCGCCCGATGTGAACACCAATCCGCGCATTATGGGGTGGATGGCCGACGAATACTCCAAGATCGCGCGCAGCCATCAGCCTGCGGCGATGACCGGCAAGCCCTATGAGCTTGGCGGCTGTGAGGCGCGGATGACGGCCACGGGGCGCGGTGCGCTTATCGTCTTGCAGGAATGGATCGCGCGACAGGGCAAGCGCCCGGAAGACATCACCATCGCAGTGCAGGGCTTTGGCAGTGCGGGTGGCAATTTTGCCTGTCTGGCGCATGAAGCGGGGTTTCGCATTGTCGCAGTGTCGGACAGCAAGGCCGCGATCCGCGATCCCGAGGGGATTGATCCTGTCCCGATCTTTGCTTGCAAGCAGGCAGAGAAAGAGGAGGGCGATATGCTTTATTGCAGCTCGTCCGTGGCCGATCAGGACGGGCAGGAGGAAATCGCGCAAGACGATCTTCTCAAGCTTGATGTTGATGTGCTGGCGCTGGCCGCGATGGAGGATGCGGTCACCAAGGCGAACGTGGGAGACATCAAGGCGCCGCTGATCGTGGAGTTGGCAAACGGCCCGGTCAGCGCGGAGGCCGACGAAACTCTCACCCGGCGCGATCACACGCTTTTGCCCGGCGTTCTCGTCAATGCGGGCGGTGTGACCGTAAGCTATTATGAGTGGATGCAATCGCGCAGCGGTGCGCACTGGGATGCCGAAACGGTGGAGGCCCGGCTTAAGTCGCGCATGGTCGATGCCGCGACACGCGTGTTCGAGCGTATGGACGAGGAGGATGTGCCCGCGCGCGAAGCCGCCTACTCGCTCGCTGTTGAGCGCATCGCCCGCGCCGTCAAGAGCCGGGGCGACCGAAGCTATTTCGCGGGCTAGGGCGTTTCGCGAACAACCCGAGACGCGGATTTTCGCGACACGCTGCGCAACGCCCGGACGCGGCGGCGATCAGGCCGTCTTCTTCTTGGGGGCGGCTTTCTTCTTTGGTGTGGCCTTTTTCTTGCCTGTCTTGGCGGCCTTTTCATCAATCAGGGCGACGGCCATGTCCATCGTCACCTGATCCGGTTCGGTGTCCTTGGGCAGTGTGGCGTTCACCTTGTCCCACTTGACGTAAGGGCCATAGCGGCCATCCATGATGTTCACCGGCCCGCCATTTTCAGGATGTTCGCCCAGTTCCTTGAGCGGCTTTGCGGCGGCGCGCCGTCCGCGACCCGGGTTGGCCCGTTTTTCGGCCAGAAGTTCGACAGCGCGGTTCATGCCGAGTTCGAACACGTCATTGGGATCCTTGAGATTGGCATAGACGCCTTTCTCATCCTCGGGGCCCTTGTGAAAGACATATGGCCCGAAGCGCCCGAAATTCGTGCTGATCATGCCGCCTTCGGGATGTTCACCCAACTCGCGCGGCAGGCTGAGCAGCGTGAGCGCCTTTTCGAGGTCCATCGCGGCAGGGGTCCAGCCCTTGGGCAGGGAGGCACGGGGCGGTTTCTTGTTCTCTGGGGTTGCTTCGCCGCGTTGCACATAGGGGCCGAAGCGGCCTGACCGCAGGCTGATCTCGTCGCCGTTGTCTTCGCCCAGAATGCGATCCTCGTTCTCGGCGGCCTCGCCCCCGATGGGGCGCGTGTAGCGGCATTCGGGATAGTTGCCGCAGCCCACGAACCCGCCCGAGCGCGATGTCTTGAGGTGGAGCTTGCCTTCGCCGCAAAGCGGGCAGATGCGCGGATCGGTTCCGTCTTCCCGCGGGGGATAGAGGGTGGGCGCGAGCGCCTCGTCAAGCACGTCGAGCACCTCGGAGATGCGGAGTTCGGAGGTTTCGGCGATGGCCGCCGAGAAATCGCGCCAAAAGCGTGCCAGCACATCCTTGTAATCGGCGTTACCGGCGCTGATCACGTCAAGCTCTTCCTCAAGGTTGGCGGTGAATTCATAACCCACATATTTGCGGAAGAAATTCAGCAGGAAGATCGTGACGATGCGGCCTTTATCCTCGGGGAAAAGACGGTTGCCGTCCTTGCGCACATATTCGCGGTCCTGAATCGTGGTCAGAACCGACGCATAGGTCGAGGGGCGACCGATGCCCAGTTCTTCCATCTTCTTGACGAGGGTCGCCTCGGTATAGCGGGGCGGCGGTTGTGTATGGTGCTGAAGCCCGAGCACGGCACCGTTATCCGACAGGAGTGCGCCGCCATTGGCGCGGATGTCCGATTTGGAGCCCTCCGCCGTGGTGGTCGCCGTGTCATCCGGTGCCGCCTTGTCGAACTGTGCCCGAAGCGAACTTGCGCCGAAAGCCGCGCGATCACCTTCAGCGATCTGTGGCAGGCGGTTGTCGTCGTCCTCGGGGCCGGTATCGTCGCGGCCCTCTTCGTAGATGCGCAGAAAGCCGTCGAAAAGCACGACCTGACCGGTGGCGCGCAGGCCGACCTGCCCATCCTGGCTTCCGATTTCGACGGTGGTGCGCTCAAGCCGTGCGCCTTCCATCTGGCAGGCCAGCGTGCGTTTCCAGATCAGGTCATAAAGCTTTTGCTGATCGGCGTCCCGGAGTTTCAGCGCCGCGGCATCGGCGCTCATGTCCGTGGGACGGATGCATTCATGCGCCTCTTGCGCGTTCCTGGCCTTGTTCTTGTAGATGCGAGCCTTGGAGGGGACGTAATCGGCGCCGAAGCGATCCTTGATCGCGCCGCGCGCCGCCTCGACCGCCTCGGGGGCCATGTCGATTCCGTCGGTCCGCATGTAGGTGATGTACCCGGCTTCATAAAGGCGCTGGGCGGTCGACATCGTCTGACGTGCGCCCATGCCGAACTTGCGGCTGGCCTCTTGCTGAAGCGTGGAGGTCATGAAAGGGGCCGACGGGTTGCGCGAGGCGGGTTTCGCCTCGACCGACTGCACGGTGAGGTCGCGGGATGTGACGGCCTGCACCGCGAGTTCGGCCTGTGTGGCGTTCTCAAGATCGTATTTATCGAGCTTCTTGCCCGCGAGGGTGACGAGCCGCGCCTCGAATTCTTGCCCGCGCGGGGTGGAAAGAAGCGCCCGAACAGACCAGTATTCGCGGGGATTGAATGCCTCGATCTCCATCTCGCGTTCGACGATGAGGCGCAGGCAAACCGATTGAACGCGGCCCGCGCTACGCGCGCCGGGGAGTTTGCGCCAGAGCACGGGCGAAAGGTTGAACCCCACGAGATAATCCAGCGCGCGACGGGCGAGATAAGCCTCGACAAGGTCGGTATCGACCTCGCGGGGGTTTTTCATGGCCTCGGTCACGGCGCTCTTGGTGATGGCGTTGAAGACCACGCGGCTCACCGGTGTGTCTTTCTTGATGGCGCGACGCTTGCGCAGGGCCTCTTCGAGGTGCCAGCTGATCGCCTCGCCTTCGCGGTCGGGGTCAGTGGCGAGGATGAGCGCGTTGTCGTCCTTAAGCGCGTCGGCGATGGCCTTGACGTGCTTTTTCGAGTCGTTTCCTACCTCCCAGGTCATGTCGAAACCGGCCTCGGGATCGACCGAACCATCCTTGGGCGGCAGATCGCGGACATGGCCATAGGACGCGAGGACGGTGTAATCGGACCCGAGATATTTGTTGATTGTCTTGGCCTTGGCCGGGGATTCTACGACAACAACTGGCATCAAGGGACCTTTCGACTCGGGGCGTATGGTGTGGCGGCGGAACATGTGGGGTGTCGGGGGGATTTGTCAATGACGCCGATGGCTGCACAGGCTGAACCGCACAGTTTATCCGTGATCCAGGGTCTTGATACGGTCTGATCAGGCGCTGCGCGACAGAAGGCCACCGGCCTGACGGGTGATGTGACCTTCGAGTTCGAGATCGACAAGCACGGGCGCGACATCATGCGCGGTGTTGCCAAGATCGCGGATCAATTGATCTTCGGCCAGCGGCGACGGGCCGAGCCGGTCGAGGATGCGTTGATGCAGAGTGGCGGTGTCGCGCAGTGTCCTGCGATCGGGCGGCGCTGCCGCAGGGGGATCGGGCGGCGCTTCTAGGGGCAGTTCGGCGGGCAATTCGGCCAGCGCCTCGATCACGTCCTCGGCGGAGCGAACGAGACGCGCGCCATCGCGAATCAGCATGTTGCAGCCCGCGGCGCGCGCGTCGAACGGATGGCCCGGCACCGCCAGCACCTCGCGCCCCTGATCGAGAGCGGTGCGTGCTGTAATGATCGACCCGGATTTCGCCGCGGCCTCGACGATGACAACGGCCTTGGCCAGCCCGCTGATGATCCGGTTGCGGCGCGGAAAGTGGCGGGCCTGCGGCACCATGCCCATCGGGCCCTCGGATAGTCGCAGCCCTTGTTTGGCGATATCTTCGCCAAGACGGGTATTCTCGGTCGGGTAGATGTTATCGACGCCCCCGGCCATCACCGCGACCGTTCCGGTGTCGAGCGTTGCAAGATGTGCCGCGGTGTCGATCCCGCGGGCGAGCCCGGAGACGACCATGTGCCCGGCGGCGCCCAGATCGGTCGCCAGCGCGCGGGCCATGCGCAGCCCCAGAGACGAAGCATTGCGCGCGCCCACGATGGCAACGGCGGGCCGCGCAAGAAGAGCCGTGTCGCCAGTGACCCAGAGAAGTGGCGGCGGATCCGGAATCGCGCGCAGAAGATCGGGATATTCAGCGTCGGTCACGGCCAGCAGGCGCGCGCCCTGTTGCTGTCCCGCGCGCAATTCGGCCTTTGCCACGCCATCGGGGCAGACGGAATAGTTGTCGACCCCGGCGGCGCGGGCCACATCCGGCAAGGCGGCGAGCGCATCACCGGCGGTGCCGTGTTCGGACAGAAGCCTGTAGAAGGTCGCGATACCAACGCGGCGAGAGCGCAACAGACGAAGCCATGCCAGCCGGCATTCTTCCGTGGTGGGTGGGAGTGGGGGGTGAGTGGAAGGATGTAGTTCCAAGACCGGCATGACTCCGCCTGATTGCAGGGACATGTTTAGCGCTCGTGTGGTTAATGCCCGGTAAACCGCAATCGGGTGCGTCGCGGGTTTTTCGGGAATTTCTCCTAAGATTTTGATATGTCGTGATAATTGTTTTTGTGTTTGGGAATTGGCCAGTGTCTGTATCGCGTCGGCATCCTGTCGGTATCGCGTCGGTGGCGGATGCAGGGGGTGCTGACGGGGGCCGAGTGTGACCGGGGCGCGCAGGGCTGGCACGGGATGACAAGCGGTGCGCCGGGCGACATGAGTATTTTGGGAAAGATGAAGGTGGGGGCTTGGGTGGCCCGTTTGGTAGGGCTGACCTATCGTTCATCCTGTTGGATGCGATGGGACTCTCAGCCCGGGGCGGACCCACGTCCCTGGAAGCGAAGTTGCGATAGCTGACCTTCGCCGCACGGGTCGCGAATTGGTAAGGTGCGGGGCTTTGCTGTCATTCGAATTAGTCACATTGAAGGCTGCTTCGTATACGAAGCAATCATCTGTAACTATCGATTGCAGAACGCCTTACCCGAACATTTGGCAACCCAACAGATGTCAAAAATGCCCGCATCCATTCTAGACTTGTTCGATTTTTGGGGCCAAGTATTACTTCCTCAATCGCTTCCCTAGCTGGGTCTGCAACTAGGGATGTGATGTAGGGTCGAATCGAGTGTTCATCGGCAAAATACTCGATGTCAGGCAACGCAACCTTATGTCGATGGCGAAGCAAACGCCATTCACATTCCTCATAGAAGTGCGCTGACTTGGTTCCGTAGATCTGGAAATGAAGTGGAGCGAGGGATTTCAATAATCGATCTAGAAGCTCGGATGCGTTATCGTTCGCGCTGGCGAATACCCTTGCTGCTTGCTCACGATCAGCAAGCAGCAACAAGGCACGCTCTTTCGTCATTCCATCTTTGAGACTTGCAAAAACTCCGAACTTTGCAAACTCCGCTCCCACCGCATCTGCAACTGGTTTCAGCGAATTCTGCAAACCTTCTTCACCATACTCTACTTTGACCAGCTCATAAAATTTTGCCCCAAAGTTAACCTCACCAAAGTCCGTCATAAGGACATCGGGCGAGAACCCAATGGCTATTCCCGAACCGTCTCGCCCATAGGACCGCCATTGACTCAAAAGGTCGCTTTTTTCTGAAAGGCAAAAGGCAAATCCTTCGGTTGAGTCAGCGTATCCTTCCACGATCACTGAAGCGACATCCACCAGTTCCGGCGGCAAGTCAGTGTTGCGAAGAAGCTGGGCAAATACTCGACCGAGAACCCGACCTTCAAGTGTATCGTTCGCTGAAGACAGAGCCGAAAGCCTAAACTCTCGTTTCTGGAGTATGGCAAATCCAGTCTGTGTGCTGCAGTAGTGAAACAACAGCCTATCATCTGTCATATATCGCATTCCCTTTTGGAGAAACGCGCGGCACCGTCGTCGTTAAGTATGCCGACAACAAACAAAGTTTCCGATAAATTTTTGACAAAATCAATGACTGCGATGGGCTCGAACCCGAATTTGCCGCATTTGACACGAATTGCCTCTGTCGAGAAATGGACACAACTTTGCAAGCCCCGCTCGCTGCGCGTCGTGGGCGTTAGCGTTAATTGCTGCACCTGGTCACCCCCACCCCCTACGCCGCAGACCCCCCGACCGTCAGTCCGCCGATCATCACCGTGGGCTGACCTACGCCGACGGGCACCCACTGACCGGCCTTGCCGCAGTTTCCAAGACCCGGATCGAGGGCCATGTCGTTGCCCAAGCCTCGGATTTGCTGAAGCGCGGTGGCGCCGTCGCCGATGAGGGTCGCCCCTTTCACCGGCGCGCCGACCTTGCCGTTTTTCACGCGATACGCCTCGGTGCAGGAGAAGACGAATTTGCCGTTTGTGATATCGACCTGCCCGCCGCCAAAGCCGACTGCATAGATGCCGTCCTCGAGATCGGCGAGGATATCGGCGGGGTCGCTATCGCCGCCCATCATGTATGTGTTCGTCATGCGCGGCATCGGGGCATGTGCATGGCTTTCGCGGCGCCCGTTTCCGGTGGGTTCGACCCCCATGAGGCGGGCGTTCTGGCGGTCTTGCATGAACCCGGTGAGAATGCCGTCCTCAATCAGCATATTGCGCCCCGAAGGCGTGCCTTCGTCGTCAATGGTGAGCGATCCGCGGCGGTCGGGGATCGTGCCGTCATCAAGCACGGTCACGCCGGGGGCGGCGATCCGCTTGCCCATGAGACCGGCGAAGGCCGAGCTTCCCTTGCGGTTGAAATCGCCCTCGAGCCCGTGGCCGATCGCCTCGTGTAGCAGGATGCCGGGCCAGCCGGGGCCGAGCACCACGTCCATCACGCCGGCGGGTGCGGCCTCGGCCCGCAGGTTGACGAGGGCGATGCGCAGTGCTTCGCGTGCCTTGTCCTGCCACGAGGCGGGTTCGAGAAGACCATCGAGCCCGACGCGGCCACCGCCGCCCGCAGTGCCGGATTCGCGCCGGCCGTCCTGATCCACGATGACCGAGACCTGAACCCGCGTCATGGGCCGGGTGTCGGCGACAAGCTGTCCGTCGGGGCGCAAGATCACCACCTCTTGCAGTGAGGCGGAGATCGAGGCCGTGACCTGCACCACGCGCGGATCGAGGTCGCGGGCGAAGGCGTCAATCTCGCGCAGGGTCTCGAGCTTGACCGGGAAGGTCGCGCCGGCGATCGGGTCAGTATCTGTATAGAGGTGTTTATTGGTCCGGGCCGGCGCGTCGGCCAGCGTGCCGCCGCCATCGCCCACCGCAAGCCGCGCGGTTTCGACCGCGCGGCCCAGCGCGCCGTCGGAAATATCGGTGGAATGGGCATAGCCCGTCACCTCGCCGCGCACGGCGCGCAGGCCGAACCCTTCGGAGGCGTCATAGCTGGCGTTGCGGACGCGCCCGTCATCGAAGATCAGCGCCTCGGAGCGGCGACGTTCGAGAAAAAGCTCTCCGTCGTCGGCCCCATCGGTGGCATCGCGAAGCCGCCGCAGGGCGGTGTCCTGATCGAGAAGGGTTTCAAAGGGGCGAAAAGCGGTCTGGCTCATGGTTTGTCCTTGCTCGCGGAGGGTGTGTGACGCGCGGTGTTTTTGATCCAGATCAGAAAAAGCGTCGGTTTGCCGCAATGGTCTTTCTTGTCTGCCGGGTCAGAATATGGTTTTACACGAGCCTGAAACAACGGGAATCCGGCGCGACCCGCCGAAAAGCCCCGAAGATACCGTATACGCCACAACCGATCAGGGTGCATTTATGCGAATTTTCTCCAAGATGCTGGCCGCGTTGGCCGCGATGACCGCCATTCCCGCTGCCGCTCAGCAAGTCGGGGAGGATCTTGAAATCATCGGCGCGCCCGAATCCGGTGCCATGGGCTTTCAGCCGGCGGGAACGGAACTGGCCCGCGACCTGCATTGGCTTGACGGGATGCTGCTCGTGATCATCACCGCGATCGTGATCTTCGTCGTGGCGCTGATCGGCGCATGCATCGTGCTCTATAACCGGCGGGCCAACCCGAACCCGGCGAAGTTCACCCACAATTCGCCCGTTGAGATCGCATGGACGATCATTCCGATCATCATCCTTGTCTTTATCGGGGCGTTCTCGCTTCCCGTGCTGTTCAAACAGCAGGAAATCCCGGAAGGCGAGATCAACATCAAGGTCACGGGATACCAGTGGTATTGGGGATATGAATACACCGACCACGATTTCGCGTTCGACAGCTACATGATCGGTCAGCCCGCAACCGGCGGCAACTATGTGCTGGACGACAACGTGGAAGCACAGCTTCAGGAGGCCGGCTATAGCCGTAACGAGTTCCTGCTGGCCACCGATACCGCCGTGGTCGTGCCCGTGGGCAAGACGGTTGTGATGACTGTCACCGGTGCCGACGTGATCCATAGCTGGACCATCCCGGCCTTTGGCGTGAAGCAAGACGCGGTGCCCGGGCGGCTTGCCCAGCTCTGGTTCGAAGCCGAGAAGGAAGGCGTGTATTTCGGTCAGTGTTCCGAGCTTTGCGGCAAGGATCACGCCTATATGCCGATCACCGTTAAAGTGGTGAGCGAGGACGCCTATGAGCAATGGCTGGACGGCGCGATCGAGGAATACGCAGGCACGCCGCGCGACTACAACGTGGCCGCGGTCGAGTGACCAAGACTGGGCGGGCCGGATGTCCGCCCTACCATCGTAAACTAGAAGCGTAAGGTGGGCGCTCTGCCCGCCTCTCAGGGGTTAAGATGACCGACGCGAGTCTAAATGCCAGCGAAACGGGGCTGGGTGAGTATGACGCCGGGTTCGGCGACTATTTCGCCTTGCTCAAGCCGCGTGTCATGTCTCTCGTGGTGTTCACCGCCTTCGTGGGGCTGGTGGCCGCACCCGGCGGCGTGCATCCGGTGGTTGGATTCGCCGCCATCCTGTTCATCGCGGTCGGCGGCGGCGCCTCAGGCGCGCTCAACATGTGGTGGGATGCCGATATCGACCGGGTGATGAAGCGCACCGCCAACCGGCCCATTCCGGCAGGCCGGATCACCGAGAGCGAGGCGTTTGCCTTCGGGATCGCACTGGCAGGGATATCGGTGGTCATGCTTGGCCTTGCCGCGAATCTTGTGGCGGCGGGGCTGCTGGCCTTTACCATCTTCTTTTACGTCGTGGTTTATTCCATGTGGCTCAAGCGTTGGACGCCGCAGAACATCGTGATCGGTGGAGCGGCCGGAGCCTTTCCGCCGATGATCGGCTGGGCCGTGGTGACGGGCGGGATCGCGCCCGAATCGGTTCTGATGTTTCTGCTGATCTTCATGTGGACGCCGCCGCATTTCTGGGCGCTCGCGCTTTTTATGAAATCGGACTACGAAACCGCCGGTGTTCCGATGCTGACCGTCACGCATGGGCGCAAGTCGACGCGAAAGCATATTCTTGTCTACACGGTGCTTCTGACACCGGTCGCCTTGGCGCTGGGGTTCACATCGATCGGCGGGCCGATCTACCTCGTGGTTGCGGTGCTGCTTAACCTCGCGTTCCTGAAGGGGGCGTGGGATATCTGGCGCCGGGACGAGACCATGGCGCAGGCCGACGCTTACCGCACGGAAAAGCGGGTGTTTGCGCTCTCGCTCTTTTATCTTTTCGGTCATTTCCTTGCCATTCTCGCGCAGGCGATGCTGGCGCCTTATGGCTTCGGAGGCTGGTAATCGATGGGTCTTTCGCGCGAGCACGACATGCATAAACGCCGGTTCGGGCGGAACCTTGGCCTTGGCCTCGTGCTGGTCGGATTTGTCGCACTGATTTTCGGACTGACAATTGCCAAGGTAGGTCAGGAGAATTTCGAGATTCCGAATTCCGAAAAGATCGGGAGCGATGAATAATGGCCATGGATCCGAAGACCAAAACAGTCACGCGCCTTGTGGGTGTCGTTGCCCTTATGGGAGGGCTCGCCTGGGCATCGGTGCCTTTCTATGACTGGTTCTGCCGGGTGACGGGGTTTGGCGGTGTCACCAATACCGCCGATGCCGGATCGGACGAAATCCTTGACCAGACGATCAAGGTGAGGTTCGACGCGAGCAAGGCGCGGGGCATGCCCTGGGAGTTCAAACCGGTGGCGCGTGAGATCGAGCTGCGCATCGGTGAAAACGGGCTGGCCTTCTATGAGGCCTATAACCCCACAGACCGGCCCATCGCGGGACAAGCGAGTTATAACGTGACGCCTTACGAGGCTGGCAATTTCTTCGTCAAGGTCGACTGTTTCTGTTTCACCGAACAGGTGCTTGAGCCCGGAGAGCGTGTTCAGATGCCGGTGAGCTTTTATGTGGACCCCGAGATCGTGACGGACCGGGACGCGAAATACGCGCATACGATCACGCTGTCCTATACTTTCTATGAGATCGACCTGCCCGAGGCCCAGGCGGCCCTTGTGCAGACGGACAAAAACGATAAAAACGTGAACTGAGCCTTCATGCGAGGGATAGCTAAATGGCACATGAAAAAAATCACGACTACCACATTCTGAACCCCTCGGTCTGGCCTTTCCTGGGCGCGGTCGCGGGTTTCGTCATGCTTTTCGGGGCGGTTCTGTGGTTCCACGATAACGGCCCCTGGATGTTCCTCGTGGGATTTGTGGGCGTTCTTTATGTCATGTTCGGATGGTGGTCCGATGTTGTCGAAGAAAGCCGAGTGGGCGACCATACCCCGGTTGTCCGGATCGGTCTGCGCTATGGCTTCATCATGTTCATCATGTCCGAGGTCATGTTCTTTGCGGCATGGTTCTGGAGCTTTTTCAAGCACGCGCTCTATCCCATGGGTGACCAAAGCCCTGGCATTGATGGCGTCTGGCCCCCCGTCGGGATCGAGACTTTCGACCCCTGGCATTTGCCGCTGATCAACACGCTGATCCTTTTGTGCTCGGGTGCGGCGGCGACGTGGGCGCACCATGCGCTTGTTCATGAGAACAACCGCGAAGACATGAAATGGGGCCTGATCATCGCGATCGCGCTGGGCGCCCTGTTCACCGCGTTCCAGATCTATGAATATAGCCATGCGGCCTTCGGCTTCAGCGGCAATATCTATGGCGCCAACTTCTTTATGGCGACGGGCTTTCACGGGGCGCATGTGGTTATCGGCACGATCTTCCTTTTCGTATGCCTGATGCGGCTTTATCGTGGTCACTTCTCGCCCGAGAAGCATGTGGGCTTTGAGGCGGCGGCGTGGTACTGGCACTTCGTCGATGTGGTCTGGCTCTTCCTTTTCGCCGCGATCTACATCTGGGGCGGCTGATTTTTCGCACGAAAAATCTTGGCCACTTCTTCCGGCGGTGCGCCGGGGATATTTAAAGCAAGAAGAAAGTGCGGGGGAGGGCCTCCGCATTTTCCGTTTGAGGATCGGGTATGCGGCGAAATGTGATCGTTCCTTTGCTGTTCGGCATCATCGGGGTGGCCATTCTGGTGAGCCTCGGGGTCTGGCAGGTTCAGCGGCTTCAATGGAAGAACCGTATTCTGTCCGATATCGAGACGCGCATCGCCGCCGAGCCCGTGACCCTTCCAGACGCGCCCGACCCCGAAAGTGATAAATACTTGCCTGTGGTGGTTGAGGGCGATTTCACCGGTGAGGGCATTCGTGTTCTGGTGAGCCTCAAGCAAGTGGGCGCGGGGTATCGTTACATTTCGGTGATGGAGACGGAGACCGGTCGTATTCTTGTCGACCGGGGATTTGCGCGAACGGATGCCGAGGGCGGCCCGGAGGCGTCGCGCGATGTGCGTATCACGGGCAATCTTCACTGGCCTGATGAGGTGGATGGATATACCCCCGAACCCGATCTTGAGGCTGGCATCTGGTTCGCGCGGGATGTGCCGCGCATGGCCGCGCATCTGGAGACGCGGCCGGTTCTGGTGATTGCGAGCAAGACGTCGGAAACAGACCCGTTCGCGACGCCGCTGAGGCTGGACAGTGCGGGCATTCCGAACGATCACTTGGAATATGCGATCACTTGGTTTTCGCTGGCCGCGATTTGGGCCGGGATGACCGGATTTTTCCTGTGGCGCACGAGGCGTCCGGCAGAGGGTAAGAAAACGTGAGATATATCTCGACGAGGGGGCAAGCCCCGGCCTTGAATTTCGAGGAAGCGATGCTGACCGGGCTCGCGCGTGATGGCGGGCTCTACCTCCCCGAGACGATCTCGCATCTGAGCGCCGCGGAGATCGTGGAGTTCGAAGGCCTGCCCTATGAGGAGGTCGCCTTTCGGGTGATGCGGCCCTTTGTCGGCGACACATTCACCGACGAGGAATTTCGCGGCATTATTGCGCGCACCTATGAAGGGTTCGCCGTGTCTGCGCGTGCGCCGCTCAAGCAGCTTGCGCCGGGTCATTTCCTGCTTGAGCTGTTCCATGGTCCGACCCTCGCGTTCAAGGATTTCGCGATGCAGCTTATCGGGCAGATGTTCGAGTTTTCGCTCAAGCGATCGGGAAAGCGGGTCTGTATCGTTGGGGCCACGAGTGGCGACACGGGCAGCGCCGCCATCGAAGCCTTTCGCGGGCTTGAGGCGGTGGATGTGTTCATCCTCTATCCGCATGGCCGCGTATCGGAAGTGCAGCGGCGCCAGATGTCCACGCCGGAGGAGGCGAATGTTCACGCGCTGGCCGTTGACGGACATTTCGACGATTGTCAGGCGCTCGTGAAGGATATGTTCAACGATTTCGAGTTCCGCGATGCGGTCAGTCTTGCCGGTGTGAATTCGATCAACTGGGCGCGGGTTCTGGCGCAGGTGGTTTATTACTTCACTTCGGCCGTGAGCCTTGGCGCGCCTCACCGCAAAGTGAGCTTTACCGTCCCGACGGGCAATTTCGGTGACATTTTCGCGGGCTATATCGCGCGGACCATGGGCCTTCCCATCGAGCGGCTGGTGGTGGCGACGAACCAGAACGACATTCTGCACCGCTGTCTGAGCAGCGGGGAATATCGCCCAGACGGTGTGATCCCGTCGATCAGCCCGTCGATGGATATTCAGGTGAGTTCCAATTTCGAGCGTGCCCTGTTCGAGGCCTATGGCCGGGATGGCAAGGCCGTGGCGCAGTTGATGGACGAGCTCAAGGCGGGCGTGTTCACCGTCAGTCAGGGCGCGCGCGAGGCCCTTTCGGAGGTCTATGACAGTGCGCGTGTGGACGAGGACGAAACACGCGGTGAAATCGCCCGTCAGATGCGCGATGCCGCCGAGCTTTTGTGCCCGCATACGGCGATCGGCACGAAGGTGGCCGATACACAGCGCGTGCCGGGAACCCCGATGATCACGCTTGCCACCGCGCATCCCGCGAAATTCCCCGATGCCGTGGAAGAGGCCACAGGCCTTCGCCCCCCCTTGCCACCGCATATGGCGGACCTGTATGAGCGGTCAGAGCGGATCACGCGGGTCGGCAACGACCTTGCCGAGATCGAAAACCTCATCAAGAAGCGGACCGGGAATTGAACGTCAGACTGACCGAACTGCCGAATGGCTTTCGTATCGCGAGTGAGAAGATGCCGGGCCTGCAATCGGCGGCCATCGGCATCTGGGTGCTGGCCGGCGCGCGTCATGAACGCTCCGAGCAGAACGGCATCGCGCATTTTCTCGAACATATGGCCTTCAAGGGCACCAAGCGGCGCAGCGCGCTGGCCATTGCCGAGGCGATCGAGGATGTGGGGGGCTATATCAACGCCTACACCACGCGCGAGGTGACAGCCTATTATGCGCGGGTGCTTGAGAAGGACGTGCCGCTCGCGCTGGACGTGGTTGCGGATATCCTGCGCAACCCTGTCTTTGACGCCAATGAGATCGAGGTCGAGCGCGGAGTGATCCTTCAGGAGATCGGGCAGGCTCTTGATACGCCGGACGATGTGATCTTTGACTGGTTGCAGGAGAAGGCCTATCCCGATCACCCGTTGGGCCGCACCATTCTTGGGGCCGAGGAGCGGGTGCGCGCCTTCGACCGGCCAGATCTTGAGCGGTTCGTGGACGAGCAGTATCAGCCGCAGCAGATGATCCTTGCGGCGGCCGGGGCCGTGGATCACGACGCGCTTGTCAAGCAGGCCGAAGCGACGTTCTCGGATATGTCTCGGGGCGAGGGCAGTGTGCTCATGCCTGCGCGGTTCGAAGGCGGTGAGAGCCGGGTGGTCAAACCGCTTGAACAGGCGCATTTCGCGCTGGCGATCGAGGGGCCAGACTATCGCGATCCGCGGATTCACACTGCACAGATTTATGCCAACGCGTTGGGCGGGAGCATGTCGTCGCGCCTGTTTCAGGAGATGCGCGAACGGCGCGGGCTTTGCTATACCATTTTCGCGCAGGCCGGCGCCTATTCGGATACCGGCATGACGACGATCTATGCAGGCACCGCCGCGGATCAGCTGGCCGGGCTTGCCGAGATTACCGTGGATGAACTCAAGCGCGCCGCAGACGACATGCGCCCCGACGAGATAGAGCGAGCCCGCGCGCAGATGAAGGCGGGCCTTCTGATGGGGCTGGAAAGCCCGTCGAACCGTGCAGAGCGGATGGCGCGGATGTTGCAGATTTGGGGCCGGGTGCCCGATCTGGAAGAGGTGATCACGCGAATCGACGCCGTCACGCTGGGCGATGTGCGCGACTTCGCAGCGGAGACTGCCGCGACCGCCCCTGCCGCCTTGGCGCTTTACGGTCCTGTTGAGGATGCGCCAAGCCTGGAGGAGTTGCAGGAAAGGCGCGCTGCGTAATGCTGCTTCCTCGGCGCAAAGTGCGGATCGAGACCGAACGTCTCACCCTGCGCCAACCCATGATGACCGACCACCGCATGTGGGCTGGATTGCGCCGGGACAGCGCCGATTTCCTGTGTCGATGGGAGCCCGCATGGGCGCGCGATCACCTTACCCGCAAGTCGTTCACCAGCCGGGTCTACTGGGCGCAGCGATCAATCGGCAACGGGTCGGCCCTGCCGCTTTTCCTTGTCCGGCGTGAAGACGAGACCCTTCTTGGGGCGATCACGCTGGACAATATCCGGCGCGGCCCGGCGCAGGCGGGAACGCTGGGATACTGGATCGGGCAGAGCCATGCGCGGCAGGGCTACATGCGCGAAGCGATCGATGCCGTGGTGCATTACGCGTATAACCGGCTTGACCTCAGCCGGATCGAGGCGGCCTGTTTGCCGGAGAACACCGCCTCGCGGCGGCTTTTGGAGAAATGCGGTTTCAAATATGAGGGCGTCGCGCAAAGTTATCTTCAGATTGATGGTCGCTGGCGGACGCATGTGCTTTATGCCGCGTTGCGCATGGATCGGCGCGGGCGCACCTACGCCGGCTGAGCCGAGGCGGCCCGCATGTCGGCGGGCCGTGCCGCAGCCCCCGCGCAGGTCAGGGCACGTTGTCGATGCCAGAGCCGCCCCATGGGTGGCACCGTGCGATCCGGCGCAGGGTAAGCCAGCCACCGCGCAGCCCGCCATGTTTTCGCAGTGCCTCAAGGGCATAGGCGCTACATGTCGGATGAAACCGGCAGCCATGTCCGACCCAGGGCGAGAAAACCAGTCTGTAACCCCGGATCGGTAGAGCCAAGAGATGGGCCAGCGGGGTCATCGCGTATGCAGCTTTCGAAGGGCGTGTTCAAGATCGCTCTTGAGTGCCTGGAAGGGGCGGGTGGCGGTCGCCTCGGCGCGTCCGATCAGAACGTAATCCCAGCCGGGCCGACCCGAGACCGGCAGCACGGCGCGCGCCGCCTCTCGGAGCCGCCGCTTGGCGCGATTGCGGGCAACGGCATTGCCGACCTTCTTGGAGCAGGTAAAGCCCACACGGATCGTGGCGGAGGTGTCGCGGCGATTGCGGGCCTGGACCATCATCGAGGAAGTCCCATGCCGCAGGCCGCGTGCGGCGGCGAGAAAATCGCGGCGCGTTTTCAAGGTTTCCAGACACGACAAAACCGCCGGGTGGCTGTTCCCCGTATGCGTTGCGGGGGCCTCCGGCGGTGTCATGTCTGTCTAACCTGTGACGCGGCTCAGGCTCAGGCGCTGAGCGACTTACGACCACGCGCACGGCGCGAGTTCAGGATCTTGCGGCCGGCCTTGGTGGCCATGCGCGCACGGAATCCGTGACGGCGCTTGCGAACGAGGTTCGATGGTTGAAAGGTGCGTTTCATCGCTCCGTCTCCGATTGTCGTGGCGGACCCGGCGGGAATCGCGGATCACAGCCCATGTAACTCGAAGCCCGGTCTATAGAGGGCGCGCGCTGGCAAGTCAAACCCCGACAAGGCAGGAAATGCAACAAATACCCGACGTTCAACACAGGGGGATGTTACAAGCACCGCAACATTGACCCTATATCCGCCTCCGCGACATCACCCCGGATCAAGCGCTCGTGATCCGGCTATGATTATGGCGGGGCTCCGCGCATGTTGGCAGCGAAACGAAACAAGCGAGGCCCAAGAACAAGATGGATGACGCCCCCCGAAAATCCCGGCACGGCATTTTGCGCCATGCGCCGCTGACCGCGATCATTGTGGCCGCGATCGTTGGATATTTTACACTCGGTGATTACCTGACTTTTGACACCCTGCGCGACAATCGTGAGGCGCTTCTGAGCTATCGGAACGAGCATTTTCTACTGTTGGCGCTGGCCTTTATCCTGATCTACTTCATGATCGTGGCGTTTTCGCTCCCGGGGGCGGCGGTGGCGTCGGTCACGGGCGGGTTTCTTTTTGATCTGGTGATCGGCACGACATTCAACGTGCTGGCCGCGTCGCTGGGGGCGTTCGCGATCTTCTGGGCGGCGCGTGCGGGTCTGGGCAAGACCCTTGCGGCGAAGATGGAGGCGAATGAAGGAACCATCAAGAAGATCAAGCAAGGCCTGCATGAAAACGAGATCAGCGTGCTGTTTCTTCTGCGCCTCGTGCCTGCGGTGCCGTTTTTCGTGGCCAACCTGCTGCCCGCGCTTGTGGGGGTGAAATTCCGTAATTTCGCGATCACGACGGTTTTCGGCATTATCCCGGGGGCCATCGTGTTCACATGGATCGGCGTCGGGTTGGGCGAGGTGTTTGACCGGGGCGAGAGCCCGGACCTCAGCCTTCTGTGGGAACCGCAGATCATCGGCCCGCTTCTGGGTCTCAGCGTGCTCGCGGCGCTGCCTATTATCATAAGGGCCGTTCGTGGCCGCAAGGAGATTTGAAACATGGCCAACCTGAAAACTGACCTTTTGGTCATTGGCGCGGGGTCCGGCGGGCTTTCGGTCGCGGCGGGCGCGGTGCAGATGGGGGCTGACGTGATCCTTCTGGAGGGCGGAGAGATGGGCGGCGACTGCCTGAACTATGGCTGCGTCCCTTCGAAAGCGCTTATCGCGAGTGGAAAGGCGGCGCATGCGCAGACCACCGCCGCGAAATTCGGGGTGGCGAATGTGGACCCCAAGGCGGATTATGCCGCGGCCAAGGATCATGTTGCCGATGTCATCGCGCAGATCGCCCCGGTGGACAGCCAAGAGCGGTTCGAGGATTTGGGTGTGAAGGTGATCCGTGCCTATGGGGAATTCATCTCGGCCACCGAAGTGCGGGCGGGCGAGGATGTGATCACTGCGCGACGTATCGTCATCGCAACGGGGTCTTCGCCGTTCGTGCCGCCTGTGCCCGGCCTTGATACGGTGCCGTTCGAGACCAACGAGTCGCTCTTTGAGCTGAGGGATAAACCCGGTCACCTGCTGATCGTGGGGGGCGGCCCCATCGGCATGGAAATGGCTCAGGCGCATCGGCGGCTTGGCTGTGAGGTGACGGTGATCGAAGGCGCCAAGGCGCTCGGTAAGGATGACCCCGAACTTGCGGCCATCGTTCTTGAGCATCTGCGTGACGAAGGGATCGAGATCGCCGAAGACGCCATGGCCAAGGAAGTGCGCGGCACGGCAGGTGCAATCGAAATCGACACCGAGGACGGTCGCGTTTTCAAGGGCACGCATCTTCTCATGGCGGTTGGACGCAAGCCGAATACCGAACGGTTGAACCTTGACGCCGCGGGGATCGAGACGACACGCGGCGGGATCAAGGTTGACGCGGGGCTGAGAACGACGAACCGCAGTGTTTATGCCATTGGCGACGTGGCGGGCGGCCTGCAATTCACCCATGTGGCAGGCTATCACGCGGGTCTTGTGATCCGGTCGGCCCTGTTCGGGCTTCCGGCCAAGCAAAGCACCGATCATATCCCGTGGGCCACCTACACGCAGCCCGAGCTTGCGCAGGTGGGCCTGACCGAGGCCGAAGCCCGGAAGGCGCATGGTGACAAGCTCGAGGTGGCGCGCTTTGACTACAGCCACAATGACCGTGCCATCGCCGAGCGCAAGACGACCGGCCTGATCAAGGTGATGGTGGTCAAGGGCCGTCCCGTCGGCGCGTCGATCGCGGGCTATCAGGCGGGTGAATTGATCAACCTCTGGGCATTGGTCATCGCGAACCGGCTCAAGATGAAGCACGTGGCCAACATGGTTGCGCCATACCCGACCATCGGCGAAATCAACAAGCGGGCGGCGGGGGCATATTTTTCTCCAAAACTCTTTGAAAATTCCATGGTAAAGCGCATCGTGGGACTTGTTCAGAGATGGCTGCCTTAGAGGCGTCGGGGGACACGAATGCTCAATTCACTTTCGGGGCGGTTCTTGATCCTTACAGCCATCTTCGTGATGCTGGCCGAGGTTCTGATTTTCGTGCCTTCCGTGGCACGCTATCGCGAGGACTTTCTTCTGTCGCGGCTGGAGCGGTCTCAGATCGCGTCTCTGGCGCTATTGGCCGGGGAAGAGATCAGCCCGGACCTTGAGGAAGAGTTGCTGGCCAATGCGGGGGTTTTCAACATCGTGCTCAGGCGCGACGAGGCACGACAACTCATGCTGGATTCGCCCATGCCGGAGCCCATTTCACGAACATACGACTTGCGCGATACCACGGCGCTCGGGTTGATCCGGGACGCGATCAATCGCCTGATGACGCCCGAGCCCGAGGTGATACGTGTGATGGGAGAGCCATTGCGCATGGGCGGCCTTCTGATCGAGATCACCATGGACACCGCCGAACTGCGAAGCGCGATGATCGACTACGGGCTGCGAATCCTCGTCCTTTCGGCGGTCATCTCGATCATCACCGCGGTCATGCTTTTCGTCGCGGTGCGCATTTTCCTCGTGAAGCCGATCAAGCGCGTGGTCGGCAATATGAAGACCTACGCCGAATCCCCCGAGGACGCCCGCGGGTTCATCATGCCATCGGCGGGGGTGATCGAGCTGCGCGAGGCCGAGGAGACGTTGCAGGTTCTGCAAACGCAGCTCACCCATGCGCTGCGGCAGAAAGAGCGGCTTGCGCAGCTTGGCGGTGCTGTCGCGAAGGTGAGCCACGACCTGCGCAACATTCTCACGTCGGCCCAGCTTTTTACCGACCGGATCGAGATGAGCGAGGATCCTGCGGTGCGGCGTCTGGCACCCAAGCTTGTGGGGTCGATCAAGCGCGCTGTGCATCTATGCGAATCGACGCTTGCTTTCGGCAAGGCCGAAGAACCGTCGCCCACGCTCGCCATCGTGCCGCTGGCCGAAATCGTCGAGGATGTGCTGGCCAGCGAGCGGTTGGCGGTAGGCGAAGAAAGCGGGATCGCCTTCCACGACGATGTGCCCGAGGGCATGACCATCCGTGCCGATGCCGAACAGCTTTATCGCGTGATTGCGAACCTTGTGCGCAATGCCCGGCAGGCCATATCGGCGAGTGGCGGGCAGGGCGATATCTGGCTGACTGCCGAGGAGGATGACAAGGCGTGGTATCTGCGGGTGCGCGACACCGGGCCGGGCCTTCCCGAAAAGGCGCGCGATCATCTGTTCACGCCGTTTCAGGGCGGCGCCCGCAAAGGGGGGACGGGCCTTGGCCTCTCGATTTCGGCGGATCTCGTGCGCGGGCATGGCGGAAACCTTGCCCTGAGTGACACCGGCGACGATGGCACCACCTTTCTCATCACTCTGCCGAAAGGCTCGTTTGGAACGCTGTGAGGGTCGAAGCAGAAAACTTGATCCGATCCCCTTGCATTGCCCGCCGACTGGCGATAGATGCCTGCCTGACGGACCGATAGCTCAGCTGGATAGAGTACCTGACTACGAATCAGGGGGTCGGGGGTTCGAATCCTCCTCGGTCCGCCACCGCGAAAAAACGCTAAGTAAAATCAATTACTTGTGACTGTTTTTGACGACTTATTCCGGTGAGTTGTCAACTTTTGTTCCCAGAATGATCCTCCGGGTATCCGCGCTTTTGCTGTAGGCGCGTGCCTGAGCGGTGGTATCGTGTTGTCGAATCCGTGATCAATTCGGCGCTTGAGTTCTTGATAGATAAATGTCGCCAGTATGGTCTTGAGGTGCCGGACAAGTAACAGCGCTCACCTTCCCCTTTGCTTCCGTTGCCGCTGCCAAGCGCCTTTCTTACACTTCGTGCTGCAGTACTGCGCTGTAACCTTCTTCTCCACCGAGATAGGCGCCGCGCACAGCTTACAGGTTCGGCCTATCTTGGCCGCGTCTCTGCTGCGCCGTTGGCTGACAAGGTTGGCGCATCGCCATGAGCAATATATAGCGATCACCTTTTCCTCAACGGCAACGGGATCGCCACACAGCGGACATGCCGGCCGGTGCTTCTTAGCTTGGAGCTGAGCCGCTTTGTCCAGAGCCTGCGTCGACGCGTTGCAGCACCGATCGGAACAGTTTCACAGAGAGGGCTGTAGACCGATTGATACGTGATTTCCCACGGCTCCCATTTTCAGATCCGAATTGGAAGTCTGTTCTCAGCCCTAAAGCATCCGACTTTTAACCTGAGACATATCTGGCAGCCTTGAAGTAATTCCAGCACTCGTCCGGGGAGAAGAGGTCGCATATTTCCGCGAGAGCGCTGAACATGTCGGTAAATGTTCTCGCCC
>NZ_JBAPLA010000010.1:0-81361 GCF_037083845.1 Roseovarius sp. E0-M6 | reverse complement strand
TGTAAGTTTCGTCGACATGCCACTGTAGGCCGCGCCACGAACGGTGGGCACCGAATGCCCGTTTGCGAATCTCGGGGCCGAACTTGCGAACCCGGCGGTGAATGGTTGAAGCATCGACCGTCACTTCGCGTTCTGACAGCATGTCACGG
Source organism: Roseovarius sp. E0-M6 (assembly GCF_037083845.1). Lineage (NCBI taxonomy): Bacteria > Pseudomonadati > Pseudomonadota > Alphaproteobacteria > Rhodobacterales > Roseobacteraceae > Roseovarius > Roseovarius sp. E0-M6. Next base: position 81,212 of record NZ_JBAPLA010000010.1, on the reverse strand, counting down.
ACATCGCGACAGGACAGCGGGTAGCGGCAGTGCCAACGTAATGCCAACAAGATGATCTCCTGCGGAAAACGGTGTCGCTTGAATGGGTTCTTGCGCTGAGCCATCGAGATCTCCACCATCGTCAATGACCACACGATCGAAGATCCCATGTGTTAATGCAACAGAGCCCTTTCAACACAGATAACTTCGACTTACCTTGAAGAAATTACCAAAGAGGCCGACTTTGAACACACATGAAATGAAGCTTCTGCCGATTGACCCGGCGCGCGCTGTCATCATCAAGGAGTTCGGCGGCGAGATCACCGCTATCGATCCCATCGGCGCTCAGGTTTCTGGGATAGATCTGTCCTCCAAAGGGCTTTGTCATGTTGTTTTCCCGAAGACTTACCAAGCACGACGCGGCTTTCACGCGGTCATTTCGTCGGCATAATCGGCCCACAGGCTGAACGCGTCAGCCCGGGCGTGGCGGTAGGATGCTGCGGAAATTCGGTGGCGCTTTGGACGGAAGATGGCGGCGGTTTGGTCGTGGAGCGACAGAAAACGCTGCGCTTGGCGAGGGGATTTGAAACGGCCCATGATCTTTTCACGTCGCCGGGTGGGCCGGTGCGACGCCTCGGCCCGTTGTTCAATCCTTTATGCGAGCGGTGTTCGATCCCCGGGCAAAGATCCCGGAAAGCCGCGTCGTAGCTACGCAGCTTGTCGGTCACAAGAACCCTCGGCACGCCCCATCTTTTCATCAGTTTCTTCAGGAAGCGCTTGGCTGCATCGGCATTTCTGCAGCTCTGCACCAAGATCTCCAGCACGTCACCGTTGGCATCGATGGCTCGCCAGAGCCAGTGTTTCTGACCCCGGATGGAGATCACGACCTCGTCGAGGTGCCACTTGTCGGCCGGTGCAGGTCGGTCGCGCCGAATCTTGGCGGCGATCTGAGTCCCAAACCGTTGGCACCAGACCCGGATGCTTTCGTGTGAGACGATCAGTAAGCGCCAGCTGGGCCCCACGGGCTTTTCAGCTTGACGGCTGGAAGTTCCAAGGGAGGAGTTCGTCGATCCGTTGTTTCGGATGGCCGGCGGCGATGGCCTCGAGGGTGGCCTTGAGATAGGCGAAGGGCTCGACGCCGTTGATCTTTGCGGTCTCGATCAGGGACGCGATGCGGCCCCAGGCTTTGCCGCCCTCGTCGTGACCGGCGAACAACGCATTTTTCCTGTTCAGTGCGATCGGGCGCATCAGATTTTCGACGCCGTTTGAATCGATCTCGACGCGGCCGTCATGGAGAAAGGTCTGCAGGCCCTCCCAGTGGCGATGGATATAGGCCAGCTTCTCGCCGAGGCGGGACTTGGCCGAGACCCGAAGCCGCTGTTCCTGTAGCCAGTCGCCGAACGCCGCCACCAGCGGGGCCGTTCGTGCCTGCCGGGCCGAGAGGCGTTGACCTGGTTCGACGCCGCGGATGTCAACCTCGATCTTGTAGATCTCGGCGATGCGGCGCAGGCCCTCGGCGGCGATCTCGGAGCCGTCGCGGTCGAACACTTCCTTCAGCTTGCGCCGGGCATGCGCCCAGCAATGGGCCACGCGGATGGGGCCACCGCCGTTGCGGGACGGGCGCGTCAGCCGGTTGTAGCCGGTATACCCGTCGAGTTGCAGGATCCCGTCGAAGCCGCGAAGGAAGGTTTCAGCATTCTTGCCACCCCGATCGGGCGCGTAGAAGAAGACCACCCCGGGCGGGTCGGCGCCGCCCCAGTTGCGGTCGTCACGGGTGTCGCGTTGCCCTTAATTCTGAAACACGACGCGTTCGGGGATATTTTTTGCCCTTAATTATGAGATTCGACTGCCATCACGCCTATGCTTCTCGCGCGCCTTTGCGCGATATGATCAACCGCAACAAGCAGACGTGGCTCCTTCTCGAAGGCGCGCAATAGAGCAACCCTTGCATAGTCGTCGATGCTGTGGCTGGCGATGGCTGCCTTAGCCAAGGGATAAGACCGAGCGGCGGCGATTGCGGCGAGACAGAACAGCCTCACTTCCGATCTGGGGTTCTGGAGAGCGAACGACGGATCCCCGCGGAAGGTTTTGAGTGACATGGCAAAGGCGACTGCACGCATTGCGCGCCGAAGTGGTCTGGGGCCGCGTGATCGCGCGGCGCACTCAAGCATCCCTGCCCCACGGCGCGCTCGGTATGTCAGTTTCTCGGATACTTGTTCGTCGCCTGCTTTGCCGAGGGTCTGCACAAGTCTCGCCCCGCAAACCTGGCAGTCGAATGCCCAGGCCCGCCTCCAATGCTTGAGCGAAAGGCCCTCTCGGGAGCATTGCGGGCAATGCTGGAATGGCATCTGGGCCGTCAGCGAGGCTTCTCGTGGCGTCATTGCTGGAAAGGTCAAAGATCGCACGACGTCTGGGGCGACACGTGCAGCGCTGGCAATCTTCTATGCCGCCACCGCGTCGATGTTGAGGTCCAAGGCGGTGCCATGCGCGGTATCGATCTTGATATGAGCCAGCAGTTCGGCGTCATCACAGTAGTTGGCCGCAGCCAACCGAGACAACCAACCTGACAACAACTCGTCTGGCAGCGGCGCGACAGTTTTTGGCAGCGGGTGCGGCTTCACACCCCGGACTTCTCGAGCCGCCGATTGGCGTTCGCATGGCGCGACCAAACCGGCGTCCATTTTGCGATTGCGTCATCGGTGATGCATTCATTACCTGTGACAATGGCGTCGATGGAAAGATCCTTGATCAGGGCGAAGATGCGCGAGGTCACCCCGCCGGTCAGCGCAAGTATCTGCTTTAGTGACTTGACCTTCAGATTGGATTTCTTCTCGAGGGGCATTGCCGCGATGAGTGTCTGGATCATGTCCGAGAACTCGGCGTCGTCGCGCCAGTTTGGCAGGTGATGTTCGTCCAGCCGCCTGGCAAGCTGGATATCACCACGGATGGCATCGACGGCCTCGCTGACCCCCAAGCAGACCAGTGACACTTCGAGTTCATTGCTGAGATACCGCAGAACATTGAGAAAGCGGCGCTGTTCGCGGTGGGTCCCGGCCAAGAGGTTGTGGACCTCGTNTTCATTGCTGAGATACCGCAGAACATTGAGAAAGCGGCGCTGTTCGCGGTGGGTCCCGGCCAAGAGGTTGTGGACCTCGTCGATCATGATCATCCGCAGGCCAAGGTCGCGCAAAAGCGCGACGACACGGACTTCGAGGGAGGCCACATTTTGAGCGCGCGCGCTCAGTGCCGTGGCCGGTGCCCCGACGGTCGCCAGGATGTGCAGATAGAACCGCCGTTCGTCGGGAGCTGGTGGTGCTTGTAACAGCAACAGCGGCGTTCGCGTAATTCCCGATGCTGGGTCATATTCCGGTGCATATCTGCGCGAAAGATTGCGGGCGATCATCGTCTTTCCGATCCCCGACGCACCATGCACAAGAAGGCCAGGCATACGGGTTTGCCTTGGCGCTTCGATCATTCCCTGCAAACGGTCCAGGACTTGTTCGGCCCGCGGAAAGCCGATCCAGATATCCGATTGAATGAGGGCGATCCGACCGTCTTCCTCAGTTGTCCTTGCCCTCAATTCACCATCTCTCCACCTTGAACAATGGGCGCGATGTATCACCCGTGTCGATTGCGCGCAGCCCGTCGGTTTTCGAGACAGCCGAGTTGGTGCCCTCCAATGTCCCTTTTCTTTCACGGGATCGGCGTTCGGCCCTCGTCAGGCTCCGGCTTTCAGACTCGATTTGGCGTTGCTGTCGGATCAGCTCAGCCAGGACCAGCTCATTGGACCCGGACTTGCCAAGGGCACGGGCATTCCTCATGGCTTCGCGATATTCCCAGAGCGACACAGGCGGAATTTCCAGGTTTCGGTACCGAGCTTCGACGTATCGGTCATTATCCAGTTCGACCCAGATCACCGATAGGTCGCGAGGGTCGTATCGGACGACCACCTTTCCATCCCCGCGCCCGATGTGGCCTGCAAGCGCATCAGACCAGTACCGTATCTGGAACAGATGGATGCCGTCACGCCTGACCTTGCGCAGTTCACTTGGCAGAAAGCTCACCCGAAAGGCTTCAATCTCGAAGGGGATATCGCCCATCATTTGCTCTGAGAGCGCCTCCCATTTGGCGACGGGCGTGCAGCCAAGACTTGAATGAATGCTGTTGTTGTAGCGGCAGATTTCCAGAGCAAACCAGCGATCAAATTCGCCTAAAGTCATCGTGGCCATGCCTTCGGCATCGTAGTCGCCCTTGGCCACGACCGAGGATTGCGTTGTTCCAGGCAACAGGTGCACGGCCCCCATCACCGTGCCGATCAATCGTTCGATGTGCCCTCCGAAATGAGGACTGCCTGGCGGCCGATAGACCAGATCGATCCCCCATTCCGCACATGCCGACCGAAAGGCATGCGACCGGAAATCGCGCCCGTTATCGACGTGGATGCTATGCGGTTTACCCTGCGCGGGCCACGGAACATTGCGCACCAATTCCGCCAGAAGTTCCGCCTTGGGGGCCACAGCCTGTGTCAGGCAAAGCACCACCGACAGACGCGAAGGTGCCTCGAGAGAGGTGTAATATCCGGTCACCATCCGCGTTGCGACGTCGATCGCCAGCGTGACCCAAGGCCGCCCAATTGGTTGGCGTTCAAAACTGTCGACGAGAATGATGTCCGCAGGCGTATGGTCGATTTGCACGACCTCCAGTGGCCGGTTTGCCTTGTTGTCGCCTACGACCGGCGCAAATTTCTGGCGGGCCGCCTTTGCGCCTTCGCGTGCCTTGGCAATTTCACGGGCATCCATTGCATCCAGCCTGCGCTGAACCGTCCGACGTGTCGGCGGTTGCAAGCCCTGCTGCCAGCACGCGCTTCGGATTTCTGTCACGATGCGCGACAGGCTTGGACGTTCCCGCCGTAAGAAATAACGGCGAAGATGTTCTTCGATCACCGCTTCCACCTTGCCGGATATCAAGGTTGTACCAGTCGGGCGGCCCCGTTTCCGACAAGCCAGCGCGCTGGTGCGCCCACCCTCTTCGGCCAGACGCTTTATCCAGCGCCAGACAGTCGCCCTGCTGACACCAAGCTCCCAAACGGCGTCATTGATGCCACTTTCCAGACTGCCAGTTCCTTTGAGATATGCCTGAACAAGCGGACGCAGAACGACCGCCCTGCGCACCTCCTCAGCACCAGCGGCAACGAAGTCTTCGCGATCATCATCCATCAATATTTGCCACACGAAGCTGCGAACCCTGTCTCAGGTTTAAGGGCAAAAATATCGGAATTAAAGGCAAAATATCATATTTAAGGGCAAAGCAAGGCCGTTGATTTCGTTGGATTTCTCATCTCACAATTAAGGGCTACGCGACAGCGGGCGCATAGAAGGATATGTCATCGACATGCCAAGGTGCCGCGAACTTCAGCGCCATCGTGAACAGGCTCTTCTCCGATCCCATTCAGCAGCCCCCAAAATGATCAGTCGAGGCCACTTGATTCCGTTGACAAGCTAAGTTGGCCCGGCGCGCACGCCGTTGCGATACACGCGGTCTACGTGGCCACTGCGGGTCATCTTACCACACTATGCAGCGTCGGATCAGGACGCGCCTGCACCCTCAACACATCCGCATCGAGAGGGGACACAATATTTTAGCGCCTGCTGCAGCAACAGGTCTATGCAGACGCACTCACCGAACTTATATCGAACATTGTGAAAATCTTTAAAAAATGCGCCGAGATCGGGGCCTTTGCCCTCGTCGCGACACAGGTTGCCGCCCCGGATACGGTAAACGCGCAAACGCCCGTTGCCCAGACGCCCGTTCCGACGGCAGAGCAATCTACACCCGTGCAGCATACGCCGCCCGAGCAAGAGGCCGATGCGGACGAAGCCGACCTCATCCGGCCGGCGGTCGGAACCTCGCTCGGGGAATGGCGCTGGACGCGTCGTCCCGTCGTCGTCTTCGCGGACAGTCCGAACGACCCGCAATACATCCAGCAGATGGAAAACATCACCGAACAGCTCGAGCCGCTGGTGGATCGCGACGTTATCGTGATCACCGACACCGATCCTGCGGCGCGGTCTTCCTTCCGGCAATCCTTGCGTCCGAGGGGGTTCATGATGGTCGTCATGGGCAAGGACGGCACGATCATCCGGCGCAAGCCGGTGCCTTTGTCCGTGGGCGAGATTTCGCGCTCGATCAACAAGCTGCCGCTGTACCAGCGCGAGGTGCGCGAGAACCGCACCACGGAGGATTGACAGTGCTGCCTGCCTCATTGCCATACCACGGTACCTCCAGCCCAAGCGCCATCTGAAAGGCTCGTGTTGCCTAACCATTCATCGGGTTCTTCCTCAACCTGTGTGGCGGAGCGGCAGCATTTGGGCTCTGAGAAAATCTGGACCGACTTGGCCGTACATCTCGCGGAGAATGATCTTCAAACGGTAGATCTGGCCTTCAACTTGGCCATTGCTTCGGAGCAGTTCGATGGCTTGTCCATGTTGGGATCCCCCTGTGACGCCGCCTGTCCGGCCTTGGTGCAGCGTGTAGGGCACGCTGCCTGGCGAGGGCTGATCTATGCAAGGGCGCGGAGGCACCGGGCCCGGTAGGGTCAGCGTACACTCAATACAAAGGAGATGGAAATGCAACGGCTTTTGCCACTTGGACGGGCGACGCTCGCCAGCCTTGCCATACTGGCGCCCGGAGCGGCTGTGGCCGCCGACCTTGCGCTGGTGATCGGCAATCACGACTACCGCCAGGCGCCGGACGCCCTGAGCGCGGAGGCCGACGCCCGCGCGGTCACCGAAACGCTTGAGCAGCGCGGCTACGACGTGACCTCGGGCACCGATCTCGACCGCGGCGAGATGCGCCGACACATCGCCGCGTTCGCCGAGCAACTCGACGGCGGCGAGGCCGACCGGGTCGTGGTCTTCTACTCGGGCCACGCGCTCAGGAGCGACGGCGTGACCTATCTGGCACCGGTCGATCAGGGCAACGGCTCCGTGGTCGAGGCTATGATGGATGGCGTGCCACTGGATCTCGTGCTCAGGCTGGCCGGGCAGGCACCGGTCGCGGCAGTGGTGTTCATCGACGCCGCCCAGCTCGACAGCTTCGAGGTGGAGGCATTCGCCGCGCCGGGCCTCGCGGACATCGCGGTGCCCGAGGGTGTGCTTGTCGTCTCGGCCGCCGCGCCGGGCCGTGCGATCCCGCGCAGCACCGCAAGGCAGAGCGCCTTCGGCCGGCAGGTGGTGGACGACTTCCTCGCACCCGGGGTCAGCGTCGGCACGGCAGTGAACAGGCTTCGCTCGCCCGCCTGGGCAAGCGGGGACACGGATACCAGCCTCGCTCTGGTGCAGACGCCTACCGATTCTGTCGCGAGCCGGGTCAGACCGGAGACGCGCGCCGAGACGCAGGCACCCGATACGGCAGCCCCGGAACCGGAGGCGGCCGCCGAACAGCGGCTTGGCCTGACCAGGGCGGAGCGCCGGAAAGTGCAGGTCGACCTGACCGCGCTTGGGTACGACACCCGCGGCGTAGAGGGCATCTTCGGGCCGGGCACGCGCGCAGCGGTGGAGCGCTGGCAGCAAGCCAATGATCTGCCGCCAACCGGTTATCTTACCAGAGCGCAGGTGGCGCTTCTGGACCGGCAGGCCCCCGCCCCGCTCGAGCCGGAGCCCGAGACTGCCGAAGCCGCGCCGTCGGCAGCGGCTCAAAGGGAGGCTGCCCTCGACCTGAGCAGCGCCGATCGCCTCTCGATCGAGCAGCGCCTGACCGAGCTCGGCTTCGGGCCGGGCCGGCAGGACGGGGCCTTCGACAGCGATACCCAGCAGGCCATCGAGGGCTACCAGCGCAGCCGCGAGCAGGCCGCGACCGGCTATCTCGACCGGCCGACGGTCACGGCGATGATGCAGGAAACCCGCGGCGTAAGCCAGGATATCGTCGAGGGCGCCGAGGTGCTGCGGGGCATCCTGCGCGCCCTGGACCAATAACGCGCCGCCGGGTGCCGGTGCGCCGGCGCCCGGGCCTGTGATCCGCGCGCGGGGCCTTGCATCCGAAGCGCGGTCACGAATGCCTCGAAACCCGCATGTCGGCCGGAACACGCATGCGGCCAACCAATGAAATGGAGCACATCATGAACAATATCATCTGGATCGTCGGCGCCGTCGTCATCGTCCTTGTCATCCTCGGTTTTTTTGGGCTGCGCTGAGGCAAGGTGCTGTCCAGCCCGGTATTGTCATCCAGAGGGTCGAGCCGGGCTGGTCGGACAGCCCCCAGAGCAGGCGCCGTCGCAACCCGGACGGTGGAACAGTGACGCCTGTTCCGTAATGCATCTGCGATCGGGGGCCGGTCCGTGTGGGCCGGGACGGTCGTCTTGCCGTTCCGCGCATTCGGCCCGAGATCAATGCAAGCGTTCGGCGGGAGGCGCACGCAAGACAAGCGACCGGAGACTGCCATACTTTGACGCAAAGGCCTGAACCGCGCCACACCGCTCCGCGCAGGGGTCGTGCGCATCAGGGATCCCGCGGCACGTCGCGACCCAGCCGGCACCCAGGCCGGACATCAGAAGATCAGGCCGAGCGCATCGCCGATGCCGATATTCTCGCGCGCGTTTGAGAGCTCCTCGAGCGTGATCCTGCCATCCTCATTTGCATCGGCAAATGCCAGGTCGCTCTCGATCCGCTCGTTCCACTCGGTGCGGGTCAACTGTCCGTCACCATTCATGTCGAGAACGCTGAACATCCTCTGCAGAAGGTCCCGGTCCGTGTCTTCCGGCACGACCTTGTCCGGCAGCCGCCTTCCGACGAAGTCTTCCTCGGAAATAGGGTCGCCGGCGGCGCGTGCAAGCGCGTCGTAGAGCTCGTCGCTTCGGGCGCGCACGTCATCGAGGGTGATATAGAATCCCTCGATGACGTCCGGTGGAAGCGTAACTTTTTCTTGGGCTGACGTTACGGCAGGAACCACCAAAGCCAGTAGAAGCGCGGTCCGAGCAGATGTCATCATTCCAATTTCTCCCGCGAAGCGAAAAATTGTTCACAAAAGATGGCGCACCGGATCGCCATGGTGCCCGCGCCCGGCCATTTCAGGCTGGCCGTTGCACGGTCAGCTGCGTCTCGTCGCAGTTCCCGCTTGCGAAGGTCGCGGCGCAGGACGTTAGATAGAAGTTCCACATCCGCCGGAACCTCTCGTCGAAGCCCAAGGCGGAAATCTTTTGCCAATTTTCATTGAACGTCTCGTGCCAGCGACGTAGTGTTTGGCTGTAGCTTTCGCCGAACTCGACCGAGTGGACGAACCGCAGGTCGGCCCGTTCAACCTCGGCCATGAGCGCGGTGCGCGAGGGCACGAGCCCCCGGGGAAGATGTATTTCTGGATGAAGTCGACGCTGCGGCGGTACGTCTCCCAGCGGCGGTCCTGAAGCGTGATGACCTGCAGGGCCGCGTTGCGCCCCGGATTCAGCCGCTCGCGGACGGTGTCGAAGTAGACCGGCCAGTAGCGCTCGCCCACAGCCTCGAACATCTCGATCGAGGCGATGCCGTCAAATTGGCCGCGCGCATCGCGGTAGTCCTGGAGCCTGATCTCGACCCGGTCATCGAGGCCGACGTTCCTGATGCGGTCCCGCGCGTAGTCGTACTGCGCGTCGCTGTTGGTGAGCCCGGTGACGCGCAGACCGCGCTCGGTGGCGGCGTATTCGGCAAAGCCACCCCAGCCGCAGCCAATCTCCAGCACGTGATCACCCGCCTCGACGCCCATCTCGTCGATCAGGCTCGCGTATTTCGCGGTCTGCGCCGACTCGAGGCTTTCTTGTCCGGTCGTGAACATGGCCGATGAATAGGTCATCGTCTCGTCGAGCCAGAGCCGATAGAAATCGTTGCCGAGGTCGTAATGGGCGGCGATGTTGCGTCGCGCCTGCCGCCGTGTATTGCCTCGGAGCGCTTGCCGTGCCTGCTCGACAAGTCGGAGCAGGCCCTTGCCCGGAAATCCATCGTATATGTCATCGCCGGCAACGTGAACGAGATCCATGAAAGCCTGCAGATCCGGCGTCGACCAGTCGCCATCAAGGTAAGCCTCCGAGAACCCCAGGTCACCCTCGCGGATCAGCCGCGTGAAGAGATCGGGATCATGCACATGCAACTCGGCTACCGGCCCCGGCCGCGCGCCGTCCGCGCGAAATTTGCGACCGTCGGGCAGCACAAAGGTAACCCGCCCCGCCTCCATGGCGCAGGCTCTCACAAAAACAGACGCGAAGTAGCGCGGCAAATCGCGCTGCCCCTCGGTGGTCGTGGCTGACACTCCGAGAGATGAAACCGGCACCGCACTGGCGCATGGCATGGACCTGTTCATGAAACGCCTCCTAATCAGACAGGATCAGCCCTGAAATCCGAAAATGTCATGATGAAGCAGTCAATCGCCGGTGCCACTAACCTAGGTTAACACGCCGCGCACCATCGAGATCCACGACTCCTGTCATCAGTGCTGCGCGTTACCAGCCGCCTCTGCCACAGCCGCTGGGGAACGACAGCTGGAATGCTCGAGGCTCTGCGAAGGGCCGGGGGGCGCAGCCGCAGATTAGAGCTGGCTTCCGGCACGCCCACCCCGCGGCCCCGGTCCGCGCACCCGGGAGCCGGTGACACGCATCACAGCTTTTGCTGTCTCATTGCCCAGATGATCACCATCGCCGAAATCGACAAGAGCAAGATGGCGGCCGCCTCGATAAGGATATTTTCCGGCGCCATTTCCTTGCCCTGCAGAACGACCAGGCGCCCCACGGCCGTGATCGCTATGAATATCGGATACACGAAGACGGAATCGCGTCGGGAATAATAGACAGATACCATTCCGATCACTTCGAGATACAGGAACATCAGGAGAATATCGGCCAACAGGATGGTCCCCAGCCGATAGATGGCGAGGATCTCGAAGGCGACCGCGACCAGCGTCATTGCCACGATAACCACCAGAAGCAATCGCTCGATGACGTGAAACAGGCCGAGAGCGAACAGTTTCTCTCCGCGTCCCGACCCTAAGCCCGACTGTGCACCTTCGGGCATGCCGCTAGAGGGCGCGCCCGGTTTCTTTTCGGTGTAGCTTTCATTCATGCTTGCGAACCAAAATCATAAAACCCGTTGGGCTGCGTCAGCGTCGCTCTGAGAAACTTTCGGTGCTGCGGCTTCCGATTTGAGGCATCGCACATCACGCTCTGACCGGCATGCCTTCATTCTCTGCGGCCCTGATAGACGCCTCGTCTCGCCGGGTTCTGGATTCCGTTGCCCGAACGGGTTCGTCATTCCCACTCCGCGAAATCCGCGAGCCGGAGTAAAGATGCCGGCGCTGCGCGTCGCTGACGCCGTCGGCCTGCATCACGAGCAGCACGCTCGGGTCGCTGAGCATTTCCGCAAGGAAAAAATCCGTCAGCGTCTTGCCGGATGCCTTGTCCCTCGCATTTGCGCGTTCAAGGTCAGTCAGTGCAACGGTCAGGACCTGGGCAAGACCGGGATGTGATGTTCGCGGGTGCAGTTTCAAAAAGATAGAGGATTTCCATTGTTCTGGATCCCGCCGATCAGTTGGCGGACATTCCGCAGTTTCGAGTTCGTACGCTCCGGCTGGGAGCGTTTCATCGAGCCCCGGGACGTTGAAAGGATGGTCGAATACGGCGATCATCTTGCTGGTCAGGGTCATTGGTGCCTTCCTTCCTTGTGCGTGTCGTGGCATCTGGTTTGCGGTCAGTCGACAGTCTCGCACCCCGCCGTGACATCGTGTTTCGCAGACCTTTGGATATCGGGACTGTGCTGGAGATGTCGGTGATTCGTACCCGTAGTCCGGGTCGCTGGCGTATTTTACCATGTGCTTGAACGGTCCTGCTCCGGCCCTCGAAGTTGCTGTGGCAGGAGCGGGTCCTTTTCGGAGGCGGTCAGGCTCCCAGGCGGTTCCGCGCTTGTCACCTTTTACCCCGCGAACATGTGCCGGGTGTTGACCCAGGTTAGCGCCTGCCGGAGTTCACTCGCGCCGGCATACTGGACCATCAAGGCGAGGCCGTGCGTGACAGCATGACAAGGCACTGATCTGTGTCAGCACACGCGCCCAGCATATTGCCTATGATGTAAGCAGTTCGGGGTCTTTTCTCCCCGTCTTCGGGCGGCAGGCCGTCTTTTCCGAAAGATGCTAGGCCCACAACCTCATGAAAAGGAGTGTAAGATGGCAACGAATGCTGTTCTTGATCCGCACAACCACGATTTCGACCGATTTCTCCACGCATCCGTCGGAGAGGACCGCAAGGGCAACGGCGTGACCGTTCTTTCCGCACTGGCGCGGCTGAACCTCGATCCCTGGCAGGAGGCCCGCGACCTGGCCGCTCTCGGGCGGGGGGCCGCAGGCGTGCGCCTGGTCGCCTTGCTGTCGCGGGTGCGCGACGTGCCGGCGCTTGAGCAGGATGATGGCATGGTTGCGCAGGAACTGACCGGCCTGCTCCCGGCAAAGGCGACTGAGGCGACGGCCGGATCAGCCTCGGGGGCGAAGGGGTGGACGATGTCGACAGGACTGATCTGGACTTTGATGGCGGTCCTGTTTTTCGCCGTGCAGTTTTTGTTCACCGGCTCGTCGGGATCAGGCCAATGAAACGCGGCGCGCCGTCGGGCAGCCCCGCGAACGATACGACGAGGCCGGATGCGCCGATGTCATCGCATGATCATGCCGCGCTCTGGGACCGGGAAGAGATGTTCTGGACGAAGGGCGCAAGCAGCGCGCGTCAGATGACGTCGAAGGATGCCGTCTTTGTTTTCCCCTACCCGGCCGGGATCCTCCAGGGCGATGCGCTCTGGCGCGAAAAGGAGGTGGCACAGCGCTGGCGCTCGGTCGTGATGAGCGAGCGTCATGTTTGCATCCGGGGCGACATTGCCGTGCTCGCCTATCGGGTATCCGCCGAACGCGACGGCGGTCCGGTCTACGAGGCGCTCTGCAATTCGACCTATCTGAAGGATGACGGCCAATGGCTGCGCCTGGCGCATCAGCAGACGCCGGCAGCCTGAGCCGGGTAGGCGCGCGCCCGGCGCTGGTGAGAAAGGGCCGAGCGGAGACAGAGCAGAATTCGCAGGCTCCCGCGGCACGCTCATGTGTGCCTCGGGCTGACGGGGTCAAGCGTTGGCCCACTGTATCCCCGATGACCGCCTGCATGGGATGTGCCGGCGGCGTCAGCCTCTCAAGGCCGAGACCCTTTGCAGTGGCGGCGTGTGGTCCATCAAGGGCCATGCCGATACCGGCCAGCATGTCGGTCGCGCGCCTTCGCGCGCGGTGTGGGTTCCGGCCGGTAGCGCGACAGTCTGGATGACAGCCGTGCGACAATCTTGATCAGCCACCGAAACCGATATCGCCGACTCCGCCCAGAAGTCCGAAACCCCGCAGCAGCCAGAGGATGACCAGGATCACGACCACCACGTTCAGGATCTGCTTTATCTTTCGATCCATCGGAACATAGGTGTTGATCGCCCACAGCCCGACGCCGACGACCAGCAGGGTAATGACCAGATTGATAAGAGACATTGAATCGGGTTTCCTGTGCTCGGGTCACGCCGGGCGGGTGATGCCCAGGCGACGGTCGGTCAGCGGCCCGACCTTGCCGGGACCGCCGCTCAGTGACTGGACGAGCGGCACCGGCTGCGAAGCGTCCGGTCCGCGCCCCGCCCTAAGTCTTATGGTTCAGGATGTTATCGATCCCGACGTATATTCCATGGGTCGGGGAACGAAGTGCCTGAGCGTTCCGCCGCGTCCATCCACGTCAGGGTCTCGTTGGTGTCCCAGGCGTTGTCCTGGTTCTCGTCGAACATTTTCCACTTGCCGGCAGCGAACTCCTCGCGGCTCAGTGTGCCGTCGCTTTTGGCGTCCCACGTGTTGTACACCATGTCGCGCTTCTCTCCGGCCATGTACTCTTCGGCGGAGATTGTTCCGTTGCCGTCGGTGTCCCACGGAATGCCGCCTTCGCTTGCCATAGCCGAACCGGCGGCAAGAATTGTGGCGGTGCTGATGATCCAAATTTTCATTGAAATTTTCCTTTGTTGGGTGTCTAGGCCGGCCTCCGGCCTTGGCTATTTTCTAGCTTGGTTCATCTCGTGCCGCACTGACCCAAGTTAGCCAGGATCGAATTCGGTTTCGGCTCGCTATTGAATCCGGCGTGTTGGACGCCATCATGGAGCGACCCTCTACGACTGTTCCCCTGCCGCCAGATTGAGCAATCTCGTGGTTGTCATTTCGGATTACCGGATGGTGCAGCGGGGCCGCGGGCCACCGGTCGCGGGTGCCGCCATCATCGGCCCCCCGTCGATCTGGTTCGAGTACGACAGGCGCCGATCTGCCGTTCCTCGTCCGCCGAGCCGAGCCAGCTACGCGCGCCGAAGCTGACCTGCGTCAATGCAACCGTGCGAAGAAATTGGAAATATACCGCTTCTACTTCAAAACCCGAAAGTTCTCGTGGGTTATGACGCGGAAGTTGTCTGAGACCTTGTCGCGGAATTTCGTCCATTCCTGCGGGATGGTCTCACGCATGAATGCAAGGATGGCGTTGGCGAACTGCTTCTGGCTTGGGTAGTAGCGATTGTGGGTAACGTATTGATGCAAGACGGCCCACAGCCGCTCAATCGGATTGAGATGGGGGCAGTAGGGCGGCAGCTGGATCAGATGGATACGGCAAGCTGTCCTGGCGAGAAAGGCCCTGACATCGGGGCCCTTGTGATAGGCGGCGTTGTCCCAGATGACATGGATGATGCGCTTGTCAGGGTTGCGCGCTTCGATCTTGGTCAGAAGCTGCACGGCACTGACCCCATCAACGGTTGTGGGCTCGACAAAGGGTGCGTCGAAGGTTTCGAGGTTCACAGCCCCATGAATGTTCACACGACCGCGCCCTGCCGTGCTGAGAACCGCTGGATTTGATCCAACCTTCACCCAGCCAAATGCAGGCTTGGTCTGGTATTCCGGATGCACTGCATCGGCGAAGTAGACGGCTTCATCTGCTGGTAACTCACGCATCAGCTTCTCGTATAATGCGATGAAAGCGGCCTGCTTCTCCGCTGATGCCACGCGTGGCAGGGGCTTGGGCTTGCGGTATTCAAAGCCCAGTCGGGCCAGAAGTTTGATGCAGCCAGAATGGGAATAGTTCAGACCGCATTCAGCCGCGACATGGGCTCTGATCTCAACCTTCGAGCGACAGAAGCGCGCTTCCAGCCAAGCGCACAACGCAACCTCCTGTGCCTGCGTCATACGGGACTGACCGCCCTTCCAGCCGTCGAATGCAAGCGCATCCCAGCCATCTTGCAGGAAGGTTTTATGCCAGCCGCGGATCGTGTCGTCGTCCAGATACAGGAAGTCCGAAATCTCTTGGCAGGACTTGCCGTCGTCGAGCAGCAGGATCGCATTTGCACGACGGGCAATACCGTAGTCCTCGCGCTGGCGACGCACGCAAGCCTCAAGCTCGAGGCGGTCTGCTGAGGAAAGAAAGCCAGGGCGGATCATAGGCATAGCTGAATCGTTGCAAGCCCAGCCGTCAAGTCACAAAATTCGGCTTATGCGGGACTCGGAGTATAACGCAGTTTCCGGCCCAACAACTGTGGGCATGTATCCGAGTACCTTCATCGTGTGCGAGGCGGGCATACATGCGTTATGATCTGCCTGTCTCCGCGCGGGATTCACCCTAGCTGTCCATGAAATGAAAGTCCCGAAAACTCCCGACCAGACTACAGCCGCCGAAGAGACCCGTATGGCCAATGCCGACGACGAGACGAACCAAGCAAGTCCACGTGGCAAACCTCGCGCTTGCATGACACCATCGACCTGACAGGGGCCATCGTGCCGCGCCGGTGGTGGTTTTCATGTGAGAAACGGCCCGGTCTGATCCAGATAGGATGGATCGAACTCTGCGAGTTCGGCAAGCCGGTCATAGTCATGGAACGTGACGCGACCGTCCCGGAAAGTGACCAGCCCATTCTCGCGAAGCTGCCGCAGGACGCGGTTCACGTGGACCGCGCTCAGGCCCAAGGTGTCGGCAAGGTGATACTGCGTGAGCGGGCAGTCGTATCCTTGCTTGCCCCCCATGCCCACCAGAGCCAGCCGTGCACCCAGCTCCAGCAGGAAATGGGCCATCCGGGCTTCGGCGTCGCGCCGCCCGATACTGACGAGATGCTCCACGACCATCGCCTCATCCCGCGACGCGGCCCACAGAATAGCCGCGGCCAGCCGTGGCGTCTGATCGAAGGCTTGCAAAAGGTCCGCCGACATCACCTCGGCGGCCTGGCTGTCGACAATCGTCTCAAAGCTGTGATCCGAGGTGCGCAGCAGGACGCTGCGCAGTCCCAGGAAATCCCCGGGAACCTGGAAATCGACGATCTGGCGCGTCCCGTCGGGCTGAATCTTATAGGAGCATACCCACCCGGCCGACAGGATGTAGGTGGCTTGCCCCGATTGTCCCTCGTGCACGAGGTTGCGCCCCGCGGGGAAGGACCGGCGTCGCTGATGCAGACGCTGCAGCACCGCGAGTTCGGCCTCGGACAAGGCGACGAAACTCGAAAGCTTGCGCGTAAGCGGACTATTTGCCGTGGTGTTCATGTGCCTTTTCCTCATCGTCATCCCCGGTGGATGACCTATTCGAAAATTCTGCTGCGGTGACTGCTCTGGATCAGTCCAGCATACCTCATTTCCTGCCACAACGGGTGCGTTAAACAGGATTCGACCGACTCAAAGGTCGTTTCGCCGAAAGGATCAAGGAGTCTCCACGATGCCCGTTCAAACAGATCATGCCGGCATGGCCGCCCTCTCGATCTGCGAGGCGCTCATGCTGGCCATGAATGATCGCGATCTGCTGCCCGAGCACGAGATCATGGGGGTGCTCCGCGATGCTGCGGCGACCCACGAGAATGCCACCGGCACGGATGCCGAAACGGAATCGCACCGGGCCGTGGCCAAAATCATCAACCGAATCATCGCTGGCGGCAACTCCGTTCGCAGACCGCAGGAATGACTGGCTTGACCATAGAGGACGTGACGCGCACCATGACATCCGCGACCAGACAACGTGACACGCTGGCCCGCAGCCAGCCCAATCATCAAACCATGCAAACCGCCGAAGACACACACGAAAAGCCGGTACAATCCGGGCAACCCACCGCACAGGCCGCCGGTGACGCGCAGCAGGCGCAAGCGGACCGGGCTGATGCGCCCGCGCAGGGCCAAGACGCGCTGCGGCCCTCGGACTGGACCCGGACACTGGCAGCCTACCGACAGCCCATTCCCGCGCGCAGCGTGTTTGAATTGACCGTCACGCTGGTGCCCTTCGTCGCGATCTGGGCGGTGGCGTGGTGGCTGGTCTCGATCAGCGCGCTGTTGGCCATGGCTCTGGCACTGGCGAACGCGGCCTTCCTTGTCCGCCTGTTTATCATTCAGCACGATTGCGGGCACGGGTCGCTGTTCCGCGATCGGCGCTTGTGCGACTGGATCGGCCGCGGGCTCGGCGTGCTGACGCTGACGCCCTACGACGTCTGGCGCAAGACGCACGCGATCCACCATTCCACGACTGGCAACCTCGATCGGCGCGGTGTCGGAGACGTCCCGACCCTGACGGTCAGGGAGTATCGCGAGAAAGGATGGCTCGGCCGCGCACTTTATCGCCTTCTGCGCCATCCGGTCGTCATGTTCGGGGTGGTGCCGTTCTACCTGTTTTTCCTTCAGCACCGATTGCCGGTCTACCTGATGCGATCCGGCTGGCGCTATTGGCTGAGCGCGATGGCGACGAATGCCGCCATCGGCCTTGTCCTCGGCGTGATCATCTGGCTGGGCGGTTGGGATGTCCTGCTGTTCGTGTTCCTGCCGACGATGCTGCTGGGCGCGATCGCGGGCACCTGGTTCTTCTACGTCCAGCACCAGTTCGAGGAAACCAGCTGGGAGCACGAGGACGACTGGAACATCCAGGAAGCCGCCCTGAAGGGCAGTTCGCACTACGACCTTCCCGGCATCCTGCGCTGGATCACCGGCAATATCGGCGTCCACCACGTGCATCACCTCGCCAGCCGGATCCCGTTCTACCGTCTGGGTGAGGTGGTCAGGGACCACGACCTGCTGGCGCGTTCCAAGCGCATCACGCTTTGGCAAAGCTTCCGCTGCGCGCGGCTGCACCTGTGGGACGAGAACAGCCACAAACTTCTGTCGTTTGCCGAGGCCCGAAAACTTGCCACATGAGCCTTGTAAATTTCGCCAATGGCCGACCGTACGGGACCCCGTGTCACGCGGCACCGTCGCTGCACTTCAAAGCCATAATTGAATAGCGTCGACCGGGTCATTCTGGCCATCGGATCATCGCTAGGCGGCATCGGTCGGAGCCAGGTTGCGAGCCCGTCCTAGAAGGGGAAGAAAACGGGAATGGAAAGCACCGCCGACGTTCCGACGATCACATTCATCGGAAGGCCGATCTTGACGAAATCGGTAAACCGGTAATTCCCCGCGCCATATACCAGCGTATTGGTCTGATAACCGATGGGGGTTGCAAAGCTCGCGCTTCCGGCGAACATCACCGCCACCACGAAGGGGCGAGGGTCGACCCCGAGCTGTACGGCAAGGCCAATGGCAAGTGGCGTCACCACGACCGCCACCGCATTATTGGTGGCAGCTTCGGTGAGCATTGAAGCCAACAAATAGACGGCCGCCAGTGCCACAAGAGGTGGCAGCCCCTCCAGTGCCGGCGCTACCGCCTCGACGGCAAGGGCGACGGCCCCCGAGTGCTGCAAGCCCATGCCCACGATCAGCATCGAGAAGATGAGCACCAGGACGCCGGCGTCGATCGAAGCCCACGCTTCGTCATTGTCTATGCACCGCAGCACGAGAATCGCGGCGACGGCGATGAGGGCGAGAACGCTGATCTCGGCCACGCCGAGCGCGGCGAGCGCGACAACCGCGACGAGTGCAAGCAGGGCGAGCGGCGCCTTGCGCCGACGGAACGCACGCCCGCCTGCCTGCGTGATCGCTGCAAGATCTCCTGCCTCGGTCATGTGCGAAAATCCTTCGGCTGTCCCTTCCAGCAAAAGCTTGTCGGCGGGCCGCAGGAGTGCGGTTGACAGGTCGGGTCCAAGGCTTGTCCCATGGCGATGCGCACCGAGCACACGCATGCCGTAGCGACGCCCAATGGCAAACTGCGCGATGCGCACGCCACGACTTCGGCGCGACGGTGTCACGATGGCTTCGGCGACGACAAGCTCGGAGGCGTCCTGGACCTCTGGCCCCTGACGCAATCCGACATTCAAACCGCTGCGATTTCTAAGAGTGAGCAGCTCCGACGTGGTCACATCGGCAATGATCCTGTCGCCTTTCTCCAGAACATGCTCGTTCAAGCGCTCCCGTTTGACATTCGACCGCGTGCGAATGTTGATGACCTTCACCCCTTGTCGGTTCAGATCATCGATCCGACCGATGGGCATCCCCAGACCTTCATAGCCGTCCTGCGGACGCAACTCCGTCACAAAGGATGTCTCTCCTTCATCTCCGGGATCGGCTTGATCCTTTCGGTCAGGCAAGAGGAACGGGCCGAGAACCGAAAGGGCAACCCCGCCTGTAGCCGCGACAATCAGGCCGACCGGCGTGATTTCGAAGATCGAGAACGGCAGCATTCCGGTTTCACGGGCCACACCATCCACAAGCAGGTTGGTTGACGTGCCGAGCAAGGTGCACGTCCCGCCCAGGACCGCCATGTAGGAGAGTGGTATCAGCAGGCGCGTGGCTGCAAGGTCGAGACTTTTTGCCAAGCGAATCGCCACCGGTATGAGGACGATCACAACGGGCGTGTTGTTCATCAGGGCCGACGCCACAAGCGTTGCCAGCAGGAACACGGCGGTTCCCGCGACCGGCCGATGGCTCGCGCCGGCCACCACGCGGTTCGCGACCGCATCTAGAAGGCCGGTCCGGACCAACGCACCGCTAATGATGAACATGGCCGCAATCGTGATCGGCGCCGGATTCGAGAACGCCGCCAGAACCTTCTCAGTGGGCACCAGGCCGAAGATTATGAACAGCGCAGCCACTCCCGCGGCCGTAACGTCCGGGGCAAAGCGTTCATACACGAAACCCAAAAACAGGATCAGCAGCAGAACCAGCGCAAGGTAGGGTTGGTACCCGGTCACAAAATCAGTCAACATATTATCCTTGCCCACATGCCACGGTCCTCGTGTTCTGCCCTGTGCCGGGACCCCATAGCGTCTTCCGCATGGCAGCACTGTCGGCCGGTTTGCTCGCTGCCATCGTTTCACCTCTGCTTGGTTGTGGTTGCCGATAGAGTCAGAGAGTCAATGACGCTGGCAGAAGGTTCCCGGATTTGGCACGGTCGGGACGCACGCTTGGAAAGCACGATGCCCCGTCAGCTCATGGGCGGTCTTGCTGCTGCCGCCCGTATATCGAACTTGCGCGCACATGCCAAAGATTGTTCGCTTTCATGATCGTCTTGTCACCCGACACAGACCGGGGAGTAGCCGCCACGGCCTCGATCGGCCGCGTGGTCCCGCTCGTGATGAATGGCCCAGCCTGTTCCCGGTGGACGGAGCCCGGCCAGATCAACCGAGAGGCTGATGCAGGTAAGTGCCCGCTTTCTGCAATCGACGTAGTCTGGATATAAGAGATCGCGGAGGTCGCCGACCGGCAGTGCCCCGGGAATTGGTTCATGGCCGCCGGGGACACGGCCCGAAGGCGTTGAGCGAACACCCTGTCCCGAGAGCGGGGCCCAATTATTGATGGCGTTTGCCAATCAAGGTCGGAAAAGGCACCTTGAATCCATGATCGACAATCCCGAAAGTCTGCCCCGCGAAGCGGCCGACAGATTTACAAAGCCCTTTGCGCGTTTCCTGAAGATTGAAGCGGCATCTGGCGGTCTTCTTTTGCTGGCCGTTCTGGTGGCGATGGCCCTGGCCAACTCGCCCTGGCGAGGCGCATATCTGGCGCTGTGGGAGACACCGGTCGGCCTGAGCTTCGGTGCGCTCGACTTTACCCGGTCGTTGCGGCACTGGATCAACGACGGCCTTATGACGCTATTTTTCTTCGTGATCTCGCTTGAACTCAAGCGCGCGCTGGTCCTTGGTGAGTTGCGACATCCGCGAATGGCTGCGCTTCCCTTCGCCGCCGCCTTGGGCGGCATGGCAGTTCCGGTCGCGCTGTATCTGGCCTTGATGGTCGGGGAGCCGGGCATGCATGGCTGGGGCACGGTGATGGCGACCGATACCGCGTTCGTCATCGCATGTCTTGCCATCTTCGGGACCCGGATCCCGCCCAGCCTACGGCTGTTCCTTCTGTCATTGGCGATCTTCGATGACGTCGGTGCCGTTCTCGTCGTCGCCTTCAGCTACGGGGAGGCGATGAACTGGTCTGCGCTCGGTCTCGGGGCGCTTGGGCTCGTGGTCGTTGCCAGCGCCGCGCAACTCGGGGTGCGCCGCATCCCGGTTTACTTCCTGATGGGAGGCGCGATCTGGCTGTGCTTCGACGCGTCGGGCATCCACGCAACCATTGCCGGTGTCATTCTCGGGCTCATGACGCCGACCCGCGTCTGGGTCAGCGACACACGTCTACGCTCCATTCTCGGGGGGGTTCTCGCCTATCCAGCCGGCGCCCATTGGAGCGGCGACACCGAAGATCGCGAGGACCTGCGCCGCGCCGGCAGGGCCGTGACGGAATCGCTCTCTCCCGTTGAACGGCTCGAGATGATGCTGCACCCTTGGGTGGGCTTTGTCATCATGCCACTCTTTGCGCTGGCCAATGCCGGGATCACGATCGAGGGAGCGGATTTCGCACAGCCGGTTTCGCTGGCGATCGTCGTCGGACTGGTGCTGGGAAAACCTGTTGGGGTGTTCGGGTTCAGCTGGCTCGCGGTTCAGTTCGGTCTGGCTACCCGCGGGTCCGGCCTGTCATGGCCCTTCATCGCCGCCGGGGCGTTCCTTACAGGCATCGGCTTTACCATGTCGCTGTTCATCGCGGGCCTTGCGTTCGAGCAACCAGTCCTGGATGCGGCAAAGTTGGGCATTCTCGGCGGATCGGCACTTTCCGCGATCCTTGGCAGCTTGTTGCTGACCTGGCTCACATTGCGACCGCGATAACAGCAACGCGCAGCGAGACGCGCAGACCGCCTCCGGTTTCGATCCGCCGGAACCAAGCGCGCCTCACACAACGCCTATCCCCGGACGGACGGTCGCTCATCCTGCATCTGCCGGCGGCCCGGGGGCATTGAGCCCGGACCGGCCAGATCACCCGAGAGGCTGATACAGGTAAGTGCCCACTTTCTGGAAGCGACATAGTCTGAGCGGAAGAGATCGCGGCCATCGCCGTGCGTAACTCGACACAAGGAAAAACCGACATGAAGATGCCCAAGCTCACCACGCTCACACTCCTTGCGGCGGCCCTGTCCGCATCTTTCGCGCTCCAAGCGTGCAACACCGTGGACGGGCTGGGTGAGGACGTGTCTGCCGGGGCGGATGCCGTGTCTGACTCGGCCACCGAGAACAAGGGGTATTGAGAATGAATATCGACCAACTCAAAGTACCGGACAACCGGATGAACGGCACAACGATGCGCGATTTCGGCACACGGAGAAACGGACAATTGGATGAGACGGGATCCGGCCTTGCCACGCGCAAGATCAACCACGACTTGCGCAACATGCTGACATGTGCGCAGCTTCTGTCGGACCGGCTGGCGCAGGTCGATGACCCCACGGTGCAGCGTTTGGCTCCTAAGCTGACGGCTTCGCTGGAGCGGGCCATCGCGCTCTGCACGACATCGCGAAATTATGACAAGGCGTCGAAGGGTCTTCCGCAACGGCAGCGGCTCTCACTGGCACCGTTGGTCAACGAGGTCGCGAACACGCTTGATCTCGACCATGGCGATATCGGTTGGAAAAACAATGTTTTGGCCACCGTCGAGATCGACGCCGACCCGGATGATCTCTTCCGCGTCCTCCTCAACCTTTGCGGCAACGCCATTCTGGCGCTGGAGGGCCCAGGCTTTCGATACAAGGAGATCCGGGTCGATGCCCGGCATAATGGGGCCGGTTGTACCATCGACGTGCGCGATACCGGCCTTGGCGTGCCGGAGACTGCGCAGAAGCATCTGTTCCAGTCTTCCCAAGGGGCGACCCGGCCCAACGGCTCAGGATCCGGTCTCGGGCTTGCGATTGCGGCAGATCTTGTCCGCGCTCATGGCGGAGACATCAGTCTCGTTCACGGCCTCGCTGAAGGCGCGTGCTTCCGCGTTACCATCCCAGATACACCAGCCGCGGCCGAAAGTAACGCGGCGGCGATGGTTGAAGCGCCAAGGGCGGTTGCGGCGGAGTGATGGTGTCTGCCGGGCCTGTGGCCCGGGCCCGTTTGAACTTTCCGTGCCTCCCGGACTGTAAATCAGTCACAGAAGATTCACGCCATCGCTGTTTGCTTTGTGCTTAACCTTGCGCGCTCCACATCCGATAACGTCCCTGCCCGGTCACCTCGCGAACCAGACCTCGTGCTTCCATCCAGGCAAGGTTACGCTGGACGGTCGCTCGACTGGCACCGGGTAGAGGACATTCGCGTCGAACAGGACCGTGTACTGGCTCATTTCGAGCCATAGCCCATGTCCTGCTCTTGTGCATCAGCGGCCAGTTGATCGAGGACGGCTTCGCGCTCGTTGTCGATTGCGGCCTTGTACGACATGACGTCTTCCATGCGGACGCGACGATGCTTGCCGACCTTTCGATGCGGGATACTGCCATCCTCAAGCAACTTGATCAGAAACGGCCGCGACACATTCAGCACCTCTGCCGCCTGGACCGTCGAGAGCTCGGCATTTTCGGGGATGATGGTGACGCCGCGGCCGGCTGCCATCGCTTCGAGGATCTCCATGAGCAGCGCGACAACGCCTGCTGGAAGTTCGACCGGTTCCATCTGCTCCGCATCTGTAACGCGAAATTTCAACGGTCCTCGTGCTGCTGCAAAGCGCGACAGGGCCTGTCCCGAGACGCGCGCGATCGCAGCGTCCTGAGGGGTCGGTGGAAGATGCCGGTGTCCCAACATGTTCATGGTGGTCTCCTCTCCGTTTTCTGCTGTTTACCACCATATATGAAATAAGTGCAACAAGTGCATTAAGTGTATGCGGTTTTCTTCACGCCCTACTGGCGCAGCCTTCAGTTCGTAGTGCGCCACATCCGATATCGTCCCTGCCCGGTCATCTCGCGGACCAGACCCTGCGCTTCCATCCAGGCGAGGTTGCGCTGGACGGCGGCGCGGCTGGCACCGGTCAGAGTCTCTCCCATCGGAGCGGAGACGAGAGGCCATTCGGTCAGAACAGCGCGCAAGGTGCGCGGGGTCTTGCCCGAGAGTGGGGTCATCTCGGTTTCCGCCCTCGCTGACCATGCCTCGATATCGTCGAGGTGCCGCATTGCGGTCAGACATCCGGTCTCCATCCCGTCAAGCCAGCGCGCCAGACGGTCAGCGGGTGGGCCGCCGGCGCGCAGCCCCCCTGCCCCGCCCATGGCCATAGGCGCAAAGACTGCGCCGCTCTCCTCGCTGGCCGCGATCCGCGCGGCCGTGACTGCCGCTTCCATTAGGTCGCCCTGCTGCCCGAAGCATCGCGCGCTGCGTTACAATTGCGCTCTGCCTGATGATCTGCGACCAAGGCGCATGCTGACAATTTCTGGGATCACTTACGCGATCGGTGGCCAGCCCCTGTTTCAGGCGGCATCAGCCGATATACCCGCAGGCCACAAGGTTGGGCTGGTTGGCCGGAACGGTACGGGCAAGACGACGTTGTTTCGATTGATCCGGGGTGAATTGCCGCTTGAAAGCGGCCAGATTGATTTGCCTGTCAATTGTCGGATCGGCAGCGTCGATCAAGAGGTCCCGTCGAGTGACCGCAGCTTGCTGGATACCGTTCTGGATGCTGACACCGAACGTGCCGCCCTGATGGCCGAGGCGGAAACGGCCACGGACCCGATGCGCATCGCCGATGTCCATACAAGGCTTGCCGATATCGACGCATGGTCGGCGGAGGCACGCGCCAGCACGATCCTGAAAGGTTTGGGGTTTGACGGCGATGCACAACAACGTGCCTGCTCGGAGTTTTCGGGCGGCTGGCGCATGCGCGTAGCCTTGGCGGGTATATTGTTTGCACGCCCTGATTTATTGTTGCTGGATGAACCAACAAACTATCTGGACCTCGAGGGGGCGATTTGGCTCGAAAGCTATCTGCAGACATATCCCCATACCGTGATCATCATCAGCCATGACCGCGCTTTACTGAACAATGCCGTGGGTGCGATCCTGCATGTCGAGGATCACAAGCTGACTTATTTCCAAGGGCCATATGATCAATTCACCCGCCAAAGACAGGAACAACGCGCGGTGCAGGCCGCGCAGGCGCGCAAATACGAACAGCGTCGTGCGCATTTGCAGGGCTTTGTGGATCGGTTCCGCTATCAGGCGAACAAGGCCAAGCAAGCGCAGTCGCGGGTGAAAATGCTGGACAAGATGACCACCATTGCCGCGCCAGATGCCTTGAAATCGCAGGTTCTGACTTTTCCTACGCCAGAGGAACTGTCACCGCCGATCGTCAATCTCGACAATGCTGCCGTGGGTTATGACGGCCCGCCGGTGCTGCAACGGCTGAATCTACGAATTGATCAGGATGACCGCATCGCTTTGCTGGGCCGCAATGGCGAAGGCAAATCAACCTTTGCCAAACTGCTAGCCGAAAAACTGCCGCTTTGCGCCGGGGCAGTGACCCGCGCGGCAAAGCTGCGCGTCGGCTATTTCGCGCAGCACCAAATTGATGAGCTTGACCCCGATGCCACGCCTTTGCAGCATCTGACCAAAGCGCGCCCCGATGCCACCAAGGCCTGGGCGCGGTCGCGTCTGGCTGGTTTCGGCCTGACTGCCGAACAGGTCGACACCCCTGCTCAGCAATTATCAGGCGGCGAAAAGGCACGGCTGTCGCTTCTGCTGGCCACACTTGATGCGCCGCATCTATTGATCTTGGACGAGCCGACAAACCACCTTGATATCGAAGGTCGTGATGCGCTGGTCGAGGCCCTGACGCAATATACCGGCGCAATCATCCTTGTCAGCCACGACATGCATTTGCTGGGTCTGGTCGCGGACCGGCTCTGGCTTGTGCAAGGCGGCTCGGTGGCGCCATACGAGGATGATCTGGACGCCTACCGCGATCAGATGCTGCACGCCCCCAACGCGCCAGTGGAAAGACCCAAAGTCGCAGCACCCACGCGCCTTTCACGGGGCGAGATCACGGCGCTGCGTGCCCGTGTCCGCAAATGCGAAAGTCGCCTCGCCAAGCTGAACGAGATGCGCGATCAACTGGCGGTGAAATTGTCGGACCCTGCGCTGTATGAGGCAGACATGGGAACACAGGCCGAGACTTGGCAAAAGAAATATGCCGAAGTGATGGAGGGCATCGCACGGGCTGAAGACCTTTGGACCGACGCGGTGGAAGAACTGGAACAGGCATTAGCGCAGACGCAATAGCCACATGCATCCTTTTGGAAGGCTTTCGAGGAAGACCCCAGCGGTTCGGCTCTCATGCAAGGACCGGTCCCCAACATTGGCCGGGACATGTCAGGTCCAGATCTTCGGGTCGGATGCCGACGGTCACAGCATCATCGGCGCTGGTCAACCGTGCGACCAACGCCACAGCACCGGTGCCGTTTGCTGCAATGGTCCAGCCTGTGCCGGACAGCGCCAGCAAACCGCCCGACGCGCTGGCGCGGCCGTTGAACAGATTCATGGCGGGGCTGCCGATGGTCTGCGCCACGTAAAGGCTGGCCGCTTCAAATCATCGAATGCAAGTTACTAACCGTTGGCCGCCAGCAAACTTGCCAACTGATCACGCGCTGCTTCGATCATGACAGACACATCCATGTGTCTCTGTGTCCCATCACTGCTCCGAGACAGGCGCCTACCGGTGAGCGGCGGTACCGGGCGACCTTCGACAACGACTTCATAGTGGAGATGCGGTCCCGTGGATGTGCCTGTCGATCCGACATGACCAATTTCACGACCGGCAGGGATCCGGTGGTCAACTTCCAGCGTTTCGTTCACCGCGCTCAAATGGGCATAGACAGTCTGGATGCCTTGCGCGTGCTCAATCTCGATCATCAACCCGTAACCGCTTCGACGTCCGATGAAGGAAACGCGGCCAGACTGTGTCGCATGGACCGTGGCGCCTTCTTCGGCGGCAAAATCCACACCTTCATGCATCCGCACATTGCCGTGGACCGGATGCTGGCGCATTCCAAACGCCGAGCTGAGGCGTGCGCCCTTGATTGGTTGAACGAAGGTGAGTAGCGCTCGTCCATCCTTGAAGACATGGGTTTGTCTGGATTCGTCGCCCGGCCAAACGACCTCATACCTCTCGTCGCCCAGGTCGAGTTCAACGAAGTCGATCATCGGCTCACCTATGACACGATCATCCAGACGGTTTTCACGCCAGACCACGCGCAGATGCTCGCCCCCGACGAGTTCGCGCTGCAAATCCAGCGTACCGGCGAAAACCAGCTCCAGATCGGTGGCGAACCTGGTCGGAATATCAGCCTTGTCCAAGGCCGCATATATGGAACTTTTGATCTCTGTTTCGGCAGCTTGACGCATGGTCTCGAGTTCAGGTGGCAGCACACTGACGGACGGCGCTTCTCCAAAAACCGCCTGAATACTGACCCCGTTGTCGATTTCCAGCGTTGCCAGGCGCGGCAATCCATCTCGTTGGAGTTCGAGATCAAGCCGATGGCCCGGTTTCAGTTTCCTGAGATCGAATTCGGACCCGATCGCATCGGACACGACAGCACGGGTGGCGGTATCGAGGCCTGCCTTGGCAAGGAGGACGTCAAGGTTTTCCCCGGAGCTTACGACGCGGGACCATGTGACATGCTCTTCGTCCAAAGGCCGCAGGCCCCGAGCCCCCTCTCCGAGGGATACGTCCCGCGACAGTGCCTGTTCCTTGGCATCTGTTTCGAATGGCGTATCGAGATCTTGCAATCCGGCAGACGGAGCGCCGATAGGCACTACGAGAGTTTGCGCTTGCCGCACCTCTCGAACTGTCAGGATCGCTCCGACACAGACAATAGAAGCCAGTGCGGTCCAATATCTTAATCTCATGGGGATTTCCTGACCGCTGCTGTTTTCTTGTTGTTTGGGGCCTTCGCTTGGCGGAGATGTACCACGCCCAAACCCATTGACCTGCAAGCAAGCATCATCGGACCAGATGAACAAGCTTGATCGACGTGTAAAACAATAGCGATGCCTGCAATGCCCCGTAACCATTCGGCAAAACTGTACCAACCTGTCTGCAGGACATATGATCTGGAAAGTGATTAAAGTTGGTGGCCAAGGTCACGCGCATTCACCCCCACCCGGTCCCGAACGCGCAGTCAGGTTGACGTTACCTGGAATGCCGCTTAATTCTCGACAAGCGTCACCCTTGGGAGGCGCATGAACGAGCAGGCTGGTGCCGGCGCGTCGCAACGTTCAAGTTGCTACCACAATGGCCCTCCGACCCTGCTCATTGCTGCAAGTCGACACTGGAAGGGTTGAAGACCCGAACATTAGCACGACCAGGTTCTGCTTGCCGCCTATCCGCAACACGGAAAGGAACTCGGCATGACAGCGAAGGAATTTTCATTCGATATCGAGGCGCGCAATCGCATGCTGATCGGTGTCGACATACTGGCCCGCGCAGTGGGCGTCACACTCGGTCCCAGAGGACGAAACGTCGTCCTCGAGAACGGTGCATCCCCGCCCCACATCACCAAAGACGGCGACACGGTCGCGCGCAGCTTCGAGCTGGAGGACCGCTTTCAAAACATGGGCGCCCAGATGGTCAAGGAAGTGGCCAGCCGCACCAACAGCGAAGCCGGCGATGGCACCAGCACGGCGACCGTACTCGCCCAGGCGATGTTGCATGAAGGTGTGAAACTGGTGGCAGGCGGGGCGAACCCCATGGACGTGAAACGAGGCATTGACCGCGCCGCCAGTGCAACGGTCACGGCGCTTCACGCTGCGGCTCAACCGGTGGGGGGACAAAGCGATATTGCAAAGGTCGGAACCATTTCTGCCAATGGAGAGGCCGATATCGGGACGCAAATCGCAGAGGCAATGGATCAGGTCGGGCCCGATGGCGTCATCACGATCGGTGACAATCCTGGTCTTGCGACAGAAATCGAGATCGTCGAGGGTATGCAGTTCGCGGGCGGGTATCTAAGCCCACATTTCGTAACAGACTCTGAAACATCCACTGTTTCATTCGAGAGTGCCCTTATCCTTCTCCACGATGGAAAACTCTCCTCGCTTCAGCCTCTCTTGCCGATCCTGGAAGCCGTGACCCAATCCGGTCCGCCATTGCTGATTATCGCCGAGGATGTAGAGGGCGAGGCCCTGTCCGCACTGGTTGTTAACAAGCTGCGCGCCGGTTTGAAGGTGGCGGCCGTCAAGGCTCCGGGCTTTGGAGATCATCGCAAGGCCCTGCTCGAGGACATTGCAACCGTCACTGGCGGCCAGGTTGTCAGCCGCGACCTTGGCATGACGGTGAAGGCAGCCAATCTCGAGATGCTGGGCAATGTGCGGCAGGTCAAGATCACGCGCGACGCAACCACCCTGATTGGCGGCACGGGTGAGCCAGACGCGATTGCGGCGCGGGTCACACAGCTGCGCAGTGAGTTGGAGACGGCCTCCTCGGATCGCGAAACAGAGCTGTTGCGCGAACGGCTGGCAAAGCTGGCCGGTGGCGTCGCCATAATTCATGTCGGTGGGATGTCGGAAACCGAGGTGCGGGAGCGCAAGGACCGGGTTGAGGACGCCCTGAACGCGACACGGGCCGCTGTTGAGGAGGGTGTCACCACGGGAGGTGGTGTCGCACTGATCCGAGCGGGGCGGATCCTGCAGGATCTCAGCGGCGATAATGCGGATGAAAATGCCGGTATTTCCCTGGTGCGGCGGGCGTTGTGCGCACCGCTCATCAGGATTGCGGACAATGCCGGGTTCGACGGAACCTTTGTGATCGGCAAGATACAGGACGCCGAGACCGACACGTTCGGCTTCGACGCAGCAAATAATGACTACGGCGATCTCGTGGAACGTGGCATCATTGATCCTGTGAAGGTTGTCCGGGTCGCGTTCGAGAATGCGTGTTCGGTGGCCGGGGCAATGATCACGGCGCAGGTCGCTATCGCCGATGCCGTATCGGATGCCGAGACGGCGGAAATGGCGTGATCCGTCGGGCGGGTTTGCCCCGCCCGCTTCACCGACCTTTCAAATCCGTTATTTGTCAGGATAAACTCAATGAAACAGCAATTGAAAAATCTGATTGAAAGAGTGCTGATCGCGCGCCCGAATGCCAGCTTGGAGGATATCCGTAATCTGGTGCCGGTCATGCGTGACAAAAGCGACGACGAAATAGAAAAAATGGTGACGCCAATTCGCAATCAGCGTGCCAAAAGGTCAAGATGAATGGAGAAAATATGGTGCTGAATGAATTGTGGGGCGACCCGTTCGATAAATGCGCACCCCTGGGATTTAATAGAATAGGCCTCTCAATTTTAGGGGTGAGCATGACATGAGCGCACTCTTTGAAGAACTCGATTATTGCCCGACGCCAATTGGCGCGCTCAGCCTGCGGCGACGCCGGGATTTGCGCCTTGGTGTGGATGTCTGGGAAATCATGCTGGGTCAAGAGTTCCTGATGACCAGTCATTTCACGGCTTCTGAGGTTGCCCTCGGGCATTTGGGCGTTGGGGCATGCAGAGGTGACAGCCTCGAGGTCGTGGTGGGGGGACTTGGTCTTGGCTACACGGCAGAAGCTGTTTTGTCCGAGCCAAGGGTCGCGGATCTTCGCGTGGTCGAGTATCTTGCCCCGGTTATCGAGTGGCACGAAAACGGCATTCTTCCAATGGGAACGCGACTGATCGACGATCAACGTTGCCGGATGCTCGAAGGCGATTTTTTTGCCCTGGCAGCAGGTGACGGATTTGACCTTGAAAATCCGGGGCGGCAGTTCGATGCCATCCTTGCTGATATCGACCATGCCCCCGATCATCTGCTCGATGCGCGCAGTGACAGTTTCTATCAGCCGGACGGACTGCGCGCACTCAAGCGCCACCTGAAACCCGGCGGCATCTTCGGGCTATGGTCGGACAAGGTGACAGATCAACGGTTCCTCGACCGTCTGGAGGCTGCCTTTCCGGAGGCGTGGGCGGAACCCGTAACTTTCGACAACCCACTGACCGGCAACCCGTTCACCCAGACCGTTTATCTGGCACGTGCGGACGATGGATGACGCTGGCACGCACGGATATCTCATCGACACGCCCTGTCACGTTTGGCACCTGTCCTGTCTGCACCTCATCTGCGCCGCATTTTCTGCGAGCTGACGGGCGCGACTACTTTCGCTGCCGGGCGTGCCAGGCGCGGTTTCTCGATCCAGCTTGGCATCCGTCACGGGACGTGGAGCACAAGACCTATATGCACCACGAGAACGACCCTGACGATCCGCGATATCGGCGGTTCCTGTCGAAACTCTCCGATCCCCTGATGGCCCGGCTTTTGCCCAAGTCGCAAGGGCTGGATTACGGTTGCGGTCCGGGGCCGGCATTGGCTCAGATGTTGCGCGAGGCAGGGCACGATGTGTCGCTCTTCGATCCGTTCTTTATGCCCGACCCGGCACCATTGAACCGCACCTATGATTTCGTCACTTGCACCGAGGTGGTCGAACATTTTCATCATCCGGCAAAGGAGTTTGGCCGCTTGCGTAGATTGGTTCGACCCGGCGGATGGCTTGCCATCATGACCTGCTTTCAGCCCGACGATGGCGTCTTTGAAAAATGGCACTATCGGAAGGATCCGACTCATGTGGTGTTCTATCGCGATGACACGTTCCGGTATCTTGCAAACCTCTGGGGCTGGACTTGTAAGATTCCTGTCAAGGACGTCGCACTGATGCAACGCCCAGACGAACACGCATGACCACATGGCTGCGTGATCGCGGGTGGCATGAAGCAAGCAATGGCAGCAAGAAAACTTGAAGATGACCACTGACAAAGAAGATGAGAACCGGAGACTGACCGCCTGCCTTGGGCGGATCAACGCCAATCTTGGT
This sequence comes from Roseovarius sp. E0-M6, assembly GCF_037083845.1. Taxonomy (NCBI): domain Bacteria; kingdom Pseudomonadati; phylum Pseudomonadota; class Alphaproteobacteria; order Rhodobacterales; family Roseobacteraceae; genus Roseovarius; species Roseovarius sp. E0-M6. Next base: position 49,127 of record NZ_JBAPLA010000010.1, on the reverse strand, counting down.
ACGATTGGCACGCGCCTGTCCGAGTATCAGCGCGACATTCAGGCTGCCCATGATCACATGTGGGAACATCGCCGGGACATGGACCACCTCGACAAGGCCGCGATGCGCCAGTCGATCGACCAGATGATGCGGTCCTCGGACATTCTGCGTGCGCAGGCGATCAAGCTGGAAAAGCTGCGCAAATCCCCCTATTTCGGTCGGTTCGATTTCCGCCGTGCCGACCGGAACGAGACAGCGGTCTATTACATCGGCATCCACGATTTCCGGGATGAAGAAACGCAAGACTCGTGGGTCTATGACTGGCGCGCGCCAGTGTCCGCGCTGTTTTATGATTTCGAGACGGGACCGGCGCGGTATGTTGCCCCGTCCGGCACGATTGCTGGCGACCTGACCCTGAAACGGCAGTTTCGCATCCGCGACAGCGAGATGGAGTTCATGCTGGATGTCAGCGTGAACATCGTCGACGATGTGCTGCAGGACACGCTGGCGCAGGCCAGCGACGACGGCATGAAGAACATCGTTGCCACCATCCAGCGAGATCAGAATGCAATCATCCGCGATGCAGAGGCGCATACGTTGATCATTCAAGGGGTTGCGGGGTCCGGCAAGACATCGATCGCGCTGCACCGCATCGCGTTTCTGCTCTATCGGTTCAAGGATACGCTGACCTCATCCGATATCCTGATCATTTCGCCCAACCGCGTGTTCGCCGACTATATCGGCAACGTGCTGCCCGAACTGGGCGAGGAAACTGTGCCCGAGATCGGGATGGAAACACTCGCGGGCCAGCTTCTTGGCGACAAGATCCGCTTTCAGACCTTCTTTGAGCAGACTGCGCTTTTGCTCGAAACCGATGACGTTGACATGAAAGAGCGGATCCGGGCCAAGGCCGCGCCTGCGTTCCTGGGCCAGATCGAATCCTATGCCCAGCATCTGGAAAAGACATCCTTTCAGCCCGAAGACATCACGATCCGTAAACGTCCCTTGCCGGGTTTCGTATTCGAAACCACCTGGCAGCGGTTGAAACGGCTGGACATGGCTGAGCGGATCGTGGCCTGCGGGAATTCCGTGATCGAACAGTTTGAAATCCAATACAGAATCGAGCTGCGCAAGGAAGAGCGCGCCGGAGTTCGAAAGGCGGTGCGCGACATGGTCAATCGGACAACGCTGCGCAAGGCCTACAAGCAACTTTTTGACTGGATAGACCGGCCGGACCTTTTCAAGCCGAAAGGCGGCAAACTGGAATACGCCGATGTCTTTCCCCTGATCTATCTCAAGATGCTCACAGAAGGGGTTGAGAACCCGTATTCAGGCGTCAAACATTTGCTGGTTGATGAGATGCAGGACTACACGCCAGTGCAATATGCTGTGCTGGCGCGCCTGTTCAAATGCCGCAAGACGATCCTGGGCGACGCCACACAATCGGTGAACCCCTACAGCGCTTCGACACCCGAGCGGATTGAAAGCGTTCTGGACGGCGCGTTTCGCGTGACGCTGAACAAAAGCTACCGGTCTACCTGGGAAATCATGCAGTTCGCTCTCGGTATCTCGCCAAACCCGGATCTGATCGCGATGGAGCGTCACGGTCCGGTGCCAGACGTGCAGGTGGTGAAAACGCAGAAGGACGCCGTCGCACGTATCGCCGAAGACATTAAGGATTTTCGCAATTCGGATCATACCAGTCTGGCCGTACTGGCCAAGACGCAAGTACAAGCCAAAAGACTGCACAAGGCGCTGTCTGATATGAGCGTTGACGCAAGGTTACTCGAAGAGGGAAGCACTGGATTTTCCACGGGCGTCGTCGTTTGCACGCCGCACCTCGCCAAGGGGCTGGAATTCGATCAGGTCATCATACCCGATGCCAGTGCTCAGGTCTTTTCAACCGAGATGGATCGCAACCTGCTCTATGTCGCCTGCACCCGGGCCATGCACCGCCTCAGCTTGATTTCAGTGGGCGAGATAACCGATTTCCTCACGTCAGAGGATCTCGTCGATGCCTGAAATTGAGATCTTCCTGCGGTTGGGTTTGGCACTGGCCATTGGCCTGTTGCTGGGTCTTGAGCGTGGGTGGCATGGGCGAGCCGAAGACGAGGGCGACCGCATTGCAGGCATCCGCACCTTTGCCTTGACCGGTATGTTCGGTGGGGTCAGCGGTTGGTTGGCCGATTTGATGGCACCAGCATTACCGGCTTTCGCCCTGCTTTCGCTCGGCGGGCTTTTGGCACTCAGCTATTGGCTCAGGCTGCGCGAAGATGATGACCTGGGTCTCACAACAGAAGTCGCCCTTCTTCTAACCTTCGTCCTGGGCGTGGCCTCGGTGATCGGGGATATGGCGCCGGTGGCGGCAGTTGCCGTCGTTGCGGCGATACTTTTGTCGATGAAACCCACGTTGCACCATTGGGTCAGGCAGATCGAGCGGTTCGAACTGGAATCTCTGTTCAAACTCGCGTTGATCTCGGTGGTGATCCTGCCGCTGCTGCCAGACCAGGGTTATGGCCCAGGAGCGGTGCTCAATCCATACGAGTTGTGGTGGGCCGTTGTCATCGTGGCGACGTTGTCCTTTGTCGGGTATCTTGCGATCCGCATCGCCGGTACGCAATTCGGTATGCTTGCAACCGGCCTGTTCGGCGGCCTTGCGTCATCCACCTCGACGACGCTGGCGCTTGCCCGCCTTGTCCGAGCGGATGGTTCCTTGTCACAAATCGCGGCGGCCGGGATCGTGATTGCAGGCTCGGTGACATTCCTGCGCATTGTCGCGCTTGTCGCGGTGTTCGAGCCCGCGCTGGTCGCGCCGCTCGTCTGGCCAATGGTCACGATGGCCGCGACCGGGCTTGCCGGGGCCGGGCTGCTGCACATCTTTGCCGGTGGTGACAAGGCCTCGCATGATGAAATCCCCGACAATGGCAACCCGCTCGCCCTGAAAGCCGCTTTGGGATTTGGCGTGGTTCTGGCGGTGGTGCTGATCGCAGTTCACTATCTGCGGGGGTGGCTTGGCAGCGAAGGCGTTTTCGCCGCGGCGGCCTTTTCAGGCATCACCGATGTCGATGCGCTGACCATCTCGGTGTCGCGCCTGATTGATCAGGATCTGCCTTTGATCGACGGGGCTGTCGCCATTTTCATCGCGGCATCCGTCAACACGATCGTGAAAGCCGGGATCTCGTTGTTTGCGGGAAACGGCGGTCTGGGCCTGCGTGTCGGGGCGATTTACCTCGCAACCATCGTGGCCGGCTCCTTGAGTCTTTGGCTGGTCGGCTAGGCGTCCCGCGGCCTACTGGTGGGAGCGATGCCCTCGTTTGGTGGACAACGCCCGATATTGCGACTATGGTTACTCACAAACCAGCTCAGCGAACGCGTCGTACTGCGACCTTCGAGCAGCATGTTTACCGAAAATTGAAAATATTTCGCACGCGAACTGCGCCGATCAGGCAAGCAGTTCGGGGCCGGAAAAGAATGACAGAAGGATATCAGATGAGTTTGAAAGTTAAGATTCAAGACAGGGACAAAGAAGTCGTTGGAAAAGGGACGATCGACGGTGTCGTTCCGTTCTATTTCAAGGACCAGGGCCATCGTTGGATGGTTCGGATCGGGCAGAATTGGACATTCAAGGAGCGTGATCTGGTCGATGGCTCCACGCCTTCCACCTCTGCTGCTCGAAACAAGATGTGCTGGGCAATCGCTCAATTTCGGAACCAATCACGAGGCGTTACCTGCGCGTGAACGCGGTTAAGGCCCCTAAGCCTGCCTACGCCAATTTGAACACTAAGAGGAGAAAGAGATGATACAAAAAATCACATTGATCGAAAGCATCAGTCGCAAGACGGCTGATCAGTTGCACCAACACCTCATGGATTTCGCAGAAGGCACGCATCGCTTGTTTTGGATCGACAACCGCGCATACGTCGAGGTCCATGCGCCGAGCGATGCGGAGCTGCTTCGTCGCGAGTTCCCCGCTTTGGTTGGGGGTGCCGCAACGTACGACGGAGGAAGCTTTCCATGGTGAGGTGCAGATCACTGCCCTTGCCCGTAAGCTGAACTGCCCAAGCGATGGCAGCATCCGAATTGAAGGACGCGGGGTATTGTGTCCGTGACTGACTTTTCCGGTCCTCGCGATTTTCTGGATTTCAGAACCGAAGCATCACAACGGAGCCGATACCTGCGTTCGAAAAGCGGTGAAAGGTTCCTACGTGCCGTCGCCGATACGTGTAAAGCACGGCTGGAGCGCATTCCTGCTGGTGCAGAGTTCTGGCGCGCGCAAATAGGGCACGACTGGACAAGCGATGCTGACGGGCGACGGATCAGCGGCCCGCATCCCGAGACCCGCATGCGTCCTTGGCAGGACCGGGCCTATGAGGGGCGAGTAAACGCAAAGGGAATACCCTGTCTTTATCTTGCAACCACGCGAGAGGTTGCAATGTCAGAAGTTCGGCCCTGGATTGGCTCAATTCTTTCCGTGGCCCGCTTTAGCCTTGGGCGAGACGTCACAGTTGTCGACTGCTCCAAATATCATGGGTTCGATGCTCCGAATGATGATCTGGCCGGCCTGGACGAGCTAAACGAAAAGGTCTGGGCGCATATCGACTACGCTTTTTCGCGCCCTGTTACGCGCAGCGACAATACTGCCGAGTATGCCGCCACTCAGATCATTGCCGAGGTGTTCCGTTCGGAAGGGTACGATGGTGTGATCTACAAAAGCGCGCTCGCGACAACAGGCTACAACATCGCCTTGTTCGACCTCGACGCAGCGCTGCAGACGGAATCCTATCTTTTTCAGGTCAGCAAGGCGACGTTCGACTTTCGCGAAATCACGCTTGACTGATGTGCGAAACTTTCCCGCGCGGTGTCTCCGATAGCGACCCTAACACCAGCCTTGCTTGCTTGGTTTTGGTATTCACAACGCCAATTCACGCGTCAGACGACGGTCGATCAAAAAGCACACCCCAGCAAGCAGGACGCACCACAGGCCCATGAACAGGCTCTGAGTGGGGAAGTCGACGCCTTGATCAATCAATATGCCAGTAATGCCCGGTCCGATCGCAGTTGAAATTACCATGATGGTCGTCGCAAGCGAGCGGATCGAGCCAAGGTGCCTCGTGCCGTAGACCACAGGCAACAAGACGCCCCAAAGCGCGCTCGCCATGCCCTGCGTGATGCCGATGACACCAAGGGCGACATACCAGGCCACAACTTGTTCCGAGGGCGCTATAAGAGCGACCCCGATTCCCATGGGCAGCAAGAGCAAGGTCAGCAGTCGCTGCGGCCCGAATCGATCGGCTGCCCATCCTGCCGCAAAGGCCGAGGCCACCGTCGTGACGGCAAAAGCCGAATATCCCGGTGCCATCTGGACCAGGGTCCAGCCCTTGACCTCGGCAATGTGCACCTGGTGAAAGAACACCACCGTACCGATGAAGCCCGGCGTCAGCAGGATCGGCAACAGCGCTGGCAACAACCAGTGGCGCACCGCATCCCGTCTTCGCCATTGGCGGCCCATAAGACCAGGAATGAGCATTGCATCGGCGTGCCCTCGGGGCGAGCGATCATCCCGAAGAAGGAGCCAAAGCAGCGGAGCGATCGCAATGCTCAAGATTATCGCGACACCAAGCCAAGTCGGCCGCCAGCCGATTGCTGCGATCAGCAGAACAGCGATGATCGGGATCACGACTTCGCCAGCGGGATGTCCGAGATTGGCGATCGACACCGCACGGCCTCGTGTCGCCTCGAACCAACGGCCCATGGCCGTCATCGCAATATGGCTGAACATACCTTGACCGCAGAACCTGAGAAGGAACAGCGAGATGCCCAGTAACCAAACGGAATGCGCCACGGCCATGCCGACACAAGAAAGCGCAAACACAAATGCCATCATGGGTGCAAGACGTGACAGGCGAACAGTATCTGCCGCTGATCCGCGCCAGAACAACAGTCCGGTAGAACAAAGCGTGGCGGCCGTGTAAAGGCTGCCCCAGCCGCCATCCGTCAGACCATGCTCTGCCTTGATCGCTCCCGCGAACAGAGAGATGAACCATGTCTGACCAAAGGCGGACGCGAAGGTGAGAACGAACCCTGCTGTCAACCAGCGCAGGTTCATCTTGATGAATAAAAGCATCTCTCTACGTCGTTTCTTTGCCGTCAACGGATCGCCTGAGCTCGGAATTGGTTCCGAGCCGCAAAGGCCGCTGGACGAGTGTATGGGAAAATTTTGACCGACCGGATGGTGGCTTTATTCAACCAGGATCCTCACGGCAATGATACCACATTGCTTTCACAGCAAGCACCAGAATGCAAGCGCGACTAGACACACCACCTCGGCCTGCGCTGGACTTTCGACAAATCCTCCGCTAAGCGCATTCCTAGAGATCAACAACGTCGGCAAACTCGCGGTGGGTATCTCGTTACCGGCAACATCTTCAGATGTCCTGTTTGTTCATTTTTGGTGAGCAAAGCAGCAAAAACAAGGAGGTGCATGTTTACAAAGATCGCATTGAACAGGCGGCTCAGCCGCAAGACCGTCGGACTAATTCACCGGCATCTTTTCGATTTCGGCCAAGGCGCAAATCGCGTTTTCTGGGTGGGCAAGCGAGCCTATATCGAGACTGATTGTCCGGCGGATGTCACAATCATTCGCGAACAGTTCCCAACGGTGATCGAGTGTGAACTCGAACCGATCTCTCACGAATCCCAATTTTACTAAATCATGAAAAGGAACGGAGGATATTCCACTTTTGAAAAAAAACACCACGAAAGTTCAACCCCCGCAAATCCTCGAACGAGAATATGGTCGATATTTGATAAAGGCGGGAATTCTGAACGATACAGTTCTCGCAAGAGCGTTCCCGAAACCGCCATCAAAATTCCGCCACCTCATCGCAGAAGCCTCCGGTGATACGCCTGAGGATGCGATTGAACGATTGATTGCCGAGCTCGAAAAACTGCGTTCGGATCGACGGTCTCTCAGGCGCGTGGACCCTGCTCTCGCGATGGGTGTGCCAACACCCGATGAATACGCGGATGCTTTGCGCAGCCTGTCTCCAAGCCCGAGGCTCTTGAGTATATTACATGACCATGCCCTGTCTCGGCGTCGGGGGCGATACCTGGCGGATCTTGCTCGGGAAAACGAACACTCATCCGTTCAGGATATCCTTACAGCCTACGAAAAACTTGGTACGGATATTCTTAAAGTCATCGAACCTGACGAGGTCGTCAAATCTGGGCTTTCTATCATAATGCCATTTGAAGCGGGAGCCGATCCTACGGCGAAAAATGTAGGCACGCTGCAACCAGAGCTTCAGGACGCAGTACTAGATCTTCTGGGCTCGGAGAGACGATCAGAATGAATGCCGTGAAGCGGTCAATCTATCGGGTCACGTGGCGCAATCCCGGCAGCGCATCACCGTTGGGTCAAGCTCGAGCCGACCCAACCCGATAAAATCGCCGCACTCATCACACCACCCGAACTCCCCAATCTCTATGCGGGCGATGGCGGCCTCAAGGGCGCGCCCACGCCCATTTCGCCGTGTTTCCTGCGCGGAGGCCATGGCTTGCTGCTGCATGGCATCCATGCGGCTCAGGCGTCCGACGCTCTGTTGATCAAGCTCCACAGGCCTGCGGTCTGCAGCCGTATGCTCGGAGGCTTCGCGCAATGCGCGCAGCTCTTCTTCAAGCCGTATCAAGAACAGCGCCTTCAGGTCTTTCGGGGTTGGCTCATCCATTGGCTTTACCGCATCAGGACGACAGGAACCTTACAGCTGCGGACCATCTCGGTCGTGGTGGAACCGATCACAAGGCTGCGGATACGGCTATGGCCATAGGCACCCATCACGACCATGCCGAAACCTTCATCCTCGACCAGCTTTCCAAGTTCAGTTTCCGGCTGACCTTCGATGACACGCGTGTCGGCATCAATGCCCGCTGCCTTCAGAAGCGCCTTGGCATCCGCAAGCCCCTTCTTGGTCTCGGGGGTTTCGCTGCCGACCGTGACGACAGTGACCTTGAGATCGGCGAAAAGCGGGCTGCGCGCGATATGATCCACGGCCTTCATCGAGGAACTTCCGCCGTCATAGGCGACCAGCACCGAGCTGATGGGCTGGAACGCGCGGGAGGCGACAAAGACCGGCCGATGGGCCGCGCGCACGATGCGTTCCAGGTTCGACCCCAGATGTCCTTTGGCAAAATCCGCCGATTCGCCGCGTTTGCCGATCAGGATGACACGGGCGTCTTCTTCGATTTCGGAAATCGCTTCAACGATATCACCATGACGCAGGCGCGTTGTGATCTCCGTCACGCCGTCCTGATCGACGATGGCGCGGGCGTCCTCAAGGACGGCGCGGCCGCGATGGCTGATCAGTTTGGCACGCTGCGCGTCCAGGTCGGCGAGTTCTTCAAGAAGTTTACTGCGCGCGCCGAGGCGAATAGCCCCGGACAAGTCTGTATTGGCGGAGTTTTCACGCCGACCGAGGACATGAATCAGCTCTACCGGTGCGTCAGTTCTCTTGGCGATCCATGCGGCGTGATGACATACACTTTCCGAATAGATCGATCCGTCCACCAGCGCGATAATTTTCTTTGTCATAATCTTTCCCTCCCTCAGTGATCCATCAACTTGTCCATCGCGCCGGGCTTGTCATGAATGGCAAGCCGGTCGACAAGGGTTTCGGTCGCTTCATTCATTCCGACGACCTCGACTTCGGCCCCGTCGCGGCGGAACTTGAGGATCGCCATATCCAATGCCTGAACCGAACTGATATCCCAGATATGCGCGCGGCTCACGTCGATGACGACCTGATCCGTGGCTTCCTTGAAATCAAAGGCGTCCATGAAATCCTCAACCGATCCGTAGAACAGTTGGCCCTCGACATGGTAGGTACGCACCCGCCCGTCGTCGCTGATCTCGGAGCGGACACTGAACAGCTGCGCAATCTTGCCCGCGAAGAAAATGCCCGAGAGCAGCACACCCACTAGCACGCCAATGGCGAGGTTATGGGTGTAGACGACTGTCACAACCGTGGCGATCATTACGATGGACGAGGATCTGGGATGAACCGTGAGCGCCTTGATCGAAGACCATGAAAAGGTACCGATCGCGACCATGATCATGATCGCCACAAGGGCCGCCATAGGGATGATGCTGACCAGATCACCCAGAACCACCACCATGAAGAGCAGATACACGCCTGCCGCAAAGGACGACAGCCGTCCACGACCGCCGGATTTCACATTGATGATCGACTGGCCGATCATCGCACAGCCCGCCATGCCACCGATAAAGCCGGTCGCGGTATTGGCGATGCCCTGCCCGACCATTTCCTGAGACCGGTTCGATTTCGTGTCTGTCAGATCATCAACGATGTTCTGCGTCATCAAGCTTTCAAGAAGGCCCACAACCGCAACCGCAACCGAATAAGGCAGGATGATCATCAAGGTCTCGAGGGTGAGCGGGATCTGTGGAATGAGAAATATCGGCAGTGTGTCTGGCAACTCGCCCATGTCGCCGACCGTGCGCACATCAAGGCCGAGTGCAAACGCCAGGGCAGTGAGGACGACGATGGTGACAAGCGGTGACGGGACCGCCGTGGTGAGGAGCGGAAACAGGTAGATGATCCCCAACCCTGCTGCGACAAGCGCGTAAGTGATCCATGTCACCTGGCGTGGATCGAGCTCGGGCAGTTGCGCCATGAAGATCAAGATGGCGAGTGCGTTTACAAACCCTGTCATGACGGATTTCGACACATACCGCATGATGAAACCGAGCTTGAAAAGCCCTGCTGCGATCTGCAAAAGACCTGCCAGAACCGTGGCTGCCAAGAGATATTGCAGGCCGTGATCTTTCACGAGCGTGATCATCAGCACAGCGGTCGCCGCAGTTGCGGCCGAAATCATGCCGGGTCTGCCACCTGTGATCGCAATGATCACAGCGATCGAGAAGCTTGCATAAAGCCCGACCTTCGGGTCGACGCCAGCAATAATTGAAAAGGCAATAGCCTCAGGGATGAGCGCCAGCGCCACCACGAGACCGGCGAGCAAATCGCCGCGAATATTCCCCAGCCACTGGCCGCGATAAGCATCAAGTGAAATCATGAAATAGGTATCCGATACCGGCCAGGCATAAGACGCAAAGCCGGAGTGCGTTCGCACAGTTGTCTATCGTTGTCCGGCGGATCGGCGGCCGGAAGAGCCACCCGGGATCTCTCCCAGGTCCAGGTTCGCTGCAGCGCCGCATAGAGGGTTCTGTGGCGAAGCGCAACTCTATAGGCGCTATCACAACGAAAACCTCGTTTCCTTTTGGACTTCACGACGGTCCACGCCCAAAAAAGAAGCAGACCAAGAATCGGTCACAAACATCTGCCAGAAACCTTCCTACTTGGGTCTGAAAGACGAGGACGCTCAGAAAAATGCTTCTCGAAGCAAAGACCGAACTTGGTTACATTACCGGGCTTTGGCGCGCCACATCCGATACCGCCCCTGCCCGGTCACTTCGCTGATCAGACCCCCCGCTTCCATCCAGGCGAGGTTGCGCTGAACGGCGGCACGGCTGGCTCCGGTCAGGGCCTCGCCCATCGGAGCGGAGACGAGCGGCCATTCGGTCAGCACAGCTCGTAAGGCTGGCGGTGTCTTGCCCGAGAGCGGGGTTATCTTGGCTTCCGCCCGCGCCGACCATGCCTCGATATCGTCGAGGTGGCGCGTCGCGGTAAGGCATGCCGTCTCCATCCCTTCGAGCCAGCGCGCCAGACGGTCAGCAGGTGGGCCGCCAGCGCGCTGCCCCGCTGCCCCGCCCATGGCCAGAGGCGCAAAGACTGCGCCCTTGGCATCGCTGGCCGCGATCCGCGCGGCCGTTACTGCCGCTTCCATCCGTTCACCTTGATGCCCAAGGCCCGCGAGGCTCCAGAGGTGAAAGCCCATGCAGGCGCGGCTGATCGGGTGAAGATCGGCGGCTTGTGCCATCACGCTCGTCCACCCGCCTGCGCGGTCCGCGAATGGCTCTGCCTCATCTGCCATGTTTTCGGGATCTCGACGGTCTAGGAACGCAGACAAGTCCACCTCTGGGCCTGGCCCCCCGGTCAGGCTGCGCCAGCCTGGCGCGGACTGGTCACATCATTCAGCGATGCCGTCCTGCCTCGGCCTAAAGCTGGGCCTTGCTCCACCACCGCTGGCCCGTATTTGGCAGATCTCATTCAAGCGGCCGCGCGGCTCCATCAGAAGCGGCAAGCGTTTTGAGGGTCAGAGGCGGGTTTCAGGGGCGCGCGGCCAGCCCGGCGTCATTCAGCTGTTCAGCGTCTGGCAGGTCGCGCAAGCTCTCCATCCCGAAGGCCGCAAGGAACGCGTCTGTGGTCACAAAGGTATAGGGGGCACCACGACGCGGCGCGCGTGGGCCAGTTCCAATAAGACCGTGTGCATGCAGCCGCCCGATCAGGTCCCGGCTGATCTCTTTGCCAAAGATATCCTTCAGCCCGTCGCGGGTGATCGGCTGGTGGTAGGCGATGGCCGCCAAAATCGCCACGTCGAAGTTGTTCAGGTCCAGCAACTGGTCCCCGACATCCGCAGCGGCGCGGATCGCAGGCGCGTAAACAGGCCGCGTCCGGAACATCCAGCCGCCAGCAACCTGGGCGATCTCGAACGCCCGCCCTTCCAGATCGGCGGCAAGATCCTCGATCAGCAGATCAACCGAGGCCGCCTGCCCCACTATGCGCGCCAGATCCTCGCGCGGTACAGGCGAGGCAGAGGCAAACAGCACCGCCTCGATCCGGCGCATCCATTCCCGCCAGCGCAACTCCGGCGGCAGGTCTGATAGTTCGCGGTCAAGCTCGGTGTCGAGTCCATCCTTGACCATCGCTCAGACTCCATAGAGCCGGAAAGTGTCGCGGCCAGTCAGTTCGCGCACCGCCCCGAGGTAAACCAGCCGGTCGCAAAGACGCCGCGCGGCGCGGTCCGGCAAGGGCAGGGCACCGGGTGCCACCGCATCGCGGGTCAGGAACATGTCGACGGCGTCGCCTGCCCCCTTTGCCCGAAGCTTTGGTGCGACCGCTTTGAGATGCGCCGTCCGCCGCGCGAGGTCTGCGGCGAGACGCACGGCCTCGCGGGTCGATGAGATGAGCGCGCGATGACAGGCCAGGCGCAAATCGTCACCCCGCTTGCGCAGGTCTGTGCGTTTCAAACCCGCGGCCAGCAGCGGCACGACATGATCCCAACCAAGCGCCTGGGCGAGGGCGGCGTCCGCGAGGATCAACGCCGGGACTTCGGCACGGGGCGCCTCCGTCAGGACAGCATCCAGCACCACCACGGCACGGGTGACCGGTGCCCCATTTCCCGCATCCAGCCACGTAGCGATCTGGCACGACTCGAAGGTCGGTAAAACTCGGCTCAAAGCCTTGACCGATACCGACCATTCCACCGCGCGACGCCAGGCAAGGTAAGTTTCCCCCGCGGGACCAGGTAGATCGCCAGGGCGCAGAAGATGAATCGCGTCGCGCAGCTCTGGGGCTCTTTCCGGACGACCAGAAAACCCGACACATGCCTCGCCCGCTCGCAGCGCCAGCCGATCCCGCAACAAGGCTTTGGGGACCTCTTCGCGTCCCAACACAAGATGCAGGTGGTTCAGCGCCGCGCCCGACAAAAACGCTACATCTTCAAAGGCTTCAGGACGTGCCGAGGTGACCCATGCGGGCATCCGGGGTAGAGTGTCTGTGTCGATGGAGTATTCCGGTCGGGCAAATGTCATGACTGAAGCCTAAACCATCGCGGCGCTTTGCTCCAGAAAGTTGCACAGAAAACGCCTCACTCTACCTTTTGCCATTGTGTCCAATAACCTTGTGTTATCGGACATAAAATGATATACTCAAAAACATGGGTAGTCTCTCAAATAACAGCACCAAAACCGAGGGTTTGGGCGGGGCAGAGTCCGAGATTTCGAGCTCAGCACCTAATACCACGGCGAGCAGCGACGAACACGACGAGAGAACCTCTCGGGACCGAGCCTCAATCGCTCTGCCCGCCCATATGGCCGGTTCCGGCGCGCTCGACCGGCTGATCGATACCGCCCGGGACTACGCCGAGGCCTCGACGGCTGAGAACACCAACAAGGCCTACGCGGCCGACTGGAAACACTTCACCCGCTGGTGCCGACTGAAAGGCACGGAACCTCTGCCCCCCTCGCCCGAGATGATTGGACTTTATGTGGCTGATCTGGCTGCACCAGCCGGGAAGGTCCCTGCCCTTTCGGTCTCCACGATTGAGCGTCGTCTTTCGGGGCTTGCCTGGAACTACAGGCAGCGCGGGTTCACTCTTGATCGCAAGGACCGGCACATCGCCACCGTTCTGGCAGGGATCAAACGCAAGCATGCGCGCCCGCCGGTCCAGAAGGAAGCGATCCTGCCTGAGGACATCCAGGCCATGGTGGCCACCCTTCCCTACGATCTCCGCGGGCTCCGAGATCGGGCGCTCTTGCTCTTGGGCTATGCAGGCGGCCTGCGCCGTTCGGAGGTGGTCTGCCTCGATGTGCATAAGGACGATACACCGGACTCCGGCGGCTGGATCGAGGTCTTCGATGGCGGCGCCCTGCTCACCCTCAATGCCAAGACCGGCTGGCGCGAGGTCGAGGTCGGGCGTGGCTCAAGCGACCAGACCTGTCCCGTCCACGCGCTGGAGCAGTGGCTACACTTTGCCAAGATCGACTTTGGTCCGGTCTTCGTGCGCACATCGCGGGATGGCAAACGTGCCCTCGAGACCCGCCTTTCCGACAAGCACGTCGCACGGCTGGTCAAGGCAGCCGTTCTGAAGAGTGGCGTCAGATCTGATCTGCCGGAAGCTAAACGGTTGGCGATGTTCTCCGGCCATTCCTTGCGTGCCGGGCTCGCCTCGTCGGCAGAGGTTGATGAGCGCTATGTTCAAAAGCAACTCGGACATGCGTCGGCCGAGATGACCCGGCGCTACCAGCGCAGGCGCGACAGGTTCCGGGTGAACCTGACGAAGGCAGCCGGGTTGTGAGCCCCCTGCCTTGCCGCAGGCGCATGTTTGGGCGTTATCACTGTAGCCGCTCTGCGATCCACATCTTGATCAGTGCCTGACGGGTGATGCCGAGCTTCTGGGCCTGCCGGTCCAGACCTGCGACAACCCAGGTCGGGAAATCCACGTTCACCCGCTTGGCCTCGACATTGAGGCGGCGCGCCTTTGTCCAATCGACATGGGCGGACATGTCTTCGCCCGCCTCAAACCGTTCGTCGAATTCAGTCGCCTTCATAATGGTCAATCTCCTGCTTGCGAGCGCGGCGCACGGAAATGATCCGCACCCGGTCGCTCCGGTATGTGTAGACAGCCGTCCAGTGTCTGGCCCCGATCATGCCAACCGCCAGAAAGCGTGGCTCATCCGTGACGTTGGCAGGGGCCTCGATCAGATAAGGATCATCCCAGAGGGCCTGAGCCTCATCAAAGTCGATCCCGTGCTTTGCACGGTTCGCGGCACTCTTGTCGGGATCATACTCGAACTTCATGAGAATCAATATATGCCGAAAAAGTATAATTACTATACCTTTTGAGACAAATCAGCGCGAAATGAGACTGCCGCGCCACTCATGGCCACATCGCTGCGAGTCCACGGCGCGCGGCCCTTTGGTGAAGCTGTAAGCTAAAATACGAGGCGTGGGATTTCAGCTTACAGCTTCAATTGAAACGGGTAACTAAACGCGACAACCGGCTTGCGCGGTCTCTGTCGCACTTACTGGAGGTGATCGAACGTTTGGAGGCCAAGGGAGCTTTCTTCCGCTCGCTGCAGGATCCAATCGACACCGCCTCCCCTCAAGGAAAATTCACATTGCAGATTCTGGGCGCCGCGGCTGAGTTCGAGCGCGCGCTGATACGTGAGCGCACAAAGGCCGGGCTTGCCTCTGCGCGCGCCAAAGGGCGCGTTGGTGGCAATCCTGGGCTTCGCACCAAAGACCCCGCCGCGCTGCGCAAGGTGCGGCTGGCACGACAGGACGGCTACATGGAGCGCCTGAACGAAACCGCGCAGGATTGGGTGCCCCACGTGCGACGCCTACGGCCGGATATGGCCTGGGAAGATGTTTTGCGAATCATTAATGGCCCCCTGCCCCACGACCGGCACTGGACCCAAAGCCGGCTACTCCGTGCAGTGAAAGCCTATGTCCGCGACGGGTTTCTGCCCGCTGAAGTGCTGGCCCGCGCCAGACGCCGGGATACTGACGACCGCCTGCCGGCGATTATAGCTGCGATCAAGGGTGCCGATCCTGACATAACGCTGCAGGCGATCTGCGAGCGGCTGGAATCCATGCGTGAGCGCACGCCTCGTGGACGGACCAGCTGGCAGCCTTCTTCCGTGAGGATGCTGCTGGAACGTGCGGAAAAGCTAGGATTGTTGGCGTAGTTTAGAGAGCAACGTTATTCCATAGCCAATGAGATATCGCTCACCCCGTTCGCGAGCTCAGCAATCTGAAGGCTTCATTGACCGTATCTTCGAAAGGAGCGTCAAAGGGATATCACCTTGCACCACAGATCAAGCGCCTCGCAGCAGATCCTGCACGACCGATGGCTTCTTTGCGATCAAGGCCAGCAGGACTTGAGCAGGGCCCGTCGGGTGTCGACGCCCATGTTCCCAGTTCAAGAGCGTGCCTTTTGCTACTCCTATGCTTCGGGCGAATTCAGCCTGTGAGAGACCAGTTTTTTGGCGAACTTCGGCCACATCGACATCGACAACGGATACCTCATGGACCTTGGCGGCCGTCATGCTTCCATCTGCGAATGCCAAGGCCTCTTCCAGGCCTTTCGACACCGATTCATATGCAGTCATGTTGCGTCTCCATACCTTGCGACAAGCGCTTTGCTCATTTCGACTGCCCCGGCTTGTTCAGCCTTGGACAGGTTGGCCTTTTCGTTCTTGGCAAAGACCGTGATCAAAAAGATCGGCATATGGTTCCCGCCAAATACATAAAACGTCCTGAAACCGCCGCTCTTGCCGCCCCCAACTCTTGGGATGCGAATCTTGCGAAGCCCACCGCCGAGAGAAACCCCATCATCAGGATTGCCGGCAATGTAGTTGATTGCAGCCTCGCGCTCTTGTTCCGACATGATTGCTTTGGCGCGCCTTTGGAATTCGGGCAGTTCCACCACCGTCTGCAATCGTGTCATTCTAGGTTACCATTTATGCTTCGCTGACGTATAAGTCAATGGCACACGAACCGCGCTTAGCGCAACCCAGTTTGTGCCACTCTTGGATATTGCCCAACTGACAGCGTTTCGACCAGATGCTTGAGGCAAGGGTAGATCGCAGCTCGAGAGCGTCGAGTGGCTTGGTCTTTCGGAAAACAGCCCTGTCATCACGTGCCAGAAGAATGGATGCGGTGTCCTCCCGGCTGAACCCTGCATTCTTCCGACACTTAACGACCCCTGCGTTCAGCACCTGGACACTGGTCCGGGACCCCTGCCCTTGTATCTCCTCGGCCCGATCCTCCTTTGGATCGTCTGCAATTAGGTAGAAAACGGCATTCACATCTGCGGACTCAGCGTTCATGCACCGCGTCGCGACACATACGCGTCTCCTTGGGCAGCTTGCCCCGAAACCGCTTCAGTGCTTTGAGGATGTCATCCACGCGAGGCTTACGCCGAACACGCACAGCACCATCGTCTTTGACGAGGTCGATCTCATCACCTTCCTTCAAGCCGAGTTCAAGCACAAGTTCGGCGGGCAAACGGTCAGCTAGATAACTCCCCCATTTAACGACTTGCATCTTGTCCTCTCAAGGCATGGATAAAACAACGTTCAGTGTACATCCATCTCGCTCCACAAGCAAAGCCATCGCCCTGCACGTGCGGCGACGGAAATGCGCCGATCCGCCATCGCAACGGAACCTGTTGTCGTCCAAAAAAATTGAAGAATCATTCGGTTCGCACTGGTTCAGCGGTACCATTGACCAATAATGCCTGGTCTGTTTCTCAGCAGGTAAGGTTCCCTTTTTCGAAGAAGCACTCCATTAGTTCGAGTTTTTAATTCTCAATTTCAATATCTTAACCAAGATCCGGCAGCTTGATTGAAATTGGTGCTGTGGATAACTTTTGCACTACATCTAGATTCTTCTTGCCGGACTCGCTGGATCGTGGCATTCCCATTCTGACGGCAAATTGCGTCAGACGCGTTGTGCGTCGTCAAAATGATCAAGAGCCTTAACAGAGGCCAAGAGCGGGCGGCAGGATATGGATGATCGTAACGTTGAATATGCGCAAGGCATAGGCTCTTCTGACATCGGCACGTTTGCCGACAATCTGGCCGAGTCCTTGGATCGGCAGATGAAGATCGCCTTCGAACCCGAAGAGCGTAAAGCCTTGCGGCGTTTCAGTTCGACCGAAGTCGCCGGTCTCCTGCGCGTAAGCACGTCTAACCTGCGCAACCGGCACAAGGACGGTAGCTTCCCGGAAGTGCATACTGATAACCGCGGGCACCGCTTCTACACAGCCCAAGAAGTGGACGAACTGCGCAACATCTTGGAGCGCACAGGAAAGAACGCCGAATCGTATCGGCCAGGTCGACGCGATGGCGACCGACTTCAGGTGCTATCGGTCGTCAATTTCAAAGGTGGTTCGTCGAAAACAACAGCGACGATACATCTTGCACAGCGTTATGCCTTGCGCGGCTACCGTGTTTTGGTCCTGGATCTCGATCCGCAAGCAAGTTTGACCACATTTTTCGGCTTTCGCCCTGAGCTCGAGTTCGCCGAGGGCGGAACAATCTATGATGCTCTGAGATATGAGGATCAGGTTCCGCTCTCTGACGTGATCCAAAAGACCTACTTTCACAAACTCGACATGGTTCCGGCGGGCTTGATGCTCTCGGAGTACGAAACCGAGACAGCAAACGCGCTCGCCCGTCGGATGCAGCCCATTTTTGCGGAGCGCCTCGCCTTGGCGCTCGAGGAGGTAGAGGCAGATTACGACATCGTATTGATCGACTGCCCTCCTCAACTCGGCTTTCTGACTCTCACGGCATTGGCGGCCTCTACGGGGCTCCTGGTGACGGTCGTGCCAGGCATGCTGGATATCGCTTCCATGAGCCAATTCCTGAAACTTGCGTCAGAAACGGTAAAGGCCGTGGAAGAAGCGATTGGACGGCGTGTGACATGGGATTTCGTCAAATTCCTGATCACAAGGTATGAGCCGTCAGACGGGCCACAGACCCAAATGGCTGGCTACCTGAGATCAATTCTCGCCGGCCAGGTCATGACTGAACCCATGCTGAAGTCTACCGCAATCTCTGACGCCGGAATGACCCAGCAAACCGTCTACGAAGTTGATCCCGGCCAGTTCATCAGGAAAACGATTGATCGCGCTCTGACCAGCGTGAACGGCGTTGCCGATGAACTGGAGCAGACGATCCAAATGGCATGGGGGCGTCGCTGATGGCCAGAAACATTTTCAACCAACCTCCGAAGGACGGAAAAGAGAGCGCGGCTCCCTCCCCTACCCTGGAAAAAGCTGCAAAGCTGCCCGGCTCTGTTGGCGGATTGCGGGACTCCTTGCGCGAAATCACGGCCAATTCGATCCGGGACATCGAACCCGATCAGATTGACATGGATGGCCTTCGCGATCGGTTGGTGCTGGAAGATTCGAGTATCGACGAGCTTGCCGAGAGCATTCGCAAGCATGGCCAACAAGTGCCGATCATGGTCCGCCCATCGGGCCAACCCGACAGATACCGCATCATCTACGGTCGCCGTAGACTGGCGGCGATCCGCAAGATCGGAGGAACGGTCAAGGCAATCGTTCGCACATTGGACGACGACGCCTCGCTTATCGCACAGGGTCAAGAGAACAACCTTCGACTTGATCCTTCTTTCATAGAAAAATCTTTGTTTATCAAAGAGATGCAGGAAATTGGATATAAACCCGGCGTCATTCAGGATGCTTTGGGATTAACCCGGCAAGGCGTGTCCAACCACCGGGTCGTTATCGATCAACTGCCTGATGGGCTTGTTCAGCTTATCGGGCCGGCACATGGCATCGGAAGACGGCAGTGGGGTGATTTAGCGGCCCTATCGGGAAAGGTAGACTTGGTGAATTCGGCCAAAGAGGTGGTCGCCGCCCTGCCCGACGGCACTCCAAGCCCCGAGAGATTTCAGGCGGTCTATTCTGCTTGCTCGCACAAGGCGCGTGCAGACAAGAAACTGACCAGTAGCGGCGTGACGTCCGTCGTCATGAATGAGAGCGGCGACACTGTCGGAACGCTGACAGTCGATCAGAAAGCGATCGCCATCAAGATCGCCAAAAAGGACAACCCGGAATTCGGCCAGTGGCTCGAGGAGCGTGCGGAAGCTACGCTTTTGCAACTCTTCGATGAGTGGCGGAATGAGAGCGGCTCTGGGTCCTAACCCAGGCCAAATAGAGGAACCCGAGCAAAGGAGAAAAGCGAAGACCAGAAAGAAAAGAGCCCCCCAAAGTTTCCCCTGGAGAGCCCTCATCATTCGATTTGCACTCATGATGTAGCAACCTCCAGCAATCCGGTCAAGACTCACCGATTCGGTGAACCGATTTTTATTGCCTTTTCCCAGATAAAATCTTGGGAGGAGACAGGGAAGCTGTGGGCCAAACGGTCATCGTGATCAAATCATGGCATTTACAAAACTATCAATCGAGGCTGCTGGTGCAGATGCATCATGCGGCTCAATTCCCGCATCTGAAATCGATATCTGGACCATCTTCCGGGCCCTGAGAGACGCGCGCAGCGTGTTCGGACTTCGCCCTGGCCACATCCAGACCCTTCAAGCAATGCTCAGCTTTTTGAAACCTGGCCACGGCGAAACGGTTTTTGCATCAAATTACTCCATTTGTCAGCGCGTTGGCGGAATCGACGAACGGACACTCCGCAGGCACATCAACCGTTTCGTTGAACTTGGTTTCATCAAACGCAATGACAGCGCAAACCGAAAACGCTACCGTGTACGCTCTTCCCGCGGGGACTGCATCAGTTATGGTTTGTCTCTCGCCCCCCTACTCCAACGTGCAAGCGAACTAATCGCCATAGCACAAGAGATAGAGAATAATCGCCGGGACCGGATTTTTGTCCGGAAACAAATTCTTACAAAACTTGCACATCTAGAGGAACACGACCCAACAAACCCAATCATACACCACGCGCGCAAAGCCCTGAGGAGGAAGCTAAACCTCCCCGAATATCGCGCACTACTCGCCAACACGGACGCAGAATGCCAGAGTTTGTCCACTCCGGACGATTCACCAGAAACAATGCAACTGCCCGCCAATGACGGACAAACTGTCCGCCATCAATCTAAGTCCGAAGAAGAAAAAAAAGATTTAGAAGACATGGTGTCCAATGAAAGGCTGAAACCAGAACAGCTGACTTCAGTCTGTGACCAAGCAACCGCATTCGCCACAGAAAAGCTTCGGGATTGGATGGACATTGAAGCTCACGCTCGAAATCTTGCGCCAATGATGGGAATACACCCAGAAACGTTCGAAAAAGCAAAGAAAACTGTAGGAGCACAGAAAGCATCATGCGCGATTTTCATCATGCTACAGCTAGGACAACGCATCAGGGATTTTGGAGCCTACTTTCACAGTATCACTCTGGGCCAACGTCAAACCCAATTTGATCCAGTCCCTCTGATTAAACGCCTGTCCAGAACCAACGAGAGTGTCACCTAGTGTCCACCGCGGTGGACGTCCGACCGGAAACCACGCTTATGACCGCGCCATCTCTCCGAGCACTACAAAGGGGTCACCCCGAGACCCGCCCACGCGATGATGTGCGATCCTTCAGCTTGCCTCGGAACAGAAGATGTCCACCGCGGTGGACAAACTGGACACCAAGCGGGCACAGTGGCTCCCGCCGCCAATCCTTGAAGGATATGATCAGTGTTCTCTCGTTGTAATTCTAACGCTCCGCCGGCAGGTCAGCATCACCAAACAGGTTTGGAAAGAGCCTCTCTCGATAATCCAACGGAAACGCCAACCGCACCGGCGTCTTCGGAGATGCGGAGGTCAGGTATCCGGCGGCGGTCAGTTTGCTCAGCGTGTTGCGAGCAGTACGCTCGGACGTCTTGAGTACAATCTGCGCGCCGCCGCGTTCCAGTGCGCCATGCCGAAGTACCGCCGAGATCAGTTCCGGCGCACGTTTGTCATCGATGGTATCTGCAACAAGACGACGATACCGTTGGTCCAGTCCGCCGAGATCGAATAGTCTTGCTGAGAAGGTGATCTGGTCCAGCGTCACTTTCAGGAACCATTCACTGAACGTCTTCAGTGCCGCTTCTGACAGGTTTCCCCGTCCGTCGCGGTCTCCGCGGCGTGGACTGTCGGCCAGATCCATCATCCGTTTGTACTCGCCCCGATCGGTTAGCCCGCGCGCTAGCCCACGTGATACGGACCAGAGCCCCTGGCCACCAATCCCCGCTGTGAGGGCCATGGCATGAGACATCAGTCTGCTGACACGACCGTTGCCATCCGGGAAAGGGTGGATGTAGTTCAACCGGTGATGTGCAGACGCGATCGCGATGATCCGTCCGCTCGAAGACCGCGCCGCAATTTTAAACCGTTTGTCGAAGTGGTCCATGAATGCCGCGACGCGCGACGATGAAGGAGGTAGGTGACGTCCGACTGCGACTTCCCGATCATCATCCTGGCGCATGCGTCCCGGAACGATGGACTCTTGTGTGCCATCGGGATGTTCGATGACCCGAAACTCATCAGGCATCTCGTCGTAGAAGCTCTTATGGACCCAAGTCAGGAATTCGACGGATGTGGGGCGGGGCAGGGTGCCTTTGCGATGCATCTCGTCGACGGCCCGCTGAACGATGACGTGCGCCCGGGCCTCAAGGGCGAGGGGACGGGTTTCTTCCTCAAGCTCGGCACCAGCCAGCGCCCTTTCGATGTCGCGGGGGCGCGTGTTGTGTCCTTCGATCAGGTTGGAGTAGTAGCAGTTCATCACACGGACGAGATCGGCAAGTTCGGCTGCGCTGTCAGGATGCAACCCTTGTCCCAGCCCGGTGGCTTCCCTCTGGATGTCGACCGAAAGGTCTGCCAGTTCTGTAGGAATATGCTCCTCGAAGAAGCAGGGTTCGATCCTGGCGGGTGTTTCCAGCATTTGCCGATCTTCCATGTTTGCAAAGTAATTGAAAAATAAACACATTTCGAACTTTCAAGCAAGGTTTTGCCGATATGCATTGCCGATCTTGGTTGCCGATCTAGAATTGCTGCATGAAATCAATGCCTTCGGCAGATGTGCCGGGCTTTTCGGTTTTGTTGTGTGCCCAAGGGGGCCGTAGAAAGTGAAAGTGTTCTTCGGGTTTTGTGACTGACGGATGTGGGCCTTTGGGGTCCCTCAGATGGGTCCGGGCCGGATTTCGGTCTGTCTTTCCCGATAAAGGGCATTCCTATGCAAACAGATGTCTTGCGCGTGCTGCGCGCGACCGCTGCCTCCTGGTGGCGGCACAAGGAACTGCGCCGAACTGGCCAGCTAGAATTGGCACGGCGGCTCGAACGCAAGACCGTGTTGCGTGATCTCGGCTATCTCAGGCAGGCGGCGACGCTGCCGAATGCCCATGTGATCTGCGGAGAGGGCGGGACATTCATCCATCTTGATTGGACTACCGTTTCGACTCTCGCGCCGATCGAGCGCTTTCCATTGGCCACTCTTGCGGTCGCACGAGGGACCCCGTTCATCGATATCCGACCCGTCACCGATGTCATCGCCTTCGCGAACTTGCCGCGGGTGGCGCGGGACGGATCGGGCGACCCTGAACCTTCGGGTTCCGGCAAGTCCGTGTCGCTGACCACCTACATCGACACGGTCGAAGCCCTCGGTGCCTGGATCATCAACGATCCGCGGTCCCATCAGTCACCCTGATCACCACTTACTCTCACCAAACCTCGAAAGGACGCCAGCCATGGCCCGATCCCGCACGCCCAAATTCGATGCCTCCGAGGTCATCACAAACGAAATCATCCGCATCATCGAGCGCGGCGTCCTGCCGTGGCGCAAGCCATGGACCGCAGGTGGCAGCTCTCGTCCCCTGCGCGTGGGCGGGGAACCCTACCAGGGAGTGAACAACTTCCTGCTGACGATGCGGACCGTGATGGCGGGCCACAGCTCGCCCTTCTGGATGACGTTGCCGCAGGCCAATGCGTTGGACGCAAAGGTCCGCAAGGGCGAGAAATCCTCTGTCGTCGTCTATTACAGCCAAAGCCGGAAAGACGCGGGCGGCGAGGACGACCGCAGCGACGGCGATGATCGCTCCGAGGAAGCCCACATCTTCCGCTTCCAGAAAGCCTACCGCGTGTTCAATGCCTGCCAGATCGAGGGCCTGCCCGACAGTTTCTACCCCGACCCTGAGCCCG
The DNA here is from genome assembly GCF_037083845.1 of Roseovarius sp. E0-M6. Lineage (NCBI taxonomy): Bacteria > Pseudomonadati > Pseudomonadota > Alphaproteobacteria > Rhodobacterales > Roseobacteraceae > Roseovarius > Roseovarius sp. E0-M6. The sequence goes on along the minus strand of NZ_JBAPLA010000010.1, from coordinate 25,784 downwards.
CGCCCGAGCATCCGCCGTCCGAGCCCATCCCGCACATGCAGGCGTTTTTCGATGCCATCGACATCACGACCGTCTTCACAGGAACGGAAGCGTACTATTTGCCCCCCGTGGACAAGGTTTACATGCCATCCATCACGCGGTTCCAGGACCCGCGCAATTTCTACGGGGTCTGGGCCCATGAGCTGGCCCATGCCACGAAAGCCCCCCATCGACTGAACCGTGATTTCGGGTTCTCGAAGTTTGGCAACACGTCCTATGCGCGCGAGGAGATCGTCGCGGAATTGACCTCGGTGTTCCTGGGTCAGACGCTCGGCTTCAGCCAGACCGTCCGGATCCGAGTGTGATCGCGGCGCAGAACGACGCGTTTCGCAAGCTCGCATGCCTTGGAGTGCCGCCTGCGCAGCCCATCCAGGGCCGGATGCATGTCACCCGCTCGCTTATGGAGGCCGGCGATGGCTTCATGGCCGAGGCGGTGAAGGCCACCGGTGAGTTTGCTACGTTCGAGCCTGAGAATGACCCGGAAGGCTGGCACGATTTCGGGGCGGTCGAGATCCGGGGCGAGACCGTGTTCTGGAAAATCGATCTCTATGAAGCAGACTCGGATTTCCGCTACGGGGCTGAGACCCCGGACAATCCCGCCACCACCATGCGCGTGCTGACCATCATGCTGGCGCGCGACTGGTAGGGCAGGGGACTCCTCCCCCTGACATCTGAGACGATGAAGGCCCACTGACCCCTCAAAGGGAAAGTGGGCCTTTTGTCGTGGTGATCCCTGAAGCCGGGGATTGGTCACGCGCAAGCGCGCGGGCCGCATCTCACCCACCTGGAAGGATATCCCATGACCACAAGCTTTGCCCCTCTCACCGTCGCTATCGGCGATCTCGTCCCGCATCCCGCCAATGTGCGCAGCAACTCCCCGGAAACCTATGACTCCGAGAACATCGCGCATCTGAAGGCCAGCATCGCTGTGCTGGGCCTGCTCCAGCCGCTCCTCGTCCAGAAGCTTGACGGCAAATATGCTGTCCTCGCCGGTGGCCGACGCCATGCCGCGCTGAAGGAGCTGATCGCCGACAAGGTCGGCTCCACCTGGTATGCGGCGGCAAGGGTCACCAATCTCGACGGCACCCCTGTCGAAGACACGACCTATGTCACCGATGCGGATGGCTCCGTCACGTTCGGGGCTGTCTTCCTCACCCGATACGATGACGGCTGCTGGGGCTACAAGGACATGGAGGAAAGTGCTGGCCCGAACGATTCTCGTGCTCCCCTTGGGCTAATCGAGCTTCTCTCCGACCTGAAAGACCCGGACAGCTACGCCCAGGACTGGCGTCAGCGCTGCCGGAATTGGGCTGCAATCCCGGACTACGAGGAAGGCGACAAGATCAGGCTCGCCACGCCCGTGACGCTCACCGATGGCAGTGCATGCCAGATCGTCACCGCGACGCACTACAGGCGGGGCCGGCAGAAACGCCGTTGCTACCGCATCGAGGAAACCGGTGGGCTCGTACGCCTGTCGAAGGCCTCGCTTGCGGGCTCGGAGCTGCTCAGCTCCGCGAAAGTCGCGACCAGTCCTGTGCTGGCGGAGTTCCTGGCGGGGCAGGGTGGCTGAGTTTCCCGCTGAGACAACACCACGGGACCACGCGCGCACATACTGCCGACTTGAATTCGTATCTCAAATGAGATACATCACTCCCATCAACTGGAGGACCATCCATGCCTGCCCAAACATCCATGCTTCATGTCCGTGTTGACGATCAGCTGAAAGCACAGGCTTCGGACGCACTCGCGGGCGTCGGTCTGACGCTCTCCGATGCGGTGCGTATTCTTCTGACCCGCGTAGCCGCAGAAGGCGGATTGCCTGCCGGATTGACCGCTGATCCGGATGCCTATGACGCCTGGTTCAGGGCGAAGGTACAGGAAGCGCTGGACGATCCAAGGCCCACAACGCCCCATGCCAAGGCGATGCAAGACGCCCAGGCATTGATTGATGGGAAGCGCCTTGCCAAATCTTGAATGGAAAGCCACGGCCATAGCCGACTTGCTGGCAATCATTGACTACATCTCTGACGACAACCCGGATGCCGCCCAAGTTCTCAAAGACGAGATTGAACACAAGACGTCCCTCCTTCCAGAACGCCCTCAGATGTACCGCGCGGGCCGTGTGGACGGGACTAGGGAGATGGTTGTTCGGCCGAACTACATCGTGGTTTATGCTGAAAGCCCTGAGATAGTGACCATTTTGCGCGTTCTTCATGCTGCGCAGCAGTGGCCATGATCGGGGTGCAGGCCCCCCGCTAAGTAATTGCCCGCTCTACGCCTTCAAAGTGTAGAGCGGGCTTTTTGTCCTTTGGAACTCAGACCCTGATCCAAAGGAATTCCCCATGTCCAAGCCTTTCTCAACGCTCCCCAATCCTGTTGAATCCGACGCTAACCTTACCTCTGCCCTCGCGCAGATCGGCGCGGAGGTCGAAAACCAGCCCCTGCGCAGTTCAGCGCTCGCGCGTATCATGCGCGAGACGTTCCATGGCAGCGATGCCGGCGGTGCCTGGGACTGGCGCATGGCCTATGACCTGATGCAGGCCGCGGCTGTTCAGGTGCTGCTGCGTGGGGATGGCGCGGCAGGTGACATCGCCGCTGCAAGGCTGCTTGTCTCGCGGCTCCTGACGGAAACCCGCCGCTCCGAGCAGCAGATCCGGCTGCAGCAGTTTTCCACGCCGCTGCCATTTGCGGCGCTGGTCTTGCGGGCCACGGCGATCCGCAAGGGCGAGACTGTTCTGGAGCCCTCGGCTGGCACCGGTGCCCTGGCTGCTTTCGCTGCCCGGGCCGGTGCCACGCTTGTGCTCAATGAAATCGACCCCTTTCGCCAGCGCCTTCTGCGCGCGGTTTTCGGCGGCGAGGTCACAGGTCATGACGGCGAGCATATCGATGATCTGCTGCAGACGCCGGTTCTACCCGACGTCGTGGTGATGAACCCGCCCTTCGCCTCCTCGGTCGATCGCTCCCGAGACAAGCACATCGCCGCCAAGCATCTCATCGCGGCTGCAAAGCGCCTGGCACCCGGCGGACGGCTGGTGGCGATCATGCCGTCGGGATTCACGCCCGAACGCGATGCCGCGCATTGGTCCCGCGCCTGCGGTCTCCTCACGCCGCGACTGGCGCTGACGATGCCGGGGCAAGTCTACCGCAAGCTTGGCACCTCTGTCGAAACCCAGCTGATGGTCTTCGACAAGGTGCAGGAGGACGGCGAGATGATCCGCGCCATTGTGTGCGATCTGGATGAGGCCCTTCCTTTTGTCGACTCCGTGGCCGCGACCCGGACCGAGATGCGCCACGTACAACAGGCGGCAGCGGTTACTACTGCGCGACCGACCGTTGCACCATCTGCCCCGCGCAAGACCGCCGCTGCGCCTGTTGCCGCCTCCAAACCCCGAGCCAATGCCGTCCGTCCGCTCAGCTTCACAAGCTTTGAGACCCCTCGCGACAACACGCCGGTCTCGGACATCTATGCGCGCTACCGTCCGCAGCGGATCGAGATCGCGGGTGCGCAGGAACATCCCACCCCGCTCGTTGAAAGCATCGCCATGGCCTCGGTTGCCCCGCCCATGCCCTCAAACACGGGCAGTGATGCCTTGCGCCTGCCCGCACGGTTGATCGAGGAGGGAGATCTTTCCGAGGCACAGCTCGAGACCATCATCATGGCGCATGATGCCCATGCCCTTCCCATCCACATGCAGAACGCGCTCTTTGGCGAGTTCATGCGCCGGATCGCTGATCAGACCGAACGCGCGCGGGCGGCGGGCACGCTCGATCTCGGCGTCGAAACCCTGCGCGGCGAAAAGATCGAGCAGGTCTCCACAGAGGATCTCTGGACCTGCCCAAAATCCGGCGCGGTGACGCGGATCATCGGGCTCGAGGTCACGGATCCGGTGCATGTCCTTGACGCCGAAGAGGCCATGTCGCGCAATCCGGACAAGCTGCCCATGGTCAATCGCGCCTCCGGTCGCGCGGCGCTCATCTCGGCGCGCCCCATGCAGATGTATGACGAAGACATCGTCACGCTGATGCGCAAGGTTGTGCGGCCAAACGGGTCGAGCTACCTGGAGGAGGCGCGGTTCACGTCTTCGGCCTGGGAAGAGATCGACAGGCCTGAGTTCGCACGGCTTTGGGATGCCGAGGCTGCGTCCCTGCCAAAAACCACCACGACCAAGCTCTACCTGCTGACCGGACTGCTGCTGCCAATCTGGAAGGACATTCCGACCACCAATGAGCGCATCTACCGCGTCACGCCGGACGGGGCGACCGCCATGATCGGGCGCACCCTGAGCGAGGAAGGGGCGGCCGCGCTGCGCGCCCGCTTCCTCGTCTCCAACCCGCAAACGCCGCTGGAGATGCTGACCGCCGCCCTTGGCACCACCGCGCCTGTCGATCTGGGCCGGGGTCTGACCCTGACCCGTCGCCGTGTCGCAGGCGAGATGCGCCTTGAGTTGGGCGGTGCGGATCGGGGCATGATTGATGGCCTCAAGGCCATGGGGTGTTTCACGGAGATCATCGCCTTCCAGCTGCGGGTGTTCCTGCCGCATGGGGACGGGATCGACACGGGAAGCATTCTGGCCCGGATCGTGGGGCAGGAAGCCGCCATGACGTCAGAACAAGCCGCCTGAAAAGTCAAAGCGAGCTTCCGGTTGGGCGGCGTGGATCGGGATTTGGCCGATCTGCGCTTTCCGGGCGCGCGCTGACCAATGCCAGGCCCGGCCCCCCAAATTCAGACAAGAGGACGGAACCATGACCAATCCCCAGATCGATTATGCCGCAATGGCGGCTCAGTGGCGCGCGGAGCGCGAAACCACCTTGAAGGCATCCCGAACGGAGCTGCTCGCGCAACTACGTGCGCTTGGCATCAGCGAGGTCACTGCCGAATACGAAGGCTATGGCGACTCTGGCAATGTCGAGGATGTGACGGTGCAGCCTGCAGAGGTCAAACTGCCGGAGCCGCTTGCCACAGAGGTTGGCGACTTCGCCTGGTCGCTCGCCTATCACCATCACCCGGGGTTCGAGAACAACGAGGGCGGCTACGGCACGCTGACCTGGGACTTGCGCAACGACAGCATCACCCTCGATCATGCAGATCGCTTTGTCGAATGCTCGCACAGCTATGACGAGGGGATTTGAGATGGCTCACCCACTTCATCATGCTGAAAGCTCTGCCCGGAAATTCGGCGGGGTGCCGTCTGACTATCAGTCTGTGCACGATTGGTTTGACGCATCGAAAGAGCACCTCGCGCTCTTCACGCACCGAGCCATGCGCCATCATGCCCTTGGCCTGTTTGAGGCCGAACGTGTCTTCGGCCTGGCCCTGACCAATAGCACTGGTCGAGAAATCCCCGTGCGCTGGATCGGCGAGCAGCATATCCGTGAAGACTGCCAGGGCCGCATTCCGAGCATGGCGGACTGGCTGCGACGGATCCAGCCTGAGCCATGGATGGCCAATGGCCATATCGACCGGCATTCTGGCGATGAGCCCTGCGGCGACCCAAGAGTTGCCTGGGCATCTGAGGTCGCCGCCGGAAGAACGGTTCTTGGCCTGAAGGATTGGATGGCGGCGCGCGCGACGCAAGCCATGCAAAGTGCCTGACAGCTCCCGGCTCTTCGCCAAATGAATGCTGCACGGAAGCCCGGTTGGAAGAGCGGGCTTCTTGCGCCGTTTCCCCACCATTCTTCTTGAGGAGGATCGCATGACACTCGATGAAATCAAGGCCGCCGTCGATGCCGGGCAGACCGTGCATTGGGCCAATACCGGCTATGTTGTGCACAAGGACAGGCTCGGTCAGTACCTCATCACCTATCAGCCGAACGGCAGCTGCATCGGCCTGACCGACCGGGAAGGGCACCGGTTGAACGGAGAAGAAACGGAGTTCTTCATCGCGCGATCGAAGGACAGCGCGGAAAATCCGGGCAGCAAATCAAGACCAGACGGGCAGGGGAGGGGCGTAGCACCCGGAGGCGCGGGGGCACTCCCACTCGGACGGCAGCTCTGACCCGCGATCGGGGCTGAAAGGAAAGCGAGCTTTCTGGTTTGTGATCCCTCAAGGGGTCGAGAAAGCAATCCCGGATGCGTTGGCAAGAACGTCAGGCACCGGCCAATCCAAAAGGAACCATCCCATGTTCGCAGGAACCCTCACTCGCAATGTCGAGATCGCAGCCGCTCAGTACACCGGCATGATCCACGGGGCACGCTTTGACATCGCCATCCGGTTGGAGGCGCGGGCCAAGATGTCCGAACGCAGCCCGGATTTTGACGTGACGGCAGTCAACAAATCAGGCCGCAAGGTGCGTATCGGCACGGCCTGGAACGAGACCGGCAATACCAGCGGCAACCCCTACATCTCGATGCAGCTTGATGTCGGCCTCGGCCCGTTCCGGGTCAACGCGGTGCAAACGAAAGAGGCGCGCGCGGCCCAAAGCGGCGAATTCGAGATCATCCCGCTGGTCTCGAACGGCCTGATGAAATCCGGCTCGATCTCGGGCGAGCTCACCGCCATGGACGCTGACAACGCCTTCACCGGCTACATCGCCAACATGATGTTCGATCTGGAGTTCATGCTGATCGAGAACAGCTATAAATCCGAGGAGACCCACCCCGATTACCGGATCGAGGTCAGCTCGCCCCGGGGCACACCGATCCGCGTCGGCTCGGCGTGGATGGCGAAAAGCAGCCGCACGGGCAATGACTACCTGTCGCTGCTGATCAACACGCCCGATGGCGATCTGCGCGTGAACGCCGTGCAGAACGAAGAACAGCGCGGTGGGCAGGCCGAGCCGCGCGAGCGTGGAGAGGACCGTCACGACATATCCGTTTCGATCCTCGCCAACGGACGCATAGAGAAATCGCTCGAACTCGGGTGGGTGCGGGTTGAGGACATTGGGTGTGGCCATCGTCGTTCCATTCCTAGGTTGCAGGAACGCAAATCGCCCCTGTTTCCCACAAGGGTACGCGCAGGTCGGTCCCGGCGCCCTTACACAGGTCAGTGTCGGCGACTGTGCCCGGCGAGTTCGCAAACGGTTCGGCGCCAGAGACTAACCTGTGTCAGCGCAAGGCGAACGATCGTGAGTTACACAAGAAGAAAGCGTTCGACAGGTCGGGCCCGGACTCCAAGGGGCCGTCGACAGTAATGAGCGACGAATCTGCCAACATCGCGGAGACCAGAGATGACCATGCGGTCGATTAGATCGACGGTGACGTTTTCGAACCCGTTCACCTTGCCGGGATACCCGGGCGATTTGCCTGCGGGTGACTACGAAGTTCTCGTCGAAGAAGAGCTTCTCCAGGGTCTGAGCTTCGAGGCTTTCCGACGGACGGCGACCTACCTGACGGTGCGCGGAAGGGGCCGTCATGCGGGACGCTCCGAGTTACGCGCAATTTCTGACAGTGATCTGAAAGAGGCGCTGAGTCGGGATCAGGCAGCGACCGAGACGATCAATCACAGCGATGCGGCGCTTTCTCCGCAGGAGGATGGAACATGACATTTCCCGAATGGACGAAACCCGGTGTTTACGGCGCGTTGGTTGGCGCAGTTGCTGTCTCTGTTCTTGGCTTCACCTGGGGCGGCTGGACAACTTCAGGCGGTGCCCTTGAGATGGCTGATAACCTTGCCGCAGAGCAAGTCACCTTGGCCATGGTGCCGGTCTGTCTAGGCCTTTCAGAAGCGGATGCGGAACGCGTCGAAATACTGGCAACGCTTCGAGAATCTTCCGGCTTTCAGCAGCGCGATGCAATGATGGAAACCGGCTGGGCCACATTGCCGGGCACTGACACCCCGAGCCGGGATCTGGCAGACGCATGTCTTGCGGAGCTCGCTTTAGATGGATCGTAAAACAGGATTAAAGAAACCCCGAGTTCCGCAATCTATCGCAGCTGATGTTCCGGCAGACAGACCAACCGTCATGGCCCTATTCTTAGGTTCAGTTATGGCAATCATGTTGCTTGCACTCCCTGCATTTGCCCAATCCTCACTTCAGCCAATGCCCGAGAATGCCAGTGCAAAAAGTTACGGTGATGGATGGGAATGCAACATTGGATTTCGTCTGAACGAGAATGCCTGCGTCGCTGTGGTCGTGCCGCAAAACGCATATGACACGAACCGGTCCTACGGGTCCGGATGGGAATGTCTGCATGGGTTTCGCAGAACCGATGAAGCTGCATGCGTTGCGGTAGAGGTGCCCGAAGGTGGGTTCTTGGACCCCTCAGGCGAACCTTGGCGGTGTTTGCGTGGCTACATCGAGGTCGATGACACATGTCAGGAAATCGTGCTGCCAGCAAATGCGTACTTGGCAGATACCTCATATGGCTCCACCTGGACGTGCGAACGCGGGTTCGAAGCAACGGGCGACCAGTGTACTGCTATCGCGGTTCCGGCCAACGCCTATCTGAACGGATCAGGATACGGTCTGCCCTGGACATGTGAGCGCGGCTTCTTTGAACGGGCTGGTCTGTGCGAAGCCGTCGCGATCCCCGCAAATGCATACTTCGATGACGCAAGCTACGGCTCAGGGTGGAAGTGTGATCGGGGATACGCCGCCTCAGCCGCGACATGCGAATTCATAAACGTTCCCGAAAATGCGCATCTGGTCAGGTCGGGAAACCGCTGGGAATGCAACAAGAATTTCCAAAAATCAAAGGGGCTGTGCGTCATTAACAACTAGGCGCAAGCCACGGCGCCATTCCCATTCAAAATGCACATGTGAGGGCAATTCTGCCCTCCGTGCCAACCTGTGAAAGAGAACTACAATGGAAACTAAATCTGAAACTGTCGATACCATCCGCCGCCCTATCAGGGGACCGCAAGCACCTCCAATGAAACAGATCAAATCCGTAGGCTTGACGTCAGGCAGGCAGATCACGTCCTCACCAACGGCGGTCGTCTATTGCGAAGGGAATTTCGCGCAAGTCGATGGCAAGACGGCAAATGGCCTTGTGCGCCATTCGCAAGCGTATCGTATCCTTTCTGTAATCGACAGCACCTGTAGCGGCCAAAACAGCGGGACCGTTCTGGATGCTGTCAGCAACAGCATACCTATCTTTGGTCATCTGGACGCCGCAGTTGCCCATGAAACCGCCCTTCCCGATACTCTGATCTATGGGATGGCCCCTTCAACAGGGCGTCTCTCGACTGCGGACCGAGGCGTTGTTCTCCAAGCGATTGAGCTTGGCATGAACATCGTGAGCGGGCTGCATGAATATCTGTGCGATGACACAGAAATAGCCAACGCGGCGTCAGTTCGCAATGTCACGATCCGCGACATCCGCAAGCCGAAACCCAGCAAGGACATGCGCCTGTTTGATGGCAGTGTCGCCGCTGTTAAAGCGCTGCGGATTGCCGTTCTGGGAACCGATTGCGCCATTGGAAAGCGGACAACGGCGACCGTATTGGCTCAGGCCCTGAATGCCAGCGGCATCAAGACGGTCCTTGTCGGCACGGGCCAAACCGGCCTGATGCAGGGCGCGAAATACGGTATCGCAATGGATGCCGTACCGCCCCAGTTTTGCTGTGGCGAGCTTGAAGGCGCGATTGTTGCGGCTTCTGAAGTGGAACAGCCCAATGTGGTTTTGATCGAAGGTCAGGGTGCTTTGAGCCATCCCGCGTTTTGCACATCTGCCTTTATCCTTCGGGGGAGCCAGCCGGATGCTGTCATCCTTCAGCACGCGCCGAAACGTGCCCATCGCAGCGACTTTCCCAATATGCAGATGCCTTCTGCGGCAAGTGAGATTGCCTTGATCGAGGCCTTTGCAGATACAAAGGTCATCGGTGTCACGCTCAATCACGAGGGGATGTGTGAGGCCGAAATCACCGACACCATCGCGGCGCAATCACACAAACTCGGGCTGCCCGTCACCGATGCGCTTGCGAGGCCCGCTGCACAACTGCTTGCGATGGTAATCGCCGCGTACCCTGGATTGACACAAGGGCCGTCTATGGCCGCAGTATGAGCTGCCCGCGCATCGAAGTGGATTTGGGCAAGATACGGCGCAACACGCAGACACTTGTCGGGCGCCTGAGCCCGCGTGGGATCGGCGTCACGGGCGTGACCAAGGCTGTCTGCGGGCATCCTGCAATCGCTCAGGCCATGCTCGATGGTGGTGCCGTGGGGCTTGCAGATGCACGTATCAGCAATGTGCAAAGGCTGCGTGCGGCAGGCATGACTGGCCCCATCACTCTGATCCGTACACCGATGTTAAGCCAGGCCGATCACGTCGTTCAGTCATGTGAAGCGAGCTATAACACCGAGAAGTTGGTTATTACGGCCTTGGCTGCTGCCGCGATCCGCAATGGGTCCGACCACGGTATCATTCTTATGGTCGAGATGGGGGATCAACGGGACGGGATTTTGCCCGAAAACCTGGAAGATATCGCGCTGCACGTCATGCAAATGCCTGGGGTTGCGTTGAAAGGGATAGGCGCGAACTTTGCCTGTTTGAGCGGGCTTAGCCCGACTGCTTTGCAAATGGCGGCTCTTTGCGACCTCGCGAATGAGATCGAGGGGGTATGCGGCCCGTTCCTCAAGATCGTGTCTGGTGGCAACTCAACCAATTTACCGTGGGCGCTTGGCGAACACGCGACGGGTCGCGTCAACGACCTCCGTCTGGGTGAGGCGATCCTTCTGGGAGTTGAGCCGGTGTCTGGAGACCAGATCGGCGGAATGCACACGGACGCCTTCACGCTTGTTGCCGAAGTTATCGAAACGGGTGCAAAACCTTCGCCTTTCCCTATCGCCCTCATCGATCCACCTAGGGAACGACTTCGCATTGTGACACCCAGTGGTGCCTCTGCACGCATGATCCTCGCGATGGGGCATCAGGACACCGACATTCTGGGGCTTTCAATGCCTGCTGGAAGCACATTGATCGGTGCAACCAGCGATCATCTTGTCATTGGAACGCTCGGCATCCCGCCAACGCCGGGATCCGAGGTAAGATTCCAGATGAATTATAATGCGTTAATGCATGCCATGGCCGCGCCTGACATCGAAGTAGAGCTCATGGGTTATCCACCCACACGCCCATCACGGCGCACCCAGAGCAAGGTCGACCACTTGGCGCTGGTTTGAAAGACCTCGCTTGATTTTGCCGCCTGCAAAACAAAGGAAACTGAAAATTGACTAAACTTACAAAAAGCAATCTGTTTAAAGTGTATGACTCCAAACCGGAAACCGCGATGGATAAGACGACGCGTGTCGTCAGGCAAATGGTCGACGAAGAAACGGAACAACGTGACGCCAAGAATTCCCGACTGCGTACCGCCCGTCTTGAAAGAGAAGCAAACACGCCACCTGTAACCAAGACTTCAGCAGCGTCTAAATCACGTCGCTCGAAAGCCGCTTCGACCCGGTAGTTGAATTTCGGCGGGCATGTTTGCGTGATGTGCTCCGCCGGGCAATGGTCACTTCAATCGGGCGGAAATCGGCCAGGGCTGCTCCCAGAACTTCCCAACACTCCCTGCCGATCACAAGGAACCATCCATGACAAACGCAGAGCGATCCCCAGAAAAAATCCACTATATCTGCCAGACTTATGTTGAAATGAAAGCTGGGCGCAACGGGCAGACAGGCCTGAAGATTGCCAAGCAGTTTGAATATTCCACAGCGTCGGAAGCACAAAACAGAGCCGAACGAGAGGCTCTATCCGAGGAGTGCGCGGGTGCCGACGCTTACATGGTCATCGAGGATCCAGCCAGTGGAGAAGTCGGCGAACCGAGCTTCCTCGTAAGGCTTGGGAAGGTTCCAGAACTTGACGATTTCTAGAATCCTGAAAATGGCCGCAATCTACCGGGACTTCCGGCTCTCCGACGGGGCGTGCATCCTTGGACGGTGATCGTGACATGACAAGGCGCGGCAGTGTGTCCGACATGCGGGTCAGCATAGGGTGTCGTCTGCGATACAGCTTCCCCCAGCCGACGCCTTTGCTCGCGCTGCTGAACGTCCACTATTCGCGCTTTGGCGATCTGGAGCGCGCCGATTACCTCGTCACGTCGCCGAGCGTGCCGCTCGAAAGCTACCGGGACGGATTCGGCAACTGGTGTACGCGCTTGTTGGCTCCGGAGGGCGACTTCTGCCTGTCGACGGATGGCATCTTCCGCGACACGGGCCGGCCCGATCCCGTCTTTCCCGCCGCGCAACAGCACGCGGTTCAGGATCTGCCATCCGATACGCTCGTGTTCCTGCAGGGGAGCCGGTATTGCGATACCGATCTTCTCTCGGAGGAAGCCTGGCGACTTTTCGAGACCACGGAACCCGGTTGGTTCCGCGTCCAGGCGATCTGCGATTTCGTGCACGGACATGTCCGCTTCGACTACATGCAGGCGAAAGCGACGCGCACCGCATCGCAGGCAATGGCCGAGCAACAGGGCGTCTGCCGCGACTTTGCCCATCTCGCCATGGCTTTGTGTCGCTGCATGAACATTCCGGCACGCTACTGCACCGGATATCTGAGCGACATCGGTGAACCTCTCCCGCATCCGCCGGGGGACTTCGCCGCGTGGATGGAGGTGTTCCTTTCTGGAGAATGGCACATGTTCGACCCGCGCAACAACAAACCGAGGTTTGCGAGAATTCTGATCGCGCGCGGCCGCGATGCCGCCGATGTCCCTTTGACCCAGACATTCGGTGAAAATACGTTAACGGAATTCAAGGTCTGGACGGATGAATTGGCCTGATTGATCTTGGCCTCCTTTTCGATACACCATCGTAAATCACATCGCCAATCCCCATATGTAAAGTACCGATGTCAAACATCCCGGTCCATCATGGATGAGGAGTTGGCTCCGGCCAATCAAAGGATTGATGACATGTCCTTCAAGGACCTGACCGCCAGGGCTGCGGCCGCATTGAAGCTGAAGCCTGCAAAGACCCCTTCCGAAGAGAACGAGACCAAGCCCGCCGGCAAGGAAGCGCCAGCGAAACAAGAGACATCTTGAGGCCTGCGCAGGCTGCGCGCCCCATTCTCAAGGAGCGCGCGAACAACAGAAACAGTAAGGGAGAGGATTACGCCGATGGAAGATCTGACGAGCAGGACCGTTGCGGTTTTCGTCCGACCGTTCACAGTTCCAGGCTTTGCCGAGACGCTCCCGGCTGGAGAGTACGAGATCGAAACGGAGTTGGTTTTGCCACCGGATCAACAGGATCCCGAGGCGTGGAAGGCCTCCGTCCTTGTAAAGCTTCACCCCCGAACATCGCATCCTGGACTTGCGCGGACACTGACCGTTTCCCTTGCCGACCTGGACCACGCACGTGCGAGGGACAAGCTGACGGGTAAGGCGTTGTCCGATTTTTTCGTCGAGGAAATGCTGGCGGATCCGATGGTGCGCCTCGTGATGGAGGCCGATGGCGTCTCCGAAGCACATCTGCGGCATCTTTATTCAGGCCGCGGGACGCCCGATCCCGATCTGAATGTGCCGGCGTCGACGACGACCACCCAAAGGAACCGGGACGATGTGTCAATCCGGGCCGCCGAAAACGAAGGCATGCCTTCAATATCGGAAACACTGTCGCGATCGCTAGGCCGCCAAGTGGCGGGACGGACTTGATGTCGGACGAGGCCATGGCCGAAGGCGAACGGCTATACATTCCGACCGTTCGGGCCCGGCGCGACGTTCCGCAGGAACGCCAATGCCTGCGGTGCGAAACCCATTTCTGGAGCGAAGGGTTCGGAGAGCGGATCTGTCGGCGCTGCAAGGGATTGAACGCCTGGCGAAACGCCGTGCCCGATAGCTCCGGGTCATCGCGCCGCCGCTGATCCGCATCGACTTGCGTGCCGTCTTGCTCGAACCACACTGGACCTCAAATTTTGGCCTGCCTCGACGTCCTTCACACGACAACCTACCGATACCGTCAGGCGGTCGCTCTCGGGCCGCACAGGTTGATGTTGCGTCCGCGCGAAACGCGGGAATTGCGTCTTTTCTCCCACGAGATCTCCATTGCCCCGACGGCGACCGTAACCTGGGTGCATGATGTGGCCGGCAACGCGATCGGCACCGCCATCTTTGACGGTCCGACAGATCATCTGGTGATCGAAAGCCGAGCCACCGTGGAACTGACCGCGCCAGCCTGGCCGGTCTTTGCCATCGCTGCCTCGGCCGCCCAGTACCCCTTTGTCTACGCCGCCGACGAATGGACGGACCTGGGTGCGTTGACGGTGCCGCAATACGATGACGTCGATGGCCGCCTTGCCAGATGGATCGAGGGCTTTGTCATGGCACGCCCGACCGACACGCTGTCTCTGCTGAAGGACATCAGCAATGGCGTGTTCACGCAGATTTCCTACCAGAGCCGCGACGACGAAGGCACCCAGTCGCCGATCGAGACACTCGACAGGGGATGGAGCTCGTGCCGCGATTTCGCTGTCCTGCTTGCAGAGGCAGTCCGCCGTCTTGGCCTGGGGGCCCGCATTGTCTCCGGCTATCTGTCCGATCCCGAAATAGGCCTCGTCGGGTCGACGGGTTCAGGAACTACACATGCCTGGGTCGAAATGTTTATCCCCGGTGCTGGTTGGATTGCCTTCGATCCAACGAATCGAAGCGTCGGGTCCGGAAACTTGATTCCGGTCGCAGTCGGTCGCGACATCCACCAGGTCGTACCTGTCTCGGGGAGTTTTTCGGGAGGTTCCGACGCCCTTGTTGACCTTTCAGTTCAGGTCTTGGTTCGCAGCAGAACAAGGCAAAACACTTTGCCCATGGAGGAAGGGACACGTTGGTCCGCTGGATCAACTGCTTAACGGCTGGAGGTGTGCAGTGTGTGTGCAACGCAAATTGAAGGTCGGCAAACCGCGCCAGACTGGCCACGTGCTCAGACGCACCGAATTCACACTTAGTCCTGCATCTCGCCCGTTCCTGGATGACGCAGCGAAGTTCCGCTTTTGACCTCTACAACTGAAACTCAGATTTTTCCCAGTCTTCCTTTGGAACGCAGTTCCAACTTGCCTTGCGGCCTCCCCAGCTCGGCTTCGCGTGTCGCAGGGGAGAACGGCCCTTCGTTCCGTCGCGCATTCGGCCATTCGGCCTCACCGCGGCGTCGCACCCGGCATCCCGGTTTGCCCGCCTCGCGAGCACGTTCCTCCCCGGCCGCTCCGCCGGATTGCGCTCTGGTCTGTTTTGGCCTGAGGCCAAAACGATCCCGCCACTTCATCCGTCTCCCGCGTCCGGTCGGCCCGTTTGCCTGCTCGGGTCGGGCAAACCTACCGTCAAAACACACACACATGAATGCGGAAGCATATCCTCCGGATGGCCCCCAAATCAGCCCGCGTCAAGGATCGCAAAACTTTTCGGCGAGGGCAGGGTTTGTGGCAAGGGGCGGTCCCGTGCGTGAGGGCGCGCATGTGTCAGTTGCTGCACGAGGAAAACTTTTGCGCCCGGCAAGCCGGCGGCTGCGCCGTCCCTGACCCGGGCAGATTCGGAAACCAGGCATTCGGCCATGCCCCCACACTCACGTGGTGGCCTAGGAACCGAACACTGGAGACCAGACATGGCTTACGACACCGCAAACACCTACGAGACGATCGAACTTTTCGGGCTGACCGAGAAGGACGCGCAGCTGCCGATCCCGGAAGATCACATCCTGACCGACCACATCATCCGCGAGAGCTTCGAGGCTTTGCTCGGCCAGCTGCGCGGGACCGGGCTTGAAGCAGAAATCGAACCGCTGGCCCATGGGCTCGCGATGATCCTGCAGCGGCGCAAGGTGGCGCTTGGCAAGGAGGTCGACCGCACCGCCGACAAGATCGGCGCGCTGGCAAAATCCCACGACGGATCGGAGATCGCCGAGACCGCGCTCGAAGAGGCGCAGGCGCGCTTTCTGCAGCTGCGCGAGATTGTCGGCGCCATCGAGGTGATGAGCGAGGCGGCGGCGGAATGCTACGAGATCGAGACCGGTCACGCCTTCATCCCGGCAGCCGGCTCGCGCGCAAGCGTCCGGGCGCAAGAGACCGGGGCGGTCTTCGAGGCGCGGCAGCTTCTGGAGCAGCACGACCGCGAGACTGCCGAGAAGTCGAAAGTCGAGGGGGTTCCCTTGATCGTCTCAGGCGCCACCGACTGGACCGATGTCGATGTGATCTTCAACACGCTCGACAAGGTTCGCGAACGGATCAAGCAGAACCGCAACCAGGAGATCTTCCTCTGCCACAAGGGTGGCAAGCACGGGGCGGAGATGATTGCGGCTCGGTGGGCCCGGGCACGCGGGATAGCACAGGCGCGCTTTGATCCGCGCTGGTCCGCGCATGGGCGAGCGGCGCCGTTCAAGTGCAACGACGAAATGCTGGACGACAAGTTCGCGGCGACGGGGGTTGTACTCTTCGGCGGCAACGGGGTCGCGCTGAACCTCGGGCAGAAGGCGGAAGCGAAAGGCCTGACGGTCATGCGGGTTGCGGACCCGGCGAAGACGGCATCACAGGACTGAAGAGAGAGGGTCGCCTTCGGGCGGCCCTTTCGTCATGTCTCATGGCGCGTGCGGTCGGTTACGCAAGATCGGCCCCTCGCGGGGACCTAGCCTCTGCGTTTCTTGGTGCCCGGTTTCGGCGTGTCGTTCATGTGCCCCCCACATCGGTTGAGCCAGATTTCTATCTTGCCTAGCAATTTTATGTTTTGATAGGTATATGCGTGCCAAGCAAAACTTGGAAATGATTGGCATGACACCTCTCAGCAGCATCGCGATGAGCGCTTATACCGATCTGGTGCGTCTCTTGAAGGATGATGCCTTGTCCAGTGTCGAAGGCAAGCCCACGCTCAAGGAGCGCGGCGACAAGGCCTATTGGTACGCCACGCGACGCGTCGGAACCGAGATGCAGTTCACCTATATCGGCGAAGACAGCGACGAGACACGCGCGCGCATCGACCGGGTTGAGGAGCTGCGCGCGACTGCCAAGGACCGGCAGGCAGAACGGTCGCGGCTCGTTCGACTTCTGCGCGCCGAAGGCATGACTCCCACCGACCGGGCGACCGGCTCCATCCTGTCGGCCATGGCCGCAGCGGGGACATTCCGGTTGGGTGGCACCATCGTCGGGACGAACGCGTTCCGGCTCTATGAGGGCGAGCTTGGAGTTCGTTTGCCCTTGGGGGGCATGGCCAATACCGGTGACATCGACATCGCGCAGTTCGAAAAGCTCAGCGTTGCGTTGCAGGATCAGGTCGACCCGGGTCTCGCCGAGACGTTCTCGGCGCTCAAGTTTGATCCCTTGCCGGCTCTTGACCAAGGCCGGACCTGGCGATGGGCCCAGGGTGGCAGTGGCCAGCTAGTCGAGTTCCTGACACCGGCCTTCGGAGACGAGACCATTCGAGAGCTGCCCGCCTTGGGCGTGAACGCCCAAGCGTTGAATTATCTCAACTTCCTGATTGCCGAGCCGATCCATGCGGCGGCGATCTATCGATCCGGCGTTCTGGTCCAGGTGCCGCGACCGGAACGTTATGCGATCCACAAGCTGATCATTGCCGACCGGCGCCGTGACGGGGCGGGGAGCCTCAAATCTGCAAAAGACCGCGAGCAGGCCGCGTTCCTGATCGAGGCGATGGCCGAGGACCGTCCCGACGATCTGTCCCGCGCCTATGCCGCTGCGCTGGAGGTTGGTCCGCGCTGGCGCGATCACATCGGCAACTCGCTGAAGCGGATGCCAGAGACGAAACTAATCCTCGACGGGTTGGGAGTGTGATTGCCGCAACGGGGTGGCGCTGAACCTCGGGCAGAAGGCGGAAGCGAAAGGCCTGACGGTCATGCGGGTTGCTGACCCGGCGAAGACGGCGTCGCAGGATTGAAGAGAGGGGGTCGCGCTTGGCGCGGCCCTTTCGTCATGTCTCATGGTGCGTGCAATCGGTCACGCGTGATCGGCAGTCCGCGGCGTCCAGTACCGTTATCCCTCTACCCGGTCCGTCAGTGTTCGGTCCATCCGCATTGGTGCGGGCTGGGGATGGTGCGCACCTCACGCACATCGTCAGCGGGGCGAGCCCAAGAAAGAGGGGCGAGCGTTCAGCCACCGGCAAAGACCGCGGCAACGATGGTGGGGGCGGCGGCAACACCAGCGATGCCCACGAGGACCCAGAGCGCCTGGCGCAGATCGATGATGTTGAAGAACCAGCTGAGAAAGACCCCGAGAACGGCAAGCGTCGCGATGACAACGCCAAGTGGGCCGGTCAGCGCATCGACGATGCCCTGTAACAGGCTCTGGATCGGGGAGAGATCAATGCTCTGGGCGAGGGCGGGTTCGGCAATCAGCAGGAATAGCGCCAGCGAGGCGACAAAGAGGTTTGAAATCTGTTTCATGAATTTGATCCTTCCAATCGGGCCACGACGGCCATGACGCGGGCCACGTGGTTCTGGGTTTCTCGGTAAGGGGGAATGCCACCGTGTTGGCGCACGGCGTCCGGCCCCGCGTTGTAGGCCGCCAGCGCCAGATGCGGATCGCCGAACGTCTCCAGCATCATCGCGAGGTAGCGGGCGGAGCCGTCGAGGTTCTGCAGCGGATCACGCGGGTCGACGCCCAGATCACGCGCCGTCGCTGGCATCAATTGACCAAGGCCAATGGCACCTGCACTTGAAATCGCATCCTGCCGGTAGGCGCTCTCAACCTCGATATTTGCCCGATAGAGAGCCAGCCAATCCGTCACGGAAAGCCTCGCGCGACGCAGGCCAGGATGGCCGGCATAGCGCAAGGCCGTGGTCTGAATCCCGGAGAGGACATCGGCGCGGGGCAGGGGAGTCGGGCGGGCAAGGGCCGCGACTTGGACGCCCTCTTGCTCGGCCTCTACCTCGCCGAAGATCGCGATCCCATCGGAGGCCGAACCCTGACCAATCCCGTCATTGTAGTTTCGAGCAAAGCTGCTTTGGGAGCGTGACGGGATCAGGGAGCCGTCGCTCTCCATGACCAGGACCATTTGAGCTGAGGCAGGTGCTGCGACCAGCCAGAGGCAGACGAGGTTAGCTGCCAGCGCCCTTGTCTGATGGGGCTTTGTCTGACGGCGCAAGTTTGTTGGTACGGCTTGTCCCCGCCTCAAGCGGCAGGTCGACATGCGCAAAGCCAAGGCCAATGAAGAAAGACACCACGCCGGAGATCGTCTTGAACTCGCGGATCTTGATATCGTTGTAGGTCGTCCGCGTGCGGGCGGTGACGAGGAGCTTTTCCACCCCGTCATC
Organism: Roseovarius sp. E0-M6; assembly: GCF_037083845.1. NCBI lineage: Bacteria > Pseudomonadati > Pseudomonadota > Alphaproteobacteria > Rhodobacterales > Roseobacteraceae > Roseovarius > Roseovarius sp. E0-M6. The sequence goes on along the minus strand of NZ_JBAPLA010000010.1, from coordinate 6,620 downwards.
AGAGACAACGCGCATGATCCAGACCCCGTAATAGCTAGGGCCTTTCTTATGTGCCGACTCCTGGCACAGGATTTCTGCGCTATGGCCGCTTTCCACGAGCTCGCGGAACCTGGCTTCCGTAACCACATTTGGTGCTTCGATGTCCCAGTTCATGGCCCGGCTCACGCTTTCTCCAATGGCGCAACCTCGGGGATTCCTACTTGAACCCCAGAGTTACGATAGTATACTATCAACCGCAAGATGTAATATCGTGCTTTAGCTGTAGTTTGGTTACGCAAACACTAGTCACGGCCAATGTCCACGATCAAGGAGATAACAGGTTTGAGAAACCCAAGGTTGACATGCCTGCTCCCATTGCAAGCTATGGCCCTTCTGATCTGCGTTCCCGGGCAGGTTTTGGCGGAATCCTGCTTCGCCCCGGCCCGTCCTTTCGTGCCAAGCGATTCGCAGGCCGCGCGGGACTATGCAGACATCATCCGTGGCGATTTCGAAGACTACATCCAGGATATCCAGAGCTACTTCCGTTGCCTCGACAGCGAACGCGCCCGCGCCTTCGAGGAAGCGCGCGAAGTCAGCGAGGACTATGGCCGGTTCCTGCAATTGGTAGGGGATTGATGGGCAACCTCGGGACCATCAGACTTGCAGCCCATGGAAACCAGACGCCGATAATACCCTCACATATCTACTTTTTAGATAACAGATTTCATCCGCTAGCGACGTCACAAAAGGTATGTGACGCGTGGCAAAAACAATCAGAAGCACGGGACAGGTGGCACTCTGCCAGGCATTGGTCGGCGCCCGCATCAAGGCGGGCCTCGGTCAGGAGGACTTGGCGGTCAAGCTCAAGTGCCATCAATCACTTGTGGCGCGCATTGAAAGCGGCCAGCGCCGGGTCGACGTCGTCGAGTTGGTCGTCCTTGCGCGCGCCATCGGCTTTGACCCCTTCGAGGTTTTGGCGATCGTCGAAGCCGCCACGGAGCCCGACCATAGGATTTGAACTATTTAATTGATTTAGAAAACGGAAGCTGAATTCACCCAGTGTGAAGGCCTTTACCGCAATGAAGAACAGTAACCGATATTAACGAGGCTCGGCATGCGGTTGCACCAAACGATTTGAGATCCAGGCTGCTTGCTATCCGGAACGCCAAATTGCAGGAAATTAGTTAACAGTGAATGAAGATAAGGTCGAAGGCGTCGCGATCGCCAATTTGATCGGGACGGATGAGCATAGTGTTGTCGGATGGATCTATCGCTGGAATACCGGCGCGCTGGCGGTGATGTGGGGTGTCAATGGCCCCCAACGGGTTGCACGATGTCAACCTGACCTCAGTGACGTTGAGAAGAGTGAAATCGACTTCGATAGCTTGACCCGTATCGAGGTGAAGGGCAGCGGACAAGATTGGCCTTGGCGGTCTGCGAAGTGAACGAATGAAGCGACTGTGAGCGACCCGGGCGTATCCGTCCCATCGGTCTTGTGGCGCAAACTTGGAGCTCTGTGTCTGATTTAGGTGGTGTTGATCGGTCTCGTATGCGGGCGCCGCTGCATTACAGTTCGCGGCTGGGCCTCAGTAATTTACCTGCTCGAACCCATAGTTACCCGCATAGTCGCGCCAATCCACGAATACCGAACGATTATAAAGGCTTGGGCAATTCGATCCCCATCCTTCGAGCCCGATATGAGCGGCGGGTAGAGCCGTTGGTGCAGATACTGCCCATGAAAAATCGCCCTGCGTGCCGTATGTGCCGAGGTAGACCAGCGCATAGCGTCTGCACTCAACTTTATCCCCAGCTTCTCGCTGTGAGGCGAAGCGAACATCAAAAACCCGAATGGACCGCACGAAATTGAACTCCGGGCCACTGATGTCGATGTCTGCACGATTTTGGACAAGGCGCAGGACAAAATCCTCTGGGACGAGTTCGTCAGAGGTTTCGTCAAAGCTCCAAGCGGCTGGTTCTGTTATTGCGCCCTTGACGCGATGGTTCGCGGGAAAGGACTTGCGCGGGCGAATATTATTTGTTTGGAACAAGGCGTCGAACATCCGGTCTGTTCCGCTCGGCTGACGTTCGATCTCGTAGGACGCACCCATCGGACAGCGCCAAATCTGCAGCGGTGGTTCTACCGGTCAGGGCGTGATCCGCCGGATGAATTCGGCGCGAGCTTGAGAACAAGGGACAGATGCTGGCCAACCGCCAGACAAACACAGAAGAATCGCGCAGTCGATCGGATAGGTCTGAGCTTTTGTTTTTGAAGGCAGCGAAATATTCGCAAAAGCGAGCGCGGCCACAAAGAGAAGGACATGTTTCTTGACCGGAAAATGCATGGTAGGGGATCTCCTTAAAATACGGCGAATATAAATACGAAGATATACTATCGCAACTCTTAGTATATTAAATATCATCTTATAATGTAACATAAGAAGTCTTATCGGCCTAACGTTTCAGCGAGTAATTCCCCGCTTGGACCCAAGCCGACTCGACAAACAACCTGATAAGAAACGCTAGAAAACGAGATCGCCCGGTCGACGGGCTTGGAGTGAATGTGACCAGTGACCAAGCGCAAAGAAGACGGTGAGGCCGTTGCTCGCCTGTACGGAGACGACCGGTATCAAGTCATTGGATGGGTCTATTTGTGGAATACGTCGGAACTGTCGATCCTCTGGATTGGCGGAAACCGCACTACGAAACTTGTCGACCCGCCCTTGAGCCGGGGCATTCTGGCGAAAGCCAAAGTCGTGACACCCGATGCGGTGATTGATCTCTTGGACGCTCTGACAGCTATCGGTCGGGATGGTGCTCGATGAAAGGACTTGAATAAGAAATTGCAGACGCCAAGCGAAATCGAGTGACAATAATATACTATTGTGGAATATAGGGATCACATGAGAAGCACTCTGGACCCCATTTCATGCCGAAGTTCTTTCCCTATCTAGCTGCAATATTCATCGCTGCGTTCGTGTCCCTGTTCGGAACAGCAAATCGGACCCAGGCACAAAGCTACCCGATCGATTGCGCCATTCTGTTGTGCCTCTCGGGGGGCTGGCCGGCTTCCGTGCCCTGCGCGCGGGCACGTGTCGAATTCATCCGTCGGATCACGCCCTGGCCCGTCGAGCCGCCGCTGCAGATCTGGCGGTGCCCCATTGGCGTCTCCTATCGTAAAGACGGTCGTAGCGTTGCGGAAGGACGCATCTACGACGCTCTGCTCAATAGCGGACAAGGCTGCGCCCCTCTGCAAGAACGAGGCGGAACATGCGCACCGCGTCAGAATCTGCATGAACTGGCAATCCGACAGAGTCGACGGCAATGGCGTAAATATCTGAAAGTAATTGTTCTTTGGAAACCTTCCGGCCAACAACATCCCAGGCATCGGCGACGAAAGCCTCGCGGCTCATGGCCGAGATCATGTGTGGCGATGGGTACTTCTCCATGAATGCGAGAAACCAGTCGGTGCGGGAACTGCGATGAAAGCGTTCCGCCTCGGGAAAATACAGCGGCAGGTAGTGGGTCAGGATACGGTGCCAGAGCTCGGTCTTCGACCGCGAGACGATCTCGTGGGTCTTCGACAGCTCCTGGATATCGGCGGTCCCGGTGACCAACGGGTCATGGAAGAACTGCACCGCGCCGATCTCGAGCATGTGCAAGATGACCTGAGCGTCCTTTGGGTCGTTCTTGTCCCAGCTATTGTGCAGCGCCTCCCGCGTCCGGGCGAGGCCGACGGAGGAAACAAGCTTCAGTTCGAACCCGGCTCGGCCAAGATGATGCGCTAAAGGCCGATGATAGTTGCCGGTCGCCTCGAAACCGATCCTCACCGGGAGATCGTAGCTGGCGAGGGCTGCAGACAATCTCCTGAAGTCCTCCAGCGTGTTGGTAATCGTCATGCGACGTCGACGCTTCTTGCCGGGGATGCCGATCAGCACCTCGTGGCGATGCTTGGAAATGTCGATGGCGACCAACAAGGTTGGCGCGATAGAATGGGTGGCGGTCATAGCCGGTCTCCTCAGCAGTGTGGTTCAGCAAAACCACTGTTGAGACCTGAGACCCGGTTATGGCCACCCGCTACGCTACATGAGGGCTGCGCAGGCGGCCATAACCTATCAACAGCCCTTCTTCCCGACGTGCTACGGGACAGAGTTCACCAGTCGCGCGATCCTGAAATGGGCCAACGACAATGGCGTGGACTGGCATTACATCGACCCGGGCAAACCACAGCAGAATGCCTTCATTGAGTCATTCAATGGCAGCCTGCGAGATGAACTCCTGAACGAGGAAATGTTCGACAGCCTGGACGACGCTCGCCGGAAGCTGGCCCTCTGGCGCTACGATTACAACAACGTCAGGCCGCACTCGTCGCTCGGCAACAAATCACCCGCAGAAGCGCGCCGTACGCTTGAGCAATTTGAGGGCTCCGCGCCCGGCGCGCTTGCCCAAACCGAAACCGAAGATTATGAAAACCAGACCAGCATACTCTCGTTATGAATGAGGGAGCTTCAGGGGGCAGGTCATTCGGCCTAAGCACCGAAATCATGTCTGGTCGTACGACTTCGTCCATCGCCGCACCGAAGATGGAAAGGCGTTCCGCACGCTCAACATAATCGACGAGCAAAGCAGAGAGTGTCTGGCCATCCGGGTGGACCGAAAACTGAACTCAGGCAACGTCATCGACGTGCTTAGCGATTTGTTCATCCTGCGCGGCATCCCGCCGTTCCGACAGGCCCAACCTGGCCTGCAGATGCGCAACGGCTTCGCGCTTCACGGCGGGCCTTACCATTAATGGGATGGTCCGCCCCGCATCTCGGCGTCACACTTGGCGCCACAACCAGCAAGGAGGAATGTCTGATGCGCACCAAACCACAACCAAACGCCGCTACCTACGGGATCGACATCGGCAAGAAGGTCTTTCATGTCGTCGCGCTGGATGCCGATGGGCGCCCTGTGCAGAGAGCCAAATTCTCGCGCGAGACGTTGCTGCGGTTTTTCGAAGCCGCGAACACTGCTCTGATTGGCATGGAAGCCTGCGCCGGATCTCAATGGCTGGCGCGCAAGCTCACCGCGCTCGGTCATAATGCCAAGATCATTCCGGCCAAGTTTGTAAAACCTTACGTGAAGTCGAACAAATCAGACACCATCGACGCTGAAGCCATTGCGGAAGCCGTCACCCGCCCAACGATGCGGTTCGTGCAGGTTCGATCAGAGGCCCAAGTTGATCTGCAGGCCCTGCATCGTATCCGGGACCGGTTGATCCGCAACCGGACCGGCCTGATGAACCAGGCGCGTGCTTTTTGCATCGAATATGGCTTGGCAATGCGCACAGGCGCCGGTGGCTTCCATGCAGACATTCGCCGCCATCTGGCCAACGACCAGAACGACCTGACCAGCACCATGCGGAACCTACTCTCCGATCTGCTGGATGATCTCGCGCACATCGAGAAGCGGGTCGCCGAGCTGACGAAAGAAATCGAAGCGATCGCGCACAGTGACGAGACCGTGCGGCGGCTGCTCACGATTCCGGGGATCGGTGCGCTCGGCGCGACCGCGCTCGTCGCTGCTGCAGGCGACGGCCGCCAATTCCGCAAAGCACGTGACATGGCGGCGTGGCTGGGTCTTGTTCCGGCGGAGCACTCCTCCGGAGGCAAGCAGACCCTGCTGGGGATCAGCAAGCGGGGAAACGGGTATGTCAGGCGCCTGATCATCCATGGTGCCCGGTCATGCTTCCTACACCTTGACCGCGAGACCCACGCTTTGGGCAGATGGCTCAGCGCCCTTGAAGAGCGAACACACCGCAACAAGGCCGTCGTAGCATTGGCGAATAAACTCACCAGAATTGCCTAGGCTATCCTGACGCGCCCTGGCGACAACTATCTGCGGACCAAGGGGGCGGCAGCATGATCTGATCGTTTCAACCGCAGATCGATTGCAGGGGACGTGATGACCAAACGGCTGATCGACCACGGGTAAGCCACGTGCAAAAAAACGGGACTTGATCCCGGAGCAAGTAATCTGGAACCCGAGGTGCGGATCTCATCAAGGCCTGGCTGGCAAAACCAGCCCACTGATCAGAGGCCGGATACATTTACGCAAGCCAAAACGTCACCACGCGACTTGCAACCGCGGGGCGGACCATACATTTTTTGAGAGCAGTTCCTTCATTGCTGCCGCATCAAGCATCTGCTCGGTCAAGAGCTTCTTCAGTTTTGCGTTCTCGTCTTCGAGCGCCTTGAGCCGTTTGGCATCGGAAACCGTCATCCCGCCAAACTTTGCCTTCCAGGCATAAAAAGTGCCTTCCGACATCCCGTGCTTGCGGCACAGATCAGCGCACTTCGCGCCGGCCTCATGCTCGGTCAAAATGCCGATGATCTGTTCTTCGGTGTATCTCGTTCGCTTCATGGTCCGTCCCTTCGTTGGGCCGGCCTCTAATTCCAAATGGAGGAAAAATCCCGTGCCAGGTCACCGCTACCCGCTGTCCTGTCGCGATGTCCGTGACATGCTGTCAGAACGCGGAGTGACGGTCGATGCTTCAACCATTCACCGCCGGGTTCGCAAGTTCGGCCCCGAGATTCGCAAACGGGCATTCGGTGCCCACCGTTCGTGGCGCGGCCTACAGTGGCATGTCGACGAAACTTACA
>NZ_JBAPLA010000009.1:0-128859 GCF_037083845.1 Roseovarius sp. E0-M6 | reverse complement strand
CGCTTTTGGGCGCGTGGGTATTTCTCCACGACCTCTGGGAACGTGACTGACGACGTCATCAGGCAGTACCTGGAATTACATTCCTCCAAATGATGCCTCCGGCGTCAGCCGGTGCGTCCTTCACTGCACCGCCTTCATCGATCCGCTCGAAGCGCGAATGGAAGCTAGAGGCTGATCAGGTGGCGCAGTTTGTTGATGATGCCTGCCAGAGTGATCCTGCGGGGGAGGTCAAGATAACCAAGCTTTATGGTCGTTATCAAAACTGGACAGGCGGTCAGGGGATTAACAAACCGCTTGGCATCAAGAGCTTCCGGGATCGTTTGACGCGGTTGGGTTACGGCCACAAGCGGCGGAGTGATGGCAAGTATGTTACCGGTCTGACCGTCAGAGAGTCCTCGCTCACGGAAAACGACGTGTGAAAAGGCCGAAAATGCCACTTGTGCCGGGTGATTCCGACATCAGGACAACTTGTGAAAAAACATATTTCTTGTCACCACCTATACTTTTTTTCACTGTGGGGGGTATGTGGAAAGAAGCGGCACAAGTGGCATTTCATCAGTTATTCTCAGTTCAGGGTCATACTCGCCCACGGTCTGCGACTTCTTTTAATTCCCTTTTTTGTTGACTGAAACGGACCTCTCGGGACACATTTCGTCGTCAGTTTTCTACATTGACCTGGACCTCATAGACAGTAGTTGCGTCACTGGCCTGATGTTGTCAGTCTTGGCTGCCAGCAGGTAATTTTCGAAGGAGGAACTCACATGAAAGCAACGAAAACAGTAGCGGCGACGGCCCTGTTTGCTCTAGCGGGCTGTGCTGAGCATGTGGCTGTTGATGAAGGCGTAGAACTGAAATTTCTTGAAGCTAAACAGAACGCGCAGATGACAGTTGGTGGCCGAACAGTCTACATTGAAAAAGGAGAAGGCTACCCTTCCGTTCAGCTTGAAGATGGTAGGCGGGTAGTCATACTGGATCGGTACACGTCAAATGACCCGTTCCTTCTTTTTGCTAATCTGACACAGACTTCTGGCTCTGTACTGGATGCCAATGGATGCACTACTCAAGAATACGTTTCAGTTGGTACGTCCGGTGTCACGATTGAAGAAAGCGCGCTTGCAGGCCGCATCACTCCGGGGATATGTTTTGTTCTGTAGGCTCGGCTGAGCGAAAAAGGGCCCAGAACTGACACACAAAGCCCCCGAATTTCTACTATCCGGGGGCTTCTGTTTGTCACGTCAGGGGGCGAGCAGTTATGTCTTGAGGGCATGAGTTCTTCTACTGTCAGCTTTCAGGACAACTCTGCCACAATTCGATAAACGCTTGGGCGGCTTATACCCATGTCGCGGGCAATGTGCGTTGGCTTCTGGCCTTCGGCATGCCGCCGGGCAATCTCATCGCGGTCGATGGACGGTTTGCGTCCCTTGAACGCACCACGCGCCTTGGCTTTTGCGATACCCTCTTTCTGACGCTTCCTGATGATTTTACGTTCAAACTCAGCGAAGGCCCCCATCAGCTGCATCTGCAATGCCGCGAAGGGATCGTCGGTTTCGGAGTTGAACGTCAGCCGCTCCGAGACGAACTCGACCGCAACACCCTTGCCGTTCAATTCCGACACCAATGTTTGTAGGTCGATCAGCGACCTGGCGAAGCGATCGATGGACCAGACCACGACAACATCACCTTCACGCGCGAATTCGAGCAACTCGGTCAAAGCTGGACGGTCCGTCGATCCACCGCTCGCCTTATCGGTAAACATCTTTTCCACGTCAGGCAATTCCTGACGGTCGGTGTTCTGGTCGGTGGATGAGACTCGTGTGTATCCGATACGCATTTTTGGCACCTTTTGTTAGATTAGACTCTAGATGCCACCAATAAAGCGTAAAGTAATATGATTCGCCACCTATATTTTACACTTTTCAGTGCACTTCGGAGTGTATCATTAGCGTTTACTCAAACGGACAACCCATCACCGACATTGCCCCGCATGAACGCGCTGGGCGTTTAGCCTAACGGCGGGCAGTATAGTAGTTGTAGAATTTGCCAAGCGGCTCACGCACACGGCTTGCCTTGCCGCCCCTGCTGAAAATTCTATCAAGGTCGTTTTTCTTAAGTTCCTTTGCCTTAGCTAGAGCATATTCACCAATAGAAACCTGAGGGTCTTGCCAAAAATGTGACACACGCTTCCCTTGGAGATTTCGTCTAATTTGTTCGATCTCTTCTAAAGCTTTCGTTTCGTCGATGCCACTCGCCAAATTAAAAAATAGCATCTCCCAATGCTTACTCCTGATAACGAAATCAAAGTCTTCTTCAAACCAAGCCTCAGCCGCATTAACTTGATCATATTCAAGTTCCGCTTCTTGAATCCTAAGACATTCCAAGAAAGCCGTAAGCTCGTCGTCCTTTATTACGTCATGTGTATAGCCAGCAGCCTTCGCGTAAAGCAGCGAAGGCTTTGCATTGCCCTCAAGATAATACCCAATAGCCTGCTTAATTGCTGACGTAAGGTCCGTATCCCTTGAAGGCTGTGTTATTTCTTTCTTGCCTTGTTGAGCATAAACGTTTTTTTTGAAAAGCCATCCAAACACTGCCTTAACCTCAAGTCTTTCGGGCCACTTGAACTACTTTTGTGTAGGTGAAAACTTCACCAAGACCTGTGTGAAGCGACACGATTAGATTAGTGATTTGAGNTTCGGGCCACTTGAACTACTTTTGTGTAGGTGAAAACTTCACCAAGACCTGTGTGAAGCGACACGATTAGATTAGTGATTTGAGCGAAGCGACATGCCGCGCGGACGTTTTTCCAGCCAAATCGCTTCACGTCGTTCAAGTAAACATATATTCGAGCTGCACGCCACCCAAGACCACACCATCGCCCGAGGTCGAGCTGCGGAAGTTTCGTTTACATTAGATGCTGGTTTTCCATGCGTAAAGCCCTGACCATCAAGGGTAAATTAATTTTCAAGGGCTGCGTCTATTAGCAACAATATTGCGCGACTCGCGGACAGGAGGAGCAAAGGCGCATGGTTTCAGTGAGGTAAGCAACCGGTCACGAGATTGGAACCAAGAGACTAATCTTAGGCGCGGCTCAGCCTTTGGCGGGTAGGATGTTTTCAGAGCCACGCGGAGAAGCTTAAATAATTGATAATAATTGCATTATTTGAATGTTGTGGCGGAGGAGGTGGGATTCGAACCCACGGTGGGCGTAAACCCACGCCGGTTTTCAAGACCGGTGCATTCGACCACTCTGCCACTCCTCCAAGTGAATTGGGCCTACACTGGCGCTTTTGATTCTGAAAGGTGTCACGTGACACCCACAGCCGAAAAGCGCTCCTGACCCGTACCTGCAAGGAGGGCGTCCATGTTTATGGGGAATTCCGCCGAATTGCGCCTTGCGGACTTTTCTCGCGACCCGGCATTCGCTACACTCGCGCCGCGTGGCAACGTCCGCGTCATTAGGTGATCGATCCCGAAGGCAATCGGGGCAAGGCACGACAAGACGAGGCATATCGGGCCGCGACGGTCCGTAGCATAGGCAAGGGGCGGTGAGCCATGAGTGAATTTCTGGGACAGGTGTATCGGGGTGGACGGGTTATGTTGCTGGCCGGCGCGGCAAGTGTGACGCTTACGGGATGCGAGGATATGGCGGGGATCAACCCCTTCAAGCCGCAACCCAAGAGTGAGGCCGATAGCGCGGTGACACCCGCGTCCTCGGTCCGCCTTGTTGAGCGCGATGTCGAGGCGCCCGAGGTCTTTCAGGTCACTGATCAGGGGCTTTGGGACGGTCGGCCATCATTGGGCGGCGTCTGGGTGGCGCATCCCGACGTCAAAGACCCCGAACGCGTGATCATCCGCAATACCGCCAATGGGAAGTTTGTCATCGGCGCTCTTTTCCGCCGCGAACGGGCCAATCCCGGCCCCGCGCTTCAGGTGTCTTCGGATGCGGCGGCGGCGCTCGACATGCTGGCCGGCGCGCCTGCCGAATTGAATGTGACTGCGCTCCGCCGCGAGGAACAGCCGGACCCCGAAGCTTCGCCTGACGCGGCGGCCGCCGAACTTGCGCCTGCCGAGGTCGAGACCGCCGAGCTTGATCCCATCGCCGGCGCCGCCGCGGCCATTGACGAGGCCGAAGCCGCCGACACCCAGACCCCGGCCCCGGCCGAGCAACCGGCAGCCAAGCCGGTTCAGGCCTCCACGCTTGAGAAACCCTATCTTCAGATCGGGATTTTCAGTGTCGAGGAGAATGCCAAAAACACCGCCACGGCGATGCGGCAGTCGGGGATGGTGCCCACCGTGCTCAAGCAGACATCGGCGGGCAAAACCTTCTGGCGTGTTATCGTCGGCCCCGCATCGTCGCGGTCCGAACGTGCGACGCTATTGAAAAAGATCAAGGGTATCGGCTTTGACGATGCCTATGCCGTGACCAACTGAGGCGGTTGAGGCCTCGCAACCCCAATAACGGACCCGCTGCCATGAGTGTTCTGACCCGTATCGCCCTTTCGTTCATACTGGCCCTGAGTCTGGCCCAACCCGCGCGCGCCTTCGATACCCGCGCCACGGCGGCCTATGTCGTGGATGTGGGCACGGGCACCGTGCTTCTGACCAAGAACGCGGATCAACCGCTGCCGCCTGCCTCGATGTCCAAGCTGATGACGCTCTATGTCGCCTTCGAGGCAATCCGCGACGGACGGCTTGCCATGACTGAAATGCTGCCGGTGTCGCGCCATGCGGCCGAATACGGGGGCTCGACGCTTTTCCTTCAACCGGGCGAACGTGTGAAGGTCGAAGACCTGATCCGTGGCATCATCGTGCTGTCGGGCAATGATGCCTGCGCCGTCATCGCCGAGGCGCTGAGCCCTGACGGGACCGAGGCCGGGTTCGCCCGCTTCATGACGCGCCGGGCGCAAAACTTGGGCATGACAAATTCGACCTTCACGAACTCCAACGGCTGGCCCGCGCCGAACCACCGGATGAGCATGCGCGATCTCGGGCTTTTGTCGCGCAAACTGATCGAGGATTTTCCCGAATTTTACCCGATGTTCGCCGAGACAGAGTATCTGTTCGACGAAAACGAAAGCCAGAACCGTTATAACCGCAACCCGCTTCTGACCCTCGATATCGGCGCGGACGGGCTCAAGACCGGGCACACGAACGAAGCGGGCTATGGCCTCGCGGGGTCGGCAGCACAGAACGGGCGCCGTGTGATCTTCGTGATTTCCGGCCTCGGCAGCGCCAAGAGCCGCGCCGAGGAGGCCGAGGCGATCGTCAACTGGGCCTTTCGGCAATTCGCCGAACGCACCGTTGTCGAAGGCGGAACCGAGGTGGCGCGCGCCGATGTCTGGATGGGCAACGCCGACAGCGTCTCTCTCGTGTCCGAGAAGGACGTGACGACGCTCATGCCCACCATGTCCGCCGGGCCGCTGACGGCAGAAGTGGTCTATAACGGCCCGCTCGAAGCGCCAATTTCCAAGGGTGATAAACTGGCCGAGCTGGTCTTCGCGCCCGAAGGATTGCCCGAAACGCGCGTGCCGCTGGTGGCCGCTGCCGACGTGGCGCGCGGGGGCTTCGTCAATCGGCTCAAGACGGTCTCGAACCTGTTGCTGACACGCCTTCAGCAGGGACCGGAGGAGGCGAGTTGAGCGCATCCGGGGCTGAAGTTGGCGCGTCTGGCGTCTTTATCAGTTTCGAAGGCATAGACGGGTCAGGGAAATCGACCCAGGCGCGGAGGCTGGCAGACAGGCTTCGCGCCGAGGGACGGACCGTTCGCCTCACGCGTGAACCGGGCGGCTCACCTGGGGCCGAGGAAATCCGCGCCCTCGTGCTCGAAGGGGCGTCGGACCGCTGGTCGCCTGAAACCGAGATACTGCTTTTCACCGCCGCTCGCCGCGATCACCTCGAACGGGTCATCGCCCCCGCGCTCGCCGCGGGCGAGGTGGTGATCTGCGACCGGTACGCCGATAGCACCCGCATGTATCAGGGTCTTGCCCGGCCTGATCTGCGGGATCTGGTGGACACGCTGCACCGTCTCATGATCGGGCGCGAACCCGATCTGACCGTGCTGATCGACATGGACCCTGCCACCGGGCTTGAACGGGCCCTGGGGCGCGGCGGTGGCGAAGCGCGGTTCGAAGGCATGGGCCTTGCATGGCAGGAAAAGATGCGCGCGGGCTTTCTCGACCTGTCGCGGGACGCCCCCGACCGGTTCCTCGTGATCGACGGCGCACGCGACCCCGACACCGTGGCCGATGAGGTCGCCCCCCGCGTCCGGGACCACCTGCCATGAGCGACGACACCCCACAGCCGGACCGGATCGAGGGCGCACCGCACCCCCGCGACACCGCGCACCTGATCGGTCAGGATGTCCCACAGGCGGCCTTTCTCGATGCGTTCAACAGCGGGCGCTTGCACCATGGTTGGCTCCTGACCGGCCCGCGCGGAGTGGGCAAGGCAACCCTGGCCTGGACGATCGCGCGCTTCCTGCTGTCCACCCCCGCACCGGGGCAGGAGGATGGCCTTTTCGGTGCACCGCCCGCACCCGAAACCCTCACCATCCCCGAAGATCATCCCGTCGCCGCGCGCGTTCGTGCAGGCTCTGACCCGGGGCTCTATCACATCACACGCCGCGTCAATCCGGATACGGGCCGCCTGCGCGCCCAGATACTGGCCGAAGACGTGCGCGACCTGAACCGCTTCCTGCAACTGTCGTCAACTGATGGCGGCGCCCGCGTCGTCCTGATCGACAGCGCCGATGACATGAATGTGCAGGCCGCAAACGCGCTTCTGAAAATGCTCGAGGAGCCACCGGCGCGCACCACGCTCCTGTTGATCAGCCATGCGCCCGCGCGCCTTCTGCCGACGATCCGCTCGCGCTGCCGCGAATTGCGCCTCGCACCGCTGTCCCCCGGTGACCTTTCGGAGGCACTGGCTCGGGCCGGGGTCGACACCGACAAGGGCGAGGGTCTTGCCGCTCTTGCCGCCGGATCGGTGGGCGAGGCGGTGCGCCTGGCCAACCTCGGAGGTCTCGAACTTTATTCCGAACTTGTGGCCATCATGGCAAGCCTGCCGCGGCTTGACCGCCCCCGTGCGCTCAAGCTTGCCGATGCCGCCGCCACCCGCGGTGCCGAGGACCGGTTGGACTTGCTCATCACGCTTCTGGACACGGCCCTCGCGCGTCTCGCGCGCACCGGCGCGACCGGCGCCCCGCCCAGCCCGGCAGCCACCCCCGACGAGGCCGCGGCCTTCGCCCGGCTTGCCCCCGATGCCCGCGCCGCGCGTGCTTGGGCCGAATGCGCCCAAGAGATCGGGGCCCGCGCGCGCCACGCCCGCGCAGTGAACCTTGACCCTGCCGCGCTGGTGCTTGATACGGTGTTCAGACTGCAACAGACCGCCGCCTGAACCACCCGGAGGCCCCATGCCGGACGTCGAAATCACCGACAGCCATTGCCACCTTGATTTCCCCGAACTGGCGGGCGAACTCGACGATGTGCTCGCGCGGGCGCGGGCCGCCGGCGTGACGCGTATGGTCACGATCTGCACCAAGCTGCACAACGAACCCGCCGTGCGGGCATTGTCCGAGGCACATGCGCCTGTCTTCTATGCCGCGGGCACCCACCCGATGTCTGTCGCGGACGAGCCTATGGCCACGTTCGAAGACCTCGTGGCGCTTGCCGATCATCCCAAATGCGTGGGCATAGGCGAGACGGGGCTCGATTATCACTACACCTCCGAGAGTGCCTGCGCACAGCAACAAAGCCTGCGCACTCATATCGCGGCGGCCCGTGAAACCGGCCTGCCGCTGATCATCCATGCGCGCGACGCCGATGACGATATGGCGCGCATCCTTGCCGAAGAACACGCGCGCGGCACCTATTCCTGCGTCATGCATTGTTTTTCCTCGGGGGCTGGATTGGCTCAGGTGGCCGTTGATCTGGGGTTTTACCTGTCGATGTCGGGCATCGCGGCGTTTCCGCGCTCCTCGGACCTGCGCGAGATTTTTGCCGCCGCCCCTGTCGAGCGTATCCTGCTGGAAACCGACGCGCCCTATCTCGCGCCGCCGCCGTATCGCGGTAAGCGGAATGAACCCGCCTTCACCGTCCATACAGGGCAGGTCGGCGCCGAGGTCTTCGGCATGGACTGGCCGGCCTTCGCCGCCCAGACCCAAGAAAACTTTGCCCGCCTCTTCAGCAAGGTGCCCGCCTTCGAGGCCGCCACATGACGGAACGCCGCTTCACAATCCTCGGCTGCGGCTCTTCGGGCGGCGTGCCGCGGATCGGCGGGGATTGGGGTGATTGCGATCCTGCCAACCCCAAGAACAATCGCCGTCGTTGCTCGCTCCTGATCGAACAGGAGGGCGAGGAGGGCACGACCCGCGTTCTGATCGACACCTCGCCGGACCTGCGCGCGCAACTTCTCGATGCCGGCATCGGAAGGCTCGACGCGGTGATCTATACCCATAGCCACGCCGACCATGTCCACGGGCTCGACGATCTGCGCGTCGTGGTCTTCAACCGGCGCGAACGGCTCGATGTCTGGGCCGACGGCGACACGCAGAACGCGATCATGGGCCGGTTCGCCTATGCTTTCATTCAGCCCGAAGGCTCGCCTTACCCGCCCATCCTCGACATGCATACGATCAACGGCGATATCACCATCGGCGGGGCAGGGGGTGACCTCGTGCTGCGGCCCTTCGAGGTCAATCACGGGTCGATGGACGCGCTGGGCTTCCGGGTGGGCGACGTGGCCTACCTTCCCGACGTGGCCGAAATCCCTGATGCCGCATGGCCCATGCTCGAAGGGCTCGACACTTGGATACTCGACGCGCTGCGCCGCACGCCGCATCCCACCCACGCCCATCTTGCGCGGTCGCTGGAGTGGATGGACCGCGCGCAACCCCGGCAGGGCGTGCTGACCAACATGCATATCGACATGGACTACGACACGCTTGTCGCGGAATTACCCGACTGGATCACGCCCGCCTATGACGGCATGGTGCTGACTTTCCCGGTCTAAGGCGGGCGCAGTGCAGGCACTTCTCGATGTCATTCTGCCGGTCTTCGCGGTTATCGGTTTCGGTTATCTGGCTGTGTGGCGCGGCTGGTTCGATGGGGCGCATGTCGATGGGCTCATGCGCTTCACCCAGAATTTCGCGATTCCTTGCCTGCTCTTCTCGGCCATAGCGCGGCTTGATCTGGGGTCCGATTTCGATTGGCGCCTGCTTCTGAGTTTCTACACCGGTGCGCTGACGTCGTTCCTTGCGGGCACATTGATCGCACATCACCTGTTCGGGCGCGGTATCGAGGATGCCATCGCCGTAGGCTTCTGTTGCCTGTTTTCCAACTCGGTCCTTCTGGGCCTGCCGATCACGGAACGCGCTTACGGCGCCGACGCGCTCAGCGCGAATTTCGCGATCATCGCGCTGCATTCACCGTTCTGCTACGGGGTCGGCATCACCGCGATGGAGCTGGCCCGGGCGCGCGGCGCCTCAAGCGGTGTGCTTCTTTTGCGGGTCGGCCGGGCCATGTTCTCGAATGCGCTTATCATCGGAATCGCGCTTGGATTCGTGGTCAACCTCACCGAACTTCCCCTGCCTGTGCCGCTCTGGGATGCGCTGGACCTTTTGTCGCGCGCGGCGCTGCCCGCGGCGCTGTTCGGGTTGGGGGGTGTGCTGGTGCAATACCGCCCCGAAGGCGACCTGCGGCTCATTGCCTGCGTGATGGCGCTGTCGCTGCTGTTGCATCCGTTGATCACGCGCGGGCTGACTGTCGCGTTTGATCTGCCCGCCGCCGCGACGCGGTCGGCGGTGATCACGGCGGCGATGGCGCCGGGGGTCAACAGCTATATCTTCGCCAACATGTATGGCCGGGCCCGCAGGGTCGCGGCCTCCAGCGTGCTGCTGGCCACCGCGGCCTCGGTCGTGACCGCGTGGATGTGGCTGGCCTTTCTTCCCTGACATCCGCCGATGCCCCGCGCGGTTATGACCGCGCGCGCCGTTCACGATTGGTCCAACTCGCCCGCCACCGACGCAATACCGACGTGAATACCGACATGATACCGACGTGGGGTGCGGCGCGTTAACCTTGGTCCTCTTCGGGCGGCGCGCCACCGGTGAAGGCATTGCCGTTTTCATAATCGCAGGGCGCTTCCTGCATCTCGAGATGCAGGCCCGTTCCGGTGAAGAGATGCGCCCGCGCAAGCTCTTCATCCACCTCGATGCCAAGGCCCGGTGTCTCGGGCGGAATGATGAAACCACCATCCATTTCAATGCTTTGGCGGACAAGCTTGCGGTGAAATTCGGTGTCGATCGTCTCGGCGATCAGTAGATTGGGAATAGATGCACAAAGGTGGATGTTGGCCGCCCATTCGACCGGCCCGGCATACAGATGCGGCGCCATCTGCGCATTATAGACCTCGGCCATGGCGGCGATCTTCTTGGCCTCCCAGATACCACCCACACGCCCAAGCGCCGGCTGAAGAATACTCGCCGCCCCCTCGCGCAGCACCGGCGCGAACTCGGCCTTGGTGGTCAGCCGCTCGCCGGTGGCCACGGGGATGCCAACAGCCTGTGCGACTTGCGCCATCTGGCCCACATTATCTGGCGGAATCGGCTCTTCGAACCACAAGGGATCGTAGGGAGCGAGCGCGCGACCAAGACGGATCGCACCAGCGGTGGTGAACTGTCCATGCGTTCCGAATAGAAGATCAGCCCGGTCGCCCACCGCCTCGCGGATGGCCTTGGCGAAAGCTACGGAAAGCGAGATGTCGCGCATCCCCGGCATGTGCCCGCCGCGCAAAGTGTAGGGACCGGCGGGGTCGAATTTCACGGCCGTGTAGCCCGCCTCCACCGCTGCCAGCGCGCTTTCGGCCGCCATCTCGGGCGAGGTCCAGAAGGCGGTCTGGTCGTGATGGGGCAGGGGATAGAGATAGGTATAGGCGCGCACGCGGTCATTCATGCGCCCGCCAAGAAGCGCCCAGACAGGCCGCTCGCGCGCTTTGCCAAGGATATCCCAACAGGCGATCTCAAGGCCCGAAAACGCCCCCATCACGGTCAGGTCAGGCCGCTGTGTGAAGCCGGAAGAATAGGCGCGGCGAAACATAAGCTCAATGTTTTCAGGGTTTTCACCCTCCATATGCCGGGCGAAGACATCTTCGACCACCGCGCGCATTGCATCGGGTCCGACAGACGCGGCATAGCATTCGCCCCAGCCGGTGATCCCGGTGTCGGTGGTCAGCTTCACGAGGATCCAATATCGCCCTCCCCATCCCGGCGCGGGCGGGGCGGTGACGATGATGTCGAGGTCCTTGAGTTTCATCGGATATTAACCTTTGTGTTGTCAGGTGATGTCTCGCTGTCGTGAACCGGTCGGATCGGGGGCGCTGCCCCCCCCCCGCAAAACCCGGGGCGTTTGCGCGGCTCCCCCGGGATATTTCCGGCAAGAAGAAAGGAAAGGGTCATTTCAGGCAGATGACATTGCGGCGGGCTCCGCCAGATTTGGTGTCGGCGATGGCTTCGTTGATCTGTTCCAGACGCCAGCGCCCCGAAATCAGCTCATCGAGCTTGAGGCGGCCCTGTGCATAAAGATCCGTGATCCACGGTATGTCGCGTTGAATCACCACGTCGCCCATCTTGGAGCCGATCATGCCCTGACCCGTGGCTGCGAAATTCACCGGCTCATAGGCGGTGCTGGCGCCTGACGCGGGCATGCCCACCATGATCACCCGTCCACCATACCCGAGATAGCGAGGCGCGGTTTCATAAGCAGGGATAGCGCCCACCGTCACGAAAACGGCATCGGCCCCGCGTTCAAGCGCGTCTTTGGCCGCGCGCCACGGTTTCGCATCGGTGGCCAGAACCGTATCCGTCGCGCCGAATTCGCGCGCTGTTTCAAGCTTTTCCGCGCTGAGGTCCACCGCCACGATACGCCGTGCCCCGGCGATGCGCGCGCCCTGAATCGTGTTGAGCCCGACACCCCCGGCGCCGATCACCACCGCGTCCTGACCGGGGCGCAGGCGTGCGGCATTCACCACCGCACCCACACCCGTCACCACGCCGCACGCGATCAGCGAGGCACTGTCCATCGCGATACCGTCGGGCAGGCGCACCACCTGGCTCTGATGTACACAGACCTTCTCGGCGAAGGCGCCACAGGCCATCGCCTGATGCAGCATGCCGCCACCGGGAAGGCTCAGCGGTCCGGTGTCGCCATCGTATGGGGTTTCGCATTGCGTCGGCACCCCCGCGCCACAGTTGCCGCATTGCCCGCAGGCGCGGATAAGCGTGACGACCACCCGGTCACCTGGGGCGTGCATGGTGACGTCCGGACCCACCGCTTCGATCACGCCCGCCGCTTCGTGGCCGTAAACCGCCGGTAGCGATCCGCCCCAGATCCCCTCGGCATAGGAAATGTCCGAGTGGCAGATCGCGACCGCGTGCAGGTCGACCATGATCTCGCCCAATCCCGGGGCGCGAAGGGTCACCGTCTCGATGCTGAGGGGGGCGCCGAACTCCCGGCAGACGGCGGCCTTGATGCTTGGCATGGATGTCCTCCCCCCTTGTGTGGCCAGAGGCTGAACGCATTCGCCCGGGCAATCAAGCGAGAAGTCGCGTCACGCGTCGTATCGGTGGCGGCCACCTAGGAAAAGACCCATGGCCAGAAGGCACAGGAGAAGCGAGGCGAGGAACGGCGCGCCGGGCATATAGAGGCCTGCGCCCTCGCGCGTGAAGGCAAAGAACACCCGCGTCATTACCAACGGCGCAAGGATCAGGGCCAGCGCGTTCACACTCGTGATCAGGCCTTGCAACTCGCCCTGCGCGTCGTCGGGGCTGCGGCGTGACAAAAGCCCCTGAATGGCTGGCGTGGCAAGCCAGCCGAGTGATGCCATCGGAGTAAGCGCCAGCGCAACCCAGCCCGATGTGACGAACGCCATGACCGTGAAGGACATGAGCGCGAATCCGAAGCCCAGTAGGATCGTCCCACGCTCTCCCAACCGTGCCATCACCGGGCGGATAAGCCCACCAAGCACAAGCGCGAGAGACAGGCCGTAAACAGCGAGCGACAGGCCGATCATCGAACTGTCCCAGCCAAAGCGCGCTTGGGTGAAATAGGCCCAGATGACGGGATAGACGTTGAACGCCAACTGGTTGAGAAAGAGCACGACAATCAGTGCTCTCAGGCCCGGCAGTCGCGCCACCGCCGCGAACGCCCCGAGCGGGTTGGCGCGCCGCCAGTCGAAGGCGCGGCGGGTCTTGTCGGTGACCGTCTCGGGCAGCACCAGCAGGCCCAGCACGAAGTTCGCCGCCGCCAGCGCAGCGGCGGCATAGAAGGGCGCGCGCGTGCCCATGTCACCCAGAATGCCGCCCATCAGAGGCCCGAGGACAAAGCCGATCCCGAAGGCTGCCGTCAGGTGGCCAAACCGCGCGCCGCGCTCGGCCCGTGGTGTCAGATCGGCGACAAAGGCCTGCGCCGTCGAGTGTGTCGCCGCCGCGATGCCGCCCACGATCCGACCCAGCAGCAAGAGCCAGATGGTCCCGGCGAGGGCCATCACGAGATAGTCGAGCGCCATAATTCCCAGCGACACCAGAAGCACCGGCCTTCGCCCGAACCTGTCCGACAAGCTTCCGACGGTGGGCCCGAAGAGGAATTGCATCACCGCGAAAAGGGTCGACATGATACCGCCCCAGATCGCCGCCTCGGCCAGTGTGCCGCCTTCGACCTCGCGGACAAGGTCGGGCATGACCGGCAGGATGAGGCCGATCCCGATCCCATCAAGCAGGATCGTCAGCAGGATGAAGATCATGGGCAGGCGGTGGGGCAAGTCCATCTCCGCGCTAAGCTTGGGCAACTGACGTGCCGCAATGCCCGATGCGGATCAGGAAAGCCCCGATTTCGTGGCCCATGGCCTCCGGTTGGTCGAACATCGGCACATGCCCCGCGCGGCGCAGCAGGCGCGTTTCCGCGCCGGGTATCAGTTCGGCGGTTTCGCGCACAAGGTCGGGCGGGGTGAAGGCGTCATCGGTTCCGGCAAGGCCAAGAGTGGGAAGGCGCAGCCCGCTGACCGGTGTATAGAAGTCGGTGCCGGCAATGGCGTCGCAACAGGTGGCGACCCCGTGGGCCGGTTGTGCCGATACCATCTCGCGCAGGCCGATGACAGGCGCGCGCGCCCATCTTGGAAGCGGGTCGTGGTGGAACGCCTCCATGCCCTCGCGGCGCAGTGCGTCTGCGCGGGTGTGCCACGACGCGGGCTGACCCATCTTCGCAGCCGTGTTCACCAGCACCAGCCCCCGGACCAGATCGAGCCGCTTCACCGCGAGGCCCTGTGCGATCATGCCGCCAAGGCCACATCCGACCACGACCGCATCCGCCGTGCCACAGGTGTCCATCACCCGTTCGGCATCGCGAACCAGCGCACCCATCGAATAGGGCCCCGGCGGGGCGCTCGATGCGCCATGCCCGCGAATGTCCATGCGCAGCACCCTGAGCCTGTCGGGAAGGTGTGGCAGGACGGTGTCCCACACCCGCATGTCGGTCGCGATCTCAGCCAGAAACACCACAGAGGCACCAGCGCGAGCGCCGTCTTCGCGGCACGCGATCATCGCGCCGCCGGTATCCACCAATCGCGTGTCCATCTGTCTTAGCGCAGCGTGATATGGGCCATGATCTGCCCATGATCCGAAGCAAGCTTGTTATAGGGGGCCTCAGGGTGGCTGCCATCGGTGATGTGATCGTTGAAGACGCTGAAATAGGTCATATCGCCGAGCCGGTGGGGGTTGTCCGGGTGAAAGTGCCGCGACATGAAGATCTGGTCTATGCTTTCATAGTTGCCGCCAAAGGCCGAGGTATAGACCGTGTCGCGCAAGGACTTGCGAACAAAAAGCTTTTCGGCGGAATGCAGGCGCACGCGCTCGACATCTTCGGTGATCTTCTCGTGCTCTTCCTCACTATAGCGGTCACGCCGGTCCTGCGCATCGTGGCGTAGCATCCAGCCGTAATTCTTGAACGGTGTCTCGCCTGTTACAATCTCGCTGCTGACCGCGTGTTCGCCATCGTTGAAATCGCCCAGCACCATGACCGGGTGCCCCGCGTTCAGTTCTTTCACGATCTCGGACCGCAGAACCCAGGCTTCGGCCATGCGGCGCAGGGCGGCGCGCAAGGAACCAAGGGCGCGGCCCACCGGATCATACTGCGTGAGGTCTTCCTCGGGGGCGAACTCCGCGCCCTCGGGTTTGATATGCTCGCCCAGCTTGGATTTGAGATGGCAGTTGAACACCGTGATCACTGTGTCCCCCACGCGGATGCGCGCCTTCAGGACAGGCCGGGATAGCCGGTGAATGCGATAGAACCCTGCATCCTTGTCGCCGTCCAACCCGCGCAGCGGTTGAAACGGGATATCAAGGGGTTGGGCCAGATCCTGAATGATCTCGGGTGTGCCTTCAAACCCGTGCCGCGACAGGATCGCGACGCCGGGCCTGCGCTTGCCCGGTTCGCCGGTGTCGGCGGCATTGGGCGCAAACGCGAGGGCGGCGTCAGAATAGGGTTCGACCTTGAGCTTGCGAAAGATCACCTTGCGGCGATAGGGCTTTGAGTCGCCGGGAATGACCGCGCTGTTGAGCGTCTCCGCCCGTGCGTCTGTTTCGCGGATGACAGCGCGCAGGGCGTCTTCCTCGAAAATCTCCTGAAAGGCCACAATATCGGCATCCATGGTCATAAGCTGATCGGCCATCCAGTCCTCTTTCCACGCGAACTCCTCGGGCGTGTAGGTCTGAAATTCGTAATATTCCTTGTCTGCTCCAATCAGGTTTTTGACGTTGAAGCTGGCGATCGTGAATTGGGTCATTGGCTACTCCGCTAGGGTTTCGAGGGCACGCTC
The DNA here is from genome assembly GCF_037083845.1 of Roseovarius sp. E0-M6. NCBI lineage: Bacteria > Pseudomonadati > Pseudomonadota > Alphaproteobacteria > Rhodobacterales > Roseobacteraceae > Roseovarius > Roseovarius sp. E0-M6. The sequence continues at coordinate 112,998 of NZ_JBAPLA010000009.1, read as the reverse complement.
GAAAATGTCATGATCCACATTGCCGCCCGAGATCGTGCAGATCACGGCGGGTGCGTCGATCTCGGCGCCGTGAAAAAGTGCTGCCGCCAACGCGACCGCGCCGCCCGGCTCGGCCACCAGCTTGAGCCGTTGAAAGGCCAGCGCCATGGCGCGCAGCGCCTCGTCGTCGCTGACCACCATTCCGGGCCCGCAGAGACGCTTCATGATGGGAAACGTGATATCACCCGGTTGCGGCGTCAGAACCGCGTCACAAAGCCCGCCCGCCCCCGGCGGATTGCTCTCGATCCGGCCATGGCGAAGCGACCGGGCCACGTCATCGAACGCCTCGGGCTCGCACGGGCGGGCTCGCAGGCCCGGCGCCTCGGCCTCAAGCGCGAGCGCGATGCCGGAGGTGAGGCCGCCGCCGCCGCAACAGACAAGCACATCCGCCGCATCTATACCTTCGGCGCGCGCCTGTTCAGCGATCTCAAGCCCGGTGGTGCCCTGACCTGCGATCACCTGCGGCTCGTCATAGGGCCGGATCAGTGTGAGACCGCGTTCACGCCTGAGCGTATCGCCAATGTCTTCACGGCTTTCTCCTCCGGCACGATCATAAAGCACCACTTCGGCCCCCATGGCGCGCGTGTTCGCAACCTTTAGTTTCGGCGCGTCCATCGGCATGATGATGACAGCGGGCACGCCAAATTCCTGCGCCGCTCGGGCCACGCCCTGTGCATGGTTGCCTGACGAGAAGGCGATCACGCCTTTGGCGCGGGTCTCGGGGTCAAGCGCGGACACGGCCGAGCGGCCGCCGCGATACTTGAAACTGCCGGTATGTTGCAGGCATTCGGGCTTGATCCAGACAGGACGGCCCGCAATCTCGTCCAGAAACGGCGAGTTGAGAAGCGGGGTGCGCCTTGCATGCCCCGCAAGGCGCTCTGCGGCGGCGCGGATCATCGAGATATCGGTCATTTACAGTGCTCCAAGAGGGCGTGAATGGCGGCGACGGCCTCGGGTTCATCCAAAAAGGGCACATGCGCCCGGTCGGGAATGGTCACGGCGTGCATATCAGGGGCGTGCGCCTGCATCCGTTCAAACGTGGCCGGTGTCAGAAGGTCCGAATTTTCACCGCGCAGCGCGCAAAGCGGCACCTCTGCCAGTTGATCGAAAAGCGGCCACAAATCCGGCGCGGGCCCCGCCTCGGCCTGTGCGATCATCGCATCGCGCAGACGTGCGTCATACCGCAGACCAAGGCCACCCTCGGGTTTTTCATACCACATCAGTTCGGCCTGTCTGCGCCAACGACTAACCGGCACACCGGGGAAATCGGGCGCATAAACGGCGTGCAGCGCTTCGCCCGCCGCATCAAGATCGGGGAATTGCGGCTCGCGCCCCAGATATTCCATGATCCGGGTCAGTCCCAGTTCCGCGATGTCCGGCCCGATATCGTTCAGAACCACACCGCGAAGCCTTGAGGGGTGCAGTGCGGCAAGGAACATCGAGATCAGCCCACCGCGTGACGTGCCGATGACGACCGCCCGCTCGATCCCAAGATGATCAAGAAGCGCGACCGCATCCTCGGCTTCCTGCACGATGGAATAGGTCATGAAATCTTCGGCATACTCCGATTGTCCGCGTCCCCGGTAATCCATGCGGATCGCGCGGACATGGCTCAGATGAGGCATCAGAAATTCGAAATCCCCGCTGTTGCGGGTCAGCCCGGCAAGACACAGCACCGCAAGGCCCGTGCCGTGATCCTCGTAATGAAGGCTGAGGCCGTCCGCGCTCGTGAACGTGGGCATCAGCGGGCGGCCAAGTCGGGAATGGCGGTCAGGTCGCTCAGCACGTGATGCGGCCGCGCCGGCAGGCGGTCCACCGGGTCTCCCGCACGATTGACCCAGACGGTCGTGAAACCATAGCCAGCGGCGGCGGCCGCATCCCATCCGTTCGAGGATACGAAAAGCACCTCATTCTTGGCACAGCCAAACCGTTGTCCAACAAGGTCATAGACGCGCCGGTCGGGCTTGAACACGCCCACCGCCTCGACCGACAAACAATCATCAAGGCAGGCGTGCAGGTCTGCGGATTGGATCGCGGCATCAAGCATCGCGGGCGATCCGTTCGAGAGAATCGCCGTGGTCTGATCTTGCGATTTGAGTTTGCGCAGCATGTCGGGCACCTCCGGATAGGCCTCAAGTTCCCAATAGAGTTGCAGCAGCCGGTCGCGCAACTCGCCATCACCATCCAGCCCCTCGGCCTCAAGCGCCCAATCAAGTGCCTCCTCGGTGACGACCCAGAACTGACAATAATCCCCGGTGATCGCACGAAGCCAGCTATACTGAAGCTGTTTGAGGCGCCAGTTCTCGGCGATGCGCGGCCAGTGCGGGGCAAAGCCTTCGCGTCCCGGCTCGTGTGCCGCGCGGCGGGCGGCTGCGGCCACATCGAAAAGAGTGCCGTAGGCGTCGAAAATACAGGTGGTGATCGGCATGGCGCCCTCCGGTTTTCAGCGCATTCAAACTGTCATGTATGCGCGCGCCTTGGAAGGCCCGAAAAGCGTGCGCGTGTGGTCTGTTTGCAACTCGCGGCCACGCTTGCTAGCCTTCGGATAGATTCGCACAAGCACCCGCGCGGCGCGCGGCCTTGCAACACACTCTCATCCCAATACCGCCAAAAGACTGGAGTCTCATTATGACCGAAGTGAAATCGGGTGACACCGTACACATACATTACAAAGGCACCCTGGACGACGGGACCGTCTTTGACAGCAGCGAAGGCCGCGACCCGCTCAAGTTCGAAGTGGGCTCGGGCCAGATCATTCCCGGCCTCGACAACGCGATGCCCGGCATGGAAGTCGGTGAAAAGAAAACCGTCGAAGTGCCCGCAGATGACGCCTACGGTCAGGTCGATCCCAACGCACGTCAGCAGGTGCCCCGCGAAGGCATCCCGGACGACATCCCGCTCGATCCGGGCACGCAGCTTCAGGTTCAGACCGAAGGTGGGCAGGTTCTGCCCGTGACGGTTCTCGAGGTGACCGACGAAGTCGTGACACTCGATGCCAATCACGCGCTTGCAGGCCAGGATCTGACCTTCGATATCGAACTGGTCGCGATCGCCTGAATAATCATGCCGGCGTTGCCGGAAAGAGCCCGCCACGCCAAACGCGTGGCGGGCTTTTTTGTGTGTTCTGCGGATATGTGTAACGAAGCGGAAAGAGCGCGGGGCGACAGCCGCGTCTCAGGATTTCGCGGGCCGCTTTATCCTGTCAAAGCTCAAGCAGAACCGCGCCCGCACGTCCGGGGGTCATCACGGCTTCATGGGCCGCGGCGCATGCCTCGAGCGGATAGACCGCGTCGATTGCGGGGCTGAGACCGCCTTCGCTAAGCGCCTTGTGCAGCCGCGTTATCGCGGCCTTGCGGGGGCCGTCCGCAAGGATGTAGATCAGCAAGATATCAAGCGTCAGTGCCTTGAAGAGAAACGGCCCGAAGGGCAGGGTCGGGGTCATCTCCTTGCCCGAGCCATAGGCACAGATCGTCCCGTTGGGGCGCATGATTTCGGCCAGCAGGGCGGCATTTTGACCGAATTCGACCTCGACCGCGCGGTCGATGCCTTGACCGTCGGTTGCGCTGTCGATCTTCGCGGCAAGATCGGGGTCGGCATAATCAAACACATGATCTGCGCCTGCGGCACGCACCCGGTCATGCGCGGCGGAGGACGCGGTGGCCAGCACCCGTGCGCCGCCCCATTTGGCCAATTGCACGGCATTGTGGCCTACCGCGCCCGCGCCGCCGCTGACAAGGATATGTTGTCCTGCCACATCGCCGTTGCCAAACACCGCCTGTGTCGCAGTCAGGCCGGGAATGCCAAGTGTCGCCCCCGCTTGCAGAGACACGGACTCTGGAAGCGTGACCGCTTGCGCTGCGGGAAGGGCAATGAACTCGGCCGCGGTGCCGAAGGGGCGCTGCCACTGGCCGTTCCAGATCCAGACACGCTCGCCCACGCGGTCGGGCGCAACCCCTTCGCCCACGGCCTCGATCACGCCTGAACCGTCTGAATGGGGGATGATGCGGTCATACGCGGGCTTTGTTACGCCGGGGCGTGATCCGACGCGGGCCTTGGCATCTGAGGGATTGACCCCGGAATAGGCCACCCGCACGAGAACTTCGCCCTGGCCGGCCTCGGGTGTGGGCACCTCTCCGGGCTCAAGAACGTCGGCTGCGGGGCCAAAACGGCTATAATGAACGGCACGCAACGGGCTGGATCAGCTTTTCTTGCGTAGGCGGATGACCACATCGACCTTCGCGATCTCGGCACCTTCGGGCGCGTCCGGGATACTGGCGATGTCCAGTTCTTCGGCAGGGGCGTCCGACAGGCGTTGCTCGTCTTCCCAGTAGAAATGCGGATGATCATGGGTGTTGGTGTCGAAATAGCTTTTGGCACCGTCGACCATGACTTCCTGCAACAACCCCGCGTCGCAGAAGGCGCGCAGCGTGTTGTATACGGTGGCCAGCGACACGCTGTCGCCATTGCCCTTTACCGCCGAAAAAAGGCTTTCGGCGGTCACGTGCCTGTGCTGTCCGTCGCCCACAAGCAGATTGGCCAGCGCCACGCGCTGCCGCGTGGGTCTGAGCCCTGCACCGGTGAGCCAGTTGGTTCCGCGATCTGTCGCTTGCGAGGTCATGGTTGCTGGCGTCCTTTCTCTCCCGGAGAATATAGGGGCGAGGCCGGGGGGAATTCAAACAAAATTCCATCTCTGTTGCCAATTGGACGTGCTTGCAAGGTCGCGCGGGCCGGTGTTACAGGGGGCGGGACTGACCCAGACCATCAGGAAGGACCGCCTTCATGGCCAACTATCCAAGCAGCTTCGACAAGGACGATCTGCTGAAATGCGCGCGCGGCGAGCTGTTCGGGCCGGGTAACGCCCAGCTTCCGGAGCCTCCGATGCTCATGATGGACCGGATCACCGATATCTCGGGCGATGGCGGGGCGCATGGCAAAGGGCACGTGGTTGCGGAATTCGACATCCACCCGGACCTTTGGTTTTTCAAGTGCCATTTCCCCGGCAACCCGATCATGCCCGGCTGTCTTGGGCTTGACGGACTGTGGCAGCTTACCGGCTTCAACCTTGGCTGGCGCGGCTGGCAAGGGCGGGGCTATGCGCTTGGTGTGGGCGAGGTGAAGCTGACCGGCATGGTGCGTCCTGATCGCAAGATGCTCACGTATTACGTCGATTTCACCAAGGCCGTCCAAACCCGCCGCCTGACCATGGGGGTGGCCGATGGCCGGGTCGAGGCCGACGGCGAGGAGATCTATCAAGTCAAGGACATGAAAGTCGCGCTGAGCGAGACATGAGCCGCTGCCGCGATACCTCGCCAATGCGTCGATACGTTCTGAGGTGTCTTGGATGAAAGCCTTTCAACCACACAGTGTTACGAATTTGTCGGCCCGGTGCTGAATTCAGTGACCCGCCGACAGTGCCGACCATGTCAGCTGCGTGTTGACTTTGCCACGCGCGATCATCCTTAAGTGGTTGCGCCAACTGCCAGCCCTGCCTTACACAAGGGCTTGAACCGAATAAGGGAGAACGCCATGCGCCGCGTTGTCGTGACAGGATTGGGGATCGTCTCCTCGATCGGCACGAATGCCGAGGAAGTTCTGGCCTCGCTCAAAGCCGGAAAGTCCGGCATCACTTTCAATGGAGAAATGGCCGAACACGGGTTCCGCAGCCAGATCGCGGGGGCTATCGACCTTGACGTGAGAGAGCATGTGGACAAGCGCACGCTCCGCTTCATGGGGCCGGGTGCGGCTTATGCTCATATCGCCATGAGCCAGGCTATCGCGGATGCGGGCCTTGGTGAAAGCGATATCGTGAACCCGCGCACTGGGCTTGTCGCGGGCTCGGGCGGCCCCTCGACGAGCGCGATGCTCAGCGCGCATCAGACCGTGCTCAAAACCGGCGGGACCAAGCGGATCGGGCCGTTCGCCGTGCCGAAATGCATGTGCTCGACTATTTCTGCCAACCTTTCGACCGCGTTTCAGATCAAGGGGATCAACTATTCGATCACCTCGGCCTGTTCGACCTCGCTGCATTGTATCGGCAACGCGGCCGAGCAGATCATGATGGGCAAGCAGGACGTCATGTTCGCCGGTGGCGGAGAAGAGCTTGACTGGACGCTGTCGTGTCTCTTCGACGCGATGGGCGCCATGTCATCGAAATTCAACGACACGCCGGACACAGCCTCGCGCGCCTTCGATGCCGAGCGTGACGGCTTCGTCATTTCCGCAGGTGGCGGCATCCTCGTTCTCGAAGAACTTGACCACGCCAAGGCGCGGGGCGCGAAAATCTATGCCGAGGTAACGGGCTATGGCGCCACATCCGACGGGGCCGATATGGTCGCTCCTTCGGGTGAGGGCGGTGAGCGCGCGATGCGCCTCGCCGTGGATATGCTTCCCGAGGACCGCAAGGTCAGCTATATCAATGCACATGGCACCTCGACCCCGGTGGGCGATGTCGGCGAAGTCGAAGCGGTCCGCCGTATCTTTGGCGAAGGCAGCACCCCGCCGATCAGTTCGACCAAGTCGATGACAGGTCACAGTCAGGGTGCGACCGGCGCGCAGGAGGCGATCTATTGCCTGCTGGCGCTTGAACATGATTTCATCATACCTTCGATCAACGTCGAAACGCTCGACCCGGCGCTTGACCCTGCCGAGATCGCGACAGCGCGTGTTGACGATGCCGGGCTGGATACGGTGATGACGAACAGTTTCGGATTTGGCGGCACGAACGGGTCGATGCTTCTCAGCAAGTATCACGGTTAACTCAAGCGGACGGGACGGGATCATGGGCGCAATGCAGGGCAAACGAGGCCTGATCATGGGGGTGGCGAATGACCGCTCCATCGCGTGGGGCATTGCAAAAGCCATGCACGAGGCCGGTGCCGAACTGGCCTTTACCCATCAGGGCGACGCCTTTGGCGCCCGGCTCAGGCCACTGGCCGAAAGCGTCGGATCGGATTTCATGGTGGATGTGGACGTGACCGACGACGCATCGCTTGATGCCGCGTTCGAAGGTCTCGCCGAGCGCTGGCCAACCATAGACTTCGTGGTCCATGCCATCGCGTTCTCGGACAAGGGCGAACTGACGGGCCGGTTTCTCAACACCAGCCGCACGAACTTCAAGCACTCGCTTGATATATCCGCCTACAGCTTCATTGACGTGGCGCGTCGCGCCCATCCCCTGATGAAGGACAATGGCGGCACGCTCATCACGCTGACCTACCAAGGCTCGAACCAGGTTGTTCCCAATTACAACGTGATGGGGGTGGCCAAGGCCGCGCTCGAATCCGCGACCCGCTATCTGGCCAATGATCTGGGCCCTGATGGCATTCGCGTTAACGCGATCTCTCCCGGTCCGATGAAAACACTTGCCGGAGCGGCCATCGGCGGTGCCCGCCGAACCTACAAGCATTGTGATCTGAACGCGCCGATGCGGGCCAATGCCACGCTCGAGGCAGTGGGAGGCACGGCTGTCTATCTTGCCTCTGATGCAGGGGCCTGCACCACGGGCGAGATCATCCGAGTCGATGGCGGGTTTCATATCCTCGGAATGCCGCAGGCCGAAAACCTCTGAATCGTCGGGCCAAGGCCCGCGTTTGCAGTGAAGGAACCGGCGCCTTTCGGTTCGCGTTGACTGATCGAGGCCGGAGTCTGGATGTCCAGATCTCAGGCAGATGTCAGTCAACCGGAGCCGACACGAGATGTCCCACGATCTTACACTCAGGAGCATCGAGCCTGTTACCCATGACACCCATCATCTTGTCTTCGACCGTCCCGACGGGTTCGAATACAAGCCGGGGCAGGGGGTCGAACTTTCCGTATTGAAAGCAGGCTGGGAGGACGAAGGCCGCCCTTTCACGCCCGTAACCTTGCCGCATGAGGAAACCCTTGAGTTCGTGATCAAATCTTATCCCGAACACGATGGAGTCACCGAACAAATCGGCAAGCTGTCACCCGGCGACAAAGTCCGCATCAAAGGGCCTTTCGGCGCGATCTCGGATGAGGGGCCGGGGGTGTTCATCGCCGGTGGCGCCGGTGTCACGCCGATGATCGCAATCCTGCGCAAACGGCTTGACGAGAACGGTACACTTGACGGATCGACCCTCGTTTTCGCGAACAAGACAGCCGATGACATCATCTGGCGCGACAAGTTCGAGGCGATGGATGGCCTGACCACGGCGTTCGTGGTGGACAGCCCCGGCGCCGACGTGCCGCAACAGCGTCTCACACGCGATTATCTTCGACAATTCGTCGAGCCGGAGACGCGCTGCTACCTTTGTGGTCCGCCCCCGATGATGGAGGCGGTGCGCACCGCCCTGCACGACATCGGTGTCGAATCTGATCAGATCGTCGAAGAGGATTTGGCCTGAGGCATACAAGGAGCACCGCGCTCAGGCCGTCACACCGCAACCCGTTCACAAAAGGAGAGATGCCATGACAGCCCAAGCCAAGGCGCACCCCAATGTCCCCGAAGTCGATCAGTCGGACCGGCTCGTTCCTGTCAATCTCCGACAGTCGGGACAAACTCCGGTTCAGATGCTTGTGTCCACGCGCGTGCGAAAATCCCCATTCTGGCACCTTGCCATCGAAGCGGGCTGTTGGCGCGCGACGGTTTACAACCGGATGTATCATCCGCGCGGCTATGTCCGTCCAGAAGAGGGCGGTGCCATGGCGGAATACGATGCGCTGGTGAACCGTGTGACGCTTTGGGACGTCTCGGTTGAACGGCAAATCCGCGTCAAGGGCCCCGACGCCGAAGCGTTCGTCAATCACGTGATCACCCGCGATGCCACCCAGATCGCACCGATGCGCGGGAAATACGTGATCCTGTGCAACGAGGCGGGCGGCATTCTCAATGACCCGGTGCTCTTGCGACCGGCGCAGGATGAATTCTGGTTCTCGCTTTCGGACAGCGATATCATGTTGTGGCTGCAAGGTGTGAACACGCCGCGCCGTTGGGATGTCGAGATCGCCGAGATCGACGTTGCCCCGCTTCAGGTTCAGGGGCCCAGATCCGAAGCATTGATGATCGAGCTGGCCGGTGATACATTGGCCGATATTCCCTATTACGGCCTTATGGAGGCCAAGATCGGCGGCGCTTCCGTCCTGATCAGCCAAACCGGCTTTTCGGGGGAAAAGGGGTATGAAGTCTATGTGCGCGACGCCAGCCTCAACGCCGAGCGTGTCTGGTATGCGATCCGCACCGCCGGGGCCCGATACGGGCTTCGGGTCATCGCACCGGGCCATCATCGGCGCATTGCCGCGGGGATCCTCAGTTGGGGTCAGGACATGGACGCCGAAACCTCACCCTTTCAGGTCAACCTTGCTTATCAGGTGCCGCGCAAGAAAGAAGCGGACTATATCGGTCGCGCCGCGCTCGAGGATCAGCGTGCCCGGATCGAGGCCGGTGAAGAACCCTTCGCCCTGCGCCTTGTCGGGATGAGGCTCGGGGGGGCACCGATTACCGATTACGCATCTGATTTCTGGCTTATCTCTGATTCTGAAGGGGCTCGGTGCGGTTATGTCACGTCGCCTTGGTGGTCGCCCGATCTTGGGACCAACATCGCGTTGGGTTACGTTCCATGGCGACTGAGCGAGGTGGGCACGCCGCTCTCTGTCGAGCTGCCCGTGGCTTATGTCGATGACCCCTCGCGTCGTGTCGCGGCCGAAGTGGTGGACGTGCCGTTCAAGGCGTCACAACACCCCAGTGCGCGCGAAAAAGCCGGACAGCGCGGCGCCGACAGTGCTGATTGATGGCTGTCGTCAGAACCATTGCCCCGGCTCCATGAGGCCAAGGTCAAGCAACTGCCGCGAATGCCACTCGAACGGCGCGGAGTTGTGCCACTTGAAGGTCTCGATGTCGAAAGTGGACCCGGGGTTCAGCTTGAGCGCCTTGGCGGTGCGGAACGATACGATGGCGGCGGTCAGGTTGTTGTGCCACGGACAGGCATAGGTGTTGTATTCCTCGTCTGAAAACGTGTGATCCTCGCGAAGTTCAAGCCCTTCCTTCGCGAGGAAAAGCGCGATGCGGTCGATCTTGCGGCGCGGTGCGGGGATGTGTTCCTCATACCGCCAGCGCAAGCCGCCAAAGAAATCAAGCTGCCGCTCCTTGGGATAGTTGTGGTTTGCCGCGTCGGGCCGCGCCAGCGCATAATACCCGGTCCGATCAAGGTGCGCTTCCTCAATCGATACGGCGTCGGGATAACGATCCAGATCCCCCGCATAAAGATCGACCACATAGGTGAGCATCGCGTCGCGCCGTTCCTCTGCGTGAAAGCTCAGCATCTCGCCGATGGTGCGGGTCTCGCAGAATGGAAAGAACAGGTATTCCGCGTTGAAACAATAATACAGCCACTGACCGGGGGCGGCGGCGATAACGCGGTTCACGGCGTCCACGAAACTGTCACCGCGCGCGCGATCGAAACCGATCCTGTGAACCGCGCCCGCCACATCCTCGGCCAGTGCGAAATTGTCAGGCATGAAAGCAAGCACTTCGCGGAAGCCGGCATCAAGATGGTGCCGCAGGGTCGAATCCAACTCGACCGGATCTTCGGCAAAGATCATCGCGATCGGCCCCTTGGCAAGAAGGCTCGAGCTGTTGGACAGGAATGCGGTAAGGTCTGCGTGCTGCATCTGTGTGATTTGCCCGATCTTTTTGCGCGCAGGGTGTGCCAAAAGCGCGTCCATTGCAAGTGAGGCGCTATCTGGTATAGCAGGCGCCCGAACCCGTGGCCCGGAGAAATGTATCATGTCCGACCCCAAGAAGCTCTACATCAAGACATATGGATGTCAGATGAACGTCTATGACAGTGAGCGTATGGCCGAAGCGCTGGGCGGTCAGGGGTATGTGGAAACGCAAACCCCCGATGACGCCGACATGATCCTGCTCAACACCTGTCACATCCGTGAGAAGGCCGCCGAGAAGGTCTACTCCGAACTTGGCCGGTTCAAGGGGCTCAAGGCTGCCAAACCCGACCTCAAGATCGGGGTCGCGGGCTGTGTGGCACAAGCCGAGGGTCAGGAGATCATGCGCCGTCAGCCGCTGGTCGATCTGGTGGTCGGACCCTCAAGCTATCATCACCTTCCCGAGATGGAGGCCAAGACCCGCAAAGGCGAAAAGGCGCTGGTCACGGATTTCCCCGAAGAGGACAAGTTCGCCAAACTCAAAGGCCGGCCCAAGGCCGCGCGCGGACCGACCGCCTTTCTCAGCGTTCAGGAAGGGTGTGACAAGTTTTGTGCCTTTTGCGTGGTGCCCTACACACGCGGAGCCGAATATAGCCGCCCGGTCGAAACCGTGCTCTCGGAGGCGCGCGACCTTGTCGAGCGCGGCGTGCGCGAGATCACCCTTCTGGGGCAAAACGTCAACGCCTATCACGGCGCGGGCCCCGATGGCGATGAGTGGAGCCTTGCTCGGCTGATTTGGGCGCTTGATGATGTCGATGGGCTTGAGCGGATCAGGTTCACGACGTCGCATCCCAACGACATGGATGATGACCTGATCGAGGCGCACGGCACGTGCGATAAACTCATGCCCTACCTGCACCTGCCCGTGCAATCGGGAAGCGACCGGATTCTCAAGCGGATGAACCGCAGCCATACCGCCGAAAGCTATCTCCGCCTGATCGAACGCATTCGCGAGGCGCGCCCTGATATTTTGCTTTCGGGTGATTTCATCGTCGGGTTCCCTGAAGAGACCGAGGAGGATTTTCAGGCAACGATGGATCTGGTTGCTGAGGTCAATTACGGCTACGCCTATTCCTTCAAGTATTCGACCCGTCCCGGCACCCCCGCGGCCGAGCGCGCGCAGGTCGACGAGGACGTGAAATCCGAGCGGCTTTACCGTCTGCAAGACTTGATCACCCAACAGCAACGCGCCATTCAGGATGCGATGGTCGGACGCGAGGTGGGGGTGTTATTTGAAAAGCCCGGTCGCCTTGACGGTCAGATGGCTGGCAAGTCCGATCACCTGCACGCCGTGCATGTGCGCGACGCGAGCCTTTCCGTGGGTGAACTCAGGCGTGTGCGCATCACCGAAAGCGGAACCAATTCGCTTGCCGGAGAGCTTGCCTGACGCACTGAACGCGCTCCACAGTTGTGTTCTCAGCAGGCCGGTTCTTACCGAATCGCCGTCGTGCCGAACGCGTCTTTGCCCCACGATGTTGTTGTCGTGACCCTGCTCAGCGCCATCCATGGTTCCGATCTGGTCATCCTGCCTCTATTTTCCCTTCACAAGTCGGGCAAAGCTGCTAGGGTTGCAGGATAAATTGCTGGGCTACCCGTATTTCAACAATGGGAGCCCGTGGGGGAACAGGAAAAGGATAGAGGCTGTGACGCGGAGAATTTTGACGTCAATTCGCAGCACCATGAGCGGCATAGCTGCCGTCGCTCTGAGTGTTGCTGTCCTCGCGACCGGGGGGCCTGTTGCGGCTCAACAAGTCACGGTGGTGGGCAAAGATTACACACCGACGATCTGGGTCGACCCGGACGGGTGCGAACACTGGGTCATGGATGACGGGTGGGAAGGCTACATGTCGCCCCACACCAACCGTCAGGGCATTCCGGTCTGCCGCCGGGGCAATGTCTGTGGTGTGATGAACACGGATCAGCTTTTCGCGACGGACAGCGCCCGGATAAGCTCATCGGGCCGTCAGCATCTGGCCAATTTCTTTCGGCAGGCGAATGCGGTGTCCTACATCATTACGGGACACACCGACAGCCGGGCATCGGATCAATACAACATGAACCTGTCGCTGCGCCGGGCCAACTCGGTCGCCCGGGTCGCTGCCTCGACCGGTGCGCGCATCGCTGATGTGCGCGGCTATGGAGAGCGTATGCCCAAGGCTCCGAACAACACTGCCGCCGGCATGCAGGCGAATCGCCGTGTTGAAATCATTTGCATCCGCTGAGGGGAAGATTATGAAAATTGCAAAACTCACGCTCACCCTCGCGGCGGCCATTGCTGTTTCGGGATGCGTCGATGACAAGCGCGACAAAACCGTGGATCGCTTTGTCGACAGCAAACACCTGAGTCAGCTCAAGGCCGGTATCTGGGTCGATCCCAACGGCTGCGACCACTGGATCATCGACGACGGTATCGAAGGCTATCTTTCGCAGCGGCTCGATAAATACGGCAAGCCCGTATGCTCGGGCGTGGCGCCGCCAAACACCGCCGTCGGCCCGTTCAACAAGGGCACACCGATTGCCGATCCGATCTGATGTTCGCGGATCGACTGGCAGGATTGAAACCGCAGGCCCAAGGGTCTGCGGTTTTTTCATGCCGGTATCGGCGCCGGACGTCGTGCCGCACTTGCACAGCCCGACCGGAGTTGGCACGATAGGGTGTAACCCTCTTTGCAGGAGCTGTGATTGGCCACGACCACGCTGACGCCCGACCCCGACCAAGCCGCCATGGGCGAAGTGGTCGTCGAATTTCCTGACAATTTCCTGCTCATCGACCTGTGTGGCGAGCATGACCGCAACTTGGCCGAGGTCGAACGTGCCACCGGGGTGCAAATTCTGCGCCGCGGCAATCAGCTTGCGGTTTTCGGAGAGGAGGCGCCGCGCACCGAGGCGGTCGAGGTGCTGCGCGCGCTCTATGCCCGGCTTGAAGGCGGCAAAAGCCTTGAGCGAGGTGATATAGACCGAGAGTTGCGCATGGGGGCGTCCGGCCCGGCACCCGGAACCGGCAAGTCGGGGGACCAGCTTGAAATGTTCAAGGGCGGCCCCGTCGAGATCAAGACCCGCAAGAAGCTTGTCGAGCCACGCACCGATGCGCAAAAGGCCTATGTTCTCTCGCTTTTCAACAATGAAATGGCCTTCGGCATCGGCCCGGCCGGCACCGGCAAGACCTATCTTGCGGTGGCTGTCGGGGTGAGCATGTTCATTCAGGGGCATGTGGACCGGATCATCCTCAGTCGTCCGGCGGTGGAGGCGGGCGAGAAGCTCGGTTATCTGCCCGGCGACATGAAGGACAAGATCGATCCCTACATGCAGCCGCTTTACGACGCGCTGAACGATTTCCTGCCGGGCAAGCAACTTGCCAAGCTGATCGAGGAAAAGAAGATCGAGATCGCACCATTGGCGTTCATGCGGGGCCGCACGCTGGCCAACGCGTTCGTCGTTCTTGACGAGGCGCAGAACGCCACCTCGATGCAGATGAAGATGTTCCTGACGCGTCTGGGCGAAGGCTCGCGCATGGTGATCACCGGCGACCGCAGTCAGGTCGACCTGCCGCGCGGGGTGACCAGCGGACTACGTGATGCCGAGCGCCTGCTCGAGGGAATAAACGGCATAAGCTTCAACTACTTCACCGCCAAGGACGTGGTGCGCCACCCCCTCGTCGCGGCGATCATCGAGGCTTACGACGCCGATCAGCCGGCATGACACCAAAGCCCTTGCCCGATGGCCCCCGCGCGGTAACGCGCGGCTGGCTCAAGGCGGTGCTGGGCCGGTCCGTGGGCGAGGTTTCGCTGACGCGGATCGGTGCGGCGCAAGGGTTCACGGGCGGGCGGCTCTATCGTGCGGCTTTGTCGGCGGGGGGGAGTGTCGTGCTCAAGTTTGCACCCGAAGACGCCGCACAGCGTCTACGCTTTTCCACGGCCAATGCGCGCGAGGTTGCGATTTATCGGGACCAAGGGGCGTCACTGCCGGGTCCGGCCTGTTATTTTGCGGATGCGGATGCCGAATTCGGCAACAGTCTTCTCGTTCTTGAGGATCTTGCTTCCGCCGACGCCGTGCCGTTCGTCAAGGGGCTGCCCAAGGCGCGGGCCGTGTCTGCGCTTCTTGCGCTCGCACAGGTGCATGCGGCGCACTGGGCGCGCGACGACCTTGCCGCACAGGTTGCGCCCGGTGATTTCGCCCGGTGCTGGCAGGAATATCCTGCCCGTCTGGCCGACATCCTTCCCGGCCTTCCTCTCAGCCCCGCACTTCGCCGGATGGGCGATGTCCTCGCCTCCGGTGAGACATCCCCGGACAGACCCGTCACGCTTTGCCATGGCGATGCGCAGGCCGATAATATCCGTTTCTCGGACGGGCGCGCGCTACTTTTCGACTGGCAGTTCGCAGGGCGTGGATGTGGCGCCGGCGACGTCGCCTATCTGCTTGCCGGGTCGCTCGATCCGGCAACCCGGCGAAAACACGAACGGGCGTTGCTGAACAGCTATCTGACCGCCCTGCATGCGGGCGGTGTGCGGGGGTATGACCGGGATGATCTGATCGCGGATTATCAGCGTGGAGCCATGGCCAAGCTACGGATGAGCGTGCTGGCCACAGTGCTGATGGATAATACAGGCCCCGCAAAGCGCGCGTGGCGTCAGGCCGATCTTGCACGGCTTGAGGCGTTTGTCGACGATCACGCCATGGCAGAGGTCTAGAGATGGGCGTGGACGTGATCTCTGAAGATTCCCGTTGGAACGCGGCGGGGCTTGAGCCGCTGGCTGAGCGGGCCGCCGCGGCGACACTCGCGTATCTGGAGCTTGATCCCGAGCTGTGGGACATCAGCCTGCTGGGCTGCGATGACGCACGTATCGCGTCGCTCAATGCCGAGTTTCGGACCAAGCCGGTTCCCACGAACGTCCTGAGTTGGCCCAGCGGGGACCGCGCGGCGGCCAGCCCCGGCGCGCAACCTGCGGCGCCCCGTCCGGGGATGGATGCCGAACTAGGGGACATCGCCATCTCTTATGACACCTGCGCGCGCGAAGCCGAAGAGGGGCAAAAGCCATTCGGTGACCATGTGACGCACCTTGTCGTTCATGCGGTATTACATCTTCTCGGTTATGATCATAAAACCGGGCAAGATGCCGCCTTGATGGAAGGTATCGAGGTTGCGATACTGGCCACATTGGGGATATCAGACCCCTATCACAGCTGAGGCGGGCAAGCGGCCCGCGCATTTGGAAAGATGGAAATGGGCGACAGCACAGACGGGTCTTCTATTGCAGCGCGTGGCGCGCAGACCGAAGGGTCGGAAGACGAAGAAGAACGGGGCGGATTCTTTTCGCGGATATTCAGCTCGTTTGGACCCGGTGAAGAAGACGAAAACGACAATGAAGACTCTCCCGCGCCACATGCCTCAGATGTGCCGGGCATGGTCAATCTGAGCCGTAAGAAGGTCGAGGATGTGGCCATTCCCAAGGCCGATATCGTGAGCGTTCCCTCGACGATCACCAAGGATGAATTGGTTCAGGTCTTCCGCGAGAGCGGGCTGTCGCGGCTGCCCGTATATAAGGGCACGCTGGATACGCCGCTTGGCATGGTCCACCTCAAGGATTTCGCGCTCAAGCACGGCTTTAATGGGTCCGGCGGGCGCTTTTCGCTCAAGCGGATGCTGCGCCCGATGTTCTATGTCCCGCCCTCCATGCCGATCGGTGTGCTCATGGCGAAAATGCAGAGCGAGCGGCGGCATATGGCGCTTGTCATTGACGAATATGGCGGCGTTGATGGCCTTGTCACCATCGAAGACCTGATCGAGCAGGTGGTCGGTGAGATCGAGGACGAGCACGATATCGACGACGAGAATTACTGGACCGAGGAAAAGCCGGGTTGCTACATCGCGTTGGCCAAGACACCTCTTGAGGAATTCGAGACCGAAACGGGGTTGTCCCTGACCGAGATGGACGACGTGGACGAGGAAGAGATCGACACGTTGGGCGGACTTGTTTTCATGATGCTGGGCCGCGTGCCGGTGCGCGGCGAAGTGATCGAACACCCCACAGGCGCCGTGATCGAGGTGGTCGAAGCCGACCCCCGCCGGGTGAAGCGGCTGCGCGTGCGGTTAACGGACTCTGCTGGTGACTGAGTGGCGCCTGCGTTGGCTGGCGCTGTTTTGCGGCATTGTGATGGGGGCGGGGCAGGCGCCGCTTTCGCTCTGGTGGCTTGCGCTTGCCGGACTTGTCGGCCTGTTATGGGTGCTTGGCCGCGATGCTATTCGCACGCGCGTGGCGTTTTGGCGGGGCTGGTTCGGCGGGGTAGGGTATTTCGCGGCGACACATTTCTGGATTGTCGATCCGTTTTTCGTGGATGCGGTCCGCCATGGCTGGATGGCGCCCTTCGCCATCATCGGCTTGGCGGCGGGCATGGCCCTGATCTGGGGCGCGGCCACAGCCCTTGCAAGATGGTCAGGCGGCGTGTCGCGCGCATGGCTTCTGTTGCTGGTTCCCGCCCTCACGCTGGGAGAGCTTTTCCGCGCTTATGCGCTGACCGGATTTCCGTGGGCCCCGATCGGGTCGGTCTGGCTTGAAACGCCTCTGGCACAGCTTGCTTCGGTCGTCGGGGTTCACGGTCTCACATTGCTGTCTCTGGCCCTGATCGCTGGGCCCCTCGCATGCACTGGCCGCATGCGGGCCGGGGTGTCTGTGCTGGCTCTGGCCGTGGTCGGCGGGCTCTGGGTTTGGGGCGCGGGCCGCGTCGCCGACACGCCCGCCCCGACCGACCGGATCGTGCGCATCGTACAGCCCAACGCACCTCAGCATCTCAAATGGCACCCCGACTACATGCCCGTTTTTTTCAACCGGGCACTTGATTTCACGGCGGCTGCGGCCGAGGGCACGAAACAGCCTGACATGATCGTCTGGCCTGAAACCTCGGTGCCGTCCCTTCTTGGTCACGCCGATAACCTGCTCACCGCGATGGATGAGGCCGCCGGCGGTGTGCCGTTGGTTTTCGGCGTTCAGCGCAATATTGGACCGCTTTACTATAACTCGCTGGCGGCAAATACAGAAACCGGCTTGCAGGTCTATGACAAGCGTCACCTCGTGCCGTTCGGTGAATACGTGCCCTATGGCGACGTCCTCAGCGAGCTTGGTATCACGCATCTCGCCTCGGCGCAGGGCTATGGCTACGCGCCCGGCCCCGAGGGTCAGCCGCTCATCGACCTTGGCCCCTTGGGAAAGGGGCTTCCGCTCATCTGTTACGAGGGGATTTTCCCGCATGACCTGCGCGGTTTCGAGGGGCGGGCCGACTGGATCGTGTTGGTGACCAATGACGCGTGGTTCGGCAAGCTGACGATGCCCTATATGCATCTTGATCACGGTCGCATGCGCGCCATCGAAACGGGCCTGCCGATGATCCGCGCGGCCAATACCGGCATTTCGGCCATGATTGATGCGCGCGGGCAGGTCACTGCGCGGATCGGGCTGGGTGAAACGGGGTTTCTTGATACGCCACTGCCCGCCACGCTGCCCCGGACGGTCTATGCGAAAAACGGCGATTGGCCGGTGCTCACTGTGGCTCTTTTGAGTCTATTGGTCGGGTTCTTCATCAGTATGTCGTATCGGAGGCGGCTTCGCGATTGACCATTCCGCGCTCCCGGCGTAACGGAGATGCAACTGTCACAACGGCTTCCTGGCGTGACGGGGTAACTCATAATGGAGCGTTCCCATGACAAGAAAGAATTACACCTTCACCTCCGAGTCCGTGTCGGAGGGGCATCCCGACAAGGTGTGTGACCGGATTTCTGACGCAATTCTCGATGCACTCCTGAGCGAGGAAGCCGAGGCGCGTGTCGCAGCCGAAACATTTGCCACAACCAACCGCGTCGTGATCGGCGGTGAGGTGGGTCTGCGCGATCAGGCGAAACTGGCCGAATACATGGACAGCATCGAAGATATTGCGCGCGCCTGCATCAAGGATATCGGCTATGAGCAGGACAAATTTCACTGGCAAACCTGCGAGATCACCAACCTTCTCCACGAACAATCCGCGCATATCGCCCAAGGCGTGAATGCAGCGGCTGACAAGGAAGAGGGCGCAGGTGATCAGGGCATCATGTTCGGTTTTGCCACCAATGAAACCGATGCGATGATGCCGGCGCCGATCCAATTCAGCCACAGGATTTTGCGCCGTCTTGCCGAAGTGCGCAAAGACGGCACCGAGCCGGTGCTCGGCCCGGATGCCAAAAGTCAGCTTTCGGTATTGTATGAGAACGGCAAACCGGTGTCGGTCAGCTCTCTTGTGCTGTCGACACAGCACTTGGACGAAAGCCTGACCAGCGCCGACATCCGCCAGATCGTTGAGCCCTATATCCGCGAGGTGCTTCCCGATGGCTGGCTCACCGAAGAGACGGAATGGCACGTCAACCCGACGGGCAAATTCGTCATTGGCGGACCTGATGGTGACGCGGGCCTGACCGGTCGCAAAATCATCGTTGATACCTACGGTGGAGCGGCCCCGCATGGCGGCGGAGCCTTCTCGGGCAAGGACCCGACCAAGGTGGACCGCTCGGCGGCCTATGCCGCGCGCTATCTGGCCAAAAACGTCGTGGCCGCAGGCATGGCCGAGCGTGTGACGATTCAGCTAAGCTATGCGATCGGCGTGTCGAACCCACTGTCGATTTATGCGGATACCCATGGCACCGGCGAAGTCGATCCCGCCGATATCGAAAAGGCGATCCGCAAGTCCATGGACCTAACGCCGCGTGGTATCCGGGAGAAACTTCAGCTCAACAAGCCGATCTATGAGCGCACGGCGGCCTATGGCCATTTCGGGCGCGAGCCCGAGGCCGATGGCGGGTTCAGCTGGGAAAAGACCGATCTGGCCGAAGTTCTGAAAAAGGCGATCTGAAACACGATCAGACACCAAGAAAAAGCGGCGGGGCAGGGCTCCGCCGTTTTTGTTTTGGCGTCGTGGAAGACGACAGCATTTTCCCGGAATGAAGAGGCAAAGCTCCTGGAACACGCTTGCACCGGGTGTTGTCAAAGCGGGCTGGCAAGCGTTACGCTCTCGCCATTGAAAGCAACCGTTTGGATTTCGAATGAGATTTATCGCCTGTCTCGCTTTCGTGCTGATTGCCGGCTGTGCGCAGTTCACCGTCAAATCGCCCGAGGGCGCACGTGTGCCCGTTAACCCGACCTGCAAAGCCGGTGCCAACTGCCATTTTGTCAACAGCCCGGTCAAAGTGGACCGGTCCAGACTGCTTGTTATTCCCAGCCGCGATGTGCCGTTCTATCCCACCACCGAACAGGTCGATTTCGTGGATGGCACAGGGTCGCGTTGGGTCGCGCATGAGGGGATCGTGACCGATGGCGCGTCGATCCCGCCGGTCTTCGTGTCGATCGTGGGCGACCCGACGTCACCCGAATTCATCAATGCCGCGGCGGTTCATGACGCGTATTGTGGCATCGGCAACGAAGAGGGGCCAAACTATCACACGGCCCCGTGGCACGATGTGCATGTCATGTTCTATGACGCGCTGCGCGTGGGCGGCGTGCCTGAAATCAAGGCCAAGGTGATGTTCGCCGCGGTCTGGCTGGGCGGGCCACGCTGGCCCGGGGGGCGGCCAGAAACAGGTGGGGCGCTGGCCTTTGCCGCACCGGCGGCGGTGGCGGGCACGCCATCCTTTGAACCGGCCGAACAGAATCCAGTCCAGATGCGGGCCGCGATGCGCCGCACCAAAGCGTTTGTCGAAGCGAACAACCCGAGCATTCCCGCCCTCGTCGGTTTCATAACCGGGCAAGAGCGCGGGATTGCGGCCACGGCTGCGGCTGGCGGGGCACCGGGCGGAGGTGGGCAAGGCGGCGGTCATGGTGGCGGCGGAACTGCTCTCTGAGAGGAAACGCGCATCGCCGCATTGCAACCCCGATCTGCGGAGGCTACATCGCCGCCCCATGACAAACGATGATCAGAACGCTCATGCCTCGGGTGCGCCTTGGCGAAACTTCTATGGCCGGTTAAAGGGTAAGGCGCTCAAGCCAAGCCAGAAGCGGTATCTTGAAGAAGACCTCGCCGCGCTTTCGCCCGGCCCCGTTGGTTGGGAGGAAAATCCCGACCGCACGCCTCTTGATCTTGAGACGCGTTTCGGTGCGCGCCCCGTCTGGCTTGAAATCGGGTTTGGCGGGGGTGAGCATCTCGTGCATCAGGCGGCGGAAAACCCCCACGTCGCGATCATCGGGGCCGAGCCGTTCATTAACGGCGTCGCGATGCTTCTGGGTAAGATACGGCGCGCGGGTGTTGCCAATCTGGCGGTGCATCCGGGTGACGCGCGCGATCTTTTCGACGTCCTGCCCGATGCTAGCATTTCGCGTGCCTTCCTTCTATACCCCGATCCATGGCCCAAGAAGCGCCACCACCGCAGGCGCTTTGTCACGCCCGAACACCTTGGGCCTTTGGCGCGGGTCATGGCACCGGGGGCGATCCTGCGGGTGGCGACCGATATTCCCGATTATGTGCGGCAAACCCTTGAAGAGGTGCCGCGCCACGGCTTCGAATGGCTTGCCAAACGCCCGGCGGACTGGCGCGAACCCTGGGAGGACTGGCAATCGACGCGCTATGAAAAGAAGGCCCTGCGCGAGGGGCGGGTGCCTCATTACCTGACGTTTCGCCGGACCTGAGCCACGTATTCAAGCACGCCTGCCCATGCCGGTGCGACCACTTCAGGTTCTCTGACACCAGAATTGATACATGCCGGAGAAGGTGCTCGGGTGATCTTCTTCGAAAGCGTGCCACAGACCAAGATCGCAGGCCGCCTCCGGCGCGGGGTGGCGCGCCCGAAAGCGGCTCATCATGCGCGGATCGGTCGGCTCGAATCCGCAGAAAGCAAGACCCAGCTGTGTGAGAGCGTGGGCGATCTGCGGAATGGTGAAGCGATGTTCCTGAACATGGAACAGCAGATCGCGCACCGCACTCAGACTGTAAAAGTCATTGGCCCCCGTAATATCCACTCCGAGCGCGTCGCGGTCTTGCAACAGCGCGGCGCGAAAGCTGCGCATCGCGGCGGCATCGGTGCCAACGCCTTCTTTGGCTATCCGGTTGCGCAGATGAACGATATCCTGTCGCGCGCGTTCGCTGTATAGCGCGATCTTCATCAATCCATTCGGTTTCAGTCTGCGGCAAAGCGATGCCCATCCGGCGACCGGATCGGCCATGTGATGCAGAACTCCTGTCGAGATCACCAAATCGAACTTACGGTCGAGCAGATCCAAATCAAGAATGTCGGCCTCAATATAGTCGATATTTGAAAGCTGGAGCTCTGCCGTCTTGCGGCTGGCATAGGCAAGGCTGGCGCGGCTCAGGTCGATGGCGGTGATCCGGCAATTGGAAAACCGCAAGGCCGTTTCGATGGATTGCTGGCCGGTCCCACACCCGGCAATCAGGATGCTTGGAGTTGAGGTGTTACGAATCGCGGGATGCGACAGGCGAAGCCCAAGATGATCGGTGAGTTGAGTAAGGGTGATGCTCGGATGCCCGTGATCTGCCCGGATCCATCTGGGATAGGGATTGTCCTCGTATTGGGTCTGCACGGCCGATGACACGGCATCCGCGACCTTGCCCAAAGTTGGCAAAGCGGCGCGGATTGCCCGCTCCTTCTTGGTTTCGGTGACCTGCATACGGCAAAGATCCTCGGGCAGGCTATCGGGGTCGAGCCGATCAAAGAATTTCAGGCTGCTGAGGGGGGCATAGCTTGCGAGGCACAAAATAGCGTGCGGATCGGGCTGGACGCCTGCGTCAATCTTGGCTTCGGTTTCGACCTTCAGGCGGATATATGCGCGGCTCTCCTCGGGGGTGATCGGGTAGAGGTATTCATTAATGAAGCATTGCCCCGCGAGCGCGGATTGCACCTCGGCGCATTTCTTGTTCAACGGCACGCCCCAAAACGCGAGCAGAAGTGCCGCCCTCAGCCGAACAAGCATCTCTTCAAGGGTCAGGTCAGGCAGAGGGCAAAGTCTCATGATCCGCAGGAGAAGCGGCATCCTTGACAAAACATCGAGCGCGCCGGGCAGGTCTTGGTCAATCTGCGCGCGCGCCTGCGCACTGGCCGGATCATTCAGAACCACGCGACAGACGACCGGAGCGATATCGGCCGGACGAGGGCCGTCATCATCGCTCAGCAATTCGATCAGCAGAGGAGCCAGCCTCTCGACAGGGTCCGGAAGGGAATGACCGGTGAGAAGACGTCCGATATTTCGGCGGATGTCGGCATCACCCGGAGCGAGACGATGTGCCGACAGATAACTTTGCAACGCGTCGCCGGGCCGACCAAGTTGCTGATAGAGCGCGCCGAGATTGTTATGTGCAGCCGGAGTGTCGGGTTTGAGCCCAATAGCTTTGCGGTAAGCCTGCACAGCCCCCTGTAGATCACCGCTATCTTTGCGCAGGGTGCCGAGATTGTTGGCGGCACCGGCGTGACGCGGTTCATGGCGCAGCGCCGTTTCATAGCTGCGTATGGCCGCATCGGGGTGGCCCGCCTTTTTCAGTATGACACCCTTGTTATAATGCATTTCGGCATTTTCGGGCGCGAGTTCCAATGCCTCATCCAAGCAGGCCAGCGCGGCGTTGAACTCGCCAAGGCCGGTATGGGCCCCGGCCATCAAGCTAAGCAGGGCGAGCGAGCGCGGATACCTAAGCCGCACGGCAGTGGAGTCGCGCAATAGATCTGTGTGGCGTTGAGCCTGAAAGAGCGCGACAAGCCGTCGAAGCGTGTCGGGTGTTTTCCGGACGGGCAGACCCGGCACGAGACGTAGAGAATTTTCGCGAATGACCGGTTTGAAACGGTCTCTTTTCACTCTTGGCCATAAGTGTAACCGCAGTTCCTAACCCAATGTCAGGAAACTAACGGAGACACGACCTGAGGGCCTTAAACGATGCCGTGACCGGTTCGTGAAGAGTGTTTGATAGCGCGGTGTGTCACGACCCGAGATTATCTGCGAGGCGCTCCAGCATACCCACGCATTGCGACAACTGATCGAGTGCGATGAACTCGTCCGCCTTGTGCGCCTGCTCGATCGAGCCGGGACCACAGACCACCGCGGAAAGGCCATATTGCTGAAACAGTCCGGCCTCGGTGCCGAAGGCCACGAGATCGCTTTTCTCGGCGCCGGTCAGTTCCATCATGATCGCCCGCGCCTCGTTTGCATCGGCGGGCTCGAGTCCCGTCACCTCCGAGATGATTTCGGTATCGATCCGCGCCTCGGGGTCTACAGCGCGCATCAAAGGCAAGAGCACACGTTCGCAATAGTCGCGCAGGTTGTCCTTGACGAAATGCGCGTCCGACGCCTGAACCGGGCGCATTTCCCAATCGACGCGCGCCGCGCTTGGAATGACGTTATGTGCCACACCACCGTGGAACGCCCCGGTGTTGATCGTCGTCCACGGCGGATCGAACCGGCCACCTTCGGGCGCACGGGCGCGCAACTCGTCCTTCAGGTCAAGAAGGCGGTTCACATATCGCGCGGCGTATTCGGCGGCGTTCACGCCGCGATCGGGTGCCGACCCGTGGCCCGCAAGGCCGTGAAAATGCGTGCTGTATTCGAAACATCCCTTGTGCCCTTCGATCACCCGCATCGACGTGGGCTCTCCCACGATGGCAAGGCTCGGGCGCAATGCCTTCTCCCTGAGGCTTTCGATAAGGGCCTGACCGCCGAAACATCCCGTTTCTTCGTCATAGGTGAAGGCGAAATGCACAGGGCGGTGCCGGGCCCTTTGGGCAAAATAGGGGGCGAGTGCCACGCAGGCGGCGATAAAGCCTTTCATGTCACAGCTGCCGCGTCCGAAAACCCTGTCGTCCCGCGTTTCCGCGATGAACGGATCGCTGGTCCACTCCTGATCGGCCACGGGCACCACATCTGTATGTCCCGAAAGCACGATACCGCCATCACCCTCTGGCCCAAGCGTGGCAAAGAGGTTGGCCTTCGCGCCGGTCTCGTCATACCAGACGTCCACCCGTGCGCCGGCATCCCCGAGCCTCTCGGACAACTCGGCGATCATGTCGAGGTTACTCTGATCCGAGATGGTGGGATAAGAGATGAGACGCGAAAGGAGTTCGGTTGTGTGATCGAGATGGGACGCCATGCGCAAATCCGTCGAATGTATCAATGCCGCGACATTGCGACTTAGGATGCGGCAGGGTCAAGCGCCGTTTTTTCGGGGCTGCACGTTGCGCTGACCTGAGCTTTTGGTGGAAAAACCTGTTGCAGATTTGACTCGGAAAATCGGTCAACCCCAAGGGCATGACTGTATTTCACGCGACGTGACTGGAAAAAACCGCCGAAACCAAAGCCATTATTAAAATGATGGCGGTGTTGGGAAAAAATTGTGGCGATTTTTTGCCAACAAGAATACGTTATTGCTCAATAAGATAACCGTGCGCAAAGCATGGGTCCATTGAGATAGAGTGGTGGCATTCATGAAGACGATAGATTTCGTCACCCGTACACGTGCGGGTGCAACACAATATGGCGCGATTTCCGCCGACGAGCAATTTTCCAAAATTCCCACCGAACCCGGCCTCGAATTGTCGTTGAACCTGCGGCAGATCGAAATTGACGGGTATTCCCGGTCGGGCAACAATCTTCAGATCACATTGACGGATGGGCGAACGATTGTTCTTGAGGATTACTTCGCTCCGTCGGGCGAAGCGGAAAGCCGTCTGTTCATTTCCGCGGACGGATATCTCAATGAGGTGACGCTGGTCGATGGCGGAGACGGGGCGATCTATGCGCAATACGGCCCGACCGAACAATGGGGCAAATGGAGCCCGTCGGACGAGTTGATCTTTCTGGACGACGATGAAGAGGTGGTGCTTGCGGCTGCTGAGGGCGGCGGCGAAGAGACCGTCAGCATGCTGGGCGCTGGCATACTCGGCGGTAGTGGTGCTCTGACAGCGGCAGGTGCGGGCGCCGCGGCGGTGGCCGCGGCTGCGGTCATCCCCGGTGAGGACGATGGTCCGGCACGTATTCCACCCAGTGTCGATCAGGATACCGTTATCGAAATCGGCGGAGATGACGCGAACGCCGATGACAGCACGATCACCATCTCCGGCAAGGCTGACCCCGGATCGGACGTCAAGGTCACCATCGGGGACAAGACTGTCGAGGGCGAGGCCGACAAGAACGGCGATTGGGAAGTCGAGTTCACCGGCGATGATTTCCCCGCCGACGGAGAGCACGAAGTGACGGTCGT
The DNA here is from genome assembly GCF_037083845.1 of Roseovarius sp. E0-M6. Classification (NCBI taxonomy): domain Bacteria; kingdom Pseudomonadati; phylum Pseudomonadota; class Alphaproteobacteria; order Rhodobacterales; family Roseobacteraceae; genus Roseovarius; species Roseovarius sp. E0-M6. The sequence continues at coordinate 87,075 of NZ_JBAPLA010000009.1, read as the reverse complement.
CGTCACCGAGAAGAACGGCACGACCACCGAGCTCTCCGGCCCCGACGTCGTGATCGACACGACGCCGCCTGACACCGCGATCTCTTCGGGCACCGAAAGCGCCGGAGACATCTCGAACGCGGCGGCGTTCGAGGCAGGTATCGAAATCGGCGGCACTGGCGAAGAGGGCGCCACGATAGACGTCATAATCGAGGACGTCACCCGCGAGACGACGGTCGGCTCTGACGGCACATGGACGGTGACCTTCGAGAAGGGCACCTTGCCCGAGGGCGAATACGAAACGACGGTCACCGTGGTCAGCCGCGACGCGGCCGGCAACAGCACGACCGTGACAGACAAGGTCGTGATCGACACGGTGGCAAACGATGTCGCCATCTCCACGACGCAGATCGAAGGTGACGGCACCATCAACCACGCCGAAACCCAGGATGGCGTGACGGTGGTCGGCACTGCCACGCCGGGCGCCGAGGTGGTGGTCGAGATGGCAGGCAAGACCCTGACCGTCACCGCCGATGGCTCGGGCGATTGGAGCGCGACCTTCGACAAGGACACGCTTGCGCCCGGCACATATGACGCCGAGGTGACGGCAACCTCGACCGATGCGGCGGGCAATACGAACGCGACCTCCGGCACCGTCCGGGTGGATACGCAGGTTGATAACTTCGCAATCACGGGACAATCGGGCGGTGATGACGGCGTGATCAACGGCACCGAGGCACAGTCCGGCTTTGTCGCCACTGGCACCACCGAACCGGGTTCGACCGTTGTCGTGACGCTGGGGGCCGAGACGGTCAATGCCACGGTCGCGGCCGATGGCAGCTGGACAGCGACGTTCAGCGCGGCACAGATCGCGGCGGGCACCTACGATATGACGCTCACGGCGCTTGCCACGGATGTTGCGGGCAATCAGCGCACGCTTACCAACACGGTCACCGTCGACACCGAGGCTGGCACGCTCACGCTTAATGCGGATCAGATCGGCGGCGACGGGATAATCAACAACGCCGAGGCGCAGGCCGGTGTGTCCGTGACCGGCACAGCCGAGCCCGGCGCGCTGGTTGTCGTGACGCTTGACGGTGTGACGCACCAGGCCGTGACGGGGGGCGATGGCACATGGTCCACCACCTATGCCAGCCATGAGATCACGCCGGGCACACACACACCCGCGGTAACCGCGACGATAACCGATGCAGCCGGCAATACCCGGTCGGTCGACGGCGCGGGGCGCGTCGACACTCTGGTCGACAATCTCGCGTTGACCCCGCCGAGCCTTGCGACGGCGACCGACGGCACTGGCGTAATCAACGGGGCCGTCGCCGCCAGCGGTTTCGACATCACCGGCACGGTTGAGCCGGGATCGACCGTTTCGGTATCCCTTGGCGGCGTGACCCGGCAGGCAACTGTCGATGCGGCGGGTAACTGGACCGCCAATTTCGGCCCCGGCGTGGTGCCGGACGGTGAATATGACGCCGATCTGGTGGTCAACGTGGTGGATGCCGCGGGCAACGACTTGTCGGTTTCCGATACGGTGCGCGTGGACACGCGGGTCAACGCCCTCTCCAAGGGGCCGCAACCGGTTGAGGCGGACAACATCGTCAACGCGTCCGAAGCCACCGACGGCGCAACCATCACCGGTCAGGTCGAACCGGGGTCCACCGTCAAGGTCGAGGTGCTGGGCAAGACCTATACCGCCGCTGTCGATGCCGCTGGCAACTGGAGCGTGGACATTCCCGCAGCCGACATTCCCTCCGCCGACGAGACCTTTGCGATGAAGATCACCGCCACCGATGGTGCTGGCAACTCAAGCAGCATCGACGACACTCTGGTGATTGACACGCTCGTGCCGGATCAGCCGGACATCGTGGGCTATTTCCGGCAAGTGGACGGCTATCGCAACGCCACGATCGAGACCACCCAAGACGACGTCACCGTCGATCAGGTCGAAGCGAACGGCGCAGTCAACCGCATGGCTGTACACGAAAGCGCGGATGCGTTCCTTGGTGAAACCACGTATCACTTCCTCGACGGGGCAGGCGCGCCCACGACCATTCCCGATGGCTCGCAGCTGGTGATCACTGGACAGGATACCGCCGGCAATGCGGCCAGCACCTATGTCGTCCTCGACGAGGTGAACACCAATGTCGTCGATCTCGGCAATGGAAATCTGGGTCAGTTCAACATCGAAACGGTCGATCTGCGCTTCGGAGACCAGTCGAAGCTCACCATCGACGAAACCCTGCTCGATGGCCTGTCTGACACCGCCGACACGCTTCTGGTGCGCGGCGGGGCCGATGACACGCTCACCATTCAGGGCGCAACCAAAGGTGGAGAACGCTCTGTCGATGGTGAGGCACACACGGTCTACACCTTCGATAACGGCACGTCGGTCGTGGTGGACGACGACATCAGCACCGTCATCTGAATCCGGCGCGTACCCGCCGGGCGGGCGCGCGCCACACAACAAGAAGCTACCGACCAAGGGGCATGAAATGGGGCAGTGGAACGGACCGGGGCGATGGGCGGCGTGTGTTGCGGTCTGTCTCGTTCTGTCTGGGTGCATGGCACCCGGGGGAACTGGCGACGACGAAACCGTGTCGCGCTTTGGCGCGATCGGTGCAGGCGGCGGCATCGGCTCCGAAGCTACGGACGAAAGCCGAAGCGCCGTTATTTCCGCGCTTCAGGGCCGCCAAAGCATCCTGCCGCCGGGGGGCAGCTATGACCAAGTCGCGGGCGCCGTTCTGGCCGCCAATAGCCGCACCGCCGAGGCCGAGCTTCGCGCCGCGCGTCTGCGCGCCGAGGCCGCCTCGAAAAACTGGTTGCCCAAGATCGGCCCGAACATCAGCCTGACCAGCCTCTCTGAGGTGGTTGCGACCATCTTCGTAGAACAGGTTCTTTTCGATCACGGCCGCCTCAGGTCCGAACGCCTCTTTGCCAAGGCCGATGTCGAGGTGGCGGCGGTCGGGCTGGCTCAGGACACCAATGAACGGCTTGAATCCGCGCTTTCGCTTTACCTCGATACCGCCGAGGCCCGTGAACGCTTTGCACTCGAGGGGCGGACGCTCAAAGACATGAGCCATTTTCAGTGGGTCATGAACGAGTGTGTTCAGGGCGGCGTGTCGGATCGCTCTGATCTTAACGTGTTGAATCAAAAGCTTGCTGAAATACGCGCCCGTCAGGCCGCCGCCCAAGAAGCGAGCGTCACCGCCATGGCCGAGCTGAACGCCATGTCGGGTGTGCCGCTTGACGATGTGACCGGCATTGATGCGCTTGGCGTGGCGGGGCGCGGTGTCAAATCGCTTGCCGTCCTGCGGGCCGAGGCCGAGCGTGACCGCGACATCGCGCAGGCGCAGGTGGATCGCGCCGGGCTTTTGCCGGGTCTTACTGCCAGCGGCACCACCGGAAGTTCCTCCGACGGCCCCGACGTCACCGTCGGCGGCGGGCAGCTTATCGGGTTTGGAACCGGGGCGAACCTCAAGGCCATTGAAATGGCCAAGGACACGGCCCAACGCCGCGTCGGACAAGCGACCGAAGATGCCGCCCGCGCCGAACGGCGGCTCGAGGCGCGCATTGTCGCGCTGGAGCGTCAGGCAAGCGAGGCCAGACAGCTTGAGACACAGGCCAAGGCCAATCTCGATCTCTTTCAATCACAATATGATGCGGGCCAGCGGCAGGTGATGGATGTGGTCGGAGTTTACGAGACCTATGCAAGCCGTCAGTCGGCGGCGGTTGACCTGAAATACGAACTCGCGCGCACACGGCTTGAACTGGCACGGCGTCTTGGGCTTCTGGCGGACGGGAGCGACATTTGACCGGCAAGCCCATCGCGCTCACGATCACCGGCAAAACCGCGACGCGGCCCGGCGTGGTGTCGAATTCCGATGCCCCGCCCAATTCCGCAGGGGGTGACACGCGCTTTGATCCTTCGGCACGCGGACGCGCCGACCTCGCGGCGGTCTATGCCGGGCTTATGAGATGCGAGGTGATCCCGCGCGATCTGCTCGAGGCGATGCCCGACGGCGGCGCGGGCGCGGATGATGCGCAACCGGCGATCCTTGCCGAGGCTCTCGCCACCTGCGGATTGCTGAGCGAGGTGCGGCGCGTGGCATCGCCGGAGCCAAGCCATTGGCCCGCCCTTGCCCACATGACCAGCGGGCAGTTCGTTCTCGTGCTTGAACAGTCAGGGGACGAGTTGGTCGTTTACGATCATAGTTGCACCGACAATCGCGCGCGTGTGACCCTTGCCGAGTTCACGCCGTTCTTTGGCGGCTGTATCCTTTCGGCGGAATCCACACTTGACGACATCGCCCAGAGCCATGCGCCTGCCGCGGCGTCGGCGCATTGATTCTGGGGCGAATTCCGCCACTTCCGCCGCCACGTGGCCGAGATCGCGCTCGGCTCCTTCGTGGCCAACATTCTGGCCGTGTCGGTCGCTCTTTTTTCGCTTCAGGTTTATGACCGTGTCATTCCACATCAATCCGAGGCGACGCTCTGGGTGCTGGCGGCGGGGGCGGCTATGGCGCTTTTGCTGGAAAGCTTTCTCAAGATCGCCCGCTCTCACCTCATGGACGGGGTCGGGCGTCAGATAGAGGTGAATGTTCAGCGCGTCCTCATGAACCGGCTTTTGGGCATGCGTTCGGCCACGGCCGGGCGGGCCCCGTCAAGCCTGTTCAGCGCGATGCGCGAGTTTGGCTCGGTGCGCGAATTTTTCACCGCGTCGACCATCGGATCACTGGCCGATATTCCGTTTCTCTTCGTGTTCCTGATCCTCGTGGCATCCATTGCGGGGAACGTGGTCTGGGTGCTGATCATCGGTGGCATCTTGATGATCCTGCCGGGCCTTTTCCTGCAAAAGCGGATGATGCGGCTCACGCAGGAAACCCAAGGGGCCGGGGCCAAGGCCTCGCGACTTCTGCACGAGGCGGTGTTCGAGCTGGACACCGTCAAGACCCAACGCGCCGAGGATCGGTTCCGCCGTCTCTGGGCCGAGCTGACAACGCTCTCGGCGCTCAAATCCAGCGATCAGCGCAAGCTTGCCTCGGTGCTCACCTTCTGGAGCCAGGCCCTTCAGCAGGGCACATATGTGGTGGCGATCGTGGTCTGCACTTACTTCGTCTTTGCGGGGCAATTCACCGTGGGCTCGATCATCGCGGTCTCCATCCTGACCAGTCGCACACTCGCCCCGCTGACCCAGATCGCGGGTATCATGGCGCGCTGGAGCAATGTCAAATCCGCGCTTGAGGGGCTCGATAGCGTGGCACTTGCCCCACAAGATAGCGAGGCCGGTCGCAGCTACCTGCGCCGGGAGACCACAGCGGGCGGCTTTGAAATTCATGACCTGCGCTTTGGTTATGACGGGGCCGAGGGCGCCCCCACACTCGATATCGCGGGGCTGGCTATCCCGGCGGGGCAGACACTCGCGGTGCTGGGCGCGAATGGCTCGGGCAAGACGACGCTGCTCAAGGTGCTGTCGGGCCTTTACGTGCCAGACAGCGGGCGGGTGATGCTTGACGGAACCGACATGGGACAGATCGATGCCCGCGATCTGCGCCGGCTCATCGGCCATCTCGGTCAGGACGTTCGGCTTTTCTCGGGGACTTTGCGCGACAACCTCAACCTGACGCTGCTTGAACGTGATGATGCCCGGCTCATGCAGGCGCTCGATTTTGCGGGGCTCGGTCCATTCGTTCGCGGGCATCCCAAGGGCCTTGATCTCGATATTCTCGATGGCGGGCAGGGCCTCAGCCAAGGACAGCGCCAATCCATCGGATGGGCGCGGCTCTGGCTGCAGGATCCCAAGATATGCCTGCTGGACGAGCCCACCGCCGCGCTTGATCAGACGCTTGAACGCACCTTGATCAGTCGGCTGGAAACATGGCTCGCGGAGCGCACCGCGGTGATCGCCACGCACCGGATGCCGATAGTCGCGCTGGCGGACCGGACGATGATCCTTCAACAGGGCCGGATGGCGGTTGACGGACCGCGTGATCAGGTGCTCGCCCATCTGTCCCGAGGAGACGCATGATGGCGGTGGGCACGACCAATCTCACCGCACAGCTTGGCGCCCGGATGAAAGGGCCGAGCCTTACGGTCTGGCTTTGCGCGATATCCGTATGGCGCTTTATCCTGTGGGCGGCCTTTGCGTGGCTGGACGAGATCGTGCGCGCCGAAGGCTCGTTCATCTCGTCGTCGCGCCCGCAGATCATTCAGAACCTCGAGGGCGGAATTCTCTCGGAACTGATGGTTGAGGAAGGCGATGTGGTGAATCGCGGCGATGTGCTGGCGCGGTTGCACGGAACGCAATTCAAATCCTCGGTCGCGGATCTGCGCGATCAGATCGCCGCGCTGGAAATCCGGCAACTGCGGCTTGAGGCCGAACTGGCCGGTCAGTTCGATTTCAACGTTTCTGATGATCTGACCCGCCGCAGCCCGGAAATCGTCGCCTCCGAACGCGCGCTTCTCAAGGCGCGTCAGGCCGATTACGTCAAACGGGCCGAAGGGGCGGCGGCGGTGTTGGCACAGGCAACCGAGGAAAAAAGGCTTCTCGAAAACCTTCTGGAAAAAAAGATCGTGGCGCTGATCGAAGTCACGCGTGCCCGCAAGTCCCATGCGGACGCCAAGACACGCTATGACGAGATCGTGACCCAGACCGAACTTGAGCGTGCCGAGGCTTATTCCGATACGCTCAAGGAACTTGCGACGCTCCGCCAGAACCTCGAAGCCAGCCTCGATCAACTCAACCGCACGACGCTTCACAGCCCGATGCGCGGTATCGTCAATGATCTCAACGTCACGACGATCGGCGGGGTGGTGCGCCCGGGCGAGCAGATCCTGTCGATCATCCCCCTCGACGAGGAATTGTTCGTCGAGGCGCGGGTGGCCCCCGAGGATATCGCCAATATCCGTGAAGGACAGGAGGCGACGATCAAGCTCACGGCGTATGACTATACGATCTTCGGCACACTCAAAGGCCGCGTCAATTTCATTTCCGCCGACACGTTCAAGGATGAGCGCGCCCGCGACCCGGATGGCAATCCGCACTACAAGGTGACGCTGGGTGTGGACCGGTCCGCGCTGACGCCGCGGCAGTCCCGGATTGATGTGCGCCCCGGCATGCTCGCCGAGGTCGAGTTGCACACGGGCCGGAAGACCGTGCTGCAATATCTGCTCAAGCCGCTCTACAAAAGTCAGGAAGCCCTGCGCGAACCATAGGCGCGCCCTGCGTATTTCCCGACATTTTGTCTCGTTTCCGCGACAGGCCATCGCACGAACAGACACTCCGCAGCCAATTTAACCTTTTTCATGACGATGCTTTGTGCTTTGCCTGCGGCTCGTAAGGGTTTTGAAAGGCGATATTTCGCATGGGCGATCTCTGGGATGGATTGGCGCAGGCGTTGTGGCTGGTCGCAACACTTGATCCCGACTTGGTCGAGATCACCCTGCGCTCACTTCAGGTGACGCTCAGCGCCTTGGTGATCGCCTGCCTGATTGCCCTGCCTCTCTCCGCGCTTCTGGTGGTCAAGCGTTTCCGTTTCCGCCGTATCACCATCGCCGTTCTCAATGCCTTGATGGGGTTGCCGCCCGTGGTGGTGGGGCTCGTGGTTTATGTCATGCTGTCGCGGCAGGGGCCGTTCGGGGTGCTGGGCCTGCTCTTTACACCTACGGCTATGATCATCGCGCAGGTTATCATCATCGTCCCGCTCATCGCTTCGATCGCCCATCAGGCCCTGCGCGACCTCTGGGCCGAATATCATGATCTGCTCATTTCGCTGAACACTTCCAAACGGCAGCGTATGGCGGCGCTTATCTGGGACGGGCGGCGTGCGTTGCTGACCGCCGCACTTGCCGGGTTCGGGCGCGCCATCGGCGAGGTGGGCGCGATCATGGTGGTGGGTGGCAATATCGACCACGCAACGCGCGTCCTGACAACCGCCATCGCGCTTGAAACCGGAAAGGGCGAATTCGCTCTCGCGCTGGCACTTGGCTTCGTGTTGATCGCGATGGCCATCGGGGTCAACCTCGCGATCCATTGGCTCGGACGGACCGAACGGGAGGGCCGCTGGTGAGCGACATGCCATCCGATCTCTTTCCGCTTGTGGCCTCGGGGGCCGTAGCCCGCGTGCGCGGCAAGGTGATCGCCGGGCCCATCGACCTCGCGCTTGAGGCCCGCGGCGTAACCGTTGTTATCGGCCCCAACGGCGCCGGCAAGACGACGTTGCTCAAGATGCTGCATGGCATTGCGCGGGTTCAACAGGGTGATATCCGATGGGCCTGCGATGAGGTGGAGGCGCGTGCGCGACAAGGGTTTGTCTTTCAGACGCCCGTGATGCTGCGCCGGTCGGTGCGCGATAATCTGGCCTATCCTTTGCGCCTTCTTGGGGTGCGCCGCGCCGAAGCGCGCGCGCGCGCCGCCGATTGGGCGCGCCGCGTCGGGCTGGGTGACATGCTGGACCGGCCCGCTCCGGTGCTGTCGGGCGGCGAGAGGCAGAAGCTTGCGCTGGCCCGCACGCTGATCCGTGCGCCCGACGTGATCTTCCTGGACGAACCGACTGCCGCGCTCGATGGGCGCGCCATGCGCGAGATCGAGGATATCCTCGTGCGCGCGCGCGACACCGGCACGCGGCTCATAATGTCCACACATGACATGGGGCAGGCCAAACGCCTGGCCGATGAGGTGATATTCGTGCGCGGGGGCCTGATCGAAGAGCATCGCCGCGCGACCGAATTCTTTGCCAAACCCCACAGCCCGCAGGCACTGGCGTTTCTGAAAGGAGATATCGTAGAATGAAACAAGGTATTCTCGCACTCTGCATGAGTGTCATGTCCGCGGGCGCGGTTGCGGCCGAGGAGATGAAGATGGCCGTCACGACCTCGTTCCACAACTCGGGGCTTTCCGACATCCTTCTGCCCGCCATCAAGGAGGACACCGGCATCGAGGTTCAGCTTCTCGTTGTAGGGACAGGCCAAGCGATCCGCCTCGGCGAGGCGGGCGACGTGGATGCGATCCTCGTTCATTCGCGCAAAGCCGAGGAAAAGTTCCTTGAGGGTGGCTATGGCACCCACCGCCGCGAGATCATGTATAATGACTTCGTATTCATCGGACCCCAAGGGGATGAAGCTGCGGTCGCCGCCGCCGAGGATGCAAAAGCGGCCCTGACCCGCATCGCCGAGACCAAGGCCCCCTTCGTCAGCCGCGGTGACGACAGCGGCACCCACAAGAAAGAGCTGAGCCTCTGGGCCTCTGCCGGGCTTGATCCCGAAACATTCGGCGACTGGTACAAGGAGGTCGGCGCAGGCATGGGGGCGGCGCTCAATACCGCGTCCGGGCTGAATGCCTACATCATGTCCGATCGCGCAAGCTGGCTCAACTTCGGCAACAAGGGCGACCTCGCGCTGCTGTTTTCCGGCGATCCGGTGCTCTTCAACCAATATGCCTATCTGCCAGTCAGCCCCGAGATGCATGACCACGTCAAAAATGATCTGGCGCTGCAAGTCGAAGAGTGGCTCGTATCCGAGCGTGCCGCCGGTCTGATCAATTCCTACACGATCAACGGCGAAACCCTCTTCACATTCAATGCCGATACCGCCGCCGCACAGGCGGCAGAATAAGCGGCCCGTCGCGGCGGTCACTCGGTATTGAGCAGAACCGCCTCAACACGTCTGTTCGCCTCGCGCCCGGCCTGTGTCAGGTTGGGCGCGACAGGCGAAAGATAGCCCATGCCCTGCGCCTCAAGCTGATTGCGCGGTATGTCATATGCCGCGACCAGCCGTTCCAGAACCGCGCGTGCGCGGTCACGCGAAAGCGCGATGTTCACGTCAAGACCACCGGTCGCATCGGTATGCCCGACCAACGCCACCCGGCGCTCGGGATCGACCCCGAGGAACGCGGCCAGCGCCTCGAGCGACGAAAACGGCCCGTTGCCAAGTGCGGAATCGCCCGTGGCGAATTCCAGATCGTCCAGAATGACGTGACCGCGTGTGACAAGCGCGTCTTGCAACGCGTCCGCATCCAGCGGCGTCTCTTGTCGGGGCGGGGAGGTGTCCCCGATGTCCTCGGTCGTCGGGCTGGGCTGACCGCTCGGTGTCTTGCCCGCTGACACCGACAGGTTTGAGCCGCGCCGCGGATCGGCCAGCACGATCTGCACATAGCCCGCGCGCTCGGACCGGCTGACGAGGATGGTGACATAACCCGCCGCACCGTTCTCGTTCAGGCGCGCGGACAAAAAGCGATAGTCAAAGAGATCGACGAACATGTCCGGCGCCGAAAGCACCTCGGTCGAAAAGCGGAAGTCGAACCCGCCGCATTCCCGGCCCGCACAGCGCAGAAGCGTCTCGTAGCCCGCCGCAGAAAGCTGATTGGCAAGATCGGACAGAATGGAAAGTGTGCTTTGCCCCTGCGTGTCGAGGCGCCAGGCCTGAAAGGTAATGTCGCCCTTGACCGTAACGCCGGGTGCAAACCCGCCGGACCATGGCCCGATCGGCACCTCGTAACTGTCGCTGCTGCGCTTGATCTGCCGGGTGAGCGTGCCGTCACCGGGAAGGTCAAGGTCAAGGTCAAGCGCGCGGGCCGGCAGAGCGGTAACCATCGCGGCAAGTATCCAGCCGACCAGCGCGCGGGCGCGGGTCATCAGCGCGCCTGCGCGTGGTATTCCGGGTTGGGCTGCATCGCGGTTGCGCTGGCCACGCGGTTGGACATGTTGAAAAAGCCGGTAACACTCGCGATATCCCAGATGTCCCGGTCGCTGAACCCGACGTCCCGAAGTGCCTGACGGTCTTTCTCGGTGATCTTGCTGCTCTCAATCGTGACCTTCTCGGCAAAGTTCAGCATCGCGGTCTGCCGCTCGTCAAGATCGGCCATGCGCCAGTTCATCACCATCGCCTCGCCAAGTTCGGGCTTGCCGGAGAGGGCCCGCACGGCCGCGCCATGCGCGACTTGGCAATACCAGCAGCGGTTGATTGAACTGACCGCGACCGCGATCATCTCGCGCTCCAGCTTGCTCAGCCCGCTATCGGCCAGCATCAGATCGTTATACATGGCCGTAAAGGCGTTCAGCTTCTCGATGTCGAAGGCATATGCCCGCAGGACATTGGGGACCATCCCGAGCTTGTCCTCGCAGACGTCGAAATATTTCCGTGTCTGCTCGGGCAGGGGGTCAGCCATCGGCAGGTCAAGGGCGGTGGGCGTATCACTCATACGCGGGCCTCCTTCAGGATACGATAATGATACTCTCCCACAAGCGCCATGCCGAGGGAAGTGTAGAGGGCATTGGCGGCCGTATTGGCCTTGGTGCAGATCACCGCAAGATGCGCGGCACCCTGATCCCTGGCCCAGAAGGCCGCCTCGATCATCAGGTGGCGCCCCATGCCCGCCCGCCGGTGGGGGCTGCGCACCTCCAATGCATGCACCATGGCGATCCCGGCGTGTATCGCCACGAAACCGGTGGCGGCAGGACGGTTCTCGTGCCGCCCGAAAAGCGCGGTCTTGGGGCCCTGCGCCCGCTCCATCACCGCGATCCGCCCCGGCCCGATCCCACCATCGGCCCATATGTCGCGCTGAATGGCCATCGGCTCCCATAGGTTGAAGCTTGTCGTGCGCGGCGGTCGATGGGTGCAGAGCGCGGCAACCGGACAGGCCCATATGTTGACCGGGTCGATCACCTCATAGCCAAGCTGCGCCAGCATGGTATTGAGCGCGTCCTCCCCCCGTCGGATCATGAAAAGAGGGGGCTGTCCCATCTGCCGCATCCGCTCGGCGGCAAGCGGCACATCCTCGGCGTCACAAGGCGCCCGTGCCGTGGCCGCCGACACCCGCTTGCCGCCACCCGCGCCCTCGCGCAGGGTCCATGGCCCGGCCTCGCACAGCGTGGCGGCAGGCCATGTATGCTCGACCACATCATAAAGCGTGGCAAGGTCGGGCAGGGCGGATGTGGTGCCGGTCATCCCGGAAAAAGCCGGTTGAGCTCCGCCATCGCCGCGTCAAGCTCCCCGGCATCCTGCCCCCGAACGACGACCTGCGCACCAAAGGCGCCATTGCGCTGAAACGGGTAGGAGCCAAAGGACAGACCGGGATGTTTCTCGGCCAGTTCGCGTAGCGGGCCCGCCACATCCCCCTCACCGCGAAACACCTCAAGCGATTGTGAAAGCATCGGCGCACCGCCGGTCAACGTGGGCAGGACGCTGGCCACCATCGCCTCGAAAATCGCCGGCACACCTGCCATGACATGCACGTTTTCGATGCTGAATCCCGGCGCGGCGCTGATCGGGTTGTCGATCAGGGTCGCTCCCTCGGGGATGCGTGCCATGCGCAGCCGTGCCTCGTTCAACTCGGTCTTCTGGCGCTCGTAATGCGCCTCGAGAATTGCACGCGCATCGTCGCGCACCCCGATTGGCCTGTCGAAGGCGCGCGCCACGTTGTCGGCTGTGATGTCGTCATGCGTGGGCCCGATTCCGCCCGAGGTAAACACGTGATCGAACCCGCCACTCAGGGCGCGCACCGCTTTGGTGATCGCATCGGCGTCGTCCGAAACAACCCGCACCTCGCGAAGATCAATGCCATGTCGTGTCAGCGCGCAGGCCAGATGATGCATGTTCGCATCGCGGGTTCGACCCGAGAGGATCTCATCCCCGATGACAAGCATGGCGGCGGTGGGGTTGGACATGGGAACGGCCTCGTCTTGATTGCGTCGTGTCAAGGGTATAGGCCGCACATCATGCGCTTTCAAACCGATCTTGTGCCTGCCACCCTCATCCGCCGCTACAAACGGTTCCTCGCCGACATCCGGCTTGAAGACGGGCGCGAGGTCACGGCCCATTGCGCCAACCCCGGCGCGATGACCGGATTGGCCGAACCCGGCGCGCGCATCTGGGTCGAACCCAACGACGATCCGAAGAAAAAGCTCAAATACGGCTGGCGGCTGGTCGATCATGGCAATGGGCATTTCACCGGCGTGGATACGTCCGTTCCCAACCGGGCCCTGCGCGAGGCGCTGGTAAACCGCGAGATAGACGAGCTTGCGGCCTATGAAACGGTCCTGCCCGAACAGAGCTATGGCACGGGAAGCCGGATCGACTTCCTCCTCAAGCAGGAGGGCCTGCCCGACGCTTATGTCGAGGTGAAGTCTGTCACCCTCTCGCGCGAAGCGGGGCGCGCGGAATTTCCAGACAGTGTGACCGCGCGGGGCACACGGCATCTGGGCGAACTGGCCGAGATGGCAAAGGCAGGGCATCGCGCCGTTCTTCTTTACCTCGTTCAGCGCACAGATTGCACGGTCGTGACCGTCGCCGCCGATATTGACCCCGCCTATGCCGAGGCCGTTCTCATGGCGCGGCTCGCCGGGGTCGAGGTTCTGGCTTATGGCTGCACGATCACCCCGCGGGAGATCGAGATCGGCCGCGCCCTTCCGTTGCGGTAAACACGCGCACTCCCCGCGCCGCCTCGCGCGGAGAGTGTTTCAGGTCTTCGGCTCAGCCGGCCTCACCGAACCCTTTCGGAATCGGCGGCACCGGCAGGTCGGCGGCACGCTTCTTCAGGCTGCGACCGATCACAACGCGGCTGATTTCGGTGGTGCCATCCACGATCCTCAGCATCTGGGCCAGCCGCGACAGCCGGTCCATGTCATAGGACCGCAAAAGCCCCATGCCGCCCAATGCCTGCGTGCAGGTGTTCGCCGCCTTCACCGCCGCATCCGGCACAAAGCGTTTCGCGTGCGCCGCCATCACCGGGCCCTCGGGCGTGCCAAGCGCGTTGGCCGCCGCACGATAAAGCAGCCGAGAGGCCTCAAGGTCGGTCGCGACCTCGCCCAGCATCCATTGCATCCCGTCCTGATCAAGCGCGGTGCCGCCGAACATCTTGCGGTTGCCGGTATAGGCCAGCGCCACGTCAAGCGCGGTTTGCATCAGGCCGCAACAACCCGACGCGATGGAAACCCGTGCGATGTCGATCGCCATGAGCGAACCCTGAAGGCCCTGACCGGGCGGCAGGATGATGTTGTCCTCGCTGACCACCACCTTGTCCATGTACATCTCGCCCATCGGCAGAAAGCGGTAGGACGGCGTATCGTAAAGCGGCCCAAAGCTCAGCCCTTCGGCATCCGCCGGGATGGCGATCATCGCCATGTCCTTGTGGCCGGGCGCGTCGCTCGTCTTGACCACGGTGAAATAGATATCGGCCTCGGTGGCAAGGCTGACCCACGCTTTCGCGCCGCTGATGGTCCATGTGCCATCGCCGTTGATCGTGGCCTGGCTTTGCATGTTCATCGGGTCCGATCCCGATTGCGGTTCGGTCAGAGCGAAATTGGCCAGTTTGCGCCCTGACGTCAAATCACGCGCCCACGCCTCCTTGAAGGCGTCGGTGCCGTATCCACAGCCCGCGAAGGTGCAGATGTTGTGCATCGAAAGCGCGAACGCATAAGCGCCGTCCCCCTGTCCAAGTTCCTCGTAGACGCGGATACCTTCTCCGAGCGGCAGGCCCTGACCGCCGAACGCCTCGGGCGCGTAAAGCCCGGTCAATCCCAACTCGCCCGCCTTGTCCGAGGCTGCGCGCGGCCATTTCGCCGCGTCATTCCATGCGTGAACATTGGGAACGATCTCTTCCACGCAATGCTGTCGCGCGGCGCTCAGGATGCTGTCGATATCGGCCATCGTGGACCCCTTCAAATTGTCGTGACACTCTGTGCTGATAGAATTGTCAGACATTTGAGTCCGGGGAAAGCTGAAATTGCCCTCCCCGGGGGCTCTGCGGGCTTATGCCGCGCTTACGATGGTCCGGGTGGGGAACGGAATGTCGAGGTCGGCGGCATCCAGAGCCTCTTTGACCGCCCGTTTCATATCGGCCTGATATTGAAAGTAATCCGCGGAACTAACCCAGACCCGCGCGAGGAAATCGACCGAGAAGTCCCCGAGGTTGTTGACCTGTATGAACGGTTCTGGTTCGTGCAGCGCGCGCTCGTCGCTCATGAGTGTTTCGCGTATGACCTTTTCGGCCCGACCCAGATCGACACCGTAGCCAACACCGAAGGTCCATTCCGCGCGGCGCAGCTCATAGGTCGAATAGTTGGTGATCGTGTTGCCCCAGACCTGCGAATTGGGAATGATCGTCTGCACGTTGCCCATATTGGCCAGCTCGGTCACGTTGAGGGTGATGTCCTTGACCGTGCCCATCTCGCCGTTCACTGCAATGAAATCGCCCATCTTGAAAGGGCGGAACAGAATGATCATCACACCGGCGGCCACGTTCGACAATGTCCCCTGAAGCGCCAGACCGATGGCCAGACCCACGGCACCGATCGCCGCGATGATCGACGTGGTTTCAACGCCGAACGTGTTCAGGACGAACAGGAAGGTGAAGACCAGAATGGTGTATCGCGCGATATCACCGAGAAACTGAAACAGCGTCTCATCCAGCCGCCTGTTGCGCCCTCTCAATGCCAGAATGCGCCGCTTGACCCAGCCTGAGATCAGGAACCCCAAAAGGAGGATCACAAGCGCGGTGACCACATTCCCAAGCAGCGAGGTCACGATCTCGAGTGTCACAAGATCGCCCAGCGACTGTTCATTGTAGATTTCTGTCTGTAGCAGGTCCTTCAGTCTGTCCATTTTCCCTACAAGCTCCTTTGCATTTCCGTGCGGCGTCATGTCATGGTTTAATCGTGCCGCCGGTTACGCCTGCTCCGGGGGCGTGATCAAGGGGAATTGACGATCCCCCTCTGGCCCTTCAGGGAATTTGCCCCTAGATAGAGGTCCATCATGCCAAATGACCACCAGATTTCAGAACGAGGCGCCGCATGAACGATCAGCACCGTGGCAGATTGACCCGCGACGGGATACGCATACACGAAACGGCGGATTTCAAGGGTATGCACAAAGCCGGCCATCTGGCGGCCGAAATCCTTGATGCGGTGGGCCGGAACGTCCACGTAGGTCAGACGACATCGGCCATAGATCAACTGATCGAGGACCGGATCGAGGCGGCGGGCGCGAAATCCGCCACGATCGGCTACAAGGGGTATCAGCACGCCTCCTGCATCAGTGTGAACCATGTCGTGTGCCATGGCATTCCCGGGGACAAGATTCGCAAATGGAAAAATGACACCGGGCGCCGCGACGACGACACCCTGCGCGACGGCGACATCCTCAACGTCGATGTCACCGTCATCGTGGATGGATGGTATGGAGACACCAGCCGCATGTATGTCGCTGGCAAGCCCAAGCCCTATGCCGAAAAGCTGATTGACGTCACCCACGATGCATTGATGACCGGGATCGAGGCGGTCAGGCCCGGCAACACCTTCGGGGATATCGGTCATGCCATCCAAACCTATGTCGAGGAACGCCGCATGTCGGTGGTGCGCGATTTCTGCGGTCACGGTCTGGGCCGTGTGTTTCATGCCCCGCCCAATGTTCTGCACTATGGCCGCCCCGGTAGTGGCCCGGTGCTTGAAGAGGGGATGTTCTTCACGATCGAACCCATGGTCAATCTCGGCCGCCCGGAAACCAAGGTGCTCTCGGATGAATGGACCGCGGTCACCCGCGACAAATCCCTCTCGGCGCAGTTCGAACATTCGATTGGCGTAACCGCGGATGGCTGTGAGATTTTCACATTGTCCCCGGACGCGAAGTTTCATCCCACCTGGGACTGAGATGCGGCACCGGCTTTGATGGCGCGGGCTGCGGCCATCCCCGAGGCCCACGCCCATTGAAAGTTGTAGCCGCCCAGCCAGCCGGTCACATCCACGGCCTCACCGATAACATAAAGCCCGGCACAGCCCCGGGCCTCCATCGTCTGTGACGACAGCCCGTCCGTATCCACCCCGCCCAGCGTCACCTCGGCGGTGCGGTATCCTTCGGTGCCCGCCGGTTTGAGCCGCCAGTCCCTGAGTTGCGCGACAAGCGTTTGAAGGGCTGCGTCGCTCTGGTCGCCAAGGTTGCCAACAACACTGCCCCCGACCATTTCGGGAAGAGCGTCGACAAGCCGCTGGGGAAGATGCCGGGCAAGCTCGGTCTTAAGCTTCACGCGGCCTGTGTCTGCCCGCGCGGCGCGCAACGCCTCGAATAGGCCGCCATCCGGGGCAAGGTCGATCACGATCTCCTCCCCCTCGCGCCAATAGGACGATATCTGAAGCATGGCCGGCCCCGAAAGTCCGCGATGCGTGAATAGCACCGCTTCCTCGAACGCGCCGGCGCCGGCACTGGCCCGCGCGGGCACCGCCACCCCCGAAAGTGGCGCAAACCGCTTGTCGGAAAATGTGAACGGCACCAGCCCGGGCCGCGTTTCCGTCACGTTCAGCCCGAAGTGCCGCGCCAGATCATAAGCAAGGCCAGTCGCGCCCATCTTGGGAATGGATTTGCCACCCGTCGCCAGAACAAGCTGCCGGGCCCGCACCGTTTCGGTCCGTCCCTCGCGGTGTAGCGTCGCGTGAAACATCCCGTCTCGCCGCGTCACCTCGCGGATTTCTGTCCCAAGCCAGAGTTCGGCCCCTGCCGCGTCCATCAGGCTCCGAAGCATCGCAATGATCTCGCGCGCCGAACCGTCACAGAAAAGCTGGCCAAGCGTCTTTTCATGCCACGCGATACCGTGCCGATCCACAAGGTCGATGAAGTCCCATTGGCTATAGCGGCTGAGCGCGGATTTGCAGAAATGCGGATTGCCCGACAAGAAGGCCTCGGGGTCACAGTAAAGATTGGTGAAATTGCACCGCCCGCCACCCGAAATGCGGATCTTCTCGCCCGGTGCGCGCGCGTGATCGACGCATAGGACACGGCCCCCCGCATGCGCCGCGCACATCATCCCGGCGGCCCCGGCTCCCAGTATGAGCGTGTCGAATTCCATGCAGCAGCGGTTGCCGCAAACCCGGAGGCCGGTCAACCCGGCTTTGTCAGGTGTCCGTCGGAACCACAGCCCTCGGGGCCGATCCGGGGCCGCAGCGCATAAAAACCATGAATAAGTCCGCCGATGGCGTGGTTCATGGCCTTGCTGGCGCTTTGCAGGAGGCACACAACCTGCTAGACTGCTCTCAAGATCCCGCAAACGGGACATCAACGAGGCAGACGTGGCGGTGTCATGACAGAGATGGTGTATGGGGCGGTCCCCCTGCGGGACGGCGAACCGATCCTCCCCAAATGGTGGCGGACGATCGACAGATGGGCAATATCCGGGGTGCTGATCCTGTTCGGCATCGGATTGCTCCTTGGTTTTGCGGCGTCGCCGCCGCTGGCCGAAAAGAACGGATTTCAGCCGTTTCATTACGTTCAGCGCCAGATGTTTTTCGGCGGTCTCGCGATGATCGCGATGATCCTGACCTCGATGATGAGTCCGACACTCGTGCGGCGGCTGGCCGTGCTGGGTTTTGTCGTGGCGCTTGGCGCGCTTGTCATGCTGCCCTTCATGGGCACCGATTTTGGCAAGGGCGCGGTGCGCTGGTACAGCCTCGGCTTCGCCAGCATACAGCCCTCTGAGTTTCTCAAGCCGGGCTTTGTGGTGGTCGCCGCATGGATGATCGCCGCCAGCCGCGAGATCAACGGCCCGCCGGGCCTCATGATGTCGTTCTGCCTTGCGCTGCTGATCGTGGCGTTCCTTGCCATGCAGCCCGATTTCGGTCAGGCGGCGCTGGTGCTCTTTGGATGGGGTGTGATGTATTTCGTGGCAGGCGCCCCCATCATGCTCCTGTTGGGCATGGCCGGTGCGGTGGTGATCGCAGGCACAGTCGCCTATGCCAACTCCGAACATTTCGCCCGCCGCATCGATGGCTTTCTCAGCCCCGAGGTCGATCCCACCACGCAGCTTGGCTTTGCCACCAACGCCATCCGCGAGGGTGGTTTCTTTGGTGTCGGTGTGGGCGAGGGCACGGTGAAATGGTCGCTGCCCGACGCGCATACGGATTTCATCATCGCGGTCGCGGCCGAGGAATACGGCCTCGTGCTCGTGCTGGCGATTATCGCGGTCTACTGCATGATCGTCGTGCGCTCGCTGGTGCGGCTCATGCGCGAACGCGATCCCTTCATCCGCCTTGCGGGCACCGGCCTTGCCGCGATGTTCGGCGTGCAGGCGATGATCAACATGGGTGTTGCCGTGCGGCTCCTGCCGGCCAAGGGCATGACGCTTCCCTTCGTCAGCTATGGCGGCTCGTCGCTTATCGCGGGGGGCATCGCGGTCGGTATGCTTTTCGCCTTCACCCGCTCGCGCCCACAGGGCGAAATCCGCGACATCCTGCGCGGACGGCTGCGATGACCGAAGGCACTCCTCTTCTGGTGATGGCCGCGGGCGGCACCGGCGGTCATATGTTCCCCGCTCAGTCGCTGGCCGAACACATGCTGCGCAAAGGCTGGCGGGTGAAGCTCTCGACCGATGCGCGCGGCGCGCGCTATACCGGCGGCTTTCCGCATTCGGTCGAGATCGAGCAGATCCGCTCGGCCACGTTCGCGCGCGGTGGTCTTGTGGCCAAGGCGCTCGTGCCGGGTCGCATCGCGGGCGGGGCGCTGGCCGCAACCTGGGGCATGATGCGCGACCGGCCGGATGTCGTGGTGGGCTTCGGCGGTTATCCCAGCATCCCGGCGCTGTCGGCCGCGCGCCTGCTCCGGGTGCCGTCGATGGTGCATGAACAAAACGGTGTGCTGGGCCGCGTGAACCGCATTTTCGCCAAGCGCGTGGATACTGTCGCCTGCGGCACATGGCCGACCGATATGCCCGGCGGGATCAGCGCTACCCATGTCGGCAACCCGGTGCGCGCGGCTGTGATCGAACGCGCCGGCGCGGGTTATATCCCACCCGGTGACTATCCGATGTCGATCGTCGTGATGGGCGGCTCTCAGGGCGCGCGCATCATGTCCGACGTGGTGCCGCCCGCCATTGCCGCATTGCCGGCGCATATCCTGCGCAACATCCGCGTCAGTCATCAGGCCCGGGACGAGGACGGCGCACGGGTGGCACAGGTCTATGCCGACAACGGCATCGTCGCGGATGTCGAGCCGTTCTTCCGCGACGTGCCTCGCCGCATTTCCGAGGCGCAGTTGGTCATCAGCCGGGCAGGGGCCTCTTCGGTGGCCGATATCTCGGTCATCGGGCGCCCCTCGATCATGGTGCCCTACGCGGCTGCCACCGGCGATCACCAGACCGCGAATGCCCGCGCGCTGACCGAGGCGGGGGGCACCATCCGCATCCCGGAATCCGCGCTCAGCGTCGAGGTGATGACCGCCGAGATCGCGCGCGTGCTGGACAATCCCGACGGTGCCGCGCAGATGGCCCGCGCCGCTCTCTCTTGCGCGATGCCCGATGCGACCGACCGACTGGCCGCACTTGTCGAAACCCTTGCCGCGAAAGGGACGTCTGAATGAACGCCGCGACGAAACTGCCCGGAGACGTGGGCCCGATCCACTTTGTCGGCATCGGAGGCATCGGCATGTCCGGCATCGCCGAGGTGCTGCTTGATCATGGCTATGTGGTTCAGGGCTCCGATATCCGGCGCACGCCGATGACCGACCGCCTTGCCCAGAATGGCGCGCTCATCTTCGAGGGACAGAGCGCGCGCAACATAGACGAGGCCGAGGTGGTGGTGATCTCGTCGGCGATCAAACCCGGCAACCCCGAGCTTGACGCCGCCCGCGCCCGCGGCTTGCCGATCGTGCGCCGCGCCGAAATGCTGGCCGAGCTGATGCGCCTGAAATACAACGTCGCGGTGGCGGGCACCCATGGCAAGACCACGACAACCACCATGGTCGCGGCGCTTCTTGATCATGGGAAATTCGACCCCACCGTCATCAACGGCGGCATCATTCACGCTTATGGGTCCAACGCGCGCACCGGCGGCGGCGAATGGATGGTGGTCGAGGCCGATGAAAGCGACGGCACCTTCAACCGTCTGCCCGCGACCGTGGCCATCGTCACCAATATCGACCCCGAGCATATGGAACACTGGGGAACCGAGGAAAACCTGCATCGCGGCTTTTATGATTTCGTCTCGAACATCCCGTTCTATGGTCTCGCGGTCTGCTGCACCGATGACGTGAATGTTCAGACCTTGGTGGGCAAGATCACCGACCGCCGCGTCGTGACCTACGGGTTCAACGCGCAGGCCGACATCCGAGCTGTGAACCTCAGTTACGAGGCCGGAAAGGCGCATTTCGACATCATCCTTCAGGCCGAGGGGCAGCGCATCGACGGCTGCGTGCTGCCGATGCCCGGAGATCACAACGTCTCGAACGCGCTGGCCGCCGTGGGCGTCGCGCGCCATCTTGGCATGCGGCGTGATGAAATCCGTGAGGCACTTGCCGAGTTCGGTGGGGTCAATCGCCGTTTCACCCGGGTGGACGAGGTCGATGGCGTCACGATAATTGACGACTACGGCCACCACCCGACCGAGATCGCAGCGGTGCTCAAGGCCGCGCGCCACGCGACCGAAGGCCGCGTCATCGCGATTCATCAACCGCACCGCTTTACCCGCCTCAGTCACCATTTCGAAGAATTTTGCGCCTGCTTCATCGAGGCCGACGTGGTGGCAATCGCCCCGGTCTATGCCGCGGGCGAAGACCCGATCGAAGGCGCCAGCCGCGATGACCTCGTCGCCGGTCTCACGCGGCACGGACACCGCCGCGCCCTTGCCCTCAGCGGCGAGGATGGTCTCGCCCGGATGGTGCGCGAAGAGGCGGGGCCGGGTGATCTCGTGGTCTGCCTCGGCGCCGGCACGATCAGCACATGGGCGAACGCTTTGCCCGACAGGCTGCGCGAGGCGGCGGCATGACGGTCTCGCTCATTCTCGCCTGTCTTTGGGTGCTTTTTGCCAATGTGCTGGCCATGCTGCCAAGTCGCGACAATTACTGGCGCGCGGCCTATTTTCTGATCGCCGTCGGCATCCCGCTCATTGGCTACGTCACTTATGAAAACGGGCCATGGATCGGGCTTCTGGTGCTGGCGGCGGGTATGAGCATGCTCCGCTGGCCGGTGATCTATCTTGGCCGTTGGCTCCGCAACAGGCTCACCTGAGGGGCCACGCGATGGGCGAAACCATCTGGCTTGGAGAAGTGGCGCTCTGGGGTGTGGGTGCGTTGATCGCCTTCGGGGCGGGCGTCTGGATCATGTTCACCGAATCCGAATTTGGCGACATCCTGCACCTGCTCCTGAACTGGGGTGCGGCGCTGGCGCTCCTTATAGGCATGTGGGCGCTGATGTTCTTGGGCTGGGTGCCCTCCGCCTTTTATCCGTTCCTTGCGCTGATTTATCCTGCGGGCCTGCTTGGCGCCGGGCTGGGCATGATCGTCGGGTGCCTCTGGCACCGGTAGGGGGATTCCCTTTCACCCGCGACTGCGCTAAGCGTGACGGAACGTCCCGAACCCGAAGGCAGCCCCCATGCCCACCATGCCCGACACGCGCGGCAAGCTTACCCCCGATCACCCACTTGGCGATCTGACCTGGCTGCGCGTCGGGGGCGCGGCGGACTGGCTGTTTCAGCCTGCCGATCTCGATGATCTCGCGGCGTTTCTGCGTGCGCTCGACCCGGGTATCACTGTCTTTCCCATGGGCGTCGGCTCGAACCTCATCGTGCGTGATGGCGGCCTGCGGGCGGTGGTGATCCGCCTTGGGCGTGGCTTCAACGGGATCGAGATCAACGGCACGCGCGTCACCGCCGGCGCGGCGGCACTCGATGCCCATGTGGCGCGCAAAGCCGCGGATGCCGGTCTCGACCTGACCTTCCTGCGCACCATCCCCGGTGCCATCGGTGGTGCCGTGCGGATGAATGCGGGCTGTTACGGCACCTACACCGCCGACCATTTCGTCGAGGCGCAGGCGGTGACGCGCACGGGCAAGGTGGTGACGCTCACCGCCTCCGATCTTGATTTCCGCTATCGTCAGACCGACCTGCCCGAGGGGTGCGTCATCACCCGCGCCACCTTTGAGGCGCCCCGCGCCGCGCCCGAGGCCCTGCACGAACGCATGACCGTGCAACTGGCCAAACGCGACGAGACGCAGCCGACCAAGGATCGCACCGCCGGCTCGACCTTCCGCAACCCGGCGGGATTTTCCAGCACCGGGCGCGCCGATGACACCCATGAGCTCAAGGCGTGGAAGGTCATCGACGAGGCGGGGATGCGCGGCGCCACACGCGGCGGCGCGCAAATGAGCCCGAAACATCCGAACTTCCTCGTCAACACCGGCACAGCCAGCGCCGCCGACCTCGAAGGACTCGGTGAAGAGGTGCGAAAAAAGGTTTTCCAAACCAGTGGAATAGAGTTACACTGGGAAATCATGAGGGTCGGCGAACCGACCCCGGACAAAGGCAGTCAGGGCCCTTCGGGTCAACCATAAAAACAAGGGCCGATTACGGTCCATGAACGATAATTCAGGGTCGCTGAACGGCCCGGGACATTGAGGCACAAGGTGGGTCACGCGAGCAGCAGCACCCCCAAAGTGGCGGTTATCATGGGTGGACCTTCGGCCGAACGCGAAGTGTCCATGTCTAGTGGACGCGAATGCGCCGCCGCATTGCGGGAAGAAGGATTCGAGGTGGTCGAGGTCGATGCCGGCCGCGACCTCACTGCGCGTCTCGGCGATATTTCTCCCGATGTGGTCTTTAACGCGCTGCATGGCCGCTGGGGCGAAGATGGCTGCGTCCAAGGGCTTCTTGAGTGGCTGCGGATTCCTTACACCCATTCCGGCGTTCTGTCGTCCTCCCTCGCGATGGACAAGCAGCGGTGCAAGGATGTCTATGCGATGGCTGGCCTGCCCTCCGTGCAAAGCATTCTGGCCGACAAAGCCTCGGTCGAAGCCGCGCATATGATGTCGCCCCCTTACGTGGTCAAACCCTTCAACGAAGGCTCCTCCGTCGGTGTCTACATCGTGCAGGATACGGCCAACGGCCCGCCGACACTTGCCCCCGACATGCCTGATACGGTCATGGTCGAGGCGTATGCGCCGGGGCGTGAACTGACGACGACGGTCATGGGCGACCGCGCGCTCACCGTGACGGATATCATCACCGATGGCTGGTATGACTATCACGCGAAATACTCCGAAGGTGGCTCGCGCCACGTGGTGCCTGCGGATGTTCCGCGGGAAATTTTCGATGCCTGCATGGCATATGCGCAACGTGCCCACGATGTGCTTGGGTGTCGCGGCATCAGCCGGACAGATTTCCGCTGGGATGAGGAGCGCGGTCTCGATGGCCTTATCTTGCTTGAGACGAACACACAGCCCGGCATGACGCCCACATCGCTCAGCCCCGAACAGGCACGGGCGGTCGGCATGAGCTTCGGCGCCTTCTGTCGCTGGATCGTGGAGGATGCGTCATGCGACAGGTAAAGCCACGCAGCGATCCCGCGCCGTCACGGCTTAATTACCGCATGCAGCGCCTGATGCTGACGCCGCTGTTCCGGCGGTTGCTGCGCGTGGGGTTGCCCTTCGGTCTTACTTTCATGGCGGCAAGCTTCTGGCTGTCGGACCCGGCGGTGCAGCAAAAGGTCATGCAGTCCGCCGCCGACATCCGCAAGCAGATCGAGGAGCGCCCGGAATTCATGGTGCGCCTGCTCTCCATCCAAGGCGCCAGCGACGACGTGGCCACCGGTATCCGCGATATTTTCCCGGTGCCGCTTCCGGCCAGTTCATTTGACATCGACCTTGATGACCTCAGGCGCACGATCGAGGGGCTACCCGCCGTCAAGGCCGCGGCGGTCCGGCTGCGTCAGGGCGGCGTGCTGGAACTCACCGTGACCGAGCGCGCACCCGCCGCCATTCTGCGCACCCGCGAAGGGCTTAGCGTGATCGACGCCGAAGGCGTGGCCATCGCCGAGGTCAAGGCGCTGTCGGATTTCATGGACCTGCCGTTGCTGACGGGCGAGGGCGCCGAGAACCACGTGCCTCAGGTGCTCGCACTCGATACCGCAGCCGGGCCGCTCGCGGGGCGGGTGCTGGGGTTCGTGCGCCGCGGAGAGCGCCGCTGGGACGTGGTGCTTGACCGCGATCAACGCATCCTTTTGCCAGAGACCGCGCCGGTGCGCGCGCTCGAGCGCGTGATCGTGCTGGATCAGACACAGGACATGCTCGAACGCGATATCGCGGTCGTGGACATGCGGTTGGCCGAACGGCCCGCCATCAGAATGAGAGAGCGCGCCGTGAAAGCATGGTGGCAGGTGCGTAATTCGAGTGCAGGGGTGAGCGAAGAATGATCGAGTTGTATGAAACCCAAAGAGCCATGCGCAACATGCGCAAGGCAGCGATGCAACGGGGCGTGGTGGCGGTGCTCGACGTGGGCACCTCCAAGATCGCCTGTCTTGTGCTGCGGTTCGACGGAACCGACCGGCTTGAGGCTGACGGCGTCGGCTCCATGGCGGGGCAGGCGGGGTTCCGCGTCATAGGTGCGGCAACCACCCGGTCGCGCGGGGTGCGTTTCGGCGAAATCTCGGCCATGCAAGAAACCGAGCGCGCCATCCGCACCGCCGTTCAGGCCGCACAGAAGATGGCGAATATCCGGGTCGATCACGTGATCGCCTGTTTCTCTGGTGCCGGGCCGCGCTCCTACGGTCTTGCCGGCTCGGTCGATCTTGAGGGGCACGTCGTCACCGAACATGACATCAGCCGCGTGCTTTCGGCCTGCGATGTCCCCGATTACGGCGCCGGCCGCGAGGTGCTGCACGCCCAGCCTGTCAATTTCGCCCTCGATCACCGCTCCGGCCTCATCGACCCGCGGGGTCAGTTGGGTCAGACGCTGGCCACCGACATGCACATGCTCACCGTCGATGCGGCGGTGATTCAGAATCTGGCCCACTGCGTCAAACGCTGTGATCTGGAACTCGCCGGGATCGCGTCCTCGTCCTATGTCTCGGGCATTTCCTCGCTGGTCGAGGATGAACAGGAGCTGGGGGCCGCCTGTGTCGACCTTGGCGGCGGCACGGCGGGGATTTCGATCTTCATCAAGAAACACATGATCTATGCCGACAGCGTGCGCATGGGCGGCGATCATGTCACGGGCGACATCTCGATGGGCCTTTCGGTGCCCACCGCGACGGCCGAACGGATCAAGACCTTCTATGGCGGTGTCGTGGCCACTGGAATGGACGACCGGGAAATGATCGAGATCGGCGGCGACACGGGCGATTACGAACATGACCGCCGCACCGTAAGCCGTGCCGAACTCATCGGCATCATGCGGCCACGCGTCGAGGAAATCCTCGAAGAGGTCCGCGCCCGCCTTGACGCCGCAGGATTCGATCACCTGCCCAGTCAGCAAATCGTGCTCACCGGCGGCGGAAGCCAGATACCCGGCCTTGACGGCCTCGCGTCGCGCATTCTGGGCCAACAGGTGCGCCTTGGCCGACCAATGCGAGTGAACGGCTTGCCGCAGGCCGCCACCGGTGCGGGCTTCGCCAGCGGGGTGGGGCTTTGCCTCTTTGCGGCGAACCCGCAGGACGAATGGTGGGACTTCGAACTTCCTGTCGACCGCTATCCCGCGCGGTCCTTCAAGCGAGCAGTCAAATGGTTCAAGGACAACTGGTAAACGCAACATGTCGTGCAATCGGCGAAATCCCGCGAAAAACGCTGAAAAAGCGGCTATATTTTGTGTTTTTTCGGCAGTTTTTAGGTGACGCTGCGGCGTGCTGTCGTTAATATTGGTGCCAATAGGCAGAAAAACGGCCCGGTAGCGGGCGCAACATCAGGCGGACAGAGCGATGACATTGAATCTTACCGTGCCCGGTCGTGAAGAACTCAAACCCCGTATCACCGTCTTTGGTGTCGGCGGGGCAGGCGGCAATGCCGTCAACAACATGATCGAAAAGGAACTCGATGGCGTTGACTTCGTCGTCGCCAACACCGACGCACAGGCGCTGAGCCAGTCGAATGCCGAAAGCCGCATTCAGCTTGGCGTGAAGGTGACCGAAGGGTTGGGCGCAGGGGCCAAGGCCGCGATCGGCGCCGCCGCTGCCGAGGAAAGCATCGAA
This sequence comes from Roseovarius sp. E0-M6, assembly GCF_037083845.1. NCBI lineage: Bacteria > Pseudomonadati > Pseudomonadota > Alphaproteobacteria > Rhodobacterales > Roseobacteraceae > Roseovarius > Roseovarius sp. E0-M6. The sequence continues at coordinate 60,159 of NZ_JBAPLA010000009.1, read as the reverse complement.
CAGATCGTCGATCATCTTGCGGGCGCGCATATGTGCTTCATCACCGCCGGTATGGGCGGTGGCACCGGCACCGGTGCGGCCCCGATCATCGCACAGGCGGCGCGTGAACTTGGCGTTCTGACCGTCGGCGTCGTCACGAAGCCCTTCCAATTCGAGGGCGGCAAGCGGATGAAACAGGCCGAAGACGGTGTTGAAAGCCTGCAAAAGGTGGTCGATACCCTGATCATCATTCCCAACCAGAACCTCTTCCGCCTCGCCAACGAAAAAACGACCTTCACCGAGGCGTTTTCGATGGCCGATGACGTGCTCTATCAGGGCGTCAAAGGTGTGACTGACCTGATGGTCCGTCCGGGCCTGATCAATCTCGATTTCGCAGATGTCCGCGCCGTGATGGACGAAATGGGCAAGGCGATGATGGGCACAGGCGAGGACGCGGGCGAAGATCGCGCAGTTCAGGCCGCCGAAAAGGCGATCGCCAACCCGCTGCTCGACGAAATCAGCCTCAAGGGCGCGCGCGGCGTGCTGATCAACATCACCGGTGGGCATGACCTGACGCTGTTCGAACTTGACGAGGCCGCCAACCGCATCCGCGAGGAAGTGGACGCCGAAGCCAATATCATCGTGGGCTCGACCCTTGATGCCTCCATGGAAGGCGCCATGCGCGTCAGCGTCGTCGCCACCGGCATCGACGTCTCGACCGAGAAGTCTGATATCCCCGTGCCGCGCCGTTCATTGGCCGAACCTCTGGCTACCACGACCTCGTTTGAGTCGCACGACGACGCCGCTGTGGCCGAAACTCCCGCACCCGAAGCCGACCCCATGCCCGAGCAAGTCGCGGCACGGGCCGAGGAGCCCTCGCTCTTTGGTGGCTTTGAGGCCGAGCGCGCCGCCGCAGAGGATCAGATGGAAGACATCTTCGGCAACGATACAGCCGGTCAGGATAGCACAAACGACCTTCCGCCCCCGGCATATCAACCCGCGCCGGAACCCGAGCACACCCCCGAGCCCGAGCTTGAGGCCTTCGTCGCGCCCAAGGCCCCCGCGGCCGGCACACCGTCGCCCGAGGCGATGGCTCGCCTGCATGCCGCCGTTGGTCGCGCGCCGGGTCAGCAGCAGGAACGCGCCGCTCAGCAAGCCCCTCAGCCCGCCCAGCAGGAGGCCCAGCCCCCCGCCGAGGAGCACCAGTCCGAGCGCCCGCGTTTCGGAATCAATTCGCTCCTGAACCGGATGACCGGACACTCGAGCGAACAGGAGACCCAGCGGACGCAGCGTCATCAGCCCACACTTCAGGCCCGTCAGGCACAGCCCGCGCCGGTCGAACCCGAGCCTGAACAGGATGAGCAGATCGAAATCCCTGCCTTCTTGCGTCGTCAGGCGAACTGACCTGAAATCAAATGGTTACATCTTTTAAAAGGCCGCCTTCGGGCGGTCTTTTCTGTTATTGCAATGGCCTTTGAGGCTGGGCTCGGGCCTGATCGGCAAAATCTTGCCACCATGGTGCAGGCACATGTTTCACTTCGTTGCAAAGATTGAGTTGAGCGTTGCGGACCGGCCCTCTACACCCGCCCTACTCATATAAATGGGCGACAAGCCGAAGTGCCAACCGGAGGCAACTTGCAGACAACGATCGGACAGGACGTGGCATTTGAAGGGGTCGGATTGCATTCCGGCGCCCCGGCGCGTGTGGTCATCCGGCCCGCCGCCGCGAATGCGGGCATTCTTTTCCGTCGTGTCGATGTGGCCGCTGAACAGGCCGATATTCCGGCCCGCTGGGATCACGTGATCCAAACCCCGCTTTGCACCCGGCTTGAAAACGCCCATGGCATGACCGTCTCCACGGTCGAGCATGTGATGGCCGCGCTCATGGGGTGTGGTATACATAACGCCCTGGTGACGGTGGATGGCCCCGAAGTGCCTATTCTCGACGGAAGTTCGGTGTCCTTCGTGCGCGGTATCTTGTCCGTCGGCCTGACTGAGCTGAACGTGCCCGCCCGTGTCCTGCGCGTGCTCAAACCGGTGGAAGTCACCCGCGGTGAGGCACGGACCCGCCTCTCGCCTCATGATACGCTACTCATTGATTTCGACATTGACTTCAAAGACGCGGCCATCGGAATTCAGAAAAAGCGGCTCAACATGTCGAACGGAAGCTTCGTGCGCGAACTGAGCGACAGCCGAACCTTCTGTCGCAAGGCCGACATCGACGCGATGCTGGCCAATGGGCTGGCACGCGGTGGCACGCTCGACAACGCCGTTGTGGTGGACGGCGACAAGGTTCTCAGTCCCGGTGGCCTGCGCCACGCCGACGAGGCTGTGCGCCACAAGATGCTCGACGCCCTTGGCGACTTGGCCTTGGCCGGGGCGCCGCTTCTGGGCCATTACGAAGGATCGCGTGCCGGTCACGCTCTCACCAACGAACTTCTGCGCACACTCTTTGCAACGCCCGGTGCGGTCGAATGGGTTGAGTGTGACGCGCGCCTTGCCGCCCGGCTTCCCGGCGCGGGCGTGCATTGGGGCGAAATTCCCGCAGTCGCCTGAAGGGCAGGGCCCGCGACGCGCCCGTGACGGCATCCCTATCGATCCAAACTTCTCGTTGAAAAGACGTGCTTTTCCGCCCGCGAAAGCGGCGTGGCCCCGTGATCTCGCGCCGATGGTGCGAAAATGCGCCAAACCCGTTTTGCCCCGCGGATTTCTGTGCTAGCACCGGGATGATCTATGCGGTAAACACCCGCAAGTGACGTGAGTTGGGGGCGCATCCAGAATGACAGTCGGCACGTTCCGGGCAAAGATGATCGGGGGTCTTGTGCTCGTTGCATTCCTCGCCAGTTGCAACAGCGTGCGCGGTCGCGTCGAGCGCGGTGAACTGGATTACGAGAACTACACCGCGCAACAGATTTTCGAACGCGCCGAATATGATCTGGCGTCGAACAATTTCGAACTCGCGGCCCAGAGCTTTGCCGAGGTCGAACGTCTCTATCCCTATTCCGAACTGACCAAGCGCGCGGTCATCATGCAGGCCTATTCCTACCATCTGGAAAAGGACTACGAGGCAAGCCGCGCCGCGGCGCAACGCTATATAGATTTCTATCCGACAGACGAAGATGCGGCCTACGCGCAGTATCTCCTCGCGCTCAGCTATTATGACCAGATCGACGAAGTTGGCCGCGATCAGGGGCTCACGTTCCTCGCCCTGCAAGAGCTGCGTAAGGTGATCGAAATCTATCCCGACAGCGAATACGCCCGGTCGTCCATCCTCAAGTTCGACCTCGCCTTCGATCATCTCGCGTCCAAGGAAATGGAGGTCGGCCGCTACTACCTGCGCCGCGATCATTTCACCGCCGCCATCAACCGCTTCCGGGTCGTGGTCGAGGATTTCCAAACCACCTCGCACACTCCAGAAGCGCTGCACCGATTGGTCGAGGCCTATCTTTCGCTGGGTCTCAACAACGAGGCGCAGACAGCGGCGGCGATCCTCGGCTATAATTTCCGCGCGACCGAATGGTATGAAGATAGCTATGCGCTTCTTACGGCCCGTGGCCTGCGCCCGGAACCGGCGGGCGACAATTGGTTGCGCAAGGTTTATCGCCAGATGATCAAGGGCCAATGGCTCTGACAAGGGTGGCGGGCTAGGCCCCGCCTTACGGGGTTGGCCAATGCTGCGTAGTCTCGACATACGCGACATGCTCATTATCGACCGGCTCGAGCTTGAGTTTCGCGCCGGTCTCAATGTGTTGACCGGCGAAACCGGCGCGGGCAAGTCGATCTTGCTCGATTCCCTCGGTTTCGTGCTGGGCTGGCGCGGTCGGGCCGAACTCGTGCGCCAAGGTGCCGATCAGGGCGAAGTGCTGGCCGAGTTCGACCTACCAAAGGATCACCCCGCCCGTGCCATCCTGCAAGAGGCTGGCCTGCCTGATGACGATACGCTCATCCTGCGCCGCGTGAACACCCGCGACGGGCGCAAGACCGCGTGGGTCAATGACCGCCGCTGCTCGGGCGAGGTGTTGCGACAATTGTCCGACACGCTCATTGAACTGCACGGACAGCATGACGACCGGGGCCTGCTGAACCCGCGCGGCCACCGTGCCCTGCTTGACGCCTATGGCGGGTTTGACCCCCTGCTTTCCGATCTTCGCACCGCTTGGAGCGCACGAAGCGCCGCGGCCAAAGCCCTTGCCAAAGCTCAGGCCGATCTTGACGCGATGCGCGCCGAGGAAGATTTCCTGCGTCACGCGGTGGCCGAGCTTGATGCGCTTGATCCGCAACCGGGAGAGGACGAGGCGCTCGACACACGCCGCCGCCTCATGCAGGGGGCCGAGAAGATTCGCGAAGATATCGGGCGCGCGGCAACGGCTCTTGGCCACGAGGGCGCCGAGGGCGCTTCGGGCGATGCGCTGCGCTGGCTTGAGGGGGCGGCCGACGCGGCCGAGGGCCAACTCGATGAGCCTATGGCGGCCATCGGGCGTGCCATGGTCGAGCTTGACGAGGCGGCCCGTGGTGTCGCCGCCTGCCTTGATGCGCTTGCCTTCGATCCGCACGAGCTTGAGGAGACCGAAGAGCGCCTTTTCGCCATTCGCGCGCTGGCCCGCAAACATGGCGTCGCGCCCGATGATCTTGGCGGCTTTGCCGAAGACTTGCGCACCCGGCTTGCCGCGCTCGATGCGGGCGATGGGCATGTGGCGGATATGCGCGCCGCCCTAAACACTGCTGAGGCCGACTATGACACCGCCGCCACCCGCCTCAGAGACGCCCGGATCGAGGCCGCGTCCCGCCTGGACCGCGCCGTCACCGAGGAACTCGCACCGCTCAGGATGGAGCGCGCGGTCTTCACCACCCGGATCACGCCCGCCGAACCCGGTCCGACAGGCACCGATGAAGTCACATTCGAAGTGGCCACGAACCCCGGCGCGCCCGCCGGCCCCCTGAACCGGATCGCGTCGGGCGGCGAACTCAGCCGCTTTCTGCTCGCACTCAAGGTCTGTCTCGTCGGCGAGGCCTCGGGCCTCACGCTCATCTTCGATGAAATCGACCGCGGTGTCGGTGGTGCGACCGCCGATGCGGTGGGCCGCAGGCTCGCATCGCTGGCCGAGTCGGGGCAGGTGCTTGTCGTCACGCATTCGCCACAGGTCGCGGCACTGGCAGATCATCACTGGCGGGTCGAAAAGGAAACACGCGACGATGAAACCCTGTCCCGTGTCGTCCCCCTTGCCAAGGCCGAGCGTGTGGATGAAATCGCGCGCATGCTGTCTGGCGACCGGATCACCGACGAGGCCCGCGCCGCGGCCACGTCCCTCATGGCGGGCTGATTGATGGATAAACGCAGGACAATCGCGATCGGCATGGCGGGTGGGGGGCTCTGGGCCGTGCTTCTCCTCTGGATCGGAGGCTGGCATTTGACCCTGCCGGTATTCACCCTGATGCCGGTGATCATGACAGCGTTTCTTGCGCCGGGTCTTGTCCTGCTTGCTGTGATCGGGCGTCTGGCGCAGCGGCGCTTCTTTGACGACGCGCTGATTGACGGCGGGCCAATCCCGCCCGGCCACCCCGCCGCCCTTGATCAGCGTGTCCTCACCAACACGACCGAGCAACTTGTGCTCGCCCTCGCGATCTGGCCCGCGGCGGCGGTGCTGCTGGGCGGACAGGGGCCGGGGGTGATCATGGCGCTCGGACTGGGCTTTGCTGTGGCCCGGCTTGTGTTCTGGGTGGGCTATCACATCTCGCCACCGCTGCGGGCTTTTGGCTTCGCAGCAAGCTTTTATCCCACCGTGCTTGTTGCGCTCTGGGCGCTCGGTGCGCTTGCGGGATTTGCCGGCTGAGGTGATCGCGGACGGGGTGATCCGCACAAGACGCAGCATTGCCAAGCCCTGTGGATTTGCCCATCCTCACACTGGGGCGCGGCAGACGCAGCTCCGACGAAAACGCAACACAGGACCATCGCCATGCTAGCTCTTGATCACATCGCCGTTGCCTGTGAAACCCTCGATGAGGGGCGGGGATGGGTCGAAGATGCGCTTGGCGTCTCGCTTGCGCCGGGTGGCGAGCACGCGCATTTCGGCACGCATAACCTGCTTCTTGGCCTCGCCGACGGTCTCTACCTTGAGGTGATCGCCATCAACCCTGGCGCAACAGGTGCGGCCCGGCCCCGTTGGTTCGATCTCGACCGATTTTCCGGGCCACCCCGCATCGGCAACTGGATATGCCGTTCGGATGCCCTTCTCTCTGATCTTGAACACTTGCCCGGCGCGGGCAACCCGGTGGAACTTCGGCGTGGCGATTTGCGCTGGCGGATGGCGGTGCCGGAAACCGGGATATTGCCTTTCGACAACTGCCACCCGGCGATCATGGCATGGGACGGTGATCTGCACCCCGCCGCGCGCCTGCCCGAAAGCGGATGCTGCCTGTCCGAGTTGGTGATCTCGCATCCGCACGCACCACAGATATCCGCCCGGTTGGCCCCCCTTCTCGACGAGGGGGCTCTGCGCTACGAAGTCGGCGCGCCCGGCCTGCGCGCCACCTTCGAAACACCCTCCGGCCCGCGCCACCTGGGATGATCCTGCGGCCCGCCATCCCGGAGGATGCCACTGCGCTCGCCTTGCTTTGGAATCCGCTTATCCGCGACACGTCGGTCACGTTCAACGCCGCCGAAAAATCCGTGGATGCCCTCGCCGCCGATATCCACACCCGCACCAGCGCCGGTCGGGCTTTTCTGCTGGCCGAAGACGGGCGCGGCCTTCTGGGCTTTGCCACCTACACGCAGTTCCGCCCCGGCACCGGATATGCCCACACGCTCGAACACACGATCATCCTGCACGACCGGGCGCGCGGGCAGGGGACGGGCCGCGCCCTGATGGAGGCGATGATGGATCACGCGCGCAACGCCGGCGGCCACGTCCTCGTGGCCTGCGTCAGCGCCGAAAACCCCGGCGCCATCGCCTTTCACGAACGCATGGGCTTTGCGCGCGCGGGGTTTCTGCCCGAGGCGGGGCACAAGTTCGGTCGCTTCATGAACCTCGTCATCCTGCACCGTCTGCTCTGATCCATGCGGGGCCAACACCCCGTGGGCCTTTCCATTTGTTGCGAATACCTCTATCGCGCGCCGAACCCCGAGGGCGCGACGATTTGCTGATCCAGAATCGCGCCGAAACAGTTTAGGCTGGCCCTATGTCCCTGTGGTCCCGCATTTCCGACGCGATTTCCGCGCTCGCCGCTGGCGAAAGCCTCACGGCTGTCTTTGACCGCCTGCGCGCCCCCCCGGAACGAAGCGTGGCTTTCACCATTGCCGTGATCGCGCTCTCGGCCAAGATGGCCAAGGCCGACGGCCTTGTGACCCGCAACGAGGTGACGGCCTTCCGCGAAGTGTTTCAGATCGCCCGCGCCGACGAGGCGGGGGCGGCCCGCGTCTTCAATCTCGCCCGTCAGGACGTCGCCGGTTTCGAGGAATATGCCGTCCGTATCCGCGATATGTTCGATGGGGAACGCGCGGCGCTTTGCGACCTGATGGAAGGGCTCTTTCACATCGCTATGGCCGATGGTGTCTATCATCCGAACGAGGCACTGTTTCTTGAGCGTGTGGCCGAAATCCTCGAGCTTCCCGATGCGGATTTTCGCGCCATCCGCGCACGTTTCGTTCAGGGCGCCCCGAGCGATCCCTACGCCGTGCTTGGGGTTTCTCCCGATGCCTCCTACGACGAGGTTCGACGCGCTTGGCGGCGGCAGGTGCGCGACACCCATCCCGACAAGATGCTTGCCCGCGGCGTCCCCGAAGAGGCGATCAAGCTGGCGGAAAAGCGAATGGTCGACATCAACCGCGCGTGGGAAGAGATCAGTGAGGACCACGCCAATGCGGATCGCGACGTATAACATCGAATGGTTCAACGGGCTTTTTGACGATGACGGGCAGTTGCTCGAAGATGCGGAGTGGTCGGCGCGTTACAAAGTCACCCGTGCCGAGCAGATCACCGCAATTGGCATCGTGCTGACCGCGCTCAATGCCGACGCGATCATGATCATCGAGGCCCCCGATCAAAGCCGTCACCGCTCGTCCGTGCGCGCGCTCGAAGGGTTCGCGGCCAAGATGGGTCTGCGCACCCGCTGCGCTGTCATGGGCTTCGAAAACGAAACCCAACAGGAAATCGCCGCGCTCTACGATCCAGACGTGCTCACGCTCACGCATGATCCACGCGGCGAGGCCACGGGTGCTGCACCGCGCTTTGACGGGGTGTTCCGCATTGACCTCGACGTCGACGCGACCGAGGACGTGGTGCAATTCTCAAAGCCGCCGCTGGAATTGGCTGCGCGCAGCGCGTCCGGAACCGAGTTTCGCATGATCGGGGCGCATCTCAAGTCCAAGATGCCGCATGGTGCCACCACCGAAAAAGCCGCGATGCGCATCAGCATCGCCAATCGGCGCAAGCAGTTGGCTCAGGCAATCTGGCTGCGCCGCCGGGTCGTGGACCATCTTGAACGCCGCGAACCGCTGATCGTGATGGGGGATCTCAATGACGGTCCCGGCCTTGATGAATATGAACATCTTTTCGGACGATCCTCGATTGAAATCGTGATGGGCGAAGGCGTCCAACGCCTGATTGAGCCACACGCCCATGATGCCCTCACGCGCAAACTTGCGCCGATCCACACGACGTCGCGCTTCTATCTGTCTGACACCAAGCGGTATATGCAGGCTCTACTGGATTACATCATGGTCTCGCCCGATCTTGCCGCCCGAGGGCCAAGCTGGCGCATCTGGCATCCGTTTGACGACCCCGATTGCTGGAAGGTGCCCGATCTGTGCGATGCGCTGATCACCGCGTCCGATCACTTCCCGGTCACGCTCGACATCGACCTTTGAATTGCGCGGTGCGTTTACGCCCTAACGCACCGTCCCGATGCACCGACGTGATACCGACGTGTATGCCGACGTAACTACCGACGTCGAATTCCTGTCATATAAGGCCGTTAACCTGTGATCGTGCTCAATTGCGCCGCGTAACCTTCAAATGTCCCGTATCGCTCCTATATGCATGACATGAGACGTTTCATCGCCGCCACAGCAACTGCCCTCGCGATTGGGCTTTCCACGCCTGCTTTCGCTCAGGATGATGAGGCCAAGGACGGGCTCTCTCTCATGGAGGAGGGCGCGCGCATGCTCTTCGAAGGTTTGGCTCAGGAGATGGCCCCGGCGATGCAGGAACTGCGCGATCTGGCCCGCGATCTTGAACCGGGGATGCGCGCATTCGTGGCCGAGATGGGGCCCGCGCTGGCCGATATCCTCGGCCAGATCGAGGATATTTCGAACTACCACCCGCCAGAGATGCTCCCCAACGGTGATATTATCATCCGCAAGAAGACACCCGTCGAGATGGCCATCCCGCACGAGGATGAAGAGATAGAAATCTAACGCTGATTCATTGAAGGGTTCGCCTTTATCCTGAGATATCAGCGAAAAGCGAAGCGCGCGCAATGATCGGACGCCGCGCTACATTTCCGCGAAAAACGTAAAGTTATGCAACTGGTTACGCGATAATCTTCGTGTCGGCTTCCAATGTCTTGGCCAGAGAGTCAAAGCGCGATTGCGCGACCTCTCCGAACAGGTCTTTGGCCGCGTTCGACAGTCTGAGTTCAAGAATTTTCTTCTTGGGATACCACCGCATTTCGCCCGGTTCGGCATCTTTCTCCAGCCATAGCATCGCGGCAAAGCGCATGGCCTTGCCAAGAATTTCGGCCTCGTGCCGCGCCTTCGCGTCGATCAGTTCAAGAAGCGGCGCAAAGCGCGCATTGTCGTGCTTGCTCGAATAGCGGTACATCAGGGCGAGCGCGAGAAACACCCTCTCGGAATGCTTGAGGCCGCCCAGATTGGCGCGAGTCGCATTGTCGAAACACACCTCGGCGCGATAGTCTGGATGCGCCCGCCAGCTTACGTCATGCAACAGGCAGGCCGCCTTGATCAGGCGTCGCCGCTCTGGTCGCCAATTCTTAACCAATGGCTGTATAAACGTGTAGACCACCTTGCCAAAGCCCGGCACGCGCGCGTCCTTATGTTCGGCATAGCGGCACGCCTCGATCAGCGGATCCCGATCCTTGAGCCGCTGGGGCATCTGTTCATACAGCATCCCCTCGCGGATGCCATAGCTCGAGATCGCGATATCCCGGGGGCGAAACTTGCGCACCACCTCCTTCAGAACCTCGATGGCATTGGGCACCAGCGCCATACGCGACGCTGACACACCACAGCGCTGCCTGAGTTCGTCGGGGTCATGCGCGGCAATGAACTTGGCGGTTTCGCGAACCGCCTTGGCGTTCATGCGGTATTCGTGCAGCACGTGCAGCGGGTATCCGAGCCGTTCCATGTCGATCCGCGCAATCGCACGCCACGATCCCCCAACAAGGAAAAGCCGATCGTTCTGGTCTCCCATGTATTCATGAAGATCGGACACTACACGCTTGATATATTTAATTCTCTCCCTTTTACCGCCCTTGATGTCGCGGGTCTTGAGAGGGCCAAGTTCTGACGTCACCCTGCGCCCGACCTTGCCGCCTTTGATCTCGGCCAGTTCCATGGATGATCCGCCGATATCACAGACAAGACCATAAGAGCCGGGCCACCCAAGAAGCACCCCTTGCGCCGATAGCCGCGCTTCCTCTTGCCCATCGATCACCCAGATTTTCTGGCCGGTCTGGGCCATCACTTCGTCACAGAACGCCTGTCCGTCCTTGGCCTGTCGCACGGCGGCAGTGGCCACGATGGTCAACGGGCCCGTGTCCATGCGCTCGGCAAGAACCTTGAACCTTTTCAATGCATTGAGTGCTCTTTTTCGTCCTTCCGGATTAAGGTGGCCAGTCTCCGACATGCCCGCCCCAAGGGCGCACATGATCTTTTCATTGAAGAAATACGCAGGTGACCGCGCGGCCCCATCGAACACCACCAAACGGACCGAGTTCGAGCCGACATCAACGACTCCGACCCTGCGTAGCGCACGGGCCGAAGGCTTGTCGAAAAGGGGACGTCCGAATGGGGGATTGGAGGCGGTTTGGCGCTGAGTCATAAGGTTCCCAAGAGCAGCTCGCCCCCTTATGCGTCAGCGGACTTGGGTGGTCAATCTTCGGTATGAGTTAGTTTCGGCACATCCGCCGCCCCGGCCGATCCGCGGCCCGAGAGCGATGGGTTTTCCATGAAGAACCTATGGCAATTAAAGGTAAATTCGCCCTCGGCTGGCAATTCACGGGTAAAGCTTCCGTCCGGTGCCATGACCCAGCTTTGGGCGACATCGGCCATGTTCGCAGCCATCACCTGGCTCACGATTTGGGCCTTGACGGTGGCATTTTGGATCTCAACCAAGGTTTCGACCCGCCGGTTCAGGTTGCGGCCCATCCAGTCGGCCGAGCTGATGAAAACCCGCGCTTTCTTGTGCGGAAGCCCGTGCCCGTTGCCAAAACAGACGATGCGCGAATGCTCGAGAAAACGGCCTACAATGGATTTGACGCGGATATTTTCCGACAAGCCCTTCACGCCGGGCCTCAGGCCGCAAATGCCCCGCACCACGAGGCTGATCTTCACACCGGCCTCGCTCGCTGCATAGAGCGCGTCGATGACATCCGGCTCAATAAGCGAATTCATCTTGGCCCAGATCTCGGCGCGTTTCCCGGCCCTTGCGTGCTCGGCCTCGGCGGCAATCATCTCAAGCAACCGTGGCTTGAGAGTCAGCGGTGAAATTGCGAGATTCTGAAGTTTTTCTGGTTGAGCATATCCCGACAAGTAATTGAAAACCTTGGTTGCATCCCGGCCAAGGGTCGCATCACAGGTGAAGAAGGAGAGGTCCGTATAGACGCGCGCTGTGATGGGATGGTAATTGCCCGTCCCATAATGCGTATAGGTGACGAGGCTGTCACCTTCCCGGCGCACAACGGTGCTGATCTTCGCGTGGGTTTTGAGGTTTAGAAAACCGTATACCACATGCGCCCCGGCCCGCTCCAACCGCCGCGATTGCCGGATGTTGGCGGCCTCGTCGAACCGCGCCTTGAGCTCGACCAAAGCGGTGACGGATTTGCCGTTTTCGGCGGCCTCGCACAAGGCGCTCACGATGGGAGAGTCGTTGGATGTTCGGTATAGCGTTTGCTTGATCGCCACGACATCGGGATCCCGCGCGGCCTGAGCCAGAAACCGGATGACCATGTCAAAGGTCTCGTAGGGGTGGTGAAGAAGCATGTCCTTCTGACGGATCGCCGCGAACATATCTCCGTCGTGATCCTGCACCCGCTCGGGGACGCGAGGCGTGAAGGGCGGCCAAAGCAGATCGGGCCGATTGTCCAGCACCAGTTCCTTGAGATCTGCAAGCCCCAGAAGACCGTCCACCTCAACAACCTCATCGGGAATGACGTGAAGCTCGGCCATCACCAGTTCACGAAGGTTTTCAGGTGCTTCCGCAGATATCTTCATGCGGACGACTTCACCGCGTCGCCGTCGTTTCAATGCAACTTCGAACTCGCGGACCAGGTCTTCGGCCTCTTCCTCGACCTCAAGATCGCTGTCGCGCAACACACGAAATGCGCAATGCCCCTTGTAAGCATAGCCGGGAAACAAGCTACCCAGATGCTCGAGCAGAAGCTCCTCGAGCGGCAGGACGCGCACAGCGCCATCGCGGGCGGCCAACGGCACGAAGCGGGCGATTTGTTGCGGGATAGGCAGCAGCGCCTGAAGCGTGCGTTTGTCTGCGCGCCGTTCGAGCTGAAGTGCGAGGGAGAACCCGAGATTGGGAATAAACGGAAACGGATGGGCTGGATCAATGGCCAATGGCGACAGAACCGGAAACACCTTGTGCAGGAAAATCTCGTCAAGATAGCTTCGATCGTCGTCATCAAGATCACTTCTGTCCAGTATCAGTATGTTTTCCTTTTCTAACTCCAGACGCAAACTCTGATACGTCTCCTGCTGGCTTGACAGTAGCTTTCGCGCATTCTCGTTGATCAGGACAAGTTGTTCCGCGGGCGTAAGCCCATCTGCGGCGGGCATCGTGTTGCCCGCGCGGGCCAACTCGCGCAGCCCGGCCACGCGGACATTGTAGAATTCATCGAGGTTGGTGGCCGAGATCGAGAGAAACCGCAGCCGTTCAAGGAGCGGGATTTTGGTGTTCTGCGCCTCTTCGAGCACGCGCCAGTTGAAGCCAAGCCAGCTTAGTTCTCGATTGAAAAAACGGCCCGGTCCAGCAAGATCGAGGCCGACGACATCCTGTGCGGGGGCAAAATCGGATTTAAGGAAATCTGCTTGTGTCATGAGCGGGCTATAGGACGCCTTTGCAACAGTTCAGTGACAGAGTCTGGCCCTGTCGCCGTCAATTGTCCAGAGCTTGCGCCGCGAGCTTGCGATTGATCGGTCGGCCCGTCGCCAGTGACATCTCGTCTAGCTGTTGAACGAGCGCCGGAAGCGCCGAGAAACTGCGGGAAATCCTTGGAACAAGGTAAGGTATCGTCTCGGGTGTGGGCCGTAACTGTCTGTCAGAAAATAGTTTCATTAGAACGGATGCAAGTAAAGCATCGTCCGGCGCTTCGATCCTGACTTCGGGCGTGCCTTCCAGTCTGCTTGCCAGATCCGGCAGACCGATCCCGGCCAGCGGCACCGCGTCGCGTGTGGTGAAAAGAAGCGAATGCCCCTCGGCGAGAACCAGATTATGCAAGTGAAAGAGTGCGCGCTCCGCATCGGGTTGTCCCGCAATCTGCCAGATATCCTCGACCGCGACGGGCGTTCGGGCGAGGTCGGGTATGTCTGCGGTCTCAATCTCGGACGCGGTCACGATCCGGGCGCCGGACAGTGCTGCCCAGACATGCGCGAGGTGGGTTTTGCCCGCGCCTTCGGGTCCACGCAGGATGAGCTTGCGGGCGGGCCATGACGCCCAGCTTTCGATCATCGCGACAGCATTGGCATTGGAACTCGAGACGAAGAACGCGTCGCGCCCCATCGCCGGTCGGGCCGGCAGGTCAAAGCTTAGCTGCTTGGGCATCAGGTGTTGTCCTGCTCCGAAACGCCCCTGTAAAGCAGGCTATGCTTGTATTGATGGAAAGCAAAGCGGGCCAAAACGCCGAGTGCTGCCGCAACCGGAACGGCGACGAGCATCCCGACGAACCCGAAGAGAGCGCCGAAAACCGACAGGGCGAAAAGAAGCCAGACAGGGTGCAACCCGACCGAATTACCAACCAGTTTTGGGGTGAGAAAGTTACCCTCAATTACCTGACCTACAACGAAAATTCCAGCGACAAGACCAATGGAAAGCCAATCCCCCCAGAATTGAAACAGAGCCAGCCCAATCGCCAACACGCCACCCAAGAGGGCGCCGACATAAGGAATGAAGGTGATCAGCCCCGCAAAGGCGCCGACGACAAGGCCGAACTGCAAGCCCACGGTCATGAGCGCCACGGCATAGTAGGTGCCGAGGATCACGCACACGGTGCCCATCCCGCGGATGAACCCGGCCAGTGTCAAATCTATTTGATGCGCAAGGTGGCGGATCGTGGGGGCATGATCACGGGGCAAAAGATCATCGACCGCGACCATCATGTTGTCCCAATCATACAACAGGTAAAAGGCCACGACGGGAACAATCACGAAAAGCAGAACCAAGTTGATCAGGGACGAGACCGACCCGATCGCGGTTTCGAGAAGCTGACCGCCCTTGGCCTGAATCGTTTCGCCGACAACCAGAAGCGATTTGCGTAGGGTTGAGTCGGTATCGCCCAATTGCGGAAATGTCCGGGTCAGAAATTTCTGCAGATCACTGGTCAGTTGCGGGGCCGTGTCAAACAATGCGACGGCCTGATTGATCAGCGTGGGCACCACAAGAAGCGCCATAAGTATAAAAATGACGAGCGCAATCAGAGTTATAGTTGCCACAGCTAATGCGCGGGACAGGCCAAGGCGTTCAAGCCTGTCGGCCACAGGATCGAGGAAATAGGCAATCGCCCCGCCCAGAACAAACGGCAGGATCACATCCCCGAGGAACCACAAGATAACAAAGAACCCCGCCGCGGCGATGCTCCAGTATGTTAACTGTGTTCTGACTGGCAGGGCCACGGCATGTTCCTTTCCGCGCGGTCGCACAGAGATTGCCTATCGCGCTCCACGTTTCAAGGGGTTTCCTCGCGCCGGCGCGCGCTTGCCTGTGCGCGATCTTTGTCTTAGACGTGCGCGGAGATGTTCATATGACACCATGCCGAAAGGTTCGTCCATGCGCCTGAGCCGCTATTTTCTGCCCGTTCTCAAAGAAACCCCCTCGGAGGCGCAGATTGCAAGCCACCGGCTGATGCTGCGCGCCGGAATGATCAAACAGGCAGGGGCAGGTATCTATTCTTGGCTTCCCTTGGGGTTCAAGGTGCTGAGAAACATCGAGAATATCGTGCACGAAGAGCAACGCCGCGCGGGTCATATTCCGATGCTCATGCCGACTTTGCAATCCGCCGATCTCTGGCGCGAGAGCGGGCGCTATGACGATTATGGCGAAGAGATGCTCAGGATCACCGACCGGCAGGGGCGCGACCTGCTTTACGGGCCGACGAACGAGGAACTGATTACGGATATTTTCCGAGCGCATGTGGGAAGTTATAAAGATCTGCCCATGACGCTGTATCATATTCAATGGAAGTTCCGGGATGAGATCAGGCCACGCTTTGGCGTGATGCGCGGCCGCGAATTTTATATGAAGGACGGTTATAATTTCGACCTGACCAAGGAAGACGCGCTACACGCCTATAACCGTCACCTTGTCAGCTATCTGCGCACCTATGAGCGCATGGGGCTTCAGGCGATCCCGATGCGTGCCGACAGTGGCCCGATCGGGGGGGACGACACTCATGAGTTTCTCGTTTTGGCGGAAACCGGCGAATCCGAGGTGTTCTATGACAAGGAAATCACGGACCTGAAATTCGGCGACCGCGAGATAGACTATGATGACCGCGCGGCCTGTCAGGCGGTTCTGGAAGAATTCACGAGCCGCTATGCACGAACCGACGAAACGCATGATGAACAGGCCTTCGATCAGATCCCCGAAGACCGCCGCCGCGTGGCGCGTGGCATTGAGGTGGGGCAGATTTTCTACTTTGGAACCAAGTATTCAGAGCCGATGGGCGCCACGGTGCAAGGCCCTGATGGCAAGCCGGTCGCCGTGCATATGGGCAGCCACGGCATTGGCGTAAGCCGTCTGGCCGGTGCGATCATCGAGGCCAGTCACGACGATAAGGGCATTATCTGGCCCGAGGCCGTAGCGCCTTTCCATGTCGGGATCGTCAACCTCAAGCAAGGCGATAGCGAGACCGATAGCGCATGCGAGGCGCTTTATTCTGCGCTTACTGCGTTGGGGCTTGAGCCGCTTTATGACGACCGTGATGAGCGGGCGGGCGGCAAGTTTGCGACGATGGACCTGATCGGGATACCGTGGCGCATCACCGTGGGCCCGCGCGGCCTTAAAAACGGGGTGGTGGAACTGACCAGCCGCCGCAGCGGGGAAAACGAGGAACTTTCGCCCGAGGATACCATCGAAAAGATCGCCGCGATCTTTGCCGAGGTCGACCTTCCGGGCAAGGGGGTCTAAGCCGAAAGGGGCTGTTTTCCGCCACTCCGTGCGCGACGGGATTTGAAAAAATCCGAGCCATAAATATGATGGCGCGGAGTGGACCAATAAAGGGCAGGGCACATGTTGGGCAGGGTGCT
This sequence comes from Roseovarius sp. E0-M6, assembly GCF_037083845.1. Lineage (NCBI taxonomy): Bacteria > Pseudomonadati > Pseudomonadota > Alphaproteobacteria > Rhodobacterales > Roseobacteraceae > Roseovarius > Roseovarius sp. E0-M6. The sequence goes on along the minus strand of NZ_JBAPLA010000009.1, from coordinate 43,475 downwards.
CGGTCTGGTGGCCGGGTTGACGGGGGCGGCGGCGTTTTCGCAATTCCCCGAGTATTCGCAGCAATATGTGCAGCGTCTTGGCGGTGCCGTGGACGAGCTTGACCGCTTTGTTGCGGAGTTCGATGCGGACGCGGCCAAGCTGAACCTTAGCCGTGAGGAGGCGTTGACCGATCTGGAACAGGGCGGCGCCATGGGCACGGCACGCGCCGAGACACTGCGCGGAACGCTGATCCGCTTTGACCGCCTGCGAGCCGATCTTGCCACGGTCAGGTCTGCGGGACCGTTTACAAGAGCTTACCACGCCGCGCGGTTCAGTGACCCCGAGATCGCGAGGGCGGCATGGGCCGATTACAAGCCTGCGATGCCGCTGACGTTTGAGGGGGCGGTTTTCGGCGGAACCGGATTTCTTGCCGGGCTTGGTGGGATCGCGGCGGTTTGGGCGCTTGTGCGCCTGATTTTCCTGCGTCGAAAGCCGCGCGCCATAGCGAACAAGGCTTGACCCTGTGAGGCCCACGCAGCAGGTTGCGCGCGAACCGGAATTCGGAAAGTTGACATGGCAGGCACACCGGCCCCCTTCGCCCCGTTCGAGTGGATGATCGCGTGGCGCTATCTTCGCGCCAAGCGTGCCGAAGGCGGCGTAAGCGTCATGACGTGGATCAGCCTTGTGGGCATCACACTGGCAGTGTTCGCGCTGATCGTGACGTTGGCCGTGCGCTCGGGCTTTCGCGCCGAATTCGTGGACACGATCCTGGGTGCGAACGCGCATGTGACCGTCTACAGCGCGGGCCATGCGGACCCGCAGACCGGCCGGATCGACCGGACGCTCGAGAATTACGAGGAAATGGCGGCCCGCATCCGCGAGGTCGACGGTGTGACACGGGTCGCGCCGCTTGTCCGCGGTCAGCTTCTGGCGAATGCGCGCAACCGCAACGCGGGCGTCGAGGTTTTTGGTATCACCGAAGAAAACCTCAAGACGATCCCGCGTATCGCGGACCCCGCCACGGCCACGGGTGATATCGACAATTTCGATCAGGGGATCGCCATCGGAAGCGGCGTGGCCCGCGAGTTGGGTGTCGCGCTTGGCGATACGGTCAAGATCATCCTGCCCGGGGGAGTCAAGACCCCCCTTGGATCGAGTCCGCGGGTCAAGAGTTATGATGTAAGCTATATTTTCTCGGCGGGGCGCTATGACATCGACAAGGTGCGCGTCTACATGCCGTTTGCCGAGGCGCAATCGTTCTTCAACCGCGAGGGGCGGGCGGACGAGCTTGAGGTAATGGTGGCTGAGCCCGATCACGTGGATGCACTGACCGACGAGTTGATTGCCGCTGCGGGAGAGCGCGCTCTTTTGTGGACATGGCGCGATGCGAGCAAGGGGTTTCTTGATGCGCTCGATATCGAGGACCGGGTGATGTTCGTGATCCTGTCGATCCTCGTGCTGATCGCCGCGATGAACATTACCAGCGGCCTGATCATGCTCGTCAAGAACAAGGGGCGCGATATCGGTATCCTGCGCACGATGGGCCTCACTGAAAGCTCGATTCTGCGGATATTCTTCGTGTGTGGCGCGTTCACGGGTATCATCGGGACGGTGGCGGGGGTCATTCTGGGCTGCCTCTTTGCCATCTATATCGATCCGATCTTCGCGCTGGTTAACGGGGCGACCGGAGGTGAGGCTTGGGATCCAGCCATTCGCGGCATCTACTACCTGCCTGCAAGGCTCGAGTTTTGGGATGTGATGTCGGCGGTGGGGCTGTCCCTTGGCCTGAGTTTCATCGTCACGATCTTTCCGGCGCGGCGCGCGGCCCGGATGAACCCGGTTGAGGCGTTGCGCTATGAGTGATGCGGTGCTGACCCTTTCGGGCATTTCCAAGACCTATAACAAGGACCGGGAAAATCAGGTGACGGTGCTTGATGACGCGGGGCTGAGCCTTGGGCGCGGGGAAATCGTGGCCTTGGTCGCACCCTCGGGTGCCGGTAAATCCACGCTGCTGCATATCGCCGGGCTTCTGGACACCGCGGATACGGGCAAGGTCGAGATCGACGGTGTGGACATGACCGGCCTTGGCGATCGACGGCGGACCGTGGCAAGGCGGCGCGAGGTCGGTTTCGTCTATCAGTTTCACCATCTGCTTCCTGAATTCAGCGCTTTGGAAAACGTCGTTCTGCCGCAACTGGCCAATGCCACGCCACGCCGCGAGGCCGAGGCGCGGGCGCGCGAACTTCTGTCGCATGTTGGTATTGAAGACCGCGCCGCGCATCGCCCCTCGGCCATGTCAGGCGGAGAGCAGCAGCGCGTGGCATTCTGTCGGGCCTTGGCCAACGGGCCCAAGCTTCTTCTGGCTGATGAGCCGACGGGAAACCTTGATCCCGCCACATCCGACAGGGTGTTTGACAGGCTTATGGAACTGGTGCGGGAAACCGGGCTTTCGGCGTTGATTGCCACCCATAACCTTGAGCTTGCGGCGCGTATGGACCGCGTTGTGCGGCTTGAGGCAGGGGCTGTTGTGCCCGACTGACATTTATAGGAGAGACATTATGCCCGAAGTATCCCTGTCCGAGATTGAACGTCTGTCGCAAAGGGCGCTTGAGAACCACGGTGCGGCCCCTTGGGTGGCGGCGCATGTGGCCGACACGATTGCCCGTGCCGAGGCGGTGGGGAACCGGATCTGCGGTCTTTACTATCTTGAGAGCTATTGCCTTCAGCTGAACTCTGGCCGGGTCAAGGGCACTGTGGAGCCGGAGGTGTCACGCCCCCGCCCCGGCACCGTCAAAGTCGATGCCAAGTTCGGATTTGCGCAACCTGCCTTTGCCCGGGGGCTTGAGCCCGCGCTTGCGGCCGCGCGGGAGTGCGGCGTGGCAAGCCTTGCCGTGGGGCATGCGCATACCTGCACGTCGCTGGGATATTTCACGCGTCAGATCGCGCAGGCCGGTATGATCGGTTTGGGCATGACCAACGCGTCACCCATCGTGGCCCCGCCCGGCGGCAAGACGCGGGTGATCGGAACGAACCCCTTTGCCTTTTCCGTGCCTGGTGACGACGGCGGCGTGGCGATGCAGTTTGATCAGTCGACCACGACCGTGGCGCTTGGCAAGATCACCATGGCCAAGGCAGCAGGCGAGCGTATTCCCGAAGGCTGGGCGGTTGATGCCGAGGGCAAGCCCACGACCGACCCGGAGGCGGCGCTCAAAGGTTCGCTTGTCAGCATGGGGGGCTACAAGGGATGGGGGCTTGGCCTCATGGTCGAGATTCTGGCGGCAGGCATGACCGGCGGGGTGGTAAGCCGTGATGTGAACCCTTTGAAAGCACCCGAGGGCGCGCCGCACGATCTGGGTCAGTTCTACCTTTTGATTGATCCGTCCACATCAAGCGAATTCGCCGGCCGCCTTGCACAGATCACGGCGGGTGTCGCGCTTGACGAAGGGGCGCGGATGCCTGGACAGGGCAAGGAAGAGCAGGATCCGGTGCAATTGGAAGAGCCCGTTTGGGCGCAGTTGCAGCAGCTTGCGAGTTGACCGCCAACCCACCGTTTTACATGGGTTAATCCTGATTCTTAACGCGCCGAACGGAACGTCGGTATTCACATCGGTATCGCGTCGGTGCGCGGTGTAGTGTCTTTTGCGCAGGTTAACTGACCGTTCGCGAGATCAGACCTGTTGCGTGACAAAAACCCCGGCGGCCATGAGGGCGATGCCCCCCATCCGTGTCATCGATAGCGGGGAGACTTGTGCGCCGAAGAGGCCGAAATGGTCGATGGCCGCAGCACTGATCAATTGTCCCAAAAGAACGAAGAATACCGCATTTCCGACACCGAAATGCGGTGCCACGTAAGTGATCGACAGGACGTAGAAGGCGACGAAGAAACCGGCGAAAAACAGATGCTTGGGCGCCGACGTCACGTTGGCCAATGTCGCGGGATTGCCCAGAACCGTCAGCACGATCATCGTCAGGACGAAAGCGATCACGAAAAGGATGGCCGCGGCGGCGGCGGGAGAGCCGAGCCGCGTGCCCAATGCGGCATTGAGGCCGGCAAGGATCGGGATGCCGATCCCGGCAAGAAGCATGATGAGAGCATAAAGGCTGGTCTGGGGCATGGGTGCCCTCCGTAGTTGTCAGTTTGGCGCGAGAGTTGCATGTAAGTGCGCCGGGCACCAGTGCGGTGAAGGGATGGAATTTGACCCCCGATAGAGGCGCGCTATTCTCTTTTCTCAGGAGGATGGGTTTCATGCGTATGATTTTTGCAGCAGCCACTCTATTGATGAGCGGTCTCGTCCCCGCGGCCCACGCTCAGGAGGATGACATTCAGTCTGTGATCACCGCACAGATCACTGCGTTTCAGGCCGATGATTTCGACCAGGCCTTTACCCATGCCAGCCCGCTGATCCAACGGATTTTCGGCACATCCGAGAAGTTCGGTCAGATGGTGCAGCGCGGCTATCCGATGGTGTGGCGTCCCGACGACGTGCGTTTTCTCGGCGTGGAGCCGAGGGGCGACAGCTTGGTTCAGGACGTCATGATCCGGGATAGGGATGGTCGCCTGCATATCCTGGAATACGATATGATTGAGGGCGATGGCGGTTGGAAAATCAACGGTGTGCGGATGAAACCGGCGCAGGACGGCACCGCCTGATCCGGTCTTGCCGGCCCTTGCGAGCCGCGTGATCGAGGCGACCACCGTCACGGTATGGCCCGAGACCGTTAACCCATGATTGATAATTCCCTTCGTCACCGGGGCCGTAGCCCGGGCTGGCGAAACGAATGCTGTTCCGTGGCGAGGGCACCCTGAGTGGTCCGCGCAGCCGGGGACGCGGAAAGGGAATTGGATGAACAAGGCAATTACCGATGGCGTGGTCTTCATGCCGCCTACCTTCGCAGGCGGCCTCGACGTTTGGTCGAGCGGCGATGGAACGCCGGGATCGGACACGTATCAGGGCGCGACCAATGCGGGCATTGTGGCCGCCGATCAGGATTTTGGCGGCGCGCTCGAGCTTCAGAAAACGCAAACCACGCAACGGCTTCGTTACATGGGTGAAACGCCCATTCTGCCGGGATGTTATTTGCGGGTGGTGGCGCGGGTCAAAGTGATCTCGGGCAACTTTCCCACGGTGCGCATTGCCGCATGGGCGGGCGGAGCCGGTGGGACGCATATTTCGGGCGTGGTCGAACAGGGCCCTGAGACACCCCTTCAAAACTATGGTGAAGTGGTCGAGATCAGCGCCATCGTCGGTGCCGGAAATCGCAGCGGCGTAGACATGGTTTGGGGGCGCAACGCGCTCTATGGCCATTTCGGCATCGACATCACCGGGCCGAATGGCGGCGTCATCCGCGTGGATGATATTCAGATCGAGGATGTCACCTCGGTCTTCTTTGCACAGAGCATGGATTGGGTGGATGTGCGCGATTATGGTGCGATCGGCGATGGTGTGACCGACGATCACGCCGCGTTCGAGGCCGCCGACGCCGCTGCAAACGGGCGTGACGTTCTGGTTCCCGCAGGCGTTTATCGGCTGGCTGATAGCGTCACGTTTCAATCGCGGGTGCGGTTTGAAGGCACGGTCACGATGGACGTGGACAAAATTCTGTCGCTGACGGAAAATTACAACCTAAAGGCCTATATCGATGCGTTCGGAGACGAGGAACTGGCGTTTCGCAAGGCTTTTCAGGCGCTTCTGAACAACTCGGGACACGAGTCGCTTGATCTTTGCGGGCGCTTGGTAACCTTGTCCGAGCCCGTGGACATGCAGGCGGCGGTGCACAATAAGAACAACTATTCGCAGCGCCTGTATATCAAGAATGGTCAGCTTGGCGCGTTCGGAGGCGGCGACTGGGCCACGCAGGTCGAGACGTCACAGGGCACGTATTCGCCCTCGAACAGTCTGAAACTCACCAATGTGAGCAACGTGGCGAATATCCCTATAGGCGCTTTGGTCGAGGGCAATGGCGTTGGCCGGGAGGTGTATGTCGCCGCGGTCGATGTTGGCGCGCAGGAGGTCACCCTTAGCCAGCAGCTTTATGATGCCGCAGGCACGCAGACATTCACCTTCCGGCGCTTCAAATATCTTCTGGATTTCAGCGGGTTTGAGAAGCTTAGCAAATTCGCTCTGGTCAATATCGAGTTTCAATGCTCGGGGGATTGCAGCGGTGTGATGCTGCCGGGCACGGCGACAAGTTTTCAGTTTCGCGACTGCTTTATCTCGCGCCCGCTGGATCGCGGCATCTCGTCGTATTTCAAGGGCGATCAGGGGATGATCGTGGACCGGTGTCAGTTTCTGTCCAATGAAAGCCCGTTGCTCGCGCTGAACCGGTCGTCAATCGCGCTCAATGCCAACGCGAATGACGTGAAATTGCGGGGCAACCGGATCACGCATTTCCGCCACTTCGCCGTTCTTGCCGGGTCGAGCAATATCGTGACGGGCAACCACTGGTTTCAGGGGGATACATCGAATGATTCGGGGCGCACCGCCGGCCTTGTGTTGACGCGGACCAACTCGCGGTCGACGATCACGTCGAACTATATCGACAACTGTTTCATTGAATGGGCGAACGAACATGACAGCGCGCCGGAATTTTCGAGTGAATTCTCGTTCAGTGCGCTCAATATTTCGGGCAACGTGTTCCTTGCCGGTAACGTCGCGCCGTGGTTCAACTTTCTCGTGGTCAAGCCGCATGGCGCGGGGCATTACCTGAACGGTCTCAACGTGACCAACAATTCGTTTCGGATCATTGATGACCCGATCGAGCGTGCGGATTTCGTGGATACCACCTTTGCCGAACTTGACCACAATCGGTTCAGGGGGGTGAATTTCACCGGTAACACCTTCAACAATATCCAGAATCCGGTCGCAAGCCCGCTGAGCATGGAATACGAACAGACGAGCGCCTCGGATGACTGGACGATCAGCCTCACTGACAGGCTTCCGTTCAACGGGTGGCCGCAAACCGTCGAGACGGTGTTGCCAGCAGGGCCGCTTATCTCCGGCGCGGGGGCGGTGGTGTTCGCGTCGCCCTATTATCAGGCCAAGCAAGGGGCCAACCGTGACCGCATTCGCTTGCGTTGGGAAACGGCGGTGCGTGGCACCGTGTCACTGCGGGTCCGGATGGACGACCTTCCGTGACCTTGGTCAGAATTCGCGCCAGAAGCCGATCTTGAAGCCGAAGCTTTCGGCGTTTTGCAGGCCGGCCGTCCCCCCGATTTCGAGGTGGCGGCCGGGCTTTATCTCGTGAACGAAGCTCGGAGCGAATCGGATCCAGGGCGGGCTTTCGAATGTGCCACCTGCCTGAATCTGAAATATGATCTTCGATTTTTCCCACGGCGACACCCCCAGAGTGATGTCCGAGGCAAGCAGGACATCTCCCGTGTCGGGTCTAATCTCGGCGCGGGTGTCGAGCGCAAGCCATCCCGGATTCTGCCAGAGTGTGACACCCCGCCCGATCGAGAGGCCGGGGCGCAGCACGAAGCGGTTGTTCACAGCGCCTGCGCCAAACTCGAAGGCAAGTTTTGTCCTGTCGCCCATCGCATCTATCGGGAGGGTGACGAAAAGGATGGCCTTGTATTGCCCCAGATCGTCATAGCCGGCATCGAGACCAAGGGTGAGGCCGGGGTGAAGCCCGTATTCGGCATAAAGCGAGGATAAGATCATCGGATCGCTCAGGCTTCGTGGCTCTTTCGTGATGGTGGAAAAGGACAGGAAGCCGTCACCTACATCCCGTGGCCACGCCCCGGCCTGAGCATGGCCGGCAAGGCATATCCAAATGAGCAGCAGTCGCAGCATGGCACCGTCCTGCCAGGACTGTCGTTAAAATTGGTAAACGCAAGGTTAAAGGAAGAGGAGTTTGTCCGTGCGCGGCTTGCTGTTAGGCTTGGCGCAAAAGGGAGCCAGACCATGCCAAAGATCACCGCATCTCCGACCCATCAGACGGTCATCACCACGTTCGAGATGACGCCCGGAACCTGTCAGGATCTGCTTGAGGCGCTGACCGATGCCTATAGAAACTTCATCTCCAAGCAGCCGGGCTTTGTCGCTGCGGGGCTTCATGTGAACGATGCCCAGACCCGGATCGCCAATTATTCGCAATGGGAACGTCGCGAGGATTTTCAGGCGATGTTGCGCAGCGACGAAATGCGACGCCGCAATCGCGATATTCACGCGATGTGCCGCAGCTTTGAGCCGGTGATGTATGACGTGGTCGGAACCTTCGACTGACGCGGCGACGGGGAGCCCCGAACGCGCCCGGGCTCAGACGCCGAGGCGGTCGCGCATCGCATACCAGCTCATGGCGAGCACCAGCAGGGGCGACCGCAGGGCCGATCCCCCCGGAAAGCGCGTGACCGGCAGGCGCGACATCGTCTCGAAACCCGATGCTTCACCCCGCACCGCATCGGCCATAAGACGCCCGGCATGGGTTGCCGTGCCGACGCCGTGACCGGAATAGCCAGACGCGCTGAGCATGTTGGGGCCAAGCCGGGCGAGATAGGGCAGGCGCTTCATGGTGATGGCAAGGGTGCCGCCCCACGTGTAGTCGACCTGCACATCGCGCAGATGCGGATAAATCTCCAGCATGGGCTTCATCACCGTCGCCTTGATATCGCGCGGGAACTTGTAGCCATAACTTTCGCCGCCACCGAAAAGCAGGCGCTTATCATGGCTGAGGCGGAAATAGTTCACGACGAATTTCGTGTCGGCCACTGCCACGTCCCGGGTCAGCACGCGGGCCGCGTCATCGCCCAGAGGTTCGGTGGCGAGGATGAAGTTGTTGATCGGCATGACCCGCGCGGCGACGGCGCGGTTCAGACCGCCCAGATACCCGTTGCAGGCTAGGATCACATGATCCGCGCTAACCTGTCCTTGTGCGGTGCGCAGGGTGGCGGGCACGCCTTCGGCAATGTCATGGACCTCGGCGCGCTCATATATCCGCACGCCAGCGTCGCGAGCGGCCCGGGCCAGTCCAAGCGCGAAGCGCAGCGGGTGAAGATGGGCCGCCCCCATGTCGAGCGTGCCGCCGTGATAGGCGGGGGACGGGCAGAGCGCGCGAAAGGTGTCGCGGTCCAGCGTCTCGATCTGGTCATACCCGTAGGCTTCCCGCAGGTGGCGCGCGTCGGTGTGTTCCTCCTCCATTTCGGCGGCGGAGAAGCAGGCATGGGCGACCCCCGGCTTGAGGTGACAGTCGATCTTGTGACGTGACACGAGCGACTTGACGAGGTTCTTGGCATCCTCGGCAAGGGTCCAGTATTTCGCCGCGTCCTCTTTGCCCACCATCTTTTCAAGGCTGTGCTGGTCCTGCCGTTGACCGCTTCCGAGTTGACCGCCATTGCGGCCCGACGCCCCAAAGCCCACGCGCTGCGCCTCGAGCAGCACCACGTCGAGACCGGCCTCGGCCAGGTGCAGCGCCGCCGAAAGCCCGGTGAACCCGGCTCCGACGACACAGACATCGGCGCGCGTTTCGCCGCGCAACACGTCGAAAGGGGCGAGCGCGTCGGCCGTGGCGGCATACCAGCTTTGGGGGTATTCGCCGGGGCGATCATTGGCGTGCAGAAGGTTCATCGGATCAGACGTTCAGCAGCAGATGTTCACGCTCCCACGGTGAAATCACTTGCAGGAATTCATCATATTCCGCCGATTTCACGATAGAGTAGACGCGCGCAAACTCGGGATGCAGGATCTCGTGCAGTTCCGTGGCCTCATCAAAAAGAGCGAGCGCCTCGCCTTGGGTGCGCGGGACGTCACCGCTCCCCTCATAGGCGTCGCCCTTGAATTCCGGCTCGGGTTCGATCTTGTTCTTGAGGCCCAGAAGACCGCAGGCAAGGCTGACGGCGATGCCAAGATAGGGGTTGCAGTCCATCCCGGCGAGACGGTTTTCCACGCGTCGCGCCTTGGGGCCCGAAATCGGGATGCGGATACCGGTCGTGCGGTTGTCCCGCCCCCAAGCGAGGTTGATCGGTGCGGCGTGGTCTTTGACGTAGCGCCGGTAGGAGTTGACATAGGGCGCAATAACGGCGATCGCTGCGGGTAGGTGTCTCTGCATACCGCCGATGAAATGCCGAAAGGCCTCAGTTTCGCCACCGCTCTCGTCCGAGAAGATATTTTGCCCGGTCTTGGCGTCGATGACCGAATGGTGGAGATGCATGGCGCTGCCGGGCTCATCGGCAATGGGCTTGGCCATGAAGGTGGCAAAGGCACCGTGGCGCAATGCGGCTTCGCGGATCAGGCGCTTGAAAAAGAACACCTCGTCGGCAAGAGCCACGGGATCGCCATGGTTCAGGTTAATCTCAAGCTGTCCGGCGCCGCCTTCCTGCGTGATGCCGTCGATCTCAAAGCCCTGCGCCTCGGCAAAGTCGTAGATGTCGTCGATGACCGGGCCGAATTCGTCGACGGCGGTCATCGAATAGGCCTGCCGCGCGGCGGCGGGGCGGCCCGACCGGCCCATCATCGGCTCGATCTCCTTGGCGGGATCGGTGTTGCGCGCGACGATGAAGAATTCCATCTCAGGCGCTGCAATCGGCTCAAGACCCATATCGTGATAGAGCTTGACCACGCGTTTAAGCACGTTGCGCGGGGAATAGGGGATCGGCGCGCCGGTTCCGTCATAGGCGTCATGCATGACCTGAAGGGTCCAGTCGCCGGTCCATGGCGCGGCGGTGGCGGTGGTCATGTCCGGGCGCAGCACCATGTCCTTTTCGATGAACCCGTCTTCTCCAGCGGCCTCACCCCAATCGCCGGTGATGGTCTGATAGAAAATCGAATCCGGCAGGTGGAAATAGTCCTGCTTTGCGAATTTCGATGCTGGCACGGCCTTGCCTCGGGCAATTCCCGGCAGGTCCGAGATGATGCATTCAACCTCGTCGAGCTTGCGCCCTTCAAGATAGATGCGGGCGGCCTCGGGCAGGGCGTCGATCCAGGTGGACATCAGGAACCTCGTTTGAAGAATGCTTCCATGCGATCGGCGAAGCGATCGTTGTCGGAAGGTTGGTCAAGCCGGTCATTGGCCCGCGCCAGAAGCGCGTCAGGCACGACCCCGGCACCGCGGGTGCGGATCAGAAGGTCAATGACTTCGCTGTCGAATTCGGGGTGGGGCTGAATCGTGAGGATACGGTCGCCATACAGCATGGCGGCGTTGGTGCAGAAATCGTTGTGTCCGATGACACGGGCATCCTCGGGAACCTCGACTACCTGATCCTGATGCCAGGCGTTGAGATACCATGTCTCGCCCTCGATCTCGTAGTCGCGGTGTCCGACTGACCAGCCGCCGCCGAATTTCTCGACCTTGCCACCAAGGGCCTGTGCTATGATCTGATGGCCAAAGCACACCCCGATCATCGGGCGCCCATCGGCATAGACATCGCGGATGAACCGTTCCAGTGGCGGGATCCACGGGTGATCTTCATAGGCGCCATGCTTGGACCCGGTAATGAGCCAGCCATCCGCCGCGTCGATGCCTGCGGGGAAAGTGCCGTCAACCACCGGATATGTCGCGAAGTCGAACCCGCGCCCCGCCAGAAGCTTGACGAACATACGGTCGATATCGCCTTGGGCCGCGATCATCTCGGGCGTGCCATGGCCGGTTTGGAGGATTCCGATTTTCACGTCTGCACCTTAATTTGATCAAATTCAGTCTATCCGCACCAAGAGGCGGGCGCAAGCGGGCCGTGACGCGCCGCTCCGGCACCGTAGCGCGGGGGCTCAGGCCGTGTCGAGATAGGTTTTCCAGTGGGCCTCGGTCGGGATGCCGTCCATCAGCGCCAGCTCTTGGCGTTTGCAGCGCAGGAGACAATCCCGCAGCAGCGGCGGAAAGATGGATGCCATGACCGGGCAGGTTTCGAACGCGGTGATGGCGGTGGCCCAATCCGGCGCGAGTTGCGGGCAATCCTGTTCATAGGCGTTGCCGTCTATGGCGGCGGGCGGCGTGAGCCCTTCCTCGATCCCGTAAAGCGCGGCCCCGAGAATGGCCGCGATGGTCAGATAGGGATTGGTATCTCCCCCCGCCACGCGATGCTCAAGGCGCCGCGTTTCAGGCCCGCCGCGTGGAATGCGCAGCGCCGCAGTGCGATTGTCGTGGCCCCAGCAGACGGCGGTGGGCGCATGCGCACCCGGCACCAGCCGCGCATAGGAATTGGCATGGGGCGCAAAGATGAGCGTGGCGCCGACCATCCCCTCAAGCGTGCCCGCGATCGCGGCGTCAAGCCGCGCCTGACCGCCCTCCGAGCGTTCATCGAGCATATTGTTGCCTGCGTCGTCCCAGATCGAGAAATGCACATGCATGCCGTTGCCTGCATCATCGGCAAAGGGTTTGGCCATGAATGTCGCGGCCATGCCATGTTGGCGCGCGGTTCCGCGAATAAGTTCCTTGAAAAGCCATGTATCGTCGGCGGCGCGTAGCGCATCTTGGTGGTGCAGGGTGATCTCGAATTGGCCGATGCCCGATTCGGAGGTGATCGTCTGGGCCGGAATGCTCATCGCCTCGGCGCCCGCGTAAAGGTCGCTGAGAAACGCGTCGAACGCGTCCATGTGGCCGAGCGCGAGGATCTCGGGCATCCTGACCGGCTGACCGTTGAGGGGGTTTCGGACGACATCCAGCGCCTCGCCCGTATCGTCCACCAGAGTGAACTCAAGCTCGGTCGCGGCCTGAACCGTCCAGCCCTTGTCGCTGAAACGGTCGAGCACCTTGCGCAAGGCGCGGCGCGGATCGGCGGTGAATGCCTCGCTTTTGCTGCACCTCAGTTCCATCGGATAAAGCGGCTGTTCCTCTGTCAACCAAGGCAGCGGGACCGGGCCACGCCCGGTGGGCATGAGCACGCCATCGGCATCGCCGGTTTCAAAGACCAGCGGACTTTTTTCGATATCGCCGCCTGTCACGTCCACGTTGATCACCGACAGGGGCAGTTGAATCGCCCCTTTGCCGAGCTTGGACGCATAGGAGGCCGGCACGCGCTTGCCGCGCATCACGCCGTTGAGGTCGCTCACCGCGACACGCACTGTAAGGGGATCGTTGGACATGGCCGACCCGTTCATTCGATGAATTTGCGCGACCCTAGGCCGGGATTCGCGGCAAGGCAACATAATTTGATCAAAAAATTGCCCGGCGCCGTGCGATCCTCAGCGAAACAGGTTGATCCCAGGCTTCATCTTGCGCCGTGCTTCCTGTGGAAGGTGACGGTTGAGCCTGCGGTTGAAGAAGCCGAAGACACCGATAACCGCAAGCGTGAGAAGGATGAAGTATCCCGCCAGAATCGGATAAGGGACAAACGGGTTGAAAGTCTTGTCCGCGAAATAGTTCGCATAATACAGCGCGTCACCGCGTTGTTGCCATGTCGGAAAACCCGAGAAGAAGACAAGCGCCGTGGCATGGAAGAGAAAGATCGCCTCGTTTGTGTAGGCAGGCCAGGCCAGACGCATCATCGTCGGCCAGATGATCCGGCGAAAGCGCGGCCAGCCAAAGAAGCCATAGGCATCCGCCGCCTCGACATCGCCCTTGGGAATCGAGCGTAGCGCGCCATAGAAGATTTCCCCGGAATAAGCCGAGGTGTTGAGGAAGAGCACGACCAGAGCACCAAGCCACGCGGCGGTGAAGGGTTCGAAGATCGGAAAGGATTGCTTGAGCGTCAGGAAAAAGAAATAGCCGAAGAAGAACTGAATAAAGAGCGGTGAGCCGCGAAACACGAAGATGAACCACTCGGCGGGCTTGCGGACCAGCGGGTTGCGCGCGCCCTTGGCCACAGCCAGCGCATTGGCAAAGAAGAACCCCGAGATAAGCGCCAGAACGCCGAAATAGACGTTCCAGATCATCCCCGATCCGATCAGGGTGAAATGCTCACACAGCGTATAACCCTCACGCGGGAGCAGGCGTTCGCCATAGCCCAAGGAGCGGAAGGCGTAGTCCTGAACGGTCTGCCAACAACTCATGCCGCTTTCCTCTGCGCTTCGCCGCCTGTCGTGGCCTGTCCATGGGTGAGCCGCTGCATCAGGCGTTCGAGGTAGATCTCGGAGATGCGGGTGAGGCCGAGATAGAAGACCATGAGGGCGAGGAAATACCACATCCGCCAGTCGCCGTGCGGGTAGTCGGTAAAGCGGGGGTTGGCAGTGCCGCCCAATTCGCGCGCCCAGTAGACGATATCCTCGATCCCCAGCAGGAACAGGAGCGGTGTGGCCTTGGTCAGCACCATCCAGAGGTTGCTGAGCCCCGGCAGCGCGTAGACCCACATCTGCGGCACGAGGATGCGCCAGAAGGTCTGACGCCGCGAGAAGCCATAGGCGGCGGCGGTTTCAAGCTGGGCATGCGGGACGGCGCGCATGGCGCCATAGAGGACGTTGGCGGCGAAGGCCCCGAAAACGATGGCGAAGGTCAGAACGGCGAGGAAGAAGCCGTAGGTTTCGTGTATCCATTGCGGATCGTTGCCCAAGGGCAGCTTGGCTGCCCGACAGACGACAAAATCATTGCCCTGCCATATCGGTTGATCCCAGTCGGGGCATTTGATCTTGTGGCGGATCGCCTCGAAAAGCTGATCGAGGGCGATCACGAAGAAGAGAAAGAACGCGATATCGGGCACGCCGCGCACGATGGCGATATAACCCTTGCCGAACCAGCTGAGCGGTGTAAAGCGCGAGCGCGCCGCCATTGCCCCGCCGAAGCCGAAGGCCAGCGCCGTGGGCGCGGTGATCGCCAGCAAGAGCAGAACGGTGCCGGTGGCGATATAGAGATTGGCGTGCTTGCCCGTGGTGAGGTAGCACGACAGCCATTTCAGGCCCTCAAGACTCGATGGATCGGCGCAGAAGGAAAAAATGGCGGCCTCCCTCGGGCGGAGAGGCCCCCGCGCAGGGCGCGCGGGGGCGAGATTGGATCACTCGAAGGTCGAGGAGACTTCCCATTTCTTGATCATTTCGTTGAGCGAGCCGTCATCCTTCATCGACTGAATCGCCGCGTCGAAGGTCTCGCGCAGCTCGGTGTCGGATTCGCGCACGCCCATGCCGACGCCGCCGCCAAGGGCCACGTCTTCACCCACGAACATCAGGTCGGGGTCTTCCTCGGCTATGGGCGCGAGGTAGGATTTGTCGGCCAGCACCGCATCCGCCTCACCGTTGCGGACGGCGGCGATGGTTTCCTCGGGTGTGGCGAATTCGACCAGTGTGGCACCGGATTCGGCGACATAGCCCGCCTGAATGGTGCCGGTCTGGGCCGCGATCACGCCGCCGGTCACGTCCACGCCCTCGGACATGGCAAGATAGGCCGAGGGATCGGGGGGCGTGTAGTTCTGGGTGAAGTCGATCACCTGATCGCGCTCGTCGGTGATCGACATGCCGGCGATGATGGCGTCATAGTTGCCCGAGACGAGGTTGGGGATGATGCTGTCCCAATCGTTCGTCACCCATTCGCAGTTAAGCTCGGCGCGCTCGCAGAGCTCGTCGCCAAGCTCGCGCTCGAAGCCGTCGACCTCGCCCGCGTCATTGATGAAGTTCCACGGGGGGTAGGCGCCCTCGGTGCCGAGCCGGACAACGTCCTGCGCCATGGCCATACCCGCCATCATGGCGAAGGCGGCGGTGGAAAGCATGAGTTTTTTCATGAGTGGTTTCTCCCTTTGGTTGGTTGACTTTAGGCGGCCATGGTGGAGCTGAGAAAGCCCTGTAGCCGCTCAGATTTCGGTGCGCCGAAGAGCGCGTCGGGCGCGCCTTCTTCCTCGATCAGGCCCTGATGGAGGAAAATGACGTGATCGCTCACGTCGCGGGCCATGCTCATGTCGTGGGTGACGATCATCATGGTGCGGCCTTCATTGGCCAGATCCTTGATGACGCGGATCACCTCTTGTTCAAGCTCAGGGTCTAGGGCCGAGGTGGGCTCGTCGAAGAGAAGCGCCTCGGGCTCCATGCAGAGGGCACGGGCGATGGCGGCGCGCTGTTGCTGGCCGCCCGAAAGCTGCGCCGGGTAGACATCGCATTTGTCGCCGATGCCCACCTTGTCGAGATAGCCGCGCGCGGCCTCTTCGGCCTCGGCGCGGGGGCGGCCCAGCACGGTGACCGGGGCCTCCATCACGTTTTGCAGAATGGTCATATGCGCCCAGAGGTTGAACTGCTGAAACACCATGGAAAGGTTGGTGCGGATGCGCAGAACCTGTTGCCCGTCGGCCGGGTGACGATTGAGCCCCTCACCACGCCATTTGACCGGTTCGCCCTTGAAAATGATCTCGCCCTGCTGGCTGTCTTCAAGCAGGTTGGCGCAGCGCAGGATGGTAGATTTTCCCGACCCGGACGAGCCGATGAGCGAAACGACGTCACCCTTATGTGCGGTGATGTCCACGCCCTTGATCACCTCGAGCGCGCCATAGGCTTTGTGGAGGTCCTTGATTTCAATGACGGGTGTTGCGTCTGTCAAAGGCTGTCCAGTTCACTCGTGTAGGCCAATCCGACACACACTAGGGCTGAAATTTTGTCACAATGCAACTTGCAAAAGGGATGAATCAGGAGATTCGCCGCCGTATTGACGTATGGGAACCCCGGAACGGAACCTATGCGCCTTTTGGTCCGGCAGGTGCGTCCGGGGTCGGCACGGCCAGATAGTCTTCGGGTGGTATGGCCACCAGCCCCCTGAGGCCGAGGCTCTGGCGCAGATCGGGGGGCAGGGCGGCAATCGCGTCGGTGATGGCGTTGAACGTGGCGTCCCGGTCGGCCCCCATGGCCGCGATATAGGGCAGGCCGGGCGTCGGCTCGGTGCGCGACAATTCCCGAAGCTTGCCCGTGAAGTCGCCATACGCCAGCATCAGGTGCCATGTCATCGCGTCGATGGCCGCCAGATCGGCCTGCCCTTCGGCGACGGCAACGGCGGAGCGGGCATGGCCGCCTGTTTGCAGGGCCGGGTTGAGGCTGAGATTTTGGGCCGCGGCATGGGTCGCGGGCGCGGCCCAGCCACTTTGTGACATGGGTTCGTTATAGGCGAAGGGCGCACCCGCAAAATCGGCCAGCGTTTCGCGCGGATCATCGTCGCGCACCACCAGAACGCTGTTGTAGTGACCGGGCGGACAGCCGGGCAGGCCGTAATCCGGCGTCCCGATCAGGGTCACGCGATCATGCAGGCGTGCGCGGTAGGGAAAGCCGCAGGTCTGGGACAGGACGAGATCGGGCGAAAGCCACTGATCCCAAAGATCGCCTTCGCGGCTCAGTGCATCCGGGGCTTGATCAAGTCTCGCGGCAATCTCGCTCCAGAACCTGTCAGTCGCGTCGACCGTTTCGGGCCGGTCATACATCGGCAGGCTGGCAATCACGTGCCGGCGTCCTCGACGCGTTTGCGGGCGATGTGGCTGTCGCGGTCGTTGATGCCAAGCAGGCTGGCGACAAGCCGCAGAAGCGCGTTTTCCTCATCGTCACGCACGCCATCGGCCAGAACCACCTTCCACAAGGCTTCGATCACCGCGATGCGATCATCGTAGGGCACGGCGTCCTTGATGGCGCGGGTGAAGCGGACGGTATCCGGTGCCTCGGCCTCAAGCGCCTCGGCATCGGTCTTGAGACTGTCGGCCTCGGGTTCCGAAAGGTCATATCGCGTGGCGAGGATGCGCCCGATGCGGTGCGATTCGGTGGCGTCATAGTCGCCGTCGGTTCGCGCCACACGCACCAGCAGCGCACCAAGCGCAAGCCGCGCATCGGTGTCCGAAAGCGGTTCGGGTTCGGGCGATGTCAGGGCATCGACAAGACGGGCAAAAATCATGCGTCAGCCCCCACAACCCGCGCCCGAGCGTCGGCGCATTCCGCATCCGTCAGGCCAAGCGCCTCACGCGATCGCAGCACGATGTCCATTTCCACATCGCTGGGCACGCCATCGGCAAGCATCACGCGCCAAAGGGCCTCATGCGCCTCGATCCGGTGCTCGTTGTCCACGTGCCGCCGGATGATGTCGCCGAATTCATCGGTCGGCGGCGCGTTGGCCTCGACCTTCTCGCAGGTGGCGCGCAGCTTGGCCGCTTGCACGGGGTTCAGATCGAAGATGCGACCCAGAAGGGAATCAATCGCGCTGATCTCTTCGAACTTGTAGTCCTTGTCCGATTTGGCCACCCGCACCATCAGCGCGCCGAGCGCGATCTTCTCGTCGGGCTCGGGCGGGGCGGCGTCATGCGCGGCGGTCTGAAATGAAAACAATCTGGACAGCATGGACCGAGATTAGGGGCGCCTGCGGGGCGGCACAAGAGGCGGTCACGGGTTTTTCACGTGACGCGAAAGTAAAGCCGCAGGACGGCCACATTTGTTCCAAAGAAAACACCACTTCCGAGGGCATGTTCGAGGGTGTTGGGATGTTTGCATGCAAGGTCACAGGAGATCTTATGACTGCTATGGATTGGACGTCGGGCGATGCGGGAACGCATCTTGCAAGGGTGCGCAGGCTGACGGAACGCGGGATCGTCGAGGCCGCGCGCAACTATGACTGGGATAAATACCCGGAAACTGTGCTGGGCTGGATCATGGCGCAGAAATGTGTGGATCTCGATACGGCGCTCGCGGCGTTCTACGGGGGCTGCCCGGAAAGATTCAATTACCTGCACAAGCGTGAGGTACCCCCTGAGTTTCAAAGCACCTGCCGGGTGCTGGATAATATTTGCCTGCGGGTCAATAGCGGCTTTTACCTGCTGCGTGAGGACCGGACGCCAGTTGCGGCGGAGCGGCTTGAGAAATGGCTGGCCGTGCAGAAAATCGACCGCCGCGAAAACAGTTCCGGTCGGTGGGTTCTCGACGAGGCGATTGTGTCGAACCTGCTTGTGGCCGCGGCGCCAAAGGTTGATCCCGATCCGACCGGATCACTTCCGAAGCCACCGCGACGCGCGCCCGGTCCGCTCGCGCGGCTTGCGGGGGTTTTGCGTCCGGGGCGGGCGCGCTGACCCCGGACGCCGCGATCAATTTCCCGGCGGCACCAGCTTGCCGGGGTTCATGATTCCGTCGGGATCGAGCGCGCGTTTGATCTGCCCCATCATGTCCCAGCCGCCGCCGTGCTCGCGTGCCATATAGCGCATTTTTCCCATGCCGATGCCGTGTTCGCCCGTAGCCGTGCCGCCCATGTCGAGCGTGCGCTCGACCAACCGGTGCGCGGCCTCATGGGCGCGTGTCACGGCCCCGGTGTCATTTTCGTCGAACAAAAGGACGGCATGGAAGTTCCCGTCGCCCACATGGCCGAGAATCGGCCCTGTAAGGTTGTGATGGGCGAAATCCTCCTGCGTGGCCTTGATCGTTTCGGCAAGCCGCGAGATGGGCACGCAGGCGTCGGTGACAAGGGATCGTGTGCCGGGCCGGCTCGCCAATATCGCATAAAAGGCGTTGTGCCGCATGGCCCATAGGGCGCTTCGATCCTCGGGGCGGGTGGCCCATTCGAAATCACGTCCGCCGTGACCTGCCGCGACCTCACCGAACGTCTCGGAGGTTTCGCGCACACCCGCCTCGGTGCCATGGAACTCCAACAGTAGGTGTGGCACCTCGGGCATGTCCGATCCGGCATAGGCGTTCACCGCCGCGACACTGGCCCGGTCCAAAAGCTCGATCCGCGCCATGGGCAGCCCGAGCTGGATGGCGTCATTGGTGGCGGCGACCGCACCGGCCACGTCATCGAAGGCACAGACCGCGGCGGCGATCGCCTCGGGCTGACCGTGCAGGCGCAGCGTCAGTTCGGTGATCAGCCCCAGCGTGCCTTCGGACCCGACGAAAAGCGCGGTGAGATCATAGCCTGAACTGGACTTGCGCGCACGGGTGCCGGTGCGGATCACCTCGCCCGTGGCGGTCACGACCTCAAGCCCGAGAACATGATCACGCATCGTGCCATAACGCACTGCCGTCGTGCCGCTGGCGCGCGTGGCGGCCATGCCACCCAATGAGGCGTTGGCGCCGGGATCGACAGGGAAAAAGAGCCCGGTGGCGCGCAGCTCGGTGTTGAGCGCCTCGCGGGTGACACCGGGCTGAACGCGGACGTCCATATCGTCGGCACGGATGTCGAGAATGCGGTTCATATCGCGGAAATCCACGGTCACGCCCCCGCGCGCCGCCAACGCGTGCCCCTCGAGCGAGGTGCCGGTGCCCCAGCCGATCACCGGACAGCGATGCGCGGCGCAGATGCGTATCACCTCGGCGACCTGTGCGGTGCAGTCTGGGTAAACCACCGCATCGGGAGGCATCGGCGCGAAATGTGTCTCGCTCGCGCCGTGCATCTCGAGATCGGACTTGGACCGCGATACACGTTGCCCTAAAGATGAGGTCAAAGCCTCGATAGCCTCATTGGTGCCCATGTCGCCCTCATATGTCTTCTTTCCGTTCAACCTAGGCCAATCGGCTTGGACGGGAAAGGACGGGAAGAGGGGCAGGGATGGCTGACCCGTCCGCTCATCCGGTGCGGGCCGCATGGCATGGCGCACGCGCGCAGTTGCGCCGTGGGTGGCATATCCTTCTGACGCGCGGACCCAGCAAGTTCCAGTTCTGGCTGATCGCTTTGCTGATCGGTATCGCTGCGGGCTTTGCCGCGCTGCTGTTTCGCAAGGGAATCGAGGCGCTTGAGCGGCTGGCCTATGGAACCAAGGATCCCACACGGTTGCACACACATATCATCGATCTTGAGTGGTACTGGATCATCCTCGCCCCGACATTGGGGGGGCTCTTGGTGGGACTGGTTCTCAACCGGTATACCTCTGACGGGCGGGCCCGGTCGGTCTCTGACGTGATCGAGGGGGCCGCGCTGCGTGATGGCCGTGTCGAGCGGCGCGCCGGCTTTGCCTCGGCGATCGCGGCGATGATCACGCTGGGCACGGGCGGATCGTCGGGGCGCGAAGGGCCGGTGGTGCATATCGCGGGGCTTATCTCGGGGTGGGTCAGCCGACGCATCAATGCCGACGGCATCACCGGACGCGACCTTTTGGGATGTGCTGTCGCGGCGGCGGTTTCGGCTTCGTTTAACGCGCCCATCGCAGGCGCGCTCTTCGCGCTCGAGGTCATTTTGCGCCATTTCGCTGTGCATGCTTTCGCGCCCATCGTGATCGCGAGCGTGGCGGGCACGGTGATCAACCGGCTGGAATTCGGGGATGTCACCGAATTCGTCCTGCCAACGGCAACGGTGCTTGAGTTTTATGCCGAACTGCCCGCGTTTCTTTTGCTGGGGCTGGTCTGCGGCGTGGTGGCGACGGTGCTCATGCGGTCGATCTTTTTCGCCGAGGACATGGGGGACTGGATACAGAACCGGCTGCACCTGCCGCGATGGCTCAGGCCCGCGATCGCGGGGGTTGCCTTGGGTGTCATGGCCTTGGGATTTCCCCACATCATCGGTGTGGGCTATGAGACGACCTCGGCGGCGTTGACCGGCAAGCTGGTGCTGCACGAAGCGATCGTGTTCGCAATGCTCAAGGTGGCTGCCGTGTCGGTGACGTTGGGTGGGCGTATGGGCGGCGGGGTCTTTTCACCGTCGCTGATGCTCGGGGCGTTGACCGGGCTCGCCTTCGGTCTGATCGCGACGGCGATCTTTCCAGAGGTGTCGGGGGCGCACACGCTTTATGCGCTGGCCGGTATGGGGGCGGTCGCGGCGGCGGTTCTCGGCGCACCCATTTCAACCACGCTTATCGTCTTTGAGCTGACCGGGGATTGGCAGACGGGGCTTGCGGTCATGGTCGCGGTCTCGACCTCGACCGCGCTGGCATCGCGGATGGTGAAGCGGTCATTCTTCCTGACCCAGCTTGCCCGGCGGGGAGTGCATCTCGCGGCGGGGCCGCATGCCTATCTGCTGTCGATCCAGTCGGTCAAAAGCCTGATGCGGACGCCCCAGCACCCCAAGGCCGCGCCCGAAGACGCGTGCTGGAAGCTGATCGAGGATGGTGTTTATGTCGATGTGGGGGCGACGCTTGAGGCTGCGATGCCGATCTTTGACCGGGCGGGCGTGCTTTATGTGCCGGTCGTGTCGCTGGCTGGTGACGGGGCCGCGCCCGAGCTTCGCGGGGCCCTTTTCCATGTGGACGCGCTCAAGGCGCATAACCGGGCCTTGGCCGCGGTGTCCGAGGAGGAGCACAGCTGAGAGCGGCGGAGAGGGGCCAGCCCCTCAGATTGAATTTTCAGGGAAAATTCAATCTTCACCCCGGGATATTTCAAGCAAGAAGAAGCCCGCCCGCGCCGCGGAAAGGCTGTGTTCCATGCGGCTTCAGGGCTCAGACCTGTTCGACGACAACATCGTCGCCGGGGTGAAAGGCGAGGTAATCCTTGATCCGTTTGACGTCGTCTTTCGGGTCCTCATAGCTCCACGCAGCGTTTTCGAGTGTCTGGCTTTTGGTGACAATGGAATAGTAGCTGGCGGTGCCCTTCTCGGGGCATTGGGTGCTGTGGGCGGTCGCGTCGAGGAAGGCCATCGCGATGTCTTTGCGGGGGAAGTAGATGACCGGCGGATAGGGTGACTCGGTCAGTTCGAGCGCGTCAGCGGTTTCCCCCAGCACGGCACCGCCCGCGCGCACGACCCATTTTCCCGGTGCTTTGCGTATCGTGATTTGTGACATTTCCTATCTCCCTTGGATGACCTCAGTGCCGGTCTCGGTCTGTCATTGTCCGGCCGGTCCGGTCTCAGACCGGCGCGGTCGCTTTTTCCAACCATAGCCGCCCCGCGTCGCCAAGCCGAGGGGCAATTTTGGCGCGGCAGGTGGCGTGATACTCGTTCAGCCAGCGGCGCTCGTCCTCGGTGAGCATATCAGACATCACGAGACGGGTGTTGATGGGCACGAAATTAAGCGTTTCAAAACAAAGCTTGCCGGCCATATCGCCGCCGGGCAGGGGCGCCGCGTCATGGACCACAAGCAGGTTTTCGATGCGGATGCCGAAGGCGCCTTCGCGGTAGTAGCCGGGTTCGTTCGACAGGATCATGCCGGGGCGCAACGGGACTTCGGATATCCGGGCCAGACGCTGTGGGCCCTCGTGGACGCAGAGATTGACGCCGACCCCGTGACCGGTGCCATGGGCATAGTCCTGATCGGCCAGCCAGAGCGGATAGCGTGCAAGCACGTCAAGGTCGCGCCCCGCAAGGCCCGCGGGCCACCGCACCCGGCTCATGGCGATCATGCCTTGCAAAACACGGGTAAAGGCCGTGCGCTCGGCATCGCCGGGGGGACCGACGGGCAGGGTGCGGGTGATGTCGGTGGTTCCGTCGAGATACTGCCCCCCGCCATCCAGCACCAGAAGGTCACCGGACGTGAGGCGCCGGTTGCTGGACGTCGAGACCCGGTAATGCGCGAGGGCGCCGTTCGGCCCGGACCCCGCGATCGTATCGAAACTTATATCGAGCAGCACGCCGGTGGCACGACGGCAGTCCTCAAGTTTTCGCACCACGTCGATTTCCGTAATGCTTCCATGAGGTTGATCGTCGAACCACGTGAGGAATTCGCAAACTGCCGCCCCGTCGCGAAGATGGGCTTCGCGGGTGGCGTCGATCTCGGCCGGGGTTTTGCAGGCCTTGGGCAGGATACACGGATCATCGCCCCAGTGCCGGATCACGCCGCCCTGATCAAGCTCGTGCATGACCCAGAGCGGCACGCTCTTGTGATCAAGGCGAACCGGCCCGCCGAGACTGTGAAGAGCGGGGCCAAAGGCCGAAGGGGGACGCAGGACCACATCCCCGCCAAGATGCGTGCGCACATGATCATCAAGCTTGTCCGGGTCCACAAAAAGCGTAACCTTTCCCGTGGCATGCAGGATTGCGAACGCGTGCGGCACCGGATTCCGCGGGATGTCGGAGCCACGAATATTGAGCAGCCAAGCGATGGAATCGGGCAGCGTGATGACTGCGGCGGCTTGGGCGCTGGCGGTGAGTTCGGCGGCGAGGGTGGCGCGTTTCTGGGCGTGGGTCAGACCGGCCAGCGCCTCGGGGTAGGGGCGGATCGCGCCTTTGGGCGGGTCGGGCCTGTCGGGCCAGATGCGGTCGACGAGGTTGGTGCAGGGAATGAGGCTGATGCCGCTATCCTTGAGCCCGGCCTCCATCGCGTCGATCTGTTCGGGGGTGTAAAGCCAAGGATCAAAGCCCACCCCGCCACCATCAGGCAGGTTGGCGCGGAGCCAGTCGGCGGGTTTCATTTCGGGCCAGTTCACCGGCGTGAAATGGTTCGTATCGACTTGGGCCTTGACCTGAACCCGGTAGCGGCCATCCACGAAAACGCCGGCCAAATCATTGAGAACAATGCAGAACCCGGCCGATCCGGTGAACCCGGTCAACCACGCCAGCCGTTCGTCGCCGGGTGCCACATACTCCCCCTGATGGGCATCCGCGCGCGGCACGAGATAGCCGTCAAGCCGTTCGGAGGCCATCGCCGCGCGCAGCTGTGCAAGACGCGGCGGGCCCTGATCGGGCGAGGCGGTTTCGGTGAAGGTCTGGAACATGCGGCGCCCCTTGGTGATGGATCGGGCAGAGACTGGCATGTCCGCGCGGGGCAGGGAAGCCCCGTTTTCCGCGAGGTGACGCGCATCCGGGCCAAAGGCGCGGCGAATCGTGGTTAACGCACTGAAATTGCGCAAAACCTCGTGTCGGTATCCACGTCGGCATTCACGTCGGTATCACGTCGGTGCGTTTGAGCGGTGCCCCCCGCCGTTAACGCACCGCCCGGTGGGGTTGGGGCGTCTCCGTGAAAATTTGGCGCGGATTTTCATGGGGCGATCAGGCAGGTCATATGGCCCGCCCCCCAATGATCGCCGCCACGTGGTCAGGGGGTGCAGATCACTTGTGTTTTCCACGCGCTGCATGCCGTCGAGAGGTTCGCCGGAAGCGCCTTGTTCGTAAAGACGACATCCACATCAGCGAGGGACGCAATCCGCGCCGGCGCGCTGCGGGCAAACTTGGTGTGATCGGCAACAAGAAACGTTCGGCGCGACTGATGCAAGATCGTCTGGCTGACGCTGACCTCCTGAATGTCGAAATCGAGCAGGTCGCCTTCGTGATCGAGGGCAGAGCAGCCGATCACCGCAATATCGAATTTGAACTGACGGATCGTTCCCGCGGCGAGAGTGCCGACCAAGCCCCCGTCGGCGCGGCGCAATTGACCACCGGTCACGATGATCTCGCACTCGTGGTTTGCCGCGAGGATATTGGCCACATTCATGTTGTTGGTGACGACCATCAGGTCTTCGTGGTGAAGAAGTTCCTGTGCGACGGCCTCGGTTGTGGTTCCGATATTGAGGAAAACGGATATCCCGTTGGGAATTTCCGCGGCACATGCTCGGGCGATCGCGCGTTTGGCATCCTCGTTGAAGGCGCGACGCTCTTCATAGCCGATATTGCTTGTGCCGGAGGGCAGGATCGCGCCGCCATGCACCCGCTCGAGCCGTCCGGCTTCGGCCAGGTCGGTCAGGTCGCGGCGGATCGTTTGCAGGGTGACGCCAAAATGCGCGGCCAGCCCCTCAACCGTGACTTTGCCGTCCTTGCGGGCGATCTCCAATATTTCGGGATGCCGGAACGTTTGTGACAAGTTCGATGTCCTTTCGGTTTCTCCGCGTTTTTGTGTCTTTGGGCGTTTTGCAGAAAATAATCGGCATGTAGATCGCAAATAGCAACGCAAAACGAGTGCAAACACCGGTTTCTCAGAAAGATGGGCGCAATTTGTGTTCGCTAAGTTTCAGAAAACTAATCATTTTTACTGTAACGAAAGAAAACGAAAATAAATATTTGCGTTTTAGGGCGAGTGTGAGCATAAATAGATGAATCGCGCTTGGGAGGGCTGCGTGGATAATCGTTCAGAGAATACTGTTTCCGATCTTTTCGTCATTGGTGGCGGCATCAACGGGTGTGGCATCGCCCGTGATGCGGCGGGGCGCGGTCTGTCGGTGACGCTGGCGGAAATGAACGATCTGGCTTCGGCCACGTCCTCGGCCTCTACCAAGTTGTTTCATGGGGGGCTGCGGTATCTGGAGTATTTTGAGTTCCGATTGGTGCGCGAGGCGCTGATCGAGCGTGAGACCCTGCT
This sequence comes from Roseovarius sp. E0-M6, assembly GCF_037083845.1. Lineage (NCBI taxonomy): Bacteria > Pseudomonadati > Pseudomonadota > Alphaproteobacteria > Rhodobacterales > Roseobacteraceae > Roseovarius > Roseovarius sp. E0-M6. Next base: position 17,550 of record NZ_JBAPLA010000009.1, on the reverse strand, counting down.
GCGCGCCATGCCGCATATCAGTTGGCCCATGCGGTTTGTGCTTCCGTATCATAAGGATATGCGGTTCGAGGCGGACACGCCAACATCGAAATTGTTGGCCGTTGTGATGCCGTGGACCAAGGGGCGCCGCCCCGCTTGGCTTATCCGGTTGGGCCTGTTCCTTTATGACCATCTGGGTGGGCGCAAGATTCTGCCTGCCACGTCGACGCTCGACTTGCGTGATGCCCCGGAAGGGGCGCCGTTGCAGGACCGGTTTGTCAAAGCCTATGAATATTCCGATTGCTGGGTCGAGGATTCCCGACTGGTTATTTTGAATGCCCGCGACGCCGAAGCGCGTGGCGCCCGAATCATGACCCGGACCCAAGTCACAAGCGCCGTGTGCGAAGAGGATCGTTGGCGGATCGAGACCCGCGACACCGAAACCGGCGACACCGCGACCCATTTCGCCCGGATGCTGATTAACGCCGCCGGCCCGTGGGTGGGCGATATCATCCAGACCAAGGTGCGGCTGAATTCGAGCGAGGGGGTCCGGCTTGTCCGTGGCAGCCATATCGTGACCCGCAAGCTTTATGATCATGACAAGTGCTATTTCTTTCAGGGCACGGACGGGCGGATCATCTTTGCCATTCCCTATGAACGGGATTTTACCCTGCTCGGGACCACCGATGCGGAACATGCCGATCCGTCTCTGACGCCCGAATGCAAGCCCGAGGAGCGGGACTATCTGCTCAACTTTGCCAACGAGTATTTCAAACAGCAACTGAGCGATGACGACATTGTCTGGACCTATTCCGGCGTGCGCCCGCTTTATGACGATGGCGCCAGCAGTGCCACGGCGGCGACGCGGGACTATACGCTCAAGGTCGATACCGAGAGCGGGGCGCCAATGCTGAACGTGTTTGGCGGCAAGATCACGACTTACCGGCGGCTGGCCGAAAGTGTCTTGGTAAAGGTCGGCAACCATCTGACTGTGGAGAAGGGACGATGGACCGCCGGGGTGCCGCTGCCGGGGGGGGATTTCCCGGTGGACGGGGTCGAGGATTTGCGTGCGGCCTTGCGTCGGGACTATCCGTTCCTTGGGGCCGATTGGGCGCTGCGGCTTGTGCGGGCCTATGGCACCGAAGCGCGAGAGATGCTGGGCGATGCGACGCGGGCCGAGGATCTGGGTGTTGAGTTCGGTGCGACGTTGACCGAAGCCGAAGTCCGGTGGTTGATGACACGAGAATACGCCCGGTGTGCGGATGATGTGATCTGGCGCCGCAACAAGCTGGGCCTGCGGTTGGACACACCACAGGTCAGGGCGCTGGACGAGTGGATGGGTGAGCGCGCGGGCCAAATGGCCGCGGCGGAATAAGGAGTAGAACCAGATGACGCTGGAACTGAGGGGCGTGTCAAAGACCGTGGATGGGCAGACCCATATCCACCCGACCGATCTGACGCTTGAAAAGGGCACCATGAATGTGCTGCTCGGGCCGACGCTTTCGGGGAAGACGTCGCTGATGCGGCTGATGGCGGGGCTGGATGTGCCGAACAGCGGCGAGGTTCTGTGGCAGGGGAAGGACGTGACGGGCCTGCGCGTTCAGGACCGGGATGTGGCGATGGTTTATCAGCAGTTCATCAACTATCCGTCGATGAGCGTCTATGACAACATTGCCTCGCCGATGAAGTTGATGGGGGCCAACAAGGCCGAAATCGACCGCCGCGTGCGCGAAACCGCCGAATTGATGAAGCTTGCTCCGATGCTTGACCGCAAGCCGCTCGAGCTTTCGGGGGGGCAACAGCAGCGGTGTGCGCTGGCGCGCGCGCTGGTCAAGAATGCCGGGCTGGTGCTTCTGGACGAACCGCTGGCCAATCTGGACTACAAGCTGCGCGAAGAGTTGCGTGTCGAGATCCCGAAGATCTTTGAGGCGTCGGGATCAATCTTTGTCTACGCGACGACGGAACCCGAAGAGGCGCTGCTTTTGGGGGGCAATGTCGCCACGCTTTGGGAGGGGCGCATCACCCAGTTCGGTCGGACGCCCTCGGTCTATCGCCAGCCTGTGGATGCCACGACGGCGCGGGTGTTCAGCGATCCGCCGATGAATTTCCTGCCGATTTCCAAGACCGGCGACCGGATCATGTTTGGCAACGGCCAGAGCACGGCGGCCACTGGCAAGATCGCCGAACTGTCCGATGGCCGTTATACCGCCGGGTTTCGGCCCAACCATCTTGAGATCGGTCAGCATGCGGCGGACGCTATGGAATTCAAGGCGACGCTGAGCGTGACCGAACTGACCGGATCGGAGACCTTTGTGCATCTTGATCACCATGGCGAACGCTGGGTGGGCCTGATCCATGGGGTGCATTACCTGACCCTTGGCGACGAGCTGAGCGTATGGCTTGACCCGCGGCATGTTTATATTTTCGGCGAAGACGGCAAGCTCGTGGCGCCTGCCGCCTATGCGCTCGCGGCCTGAGGGGGGACATCATGGCCAAGATCACACTTGATAACCTTGCGCATTCCTACCTGCCCAATCCGGGCGGCGAAGACGATTTTGCGCTGAAGGAGTTGAATCACGACTGGGAAGATGGCGCGGCCTATGCGCTTCTCGGGTCGTCGGGCTGTGGCAAGTCCACGCTGCTCAACATCATTTCGGGGCTTTTGCACCCGTCACAGGGTCGTATCCTTTTCGACGGCAAGGACGTGACCGACGCCCCCACAGCCGAGCGCAATATCGCGCAGGTGTTCCAGTTCCCGGTCGTCTACGACACGATGAGCGTGCATGACAATCTGGCGTTCCCGCTGCGCAATCGCGGCCGGGACGAAGCCTATGTCGCCGAGCGCGTTCAGGAAATCGCCCGCATGATCGGCATGGAGGACATGCTACGCAAAAAGGCGCGCGGCCTGACGGCGGATGCCAAGCAGAAGATCTCGCTGGGTCGCGGGATGGTGCGCAAGGATGTGAATGCCCTGCTTTTCGATGAGCCGCTGACCGTGATCGACCCCCACATGAAATGGGAATTACGCACCCAGTTGAAAAAGCTGCACCACGATTTCGGTCACACCATGATTTACGTGACCCATGACCAGACCGAGGCGTTGACCTTCGCCGACAAGGTGGTGGTGATGTATGATGGCCGTGTCGTGCAGATCGGCACGCCCGATGAGTTGTTCGAGCGTCCCGAGCATACATTCGTAGGCTATTTCATCGGCTCACCGGGTATGAATGTGATCCCGGCGCGAGTGGACGGGAACAAGGCCTATGTGAACGGTTCATCCGTGGACCTGGCCCATGGATACAAGCCGCTTGATGGCAAGGTCGAGATCGGCGTGCGCCCGGAATTCGCCCGTCTGTCCCAATCCGAGGGCCTGCCCGTCAAGGTGCGCCGAGTCGAGGATGTGGGCCGCCACAAGATCATCCGGGCCGAATTTTTCGGACACGATATCAACATCATCGCCGGTGAGGATGACCGCATCAGCGCCGATATGAACCGGGTCACTTTCGATGCGGCCCATGTCAATGTCTACGCCAATGACTGGCGCGTCAGCGGGGAGGCTGCGTAATGGAAAAGACAGTGAATCAAAAGGCGTGGTTCCTTGTCCTGCCCGTGCTTCTTCTGGTGGCCTTCTCGGCGGTGATCCCGCTTATGACAGTGGTCAATTATTCCGTTCAGGACACGTTCGGCAACAACCAGTTCTTCTGGGCCGGTCTTGAGTGGTTCACGCAAATGCTCAACTCGGACCGTATGTGGAACGCGCTGGGCCGTCAGCTCATGTTCTCGGGCATCATTCTGGCGATTGAAGTTCCGCTGGGAATTTTCGTGGCGCTGAACATGCCGAAAAGCGGCTTCTGGTCCAGCCTTTGCCTTGTGCTGATGTCTCTGCCGCTGCTTATTCCGTGGAACGTGGTTGGCACGATCTGGCAGATATTCGGCCGGGTCGACATCGGTCTTCTGGGATATACGCTCGACGCGCTTGGCATCAATTACAACTATACGCAGGATACGCTGGCGGCCTGGATCACCATCGTGGTGATGGATGTCTGGCACTGGACCTCTCTTGTGGCGCTGTTGGCTTTTGCCGGGCTTAAGTCGATCCCCGACGCCTATTACCAAGCGGCCAAGATCGATCAGGCGTCACGCTGGAAGGTGTTCCGCTTCATCGAGTTGCCCAAGATGGCGGGCGTGCTGATGATCGCGATCCTGCTGCGCTTCATGGACAGCTTCATGATCTACACCGAGCCGTTCGTCGTCACCGGCGGGGGCCCCGGCAACGCGACGACGCTTTTGTCGATCGACCTCGTCAAGATGGCGCTGGGACAGTTTGACCTTGGACCTGCGGCGGCCTTCTCGATCATGTATTTCCTTGTGATCCTTCTCATCTCGTGGGTGTTCTACACCGTGATGGTCAACCTTGATAAGCGGGAGGGCTAAGCCATGGCTGATGCGACTTCAAACATTCCCGGCAAGCTGACCGCGCGCGGCAGCAACCGCCGGGCCCACATGCGGATCAATTCCCGCGCCGTGGTGATGACGCTCTATCTTTTGTTCCTGCTGTTGCCGATCTACTGGCTGCTGAACATGAGCCTGAAGACCAACACCGAGATCCTGAACGAGTTCACGCTCTGGCCCCGTGATCTGACCTTTGCCAATTACGCCACGATCCTCACCGATGCGTCCTGGTACATGGGGTATGTGAATTCGCTGATTTACGTGGTCATGAATACGGTGATCAGCCTCGCGGTGGCGCTCCCTGCGGCGTATGCGTTCAGCCGGTATCACTTCATGGGCGACAAGCATCTGTTCTTCTGGCTGTTGACCAACCGCATGGCCCCGCCGGCCGTCTTTGCGCTGCCGTTCTTTCAGCTTTACAGCTCGGTCGGGCTTTTTGACACGCATATCGCCGTGGCGTTGGCGCATTGTCTCTTCAACGTGCCGCTGGCGGTGTGGATTCTCGAAGGGTTCATGCGCGGCGTGCCCAAGGAGATCGACGAGACCGCCTATATCGACGGTTACAGCTTTGGCCGCTTTTTCGTGAAGATATTCACGCCGCTGATTGCGTCGGGGATCGGGGTCGCGGCGTTCTTCTGCTTCATGTTCTCGTGGGTGGAATTGCTGCTCTCGCGCACTCTGACTTCGGTGGATGCCAAGCCGATTGCCGCCATCATGACCCGGACCCAAGGTGCATCCGGCATCGACTGGGGCGTGCTGGCCGCGGCGGGCATCCTGACCATCGTGCCGGGGGCGCTCGTGATCTACTTTGTCCGCAACTACATCGCCAAGGGCTTTGCCCTGGGTCGCGTGTAACGCTTGAAAGGGGAGGATTTCCAATGGACTGGATGGCATGGACCTGGCCGACCGCGATTTTCTTCATGGTCATCGCCGCGTTGCTGATCACCTTTGCGGTGCTCGCGATCAAGTTCCCGGAAACGCCCAGAACGGGCATTCTGAGGATCGAAACCACACGGGGCGACCGGCTTTTCATCACTCTTCTGGGCTCGGCCTTTATCAATTTGGGCTGGCTCGGACTCGTAGAGGCGCATCAACCATATGCCCTCTTTCTCTGCCTGCTATATGCCCTTGCGGTTTTCCGCTGGGTATAGGGGGAGCAGTCGAGGCCGGAAACGGAGGGGCGCCGGCCACAGATCAAAGCCCCCTCGCACCATGGTTCATAAGGGAGGAAACCAAACATGAATCGCTATTTTGAACGGGGCACCGCGACCGCTGTGCTTCTGGCCTTGGCAAGTCCGGCATTCGCCGACATGGAGGCCGCCAAGAGCTTCCTTGACGAGGAAATAGGCGAGCTTTCGTCGCTGACGCGGGCCGAACAGGAAGCCGAGATGCAATGGTTCGTCGATGCGGCCGAACCCTTCCGCGGGATGCAGATCAACGTTGTGTCCGAGACCATCACAACCCACGAGTACGAATCGAACGTGCTGGCACCGGCCTTTACGGCGATCACGGGCATCGAGGTGACCCATGACCTGATCGGTGAGGGAGACGTGGTCGAGAAACTGCAAACACAGATGCAATCCGGCCAGAACATATATGACGGCTGGATCAATGATGCCGATCTTATCGGCACGCATTGGCGCTATCAGCAGGTGCGCAACCTGACCGACTGGATGGAAGGCGAGGGGGCCGACGTTACCAGCCCGACGCTCAATATCGACGATTTCATCGGCACATCCTTTGCCACGGGACCGGACGGAAAGCTTTACCAGTTGCCGGATCAGCAGTTCGCGAACCTCTACTGGTTCCGTCACGACTGGTTTACCGATCCCGAGATCATGGCGGATTTCGAAGAGGAATACGGCTATGAGCTTGGCGTGCCGGTCAATTGGTCGGCCTATGAAGACATCGCCGAGTTTTTCACCGGGCGCACGATCGACGGTCGTGAGGTCTTTGGCAACATGGACTACGGCAAGAAAGACCCGAGCCTCGGTTGGCGCTATACCGACGCCTGGATGTCGATGGCCGGCATGGGCTCTCAGGGTGAGCCGAACGGCTTCCCCGTCGATGAGTGGGGCATCCGTGTCAACGATGACTATCAGCCTGTCGGCTCCTGCGTTGCGCGCGGCGGGGCGACCAATGCTCCGGCGGCGGTCTATGCCATCAAGAAAGCGATCAAGTGGCTGCAAGAGTATTCGCCGCCTGCCGCTGCGGGGATGACTTTCTCCGAAGCCGGCCCGGTTCCCGCACAGGGCGGGATCGCGCAACAGGCGTTCTGGTATACCGCGTTCACCGCCGACATGGTGCGTGAAGGTCTGCCAGTGGTGAACGAGGATGGCACGCCCAAGTGGCGCATGGCCCCCAACCCCAAGGGCGTCTATTGGGAAGAGGGCATGAAGGTTGGCTATCAGGACGCAGGATCATGGACGCTCATGAAATCGACCCCGGTCGATCGTGCCAAGGCCGCGTGGCTTTATGCTCAGTTCGTGACATCGAAGACGGTGGACGTGCGCAAATCGCATGTCGGTCTGACCTTCATCCGCGAATCGACGGTTGATCACGAGAGCTTTACCGAGCGCGCCCCCAACCTTGGCGGTCTTGTCGAATTCTACCGGTCACCGGCGCGCGTGCGCTGGTCTGATACCGGGCTGAATGTGCCTGACTATCCGAAGCTGGCACAGCTTTGGTGGCAGAATATCGGCGATGCCATGTCGGGTGCCAAGACACCGCAAGAAGCTCTTGATGCGCTTTGCGCCCAACAGGAGCGTGTTCTTGAGCGCCTCGAACGTGCCGGCGTGCAGGGAGAATTGGGCCCGGTCATGAACGAGCCGCGTGATCCCGAATACTGGCTGAGCCAGCCGGGCGCGCCCAAGCCGGAGCTTGCGGATGAAGATCCGGAGCCGGTTACGGTCAGCTATGAAGAACTGATCAAGTCCTGGCAGTGATCTGTCCCTCGGCCGGAGCGTTCGCGCTCCGGCCAATCACGAAATTTTCCGACATCCGGGCGCCGCTGGCGCAGGACCTATGTTCGCGCTCAGGAGGAGCGATCCATGTCTTTTGTATTGACCATTGATCAGGGGACCACATCGAGCCGTGCAATTGTCTTTGACAGCGAGATGCGGATTGCCGCAACGGCGCAGGAAGAATTCACGCAGCACTATCCCGCAAGTGGCTGGGTCGAACACGACCCCGAAGAAATCTGGGCGACGACCGCCGGAACATGCCGCGCGGTCATTGAAAAGGCCGGGCTTTCGCCCTCCGATATCGCGACCATCGGGATCACCAATCAACGCGAGACCACGCTTGTCTGGGACAAGACCTCGGGCAAACCCATCCATCGCGCCATCGTCTGGCAGGACCGCCGCACAGCGGCATTTTGTGCCGATCTGCGCGCGGCGGGCCATGACCGGACGATTACCGACAAGACCGGTCTGCTTGCCGATCCATATTTCTCGGGCACCAAGCTTAAGTGGATTCTCGATCATGTGGAGGGCGCCCGCGACCGCGCCCGCCGGGGCGAGTTGTTGTTTGGCACGGTGGATACTTGGCTCATCTGGAAGATGACCGCAGGTGCCGCGCATGTGACGGATGCAACCAACGCCGCACGAACCATGCTTTATGATATTCACAAAGGGTGCTGGTCCCAGACCATATGCGGCCTGTTCGATATCCCCATGGAAATGCTGCCCGAGGTGAAGGATTGCGCGGCCGATTTCGGGATGACCCGTGCCGACCTGTTTGGTCGGCCTCTTCCGATCCTGGGGGTCGCGGGCGATCAGCAGGCCGCCACCGTGGGTCAGGCCTGTTTTCAACCGGGCATGCTCAAATCCACCTACGGGACCGGCTGTTTTGCGCTCTTGAATACCGGGCACGTGCCTGTCAGCTCACAGAACCACCTTCTGACGACGATTGCCTATCAACTCGACGGCAAACCGACCTATGCGCTGGAAGGGTCCATTTTCATCGCCGGTGCCGTGGTTCAGTGGTTGCGGGACGGGTTGAAGATCATTCGCGATGCGAAGGAAACCCAGCCCTTGGCCGAGAACGCCGAACCGGCGCAGGAGGTCACCCTTGTGCCGGCGTTTGTCGGGCTTGGCGCGCCCTATTGGAATGCCGAGTGCCGGGGCGCCATATTCGGACTGACCCGCGCCACGGGCCCGGAGGAACTGGCCCGTGCCGCGCTGGAAAGCGTGGGCTACCAGACCCGCGATCTCTTGGAGGCCATGCATGCCGACTGGCAGGGGGAAGGGGTGCAACCCACCTTGCGGGTGGATGGCGGCATGACGGCAAGTGATTGGACGATGCAATTTCTGTCCGACATCATCGACGCGCCTGTTGACCGGCCCGAAGTCCTGGAAACCACGGCGTTGGGCGCTGGCTGGCTTGCTGGACAGCGGGCTGGGGTTTATCCGGGAATGGACGAATTTTCAAAGGGCTGGAGGGTTGATCGCACCTTCACTCCCGAGATGTCGAGCGCCACACGCGACCGCAAATACGGCGCCTGGAAGCGGGCGGTCGATGCAACGATGAGGTATTGAGCGATGCCCGATCAGCCAACATTGCGCCAAGTTCTGAACGGGCACACCGGTCAGGTGTCGCTGGACCCCAAGCTGGTTTTCCTGATCGAGGACATTGCCACGGCCTGTCGGACGATCGGAAGCAGGCTTCGTGATGCGGCCTTCGAGGGGGCGCATGGCCTGGCCGGTAACACGAACGTTCAGGGCGAGGATCAAAAGAAACTCGATCTGATCGCGGATGATATCATGCAGCGCAGCTGCGCGACGTCCCCGGCGCTTGCCGCCCTGGTCAGCGAGGAGCGCGAAGACCCCCATTGGTTCAAGACGCCAGAGGCCGGAGACTATCTTTTGTACTGTGATCCGCTGGATGGGTCTTCGAACATCGACGTGAACTTGTCGGTCGGTTCGATCTTCTCGGTTTGCGGCGTCGATCGGGACGGGGACCGCCAACTGCTCAAGCCCGGAACGGCGCAATGCTGTGCGGGTTACGCGATTTATGGGCCCGCGATGATGCTGGTTCTATCTGTCGGGACCGGCGTCTTGGGGTTTTCCTGCGATTACGACACCGGGGAGTTTCGCCTGACCCATGCGCGCATGAGCATCCCTGAAGAAACCTCGGAATTTGCGATCAACGCATCGCGTCAGCGGTTCTGGGATGCCCCGATCCGGCGGTATGTGGACGAATGCCTCGCCGGACAAGAGGGGCCGCGAGGACGCGATTTCAACATGCGGTGGACCGCGTCCATGGTGGCCGATGTCCACCGTATCCTGATGCGGGGGGGTGTTTTCATGTACCCTGCGGATGCCGACAACCGGGCACGGGGCGGAAAACTGCGCCTCTTGTATGAGGCCAACCCCATGGCGTATCTGATCGAACAGGCGGGAGGAGCGGCGACCGGCGGGCAGGACCGCATTCTCACCATATCCCCCCAAAGCCATCATCAGCGTGTGCCTGTCATTCTTGGATCCTCGGCCGAAGTGGCGCGTCTGGCAGAGTATCACGCGGGATGAGATGTGCCCGTTTGTCAGCCCCCCCGCGCCAAGGACCCTCCCAGAGAGACGGTTGGGTGCAGTCTTCTGAGAACGGGGGGTGTTTTCTTGTGGTGCCGCTGGTGGGACAGGACGATTTCGGCGGCCATTTCGCCGATTTCGAAACGGTGTGCGTCGGTGGTGGCCAGCTCCAGAGGTAATCCACGCAGGATTTGCAAGTTGTTGAACCCGGCAAGGGCGATGTCCTGCGGCACGTTCAGGCCGGTGGCAAGGCAATGCATGTAACCGCCCACGGACATCACATCGCTGGAGTAATAGATACAGTCCAGACCGGGCGACCGTTCAAGCATGCGCGCCGTGAGGTTGCGGCCCGTCTCGAACGAGGACTGGTCTTCGTAAAGCTCCTGATCGGTGAGGACAACTCCCGCTTGGTCAAGGCGCTCTGCGAAGCCCGTGAACCTTTTTTGCGCCCGGACGTCGCGCGCCATTTTGGTGCCGATGAAACCGATCCTGCGATACCCGCAGTCCAGTAGCGTCGCGGCCATTTCGCGCCCCGCTTCCAGATGTGAAATGCCGATGCAATGCTCGACCGGATCACCATCGGTGTCCATGATCTCCACAACTGGGCAGTCGGCCGAGGCCAGCATGGACCGGGCCGCGTCGCTATGTTCGAGTCCGGCGACGATCAGCCCCGATGGCCGCCAGCTCAGCAATTCGCGAATGACGCTTTCCTCTTCGGTGAGATCATAGCCCGTCACACTGACGACCGGTTTCAGCGGGCTGGCTTTCAGGCCTTGGGATATCCCCGACAGAACTTCGGGAAAGACATAGCTGGCCAGTGACGGCACCACGACACCAACGAGGTTCGAACTCATCGACGATAGCGCGCCCGCGATGCGATTCGGCACATAGCCGATTTCGACGGCTGCCTGCTGCACTTTCTCGCGGGTGGATTGCGAGACGTCCGGGGCATCGCGCAATGCGCGGCTGGCGGTCATTTCGCTGACCCCGGCACGCCGCGCAACATCCTTCAGAACCGCTCTTTTTTTCATGCGTCGACCTTTGGCCAGATCGGCCCGGCCCGCAAGGGGCATTCCGCGGTGGCCGGAGTTCGGGTTTTATCGTTGATTTTCGGTTGCGAGTGTGATTGTTATCGTTAACGGTAACGATACCGGTTCCGATACCGAGTTCCGGATCACGACTTGATAAAGGAGAGCGGATCATGACCCTAAAGGTTGCAATCAACGGTTTCGGACGCATTGGCCGCAATGTGCTGCGGGCCCTTGTCGAAAGCGGTGGCAGAGATATCGACATTGTCGCCATCAATGACCTCGCCCCGCCCGAAACCATTGCCCATCTGTTGAAATACGACAGCGTGCATGGCCGCCTCAACGAGACGGTTCTGGTTGAGGGTGACAAGCTTGTCGTGGGATCGCGGCGCATTCGCCTGACTGCCCTTCGCAGCCCCGAGGACTTGCCTTGGAAAGATGTGGACATCGCCTTTGAATGCACGGGCCTGTTCACCAGCCGGGACACGGCGGCGCTGCATCTGCAAAACGGCTCGAAGCGGGTTCTTATCTCGGCGCCCGGCAAGGATGTCGACCGCACGATTGTGTATGGAGTCAACGATGGTGACCTGAGGTCGGATGACGTGATCGTGTCCAATGCGTCCTGCACCACGAATTGCCTTGCGCCCGTGGCGATGGTTCTGGACCGGGCCTTTGGTATCAAGACCGGCTATATGACCACGATCCATGCCTTCACCGGGGATCAGCCGAGCCATGACACGAATCACAGCGACCTTTACCGCGCGCGCGCCGCGTCGCTGTCGATGGTGCCCACATCAACCGGTGCGGCCAGAGCCATCTCGTTGGTGCTGCCGCGTCTGAAGGGCAGGCTGGAGGGGTCCGCCGTGCGCATCCCGACGCCGAATGTCTCACTCGTTGATCTGAGTTTCATGCCGGAACGTGCCGCGACCCGAGATGAGATCAACGCCGCATTGGCCGACGCCGCCGCAGGTGAACTGGCCGGTGTGCTCTCCTATGAGGAAGATCCGCTGGTTTCGGTCGATTTCAATCACGATCCGCATTCATCCTGTTTCGCGGCCGCGCAAACCACCGTGACCGAAGATGGCATGGTGCGCGTGGTCAGTTGGTATGACAACGAATGGGGCTTTTCCAATCGGATGATCGATACCGGGCGGCGGATCGGTGCGCTGCTCCATGCCGGAGAAGCCCTTAATCTGGCGAGTTGACAGGATGGTGTCGCGCGTCATCCCGGTTGAGACCTTCGACCTTGTCGTTTTCGGCGCCACGGGGGATCTGTGGCGCAGGAAAATCCTGCCGGGACTGTATCATCGGTTTGCGGTGGGGCAGATGCCGGACGACGCACGAATTATCGGTGTGGCGCGGTCGGACATGGACCGGGCGGCCTTTGCGGAGGCAGCCCGCCACATCCTCGAAGATTTCGCCCCCCGGTCGGTGGATGACGCGGACACGTTGTCAGAGTTCTTGCAACGGCTTGACTATGTCAGCGTCGAGGCATCCGCTGACCGGGGGTGGACCGAACTGGCGCAATCCTTGCGGTCTGATGTCATCCGGGCGTTTTATCTTTCGGTGTCACCGGCCCTGTTCGGACCGATCGCCGCCAACCTGTCGACCCATGGCATCGCCACGCCAGACAGCAGAATCGTGGTCGAAAAACCGTTCGGGCATGACCTGAAGAGTGCCAAAGCCCTCAATGCCGATCTGCGCCGGTGCTTCGAGGAACGCCAAATTTACCGAATTGATCATTACCTTGGCAAGGAAACCGTGCAAAACCTGATGGCGCTGCGCTTTGCCAATGCCCTGTGGGAGCCACTTTGGAATTCGACCCATATCGACCATGTGCAGATCACCGTGGCCGAAAGTCTGGGCGTCGAAGGGCGCGGTGATTACTATGACGCGTCGGGTGCGATGCGCGACATGGTGCAAAACCACCTGATGCAGCTTCTTTGCCTGACGGCTATGGAGCCGCCGTCGAAATTTCGCTCAACCGCTGTGCGCGACGAAAAGCTCAAGGTGATCGAGGCGCTGGAGCCGGTTCAACAGGATGATATCGTGGCTGGCCAATACCGCGCCCGGGAGGGCGGCGACAGTTTCCGCGACCATACCGGCGATCCCGATAGCCGCACCGAAAGCTTTGTCGCGATGAAACTGACGATCGGCAACTGGCGCTGGGCCGGGACGCCGTTCTACCTGCGCACGGGCAAGAAACTGCGCACGCGCAGGTCCGAGATTGCGGTGGTGTTCCGTGACCCGCCGCACATGATCTTTCCGAAAATGGAAGCGCGGCGGGGCAACGCGATGATCATCCGGCTTCAGCCGGACGAAGGCATCACCCTGCGCAACACCATCAAGGAGCCGGGGCCCGGCGGTTTCCGGCTGACCGAGGTGTCTCTTGACATGACCTTCGCGGATGCGCTTGACACCCATGCCGAACCGCAGGACGCCTATGAGAGGCTGATCATGGATGTGATCCGGGGCGATCAGACCCTGTTCATGCGCGGTGATGAAGTCGAGGCTGCCTGGGCCTGGGTCGATCCGATCATCGAAGGCTGGCAAGAGGCCCGCGTGACGCCAGCCCCTTATGACGCCGGCAGTTCCGGGCCGGAAGACGCATTGATGCTCTTGCACCGTGACGGGCGGCGCTGGCGCGAAATCGGCTGAAAGGCAGAGCCATGACACTGAACTCTACTGTCCAACGTGTGACTGACCGCATCATCGAACGCAGCGAACCGACGCGGTCCCGCTATCTTGACCGGATGCACGCGGCCAAGCTCAAGGGGCCATCGCGGGCGCATCTTTCCTGTAGCGGTCAGGCGCATGCCTATGCCGCGTCGGGCCCGGATAAGGGCCAGTTGGCGGGTGGCGCCTCGGGCAATCTGGGTATCGTGTCGGCCTATAATGACATGCTCTCGGCGCATCAGCCCTTTGAGCGGTTTCCGGATATTATCCGCGAGGCGGCGCGCGACGGGGGCGGCACGGCACAGCTTGCAGGCGGGGTTCCGGCCATGTGTGATGGTGTTACGCAGGGCGAGGCGGGGATGGAGCTATCGCTTTTTTCCCGCGATGTGATCGCCTTGGCCGCCTCTGTCGCGCTTAGCCACAATACCTTTGACGCCGCTGTGTTCCTTGGTGTCTGTGACAAGATCGTGCCGGGCCTTGTCATTGCCGCGCAGGCATTTGGTCACCTTCCGGCGGTGTTTCTACCCGCGGGGCCGATGGCCAGCGGCATGCCGAATGACGAAAAGAGCAAGGTGCGGCAGAAATTCGCCGCCGGGGAATGCGGGCGCGAAGAGTTGATGGCCGCGGAAATGGCAGCCTATCACGGGCCCGGCACCTGCACCTTCTACGGCACGGCCAATACCAACCAGATGCTGATGGAGTTCATGGGCCTGCACCTGCCGGGGGCCAGTTTCGTTCAGCCCAACACCGACCTGCGCGACGCGCTGACCCGCGAAGGCGCCAAGCGCGCGCTGAAACTCAGCGCGCTTGGCAATGATTATACGCCGGTCTGTCATGTTCTTGATGAAAAAGCCTTTGTGAACGGTATTGTTGGCCTCAATGCCACCGGCGGGTCCACCAATCTTCTTATCCATCTTGTCGCCATGGCGCGTGCAGGCGGGATCGTATTGGACTGGCAGGATTTTTCGGAGCTGAGCGACGTGACACCCTTGACGGCGCGCATCTATCCCAACGGGCTGGCGGATGTGAACCATTTCCATGCCGCCGGGGGGTTGGGCTTTTTGATCGGGGAATTGCTTGAGGCCGGATTGCTTCATCCTGACACGCAAACTGTCGCGGGCAGGGGCCTTGGTCATTATACCCACGATCCTTACTTTGCGGATGGCGAATTGTGCTGGCGCAAGGGGGGTGGGCAGAGCCTGAACACCAAGATACTGAGGCCGGCGCATGACCCGTTCCAGCCGACTGGTGGCCTCAAGCGGCTGTCGGGCTCGCTGGGCACTGCGGTGATGAAGGTGTCTGCGGTTGCCGCCGAACACCAGGTGATCGAAGCCCCGGTGCGGGTGTTCCACGACCAGGACGAGGTCAAGGCGGCCTTCAAGGCGGGCGATCTGACCGGGGATGTGATCGTTGTCGTGCGGTTTCAGGGGCCAAAAGCCAACGGAATGCCCGAACTGCACAGCCTGACGCCCTTGCTGTCGATCCTTCAGGGGCGGGGGCAGAAAGTGGCTCTTGTGACCGACGGGCGAATGTCCGGTGCGTCGGGCAAGGTGCCCGCCGCGATCCATGTCTGCCCGGAAGCGGTGGATGGTGGACCGATTGCCAAGTTGCAGGACGGGGACCGCCTTAGGGTCGATGCCGTGACGGGCGAGTTGAACATCCTGACCGCCGGTGTGACCGAGCGCCCGGCGGCGATGCCCGATCTGAGCGCGAACGAGGCGGGCATCGGGCGTGAACTTTTTGCGAGTTTCCGCAATACCGTCAGCCCGGCCACCGCCGGCGCAACGATTTTTGGAGCGTGACCGAATGTCCCTTACGCCAGCCGAAGCGAGCGCGTTGACCCGAGAAATCTGCGCGCTTGCCCCGATCATCCCGGTTTTGAGGATCGAAGATGCACGATTGGCGCGGCCACTGGCCGAGGCGCTTGTTGCCGGTGGCCTGCCCGCGTTGGAGGTCACCTTGCGCACGCCCGAAGCCTTGGACGTGATCCGGGCCATGGCCGGGGTGCCGGGCGGGCATGTCGGGGCAGGCACGCTGATCACGCCGGACGACGTGCGCGCCGCCAAGGCCGCAGGGGCCACTTTCGGGGTCTCCCCGGGTGCCACAGATGCGCTTCTTGCCGCCTGCGCGGAAGAAAGCCTGCCGCTGTTGCCCGGGGCGGCCACCGCCACCGAGGCCATGCGCCTTCTCGCCTGTGGCTATGACATGCTCAAATTCTTTCCCGCCGAAGCCTCGGGCGGGGCCGCCGCGATCAAGGCAATCGGTGCGCCGCTCCCGCAGATCAGTTTCTGCCCCACCGGTGGGGTCGGTCCGAACAATGCTGCAACCTATCTGGCGCTGTCGAACGTGCTTTGTGCCGGGGGCAGCTGGGTGGCCCCGCCTGACCTTGTCGCGGCACGAGACTGGGCCGGCATCGAGACTCTGGCCCGGGACGCGGCCCGGTTGCGGGCGGGTCCGTGAACAATCTTTGACAGATGTTCCCAGAGAACCGCGCGGCCGCCGAGAAATGCTATAATGACTTTTCCCCGGTCCAGTCTGGCCCGGTCTAGGGCTTGAGTTTGCTTTCTTGTTTGAGATTGGCGCGGGAATTTGGTCACACCGGGGGGCATGTTCCGCGTGGTCAGCGCGGTTCGCGGCGTTCCGGGGCTGGACGCCGCACCGTGTTCGGGTATGGTCCTTGGCAATAAAGCTGAACGTAAGGACATGTGATGATGCGGGCGCGGGTAACAGTGACAATGGCGGCGATGTTTCTTATGGGAGCGTGCGCAGAGCCGATGAACGGCGCGACTGGGCAGAGCGGCCAGCAGGCTCCTATCCCTGACCAGGTTCGGACCATGGCGGCCGCGTATCAGGATCTTTCGACCGCGCGTTACACGCCCGAGGACGGGTGCTATTGGTATGAACATTCCGGCCCGGTCGAGACCACGCTTATTCCGCTGAGAACGCCTGATGGTGGCCATATCTGCGGGGGACAGGTGGCGCCGCCCGTGACGTCTTGATGGCTGTGGGCCGCCCGCCCGCCGCGCGGCCCCAAGCGTGTCACACCGCACCTGAGACATCGGCCGCAGATGCGCAAGGATGGGGCGAAAGCCCTTAGCTCAGGGCCGTCGCAGAGGTCGCCGGAGCGTAGAGATGGGCGGTCGAGCCTGTCTCGACGTGACCGTAAAGACCAATGATATGCGCCATAACCATGCGCACGCACCCCGAACTTGCCCGGCTTCCGATCGAGCGCGGATTGGGTGTGCCATGGATGCGCAGATAGGTGTCGCGGTTGCCCACATAGAGATAGAGCGCGCGCGAACCGAGCGCGTTGTTGGGGCCGGGGTCCATCCCGTCCTCGTATTGCTTGTAACGGTCGGGTTCGCGCTTGATCATGGCCGGGGTCGGTGTCCATGTGGGCCATTTCGCCTTGCGCCTGATCGTGTAGGTGCCGGGTTCGTAAAGGTCGCCCTTGCCGATGGCAACGCCATAGCGCATCGCCGTCCCATCGCCCTGAATGTGATAGAGATAGCGCGCGGTGGCATCGACATGGATGTCGCCCGGAGTGAGCCCGTCATTGGCTTCGACCCGAACCGGGAGGAAGCGTGGATGCAGCCCCCAAGGGTTTGTCGTGGCCGGATCATAGTTCGGCGGTGTGACCTGCGCATCCCATGCGGCCCATTTCTGCCGCTGTGAGGCCGCGAAGGCGGGCAGGGGATCGAGCGCGGCTGCCGAAAAGAGGGCGGCGCCCGAGGTGATGAAATGACGGCGTGTCAGCATCGTGATCGGCTCCTTCATGGTGCGCCCGGTCCGGCAAGCGGGGATCGGTCGCTTTTGTTACATGTAGATCGCGCGAGCGATGATGCAAAGCCCGGTTTTCCTGACCTTCACCGAAGTGTGACCGTATG
>NZ_JBAPLA010000008.1:0-191490 GCF_037083845.1 Roseovarius sp. E0-M6 | reverse complement strand
CAGGTTGCAGCGCGGGCGCGCGCCGAAGCGCGCGATCCGCAACCAACGCGCCCGTCACGATGGACAAAAGCGCCACAATCGCGGACAGGCTCAGCATCGAAACACCCGAAAGGCCAGCACCCACGGTGCAGCCCCCCGCCAGAACGCCACCAAAGCCCATGAGGGCCGCCCCTGCCACATAGCGGAGCGTTTGCCGCGGGCTCTCAAAACTCTCAAGGCTCAGTTCGCGCCGGATCAGCGCGGACAGGAAACCACCTGCAAACACGCCCCCGACCAGCCCCACACCAAAACCGGCCGGAATGGATGTCGACGCCACTGTCCAGAAAAGGCTATCGGCCCATGTCGATGTGAAGGCCATGGACTGCACCGGCTGCGGCTCGAACGCGTCGAAGAAAAGCCAGCCGGTCGCGACCCAGCCCGCCACGACAAGCGCGCCAATTGCCCCGGCCATCATAACATGAAGAGGACGTGGCCGAAGCCATGCGATCGCCGCGACAAGACCTGCCACCAGAAGCGCGGCCCATGTTACCGCCCCGCCCGGCAACTCGGCCAACGACCCGATACCAGCCTCAAGGGTGGCACCGCCAAGTCCCACCCGCAAAGGCGCAAAGACGCCTTTGAGCGTGGCATGCGCCACGATTGCAAAGATCACCAGCACAGTCAGCGCCCGCAGATTGCCCGTACCGCCCAGAACCGTGAGGCGGCTGATGCAGCCCCGCGTCAGAACCATTCCGATACCAAAGGCAAGCCCCCCGACCATCAGCGCGGCAAGCGGCAGGTCCGATACCATCTGACGATGATCAGAAAGATCAACCCAGCCCAACCCGGTCACAAGCGTCGTGCCCGCAATGGCCACCGCGAGCGCGCTCAGCCATGTGCCAAGCGCCGCATTGCGATCAGGGCCCGCCACCACCGCGCGACGAAGACAAAACCGGCTGACCTGCGCCGCCACGCCGAAGGCAAGCCCGAGGGCCAACCCGATCAGAAGTTGCGCGCCCTGCGCGTCAAACGGCAGTTCGTAAAGCTCGAATAGCATGGAAGTTTCGTCCCGGCGAAAATGGCAATCCGGCCTTACATCGCGCTTTTGCACATGAGGTCAAGAAGCCCAACCCGGGACACTTTCTTGCAAAGTTGATCATGAACGGAACAGGGTTCCACCCCGGCGCGCACCACCGGCAAAATATGTCATGATCGTTCTGTTTTCTGAAAGCTTGGCCTTAAATCGCGGTGATGGCGCTCTCTACGGGAATGTTTGGGTGTTGCGTCATTCGAACTCCATCTGCTCATAGACCCGGCCCGCATTTTTGGTTGCCAGCTCCTCGAACGTATCGAGATGCGCATAGGGCGATTGATCCACATAATAGGCATCGGCCAGATCACCCCCCGCATCCAGATGCGCACCGATCTTTTCGCGCAGATAGACAAGGTAATCACGCGTATAGCGACGCACCTGCGCCATGTTGGTCGGATGGCCGTGCCCCGGAATGACATAGGTTGCCTCAAGCGCCTCGAATTCGGTCTCCCATGTGTCAAGCCAGTCGGCGGTATAAGTGTGCTCGAAAATCGGGAGCATCCGTTCGTGAAAAGCCATGTCTCCGGAAATCACAAGCTCCTGCGTCGGCAGCCACACGACAATGTCGCCCGGGCTATGCGCGGGCCCCAGATACCGCGCCTCAATCCTGAAATCTCCGCGCTCCACGACATAGCTCTCCGCGAAAGTCTCGGTTGGACGAACGATCTGCGTGCCTTCGTGCTGCTCTTGGTTTATCCGTTCCATGGTCGCGAGCGATTGCGCACCATAGTCTTCGATTTCCTGCGCCGCATCTTCATGGGCCACAATAGGCACGCCCTGTTCGGCCCAATAGCTGTTTCCAAGCATGGCGTGCCCTTGGCCATTTTCGTTGAAGACCAGTTTGACCGGCTGATCGGTCACGGTCTTGATCTCTTCGTGCAGGGCCTTGGCCAGACCATAGGCCGCGCCACCATTGATCACGACGACACCGTCACCCGTCACGATAAAGCTCAGGTTGTTGTTGTGACCTGCGTTCTCATAGGTGGGCGGCGCGGTTGCACCGATCGCCGAATAGACGCCGGGGATCACCTCGTAGGGTTTGTCATAAAGAAGCGAAGCCGGGTATTTGTCAGCGATATCCTCGCTGGCCTGCGCCATCCCGGTAAGCGCCATCAATGCCAGAATCCAACGCATCACATTTCCTCCGTCACGAATTGGTATGCATCGCCCTTGCGCTCAACGCGCCCCAACCCGCCACCGGGAAGGTGAAAGCCGATAAGCCCCATACGCTCTTGCGTCAGCATGTCGAGAAGGCGGGCGCGCGTGTTGGCCGCGGTCTCGGGGTCCTGATCCGAACCGCTGGGCCATTCCGGACGCTCAAACGCCACATGACCATTGCCTATGGCATCGCCGACCACCAACAGTGCGCCCTCGGTGCCGCGAAGCTCGAAGGACATATGCCCCGGCGTATGACCGAAGCTGCTATGGGCGATGATGCCGGGAAGGATCTCTTGGCCGCTCTCGAACGTGCTCATGTCTTCCGCGATGGCCTCAAGCCTGCGGGCCGCGCCCACGGCAAAACTGGCCCTTGCTTGCCCGATCGTCTCTACGGTTTCCGGGTCGGACCAATAGGCGCGTTCGGTGCGCCCCATCATATACTGTGCCTCGGTAAAGACCGGATCGTTGAAATCGTCGAGCACCCCCCAAAGGTGATCGGGATGCCCATGTGTAAAGACAACCTCTGTGACGTCCTCGGGTGTGATCCCCATCGCACTCAATCCATCGACAAGCTTGCCGGCCGTCGGCATGAAAGCCGGACCAGAACCACAATCAAAGAGGACGGTGCGCCCACCGAACTGGGCCACCGTGACATTGCAGGGCGGCGTAAGCGTATCTTGCGCGACGTCATACTGTTCGAGGATTGTCGTCAGTTCCTCCTCGGGCAACCCTTCAAAGAAAAACTCCGCCGGAAATGCCAGATGCCCGTCGCTCACCGTGCTGACCGTCAGGCCGCCAAGTTCCATTGTCGCCGCGGACCATACCTGCTGCGGAAGCCCCAACAGGGCCCCGGCTCCCAGCCCTTTCAACATAGTACGTCTTTGGATTTTCATGACGGCCTCCTCGATAGCGGCGACACGCGCCCAAGCAAGCGCGCGACAAACTTATTCACACAATTGAATATGACCTGCCACCCCCGCCATTGGCAAGGGGGTGTCTCGTGTCAGGTGCCTTTGACCTCGCGCTGGTGCATGATCCGGCCGATCGTGTTCATCAAAATCTGCGCCGCGAGGATCGAGGTGCTGCCGGTCTGATCATAATCAGGTGCAACTTCGACAAGGTCCAGCCCCACGATGTCGCCCCTTTTGGCAAGCCCGTCGATCAATTCAAGCACATCATAGTAAAGAAAGCCGCCATGGCTTGGCGTGCCGGTGCCGGGGGCAATGGAGGGATCGAAAGCATCAATGTCGATGGTCAGGTAATAGCGCGCACCCTCGGGAATACGAGCGAGCATCGCCTCGGTGCCCATCTTGCGCACCTGCCTGACCGATAGAATGTCCGCCCCCATCGCCCGCGCATCCTCATAGCCGTCCCGCGCTGTCGAAGATACGTTGCGGATGCCAATCTGGCTCAGGCCAGTGACATATTCCTTTTCCGCCGCGCGGCGCATCGGATTGCCGTGACCGAACCGCACGCCATGACGTTCATCCACGAAATCCAGATGCGCGTCGATCTGAACAACGTGAATCGGCTCTTGTCCGTCAAAAGCGTTGATGCACGGAATGTTGACCGAATGATCGCCCCCCAACACAACAGGCAAGGCGCCCGCTTCCAACATCTTGCGCACACCGAATTCGATATTGGCGTGGCTCCCCACGGTATCTGTGTGAATGATATCGGCATCCCCCAGATCGACGATTCGCACCTTGGCCGGATCAAGATATGTGACGTCATCCTCGTGGTCATAGGCCCCGCCATGGCCAAAGGAAAAAAGGGTCGATGCCTCGCGAATACCGCGCGGCCCCATACGGGCTCCTGACCGCCATTGGCATCCGAAATCGAAAGGCGCGCCCATCACCGCGACATCCGCGTCAATCGCGTCCCAGTCTTCCACGTAAGGATATTTGCCGAACGTGCATATCCCCACGAATGGAAGGTTCAACCTACCGGTTTCATACCCGTGCCCCGCCATGTGCATTCTCCAGTTTTGTGCGTGCCTCCGGGCCGCCACCGAAATGCTAAACCCGAACCTTGGCGATGACGGTGGCACAAGGCATACACTTTCACAATGCGGCGAACGCCCAAGCATGTCGAAGACCGGGACAGACAAGAAGACTCACTTGGACCCACGCCCTTGAGGGTCACCGTAGCGCGGGGTTTTGTTTGGGCGGGATACTGCCGACATGTCCGTCAATCCCTTTGCGTGGCGGGCGCGCCGGCGGGAACTTACTGGAGGCCCGACGCGTATTACCATAGACTTTGATGGCAGTGCCGCGGCGCCGGCGATCAAGGCGTAGAGACGTTGAGGGGACGCTGATTGTCACAAGGTTTTCATTCAAAGCTGCCATGTGTGTGTGTTCTGGTGGCGATCATTGTGTTCTCGGCATCAATCGCCACGGCCCTGGAACAAGTCCGTTTCGACATCCGCACAAGCGACGACAACCTGCGAAAGGCTTTGGTCGATGCCTCCCTCGTGCAGGCCGCGAACGAAGAGGACCGCGACGACCCTCAGGACATCATTGCCGCCGCCAACGCCGACTATGCCAAGCTTGTCAGCGTGCTTTACGAATTCGGATACTACGGTGGAGTCGTCAGCATTTTGGTGGACGGCCGCGAGGCCGGGCATCTATCTCCGTTCGCCACCCCCTCAAGGCTGCGTAACGTCACGGTGAGTGTCAATCCGGGGCAGCCGTTCACCTTCGGTCGCGCGCGCATCGCGCCCATTGCACCCGCGACCGACCCGCCAGAGGGGTTCACCCGTGGAGCGCGAGCCCGTGCGCCGGTCGTCAAGAACGCCGTGGATGCAGGTATCGAGGGATGGCGCGAAGCAGGTCACGCCAAGGCAGAACTGGCCGGACAGAACCTCGTGGCGGACCACAATTCCAAAACGCTCATTGCCGAACTGGCCCTGCGCCCCGGCCCGGTGGTGCGGTTCGGCAATCTGGTTCAGACGTCCGAAAGCGCAGTGCGCGCCGAACGCCTTCGCGTGATCGCGGGCTTGCCCACCGGCGAGCGCTTCTCGCCGGATGAGCTTGAAAAATCTGCCAAGCGGCTCCGCCGCACCGGCGCTTTCCGGTCCGTCGCGCTTAGCGAAGCCAAGAAATTGCGCAACGGCAAGGTGATGGACATCGAGATGGACGTTGCCGATGAAAAGCCGCGCCGCTTTGGCTTCGGCGCCGAAGTCTCGAGCAACGAAGGCCTTATGCTCTCGAGTTTCTGGCTGCACCGGAACCTTTTGGGCGGCGCCGAACGGTTGCGGTTCGACGCCAATGTTGGCGGCATCGGTAGCGAAGCCGGCGGTCGCAACGGTGGTATCGACTACGAAGTCGCGGGCCGGTTCGAACGCCCCGCGACCTTCGGCGCGGATACGACCCTCTTCATCACGGGACGAGCCGCACGCGAGGATGAGCCCAACTATCTCTCTGACCAGATTGAGCTCGGGTTCGGGTTCAGCCGGATCGTAACCGATGAACTGACTGTCGAGGCGGGTTTGACCCTGCGCTATTCCGACGAAACCGATGCGATCAACGGAAACACCGAATACTTTCACCTTCTGGTCCCGCTCAAGGCCACATATGATACGCGGGATGTGCCTCTGGACCCGGTCAAAGGCGTCTATCTTCAGGCCGAGGTGATGCCCTTCATCTCACTGGACGAAGACGATTCCGGCGCGCGGATCGAACTTGACGGCAGAACGTATCGACAGCTTGACGACAGCGGCCTTTTCACGGTGGCCGGCAGGCTGCAATTCGGCAGTGTCCTTGGCTCAAGCCTCGGGGATACGCCACAGGATTTCCTGTTCTATTCCGGCGGTGGCGATACGGTCCGGGGCCATCCCTATCAATCTTTAGGCGTGAATACCGGCAGCGGGCTGACTGGTGGCCGGTCATTCCTTGCGGCATCGGCGGAACTGAGGATCGACCTGGCGGGCAATTTCGATCCGGTCGCCTTCTATGACGTTGGGTATATTGGCCCCGAAAGCATCTATGACGGGAGCGGCCGCTGGCACAGCGGTGCAGGCGTCGGAATCAGGTATGCGACAGGGATCGGTCCATTGCGGCTTGACGTGGCCGCACCGGTCAGCGGCAGCACGGGCGAGGGTGTGCAGGTATATATCGGTATCGGACAGGCGTTTTGAATATGATCGACCGCATCGTGAAACCGGCCCTGAGATGGGCGCGCACAGCTCTGGTTTCGGGGCTAATTCTTTCTGCGCCCGTGGCCCATGCGCAAGANATGATCGACCGCATCGTGAAACCGGCCCTGAGATGGGCGCGCACAGCTCTGGTTTCGGGGCTAATTCTTTCTGCGCCCGTGGCCCATGCGCAAGAGAATGATCGCGGTTTCCTGCAAGGGCTGATCGAAGACAATCTTTCGACCCAAGGCCGCGATGTGAAAATCGAAGGGTTTGAAGGCGCACTGAGCAGCGAGGCGACACTCGACCTGCTGACGATCGAGGACACCGACGGCATCTGGCTGACAGTCAAGGATGTCACGCTTGACTGGAACCGCAGCGCGCTTCTGGCCGGCACTCTTGATGTGACCAAGTTTTCTGCCGCCGAGATCATCCTCGAACGGCTCCCCAATCCCGAAACCGGCCCTGATCTGCCCCAAGCTGAAGCGAGTGGTTTCACATTGCCGGACCTGCCGGTGTCGGTGAATATCGAAGAGATCGCCGCCAAGAAGGTCGTCCTCGGCAAGCCCGTGCTTGGAGAAAAACTGAGTCTGTCGCTTGAAGGCTCGATGCGGCTCGAGGATGGCGAAGGGCAAGCAAAGCTTGAGGTATCGCGGCTTGATCGCACCTCCGATTTCGTGTCGTTCGAAGCCAGCTATTCGAACGCCGATCGCAACTTGGGCATCGACCTAACCCTACAGGAGCAAGACGGCGGCATCGCATCGTCGCTACTGGGAATTCCGGGCGCGCCATTGATCACGCTAAGCGTCGAGGGCGACGCACCACTTGACGATTTCACCGCGCAAATCGCCCTGAGCACTGATGATCAAAGACGTCTCGGTGGCACGGTTACGATCAAATCGCCACAGCCTGATCCGGACGAGAAGGGCAACACACCTCCAATTCGTTTTGCCGCCGACATTCAAGGCGACATCGCGCCGGTTTTTGCCCCCGATTACCGCGACTTCTTTGGACCCGATATATCGCTCAGTCTGCAAGGATCGAAGCCAGCAGAAGGCGGGCTGTCGATCCGGGAACTGAGCCTCAAGGCGGCCGCGCTGCGGCTCGACGGGCAATTAGAGGTCGGGCCGGATAACTGGCCCGAAAGGTTCAATCTCACCGGTGAACTTGCCTCAAAGGATGGCTCTCGGGTTCTCCTGCCGCTAGGTGGCCCCAAAACTGAACTCGACTCGCTTGATCTGGCATTGCGCTATGACCGGGCGAGCGGCGATGACTGGCGCATGACACTGGATGCGCACGGCCTTGAGCGAGAAGACCTGTCGCTCAGACGCGCGCAACTGACCGGTGGCGGCACATTGTCCAAAGGCGAAGGAGCCACGCCCGGTCAGGTTACCGGCGCGCTTGATTATGTTGTGCAGGACCTTGCCCTACAAGACCCCGATCTGGCGGCGGCTCTGGGCGAAGCGCTCAAAGGGAAGATCGAATTCTCATGGCAGGAGCAATCACCATTCCGATTGCAGGCCCTGACCCTCGAAGGAGAAGATTATCGGCTTGACGGCACGGCGGAAATCTCCGGCATCTCGAAATCGGCATCGCCGCGTGCCACGGCCTCGCTCACGCTGAGCGCCTCGGATCTCGAACGGTTCTCCGGCATCGCCGAGACCGATCTTTCAGGGGCCGCCGATCTCAATATCAACGCAAGCTTTCAGCCGACCGAGGGCAAGACCCGCGTCAGTATTGAAGGCAAGGCGCAAGACCTCGGCTTTGGCCAACCACGCCTTGATCCGTTGCTAGCAGGCGAAACCGTGCTTTCCGCCAACCTGAGGCGCGGCCCCACGGGAACATATCTCGAATGGCTCAGGCTTACCTCACCGCAAACGACCCTATCGGCCAGCGCCGATTGGAAAACTGATCAAAGCCGCGCGGCCCTCTCGCTGACGGTTAACAACCTCGCCGTGGTGGAGCCATCTCTTGATGGGCCCGCGACGCTAAGCCTGACCGCGCAACAGACAGAGCAATCCAACGACATCTGGCAGTTTCAGACCAAGGCAACGGGCCCCGGAGAAGCCAAGATGACAGCCGACGGAACCATCGGCCTGACAGATGGCAAGCCGGGCGAATTCTCGGTGCAGGCCGAAGCGTCGGCGGCCGATCTCTCGCGCTATGCCCCACTTGCGGAACGTGATCTTGGCGGTGCCGTTGACCTCAAAATCGACGCAAACGGAGATTTGGAAACGCGCAGCGGCGACATCGAAATGACGGTGGACGGACAGGACCTCGCCCTAGGTGTCGAAGCGTTGGATCGCAATTTGCGGGGCCGTTCTCAAGCGCTGCTGTCGGTTTCGCGCGCGGCCGACGGGTCTGTCACCCTAAGGCGCGCCCGCATCACCTCACCGCGCCTGCAAGCCAACGCCAATGGCGCGCTTCAAGCTGATGGAGCCGCGAATGTGGACCTAGAAGTGACGGGCGACTCTCTTTCCATCGGCAACGAACAGGTGGATCGCCTTCTGCGGGGCCGCTCAACCCTCACCGCGGAAATCGCGCGCGACAGCGATGGAACACTCACCATCGACCGCGCCAATCTTACCACTCCACAGCTCAGCGCCGAGGCATCTGGAACCATTGGCACGAGTGGCTCTTCCTCGGCTCAGTTCAATGCAAGGCTCGCGGATGTTGCTCTGCTTGCGCCGGGCTTTCCCGGGCCTGCGACGGTGCGCGGAACGATTCGGGGCGATGGTGAGACATATATCGTGGAGGCGGACGCGACTGGCCCCGCCGGCATGACAGCCAATGTGTCAGGGCGGATCGGCACGGACCGCAGCCTCAACCTTGGCATAACCGGCCAAGCCCCGCTCGCGCTTGCCAATCCGGTGCTTAGCCCGCGCAGCCTCTCGGGCGTGGCACAGTTCGATCTCCGCGTGGATGGGCCGCCCGCGCTCTCTTCGGTGTCGGGAACAGTGACAACACGCGGCGCCGGACTGGCGCTTCCCAACGCAAAGCTTGCCCTCTCGGAGATGAACGCGAACGTGTCGCTTGATGGCGGCGGTGCCCAGATCAGCATGACTTCGGGCGTCTCCACTGGCGGTCAGATCGCCATAAACGGGCGCGTGGGGCTTGACCCACCTTTCCAATCCGATCTTGCCATAGACCTGCGCGGCGTCGGCATCACCGATCCCGCGCTCTATTCGACCACAGCCGATGGACGGATCACATTCAACGGGCCCGCCGCAGGCGGAGCGACCATTGCCGGGACGGTAAACCTTGGTGAGGTCAACGTGCGTGTGCCGGACGGGGCCATATCTTCGGGCGTTGATCTTCCCGGGCTGCGCCATGTGAACGAGCCGGCGGACGTGCGCCAAACCCGCGCCTTCGCAGAGCTTATCAGCAACGGCACCTCTCAGTCAGGTGCCGCAGGTGCGGCCGGTCCAGCCTATGATCTCAGTATCGTGGTCAACGCACCGTCGCGCATTTTCATTCGCGGTCGCGGCCTTGATGCGGAACTCGGCGGGTCGCTGCGGCTCCGTGGAAACACCAAGAACATAATTCCCGAGGGACAGTTTGATCTCATCCGTGGACGGCTGGACATACTGGGTAAGCGGCTGACCCTGACCGACGGGTACCTCAGGATGCGCGGAAGCTTCGAGCCTTACCTCTATCTGGTGGCCGAAACGACAAGCGGTGAGGTGCAGATCATCATCGTGGTCGAAGGGCCAGCATCCCAACCCGATATCACCTTTTCATCGCAGCCCGAATTGCCGGAGGATCAGGTTCTCTCACAACTGATCTTTGAACGGGACATCAGCCAGATTTCGGCATTTCAGGCGCTGCAACTGGCCAGTGCGGTGGCCACGCTCGCAGGTAAGGGCGGAGATGGCGTCGTGGGGAAACTGCGCAGTAGCTTTGGACTCGATGATCTCGACGTGACAACCGGTCCCGATGACACGACAGAGGTTCGGGCAGGCAAGTATTTGTCTGAAAACGTCTATTCCGAAGTCGAAGTCGATTCCGAAGGCCAATCCCAAATCAACCTGAACCTCGACATCAACAAGAACCTCAAAGCCAAGGGCAGCTTTGGCGCGGGGGGCGATAGCGGGCTCGGTATTTTTTTCGAAAAGGATTACTGAAGCCGCGGCGGCAGGACGCCGCCGCGCTCAGTATGTCCTGTCCCCACCCTTAAGGGGGCCGGTCAGACGGACTTTATCGACCCGCCATCGATGCGGATCTTGCTCCCGGTGACATAGGATGCCCGCTCGGAACACAGGAACGTCACAACATCGGCGAACTCCTCGGGCTTGCCATAGCGCCCGGTCGGGATCGACGCGGCCGAGCTTTGCGCGACCTCCTCGACCGGCTTGCCCGTGCGCTTGGCGGCGGCGGCGTCCAGCTCATCCACACGCTGCGTATGAATACGGCCCGGCATCACGACGTTCACGGTGATCCCGTCACCCGCGATTTCGTTCGAAAGCGACTTCGACCACCCCACAAGGGCGGACCGCAGGCCATTCGACAGCGCAAGATTCGGAATCGGCTGTTCGACACCCGAAGAGGTAATGGTGACCACGCGGCCCCACCCCTTGTCCTGCATCCCCGGAAGCACCCGCCCTGTCACGTGAATAAGATTGGCGCACATCGTCTCGAAATGCGCGATCCAATCCGCGCGTGAGGCACCGGTCGTCTTGCCGGGCGGGGGGCCGCCCGCATTATTGACAAGGATATCGATTCCGCCATCTTTCAGAAGATCGTCCAATGCCGCGTTGATGGCGTCGACATCCGACAGGTCAAGTTGCATGGCATCAATCTGCCCCTCTTCCGCCGCGGCCCAGTCCTGTATCTTTTCGGCGTTGCGCGCGGCGGCAATCACCTGCGCCCCCTCGGCGGCAAGCGATTTGGCAATAGCCGCACCCAGCCCGCGGCTTGCGCCAAGCACCAAAGCGCGCTTTCCAGTCAATCCAAGTTCCATCAGTTCAGCTCCTTCAATCGTTTTTCCTGCCGATCCAGCATTCGATCCACTTCGGCGCGCGCGGCAGCAGTCAGCGGCGCTCCGGGTTTGCGCAAGGCCGGGCTTGCGATGATGCCGCGCTTGGCCAGAACGTATTTTCGTACCGCAAGGCCAAGCCCCGGCTGCTGTTCGTAACGTGCCATCGGAAGGTAGGCGTCGAAAATGTCACGGGCCCGTTCGGGATTGCCGGCCTCCATCTCGCGCACGACATCGCGCATCATCTCGGGAAACCCAAATCCGGTCATGGCGCCGTCTGCCCCACGCGCCATCTCCTCGGGTAGGAAGAGCCCGCCATTTCCGCACAATATCGAGATCCGCCGGTCCAAGGCTTGCGGCGCGCGCAGGGCGCTGATCTTCTCCAATCCAGGCCAATCCTCATGCTTGAGGCACACACAGGTCGGAAGATCCCGCACGATCCGTGCAATAACCGACACCGACATTTGCACACCCGTGACAAGGGGAAAATCCTGAAGCACGAAGGGTGCATCACCGATGAATTCAGCGGCCTGAGTATAGTAAGTGACGATCTGATCGTCGGTCTTGAGCGCGCCCGGCGGCGCGATCATCACTCCGCTGGCACCTTCGCCCATTACCATGTCGCTCAGCTCTTTCATCTGTGCGAAACCCGGTGAAGAGGCCCCCACCACCACCGGCACGCGACCGTCCACGCGCATCAAAACCCGCTGAACAAAGCGGCGCGACTCCTCCATGGTGAGTTTCGGCGCTTCACCCATCATGCCAAGAACCGTCAGGCCCGTCGCCCCGGTCTCAAGATAGGTGTCGACCATGCGGTCGGCGCTTTCAAGATCAAGCGTCCCGTCATCCTGAAACGGCGTGGCGGCGATCACATAGACGCCCCGCGCCTCTTCTGTCAGCCGGCTCATGGTCTCGTCTCCCTTTGTTGGCTGCTTTGTCATTTGCAAATTCCATAGGATATTCGTTGGTATACCAACGGTATTCGAGCAGAACGTCAACAGCATATCGCCACCCCGGCAACAAGCGTGTCACATCAGGCGGTTTATATGGGTCAGAATAGCTTCCCTGGCATTGTCGATATGCACCCGCATCGCGCCTTCGGCGGCGTCCGGGTCACGCGCAAGAATAGCGTCGAGAATAGCGATATGTTCCCTGACACCAGGCTCGAACCGGGCGGGAATTTCCCCTTGGTCGAAAATCCGGGTCTTGAGCTTCAATCCCTCGATCATCTCACACAGTAGCGACGAGCCCGCCATGCGCGCGATCTGCATATGCAGCGCATAATCGAAATCCGCATGTTCCGCTCGGTCCGGACGCTCTCCGCTGAGATATCCGGCTAATATTCTTTTGTATTTCAACCATATTTCCGGATCCGAATGAACACTTGCCGTTTGCCGCGCAGTTTCGCATTCCAACAGCCTACGAGCATGCAAGATTTCCACAAGCTCGGTAATGGAAATCCGGTTTACGGTTGGCACACCGCGATGCGTGCGGGTGACCAGACCTTCGCTCACAAGACGCGCGATCGCCTCGCGGACCGGGGTCCGCGAAACTCCCAGCTTTTCAGCAAAAGTGCGTTCTTGAAGCGGCGTGCCAGAGGCAAGCTCACCACGCAGGATCATGGTGCGCAGCCGTTGAACTGTGTTTTCGGCAAGGCTTTGCTCTTTTTGCACCTATGGCTCCGCTCTCTCAACTCGGTCCGGGTTTTCAATGCCAATCTGAATATTTGGTATACCAAGGACAACAATGCGTAAAGCCATGCTGGTCAAACTTCAGTCGCTCTTGCCAGATGCTCAAGGAACTTCTGGAAAGCACGCCGGTTATCCTCAAGGACAACTATGGAGGCTGACAATGGCTAGCGAAAAAGACGTCCCCCCCACCACGACAGATGCCGGTATTCGCGTTCAGAGCGACGAGCATTCGCTCACCGTCGGGCCCGACGGACCGATTGTCCTGAACGATACCTACCTTCTTGAGCAAATGGCAAATTTCAATCGGGAGCGTATCCCGGAACGCCAACCCCACGCGAAGGGCGCCGGGGCGTTCGGACATTTCGAGACCACGCAGGACGTCTCGCGCTTCACCAAGGCCAAGATATTTCAGCCCGGCGCAAAATGCGACGTGGTGGTTCGCTTCTCGACCGTCGCTGGCGAGCGTGGAAGCCCCGACACGTGGCGTGATCCACGGGGCTTCTCGGTCAAGATGTATACCGAAGACGGCAATTTCGACATGGTCGGAAACAACACGCCGATTTTCTTCGTGCGCGATCCGCTCAAGTTTCAACAGTTCATCCGAAGCCAGAAACGCCGCGCCGACAATGACATGCGCGATCACGATATGCAGTGGGATTTCTGGACGCTCTCACCTGAAAGCGCGCATCAGGTCACCTATCTTATGGGGGACCGCGGCATTCCCCGGACCTGGCGCGAGATGAATGGCTATTCAAGCCACACCTATTCGTTGGTGAATGCCGAAGGCGAGAAGTTCTGGGTCAAATTCCATTTCCACACCGATCAGGGTGACGGGAATGCCTACCTCAGTCAGGAAGAAGCCGACGAGCTTGCCGGAACCGACGGAGATTTCCACCGGCGGGATCTTTTCAACGCGATCCGCGACGGCACTCCCCCAAGCTGGACCTTGAAATGGCAGATCATGCCCTATGAGGACGCCAAGACATATCGCCTCAATCCATTTGACCTGACAAAGGTCTGGCCACATTCGGATTACCCGTTGATCGAGGTCGGCAAACTGGTTCTCGACCGCAATCCCACCGATTTCCACACCGAGATCGAACAGGCTGCGTTCGAACCCAACAACATGGTGCCGGGTGTCGGCCTGTCGCCGGACAAGATGTTGCTGGCACGCGGCTTCTCCTACGCAGACGCACACCGTGCGCGGCTTGGCGTGAATTACAAACAGATTCCGGTAAACAGCGCCAAGTGTCCCGTTCACAGCTATTCCAAGGACGGCCACGGTAGAACCGAAAATGTCTCGGATCCGGTTTACGCGCCCAATTCATACGGCGGCCCCACGGCACAGCCCGATACCCGGGGCGAGGCCGGGCTCTGGCACGCGGACGGCGACATGGTGCGCCAAGCCTATACTCTGCGAGAGGACGATGACGACTGGACACAGGCAGGCATATTGGTTCGTGACGTGATGGATGACGCGGCGCGCGCCCGTCTGGTCGAGAATGTTGTCGGCCACCTGCGCGACGGCGTCAGCGAAAAGGTGCTTCAACGCGCCTTCGATTACTGGCGTAACATCGACCGCGACACCGGCGACAAGATCGAGAAAGGGGTTCGGGACAAGCTTGGCGGTGCCTCGGACGCGCCGGGCCTCGCATCGGCCGAAAGCATCGACAGCAAGGACGCGGTCGAATAGACGCGGCTTTATCATCCGGACTTCGCCAGATGCCGCCAGAGACATGGCTAGGCATCTGGCGGAAGGTCACGACTTGTTTATTCATCATTCATTGCTCCGGCGGCCCATAAATTGACCGCCGCGTTTTCATTCAGCCCTTTTTCGGGCTAGATCAAAGTCATGGACATTGTTCTTATCACCACGGTGATCGCGTCACTGTTTTTCGTGATCGGGGTGGCCGAGCCGTTGGCGGCGCGGCTGCGCCTGCCCTATAGCGTGATCCTCGCGACACTGGGCATTCTGATCGGGCTCGGGGCGGTTTTCTTTCTGCGCACGGAACTGACCGATGCGCTTAACCCGGTGGCCGAAGCGATCCTCGGCCTTCCTATCCGGTCCAACGTCTTTCTCTACGTATTTTTGCCCACACTGCTGTTTCAGGTCACGCTGGGCATGAATTTGCGGCGGATGCTGGATGACTGGGTGCCGATTCTGGTGCTCGCCGTTGTTGCGGTCATCGTCGCCACCGTGAGCGTGGGCTATGCGCTGTCATGGGCAAGCACATTGTCGCTGACGACGTGTCTGCTGATCGGTGCGATTGTCTCCACGACCGACCCGTCGGCGGTGGTATCCATCTTTCGCTCGCTCTCCGCGCCGCGAAGGCTGGCGCGGATCATCGAAGGTGAAAGCCTGCTGAACGATGCCGCCGCGATCGCGCTATTCGGCCTTTTCATGAGCTTCGTGATGCTCGGGGTGCCCAATCCGAATCTGGGCGATGCGCTGTCGCGGTTTCCCGTTCTCATCGCGGGTGGAGCGCTGACCGGTTGGCTCATGGCGCGAATCTCGGTTTGGGTTATGGCGCTCTTCAACCGGCATGAACTGGCACAGATCTCGATCTCGGTGGCATTGCCCTATCTGGCCTATATCGGCGCCGAACAAAGCGTCGGTGCCTCGGGGGTGATCGCGGTGGTGACCGCCGGGCTAACGCTCAACCTTACCGGACCGGGGCGCCTGCCACCGCAAGCCTGGGCCAACCTGCGCGAGGTTTGGGATCTGCTCGCACACTGGGCGGGCGCGCTGATCTTTATCCTTGCGGCGCTGTTGATTCCGCGACTTCTGGAAGAGGTCAGGGCATCTGATTTTATGCTGGTCGGCGTCGTTATCCTTGCCGCGATCGCAGCCCGGGCACTCATACTTTTCGGGCTCCTGCCATTGCTCACGCTACTGCGGGTCTCACCGGCGGTCGAGCGGCCCTATCGTGCCGCGATCTTGTGGGGCGGGTTGCGCGGGGCGGTAACACTCGCGCTGGCATTGGCGGTGACCGAGAGTTTCCGGGTGCCAGTCGAGGTCAAGCGCGTCGTCGGTATCCTTGCCACCGGCTTTACACTCTTTACCCTGATCGTGCAGGGCACGACGCTACGGCCCGTCATTCACTGGCTCGGGCTCGACCGGCTGTCGCCGCTTGACGAGGCTCTTTCGCGGCAGGTGGTGGCTGTGGCACTTCAGACTGTGCGCGAGGATATCGCCCGCACAGCCGAGAATTACGATCTGACCCACAACATCGTGCGCTCCGAAGCCAAAAGATTTGGCGAAAGGTTGGACAATTCGGTCAAAAACGCCGAGGCAAGCGCCGACATTCTCGATCGCGACAGGATCACGCTCGGGCTCATCGCGCTTGCCGGTCATGAGCGTGACACGATCCTTGAACGGGTCAGGGAAAGAACGATCTCGGCGCGCATGGCCGAACAGGTGCTTTCGGATGCCGACCGGCTCATTGAGGGGGCGCGCAGCGACGGGCGCAGCGGTTATATGCGCAGCGCACGCCGAAGTATCGCCTATGGCTCGGGGCTGCGCGCGGCGGTGGTTCTGAACCGGCGCCTCGGGCTTTCGGCGCCACTCGCACGTATGACCACCGATCGGTTCGAACTTCTGTTGGCGCAACGTCTGATCCTGAAAGACTTGGGCGATTTCATCAAAGGTCGTATCCGGCGCATTCACGGTCGCCGCGTGGCAGAACTTCTCAACGAGATGTTGGCGCGGCGGGTCGACATGCTGGAAACTGCGCTTCAGGGGCTTCGTCTCCAATATCCTGGCTATGCCGAAGAGCTGGAACGCCGCTTCATCCGGCGCACAGCCCTTCGGCTCGAGGAACGAGAATACACGACCATGCGCGAGGATGGCCTCATTGGGGCAGAGGTTTACACAGCACTGATGCAGGACGTCGCAGCGCGGCGCGCGCAAGCCGAAGTGCGGCCCCGGCTCGATATCGCCCTGCGACGCACCGAATTGATGAAACAGTTCCCGCTCTTTGCCAATCTCGACCTACGGGCACAAAAACGTCTGGCCCGCTCACTGCACACCCGATACGTGAACGCCGGTGATGTCGTGATCCGCAAAGACAGCCTGCCAAAGCGCGTATTCTTCATCGCATCAGGGGCGTTCGAACTCGAAAGCGCGGGTCAGACATGGCGGCTGGGCCGGGGCGAAATGTTCGGACAACTTGCAATCCTGATGAACAGAGCCCGCCGCACCGAGGCCCGCGCCATCTCTCCGTCCACATTGCTCGTGCTTGACGAAGAGCGATTTCGCCGCCTCCTCCGTAGGAGCACCACGCTTCAGGAAGCCGTCCGCGCCAGCGCCGAAAAACGCGGCATTGATCCAGACGTGTTGTTGTCTGCGTCCCAGACTTGATCAGAAAACAAAAAAGACGCCCTTGGGCGCCTTGTTTTATTGGTCGGAGTGAGAGGATTCGAACCTCCGACCCCTGCCTCCCGAAGACAGTGCTCTACCAGGCTGAGCTACACTCCGACCGTGCCGTGCCGATTACTGTTAAAACACGTTACTTGCAAGCCGTTCAAACAATAAAAGATGCGGGTTGCCGGGGGTCGGTTCGGAGTTGCATGACACTTGTCAGCTTCGCAAATGCGTTTCGGCCTCGCGCAGCGTTTCGCAGCCCTCCGTCTCACAGGTTTTCGCGAAACGCTTCAAACCAAACCCCCGGGCGCAATGCACCGGGGGCGAAGTCGAGCTCGATCAATGCGGTCAAAGGCTTGCGTCAAGGGCCGCGAGAATGGCATCGCCCATCTCGGACGTCGAAATCGGCGAGCCCCCTTCGGGACCAAGCAGATCGGCGGTGCGCACCCCATCCGCCAGAACGCTTTCCACAGCGGCCTCAAGGCGTGCGGCCTCGTCCCCCTTGTCAAAGCTATAGCGAAGCGCCATGGCAAAGCTCAGAATACAGGCGATCGGGTTCGCCTTGCCCTGCCCCGCGATATCGGGCGCGCTTCCATGCACCGGTTCGTAAAGGGCTTTGGGCCGGCCATTTTCCATCGGGGCGCCCAATGATGCCGATGGCAGCATCCCAAGCGATCCCGTCAGCATCGCCGCACAATCCGAAAGCACATCCCCGAACAGGTTGTCTGTCACGATGACGTCAAACTGCTTGGGCGCCCGGACAAGCTGCATCGCGCCGTTATCGGCATACATATGGCTCAGCTCAACATCCGGATAATCTTGCCCCACGCGGCTTGCCACCTCGCGCCAGAGGATGCCCGATTCCATCACATTGGCCTTCTCCATCGAACACACCTTGCGACCCCGCCGCATGGCCAATTCGAACGCCGCGCGCACCGCGCGCTCGATCTCGCTTTCGGTGTAACGCTGGGTGTTGATGCCAACGCGTTCATTGCCCTCCTCGAAGATACCGCGCGGCTCTCCGAAATAGATGCCGCTGGTCAGTTCGCGCACGATCATAATGTCCAGACCGGCCACGATATCCTTCTTCAGGCTGCTGAAATCGGCAAGCGCATCGAAACACTGAGCCGGGCGCAGGTTCGCGAAAAGGTCCATCTCCTTGCGGAGCCGCAAAAGGCCACGCTCGGGTTTCACCGAAAAATCGAGATCATCGTATTTCGGGCCGCCCACAGCCCCCAGAAGAACCGCATCCACCTCCTGCGCACGCGCCATCGTCTCGTCGGCCAGCGGCACGCCGTGCTTGTCATAGGCCGAGCCACCGACAAGGTCTTCGTCAAGGTCGAAGGCAAGATCGCGTTTCGCGCCAAACCATTCGATGACCTTGCGGACCTCTGCCATGACCTCGGGGCCGATCCCGTCACCGGGCAGAATAAGAAGCGATGGATTGGTCATGGAACGGTCCTTTTTCGGGTGGGTCACTGTCGCGATTGGCCTAGCGCGCGCCGCCGGGATGGTCAAGAAAGCGGTCTGCATCGTGCCATGCGGACCCGGGGTCAGATCACCTCACGGTTCAAGCCGCTTGCGAAGACCCTCCGACAGCGCGTCCCAGACAACCGAAATGCGCGGCGTGTGCCGCAGCGCCTGATGAGTGGTCAGCCAGACAGGCAGCACCGGAATATCCAGCGGCACGTCTATGCGCTCCACATCCGGGTAAGCGCGCGCAATCTCCACATGACAGAAACCCAATCCACAGCCGGCACGCACAAGCGCCCAGTTGACCGGGTGACTGTCACAGCGCACCGAAAACCAATCGCGGCTTGCCGGCAGGCCACGCTCCTGCATACCCTTGATGATCTCTTCATTCCGGTCGTATCCAATAAGGTTATGCTTGAGAATTTCAGCCATCGTTTCGGGCCGCCCCGTCCGGTCCAGATAGCCCTTTGCACCATAAAGCCCCAGTTGAACCTCGCCCAGATGCGTCACCACCAGTTCAAGCTGCTCGGGGCGATACATCCGGATCGCGATATCAGCCTCCCGAAACAAGAGGTTGTCGCTACTATCCGATGACACGACGTCTATCATGATGCCCGGATGCGCGGCGCGGATGTCCGCGATGATCTGTGGCAAATGCCATTGCGCAACCATCTCGCTTGCGGTGATGCGCACCGTGCCTTCAAGCGCGGTCTGACGGCCCATCGCCGTCAGTTCGATATCCGTCATCGCCCGCCGCATGGCCTGTGCGGGCTCAAGAATCGCCTGACCCGACTCGCTCAGCGTGAGTCCCTTCGCCTGCCTGTGGAAAAGTACCTGTTGGAGCATTTCCTCAAGCTGTTTGATCTGACGCCCCAATGTGGGCTGGCTTGACCCAAGATTGCGCGCGGCACCCGACAAGGAACCGCTCTCGGCCACTGCAAGAAACGCGCGGATCAATGACCAGTCACAGGAAGAAATCGAGTTACCCATTCAATATTGAATACCTGTTTTCTGAATTTCGGCAATTCCCATTCAGCAAAGCGTATGCTTACTTTGGGTTAACTGTCCAGAGACATAGATATTTGGAAAAAGCCATGGAGAAAACGGTTCTCATTCTCGACCCCGACGATACCTTCTGCGCCGCAGCCGCCGAAGCGTTTTGGAATGCTGGCTGGCATATCAGGCTGGCCAATAGCGCGCCGGACGACCACATGACCGAGGTCACCGAGATCATCGTCACCAACCGCGCAACATTGAAATCTGCCGCGGATCTGGCCCGAAAATCAGACGCGATGATCGTCGTTCCTCGCGGCGTGCGCGGCAGGTTTGCGGGTCATCGGGTTCGGTCCGTGTCGTTGTCCGAATTGCGCGACATCGGTAGCTTCACGCCCCCTGACCGGCGGCGGCGGCGCTCTTTCTCGTTCGTACGGTGGATGCCCCTTTCCACGATGATGGCGAACACGTTCTGCGGGTGCCGCCAACGGTCGTAACAAGAAAAAGGCGGCGCCGGATGCGCCGCCTTTCCTCTTGGCGTCTCAAGACGTCCGTGTTTAGGCGTTCGGCAGGATGACGATCTCGACCCGCCGGTTCTGGGCACGCCCGTCCTCGGTCAGGTTCGACGCGATGGGCTGATCCTCACCGCGGCCATAAGTCTGGATGCGGTTAAAGGACACGCCCCCATCCATCAGCACATCCGCCACGGCATTCGCCCGCCGCTCGGACAGGCGCTGGTTATAGGCGGCTTCGCCGGTGTTGTCGGTATGGCCGACCACCTGAACCGTCGTATCGGGATATGATCTCAGGCTGTCCGCGACGGTCATCAGGTCGCCGCGCAAGCCGGAATTCACCGTTGAACTATCGACGGCGAACAGAATGTCTTGCGGCATCGTCACGATAAGGCGGTCGCCCGTGTTGGTGACGCTCACATTGTCATTCGCGATATCACGCTCAAGTTCCGCCGCCTGCTTGTCGAGTGCGTTGCCAATGGCCGCACCGCCCAACGCGCCAATCGCGCCGCCAATCACCGCGCCCTTGCCTTTCTTGTCGCTTGCGGCGGCACCGGTGATCGCACCGACAAGGCCACCAATCAGCGCCCCTTGCTGGGTGCGCGCATTCGGGTTCTGGCCCTTGAGATGCGCAGGCTCGGCACACGCACTGACCAGCAACAGCGACACACCCGCCAACGTCATCGCACCATTCTTGGTTTTCACTCGGATCATCTGATTTGCCTCATCGCTCAATCGTCCCTTTTGGACATTCAGTTGATTATAGGCATCCCTCCGCCGATCCCCAAGCCTTCGATAGGGGGAAATCAGCGGCATTTCGCGCAGCAGGCATGGCAGCACGCGACACGAGGCCGAGCAACCCCGCAGCACCAAGACCACCGCCGCCTACTCCTAAGCTTCCGCGCGGGCGGCCTCCCATGCCAAGATCGACCGTTTGACCGGTAGCCCCCAGTGATATCCACCCAGTCCGCCAGACTTTCGCAAGGCCCTGTGACAGGGAATCAAAAGGCTGATCGGGTTGCGGCCCACAGCCGTGCCCACCGCGCGCACGGCCCGGGGGCGGCCGATGGCCTGCGCGATCTCGGAATAGGTTGTCACCTGACCGGACGGGATGCTCAGCAGTGCCTCCCAGACCTTGATCTGAAAGGGCGCACCGATAAGGTAGAGCGGTGTCACCTCCGCCGCTTGGTCGCCCGCGCCGAACGCAGTCAGAGCCCACGGCCTAAGCATCATCGGGTCTTCGACAAAGGCGGCGTCCGGCCACCGCGACACAAGGTCCTGCATCGTGGCCTCTTCGCCCATCTCCCCAGCAAAACCGATACCGCAAAGGCCCTTTTGTGTACCCATCACCAGCGCGAGGCCAAAGGGGCTGTCGAACCATCCCCAGTAAATCCGCAAGCCTCGGCCCTTGCGGGCATAATCCCCGGGGCTCATCGCCTCCCACCTCAGGAACAGGTCGTGCAAACGGCCCGTCCCCGAAAGGCCCGCCGCATCGGCGGTTTCCAACGTGGTAAAGTTCCGCTCCAGCATCGCCTTCGCGTGGCCGAGCGTCAGGTATTGCTGATACCGTTTCGGCGATACACCGGCCCATGACGAGAACAGCCGCTGGAAATGCGCCGGACTCATCTGCATCTGCCGCGCCAACGCGTCGAGCGTCATATCCTCACCGCCCGCGTCGATCAGGTCGATGGCCCGGCGCATGACCTGATAATGATAGTTGCGTTCTATGGGGGCATTCATATCGCCACACTCCTTGATCCCATGATCCTAAGCCCCTGCCCGGCGCACTGCGACCCGGATTTTGCGCAAAGACAGCAGCGCGGTCCCGATCACGCGGGAATTGCGGCCCCGGCTGCGAGGCATGACTTGCCATGCAGCGCGCGGGCGGGCATAGCATGCAGCATGGCAAAACAGCTTGATTACCATACGATCCGCGAGATTTTTACGCGCTTCCACGCGGCCGATCCCAAGCCCGAAGGCGAGCTTGAGCACGTGAACGCCTATACGCTGGTGGTCGCGGTCGCACTTTCGGCCCAAGCCACCGACGCCGTTGTCAACCGGGCCACCCGCGACCTCTTCAAGGTCGCCGACACGCCGCAAAAGATGCTCGATCTCGGCGTCGAGGGGCTGACCGAACATATCAAGACAATCGGTCTCTTCAGGCAAAAGGCCAAAAACGTCATCAAGCTCAGCCAGATTCTCGTTGATGAGTATGAAGGCACGGTGCCCAATTCACGCGCAGCTCTGGAAAGCCTGCCGGGTGTGGGTCGCAAAACCGCCAATGTCGTCCTCAATATGTGGTGGGGCATGCCCACCCAAGCCGTCGACACCCATATATTTCGCGTGTGCAACCGCACCGGCATCGCCCCCGGCAAGGACGTGGTTGCCGTGGAGCGGGCGATCGAAAATCAGATTCCGGCCGATTTTCAACACCACGCTCACCATTGGCTGATTCTACACGGCCGCTATCACTGCAAGGCGCGCAAACCCTTGTGCCCCACCTGTATCATTCGCGATCTCTGCCAATTCGAGGACAAGACCATATGACCAAATACCAGGCCGTCGGCATCGGCAACGCCGTCGTTGATGTGATTACCCGCTGCGATGACGCGTTCCTGACGCAAATGAACATCGAAAAAGGCGTCATGACCCTCATCGAACAGGACCGGGGCGAAGCGCTCTATGACGCGATGGACAACCGAACCCAAATGCCGGGCGGTTCGGTTGCCAACACGATCGCAGGGCTTGGCGCGCTTGGGCTTTCGACCGGTTTCGTTGGCCGGGTCTCGGATGACGATCTGGGCCATTATTATGCAAACGCCATGACGGAGGTCGGCACCGAATTTGTGAATGCCCCCGTCGCAGGTGGCGAATTGCCCACCTCGCGCTCGATGATCTTCGTATCGCCCGATGGCGAACGGTCGATGAGCACGTATCTCGGCATCTCCACCGAGCTTGGCCCCAACGACATCGCTGACGAAGTGGCCGGCGCCGCGGGCCTGTTGCTTCTTGAGGGGTATCTCTTCGACAAGCCCAAGGGCAAGGCCGCCTTTATCGCCGCCTCGCGCGCCTGTCGCGCTGCCGGGGGCATGGCCGGCATCTCGCTCTCCGATCCGTTCTGCGTTGACCGCCACCGCGACGATTTCCGCAAACTGGTCACGGAACTGGACTACGTTATCGGCAACGAACACGAATGGCGCTCACTCTATGAGACCGACGATCTCGGTGCCGCGCTGGAAGAGGCCGCGCGCGACTCGGCCCTCATCGTGTGCACACGCTCGGGCCATGATGTCGCGATCCACAAGGGCGACACCAACGTCCAGGTACCGGTGGACCGGATCGCCCCGCTCGACACGACCGGCGCCGGCGATCAGTTTGCCGCCGGGTTCCTTTACGGCCTCGTCACCGGCAAACCGCTCGAAATCGCGGGCCGCATGGGATGCATCGCGGCGGCGGAGGTCATCGGACATTACGGCGCCCGCCCCGAGGCCGATGTCTGGGCCCTGTTCAAGGCCGAAGGTCTGGTCTGACCCCCGACTGCCATTCTTCTTGCCCTAAAGCGTTTCGCGAAAAACCTGAATCACAGATTTTCGCGAAACGCAGCGCAACATTCAGGCGTTGCACGCGTTTCGCCTTTCGCTGATGTCTCAGGTTAAAGGCGAAACGCTTTAAATATCCCGCCGGAGGCACCGGAAAATTAGCAGAATTTTCCGCAACACCCCGCGCTACCACCTGCCGGAAAGAGCCCGCGCCGTGAGGGTGAGCCGATCTCTGAGTGGCGCTGGTTCGATCTCGCCCGCCTTGACAAGCGCGGGCCGTCGCGCGGCGCGGCCAAGTATCCCCCCGGCCTGCCACAGCATCAGCATCGCAGGCCGGGCCGCGGCAGGCACACCTGCCCTGCGCGCACGCCCAAGCCGGTTCAGCCCTTCCTCGGCCAAACTGCGCACAGCGCTTTCGCGCCCATCGACAAGCGGCATCCGTCCTGCCGCCTCAAGTGCAGGCACGGCCCGGAACCAGTTGGCAAGCCCTAGCGCGAATCCCGCATCCGTCACCGCCTCGTCCGGTTCGACCCCAAGCGCGCGGACACTGGCCCGCAACAAATGCCCCGCGGTATGATCGAGATGAGAGCGAAAGGCGGCCTCATCCTCGAAAGGCTCGCGATATATGTCCCAGCGCCGGGCCAGCACCAGCTCATCCAATTGCACGGCACTGGCCCGGTCCAGAACCCCACTTAGGGGCGTGGCCACCTCGTGACGGCGCACGTCGCGCCCCTCAGCGATCTCCAGAAGCGCATCGCGCCACCATTGCAGCCGCATCTCGGCAATCATGCTTTCCTGTGTCACCCAAGGCGCGCGCGCCACTTCGACATTGAAGGCATATATCGGAAACAGCTTTCGCCGTGCCGGCACCGGTGCGGCCATCGCCGCGCGCAACCTCTCCGGGTCGCCCCGGCGCACCAGATCGGCACAGGCGCGGATGGCGTCATCCATCGGTCGCATCCCGTTCGCCTGATCCGGTAAAGGTCACCACACCTGAGCGCCACAGGCGCGCTATGGCGCCCCGCTTGCTCATGTCATGCAGCCGTCGCGAAAAAGCTTCCAATTGATCGCATCTAGAAGCGCCTGAAAAGACGCGTCCACGATGTTCGGGCTGACCCCCACAGTGGACCAGCGACGGCCCTGCCCGTCT
This sequence comes from Roseovarius sp. E0-M6, assembly GCF_037083845.1. Classification (NCBI taxonomy): domain Bacteria; kingdom Pseudomonadati; phylum Pseudomonadota; class Alphaproteobacteria; order Rhodobacterales; family Roseobacteraceae; genus Roseovarius; species Roseovarius sp. E0-M6. Next base: position 166,429 of record NZ_JBAPLA010000008.1, on the reverse strand, counting down.
TCGCTGTCGATGATGACGCGCGTGACGGCCTCGGTGCCGCCTTGGGTGATCCGCACCTTGAAATCCACCAGCCGCATATCGTCGATCACATTCTGATAGCGGCCCAGATCCTTGGCCAACGCCTTCGACAGGGCGTTAACCGGGCCGCGATCACTGCCTTGTTCGTCCATCGACTCGCTCACCGACAGCTTCTTGTCGCCATCGACCTTGACCACGACCACCGCCTCCGAAAGCGTGACCATCTGGTCATACTTGTTCTTGCGCCGCTCGACCGTGACCTTATAGCGCTTCACCTCGAAGAATTCGGGCAGCTGTCCCAGCTCACCGCGCGCCAAAAGTTCGAAGCTGGCCTGCGCGCTGTCATAGGTAAAACCGCGATCCTCGCGCTCTTTGACCTCCTCCAGAATACGCGCCAGCGCCGGGTCGCCCGGCTCCACCTCGATCCCCGCATCACTCAGGCGGCGGCGCAGGTTCGATTGCCCCGCTTGGTTCGACATCGGGATGATCCGGGCGTTGCCCACCGCACCGGGGTCGATATGCTCATACGTCGCCGGGTTCTTGAGGATCGCACTGGCATGCAGCCCCGCCTTATGCGCAAAGGCCGACGCGCCGACATAGGCCGCCTGCCGCACCGGCACCCGGTTCAGGATATCGTCAAGCATCCGGCTCGCATGGGTCAACCCCTCCAGCGCGCCGAAGGTGATCCCGGTCTCAAGCTGGCTCGCATAAGGCTCCTTCAACAGAAGCGTCGGGATAAGCGCCGTGAGGTTGGCATTGCCGCACCGCTCGCCCAGACCGTTGAGCGTGCCCTGCACCTGACGGGCGCCGGCATCAATGGCGGCGAGGCTGCCCGCGACGGCACTCTCGGTGTCGTTATGCGTATGAATGCCCAAACGCTCCCCCGGCAGGTCCGCCGCGATCACCTCGCCGGTGATCCTGCCGATCTCGTGCGGAAGCGTGCCGCCATTGGTATCGCACAGCACAATCCACCGCGCGCCCGCCTGCATTGCCGCGCGCAGACACTCAAGCGCATAGCCGGGGTTCGCCTTGTATCCGTCAAAGAAATGCTCCGCATCGAACAGCGCCTCTCGCCCTTGCGCGACCAGATGCGCCACGGATTTGGCGATGTTCTCGACATTTTCCTCCAGCGTGATGCCAAGTGCCGCGCTGACGTGGAAATCATGGGTCTTGCCGACGATGCACACGGCTTGGGTGCCTGCATTCATCACGGCGGCCAGAACGTCGTCGTTCTCCGCCGAGCGCCCGGCGCGTTTGGTCATGCCGAAGGCGGTCAGCGTGGCCCGCGTCCGCGGCGCGCTCTCGAAAAATGCGCTGTCGGTGGGGTTCGCGCCGGGCCAGCCGCCCTCGATGTAATCCACACCCAAGCCATCCAGCGCCTCCGCAATCTGGATCTTCTCCGGCGTGGAAAAGCTGACACCTTGGGTCTGCTGCCCGTCCCGCAGGGTGGTGTCGTAGAGGTAGAGACGTTCCTTGGTCATGCCGCGCGCCCCTCGCAGCACGCGCCCTGCGCGGAAACAAGGCGCGGAACGCGCCGCCGCGCAGCGCCCGACCGCCCGTCGCACCAGAGGTGCGCCGTCCATAGTCGGCACGCCTTTGGCGTGACGGGCGGGCGCTTCTGCAACGTCGCAACCCGAACAATCGTCGCAGTAAACGTAACCATAAAGTGCAGACCACAAGCGGTGCAGCGCCCCCCCGCGGTCGGGCCCTGCGCGGCAGGCAGGCGGTGTGCTGCAATGCGCGTCACTTCAACCCCTCCAGCTTGGCAGCGTCAAAGCCCGGTCCGGGGACAAGCTCTACACCTTCCTTGCTCATCCGCACCTCGACCCCTGCATCGACGAGAGCCGCTTTAAGCGCATCGACCTCGGAGAAGTCTTTACTGGCACGGGCTGCGGTTCGGCACTCCGAAAGGCGCCGTGCCAAAGGGTGCAAATCGGGAACCTCCGTCCATTGACCCAATGTCGGATACAAAAGACCAAGCAACTGCGCCGATGCAACGAACTCACCTGCAAGCCGGGACCATTCCGGGTCTTTCAATGTCTCAGGCCCGGCATTCCACGTCGATCCTGCCTTCTGAAAAAGAACCTGCCCCAGATGGCCAAGAAAGTTGAGCGCGCCTGCTGTGTTCAGATCATCGGCAAGGAAATCTTCAACTTCCTTTGGAAGTTGTCCGGGTTTTATCCCTTCAACCAAGCTGCGCCAACGACGAAGCGCTCTTTCCGCACTCCGTGCCTTTTCCGCCGTCCAGTCCATCGGCTTGCGGTAGTGCGTGCTCAGGAACGCGAACCGAATCACCTCACCCGGCACGCCCTGATCCAGCAAATCCCGCACCGTAAAGAAATTGCCCAAGGATTTGGACATCTTCTTGCCCTCGACCTGCAGCATCTCGTTATGCAGCCAGTAGCGCGCGAACTCGCCCTCGGGATGGGCGCAGCAGCTTTGGGCGATCTCGTTCTCGTGGTGGGGGAACATCAGATCGTTGCCGCCGCCATGGATGTCGAAACTCTCGCCCAAGAGTTCATAGGCCATCGCCGAGCATTCGATATGCCAGCCCGGACGGCCCCGCCCCCAAGGCGAGTCCCACCCCGGCTGCCCCTCATCCGACGGCTTCCACAACACGAAATCCATCGGGTTGCGCTTGTAGGGGGCCACCTCGACCCGCGCACCGGCGATCATGTCATCAACAGAGCGCCCCGAAAGCTTGCCATAGCTCTCACGCCACGAGTCCACGGCAAAGAGCACATGGCCCTCGGCGGCGTAGGCATGGCCCTTGGCGATCAAATCCTCGATCATCGCCACCATCTGCGGGATATACTGCGTGGCGCGCGGCATGTGGTTGGGCTCCAAAGCCCCCAGTTCCGCCATGTCATCCAGAAACCACTGCGTCGTCTCCGCCGTGATCTCGCCTATGGCCCGCCCGCTCTCCGCCGCCCGTGCGTTGATCTTGTCATCCACGTCGGTGAAGTTGCGCACATAGGTCACGTGATCCGGCCCATAGACATGCCGCAGCAGACGGTAGAGCACATCAAACACCACCACGGGCCGCGCATTGCCCAGATGCGCCCGGTCATAGACCGTCGGCCCACAGACATACATCCGCACGTCATCCTGATCGAGAGGCGCAAACACCTCCTTCTTGCGGGTCTTGGTATTGTGCAGCTTGATCGTCGTCATGGTTCCCTCGCACGCGCGTCTCGCGGCGGGCTTACCAACTAACTCTCATGTTTGAAATAGGTGACCGGCCCGCCTGAATATCTCAGCAGGTAATGCAGCAAATGATGATGCAGGTCTTGGTCATGTCCGAAGCATAGGAGCGCCGCAACCTTCGGTCAAGCGCGCCGCCCCTGCTTCTTCTTGGGTCAAATACTCATATCCGACACCGGCCACCCGGCCCCGCGCTCAGGAATAGCTCACCACCTCGAACTCGATCCCGTCCGGCCCGTCGAAATAGAACCGCCGCCCGGGCTCATAGTCGCCGTGGTTGCGCGGCATGTATCCCGCTGCGCCCACTCTCGCTTCCGCCGCGTCGAGGTTGTCCACCACCACGCCCACATGATTGATGCCGCCCACATGTGCATAGGTGTCTCCCATCGGTTCAAGTGGTTTCGCCGGCGCATAAAGCGCCAGATAGCTGTCCCTGTCGCCCACATGCACGGTAAAGCCGTCGTCCTTCGCCGCGCCCTGCCACCGCACGTGCCAGCCGAACAATTCACAGAGGATGGCCGCGCTGGCCTTGGGGTCGGGCACCGTGATGTTCACATGCTCCAGATTCATTGCATGTCCTTTCCTTTTGAGTTTCATTGGTAATTACTGTAATTTCTCAAGTATGCTTTAGATCAATAGGAAAAATATTCATGCAAAGCAGACGCTTGGCCGATCGCGGAGTGCCCATAGGCTATATCTCGGAGCGCACGGGCCTCGCCCCCTCGGCCATCCGCTACTACGAGGACGAGGGCCTTGTGCGCCCCGACCGGAACGCCGCGGGGCACCGGCGTTTCGCCCGCTCCGACATCCGCCGGCTGTCTTTCATTATGATCGCCCAAGGTCTCGGCTTCTCGATCGCCGAAATCCGTGCCGCGCTCTCGACGCTCCCCGAGAACCGCACGCCCACCAAGGCCGACTGGGCCCGCATCTCGCGCAGTTTCGGCCAAGTGCTCGACACCCGCATCGCCCGGATGCAGGCGCTTCGCGATCGGCTTGACGGCTGCATCGGATGCGGCTGCCTCTCACTGCGCACCTGCGCGCTCTACAACCCGCGCGATACCGCGCGCCGGCACGGCGCGGGCCCGCGCTATGTGCTGGGCGACAGGGCCGAAACCACCTGACGCGCGCCCCGCGCAACGTCCGACCGCCCGGAGCCTGCTTGACATCCCCGTGCCTCTTGGGTCACGTCCCCGCATCACGCGACAGGAGATTTGAAGATGCGGTTCTCGAACACGATCCGAAACATGACTGGTGGTGGCTCGGACGGGTGGGACGTGTTCCGCAAAGCCAAGAACATGGTGCGCAGCGGCGTGGATGTGACCGAACTCACCATAGGCGAGCACGATATCCGCACCGATCCCATCATCCTTGAGGCGATGCACAACGCAGCGCGTGACGGCCATACCGGCTACACCACATTCGAAGGCGAGGAGGCCCTTAGATCACGTGTCGCCGCACGGATCACGGGCCGGACCGGCGTGATGACCACACCCGATCACGTGCTGATCGTGCCCGGCGGTCAGGGCGGGCTTTTCGCCACCCACCACGCGGTCTGCGATCCGGGCGATACGGCGCTCTACATTGATCCCTATTATACCACCTATCCCGGCACCATCCGAACCGTCGGCGCCACCCCTGTCTCTGTCGAGGCCCGCGCCGACCGCGATTTTCAGCCCGACCCGGACGATATCGCCGCCGTCGCGCCCGGCGCGCGCTCGATCCTCGTTAACACTCCCAACAACCCGACCGGCGTTGTCTACACCCGTGAAACCCTTGACGGCATCGGTCGCGTCGCCACCGAGAACGATCTCTGGATCATCTCGGACGAAGTCTATGACACACAGGTCTGGATCGGCGATCACCTGAGCCCCCGCGCCCTTCCCGGGCTCGAAGAGCGCACGCTCGTCATCGGGTCCATGTCCAAAAGCCACGCCATGACCGGAAGCCGCGTTGGCTGGGTTGTCGGCCCGCCCGAGGCGATCGAGCATATGGCCAATCTCGCCACACATACGACCTACGGCATTTCCGGCTTTGTTCAGCACGCAGCGGCCTTCGCCCTCGATCAGGGAACAGAGTTCGAAGAGATGATCGCCGAGCCATTCCGCCGCCGCCGCGACCTCGTGCTCAAGCTCATGGAGGGGCAGAACGCCGCGCGTGCGATACCTGCGGACGGGGCGATGTATGTCATGGTCGATATCCGCGCCACCGGCCTCTCGGGCGAAGATTTCGCCAATCGCCTGCTGGATGAACGCCATGTTGCCGTGATGCCCGGTGAAAGCTTCGGCACCGCCGCCGCCGGACACCTGCGCGTGGCGCTAACCGTGGCCGATGACCGGCTAGAAGAGGCGGTGCGCGATCTCATTGATCTGGCCGGAGCACTGGCAAACTAAGGCCTTTTGCGAAAGGCCCTAAAGCAATGACGAGGCCCGCAAACCGCGTTGGGTCACCATGCGGGGAGCATCCCTGTCTTTCAGACCCGAACTCGTCGAGTGCCCGCTGCGCGAGATAGCGGAGAATATGATCATGTTATCGCTCTGGTTTAATCTGAATTGAACTGCCCCCGTTTCACCGGGCTCCTGAGCGCTTCCGGTTCCGGCCTTGATGAACTCGCGCGGCGACGATCGGCCCATCCGCTCTACCCGCTTTGATAGCGCAAGAGTGCTTGCGTGGTTCTAGAAGTCGACAATGGCCTTTGCCTGTTTGACTATTTCCTGAACGATTTCCGCGGCCGGCTGGACCTTATTAACAAGGCCGACACCTTGGCCAGACCACAATGGTAGCGGCTCAATCTCCCCCTCCAACGCCGCGAAAGCCACCGCGCTGGCGTAGCGGGGGATCTCAACACCATCCGGGCGCCGGGCAAGAACGTCACCCTCTCGCGGCCTCTCGCCGAGCGGCGGCTTTCCAGCGGCTTCCCAAACCGCTGAGGTGCTATTCTTTAGGGCGCGATGCGGTGCGTTTGGCCAAACAAGGTCATAGAGGTCGTCATAATGATCCGTATCGTCTTCGGATGCCGCGAACAGGCGCTCAAGGTAAACTGGATGAACAGGTGCTTCTTCTGCGGCGAGAAAACGGGTGCCGATCCAGACCGCCGAAGCGCCGAGCGCGATTGCCGCCGCCAACCCACGCCCGTCAGCTATACCGCCCGCCGCGACTACCGGCACCTCACCGACCGCATCAACAACTGCGGGAACAAGTGCCATGGTAGAAACCTTGCCCTCCACGTGCCCACCGGCCTCCCAACCCTGCGCACAGATGGCGTCGGCACCAAGGTCGACAGCCTCGCGCGCGCTCTCGGCGGTGCTGGCTGTGATTATAACTTTTGTCCCGCCGGCTTTCGCGCGTTCAACGAAATTGCCAGTATCGCCCCAGAAAAGTGAGAGTACCTCAACGCCCTCTTCGAGACAGACATCCAATTGCTCTTCATTTCGAAAATCCATATTGAGATTGACGCCGAAGGGTTTGTCGGTCAGCTCCTTAATCCGACGTATCTCCGATCTCATTGTGTCCGGACCATCGGTCCAAAGTGGTGCCAACCCAAGGCCCCCAGCATTGCTGACCGCGGCGACCAGCTCTGGCGGTCCAACGCGTCCCATCGGTGCCAAAACGATAGGGTGCTCAACGCCGAACTTTCGGCAAAATGCTGTGGACATAAGATTGGCTCCTTAAAATGGTTCCCTTCGCAAACTATAGCAGAGAGCGCCTTCCAAGACATATTTGGTCCTGCTGGAGTTGATCCTGCCATTTCTAATTGCCCAAGGCGGTCATACACCCTGTGATCGCTAATGCTTCATAAGCGGTATGAACTCGACCCCGATCACCGCGGGTCGCAGCCACGGCCAAAAATGTCCCGCAGACCGTTCCGTTTGCGACATATGTCGCGATTGGGACAGAACGCCTTATTCGGCTCAAGCAATCTCTAACCAATATGGGTAGGGAGGTCAGCACATGATCGCGTGCTGCAAGATCGCTTTGGTGATCTATACGATCGGGGCGGCCCGGGGCCGCGCCGCACGGGGGCGACCGGGGATAGGCTGATATTTTCGCCCTTCCCCAGGTATTTCCAAGGATCACCATTATGAATGATATCACCCCTCGCCGGAGCGGCGGACGCGCCGCGCGTCGTGCCAGCCGCGCGGCCCCTCCCATCGAATCGCTCCGCTCAATACGCCCTGGTATGGAAGGCGGTCGATACAAGGCCCTGACCGAAGCTCAGGTCCACCGCCTCCACGAAGCCGCGCTCGAGGCGCTTGAAACCATCGGTCTTGCCGACGCGCCCCCAAGCGGGGTTGAATACCTTACCGGTGCCGGGGCCATACAGGGCCCGGACGGGCGCATCCGCTTTCCCCGCACCGTGGTCGAGGACGCGCTGGCCAAGGCCTGCAAGGACATCACGCTCTGCGGCCGCGACCCGCGCCACGATCTCGACCTCAGCGGCACGCGCGTCCATTACGGAACGGCGGGCGCGGCGGTGAGCATGGTCGATGTCGAAGGCCGCGCCTACCGCGACAGCACGCTTCAGGATCTCCACGACGCGGCCCGCATCTGCGATGTCCTCGACAACATCCACTTTGTTCAGCGCCCGATGGTCGCCCGCGACATTCCCGACAACCGCGAGATGGACCTCAACACTGTCTATGCCTGCTGTTCGGGCACCACCAAGCATATCGGCACCTCCTTCACCGAACCCGATTTCGTAGGTCCGGCGCTCGAGATGCTGCATATGATCGCGGGCGGCGAGGATAAATGGCGCGCGCGTCCCTTCATGTCGAACTCCAACTGTTTCGTCGTCCCGCCGATGAAATTCGCGACCGAAGCCTGTCAGGTGATGGAGAACTGCATCCGGGGCGGTATGCCCGTTTTGCTCCTGTCGGCGGGCATGGCGGGTGCGACGACCCCCTCGACCATCGCGGGCGCGATCGTGCAGGCCACCGCCGAGTGCCTTGCGGGACTGGTCTATGTGAATGCGGTCTCCCCCGGTCATCCGGCGATCTTCGGCACATGGCCCTTCGGCCTCGACCTGCGCACCGGCGCGATGACCGGCGGCTCGGGCGAACAGGCTCTTCTCAGTGCGGGATGTGCCCAGATGCATCAATTCTACGGCCTCTCCGGCGGCGCTGTCGGCGGCATCACCGATGCCAAGACACCCGACATGCAGGCCGGATGGGAAGCGATGTGCTCGAACGTGATGGGGGGGCTTTCAGGGCTCAACATGATCTACGAAGCAGCGGGCATGCATGCCTCTCTTCTGGGCTTTTGTCACGAATCACTCATTCTCGCCGACGATTTGATCGGACACGCCATGCGCTGCGTGCGCGGGATCGAGGTGACGGACGAAACCATCGCACTCGATCAGATGCGCACGGTCTGCATGGAGGGGCCGGGCCACTATCTCGGAACCGATCAGACCTTGGCGCGGATGCAATCGGATTATCAGTATCCCAAGCTCGGTGATCGCACATCACCCAAGGAATGGGCGGAGATCGGCAAACCCGATCTCAACGCCAAGGCCATCGCCAAAAAGAACGAGATTCTGGCGGCCCGCTCGGCGGCGCGGCTCGATGCGGCGCTTGATGCGGACATCCGGCGCAGGTTCAACATTCATCTTCCGGCCTGACAGCTTGGACAGGGAAACATGATCTAAGGCCCGGATTCGCGTCCGGGCTTTCATCTTTCCTCAAATACTCATCTGCCCAACATCCAGCGCCCCTCGGGCCAGAAGGCATGAAACGCGAAGGCAAACATCATGTCATGCGGCACGTCCCGGCCTTGGGCATCGCGCACCCTGACGGTGCCCACATCACGCCCCCGCGCCATGTTCGCACTGTCGAGCGCCGACGCCTGCCCCGCCTGCCAGCTTAGGCGAATGCCTGCCTCTTTTAACGCGCCGGCATCGCGGATACGCGCCAATGGCCATGCCCGGGGCCCCACACGCACGACCCGCGCCAGCGGTTCGATACCGTGCGGCGGGCGCTCACCCGAATAAAGGAACGGTTTGCTCAGGCTGTCATATCCCGGGTAGGGATTTTGCCCGTAATTCCTGCGGAAGTTCGGCTGCTCCATAACAAGCCCATCGGGATTGCGCGCCTTGAATTGGCCCCAACTTTCCATCCAGCTTGGCAACAAGCGAAGCTCCTCACCGGTAAGGTCGCCGACAATGGCCTCGCCTATGGCCTGCTGCCACCAGCTTTGGGTCTCGCGGTCATACATCACCATGTCCGAATGCCGAAGCTTGCCTGACACGCCAAAGCTGAGCGTGCGGCCATCTACCCGCCGGTCAAAGCTGAGGCCGGAATTGCACAAGGGACAGAAGGTGACGGCCACCGGCACCCCGGCCACCCTGTCGTTCACGATCTCGTGCCAGATCAGATAGCGGATCGGATAAGCGCGCGCCGGCGCATTGCCCAGTTCAAGCGTGATCACCGGCTCCTTGTCCTTGATCCGGGCCTCTGATCCTGCAGGCTTGAACTTGGGGTCGTGGATCGCGGGAATGCCATCTTTGGGCGGCCCTCCCGACATGATCTCACTCCAGTTGTTGATTGATGTGAGGTCGAAATTCGTCTCGGGCCACTCGTTCTTCCACAAGGCAGGTTCGGCGCGCAGCGGCGCGGTCAGAACAAGAATCAGAGTGATAGCACCAAGGATGCGGCTGACAGAGTGATGCATGACAAAGCTCCTCCCGGATATCGCGATGTGCGCATTGTGCCGGGCGGGCCGGTTTCTGGCCAGTGGGCCCCACGCATTCGTGACAATCCGTGCTCAGTCTTGGCCACCCCGGATCACTTTCGACGCCTCGCCCCAGCGCCGTGATCTAAGCTCGCGTCGGAAGGCCCGCTCAAGCTCGCTCACAGCGTTGCCCTCGTAACAGCGCCCATGGCTCAGGATGATCCGGCGCGGCGCCCATCCGATCATTTCCTCGACGCTGTCGGCCAGCGCGGCCTTGTCGCGAAAGCTCATGCGCAACAGGCTCGGCATCCGCCCGTCGCTGTCATCGGCGCCGGAAAGCCAGATCAGAGGCCGCACCCATGGCGGAAGATGCACGGTCTCGAAGTTCTGGATGATATCGGTCAGGATCAGCGTGTCACTATCCCGATGAAAGAAGACAAATTCGCGATGACGCGCGCTTCCGGCGACAAGATGCTGCTCGATCTCGTCCTGCCATGGCGCAAGGTCATCAAGATCGTGGTCGATGCGAAGCTCGACCCCCTCGGCTGCGGCGCGGTCTGCCACGCCCGGCGCGGCCCATGTCTCGGCGTCGGGGAACCGGGCCTGCCATGTCGGAATGCCAGTGTAATGCAAACGGTTGGGTGCCACGAGATACGCCACCGGCCCCAGCGCGCCGATGGTCCCGGCCATATCTTCGGTCATGGGCGTGGGCGAATGCACCCAAAGCGTCCCATCCGACAAGCGCACGATGGTCGCCCGCGTCGGGTGCGGAATTCCGCGGCAGGCAACAGAAGGGCCATCCACGATCCAAAGCCCGTCCGCGACGGGCTTTGGGACATTCAAGGGTTCATATCCGGTGGCCAAATCCCTACTCGGTCACCGTGACAGACGTCATGACATCAGGCTGCCCGACCACAGTGCCGTTTTGGCCGGCGCCACGCTTGATGGCATCGACCACCTCCATGCCGTCAGTGACCTCGCCCACAACGGTATAGTCCCCGTTCAGAAACTCACCCGGTGCGAACATGATGAAAAACTGGCTGTTGGCGCTATTGGGGTTCTGGCTTCTCGCCATGCCCACGACGCCACGCAGAAACTTCTTGTCCGAGAATTCCTGCTTGAGATCGGGCAGGTCCGACCCTCCGCGCCCGGCATTGCGCATGTCGCCACCGTTAAGGCGACCGAATTGCACATCACCCGTCTGTGCCATGAATCCGTCGATCACGCGGTGAAAGACCACGCCGTCATACTTGCCCTCACGGGCAAGCTTGGTGATCCGCTCCACGTGACCGGGGGCCACATTCTCGAAAAGGTCGATCTCGACCGATCCGTTGGCCTTGCCCTCGATATCGATCTTGAGACCCGTGGCAAGCGCGGGGCTCGCCATCAGGCTCAGCGCCAGCACCGCCCATTTACGCATCGGCAGCCACCTTGACACTGACCATCCGGTCGGGATCGGCGGGCGGCTCACCCCGGGTGATCGCGTCCACATGCTCCATACCGTCGATGACCCGGCCGTAGACGGTATATTGCCGGTTCAGGAAATGGTTGTCCTTGAAGTTGATGAAGAACTGCGAATTCGCACTGTCCGGGTTCTGACTGCGCGCCGCTCCTAGCGTTCCGCGGTCATGCGGCACGCCGCTGAACTCGGCCTTGAGGTTGGGGAGATCGCTGCTTCCGGTCCCGGCCATGCGCAGATTGAAATCCCGCTCCATGTTGCCATGAGCCACATCGCCCGTCTGGGCCATGAAACCGTCGATCACACGGTGAAAGGCCACATTGTCATAGGCGCCCGATCGCGCCAGTTCTTTCATCCGCTCCGCATGTCCCGGCGCGACGTCCGGCAACAACTCAATCGTGACGGTGCCATCCTTGAGTTCCATCAGGATGGTGTTTTCGGGGTCTTTGATTTCGGCCATCTGGCGCTCCTTGCATTGGCTGTTGCCCGATAGGTATGTGTTTCGGACGCGATTGCCAAGCGTCCCGGCTTGACCCTCCAACCCGTTCGCGCCATGAGAGACGCGCGCTCTGAACGGGAGAACGGGAACATGGGCTGGAACACCCTCGACGATATGGACCTTGACGGCAAACGCGTGCTGACCCGCGTGGACATCAACGTGCCGGTCGAGGAGGGCCGCGTCACGGACCCCACCCGCATCGAACGGATCGTGCCCACCGTCGAGGATATCATTGCAAGCGGCGGCAAACCGGTCCTGCTGGCCCATTTTGGTCGGCCCAAGGGCAAGGTGGTTCTCGACATGTCGCTGCGCGTCATTCTGCCCGCCCTGGAAAAGTCGCTCGGCCGGAAAGTGACGCTTCTCGAAACGCTGGAAGGCGCGGAAAACCTGACGGACGAGGCGCTGGCCGCTGATGTGCTCCTAATGGAAAATATCCGCTTTTACCCCGGCGAAGAAGCGAACGATCCCGATTTTGCCCGCCGGCTCGCCGGTCTCGGTGACATCTACTGCAACGACGCGTTTTCCGCGGCCCACCGCGCGCATGCCTCGACCGAAGGCGTGGCCCACCACCTGCCATCTTGTGCCGGTCGCCTGATGCAAGCCGAATTGCAGGCGCTTGAGGCTGCACTCGGCACGCCTCGGCGGCCTGTTCTGGCTGTGGTCGGTGGCGCCAAGGTTTCGACCAAACTCGACCTTCTGGGAAATCTGGTAAGCCGGGTGGACATGCTCGTGATCGGGGGCGGCATGGCCAACACCTTCCTTGCGGCGCAGGGTCTCAACGTCGGTCAGTCGCTCTGTGAACATGACATGGCCGACACCGCGCGCGAGATCATGACCAAGGCGGGCGCAGGCGGGTGCGAGATTATCCTGCCCGCCGATGTTGTCGTCGCGCGCGAATTCAAGGCAGGCGCCGAAAACGAAACCGTGCCGGCCCACGCCTGCCCCGAAGACGCGATGATTCTCGATGCTGGTCCGCAAAGTGTCGCGCGGGTAAACGCCGCGCTGGCACGGGCGAACACGCTCATCTGGAACGGCCCGCTCGGCGCATTCGAGATCGAACCCTTTGACGCGGCCACCAACGCCGCCGCCGGCGAAGCGGCCCGTCTCACCCGCGGCGGCGCTCTCGTGTCGGTCGCGGGCGGCGGTGATACAGTGGCCGCCCTCAATCAGGCCGGCGCGGCCAACGATTTCACCTACATCTCCACGGCAGGCGGCGCATTCCTCGAATGGATGGAAGGCAAGGAACTGCCCGGTGTGGCCGCGCTCAAGGGCCAAGCTTAGCGCCCGCAACGCGTTGCGCGCTTGACGCATGGCACCTCAGAGACGCATTCTGATCGCGTGGAAAACTGGACCCTCATCACCGGGGCCTCCGAAGGTCTCGGGGCGGAATTCGCCCGAATCGCCGCCGCCGAAGGCCGCAACCTGATCCTGACCGCCCGGTCCAAGGACAAGCTGACCGCTCTCGCAGAGGACTTGCACGGAATTGCCGGGGAAATCCGCGTCCTACCCGCCGATCTCGGCGATCTTTCTCAGGTGGAATCGCTCTGGCAGGAGGCGAGCCGCGATTGCCATATCGACATTCTGGTGAACAATGCCGGGCTCGCCGGTCACGGCACCTTTGGCAGCGGCAAAGGCTGGCCCCGTGACCTGAGCACCATCGGCGTCAACATGACCGCGCTCACATACCTTATGAAAATGGCCATTCCGCACATGCAGGCACAGGGCGGCGGGCGCATCCTCAACGTGGCCTCGACCGCCGGTTTCATGCCCGGCCCCAATCTTTCAGTCTATCATGCGACCAAGGCTTATGTCCTGTCCCTCACCGAGGCGGTGGCCGAAGAACTCCGCGGCAGCAACACGAGCGTGACCGCGCTTTGCCCCGGCGCCACGGAAACCGCGTTTTTCGATGCCGCCGATATGCGCGGTGTCGGCCTGTTGAAGCTTGGCCGCCCGGCCAGCGCGGAAAGCGTCGCGCGCGTCGGATGGCAAGCCATGAAAAAAGGCCGCAGGATTCGCGTGACCGGCGCGATGAACAAGATGTTCGCGGCTGCACCGCGCTTTGCGCCACGGGCGGTCACCACTTTCATCGCCGGCAAGTTCATGAGCAAGGGTCGGGGCTAAGGTCCTGACGCGCATCAAGGGGTGACTCTGGACCGCATGTTAGCGTCACCACGATTGCACGGCTGACGCCCCTCGCCTAAGAGATCGCAAAAGATATTGTCATTAGGGGGACGTCACATGTCGCAGGCCGAGCAAAGACAGAAAATCCGTGAGGGGCAAGGCTTCATCGCCGCGCTCGATCAGTCCGGCGGATCGACCCCAAAGGCGCTCAAGCTTTATGGCATCAACGAAGATGCCTACAGCTCGGACACCGAAATGTTCGACCTGATTCACCAGATGCGCGCCCGCATTGTAAAAAGCCCGGCATTTTCCGGTGACCGGATCGTGGGCGCGATCCTGTTCGAGATGACAATGGACCGCGAAATCGACGGCAAGCCGACAGCCCGGTTCCTGTGGGACGCGTGCGCCGTCGTTCCCTTTCTCAAGGTGGACAAGGGCCTTGCCGACGAAGCCGATGGCGTGCGCCTTATGAAAGACATGCCAGACCTCGAGGCGCTGCTTCTGCGGGGGCGCGAACAGGGCATCTTCGGCACCAAGATGCGCTCGGTCGTCGACGCGGCAAGCCAAAGTGGCATCGACGCCGTCGTGGCCCAGCAATTCCTGATCGGCGGCATCATCCTCGATCACGGCCTCGTGCCGATCATCGAGCCTGAAGTGACGATTTCGATCACCGACAAATCCGAGGCCGAGAGTATGCTGCTCGAGGCGCTGACCCGCCATCTCGATGCCCTGCCCGACGGGCGCGAGGTGATGCTCAAGCTGACCCTGCCCGAGACCGATAATCTCTATAAACCGCTGGTCGATCATCCGCGCGTTCTGCGCGTGGTGGCTCTCTCGGGGGGCTATAGCCGCGAAGAGGCCAATGCACGCCTCTCGCGCAACACCGGGGTCATCGCCAGCTTCTCGCGCGCCCTTACCGAGGGGCTTTCGGCCGATCAGGACGATGACACGTTCGACAGCACCCTGCGCGAAACCGTCCAGAGCATCTACGACGCCTCGATCTCGGGCTAAGGCACGCCGCGAAAAGCGGCAACCGGCTTCTCGCCTCTCGGACGCGCGTCATCACAAGGCGCAGCACCTCAACGCGCCTGAGCGCGCCCCCCTCCAACGTTTGGATCAGGGGCTAAGGCGGCTCAGTATGGCGTCGGTATCCACTCCACCGATCGCGCCTGCCGTTCGGCCCCGGTCGCCATGCAGCCTCGTTGCGACATAGGCGTCGGCCACAGCCGCCGGCGCGGAGCGCATCAGAACCGATCCCACCAGCAAAGTTGCAAGGCTCTCGACATACCAGCGCGCCTCGCCCTCCTCGGGAAGCTTGGGAAACCGTGCCATATGGGCTCGCAGCGCCGCATCGAACCCACGCGATTGGCCCATTGCCTCCCCCAGTTCTGCACTCAGAACCTCCCCGGCCAGCGGCTCTTTGCGCAGGGTTCGCAGGATGTCGAGGCAGATCACGTTACCCGACCCTTCCCAGATCGAGTTGAGCGGCGCCTCGCGGTACAGCATGGGCAGATCGGTGTCTTCGACATAACCCATACCGCCCATGGCCTCCATCGCCTCATAGACAAGGCCGGGGCAGAGCTTGTTGCCAAGGTATTTCGCCAACGCCACCGCCAGACGTGCAAAGGCGCGTGATGGCTCGTCGTCACGGTCGAACGCCGCCGCCACATACAGACCCAGCGCCAGCGTTCCCTCCCAGTCGAGCGCCAGATCGGCCAGCACCGACCGCATGAGCGGCTGATCTATGAGTTGCTTTTGAAACACGCTGCGATGGGCGGCCCAGTGATGAGCATGGTCCAGCGCGGCCCGCATCAGCCCGGCCGGCGCCATCGACGTATCAAGCCGCGTATGGTGCACCATCTCGATGATCGTGCGGACGCCTGCGCCCTCGTCACCCAAGCGGTGCGCATAGGCATCGGCCAACTCGATCTCGGCCGAGGCATTGGCGCGATTACCAAGCTTGTCCTTGAGGCGCTGAATATGGACCATGTTGCGCCCGTCCTCGCGCCAACGCGGCACCAGAAAACAGGTCAGGCCCTCGGGTGCCTGCGCCAGCATCAGAAATCCGTCCGACATAGGCGCCGAACAGAACCACTTATGCCCACGCAGGCGGTAGTGATCGCCCTCGCGCACCGCGCGCGTGGTGTTGGCGCGCACGTCCGACCCGCCCTGCTTTTCCGTCATCGCCATGCCCATCGTCGCGCCGGGCTTGCGCCCAAGCGGCTGTGCTGCGCCGTCATAGACCCGCGCGGTCAGCTTGGGCACCCAGGTCCGAAGAAGCTCGGTATCCGCCCGCAGCGCCGGCACCGCCGCATAGGTCATGGTCATTGGACAACAGACGCCCGGCTCGATCTGACTGGTGAGGTAAACCATCGCGGCATGGGTTGCGTGCCCGCCGCTTCGCCCCTCCCATGGCAGCGCGGAATACCCCGCCCCGATGCCCACCTCCAGTAGCCGGTGATAGGCCGGATGAAACCGCACCTCGTCAAGCCTGCGCCCGCCCGCGTCGAACAACACCGCCTCGGGTTGTGTGCCGCGCGCGCGGCGTCCGGCCTCGACCATCTCGGCGCGGCCCATCTGTGCCCCGTAATCGGCCAGGTGATCGGCCTCCGCACCGGCTGCAACGGCATGATCCCGCAATGCGGGATCGCCGGCCCACAGATCCCTGTCACCGACCGGGGGGGGCTGATTGCTGATCTCATGAGTATCTGTGACATCGTGGGCGGGTAGTGTCGCCATGGGCAAGGCCTCCTCTGGCCTGAATGCTACAGGCGCTGTCCCGTGAATGAAAAGGGGATTCACAAACCCTTATGCCTGTGCCACTGTCGCACCGACGCCCGCCAAGAGGCGCAACACGAAAGAAGGCAGAGCAGTTGAGCATGCGAAAACGGCCCGCAATGGGTGTGCTGATCTATTTCACCGTGGCGTTCGGCCTTGGTCTTTATTTCACATTCGCCGCCGTCCAAGGCGATTTCGGCCTGTTCCGCCGCGCCGAGATCGAAGGCGAATCGCGCGCGCTTCAGGCCCGGCTGGATACGCTCGACACACAGGTCACTCGTATGGAAAACCTGACCAAGCGCCTCTCGGACACCTATCTCGATCTCGATCTTCTGGACGAACAGGCCCGCAGCGTTCTGGGCCTCATGCGCAGCGACGAAATCGTCATTCGCTGACCGGCGATCCGACCGCGGCACTCTTTATCCGATTGCGTCAAAATTTCCGGCGGAATGTCCGGTCGAATTCAAGCTGAAGCGCCTCGGGCTCGTATTCGTGACGTATCCACTCCTCGAAGCCTATCCCCGTTTCGGCCTGCCGTGCCTCATAAATATCAAGGATATGATCCAGAACACCGGTCTTTGACCTGCGGATATGCACATATTTGAAGCTCAGCATCCGCCGGGCTTCGCTGACCGGGCGCCCCTCTATCACCAAAAGCCAGATAGCCGAGGCAAATCCGGCCCGATCCGCCCCGGACTTGCAATGCATCACGAACGGCTTCTCGATCTCGCGGAACGCCTCGAGCAGACGCAGGATATCCTGACGCGGTGCCGCTGTGCGGGCATGAAGCGTCACGTTGACCAGCGTCAGACCAAGCTTTCGGCAGCTTTCCTCCTCGGCCAGATAATGCGCCGCACCCGCCGCACCCCGAAGGTTCAGGATCGTGCGTATCCCCATCGCCTTCATTTTCTCAAAGCGCCGATGGGTGGGGTGATTCGACCGCCACACCCCCGGCGCCACCGGAAAGAAATTGGTCCACACCGTGCGCAGGATCGCATGATCGAACCACAGGTTGTAGATATGCGCGCGGCGGCGGTTCTCGGGCGTGCTCAGATCGGTGTTATACCGCGCACGAAGCCCGCGTTCCCAATCTGAAATCCGTTTGAAAAGCTTCATATGCCGCGTTCCGCTCCACGTGTCGATGTGCCGGTTTAAAGACGCCCCCATGTAGGGCCTGCCCCGCCCGGTGACAAGCCGGACAAGCGATTGACCTCGGCAAGGCCGGCCCTAGAGTGACCGCGACCCAAACGAGAGTAGAGCCCATGACCCTGTCCCACGGATGCACATATCTGGCCATTCCAGGCCCTTCGGTGGTGCCTGACGAAGTGCTGCGCGCAATGCATCGCGCCGCCCCCAATATCTACGAGGGCGACCTCATCAAACTGACCGATAGCCTCATCCCCGACCTGCGCGCTGTGGCGCGCACAGCCGGCAAGGTCGCGATCTATGTGGCCAACGGCCACGGCGCATGGGAGGCCGCGCTCGCCAATACGGTTGCGCCGGGCGACAAGGTGCTGGCGCTTGCCACCGGTCGTTTCGGCATGGGCTGGTCGGAAATGGCCGACTCCATCGGTCTTGTGCCCGAACTGCTCGACTTTGGGAAATCCAGCCCGGTGGACCCGACACGCCTTGAGGAACGACTGCGCGCCGATACCGGGCACACGATCAAGGCGGTGCTCGCAACCCACACCGACACCTCCACCTCCGTGGTCAATGACGTCGCGGGCATCCGCGCGGCGATTGACGCGGCGGGGCATCCGGCGCTGCTCATGGTCGACTGCATCGCTTCGATGGCCTGCGACCGGTTCGAAATGGACGAGTGGGGGGTCGATGTGGCCGTATCAGCCTCGCAAAAGGGTCTTATGCTGCCGCCGGGGCTCGGCTTCGTGTGGTTCAGTGACAAGGCCGCCCACGCCCGCACCCGCCTCGACCGCGTCAGCCGGTATTGGGATTGGGGTCCGCGCGCCGACCCCGATGGGTTCTATCAGTATTTCGGGGGCACCGCGCCCACCCATCACCTGCATGGGCTGCGAACCGCACTCGACATGATCATGGCCGAAGGGATCGAAGCGGTCTGGGCCCGCCATGCCACGCTGGCCCGCGCGATCTGGGCCGCGTGCGAGGCGTGGAGCGACGGTGACGGCACACTGCGGCTCAATATCGCGGACCGCGCCTATCGCAGCCACGCGGTGACGGCGCTTTCCCTGCCCGCGCCCGACGCCGACCGCCTGCGCCGCTGGACCGAAAACGAGGCTGGTGTGACCCTCGGAATCGGCCTCGGCATGGCCGAACCGGGTAGCCCCGAAGCCGGAGGTTTCTTCAGGATCGGCCATATGGGCCATATCAACGTCCCCATGATCATGGGGATGCTCGGCACCGTTGAGGCAGGTTTCGACTCCTTGGGCATTCCCTATGGCGCGGGCGGTCTTTCGGCTGCGGCGCGCGAACTCGGCTCCCGGGCCTGACCCTTCGTCCCGGCGCGGCAAGGTTTAGCCGCGCCGGTGCGCCAGCCACGTGATCACCCGATTGAGGACGATACCCACCGCCACCACGACCGGCAGTCCGAACACCGCCCAGATGACGCCGAATATCCACAACAGATTGACCAGCCCCATCACGAGGGCCGCGCTCGTATAGTTCGGTGCTTCTGGCATCTGTCCACGCTGCATGGCGCCATGATAGCCCGATTCGCGCTTTAAAGCGTTTGGTGAAATACCTGACTCACGGATTTTCGCGAAACGCGTTAGTCACCTCGGTCTTGCGCCGCCGCAAGCGCCTGAGGCAACACCTCGGCCAAGATCTCAAGGTCGCCCGGCGCCCCACAGCTAACGCGAATGCATCTGTCCTGAGGGGCGACGAACGGCATCCGCACGAACACCCCCCGTGCCACCAGCGCCGCCAGAACACGGCGCGCGAATTCCCCGTCTCGCCCGCAGTCGATGGTCACGAAATTCGTGGCCGAGGGCACATGTTCAAGCCCGTTTTCGGCAGCGATCCGCGCGATCCCCTCCCGCGAGGCGGCCACCTTGTCGCGAATTCCCCTCAACCACTGCTGATCCTGCAACGCCACAAGCGCGGCCCGCTGTGCAAGTATGTTGACGCCGAAGTGGTTTCTTATCTTCTCGAACTGCGCAATCAGCGGCGCCTCGCCCAGCGCATACCCGATCCGCGCCCCGGCAAGGCCATAGGCCTTGGAAAAGGTGCGCATGCGGATCACCCGCGGATCATCCGCCGCAACCGGCGCCGCCGTGCCCTCGGGGGCCAGTTCCACATACGCCTCATCCAGCACCAGAAGCGCGCCCTCGGGCAGATCGTCCAGATTCGCCACGATGTCTTGCCCCCTTTCCCATGTGCCCATCGGGTTGTCGGGATTGGCGTAGTAGACAAGTTTCGCACCCACCTCGCGCGCCGCCGCGATCAGCCCGGGCAGGTCTTCGCGATCGTCGCGATAAGGTTGCTTGTGCAGCACGCCACCATGCGCCACGACGTGATAGTTGAACGTCGGATAGGCCCCGTCCGAGGTGACCACAGCATCGCCCGGCTCGACCATCAGCCGCACAAGATACCCCAGCAGCCCGTCAATCCCTTCGCCCACAACGATATTGGCCGGCGCGACATCCATATGCGCCGCCAATGCCGCACGCAGGTCATGGCTGGTCGAATCGCCATATTTCCATATCTCGCTCGCGGCCTCGGCAAGTGCGGCGATCACCTTGGGCGATGGGCCAAAGACGTTTTCGTTCGCGCCAAGCCGCGCGCGGAAACGCATGTCATTGGCGCGTTCATGCACTTCGGGTCCGACAAACGGCACCGTCGGTGGCAAGGAACGGACAAGCGGGGTCGGGCGCGCGTGGCTGGGGGATTTTTCTGTCATGCCGGCAGATAACGACAGCCGTGCCAGACGCGCAAGTGCTTGGCGTGACGGCGGGGCGACACCCACCTGACACTCATTCGCGAAACCCAGGGTCAACCCGACCGTTCCTCAAATGCTTTGGGCTCATCGCCGCCGCGTCTCTGGTGCCCTCACGTCATCATGACATGGCGCACCGGCTGCGCTAGGATCGGGCGTCCGCGTCCCCACGTCCTAACAGGAGCGCCCCATGTCCCGCGTCACCACCGAAATCTCGGATCATGTCGCCCATGTCCGGCTTAACCGCCCGAACAAGCGCAACGCCATAGATCCCGCCATGGCCGACGCCATCGTCGCGGCGGGTCAATCGCTCATCGACGCGGATATTCGCGCCGTCGTGCTCTCCGGCGAAGGTGCCTCCTTTTGTGCCGGGCTCGATGTGATGAGTTTCGGACAACTTGCCGCGGGCGACCCCGAATCCCTCGTGATGCCCCGCAGCCACGGCGACACCAACCTGTTTCAGGAGGTGGCAATGGTCTGGACCCGCATTCCGGTTCCGGTCATCGCGGCGCTGCATGGCGCGGTCTTCGGGGCCGGGTTTCAACTTTCGCTCGGGGCGGATATGCGGGTCGCCGCGCCCGATGCCGAACTGGCGATCATGGAAATGAAATGGGGGCTGATCCCCGACATGGGGGGCATGGTTCTTCTACCCCGCCTGACCCGCGATGACGTGATCCGCCGCATGACCTATACCGCTGCGCCCGTCACCGCATCACAGGCCGAACACTGGGGGCTCGTGACCGAACTGGCCGACGACCCGCTTGCCTCGGCGCAGGCACTCGCGGCTGAAATCTCGACGCGAAGCCCATCGGCCATCCGTGCCGCCAAACGCCTGATCGCTGTCGCCCAAAGCGGGGCGCCGGCATCCGATGTGCTCATGGCCGAGAGTCGTGAACAGACGCAACTCATCGGCAGGCCGCATCAGATGGAAGTGATCGCCGCCAACATGGCAGGCCGAAACCCCAAGTTTACCGGCGACCGCTGAACGCGACGGCCTCTCAGCCTACATGAAACAACGTGTTGAACAGCTTTGGATCAAGACTTTCCGAGGCGAATGTCGGACCTTCGGTCAGAATGCTCACCGCGTCATGACTGTGCAGGCTTTCCTGATGGCTTGCCACGATCCTGAAATCACCGATCCGGGCGTCCGCCAAAAGCGCCTCACAGAAAAGCCGCGCCGCATCCTCGACAAAGATCGGATTGGCGGCATTCAGCTCGGCAAACGCCTGTTCATCCTCGCGTTTGACCATGACCTGCGTTTCCGTGGGCACCGCGCTGCGCGCGATCTCGATCAAATCCTCGAACCACAGACAAGCGTCCGATGACATTTCCACGGATATCCGCGCAACCGACCGCTGTGAATGCGGCGTCGCCAGTTGTCCGCGCTGCTGGCGCGCATGTTCACTTAGTTCGAGCGAGCAAGGACAAGTCGAGGAATAGACATAGTCGAGATGCATGAACTTGCGCCGCACACCCCCCGTCTCGACCAGTTCCAGCGCGAAATCGTAATACTGATATCCCTCAAGATCAGACCGCAGCGACCTGATCTTCATCGGATAGGAAAACCGCATCTGAATACGGGCGTCGATACTGTCGAGATCGGTGATGTAATCGTCCAGCGCCGCCTCGATCACTTCAAAGCTGAAGGTTTTCTCGGCGTGCTTGTAAAAGCTGCGCATAATGCGCGACATGTTGATGCCCTTCTTGCCGGCCTCAAGGCTGACGGTCCCGGTCACCGAGGTTTCCAGCGTCAGGTCACTGTCGTCACGCCGGTGGAACCGGATCGGCAGGCGGAAATTCGAGATACCTACATGCTGAAGCTGCTGTCGCGCGCCACGGATCAATGACGTTGGACCGTTCTGCAAATCGGGCAGGGTCGCGCGATAGGCGTCATCGACCACGAATCCCTCGGGATAATCGCGCCTCAGGCTGGGATAGTTCGACACTTCGCCCTGCGGCAGAAGACGCGCGATCGCCGGATCGAGATCCGCGATTTCCTCGGGCGTCGCATCCTTCGCCCAGATGCGCAACCGGGCCAACGCCTCACGCGCCTCGTCACGGTCCGGGGCTTTTGTCAGTTCCTCAGGACGCAGATTCATGGAAAATCCCTCACACTCAGCCGGGCCTTACATAAGCTGCCCGCGGTCAAATTGCCATTGTTGAATCGGTATACGTCTCCGGGTGCCACCCGGTTCACAATTCACAGCCGGCAGCGTTTGACGCCCCTATGACCGCCCCTGAAACGTCGGATTTGAACAAGATGCGAAACACTTGGTTTTGGACTTCTCCGCACCATCCTGTAGGGTGAACCCTGTCGGACCAGTATGGCCGAACCTTTATTTCCAACAAGACACGTGTGGTGCGTAGGGAGCACGTGGGGAAGCGGAGGGTTCGGCCATTGGGTCGCGCCCTCCGCTTGATATGCGGGCCCCCGGGCCCAAGCTCAGGCCGTGACACCTCCCATGTCACAGACGATGCGCCACTCCTCGTCCGTCACCGGCTGCACCGACAGGCGTGAATTGCGGACCAGAACCATCTCGGAAAGGCGCGGATCGTTCTTCACCATGTCAAGGCTCACGGGGTGCGCGAATGGCTGCACCGCCTTGATATCCACACACTCCCAGCGATCATCGTCGGTCGTGCTGTCGGGATGCGCTTCGGCACAGACCTCAACGATACCGACCACGGCCTTTTCGGTCTGACTGTGGTAAAAGAAGCCACGGTCGCCCACGGCCATATCACGCATGAAATTGCGCGCCTGATAATTGCGCACACCGTCCCATTCCTCACCGGCCTCGCCCTTGGCCATCTGTTGATCCCAGCTCCAGGTCGCAGGTTCCGATTTGAACAGCCAATAGCGCATGAGATCAGATCACCTTCTTCCACTCGATCAGTTCGACACTTTCGAACAGGCCCGCCTCGGCATAAGGGTCCGCCGCCGCCCAGGCCTTCGCCGCATCCATGTCCGCGACATCCAGCACGATGAGCGAGCCGCACATCTCGCCCGCGTCGGTCAACAACGGCCCGGCCTGCGAGACGACCCCACTGGACTTGAGGTAGGCGACATGCGCATCCCGCGTCTCGAGCCGGGTTTGAAGCGCTCCGGGCTTGTCGCGGGCAATAAGAGCAATAAGCATCATTCTTCCTTCAATGGTCGTGACAACAGCATATCCATGGCCTCGCGGACGCGCAATTCACCGGCGACAAGCGCGACAACGGCATCGGTGATAGGCATGTCCACACCCAGTGCTCGGGCGCGATCCTGTACCGCGCGCGCGGTCGCCACGCCCTCGACGGTGACGCCCGCCTCGAACGTCTCCTCCCGCCCAAGGCTTAGCCCATAGCGCAGGTTGCGCGACTGTTCGGACATGCATGTCAGCGCAAGGTCACCAAATCCCGACAACCCGGCAAGCGTTTCGGGCCTGCCGCCCAGCGCGTGCGCCATGCGCGCCATCTCGGCATAGCCGCGGGTCATCAGCGCGGCGCGCGCGCTCTCTCCAAGGCCCGCACCGATCGCGGCACCACAGGCGATCGCGATCACGTTCTTCAACGCACCACCAAGCTCGGCACCTGTCACATCCGTGGTCCGGTAAAGCCTCAGATGCGGTGCGTTCAGACTTGCCTGCAACACTTCGCCCTGTGCCTCATCCGCCACCGCCAGCGTCAGCGCGGTCGGCAGGCCCCGCGCGATATCGGCGGCAAAGCTCGGCCCGGTCAGCACCGCTGCCGTGGCCGCAGGCAGAACCTCGGCAATGACCTGTGTCGGGCTCAACTGCGTCTCACGCTCAACCCCTTTGCAGCAGGCCACAAGGGCCTTGTCGGCCAGTATCTCGCGCGCACCCTCAAGCGCGGAACGAAGTTTTTGCGTGGGAACCGAGACAAGCACGATATCGCACTCACTCAGCGCGCGCGTCTCTGCGCTTACCTCAAGCGCATCGGGCAGGGCCACACCGGGCAGACGCCGCGCATTCTCGCGCTCGTCCCGCATGGCGCGCGCATGATCCTCATCCCGCGCCACCAACAAAACCCGGTCCTCCTGCGCAAACGAAATCGCCAGTGCCGTGCCGAATGCGCCCGCTCCCATCACGCCGATCATGCTTTCGCTCCTTTCTTGCCGGACCCGAGCATCGCCGGGCTGGTCCGATCCAGCGGCCAGCGCGGCCGCGCGGCAAGCTCCATGCCATCACGCTGGCCCAATCGATAAAGCTCGGCCCCCGCATAGGCGATCATCGCGGCATTATCCGTGCAAAGCGCCAGCGGAGGCGCGACAAAATCAACATGCGCCCCGCGTGCCACCTCCGTCAATCGCGCGCGGATCGCCCCATTGGCCGCGACACCGCCGGCCACTGTCAGGGTGGCGCGCTCCGGCGTCTCGGACAGGTAAATCTCAAGGGCCCTGCGCGTCTTTTCGCCCAGAACGTCACAAACCGCCGCCTGAAACCCGGCGCAAAGATCGGACCGCGCCTGTCGGCCTAACCGGTTGTCGGTCATGACCCCGTCACGGGCGCGCAACACAGCGGTCTTCAACCCGGAAAAGGACATGTCGCATCCCGCCCGGTCCAAAAGCGGACGGGGCAGGGTAAAGCGCGTGGCATCGCCACGTGCCGCCTCGGCCTCGACCGAGGGGCCACCGGGCTGCGGCAGCGCCAGAAGGCGCGCCACCTTGTCGAAAGCCTCACCGGGGGCATCGTCGATCGTTCCGCCCAAACGCGCGAAGTCCTGCGCGCCGCGCACCAGAAGAAACTGACAATGCCCGCCCGACACAAGCAGCATGAGATACGGATAGGCCACCCCATCCGTCAGCCGCGGCGTCAGCGCGTGTCCCGCCAGATGGTTCACCCCGATAAGCGGTAGCCCCGCGCCCGCCGCAATTCCCTTGGCGCACATGACACCCGACATAACCCCCCCGATAAGGCCCGGACCCGCCGTCACCGCCACCGCATCAAGGTCGCGCACCCGCACCCCGGCCTCGTCCAGCGCCTCGCGCACGCAATGATCAAGCTTTTCGGCATGCGCGCGCGCCGCGATCTCGGGCACCACACCTCCATAGGCGTCATGCAGCTCTCCCTGTCCGCTCACGATCGAGGAAAGGGTCTGCGCCGTGTCGCCAACGCGCAAAACCGCCGCCGCCGTATCGTCACAGCTGCTTTCGATACCAAGGATGGTAAGAGTGTCGCCCATGGGCCTGCCCGTTGCGGAAACTACCCATCGCAGGTAACACCGGGCGATGGCGCAAACAACCGCGCAGAGGACACCCGCCCCATGCCGCCAACCCTGCTCATCACCCGCCCGGACCCGGATGGCGCACGGTTTGCCGATGCGGCGCGGACGGCTCTGGGCTTCGATCCGCGCGTCGTGCTGTCGCCCCTTCTACGGATCGAACGGCGCAGGGTGCCCGATCCCGGCGATGCCGCAACGCTTCTGCTGACCTCGCAGCATGCGCTTTTTGCCGCACCTCGCGACATGCCGACCTATGTCGTGGGGCCACGGCTTGCCTCTCTGGCCCGTGACGCAGGGCTCTCGGTGCGCATGACGGCGCCGGATGCCACCACCCTTCTGCAAATGCTCCGCGACGACCCGCCGCAACCCCCGTTACTGCATCTGCGCGGCGAACATGTCGCGGTGAGTATTTCAAACGCTTTGTCAAAGGCGGGCCTGCCCACGCGTGAGGCCGTAGTCTATACTCAACACGCGCAACCGCTCACCCCCGAGGCACGCGCCTGCCTTAGCGGCGAAAATCCGGTCGTAATTCCCCTTTTCTCACCGCGCTCCGGGTGCATCTTGTTTGAAAACGCGCCCTTCACCGCGCCGCTTGTGATTCTGGCGCTCAGTGATGCGGTCGCCGCGACCGTGCCCGACGCATATGCTGGCAACGTTCTTGTCGCGCCGCGACCCGATGCAAAGGCGCTTCTGGAGGAACTTCCCGCCGCGTGGAACGTTGCGAGACGGGTTGAGGGTAACATGTCACCACAGTAAGGTGACAGGGTTGGAACGTGATGAAAGGGTGATCACCGTGGCCGCGAAAAAGACGACGCCATCGCGAAAAACCGCTTCGAAGAAGGCGGATAACGCTGAAAAGGTGACAAAACCTGCTGACACCTCCGACACCGATCAGCCGGTCGAGACGGCAGGCGACACCACGCCCCCCGACCACAAGGATGATCAGGCCACCGAAAAGCCCGAGAACAACGCCAAGACAGAAGAAACCGCCGATCCCCTCCCCGCCATGGGCAAGTCCGAGACGCCAGAGAAAGTCGAAGGCGCGGATGACACCCACACCGACGACACCAAAGAAAACGGGGATGGACCCGAGACAGGCGACGCTGCCGATCCCTCCCCTGCCATGGGTAAGTCCGAAACGCCCGAAAAGGTCGAAGGCGCGGACGAAACCCACACGTCAGACACCGAAAAGGTCACGGACAAGTCCGAAACGGATGAAACCGCCCATGACGGGGCGAAGAAAACCGATCAAACCGCCCATCTGCCCGCCACATCCCCCGCCGAATCCGGCGGCGGCGGCGGGGGATCAATGATCCTCGGCGGCATTGTCGCGGCCCTGATCGGCGCGGGTGCGGCCTATTTCATTCTTCCGCAACTGGGTGTGCTTGAAAGACCGTCGGCCGAAGCACTTTCCACTCTCGAAACCCGGCTCGACGATCAGTCTGCGGAAATCGCAGACCTCTCGGACCGGCTCGAGTCCGCCGAATCACAGAGCGACACCGAGGCCCCGGACCTGAGCGGCATCGAATCCTCGCTTGATGATCTGGGCACCCGGCTCGACGACCTGACCGAGCGTATGGAGACTATCGACACTCGTGTTTCGGATCTGGAAGCGCGGCCCACGGCCCCCACAGAGGGCGGCTCAGGCGCCACCTCCGAAGAGCTGGCCGACCTGCGCGAGACCCTGAACACCCAGCGCGAGCAGATCGAAACGCTGATGGACAACGCCGCCCGGCAGGAAGAAATGGCACAGCAATCCGCGCGCGACACATTGCGCCGCGCGGCTCTGACCCGCCTGCAAACCGCCCTCGATACCGGCGCCCCCTTCGATACGGCCCTGTCCGATCTGCGTGACACCGGACAGGACATTCCCGCACCGCTGTCGCAGGTCGCCGAAACCGGTGTGCCCACGCTCAGCGACCTCAGGCAATCCTTCCCCGACGCCGCGCGTGACGCGCTCACGGCGGCCCGCAGATCGGGGTCCGAAGAGTCCGAGAACGGCGGCTTCGCAAGCTTCCTGTCGTCTCAGCTTGGCGTGCGCTCGCTCGAACCGCGCGAAGGGTCGGGCCCCGACGCGGTGCTGTCACGCGCCGAGGCCGCGCTGCGCGAGGGGCGTCTGGCCGATACATTGGCCGAACTCGAAGCCCTCCCCGAAGAGGCCCGCACCGAACTCTCTGACTGGATGGACCGGGCCACCACGCGTCTCGATGCCGTCAACGCCGCCGACTCTATCGGCGCCCAACTCAATTAACCCCGAAAGGGCGCTCATATGCTTTGGTCCGTGATCAAGATCGTCATCTTCCTTGCGCTTATCGTGGCGGCCAGCTTCGGTGCGATGTATCTGCTCAACCTCGAAGGCGGGGTGCGCATCGTGATGGCGGGGTATGAGGTCAATCTCTCGCCGCTCAAGGCGGTGATCGCGCTTGTCGTGCTGATCGTGGCGATGTGGGTGCTGCTCAAACTCGCCTCGCTGCTTGTCGCGGTCCTGCACTTCATCAACGGTGATGAAACGGCGATCTCGCGCTGGTTCGATCGCAACCGGCAGGAAAAGGGCTACCGCGCCCTGACCGAAGGCATGATGGCCCTCGCCTCGGGCGAGGGGAACGTCGCTATGGCCCGCGCCCACAAGGCCGAAAAGTATCTCAAGAAACCCGAACTCACGACCCTCATCACCGCACAGGCGGCCGAGATGACGGGCGACCGCAAGACCGCCGAACAAAGCTACAGGCGGCTTCTGGCCAATGACAGGACGCGGTTCGTGGGGGTCCGTGGCCTGTTGCAACAGAAACTTGCCGACGGCGACACCGATACTGCCCTGAAACTCGCCGAAAAGGCGTTCGGCATGAAGCCCGCACACGAAGAGGTGCAGGACACGCTGCTGCGCCTGCAAACCCAGAATGCCAATTGGTCCGACGCGCGTGCGACACTCGGCGCCAAGCTCAAGCATGGCAACCTGCCCCGCGACGTGCATCGCCGCCGCGATGCCGTTCTGGCCCTCGCCGAGGCCCGCGATGTAGCCGACGAAGGCAAGACCATCGAAGCCCGCGAGGCGGCGATCGAAGCCAATCGACTGTCGCCAAACCTCGTGCCGGCCGCTGTCATGGCGGCGCGGGCCTATATTAATCAGGGCAAGAAACGTTATGCCAACCGCGTGGTGACAAAGGCATGGGAGGCGCAGCCCCACCCTGATCTGGCCGCCACCTATGCCGCCGTAGAACCCGATGAAACCCCCGACGCCCGCCTCAAGCGCTTCACCAAGCTCTTCCGCCTCTCACCCGACCACCGAGAGGCCAAGCTGGTCGAAGCCGAACTTCAGATCGCCGCCGAGAATTTCCCGGCCGCCCGCCGCGCCCTCGGAACCCTCGCCGAAAGCGAGGCCGACGCCCGCGCCCTCACCATCATGGCCGCGATCGAACGCGGCGAGGGGGCGAATGACGCTGTGGTCAGGGGCTGGCTCGCCCGCGCGCTCTCGGCGCCGCGCGGCCCACAATGGATCTGCGACAAATGTCAGCATATCCACGCCGAATGGGTGGCCGCTTGTGAAAACTGCGGATCGGTCGATACGCTCGACTGGAAAACACCGCCAACAGCACAGGTCGCAATGCCCACAGGCGTCGAAATGCTCCCCCTCATCGTCGGCGCGATCGAGGATCAAAGCCAGACCGACACCGCGGAAGATACAGGCTCCGACACAACCGAAAAATCCACGTCCCCCATCGTCGAAGACGCCGAAATCGTCTCCGAAGACACCAGCGACAACACCACCGCGCCCAACTGACCCGTTGCGCGGGATGGGTGGATCTGCATCACAGCCTGATAGGCTCAACTCAGGGCGAGCGGGTTAGGCGCGGATTACGCCTAAATCACCACGAAACTTGCCTCGCGTATCGACTAATGTCTTGGAATGTTTCCTGATCAAATCGTAGTCGAAATCGCTATGATCGGTAAGCAGGATCACCGCGTCATACGAGGCGATGCTTTCGGAGGTCAGTTCCACTGAAGACAGATCGAAACTGTGTTCGCGCATTTCGGGAAAGATCGGTACGTTCGGGTCAGAATAGGCCACCTCTGCCCCCCAGTCACGCAACAGCTCCATGACAAAAACTGATGGGCTTTCACGCATATCGTCCACGTCACGCTTGTAAGCGATACCCAAGGCAAGAACTTTTGCCCCCTTCAAGCTTTTGCCCGCTTCGTTCAAAGCGCGTACTGTCTTGTCGACCACATATTGCGGCATGCCGGCGTTGATCTCGCCAGCAAGCTCAATAAAGCGGGTGTGCAGTCCATATTCCCGCGCCTTCCAAGTCAGGTAGAAAGGGTCGATCGGAATGCAGTGTCCGCCAATTCCGGGGCCGGGGTAATAGGCCGTAAAGCCAAATGGCTTGGTTTTGGCGGCGTCGATCACCTCGAAAATATCGAGCCCCATCGCATCGGCCACGATCTTCATCTCGTTTACGAGACCGATATTGATCGACCGGTGGATGTTTTCCAAAAGCTTGACCATCTCGGCGGCTTCGGTGGAGCTGACTGGCACCACATGATCGATAAATGCTCCATAGAGCGCCTCTCCCGCCGCGCGACAGGCAGGTGTATGTCCACCGACCACTTTGGGGATCGTGCGCGTCTGAAAATTCGGGTTGCCGGGATCTTCGCGTTCTGGCGAATAGACTAGGAAAAAATCAGTTCCCACCGAAAGGCCGGCTCGTTCCGCATACGGCAAAAGCACTTCTTTTGTAGTGCCAGGCCAAGTGGTGCTTTCCAATGCCAGAAGCTGCCCCTCGCGCAGGCTACCAGCGATGTTGTTCATGGTAGCGACGACAAAGCTCAGGTCGGGCTCACGTGATTTATCCAGCGGTGTTGGCACACAAATGATCAACGCATCACATTCAGAGGCACGGGTGAAATCCGTCGTTGCCTCGAAGCCGCTTTCTACGATTCTCTGCACATCAGAATTAGCAATGTGCTTGATCGGGCTGATACCGGAATTGAGATCGGTCACGCGCTCCGACAGCACATCAAATCCAAGAACAGTGAAGCCAGTTTCGGCGATGCGCAAAGCCAGTGGAATTCCCACATAACCAAGACCAAGAATACCAATTTTAGGTCTGCGCAGTCTAATATCTTCTGCTGAAAACATAAGCCGTTCCAATGCAATTCTATTCAGGCGCGGCATAGCCGTTTTGCCATTTCTTAGCTAGGATATTTTTCACTATTCGAGCGTTTCCGCGTTTTAGAAGCATCCGAGCGCTGCATAAGCGCGACAAGCGAATACCGCAGGCGAGGAGGTGCCATAATCATCCTTTGCGGGAGCATCTGCTGGCCGCGGGGAAATAGGGTTTTGGGAATAAAATTTCACCCGAAAAGCAACATCTTTAGGATCGTCACTCTGGATAACAGAGCAAAATTCCCGATAGGCTTTGGCAAGGTCTGGGTTAAGCGGAGCCAGAGCAGAGTACGCACCGAATCCAAAGGCCCACCCCGTCAGTGAAGAAGGGGGATGCCCATACCCCTTCACATCTTTGTCGTACCTGTACCAACCATCAGCGCCGCTGATGAAATTTCGCAGAACCGGACGCTGATCCCGCCAATAGAGCGCAGCGCCGGATATCTGACGCGCCAGGCCAACTCGCCGATCTTCCAGTTCTTTGGCGAGATCGATCCGACCGCGAAGCTCTGCGGCTCCCGATAAGCTCCGCAGCCACTGAGGCCAGCGTTGAGCGTGGCTGACATCGGGATGGTCGGCGGCGGGCGGCCCACAAGGTGCCTGAGGTGGGGCTGCACTCTCACAGGCCGTGTATTCAAACCCATTGGCATCCCGCCAGCGACCCCGATCAAAACCAAAACCGTCGCCCGACTCTCCGCCATCCATTCTCTCCTCTACGGCCCGAAAAGCTGTGTCCAGAACCTCATCAATCAAAGCGAGGTCTCCTGCTCGAGCCAGTTCGGGCCATTCGGCAAGCGTGATGCGTAGATTTGCGGCCAATGCAAAAATATGTAGGTCGTAATCCGTGAAGGCTTGGAAGAACGCTGGGCGCAAACGAAGAAAGTATCCGAACCTCGCCGCGCTTCGCGCTTTACGGTTCGGATAGACACCGGCCCAGTGCCAAGCCGGAGCTTCAAGCCAGTAGAAACGCAGCGTATCGTTCATCGTAAACTCGTATAGCGCCCTGATTTCGGCATCGACAGAAGAGCCCGCATCAGCCGCCGAACGCAGCGCGGTCGAGACAAGGAAACCGAACTGTATCGCTGAACCCGAGGACAATGCGGCTTCACCTGAGCCCGGCACCACGGCCACCGGAACGCGTCGCCTCGACTCTGAACCATTCTTGACCGAAAATCCGTCGATCTTAACCACAGTACCGTGCATCTCCTGAAGAGTGCCTATTCGTGGCAATTCGCGCAGATAATCGGCGAGGCTCAGGCGCACCTTTGCTTCGGCGACCTGATTGCCTTCCGCGCCATAAACGAGATCCAATGGCGCCCTAGCCAAATTATAAGCCTGATATATTCCCGTATTCGTCGGAGGTGAGATGCCTGAAAGGATTTCATCAATTCTTACAAGACTTTCAGAGATCAATGCCTCTGGAGCTTCCGAATGAGAAAGACATTGATCCGCGCTCTGAACACTTCCGGCGGGAACCACCATCATAGCGCAAAGTAAAAAACGAAAGATCATATCCCAGCTTTGGCCAACCATATCAGTGACACAGCCTGTTTGAAGGCTTGCGGGTCCGAAGACAACCGACCATCTGAAAACACAGTGGCGATTTCATCACCCGCAGGCAGGAATTCGCGCGCCACATCACGGCGCTCTTCCAGCGCATCACGCAGCACCGCACCAAGTCCCGAGCGCAACCATTGACCTTGCCGGACATCAAAGCCACGTTTGTCCCGGTTCACTCGAATCTCTTCAGGAATCATACCTTTTGCAACCCGGCGCAGTATATGCTTACCGAATCCACTATTCAGTTTCTGTTTCGGTGGTAGAGCAATGCCGAACTCGACCACACGTTGATCCATGAACGGTAACCGACTCTCAATGCTGTTGCCCATCGAATTCCGGTCTTCATAGCGCAAAAGCGTGGGCAAACTGAACCGTGTCACATCTAGCGCTTGACGTTCGGCCAAGCTTTGTCCTGGCAAGAGTGCGGGCGAATGGACATTGCGCGGTGCTGGCAGTCGAAGCGACACCCCCATACCTTCGGTTCCACCGCTATAGCGCTTACGTTCCGACCAGAAAACACCGGAGCGACGCATGACCGGCGGTACGAGCGGCAACGATGCGCTCAGAAAATGTGGAAGGGCCCCAAAATTGCGAGTGCGCATGATGGATTGCAAATAAAAAAGATAGAATTTGCGGTACCCCATGAACGCTTCATCCCCCCCCTGCCCGCCGAGCATAACGGTAAAACCATCGGCCCGAGCGGCCTCGAACACAGCATATTGCGCCATGATCGAAACATGGGGAAATGGCGCATCCTGCGCCTGTAAAGTCTTCCAAAAAAGATCAGCCAGATCAGGACCCGCCTCGGGCCAGACCCAGCGAGTATGCATCCCTGTATGCTCGGCCAATCGTGAGACCAGCGGGCCTTCGCTATCAAGCGCTTCGGGATGACCAAAGGAAAATCCGGTTGGCGGCTCCCCCGTCTGGGCGATCAGAGAGGCAATCATCGATGAATCGACCCCCCCACTAACAGACAGCCCCACCCGCACGTCGGAACGCAAGCGCAAGGAGTTTGCCGAATCTAAGAGTGCTATCAATTCTTCGTCAAGCGCCGCTGAGGACATCCCCGCAAGCCTTTCGCGAGTTTCATCAGCGCGGGCCGTGAGATCATAGTAGGCACGTGTGTCTAACGATAGCCTTCCGTCCTGAACACGCACACGCATCATGTGCCCAGGCTTCAATGCCTTTAGCCCGTCATAAGGAGCGATATCACTGTCATCTTCATAGTACTTCAGAGCGATACCGCGAGCGACATATTCCAAATCAGGCTTAAGCCCAGCATCCTTTGCCAAAACGCGCGGCGTCGAGGCAAAGGCGAAAGTGCGAGGATCACTGTAATA
This sequence comes from Roseovarius sp. E0-M6, assembly GCF_037083845.1. NCBI lineage: Bacteria > Pseudomonadati > Pseudomonadota > Alphaproteobacteria > Rhodobacterales > Roseobacteraceae > Roseovarius > Roseovarius sp. E0-M6. The sequence goes on along the minus strand of NZ_JBAPLA010000008.1, from coordinate 132,490 downwards.
ATAGAAGGGTTTCACCCCGAACCGGTCACGCGCGAGAAATAAGCTATGGTCGCGCCGATCATAAATCGCGAGAGAGAACATCCCAATCGTGCGTGACAATGCACCTTCGTTCCAATGACGAAAAGCGGTCAGCAAAACCTCGCTGTCGCTATTGGTGGAAAAGCGGTAGCCTGCAGCCTCCAGTTCCGCTCGCAATTCAATGTAGTTGTAGATCTCACCATTGAACACCATCACGAGCGAACCATCCTCGCTGAGCATTGGCTGATTGGCCTCCTCACTGAGGTCAATGATACTCAGACGGTTATGACCAAGAGCAAGACGAAACTCTGGCGAAGCATAGGTTTGCACAGCTTGGGCATCAGGACCTCGGGGTCGTTGGTCTTCGACGATCGCCTGCACCAAAGCCGGGACATCCTTTTCAGGACTCAAAGACAGCGCACCTGAAATCCCGCACATGTCTATTCTCCCCGTCCCCCAAGGCACCTCAGCACCGGTTATTACGGTTTATTGAGCCTTGCAACAAAAGACGCTAAAAATACTGGGAGCTATAGCTTACCGCGCGTAATTTCTCGGAGAATTGAAAGCTCAGGTTTTGAAATCATTCGACTTTCAGTCGTTTTCGCAATCTTTTGTGGACCATTACAGTGCCAATGTGTATAGCACCGGCGATCCTCGTTTTCGGTAACTTCGCTCACGCGATGTCGACTGTGCGCGGGCCGACGAGCCACACGAGACTGAAAGACGGCCCATGAAATCCGCGAAATTCAAAGGACTGATGGCGCTGAGTGCGACTGCAGTATTTATGGTCAACATCCATATATACGGTCGCTTTATTTTACCTTCGTTCCAAGCAGATTTCTTCTTTTTCTTCCCACCTATTACTCCCTTTTCGGGAATATATGTGCTCTATTTCGTTTTGGCGGTTCTTCCTGGTTTGCTCATTTCGGCCAATACCACACGACCTTCTGACTATATTTTCCTTCTACTGTATTTTATCCTATATTTACCTTCGGTTGCGTTCTTCGCGATGTACAACGCTGATTTTGACACGGCCGAAACTTTCGCAACTCTAATGTTCTGCGTAAGCTTCAGCGCGATTCAACTGAAAAACCTTATTCCGGTTCGAAGCTTTACGTTTAGTCAAACTCCGTCTCGAGCCTTACGGCGAAGCGTGCTGAGCCTGTTGGTAGGCGTCCCAATATTAGCAGCACTGTTGTTTGGAGAATATAGTCTGGAAAGCCTTACCGAGAATGTCTACGAGCGCCGCCGATATATTAAGGAAGGCCTCACAGACATCCCGACATTTGTCTTTTATATCTGCAATTGGTTGGGATCGGCTATCGCACCTATCCTGACTGTAATCGGAATGGCCAGAAAGAAACCCGCTCTTGTGATTATCGGCGTAATGGCTGGAATTCTTTCCTTCGCTATCTCCACACACAAAATCAATGCGCTAACCGCTATTATTACCGGCTTGTTCTACTTCTTTCTTCGCAAAAAAGGCGGCAATGAAGCTTCACCCAAGGCTGCTATATTGTTTGTTTGTTTGTTTATTTATTTTATCCCTTGGCTGTTCAGCATGGTGTCCGGAAATATCCTTGTTCTCTGGACAACGACGTTCCGCATGGCGCTTAACAATGGCTTTTTGGCTGCGACTTATATCGAGCTGTTCTCGGAACTGCCAATGGTGTTCTACGCGGACAGTTTCCTGTCTTCTTTCTTGAATTCTCCACTTTCCCAGCCCATTTCGAGGATCGCAGGAGGCTATGTATCTACTGTCGAAGATAATAACGCCAACGCTAGTTTTTTGGCTAATGGGTTTGCCAACATGGGTACGGCCGGTATGCTCTTCGCAAGCATACAATGCATGATAGTGATGTGGCTATACGACATTGCAGCGGCACGAAAAGACCCAATGGTCGTCACGGCGCTGACCATCTCACCTGCCTTGGTCCTAGCAAACACTGCTGTGCACACTTCATTGACTTCGAATGGCATCTTGCTGCTGATTGTTATGATATGGATGATGCCCCTTGGTGGCTCTACGAAACGCAAGTCCTCCAAGCCTCAGCAGCCCATAGCGACTTTGGATCTCAGTCCATCCTCTCATGGATGAAACGGTCAGCCAACGTGACCAAGCCAAAGAGTCCAAGGTTAGATACAAGTATAATCGTAGAAATACCGCCAACCGTCGCCTTAAAATCTAGACGCCAGAAACCTGTCGCCCAATAGAGAAAGATGAAAACAACGACCGCTGCAGCATTAAACCACATGAGTAAATCTGGACGTCGCAACACATTCAGCACCGGTGAAAGAGGCGCCGCCAAGACCATTGCCCAAAATGCTGGGGCGAGTATTGAGGCTATTTCACCAGAGCTGCGCCAAGGTGCGCCAAAGACTACGGAAAAGAGCTCTGGTCCGCTCCAATATAGCGCTGCGGCCATCAGGAAACCAAGCCCCCCAAGCCCCGCAGCCGTGCGCCATAATATGCGAGTGGCTTCTCGCGGGTCAGACCGGCGCGCTGCTGAATAGTTCCCAGTGAAGACATCTCCGATCGCTTTTTGAAGAAGGCCGATAGGAGCAAATAGGACAGCAGTGGTAAGGGTAAAGTACCCTACTTGATCTACCATGAAGAACGCTCCGATCAGAAGCGGAGGAAAAGAAACCTTGAGGACGCCAAGCAGCGTAGCCGGAGTGCGGAAAACCATGAAACGCCGCCAGCCCAAAGCTGTCGATGCTGCCCGGCGCAGCGCTTTCCGATCCAATTTCGGAAGCGGCGGCGAAAGGTGCCAAAGCACCAGCGCAGTAACAAGGCGACTCCCCAACTCACTCATCACCAGACCGATCGACCCCAGACCGAGAAAGCCAAACCCAATCTGACCCCCGCCGCGCGAGAGGCCGAGAGCCAAGTGTGATCCAGCAAGCGTACGATAGGTGCGTCGACGGATTGCGGCCATCTGTTGGGCCATCACCGCAGCCACACAGGCCGCTTGCAGCGCAGTTGCCGGGGCCGTCCAAATTGGCAGCGCACCTGCTCCAAAAAGATCGAGCGCAATAAGCGCAAACATCGTGGCTCCAACCGGCACGGACATCACTGCAATACTGAGAAAGACCGCCAGTAGCAGCGTCTCGGCTTCGTCGTCATCCTTGGCTGCGAGAATAGTATCTATTAAGCCAAAATGAACGCCGATAGTCAGGATATTGGAAAAGGCCATGAACAGGCCTAGTGTGCCAAAGGCCTCACCGTCGAAAAGCCGTGTAGCGATTGGAGTTGTGGCCAATACGAACAGTTGTGCGACCCCAGCCGCGCCCCCGGTCAGGATCATGGCAGAGAATGTGCCACCCCTGAGCTTTTGTCGCAATCTCATAACACCTACCAGCCCGCCCGAGCGCGGTAGGCAACTTTGCCACCCAGAGCGATCAGCCGTCGTGGCAAGCTTTCTGCGGCGCGGCTCAATCTATCAGCGACTCGCCCCAGCCCCTCGGTATCGCGCTCAGCGGCAAGGAACGAAAGTAGTGCGATATGCACATTCTGATATCCGGGAGTGTTGTAATTCATCGCAAGGCCTGATCCCCGAGGGGCGTATTGATAAAGCGACCACCCGCCCCGCTCCCAAGCATCCGCATTGAGAGCCACTGTTTTCAACAATTCCTGCAACAGCGCACCTGCGCCAGATTCGGGTGCGATCCTGTCCAGATCATGCAAACCCACCATCGCATAAAGACAGCCGTTCAACACGTGCCGATGCGTCGTTCCGGGATACTCCTCCAAGAAATACGCGCCATTTGGCAACTTGCTAAAGACACCCCCGTCCGCCACCGGGCGGGTCAGCGGTGCAAGCGCCGCCACAGCCACATCTCGGTAATGCTCCGCACCGGTCTCCACGTAGGCACGGGCCAATACCGATATCCCTTCGCCTTGGGCTATGCATGAGAGCCACGGTGCTTCTAGCCCAACACTTGTCAAACTGAAATGATGCAGAAAAAGTCCATCCTCGTGAGCAACGAACCAATCGGCAGCCTTGAAGAAGTCGTCCTTCCGCGTGGTGTCTCCAGCCTTCCAAGCCTGCCAACAGGCAAAGCCGTAAGCCGCCACCCGAGATGGCAAATAATGCACCCCGATCGAGTTTGCGAAGTTCTTCATAGGCACACCATCGCCGTCCCGCGGCTCAAAGTATGCGGTCGGATCGTCGAGCATGAAAAGGCAATTCAACGGATAGGGCCAATCACCGTCTTTTGGTGCATCGCGAGGAATATATGCGCTGCCGGTAATGTACTCGCCCATGTCACCCAGAAGCTTTTTCAGCGGTTTACGCGGCATCTGTAATCCTTTGACGCGATGCCGAGCCGAGGAGGTTCTCGTACATCGCAATCAGTTTTCCTTCTTCACGCGCCCAATTGCGCTCCGCTTCGACGAATTGACGCCCGCGCGCGCCCGAAGCCTCTGACACATCAGGATGATCAACGGCACGCAGAATCGCCTCGGAGATGCTATGCGGGTCGCTCTCATCAACCAGTTGGCCACAATCGGCAGCTTCAACCAGCACACGCCAATGTGGAAAATCAGACGCAATCAGCGGCAGCCCTGCCGAAAGGACCTCAAAAAATTTGTTCGGCTCGGAATTCACCACGTTGGCTGTTGGCTGATAGACTACGAGGCCCGCCCGAGCGCGCGCGAATTCCCGCGCGACCTGATCACGACCCACCCAACCGATGAAATCAACGTATTCAGCTCCAGGCAATCCGCGTGCAGTCTGTTCTTCAGCTTCAGAAGCAAACTCCCCGCCAAGTGTTAAGCGGATTCCATGTCCCTCGGGCAAAATCCCCATGGCGCGAATCATCTGCTCAACGCCGTTAAAGGGCGCAAGACCGCCGATGTAAACAATCCGTCTATCACGCTGGCTGAAGGTAGGAGCATTCAGGCTAGCCAATTCTCCCAGTATAGGGACATTTCGTAAGAGCACCGGATCGAAGCCTGCGAAATTCCTTTCTATCCCAGAAGTTGCAACGACGATGCGACTGCAGGCGCGCGCTGCGACACCCTCAACAGCGCGCACCACAATCTTCAGTGGTCGGATGCAGGCGCGGGGCAAATAAGCTTTGTCATCGAGATCCGCCGCAACGTCCTCGTGACAATCATAGATCACTTTCGCGCCAAACAACCGAAGTAGAATACCCGCCCAAAGTAATTCTATATCGTGGAGATGAACGATCTGCGCACGTTCCTCACGCGCCACTCTGAAAGCGTGCCACACACCGAGGGTCATCCGTTTTATACGCGAACCATAGCGGGGCAGCGCTCGAATGCGCACCCCGTCACGAGTTTCATCCACTTCCCCACGCTGGGCCAGCGCAACGTCAAAACCTGCCTTGGCCAGAGAGACGCACTGCTTGTGAAAGATACGCACGTCGAAAGGATTGTGTACCGTGGTCAGATGTAGGGCCTTAGGTTTCTTTCCCATATCTCATCCCCCGGTCTGATCGAACATCCGAGCCCCAGTCTCAATTTCTTGAGCCCCAGGCGGCGGGGCCGCGGGAAGGGGAGCGTCGCGACGGCAGACTTCAATCAATTTGGGATCGGCCCCACCGCGCTCCAACAGCGCGACGACGCCGCTGATCGCCTTCGGCTTGTCGAGGATCGCCATGACCGTCAGCCAGCAGATGCGAATATCCATTCCCAGCGTCATGTTGTCGATATACCAAAGGGCCAGACGGTTCTTCCAAGGACGGATGATCTGGTTGTAAAGCAGGTCCGGATGGTCGGCACCATCGAGGATTTCGCCCTCATCCGAGAACACGATCGAAGATAGGTCGGTGATGCCAGGGCGGACCGAAAGGATCGTGTGTTCGGTTGGTGTATACAGCTCAACGCCCCAGCTCCAAGTGTTGGGGCGCGGACCGACGGCGGACATGTCGCCTTTGAGCACGTTGAGAAACTGCGACAGTTCGTCGATCTTGAACTTGCGGATGAACCGCCCGACCCGGGTGATGCGGTTGTCATGGGCGCCGGTGGAATTCACCCCCGAGCTTTCGGCCCTGACGATCATTGAGCGCACCTTGATCATAGTGAAGCTGTCACCACCGCGTCCGATCCGGCGGGCCATGTAGAAAGGCGAATGACGATCCTGCAACCAGACCAGCAGCAGCGAGACCAGTAACACCGGTCCCGCCAAAATCAGCGCCAACAGCGATGCCACGATATCGAACAACCGTTTGAGAGGATAGCTGTTGCGCTCAGCGACGGTGACGGACGCGTCTGAAGGGGTGAGATCGGTCACGACAGTGCCTTTCGCACCATACCCGCGACTGCATTCGCATCCATGCCATATTCTGTGCGCAGGTAATCCTGGTCGCCGACCACGCTGGGATAGATGTCCTGTAGCCCCATGCGACGGAAGAAGCCGGGCGCACAGCCTGCCTCCAAGAGGGTTTCGGCCACCGCGCCGCCCAACCCACCTATCACGGAATGCTCCTCGAGCGTCACGACACCGCCGGTCTCGCGCGCGGCGGCCACGATTTCGTCTGTGTCCAACGGTTTGAGCGTGTGGATACCGACGACGCGTAGCGAGATGCCGTCCTTCTCCAGCATTTCGGCCGCAGCCAGCCCTTCGGACAGGATCGCGCCGATACAGAAAATGGTAGCGTCGCTTCCGTCGCGCACCCGTCGCGCTTTGCCGATCCGTACGCTGTCACGGTCTTCGGGCAGACCTGCCTTGCCTTTGTCGATGCGCAGATATTTCGGCCCCTTGAGTTCCGCCATCTGACGGCCCAACACCTCGGCCTCCCAAGGGTCGGTGGGGGCGATAACCGTCATGTTCGGCAACGCCCGGAGGATCGCCAGGTCTTCGGTCGCGAAATGCGACACACCGAGCTGGCCATAGGAAAACCCGCCACCAATTGACACCACCGTCACGTCGGCGTCGTGATAGCACACGTCGTTGCGGATCTGTTCGAGACAGCGCAGCGTCGTGAAATTGGCGATCGAATAGGTGAAGGCGCGGTAGCCTTCCATAGCCATGCCACAGGCCATCGCCGTCATGTTTTGTTCGGCAACGCCGGCATTGACAAATTGGTCGGGAAACCGTTGCGAGAATTCGGTGAGAACGCCAAATCCCAGATCACCGGTGATCAGCATTACACCGGCATCCTCGGCGGCTTGCCGGGTCAGCTCCTTGAGAAAGGCATCACGCATCGGGCTCAAATCTCCTGTCGCTGGCTGCAAAGCGGTCAAGCTCGGCGGCAGCATCTTCATATTCCTGTCCTTGAGCATTTCGGTAATGCCACAGGACCGAATCCTCCATAAAGCTCACGCCTTTGCCCTTGGTGGTATGGCAAATCACGACACCCGGAGTAAGGGCGATATTGGCAGCCTCAAAGGCATTGAAGAGCGCCTCGTGATCGTGACCGTCTGCCTCTTCGACATGCCAGCCGAACGCACGCCATTTGTCTGCGAACGGCTCGAGCGCTAGGGTCTCCGACACCGGTGCCAGCGACTGGATCTTGTTGTAATCCACCGCCACAGTCAGGTTCGACAACTTGTGATGGGCGGCAAACAGTATTGCCTCCCAGTTCGAGCCTTCATCGCATTCCCCGTCCGAGAGGACTGCGTAGACCCGGTGGCTCTTGCCTTGGCGACGTGCGGCGAGCGCCATCCCCGTCGCCACACCAAGACCATGCCCGAGTGAGCCGGTCGACAGCTCCACCCCCGGAACACCCTTATGGCTGACATGGCCCGAAAAAACCGACCCGTTCTGGTAATGGTCTTTGAGGCGGCCCGGGTCGAAAAAGCCGAATTCGGCCAGCGTGGCATAGACCGCGGCCCCGGCATGGCCTTTCGAAAGAATGAACCGGTCTCGGTTTGCCGACCGGGGGTCAGCAGGATCATAGGTCATCATGTGCCCATAGAGCACTGTCACGATATCGGTCATCGAAAGTGCCGAGCCGACATGCGAACTTTTTCCCCGGCTGGTCATGTCGAGAACATGCCTGCGCACGCGATGCGCTGCTTCTCTTACCGAGTCGAAATCAGGACTGTTTGTCACTGCTGTTTTTCCTTCCTGATCCATAATGGTCAGCCTCCTCAATCGAGAATGGCAAAACCGATATACGGGTCAAATTCCAGCCGCTCGATGCGCAGTGGGCGCTTGGCGTGGGCCTCGAGCATTGCGAGCGTCTCGCCAGGCCAGAGCGGGTTGTCCAACTCGTCAAAGGCCAGCACCGCTCCTTTGGGCATGCGCGGCAGAAAATGCTCCAGTGCGACCTTGGTTGGTTCGTAAAGGTCGAAATCCATGTAAAGAAGCGAGATCAGCAAATGCGGGTTATCTTCGACGAATTGCGGTATCGTTTGGGTCGCGTCACCGCGCACCAAATTGACCTTGTTTACATGGCCGATGAATCGCGTGCTGTCATAGATGTCGATAAGATCCGAAAGCTCATCATGCACGTCGGCCTTAAGGTCGCCCTCCTTGACATGCATTGAACTGGCAGAGCGGTCCTTTTCGCTGACGCCGGGAAACCCTTCGAATGTGTCAAATCCATAGATGCGACGCGTCAGGTTCACTGGCTCCATGATGGCAGAGAACTTGGCCCAGCTCATTAGCCCGAACCCATGATTCACGCCGCATTCAACGATTGATCCCTTGACCGGCAAAACTTTCTTGAAAATCTCGTAAAGTGCAAGAAAACGGGTTATGTTCTGCCGCCGCACATACTTGGGAAAATTCTCCATCTTGGTTTCCCAAGGCGACGGGTTGGCTTCAAAAAGGGCTTGGTTGCGCGTTCCTTCTTGCGCTTCGGCATCGGTGCGCAGACCGCCCGCGACATTGATTGGTTTTTGGCTCATAGAGTTCGGTGACCACTTTAAATTGAGTTGCGTTGGTAAAAGTCGAGAACTGCGTCGCACACATGATCAACATCCGCGTCACTGAGAAGATGATGCATTGGCAACATCATGTAACGGCGAGACATCTCTTCGGCATAAGGCGCGTCTACGCGTAGGTTCAGATCATCAAACTGGTGCACCATCCAGCCGCCCCATTGAATGATGGTCCCAACACCTTTTTGCGACAAGTGCTCTCGTAGTGCATCCCGACGATCGGCTTGGATCTCGTAGTTCTGGTAGATATCGAAGCGATTGGGGTCGGCTTCAGGACCCGGCGGCAGAAGTAAGCCCTCAATACCAGAAAGCCGCTCGGTATAGCGGGCCGCAATCTCGCGGCGCCGGGCCACATAGGCATCATAACGCGCCAGCTTAACGTCAAGAACCGCAGCCTGGATGTTGTCAAGCCGACCGTTATGACCGAACATCGTGACCTTGCCGTCCGGACCCCGACCATGATCACGCATCTGCCGGATCATCGCCGCGACCTCATCGCTGTCGGTCACAACCGCGCCACCATCTCCAAAGCAGCCCAGAGTCTTAGCCGGATAAAAACTATATGATCCGGCCACGCCAAAAAGGCCCGCAGGCGTGCCCTTATACCGCGCCCCTAGCGCCTGGCAGCTATCCTCAACAATCTTTAGCCCATGTTCGTCGGCCAGCGCACAAAGCGCATCCATGTCGCACGTTCGTCCGTTCAATTGCGTCGGCATGATCGCCTTGGTCTTGTCCGTAATCATGCTACGGGCGCTTTCGGGATCCATCATACTGTCCGAAAGACAGTCGCAGACGACCGGGGTAGCACCAGCATGATGCACCGCCGCAGCGGTGGCAACAAACGTATGAGAGGATACAATGACCTCATCACCATCCCCGACCCCTGCTGCCCGCAGGGAAAGGATGAGTGCAGCAGTCCCGTCCGCAGCTCCTATTGCGTGCTTACATCCCAGATAATCGGCTAAGTGCTGCTCAAAATCCAACAGGTCTTTCTGCATGATGAAAGCACCACGCGAGAGCGCATTCTTCATCACTGAAAGGTATTGTTCGGCATCTTCTTCAAACAAACCAGGATAGTTGAAGAAAGGTATATCCCTATGTGTCTGCATGCCACGAATCCTCTGGCCGACTTTCAAAATTCACTCGATGCTCTAACGAATATCGGCTCCAAAGAACAGACCCTTTAAGGCCGTGAATATCACCGCATCGCGATGACACGCTCTATATGCTTCGCATAGTCGATGTAGTTGGCATCACGGTCGAAAAAACGATCATAAGCTACCCGTATATTACCGCGCATACGGGTCCGCAGAGCATCATCGAGCGTCAATTTGGAGATGGCCTCCGCTAGGCCGAGAGCATCACCACCGCGCACGTTCATGCCTGCCTCGTTTTCGGTCAGAAGGTCAGCCAAGTCCCCAGTCGCGCAATTTATAATCGGGATACCGCTAGCCAAATAGGAAAATGCCTTATTGTTAAAGGCCGGCGAAGGAAAATTCATCAAAAGAAGCCCGACGTCCGAAGCCCTCAAGATCGCAGCCATTTCATTCGATTTCAACCAACCGGCCAGAGCCACGTTCTCGTGTTTGGCCGCTCGCGTTCGCACCCTGTCGGCATCAACGCCCCCCCCGCCGATGATAAAAGAAGCACGGTCCAGCGCCGGGTCGTTACGCTTTTTCAGAATATCGAGTGCATCAAGTAGTATCAGCGGATGCTGGGTCCGGTTGAATGTCCCGGTAAAAGAGAAAACGATCCGTCCTTCTGTCGCTTGTATTGCCGCGGCCGCGTCCGAAGCCGGATCAATATCGGGCACCGGGGCTTCTCCAAAATTCTTTTCCGCCGTTGTGAGATAGAAAACCCGATCTTCTTCACCCGAAGGCCGCCCTGCGCGCTCCAAACCCCACTCGACCATTGAACCCATCATGCCCACGATCGCATCGGCATCGCCCAAGGTTCGAGCAGCCCGCCGTCGTTCCGACAAAAGTGCCAACCGGACCATCGCGCGAAGCATCGGCTGTTGAGCGTAATCAATAAAGATGTCGGGCCATTTGTCCCGCACATCCACAATCGCCGCTGTCCGGGCACGTCGCGCGAATTTCACAAGCGCGTCGGCGGTCAGGTGATCAGGTATGGATGCGACAACGGCATCGGGTGCCGGCAAGTCAGAAGCCTGCCGCAAAAAATCTCGCCCACAGAGCCAGTGGTCAAGGAACCGGCGGGGCGACATGTTTTTGCTGTAACCACACCCCTTCATGAAGCGCACTTCGAGGCCGTTATCCATGATGAAGGGTCCGCCGTGCGCTTCGCGCCATTCAGGCCGCCATTTTTTATGTATGTGATCATAGGCCGAAGTCCACATGACCACCTCGTGACCGCGCTTCAACAACGCGTCACACAGAAGCATCGAACGAGTGTTTTGCGCGTCATCAAGTCGCTGGCCAATCACCGAAGTCCAAATTCGCAAGTTCTTTCCCCTGCTATTGCCTGATATCGTAGTATCCCAGCGCTCGAACCCCTAGGCGGGGGTATTTTTCGCCCTCCCCAACGAGCCGAAAACCTGCCTTTTCAATAACCCGGCAGGAGGCGGCGTTGGCTGCATCCGTCAAATACCAGAACGTGCGGTCAGGCTTCTCAAGCCGGTCGACGATCTCCACAATCGCTCTGGTGGCCAGCCCCGACCCTGCGGCCTCGGGCGCGGTGGCGGTTGCCCCAATCTGCAGGTCCTCCGGCTTCATAAATGGAAAGCGCATGAAACCAGGAAAAACCGACGAAATATGCGCTGGCGGTGTCCCTTCCTTTGCCAGCAGCATCGCCGAATAGTCATCATTGGCGAAAAGGCCTAGGCGGTGCATGGCACCATAGATGTGATAAGCTACTCCGGAGGCCGCAGGCGGAATTATACTCCCACCGCTGGGACGCCAGAGCGTTGCTTCATAATCCGGGCACCGGGCCCGCGCCTGCGACAGCAGCGAGGGGTCCAACTTGTTGGATGAATAAAAAAGGACCGGCACCGCGTCGTTCTCAGGCTACAGCGGCTTGCAGCGCACTTTTCAACGCGTCAATCACGCGGCCCTGATCATCTGCTGATAGATAGGGATGCATTGGCAGGCTAAGAACGCGATGAGACAGATCCTCACTCGTCTTCAGACCGCTGGGATCACAGGGGAATTCTTTGTAGGCGGTTTGCATGTGCAGCGGCATCGGATAATATACAACGCTGGGAACCCCAGCGTCGCTCAGAGCCGATTGCACTGCAGTCCGACTCTGCCCATTGCGCAGCTTGAGCGTATATTGCGCCCAGACCGACTTCTGTCCTTCCGGTACTAAGGGAACTTCCACCAGCTCGCGCAGTTCGGTGCTGTAACGTTCGGCCACCTTTTGTCTGGCCTCGATCTCATCGCCATACACGGCGAGCTTTTCCAGCAAGATAGCGGCCTGCAAGGTGTCAAGACGCGAGTTGAGTCCGATCCGCACGTTGTCATACTTGTCGTTGCCTTTGCCATGGACGCGCAAGCTCTCTAAAAGCGCGGCATAGTCATCATCATTAGTAAAGACGGCACCGCCATCACCATAGCAACCCAAGGGCTTGGCAGGGAAAAACGATGTTGTCGCAATATCTCCAATCGCACCGGTCGTACGGCCCTTGTAGGTTGCGCCGAACCCTTGAGCGCTGTCACCCAGTATTTTCAAGCCCTCTGCAGCGGCAATGGCTTCGATCGCTGTGTAGTCGGCAGCCAAACCGAACAAATCCACTGGAATAACCGCAGTTGGTCTCAACCCATTCGCCTTGGCGTGTTCGATCGCCCGCTCCAGACTGCTGACATCAATGTTGAATGTCCGCGGATCCACGTCCACGAAAACCGGAACCGCGCCCGTGGCGGGAACAACTTCGGCCGTGGCCGCGAATGTGAAGCTGGGACAGAACACCGCGTCACCCTGACCAACCCCCAAAGCCATAAGCGCCAGTTGCAGCGCATCCGTTCCATTGGCACAGCCAAGAACATGGCGCGCGCCACAAAATTCGCTCAGACCGGCCTCAAGTTCTTTGACCTCTGGGCCCATGATGTATTTGCCGTGCGCCAAAACACCCTGAATGCGGGTGTCCAGCTTGTCTTTGATACGCGCCTGCTGAGCGCCCAAGTCGATGAATTGCATAGAATCAGATCTCCAAGCCTTCTGATTGAATATCAGTCTGTTAGCGGACGCAGAGCATCAGGTCCGACTTGCTCATATCGCTCGCCGGTTCGCGGGCAAACAAGGTTCTCGTTAAGCCGGTCGCCAGTCCGACTCACCCAGCCGATCCGCCGCGCCGGTGTGCCTATTACAAGAGCATAATCAGGCACGTCACGTGTCACTACGGCTCCTGCCCCGACCATGCAATATTTGCCTAGGGTGTTGCCGCAAACGATGGTGGCATTTGCACCAATTGTAGCACCCTCGCGCACCAACGTCTGGCCAAACTCGTCCTTTCGTTCGACCTCTGCCCGTGGCGTCAGCACGTTTGTGAACACGCACGACGGCCCACAGAACACTCCTTGCTCCAAAATGACACCGCGATAAAGCGCAACGTTATTCTGGATTTTGCAATTGTCACCGATGGTCACATCCGGGCCGGCCATTACGTTTTGACCAAGCACACAATTGCGTCCGATCGTGGTATTTGGCAGCACATGAACGAAATGCCATATCTTCGTGCCTAACCCGATTTCGACCTTGTCGTCCACATAGGCGCTTTCATGTACAAAGGCTGTATTATCGTTCATTTCACGCTCTCAATGAGGTTTGCAGGGCCGATTCAGCTTGCTCCAAAGCGCGCAATACACGTAACCCCTCGGTTCCATCGGTTCGCGGCGACCTGCCGTTTTCGGCACAATCGAGAAAATGACGACACTCCTCCTTGAGGGGTTCGCCAGGTGCGACTGCAATACACTGCGCATCGGCCTTACGCGGAACCGGTACCGCACCGGAATAGTCGATCGTGTGATCATAGATTTTGAGTTTCTCACCCCATTCGGAGGCAGAATCCTCGAAAACCGCCATCGCCTTTTCGCCGACAACCACCAGGCGGTGTTCCTTGAACGGATGTAGCCAGCTGGCCTGAACGTGCCCACGAACTCCGGACGGGAACACGAACTGTACAGTTGCCCAGTCCGCCAAATCAGCTGTTACAAAAGCCGCCCCCTGCGCTGTCACCGTGCTTGGTTCTTCACCAGCCAACGACAGGATCATCGAAAAGTCGTGCGGCGCGAAAGACCAAAGAACATTTTCCTCGACCCGGAATTTACCTAGCGACATGCGGTTGGAATAAATATACCGCAGGGGCCCGAGTGTCCCTGACTCCACGATTTCTCGCAAGCGTAGGAAAACCGGGTGGTATTGCAATAGGTGCCCGACCATAAGGACACGCTCGGCACTGGCCGCTTCTTTGATCACAGCCTCTGCGTCGGCGATCTCCAAGGATAACGGCTTTTCGACATAAACATGCTTGCCGGCCTTTATCGCACGCGAGGCAAGCGCAGCATGGGTTTCCGCCGGGGTTGCTAGGGAAACGGCCTGAATCGTGTTATCGGCCAGCACCTCGTCCAAGGTGCGCACGGGCACGGAATACTGCTCTGAAAAAGCGTTTGCCGTATCGGGGTTCCCGTCGACCACCGCCGCCAACGCCCCCAGTTCCGCGAAATTTCGTGCCAGGTTCTTGCCCCAGTAACCGCAACCAATCTGTGCGACCTTGATCGTATTCATATGTTTGTCCCGCGTAAGTTTTTTGCTGACAAAAGAGGCGGATTGACCACTCTTTCGTTGCAAGTCTAGAAGGCCTCGGATTGATTGTCCTGCGGACCCTTTTCCTTAAAATCTCTGATTATCGGCATGAACCTTTAAAGCCTTCAAACAAATTGTCCAGTATGGCATCTGCGGCGTGCCCGTTGCCATAGGGCTGCGTCGAGGTGTCTCCGGCGGTGCCCTCGATTCGGTGCGCGACATCAACCAGTGCCTTAGCATTGTCCGGACGTACCATATGTGCCCAGCCCAGATCGACGAGTTCCGTCCATTCGGTCTGTTCGGTTCGCATCACGACCACCGGCGTGCCGTGGAAATAGGCTTCTTTTTGAACCCCTCCGCTATCTGTCATGACAACTGACGCTCCCCGGAGCATACAAATCATGTCGAAAAATCCGATCGGATCAATCAGGGTAATACCTTTTGTCATCTCGTCGAACCTGCCAATTGCCTGAAGGCATTTACGAGTCCGCGGATGCAATGGCAAAACCATAGGTTTTTCTTCGGCGAGCGCGCGCAAAGCGTCGAATATCCCTGTCAGGCGCGACATGTTGTCGGTATTTTCTTGCCGGTGGGTCGTACAAAAACGGAAATCGCCCGAAACGAGGTTTAAGCGGTCAAGAATATCCGATTTCTGCTCAGCCTCGGCACCATAAACCAGCGCCGCATCATACATCACATCGCCGGAGAGGACGACATTTTCGGGATCGATACCTTCTTGACGCAGGTGTTCTACGGCCGCCTCGGTCGGCGCAAAAAGCCACGACGACACATGATCCGTGACCACGCGATTTACTTCCTCTGGCACGCGCCGGTCGAATCCTCGCAGGCCGGCCTCGATATGAGCCACCGGGATATTCAACTTCGCAGCAGCCAACGCACCTGCCAATGTCGAATTCGTATCTCCATATACGATCAGTATGTCGGGCTTTTCATCAATCAACACCGTCTCGATCGCCTCAAGCTGCCTCCCGGTCATAGCGCCATGTCCGACGCCGCCAATCCCCAAATGATACTTTGGAGCGGGGATGCCCATTTCCTTGAAAAAAACGTCGGACATGTTGTCATCGTAATGCTGCCCAGTATGGACCAGAACTTCTTCCATATCGGTTCGGGAAAGAATGCGCCGCGACACGACCGCTGCCTTAATGAATTGCGGTCGCGCTCCGATGATCGTTACAATTTTCATGAACCCTCCAATAAAAATAGGCAACTCCGATCAATTAGCATCGGAGGCGTAGTTTACTCCTGGCAAGCTATTCCAAAACAAGGTCTGGAATCAGTCTTTAGGCCGCGATCCAGCTTGTCGGTATTTTCTACGAAGAACGCAACAGCTGCACGACGCTATGGGCATAAAGACCCCCCCTCATGTGTGTCGACGACGCGTATGGGTGACTTTGCCTCGTCACGCCAAATCATCGTAGCAGCAATCATGGGATCATGAATATCCAAGCCTTCTCTACAGAACCTTGCAAGCGCTTCGAGGTTGAATTGAAGCATCGATCAAAGGCAAACACGCCCAAAGGTCGCGTCTCCCGCTGCATTCCGCGAATTTCTGTGTCTCAGGATTCTCTCATAACACTTCAACCAACAGACACAGACATAATCCAATCAAGGCTCAGGCGTTTGCAGAGAAATAGTAAGGCTGAAGACCATAAAGCAATTCCCAGCTCGCTCCACCAGACACAACGCTGCCGTGCCTCAAAATTGACAGGTTATTATTGAAGCGAGCCAGGTACATAAAGATTCAATAGGCAGCGTCTTGTTTCGATGACGGTCAAACGCGGTATGAAGGATGATACAGGAAGAGCTCAAACCGGTGCGGCAGTTTTTTGGCTTCTAAATGTCGGCAAGGCAAGATTTCGAGTACCCAAACCGCTTCACCTTATGTTGTTCGGGGGGTCTTACACGGTGAAATCTGACTCGGCAAAAGCCTCTGTTCGGCTGCATCGCCCAACGACATGCAGGAACCGAAGTTTACCTTCCCCCGATCGCTCCGCTGATCCCAAAGGCTCTGGTTTTTGCTGCTGCGTTCAGTTTTCCGCGAAGATATTGCGCTCGACATCGGTCGCCTTGGCAAAGATTTCGTCCTCGATCGTGTCGATCTCGGGCCGATCTTCGGCCTGCGTCGAAGCCGTTTCTTCAAACTCGGTCCGCAGAAGCGCGATGGCCGCGTCCCGCGACATGATCTTTCTGTCCGACAACGCCGTCACAACCAGCGATGCTTCATCGTGTGCGCACGCGTCGCGCTCCGTCGTAGCCTCGGAAACCGGCAGTTGAAGACGCTCCTCAAGCGCGGGGAGGATGTCGGGCTGTCGGCCGATGATACACCCAATGAACCGGCCTGCCCCGGTATGAGACAGCAACAACGGCTGCTTTGGGATCGCCTCGGAGATACGGGCGCCGGTCGTCTGCAACAGCTGCAAGACATCTCTGCGTTCGGTCATCCGGTTGAACCGGGAAAAATTGTCGATCTCGACGCGGAAGACGCTGAACTGATAGTGACCCGACTGCATCCGCAACAGCCGGTTCTCAAGTTCATAGTAATCCAGCATGCTCGCAACATCCGGAAAGCAAAGGCGTTCTTCCGGGGTCATAGGACCGATGTCTGACCCGTAGGAGCTTAGCGCCAACAAGGCGCTGGTGCGGCGCCGTTCCTTTTTCGTCACCGCGACAAGTTGCATGGCCATTCTGATTCGGCCGACAAGCTCGGTCTCGTCCAGAGGTTTGCGAAGAAAGTCGGTCGCCCCAACCGCGAAAGCACGCTCCATCAGCGGCGCGGCCTTGGCAGACGTTATCATGATCATCGGCGCAACTCTGCAATCGACGCGTTGACGCAGGCGACTGCAAAGTTCGATGCCATCCATGCCGTCCAGCATGATATCCAGCAGGTAGCAGTCGAATGGGATCCGCTGCTCATCGACGATCTGCAATGCGTCTTCTGCCGATCGCGCCAGCGTCAGATCGGTCAAACCGCTCTCCGCCAAAACCGCGGTCGCGAGATCACAAAAAACCGGATCGTCATCTACGAGAAGCAGCCGCATGGTGACATTCTCCTTCACAGGATAAAGACTTCAGACCGTTCGAACACATCGTATAGCAATCAAATCTGGCGATTTTTTGGAGTGTTCCAGACACCGGAAAGGCGATATGAAGATGTGCAAGCCTTTGTTTTTATGCTTATTTACCTGCGCGCTCAATGATGCTGAAAAATCCGGCCAAATTCTCGTCACGTTTAAGGATCAAACAATGATGCCTGCGGTGAAATGGGGCCACTCACGCCGCGCCCAAAACGGGATTGCGCGGCCGGATCGCACCGATGCACTCCCTGCCACCTCCTGCCGTATCGTCCCATTGCAGCGCAGCATCCGACAGGGTCACGGACGGCATCTTCCTCGCGTGCTCGCAGCTAACCCCGAAACGCGGATACGTCACGCCACGAAAGCAGCCAAAGCCGATAGCACAAAAAGACGGAAAATGGTGCCCCCACACGGACTCGAACCGCGGACCTACTGATTACAAATCAGTTGCTCTACCAGCTGAGCTATAGGGGCGCCGGGCGCGGATTTAGCAGGCGCCGGGGGGGTTGGCAATCCCGCTTATGGCGTAATCAGCGTGATGCCGGGAATCCGCGCTATGGCAAAGATATCCTCGTCATAAGCCTCGCTCAATTCATCAACCATCGTCTCGGTCCAACCGGGCAAATCAAGTTCTTCTTCGATGGCCTCATCGTCGGCGAATTTGTCTAGGAAGGCCGCGATCACACGCCGGGCCTGAATCTCGGTCATGTTAGGATGGCTGTCCATGTAGGTCAGGAACCGTTTCATTCCCGCGGCGGTCATGATCTCACGCAGAAGAAGATACTCGCCATCCATGCGGATCGTCGGCTCGACTCCGGCCATTTCGCGCAGGAGTTCCGTCCAGATAAGCGGCGTGTCCTCGTTGCACCAGATGGTCGCTGGCACGTCGGGACAGCTTTGCCGCAGCCGCGCCACAAGCTCGGACCAGCGCATGTCATGCGGATCGCCTCCGCCCAGATATTCCGACACCGAATTGAACTTCGTCTCCTGCGCCATCGCCGGCAGAAAGCTCGCCGGATTGCGCAGCGCAAAGAAAAGCTCCAGATCGTCGCCGTCAAAGATGCGCTGAAGGATTTCCATGCGCTTGGGGGCGGCGGGATAAAACTGTCCGGTGGTCACTGCCATGCGCGGCGTGCCAAAGAAGCCATGGTTCGACAGGACGATCCGCTCCGGCTCGGCCCCGGGCTCGATACCCATTTGCTGCATGATGGTCGCCCGCGCGCCATCGGCGGGAATGCCGCTCGAGGCGGCTTCGTTGATCATGTCGCGCAGTTGCTTGCGATAGGTGCTGGGATGCGGAACAAGCGTGCCAAGCTCGGACAGCACCGGCTCATTGCCCATAAGGCATTTGAGGAGGCGCTCCTCGTCTGTCATGTGTGCGCCGGCGTGAATGATGACCTGCATGTGGTTCCTGCCGTCTTTCGGACCTGTCCCGGTCCCTTTGATCTGACCCAAGGCTACGCGCGGATCAAGGCCAAATCGTGGCCCTTCCCTGACCTCATGTTGCAGAATGCACGCGCGCCGGCCACCCCACCTTGAAGCTCACGCCAAAAACGTCACATTGGGATCAAATCCGAAGGACGCCTTCCCATGCCCTACGCCCATTCCGACAGTTCACCCCCGGTTCTGCACGCCCCGGCGCCCGACGTGGCCTCCCGCGCCAAGCTCGAGGGCGGCAAACGGTTCGAGATGGTGACCGAGTTTTCCGCCGCGGGCGATCAGCCGACAGCCATCACCGAACTGACCCAAGGCGTCACCGAGGGCGAGCGCGATCAGGTTCTTCTGGGCGCCACCGGCACGGGCAAGACATTTACCATGGCCCGCGTGATCGAGGAAACCCAGCGCCCCGCCATCATCCTTGCCCCCAACAAGACACTCGCGGCGCAGCTATACGGCGAATTCAAGGGGTTCTTCCCGAACAACGCCGTCGAATATTTCGTGAGCTACTACGACTATTATCAGCCCGAAGCCTATGTGCCGCGCAGCGACACCTATATCGAGAAGGAATCCCAGATCAACGAACAGATCGACCGGATGCGCCACTCGGCCACCCGGGCGCTTCTGGAACGCGACGACGTGATCATCGTGGCCTCGGTCTCGTGCATCTACGGCATCGGCTCGGTCGAGACCTACGGCGCGATGACACAGGATCTCAAGACCGGCTCCGACTATGATCAGCGCAAGGTGATGGCCGATCTCGTGGCCCAGCAATACAAGCGCAATGATCAGGCGTTTCAGCGTGGCTCGTTCCGTGTGCGCGGAGATTCACTCGAAATCTTCCCCGCCCACCTCGAAGACCGCGCGTGGCGGCTCTCGTTCTTCGGCGACGAACTGGAATCCATCACCGAATTCGATCCGCTCACCGGCGAAAAGACCGACACGTTCGACCATATCCGCCTCTATGCCAATTCGCACTACGTGACCCCCAAGC
Organism: Roseovarius sp. E0-M6; assembly: GCF_037083845.1. Classification (NCBI taxonomy): domain Bacteria; kingdom Pseudomonadati; phylum Pseudomonadota; class Alphaproteobacteria; order Rhodobacterales; family Roseobacteraceae; genus Roseovarius; species Roseovarius sp. E0-M6. The sequence continues at coordinate 112,326 of NZ_JBAPLA010000008.1, read as the reverse complement.
CGACGATGCAACAGGCCATCATCGGCATCAAGAAAGAGCTCCGCATCCGCCTTGATCAGCTCGTCGGCGAGGGTAAGCTGCTTGAGGCGCAGCGGCTCGAACAGCGCACGCAATTCGACCTCGAAATGCTCGAGGCGACCGGCGTCTGCAACGGCATCGAGAACTATTCACGCTACCTCACCGGCCGCGCCCCCGGAGAGCCGCCCCCCACCCTCTTTGAATTCATCCCCGACAACGCGATCGTCTTCGCCGACGAAAGCCACGTCTCGGTCCCGCAGATCGGCGGCATGTACAAGGGTGACTTCCGGCGCAAGATGACGCTCGCGGAACACGGCTTTCGCCTGCCCTCCTGCATGGACAACCGCCCGCTGAAGTTCGAGGAATGGGATGCCATGCGCCCGCAATCCGTCTTTGTCTCCGCCACCCCCGCGGCATGGGAGATGGAGCAGACCGGCGGCGTCTTCACCGAACAGGTGATCCGCCCCACCGGCCTCCTCGACCCGATGGTCGAAATCCGGCCGGTGGAAATGCAGGTCGATGACCTCCTGGACGAGGTGCGGCGGGTGGCCGCCGACGGGTTCCGCACCCTTGTCACCACGCTGACCAAGCGCATGGCCGAGGATCTGACCGAATACCTGCACGAACAGGGTATCCGCGTGCGCTACATGCATTCCGACATCGACACGATCGAGCGGATCGAGATCCTGCGCGACCTGCGCCTTGGCGCCTTCGACGTGCTCATCGGCATCAACCTCCTGCGCGAGGGGCTGGATATCCCCGAATGCGGGCTGGTGGCCATTCTCGATGCCGACAAGGAGGGCTTCCTGCGCTCGGAAACCTCGCTCATTCAGACCATCGGCCGCGCGGCGCGCAATTCCGAAGGCCGGGTCATCATGTATGCCGACCGCATCACCGGCTCGATGGAGCGCGCCATGGGCGAAACCGACCGGCGCCGCGCCAAGCAGATCGCCTATAACGAGGAACACGGCATCACACCTGCCACCATCAAGAAGAATGTCGAGGATATCCTCGCGGGGCTTTACAAGGGCGACGTGGACATGAACCGCGTCACCGCCCAGGTCGACAGCCCCACCGGCGGCAACCTTCAGGCCCATCTCGACGCACTGCGCACCGACATGCGCCGCGCCGCCGAGAACCTCGAGTTCGAAGAGGCCGCCCGCCTGCGCGACGAGGTCAAGCGGCTCGAGGCGGTGGACCTCGCCGTGGCGGACGATCCCCTTGCACGGCAGCAGGCGGTGGAGAAAGCTTCAGCCGAGGCGACAAAGGGGCGCGGGCGGTCAACGGCGGGACGACCGGGGCAGCGCGGGGGGAATGTGAAGCGGCGGGGGAGGTAGTTTTGATGCGTTCCGATTCTTTTGAGCGCGATCAATGGGCTTTAGACTTGGAAGAGCACCTTCTGCAAGGCGGTGCATCCTTTTCTGAATGGGCTACGCTTATGTCATATGAGGCCCACACCTGCTTTGTTGCAGGTGCCGACATATCAACTATCATTCTTTGCGCCAGCACGTGTGAGGCTTACCTTAAAACAGAGCAATCAGACTATGACGCTAAACTTTACATTTTAATCGAAAAATATGAACTTGACGACGAACTGAAAAACCGAATTCACAAGCTAAGAAAGTTACGAAACAGTTGGGTTCACTCGTTACAGGCAAACGGTCAAAAAGAAATTTCCTGTTACAGTGACGCTTACACACCTAGCTTAGAAAGAGACGCCAAATTTGCTTATGAAACAATGCTGATGCTTCTTTTTTCTAATCCTTTTGTGTAAACACGCAAAAGTTTTTGTTGCCCGATGCTAACTCCCAAGTTCTCAGGTTATCGAGTCTTAAAGGGCACCAACCGCGAATAGGCGATTAATGCAAAGCAAGCGTAGGGTGGGCAATCTGCCCACCATCGCCGGACACCAATGCAACCACGGTGGGCAATATTGCCCACCCTACTCTCCAAAATCACCGTTGATCTCATGTCCTGCCCATTCCGCCCCGGTCCGGCCCAGCCGGATATCCCGATGCAATGACGAATAAGCCAACGGTAGGGTGGGCAATCTGCCCACCACCGCCGGACACCAATGCAACCACGGTGGGCAATATTGCCCACCCTACTCTCCGAAATCACCGTTGATCTCTTGACCTGCCCATTCCGCCCCGGCCCGGCCCAGCCGGATATCCCGATGCAGTGACGAATAAGGCCAATCCACTGCGCGCGCCACCAGCCCGTGCTTCACCGGATTGCCCCAGCAATAGGCAATATGATTGTGGTAATCCGCCTCGTCGCGGATCACATGCTCCCAAAACCTGCGCTGCCACAGACCGCATTCCCGCTTCCCGCGTTTGCTCGGCGATCGCGGCATGTGCCGCCCGATGCGATGCGAGAAACGCGCCTTGATACGGCGCCAACGCTCGGGGAAATCCGAGTCTCCCGGTGGCAAGGTCCAAACCGCGTGCAAATGATCGGGCAGGACAACCATCGCGTCGCATGTGATCGGAGCTTCCCGCGCTGTTGCGACATAAGCCGCGCGCAGGTCATCTATCCGATCCGTCAACAACGCCAGCCGTGGGTCAGACAGCTTCACTGTGAAAAAATAAGTCGCGCCCGGAACGCGCGCCCTGACATAATTCGGCATGGGTCAAACTTGACCGTTCCAAGGTTAACATCGCGTTACCATCCGTAGGGTGGGCAATCTGCCCACCGTCTTTGCGTTGGTGTTGCGGGCGGTGGGCAGATTGCCCACCCTACGCGCCCTGACCAACCGCGCGCCATTCTGCACGCCATACGAAACCGCAACTCTCCGCTTTCGCCCGAGGTCTGGCTGCCCCACCGCACGCTCCCTTCACGCATCGCCCGACTCACAGTTCACATACATGATGCGGACGCGATACCGACGTGATACCGACGTTGTGTTCAGACCGTTAACCTTTGGTCCTTACCCATGCGCGCCCTCATTCAACGGGTCACCGACGCCCGGGTTACCGTCGGAAACGATATCGTCGGTGAAACCGGTCCCGGCCTGCTCATCCTCGTCTGTGCCATGCAGAACGACACCGAACACGAGGCGCGCAAGCTCGCTACGAAAATCTCCAAGCTACGGATTTTAAAGGATGAGTCTGGCCGCATGAACCGCTCGATCCTTGATGCGGACACGCCTTCGGCTCTCGTCGTCAGCCAGTTCACGCTCGCCGCCGATACGCGCAGCGGCAACCGGCCCGGCTTCTCCGCCGCCGCCCCGCCCGACGAAGGGCGGCGCCTTTACGAATATTTCACCGATTGCCTCTATGACCTTGGCGTGCCCGCGCAAACCGGTGAATTCGGCGCCGACATGGCCGTCACGCTCACCAATGACGGTCCGGTCACGATCTGGCTCGACACCGATCAGTCGTAGCCAAGCCGCGTTCGCATGAACGCCAGCGCAACCTGAAGACCATCCGGCGCGATCCCGTGCGCGGTGCCTTTCATGACATGCGCATAGACATCCTTCCATCCGGCCCCTTGCAACGTCTCCGCCGCCTCGGGCAGGGATTGCGGCGGCACCACGTCGTCCTGATCGCCATGCACCAAAAGGATCGGCGGTCGCACGACCACCTCGTCCTTCAGCAGGTCAGGCCGCAACAAGCGCCCGGAAAATGCAACGATTCCAGCGACATCATCCTCACGACGCGGCGCCACCTGCAACGCCATCATGGTGCCTTGACTGAACCCGAACAAAAGCACCTGCTCGGGTAGCACATCCTCGTCGACCATCAGCGCGTCAAGAAAAGCGTTCAGGTCATCCGACGCGGCCATCAGCCCGCGTTCGGCCTCCTCCTCGCTCGAGCCGTCGATCCACGGGATCGGAAACCATTGATAGCCGGTGGGCATCATCGGGATCGTCTCGGGCGCATCCGGCGCCACGAAAAGCGTATCCGGCATATGCTCGCCCAACACATCGGCCAGCCCCAAAAGGTCCGCGCCATTCGCGCCATAGCCATGCAGAAACACAACGACCGAGCGCGTGGTCCCCGACTGAGGCTCTCTGCGCCCCGCTTCCAATACCCGCGTCATCTGATCCCTTCCCTTTGTTTTTCAAGCCTGTAGTAGGCCCACAGGATGCGCGCCGCAACCGATCTCCACGGTCGCCACGCCTGTGCCATGTCGCGCATCTGCCGTTCCTTTGGCCGCTCGGGCAGGTCATAAAGCATCCGCGCCGCTTCCTGCAACGCAAGGTCACCATGGGCGAACACATCGGCCCGACCAAGGCTGAACATCGCATAGATTTCGGCGGTCCACGGCCCGACCCCGGGCACCTCGACGAGGCGCGCGATCACCGTCTCCGACGGCATCTCGCCCAGGCTGTCAAAGTCGATCTCGGCGGCGGCCAATGCCTTGGAATAAGTCATCTTCTGCCGGCTTAGCCCAATCGCACGAAGCGTCTCGTCATCGGCCTGCATGACCGCATCGGGCGTGGTCAGACTGGCGGCCTCCATCCGCGCCCAGATCGCCGACGCCGACGCGACCGAGACCTGTTGACTCACAATCGCGCTCAGCAGTTGGGAAAACCCCTCGGGCTTGCGTCTGAGCGGCAAGGGTCCCACCAAGGCGCGCGCCTCGGCCATGCGCGGGCAGATGCCGGCCAAGGCCTCAGCCCCCTTCTCGACATCGGCGGGCGTCACGATGATCGCCTCGCTCATAGGCTCGCCACCCAATCCAGCGCCGCCTCGATGTTCTGCACATAATATCCGCCGGGCCGTTCTGGCCGCGATAGCATCGCCACCCGTATGCCTTCCTCACGCGCCGCAATCAGCTTCGCGCGCGGCCCCTCGCCCCCCGCATTCCGCACGATGAGCCAATCCACGCCAAGCCTGCGGAAAAGCGCCCGCTCCTGCGCCACGGTAAAGGGCGCTCTGCCGGGAAGGAACTCTCCGTTCGCAAAGGGAAATGTCTCATCCGTCGGCGCCAGCACACGACAGATCACCCGGCAGGACCGAAGCCCTTCGAACCGCGCGAGCGCGTCCCGCCCGGTGGCAAGAAACACCGTCGCGCCGGGCGTGATATGGTCCGCGGCGTCCTCTTCACGGTCAAGCAAGGTCCAAAGATCGCCCGGTTCGGCGGTCCAAGGTGGCCGCTCAACCCGGCAATAGGGCACCCCCAACTCATGACAAAGCCGCACGGTGCGCCCGGTGATCCGTGCCGCGAACGGATGCGTCACATCCAACACCCCGGTAATCCCCCGGGCCGCCACGAAATCACGAAACCCCGCTGCGCCACCGAACCCGCCGACCCTGACAGGCAGGCCCGCATCAGACGCCCGCGCATCGTCGCGCGCCAACGACAGAATACAGTCCCGTCCTTGCGCCGCCAAGGCACGGGCCAGAGGCCACGTCTCGCCCGCACCACCAAGCAAAAGCAGGGTCATGACCCGCTCCGATGCCGGGGGCAAGCACCCTCTCCGCGCTGGTATGTCATGATGTGTCCAGTCATCTCGGACCGGACTATAGGGCGGCCGTCGCGGACCGCCAACGCCGTTTTCCCCGGACACTCTTGCGGGCCTCCCGAAACGGGCGTAGCAGTGCGCACATGACCGACACCGCCCTCCTCCCAGTCGACACCCGCACGCGCCGAAACGTGACGATTCTGGTGTTGGCACAGGCCATTCTGGGGGCGCAGATGGCGATGGTGTTCGTCGTCGGCGGTCTGGCCGGTCAATCGCTGGCCAGCAACGTCTGTTTTGCCACGCTCCCGATCTCGCTCATCGTTCTGGGCTCGATGCTCACGGCAAGCCCGCTGGCGTGGTTCATGCAACGGTTCGGGCGACGCGCGGGCTTTGTCCTTGGGGCGATGGCGGGGGCCATGGGCGCTGGCGTGTCGGCCTACGGGCTGTATCTGGCGTCCTTCCCGCTCTTTCTACTGGGGAGCCTGATCACCGGTATCTACATGTCCACACAGGGGTTTTACCGCTTCGCCGCCACCGATACCGCCAGCGATGATTTCCGCCCCAAGGCAATTTCCTACGTTCTCGCCGGCGGCTTGGCGAGCGCGATCATCGGCCCACAGCTTGTCAAGGTCACCAGTCAGGCAATGGTGATCCCCTTTCTCGGTACCTATTTCGCGGTGATCGCGATCAATATTCTGGGCTCGTTCCTGTTTCTCTTTCTCGACATTCCCAAACCCCCGATCCCGTCCGAAGACGCACCTCGCGGGCGCTCCCGCTGGGAGTTGATCACGACACCGCGCATCGCCGTGGCGGTGATCTGCGCCATGGTCTCCTACGCGCTGATGAACCTTGTGATGACCTCGACACCCCTTGCCGTCGTCGGCTGCGGGTTTACCGAGGGCGACGCCGCCGACATCGTCACAGGCCATGTGCTCGCGATGTTCGCACCGTCGTTCTTTACCGGCCACCTGATCGCGCGTTTCGGGGTCGAAAAGATCGTCGGCACCGGCCTCGTGATCCTTGCCGCTGCCGGCGCCGTGGCGCTTCAGGGCGTGGATATCTCGAATTTCTTCATCGCGCTCGTGCTTCTGGGCATCGGCTGGAACTTCGGCTTCATCGGTGCGACGACCATGCTCGCCGGGGCGCACGAACCGCATGAGCGCGGACGCATGCAGGGCCTCAACGATCTACTGGTTTTTGGCGGCGTGACCGTGGCCTCGCTCGCCTCGGGCGGGCTGATGAACTGCTCCGGCGGCACCGCTCAGGCAGGCTGGGCGTCGGTGAACCTTGCCATGGCGCCGTTCCTCGCCCTCGCTGGCGGCGCGCTTATCTGGCTGGTGATGCGCCCGAAAGACGCCTGACGGGCCTCATTCGCCCAGCTTGGCATGCACCTCGTCAAGGTCGATCTCACTGATCGGCATCTTGTTCGACGGGTCCGCGACATCGTATTTGAAAAGCTCGAAATCGCGCTTGTATATCTCATAGACAAGATGCATCGACAGGTCGTCGAAATAATCTTCGACCGGATGCGCGCGCTTGGGGCCGTGCCCTTCGCTCTCGTTGAAACGCGGAATCGCCTTGAGGTCCACCGTCTCGGGCGTCTTGACCGTCTTGAGCACATCGGCCATCCCGTCATTGAACTGCTCGGTCCAGAAAATCTTGTCGTAGGTTCCGCCGTTCACGATGAAGGTCGAGACATGGCCCGCCTGCGCGGACCAGTGGATGTCGGGCTCCATCGGGCGGCGCCAGCGAATCGTGTCGCGGGCGAACAGCAGGAAACGGCGAAAGCTCTTGACCTGATCGAACTCCTGTTTACCGTCCTCGCCCCCCACTTCGATGCCATATTTCTGGGTCAGAAGCGGCACCAGCTTGCCGCGATAGCGTTTCCCGTTGCGCTGAATGCCGCAAATCTTGTCAAAAAACGAGCTCAGGATGCGGGTGTAGGGATTGCGCACACAGGTAAAGGCATACGAGGCATGCGAGGTCACGTTCTGCGTGATCAGGGGCTGACTTTCATCAAGCGCCCATTTGTGCAAACCACCCTTGGCATCATGAATATCACCGTCGAAAAACTCACCATGATCCGAATAATACATGATCTGACCAATGGTCGAGCATGCGCATTTCGGGACCACCCGATACACCAGGCTTTCGCTTTCCGTCATCCATGTTCCGGGAAACCCCATGCCACTGTCTCCAACCTCATGCGTGGCCCATTCGGGCTTGCCGCGCTGTTCTGAACCAAAAAAACCTAATAAAGCCTGTTTATTCAACGCTTATTCAGCACTATCAATGTAAACAATCCCACAAACAAGGGCTAGTCTGTTTCCTGAATGGCAAAAATCGCTTATATCCTTTTGTGTCACAAGGACCCCGAGGCCATTATCGGACAGGCCGAGATGCTGACCGCTGCGGGCGATTGCATCGCGATTCATTTCGATGCCCGGGCCAAACCCGAGGCGTTCGCGCAAATCCGCAAGGCGCTGGCCGACAATCCCAACGTGACCTTCGCGCGCAAACGGGTCAAGTGCGGCTGGGGGGAATGGTCGCTCGTGCAGGCCACGCTTTATGCGATCGAGGCCGCGGTCGAGGCGTTTCCACGGGCCACGCATTTCTACATGCTTTCCGGCGATTGCGCCGCGATCAAATCGGCGCGCTATGCCCATGAATTTCTCGACGCCGAAGATGTGGACTATATCGAAAGCTTCGATTTCTTCGACAGCGACTGGATCAAGACCGGCATCAAGGAAGAGCGGCTGATCTATCGCCATTGGTTCAACGAACGTAATCGCAAATGGCTCTTTTATGCCTCGATGAACCTGCAACGCCGCCTGCGCCTCTCCCGGCCCATCCCCAAGGACATACAGGTCCAGATCGGGAGCCAGTGGTGGTGCCTGCGCCGCCGCACGATCGAATGGATCCTCGACCTCACCCGCCAACGCCGGGATGTCATGCGGTTTTTCCGCACCACGTGGATTCCCGACGAAACCTTTTTTCAGACCCTCGTGCGCCATCTCGTGCCCAACAGCGAAATCAGGGCACGGACACTCACCTTTCTGATGTTCACCGATTACGGGATGCCGCAAACCTTCTACAACGACCAGTACGACCTTCTGCTCAGTCAGGATTTTCTTTTTGCGCGCAAGATCAGCCCCGAGGCCGTGACCCTCAAGCAACGGCTCGGCGCGCTTTACTCCGACGACACCGCCACCTTTCAGATATCCAACGAAGGCCGGTCGCTTTTCAAGTTTCTCACCGGGCGCGGCCGCATCGGACGCCGCTTTGCCATGCGCTTCTGGGAAACCGAAAGCACACTCGGCCGCGAACGCGAACTGATGATCGTGATCTGCAAGAAATGGCACGTGGCCAAACGGCTTCTTGACCGGATCAGGCAAGTCACCAACATGCCCGCCATCGAATATCTCTTCAACGAAGAGGGCACCCCCCTGCCCGATCTCGGCGGCATTCAATCCACCATGGAAAAACGGCACCGCCATCGCCGCGCCCTGATGCGGATGCTTTTCGACTATTATGAAACCGATCAGTTGATCGTCTGCATGGACCCGTCGAGCCTTGATCTGATCCAGGACTTCAGCGGCGACCGCTCGGTCACGCGCCTGCTCGAGGTTCAGTGCGTTTTCACCGATGAATACCTGATCGGCCACGCCATGCGCGTGGGCCTTGCCGGGGAGCAAACTCCACCCGAAACGCTGGAGCGGCTCTTGCCGACGATCCGCTCGGACATGACCTTTGAAAGCGACCGGATCAGGGACGCGGGGTTCGAGAACCATTTCACCATGCGCGAATCCGACACCCCCGAGGAGAACGCCGCCAAGATCGGCCGCTTCCTTGACATTCCCTCCGACAAGGCCATTGAAATAGCGCGCACCGATTATCTTTTTGCCGATTGAGGGCTGCCATGGGCTATGAGTATGACGACCAGAACATTTTCGCCAAGATACTGCGCGGCGAAATTCCAAATGAAACCCGACTCGAGACCGAGCATACGCTGGCCTTCAACGATATCGACCCCAAGGCGCCCGTTCACGTGCTGATCATCCCCAAGGGGCCTTATGTCTGCTACGATCACTTCGCCTCGCTCGCGACCGAGGCCGAGATCGTGGATTTCACCCGCTCCGTGGCGGATGTCTGCCGCATGACGGGCGTCGCCCCCGGCTCTGGCGGCGAAGGATATCGCGCCATCGCCAATGCCGGTGATCACGGCGTGCAGGAAGTGCCACACTATCACCTGCACATCATGGGCGGGCGTGGCATGGGCCCGATGATCTCGCGGCAGGGCTGAAACGGCGGCGCCCACGCCGACCCCGGCGGGCGCCACAACATTCATCTTTCTTCAAATACTCTCGCCGAAGGCCAGAAAAATTCACCCGAATTTTTCTTTCTGTCGAAACCGCTCTGCAATTTCACGGGGCGGCAGGTGTATGGCTCACCCGGCCCCCTCCACCGGGTCGGTCCTCGCCCGCGTCAGCGACAGGAACACCTCCTCGAGATCGGCCTCGCGGGTGCGCACGTCACGGATCGTGATGCCCGCATTCCGCACCGCATCAAGCACGGCTCCAGCCGGCGTCTGCGTCAGGTTGTAATTGATCATCAATGTCCCGTCCGCGCGCATCTCGACGGCAAGGCCCGGGGCCTCCGGCAGGCGCTCTGGCGGGGTGTCGGGCGTCACGATCATCGTCTTGCTGTCGAGCCGGCCCAGCAGGTTCGCCGTGCTGTCCCGCGCCACGAGCGCGCCATGGTTGATGATCGCGATCTCGTCGCACATCTCCTCGGCCTCTTCGAGGTAATGTGTGGTCAGGATGATCGTCATCCCCTCACGGTTGAGCCTGCGCACATTCTGCCACAACATCTGCCGAAGTTCGATATCCACACCCGCGGTCGGCTCATCAAGGACAAGAATATGCGGATGATGCACCAGCGCCTTGGCCAGCAGCAACCTGCGCCGCATCCCGCCCGACAGCGTCCGTGCATAGGCATTCGCCTTGTCCTCAAGCCCCACAAGCGCCAGAATTTCGTCGCTGCGCCGCTCCCGGCGCGGCACGCCGTAAAGACCCGCCTGAACCTCCAGCGCGGCACGCGGCGCAAAGAACGGATCAAGGTTCAATTCCTGCGGCATGACCCCGATCGCCGCCCGGCTCTGACGTGGGTTCGCGTCCTGATCGAAGCCCCAGATATTGACCTGCCCGGCGGTCTTGACCACGAGCCCGGCCAGAATGTTGATCAGCGTCGACTTGCCCGCCCCGTTGGGCCCCAGAAGACCAAAGACCGACCCTTGTGGGATATCAAGGTCAATGCCCTTGAGCGCCTCGGTCACCGGCGACTTGCCCTCGCGCCCATAGATCTTGCGCAAGTTGCGGATTTCTATGGCGTTGCCTGTCATAGCCCTCTTGCTCCTGTCTGCCCGATCGCCCATATTCGCGGATACGTGATACACTGCCAAAAGGAAATGCCCGATGGTCACAGCCGCGCCGGAAACAAAAGTCGTAGACAGCTATCGCGTCGCCTGCGACGGCGGTGAGGGGGCCTTGGGCCACCCGCGCGTGTGGCTGCAAATCCCGCGCGAGCAAGGCTGGGTCGAATGCCCTTATTGCGATGCCAAGCTGATACACCGGGATTTCGAAGGCAAAGTGTGATTGCGGCCCCGGCCGTCGGAGCGCACGACCCCGCACTGCCGGGGGCCAGCCCCCGGACCCCCGGGATATTTTTCGCAAGAAGAAACACTGGAAGCCCGGCCAGCGGCGTGAGATACCTGCGCGGCAGTTGACCGCCTGAAGGAGAATCCCCGCCATGAGCACGCAATTCGGCAAGGGTCATCACCTGCATCTCATTGACGGCTCGGCCTTCATCTTCCGCGCCTATCACGCGCTGCCGCCGCTCTCGCGGAAATCCGACGGTCTCCCGATCGGGGCGGTCGCGGGCTTTTGCAACATGCTGCAACGCTATGTCGAGGGAAACAACGGCCATGACGCGCCAACCCATGTGGCGGTGATCTTTGACAAGGGCAGCCATACGTTTCGCAATGATCTCTATGACGCCTACAAGGCCAATCGCGAGGCGATGCCAGAGGATCTGCGCCCGCAGATTCCACTCACCCGCGACGCCACCCGCGCCTTCAACATCGCCTGCGAGGAGATCGAGGGCTATGAGGCCGATGACATCATCGCGACGCTCTCGTGCAAGGCGCGCGATTTGGGTGGTCGGGTGACGATCATCAGCTCCGACAAGGATTTGATGCAGCTTGTCGGCGGCGGTGTCGAAATGCTGGATGCGATGAAAAACCGCCGCATCGATGCCGAAGGCGTCGAAGAGAAATTCGGTGTCGGCCCGGACCGCGTGGTCGACGTGCAGGCGCTGGCTGGCGACAGTGTGGATAACGTGCCCGGCGCGCCCGGCATCGGGATCAAGACGGCGGCGCTTTTGATCAATGAGTTCGGCTCGCTCGAAGAGCTTCTGAACCGCGCCGAAGAGATCAAGCAGCCCAAACGCCGCGAAACGCTCATCGAAAAGCGCGAACAGATCGAATTGTCGAAACGGCTTGTTCAGCTTGATTGCAACACCCCCCTCGACTTCAGCCTCGATGATCTCGAGGTGCGCGACCCTGATCCCGAGACACTCCTCGGGTTTCTGGCCGAGATGGAGTTTCGCACGCTCTCGAAACGGATCGCGGAGGCACTCGGCACCGAGGCGCCCGTCATTCCCGAACCATCGGTCGAGCCCAACGAAGAGGCCGCGCCGGACTGGCCCGCGATGGATCCGGACGCCTATGAACGGATTTCGGACATGGACGCGCTTCGGGCGTGGATCGATCAGATCAATGCTCAAGGCCATGTCGCCATCGACACCGAAACCACCTCGCTCAATGAAATGCAGGCCGAGCTTGTCGGTATCTCGCTTGCCACTGTGCCCGGAACCGCCTGCTACATCCCGCTGACTCACCGCGACGGGGCGTCGGACGATCTTTTCGGCTCGGACGCGCTGGCCGAAGGACAGCTTTTGCGCGACGAGGTGCTGACCGCGCTCAAACCCCTTCTTGAAGATGCCAGCATCCTCAAGATCGGGCAGAACATGAAATACGACGCCAAGATTTTTGCAGCCCACGATATCACCGTTGCGCCGATCGATGATACGATGCTGATGTCCTACGCGCTCAATTCCGGGGTGCATAACCACGGGATGGACACCCTGTCGGAACGCTATCTCGCGAATACGCCCATCCCGATCAAGACGTTGCTGGGATCGGGAAAATCAGCGATCACGTTCGACAAGGTCAAGGTCGACGAAGCGGTAAAATATGCCGCCGAAGACGCCGATATCACTCTGCGCCTGTGGCATCTTTTCAAGCCGCGCCTGCATGTGGAACATGTCACCGCCGTTTATGAAACGCTCGAGCGGCCGCTGGTGCCGGTGCTGGCGCGGATGGAACGGCACGGGATCATGGTGGATCGCAACACGCTAAGCCGCATGTCCGCCAAATTCGCTCAGAAGATGGCCGCACTCGAGGCGGAAATCCACGAATTGGCGGGCCGGAGCTTCAACGTAGGCAGCCCCAAGCAACTGGGCGAGATCCTCTTTGACGAAATGGCACTCGAGGGGGGTAAGCGCGGCAAGACAGGCGCCTATGCCACCGGCGCCGACGTGCTCGAGGATCTTGCGACACTGCATGAGCTGCCCGCGCGGGTGCTCGACTGGCGTCAACTGAGCAAGTTGAAATCGACCTATACCGACGCGCTTCAGGATCACATCGACCCTGACACGGGCCGGGTGCACACCTCTTATCTTCAAACCGGGGCCTCAACCGGGCGGCTGGCCTCGACCGATCCCAACCTGCAAAATATCCCCGTGCGCACCGAGGAAGGCCGCCGCATCCGCGAGGCTTTCGTCGCGCCGGAGGGCCACAAGCTTGTCTCGCTCGACTACTCCCAGATCGAGCTGCGCATCCTTGCGCATGTGGCCGGGATCGACGCGCTCAAACAGGCGTTCCGCGACGGTCAGGACATTCACGCCATGACAGCAAGCGAGATGTTCGACGTCGAGATGGACGACATGACCCCCGAAATCCGCCGCCGGGCCAAGGCGATCAACTTCGGGGTGATCTATGGCATCTCGGGCTTTGGCCTTGCGCGGAACCTGCGCATACCCCGCTCAGACGCTCAGGCGTTCATCGACCGCTATTTCGAGCGTTTTCCCGGCATCAAGGGCTACATGGACGAAACCGTCGCCTTCGCCAAGGAGCACGGCTTTGTCCAGACCCTGTTCGGCCGCAAGATCCATACCCCCGAAATATCGGCCAAGGGACCGCGCGCCGGCTTTGCCCGCCGCGCCGCGATCAACGCACCGATTCAGGGAAGCGCCGCCGACATTATTCGCCGCGCCATGATCCGCATCCCCGATGCCATTCACGACTTGCCCTGCAAAATGCTGTTGCAGGTGCATGACGAACTTCTGTTCGAGGTCGAAGAGAGCGCTGTCGACGATGTGATCACCGCCGCGCGCGACGTGATGGAAGGCGCGGCACAGCCTTTGGTCAAGCTTGACGTGCCGCTCACCGTCGACGCCGGGCAAGGGGCCAATTGGGCCGAAGCGCACTGATCGCACGGCACCACCCGCCAGCCATGTCCCTCAACGGGCACGGATGCTATCGCGCCCGCCAGCCAAGCCCGTCTTCGGTGCGGGCGCGCGGGTGATATTCTCCGCTCACGATGCCGGGATACCGGTCCCGCGCGAGACGGGCGAAGAAGGCAGGGTAATCAATGGCCCCGCCTTGGGGTTCGTGCCGGCCCTCCGCGCCTGCGACCTGCACATGCACCACCCGGTCGCAAACCTTCTTCCACGTGCCGATGACATCAGCGGTCATTCGATGCGCGTGATAAAGCGTTTCGCGAAAAACCTGAATCACAGATTTTCGCGAAACGCAGCGCAACATCCATACGTCGCACGCGTTTTGCCTTTTGCTGATGTCTCAGGTTAAAGGCGAAACGCTTTAGGCGTCGAACTGAAGCCCAAGGGTCAACGCCCCGACCTCGTCCAGAACGCGGCGCGCCATGTCGAAATCACTCAGGAAGTAGCCCGGCATATCCCATGGATTGATCGGCTCAATGGTCAGTCGCTGCGCCCCGGCAACACTCACCGCCCAGCGCAGGTTTTCCACGAACGTCTCCCGCGCCACCGGCCCCTCGGCCAGACCGGCCATCACATGCACGAATTCAACCTCCAGTGCGCGGGCCCAGGTCAGGGCCTCGCGAAACCCCTCGCGAAACCGGTCTTGCGCGCCCGGAACGGCAGCAAATCCGCGCTCGCCCGCCTCCCAATCACCCGCAGGCGTATTGATCAGGACCATCGGCATCGCGGCGGCGCGCATCGCATCGCACAGTTCTTGCACATTCAGCTCATAAGGGAACAGCATCTCTACCGCGTCGAACCCGGCCGCGCGCGCCGCCGCGATCCGGTCAATGCTCTCATAGTCCTGAAACAGGAGCGAGATATTGGCCCCGAAGCGCAAGCGCGGGGCGCTCATCCCGGCAAATCCTCGGACGGGATCATACCAAAGAAACGCGACTGCGACCAAACGCCGAACCAGCCTTCGTGATGCACTCCCATCTCGACAAGGCGATAGAAGCTCTTGCGGTCGATCAACGCTTCGAGATTGCGCCGAACCAGAACATAGGGCGACGGCTCTCCGGTCTCGCTGTCGCGCGTCACGCGAATCGGATGATCGGGCCCGGCAACCACACTGTCACCTACATTCGTCTCAAAAATAAGCGCCTGCGCCTGCCCTTCGCCCTCGGCATCCACATCCACCGCCACAAAGGGCGCGTCATCCACGGTGATGCGCCATTTCTCAACCGGTGTGACAAGGAAGAATTCGTCGCCTTCCCGCTTGAGGATGCTCGAAAACACCTTGATCAGACCCGCACGCTCGATAACGGTGCCCTCGTGATACCATGTGCCGTCCCGCGCGATCCGCATATCCATGTCACCGCTCAGGTCCGGATTCCAATCCTCCACGGGCGGAATACCCTTGCCCCGTGCTGCGCGCGCGGCTTCGGCCAGACCTTCGGTTGACGGCGTCGTGATCGGTTCTTTGCTCATTGCTTTTGCCATTTCCGTGTCAGGCTTTACTGTTACATCCGAGGATATAGTGCAGACAGGGGATTTGCCATGAGCGACGACACCGAACTGGTAGCCGGGATCGAAAAACTCGAGGCCAGGCTCGCCAATGCGCGCGCCTCCATCACCCGCCGTTTCATCGGGCAGGACCGCGTGGTGGACCTTGCGCTTTCGGCGCTTCTTGGGGGCGGTCACGGGCTGCTGATTGGGCTTCCGGGGCTGGGCAAGACCCGGCTTGTGGACACGCTCGGAACCGTGATGGGCCTCAACACCAATCGCGTGCAGTTCACGCCCGACCTGATGCCCGCCGACATCCTCGGCTCCGAAGTGCTCGAGACCGGGGTGGACGGATCGCGAGCCTTCAAATTCATCGAAGGGCCGATCTTCTGTCAGCTCCTCATGGCCGACGAAATCAACCGCGCCAGCCCGCGCACCCAGTCCGCGCTGCTTCAGGCGATGCAAGAACGGCAGGTGACGGTCGCGGGTCAGGACCGCACGCTTTCGCCGCCCTTCCATGTGCTTGCCACGCAAAACCCGATCGAGCAGGAGGGCACCTATCCCCTGCCCGAGGCACAGCTCGACCGGTTTCTCGTGCAGATCGACGTGCCACACCCCGACCGCGAGACCGAGCGCGCGATTCTCCTCGCCACCACCGGCGCCAGCGAAGAGGCCGCGCATCAGGTCTTCTCGCCCGACGACCTCATTGCCGCCCAGGCGCTTC
Organism: Roseovarius sp. E0-M6; assembly: GCF_037083845.1. Lineage (NCBI taxonomy): Bacteria > Pseudomonadati > Pseudomonadota > Alphaproteobacteria > Rhodobacterales > Roseobacteraceae > Roseovarius > Roseovarius sp. E0-M6. Next base: position 96,046 of record NZ_JBAPLA010000008.1, on the reverse strand, counting down.
TCCGGCGCATGCCGGTCGGCGAAGCGGTCATGGAGGCCATTCTCGATCTCGTGCGCGCCTTCCGCCCCGAGGATCCCAGCGCCTCGGACGCGGTGCGCGCGACCGTGGCTTGGGGGCCGGGGCCGCGTGCGGCACAAGCGCTCATGCTCACGGTGCGGGCGCGCGCGCTCATTCAAGGGCGGTTCGCGCCTGACGTGACGGATGTCGCGGCCATGGCGCACCCGGTTCTGACGCATCGCATGGCGCTGACTTTTGCCGCGCGCGCGCAAGGTGACAGTCTTGCACAGCTCATCACCGACAAAACCGAGGCGATCACCCGGTCCGAGGCCGCAGCGTGACCCACGCCGCCACCCTCCGAACCCGGTCCGAAACCGAGGCCGCCCGCCTGCCCGCCCTGCTTGCGCGGGCGGATCATCTGGCGGGCACGGTGCTTATGGGCGAGCATGGTCGGCGGCGCGCGGGGCAGGGCGATGATTTCTGGCAATACCGCCCGGTACAGCCCGGCGATTCGCGGCGGCACATCGACTGGCGGCGCTCGGCCCGGTCAGACGCCGAATTCGTGCGACAGCATGAATGGCAAATCGCCCAAAGCGTGATGATCTGGGTCGATCAGGCGGCGTCGATGCGCTTTAGCTCCTCGGATTCACAGCCACAAAAGGCGGATCGTGCCCGGCTTCTGGCGCTGGCCGCGGCAATCTTGCTCAATCGCGGCGGCGAACGTGTGGGTCTTACCGGGCACGGCCTGCCGCCCCGGCGCGGCGCAGCACAGATCGCCCGTCTTGCCAGCGCCCTCATGACCGAGGACGCGGCCGAATATGGCACACCTGACCTCTCGGGCCTCAAGGCGCAGGGCCACGCGCTCTTTGTGTCGGATTTCCTTGGAGAGATCGGCGGCATAAGCTCGGCACTCACATCCGCAGCCGACCGGGGCGTGCGCGGATGCCTCCTGCAAGTGCTCGATCCCGCCGAAGAAAGTTTCCCCTACCGTGGCCGCACCATCTTTGAAAGCATCGGCGGCACGATGGCCCATGAAACGCTCAAGGCGAACGAACTGCGTGATCGCTATCTCGATCGGCTGGCCACCCGCAAGACCGAGCTTGCGGCGCTCTGCGCGACGACCGGCTGGCGCTTTCATTGCCACCACACCGATAGCTCGGCGCAATCCGCGCTGCTTTGGGTGCATGGTGCAATGGGTGGCGCGACGGGGCGGGAAACGGGCCGATGACGCTGGGCCCCATCGCCTTCACCGCGCCATGGCTTCTGCTGGCGCTCGCGGCTCTGCCGATCCTGTGGATTCTGTTGCGCGCCGTGCCGCCCGCGCCCATCCGGCGCCGGTTCCCCGGTGTGGCCCTGCTCCTTGGGCTGCGCGATGACGATAGCGTCACAGACCGCACGCCATGGTGGCTCCTGCTTCTTCGGATGCTCGCGGTGGCGGGGGTGATCGTCGGTCTGGCCGGTCCGGTGCTCAATCCCCGCGCCGAGGCCGAGGCGACACGCACCGGCCCGCTGCTCATTATCACCGATGCCAGCTGGGCCAGCGCCCGCGACTGGCCCGCGACCCGCGCGCTGCTTGACACGATGCTGGCCGAGGCCGGGCGCAACGGGCGCCCGACCGCCCTCCTGCGCCTGACCGCCCCCGACGACGTGGTCTTTCAGGCCGCCGAGACATGGCGCAGTCGGCTCTCGGGGCTTTCTCCTCATCCGTGGACACCGACACCCGAAATGACCGACCAGCTCATCGCCGCGCTGCCCGACACAAACTTCGAAACCCGCTGGTTCTCTGATGGGCTTGGGCGTGCGGGGCGCCAGACGCTTCTCACCGCGCTCGCCGAACGCGGGCCGGTCACCATCCACGAAGGTGCGCGGCCGCTCATCACTCTCGCGCCGCCGGTGATCGAGAACGCCGCCCTTTCCCTGACCGCCACGCGCCTTGCCGCAGGGGCCGAGCAGACCGTTACGGTCACGACCCACGGCACCGATCCCTCCGGCTCGCCCCGCGCCTTGGCCACCTTGCCTCTGACCTTCGCCCAAGGCGAGACCGAGGCCACCGGCGCCCTGTCCTTGCCGTCCGAAATGCGCGCGCGCCTCACCCGGTTCGAGATTGCGGGTCAGGGCCACGCCGGCGCCGTCGCCCTCACCGATGACAGGCTGTCGCGCCGCGAGGTCGCGCTCATTGCCGGACGCGCCGACCGCGAAGGGCTCGAGCTGTTGTCACCGTTGCACTACCTCGAACGCGCGCTTGAGCCTACCTCGGACCTGCTGTCCGGCACGCTGTTGGAAATCCTTCCGGCCAATCCCGGCGTGATCGTGCTGGCCGATGTAGGCACGCTTTCGGCACAGGAAAACGCCGATCTTCTGGCATGGACCGAAGCGGGCGGAACGCTCCTTCGCTTTGCCGGGCCGCGCCTTGCCGCATCGGACGTGTCGCGCGATGCCGAGGCACCTCTGATGCCCGTGCGCCTGCGCTCCGGCGGCCGCACCGTCGGCGGCGCCATGAGTTGGGGCGAACCCAAAAAACTGGCCCCGTTCCCCGAAAACAGCCCATTTCAGGGCCTCGATATACCGGATGATGTCAGGGTCAGCTCTCAGGTTATGGCCCAGCCCGATCCGATCCTTGCCGAGCGCGTCATCGCCGGGCTGACCGACGGAACGCCCCTTGTCACCCGCAAGCGGGTCGGCGCGGGTCAGGTCGTTCTGTTTCACGTCACCGCCAACGCCGAATGGTCAACACTGCCGCTTTCAGGCCTGTTCGTGCAGATGCTCGAACGGCTCTCGATCACCTCCGGCACAGGCGACGCGCTCCCCCCCGACCTCGCTGACGCGTCCTGGCAGCCGATCACGGTGCTCACGGCAACGGGCCGGCCCGAATCCGGCGACACGCTTCCGGGTGTCACTGGCGCGCGGCTTCTGACCGCGCCGCTTGGCCCTGATCTGCGGCCCGGCCTCTACGAAGGCCCCGACCGCCGTGTTGCGCGCAACATCCACGATCCCGACCATGCGCTGGCGCCTGTGCGCTGGCCCCAAGGCACGTCAGTCGAAGGATTGTCGCGCGGTGCCGAAGCGCCGCTGGGCGGCTGGCTGCTCGCGGCGGCACTCGGGCTATTGATGGCCGATATCATCGCGTCGCTCGCGTTGTCGGGCCGCCTTGCGCCCGCCCGCGCCACACGCACCGGGGCCGCGTTCGCCTTGCTGGCCCTCACTCTTCCGCTCATGGCTCCGGCCCCCGCCGCCGCGCAGGATCAGCCGATCCCCGAAGAGCTTGCCCTTGCCCATGTCCTGACCGGCAACGCACAGCTTGACGAGATCGCCCAAGCCGGACTTCAGGGTCTGAGCCAAACGCTTTTCTTCCGCACCTCGGTCGAACCGGACGATCCCGTCGGCGTGAATTTGGAAACCGACGAGTTGGCTTTCTACCCGCTGCTCTATTGGCCCGTGACCCCGGAACAGCCCATCCCCTCCGACGAGGCCTATGCCCGGCTCAACACCTACTTGCGCACCGGTGGCATGATCCTTTTTGACACGCGCGATGCGGATATCGCGGGTTTCGGCGCGTCCTCCCGCAATGGCGCATGGCTGCAACGGCTGGCTGCACCGCTTGATATTCCGCCGCTGGAGCCGGTGCCGGATGATCATGTGCTCACCCGCACTTTCTACCTGCTTCAGGATTTTCCGGGGCGTCACATGGGCCGCCCCGTCTGGGTCGAGGCCGCACCCCCCGATGCCGAACGGATCGAGGGGATGCCCTTCCGCAACCTCAATGACGGCGTCACCCCGGTGGTGATCGGCGGCAATGACTGGGCGGCGGCTTGGGCGGTGAATGGCGTGGGCAACCCGATGCTGCCCGTCGGGCGCGGCTTTGCCGGTGAACGGCAGCGCGAACTCGCCTACCGCTTCGGCGTCAATCTCGTGATGCATGTCCTGACCGGCAACTACAAATCCGATCAGGTGCATGTGCCTGCCCTTCTCGATAGGTTGGGCCAATGACCGGCACACTCGTCTTCGATCCGCTCCTGCCACTCTGGCTTGTCGCCGCGCTGGCGGGCATGGCCCTTGCGGGGGTCGCACTGGGGCTTTGGCGCGGGCTTTCGGGCTGGGCGTGGCGCGGTCTCGCGGCGCTTATCGTGATCGCGGCGCTGGCCGGTCCGGTGTTCCAACAGGAAGAGCGCGCGCCGCTCTCCGATATCGTCCTCGTCGTCGAGGACCAAAGCGCGAGCCAATCGCTCGGACAGCGCGCCGGACAGACCGCGACCGCGGCCGATGCGCTGGCCGCCCGGCTCTCGGCCCGTGATGGAACCGAAGTGCGGCGCATAACCGTCCCCGATGGCGCCGACAACACCGGCACCCAAGCGATGACAGCCCTTGCCGAGGCGCTGGCGCGTGAACCGCAAGGCCGCGTCGCGGGTATCTTCATGCTGTCGGACGGGCGGCTGCACGACCTTGATCGCGCGCCCAAGCTGCCCGCGCCCACGCACCTGCTTCTCACCGGTGAGGAAGACGACTGGGATCGCCGCCTGATCGTGCGCAACGCGCCCGCCTTTGCCATCCTTGGCGAAGAGGTCACGTTGACGTTGCGTATCGAGGATGTTGGCGCGGCGCCCACACCCACGGGCTCGGTGCCCATCGACATCGCCATCGACGGAGAAGAGCCACAGCGGTTCATGATCGAGATGGGCCGTGACATCGACCTGCCCCTGCGGCTTCCGCATGGCGGGCGCAACGTGCTGCAATTCTCCACTCCCGAGGTGCCGGGCGAACTGACCGACCGCAACAACAGCGCGCTGGTTCAGATCAACGGTGTGCGCGACCGGCTTTCGGTGCTTCTCGTTTCGGGGGCGCCACATCCGGGTGGCCGCACATGGCGCAACCTTCTGAAATCCGACAGTTCCGTGGACCTTGTTCACTTCACGATCCTGCGCCCACCCGAAAAACAGGACGGCGTGCCGGTGCGCGAACTCTCCCTCATCGCCTTCCCCACCCGCGAGCTTTTCCTCGAAAAGATCGAGGATTTCGACCTGATCATCTTCGACCGTTACAAGCGGCGCGGCATCCTGCCCGCGATCTACCTCGAAAACGTGCGCAACTATGTCGAACAGGGCGGCGCGGTGCTGATTGCCGCAGGCCCCGATTTCGCCTCGGCCGACAGTCTTTACCGCTCGCCTCTCGATGCCATTGTGCCGGCACGGCCCACCGCGCGCGTCGTCAGTCAGGGCTACCGCCCGACCGTTACCGACCTTGGCGAACGTCACCCCGTTACGGCGGGCCTTGAAGATGAACATGACGGGGCCTGGGGCCAATGGCTGCGCCAGATCGAGATCACGGACGCCACCGGCGACGTGGTCATGTCCGGCGCGCAAGATCGCCCGCTTCTCGTGCTTGACCGCGTCGAGCAAGGGCGGATCGCGCTCATGGCCTCCGATCACGCCTGGCTTTGGAACCGCGGCTATGAAGGAGGCGGCCCACAGCTTGAACTGTTGCGCCGCCTTGCCCATTGGATGATGAAGGAACCCGAGCTTGAGGAAGAGGCGCTCTGGGCCACCGCCACGGGCCAGACCATGCGCATCATCCGCCGCTCGCTCGATGAAACCGTGCCCCCCGTGACCATCACCACTCCCAGCGGCGAGACCGTCGAGCTATCGCTGACTGAAACCTCGCCGGGCCGCTTTGAGACCACCTATGAGGGCCCCGAGCTGGGCCTCTACCGGCTGGCCAATGGCGATCAGACGGCCGTGATCGGGCTCGGCCCGGCAGCACCCGTCGAATTCGAAAAGACCATCGCCTCGGGCGAGGCGCTCGCGCCGGTGATCGCGGACACCAACGGCGGGATCAAAAGGCTCTCGGACGGGCTCCCACGCTTGCGCGACGTGCGCGCCGATCGGCCCGCCGCCGGGCGTGGCTGGCTCGGGATCACCCCGCGCGACGCCTATGAAACACTTTCCGTGACACAGACCGCGCTTTTGCCGCCATGGCTTGTGCTCGCGCTCTTTGCCGCCTTCACCCTGCTCGGCTGGCTGCGCGAAGGCCGCAGGTAACGCAGACCCGCTTTTCTTCTTGCGAAAAATATCCCCGCCGGAGGCGTCCCAAGCGTGATGGCATCAGAGCGGCATCTCGGCCGGCACCAACCGGTCGCTCCAGCCGTCGCGCGAACATCGCGCGCGCACGAAGACAACACGCGCCCCGTCAGGCAGCATCACATTGCTCAACGACCGGGTAAATGGCTGTTCCTGCTCATGCGGATGCAGCAATTCGCGGTGCCCGAGGCGGTTGCCCTCGGCATCCACAATCTCCCAACCGTCGGCATAATGATCCCAGCCGCTATCGGGGTGGCTCAGCGTGACGTGAAACCGCCACGTCATGCCAAGCCGTTCGGTCTCCACAGCCTCGACCACCGGCCCCTCGGCCAGCGCCGCGGAGGCCCAGATCATCGCGATCATACATGGTGCGATTCGTCTCATGCCGCCAAGCATACCGGGATTGCGGCCCCCTGTCACAACCGGCCGCGTCACACGACCCCCTCAAGCAGGATGCGCCGCGACTGGGAGGCGAACTCTCGCCGCACCACGATGAAGCAGGTGATGCACACCCCGATGATCAGCGCCCAGGACCCAAGAAGCCATGCCCCGGCCGCCATCGCGAAATAGATCGCCCGCAAGCCGCGGTTAAAGCTGCGCGCGGCGGTGATGTTGATCTCCGCCGCCTGCCGCGCCCGTGGCAGTGCCTCGGGGTCGGACGGGTCGTTCGGCACCGCCGCGACCACCACGGCGCAATACCCGAAAAGCCGGTTCGACCAGACAAATTTGAAAAATGCGTTGGCAAGAAACGCCAGCAGCAACAGGATTTTGATCTCCCACACGATGGCCGGATCACGCTCGATTGTCAGATCGCTGGCCAACCCGATCAGGGTTTCGGTGTTCCCCAGAAGGGCCAATCCGCCGCCCAGCGCGATCATCGTCGCCGAGGCGAAGAACGCCGTGCCCTGCCTCAGCATGGCAAGCGTCTGAGCATCGAAAATACGCGGATCGCGCGCCACCATTTGCTCCATCCATCGTCGGCGATAATTCGCCATCAGGATCGACACCGATGGCCGGCGCGCAGGCGGTCTCTCGACCATGAAACCGGTGATCTGCCAGCCCAACAACAAAAGCGCGACGGCAGCATAGTCCCAACTCGAAAAGAGGCTCATACGGTCAAGAAAATCCATCCTGTGATCCTATCCTGCCGGACGATCACTTGCCAGACAGTCGAATTGGTTATAGTTTCTTACCAATAGGAGCGCCGCCATGGATATGCCACCCCCCGACGCCACCATCCTCGCACGCAAGCCCGAACTGCTTGAGCGGCTGCACGCGGCGCTGCCCGACGCGGCGGTCATTTCCGACGAGGTCGAGACACGCGCCTATGAATGCGACGCGCTGACCGCCTATGCCTGTCCGCCGATGGCCGTTGTCCTGCCCGCCACCACACATGAGGTCTCAAAGATCCTGACCATCTGTCACGATCTCGGTGTGCCCGTGGTGCCGCGCGGCGCGGGCACGTCGCTGGCCGGGGGCGCGCTGCCCACCGCCGATTGCGTGATACTCGGCATCGCCCGGATGAACGAGGTTCTGGAAACCGATTATCCGAACCGCTTCATCCGCGTGCAGGCGGGGCGCACCAACCTTTCCGTTACCGGCGCGGTCGAAGAGGACGGCTTTTTCTATGCCCCCGATCCAAGCTCGCAACTGGCCTGCGCCATCGCTGGCAACATCGCGATGAATTCGGGCGGGGCGCACTGCCTCAAATACGGCGTGACCACCAACAATCTTCTGGGCGTCACCATGGTCTTGATGGATGGCACCATCACCCATCTCGGCGGCGCACATATGGATGCCGGCGGGCTCGACCTGCTCGGGCTGATCTGCGGCTCCGAAGGTCAGCTCGGCATCGTCACCGAAGCAACGCTCCGCATCCTTCCCAAGCCCGAGGGCGCACGCCCCGTGCTCATGGCGTTCGACAGCAACGAGGTTGCGGGCGCCTGTGTCAGTGACATCATTCGCGCGGGCGTTCTCCCCGTCGCGATCGAATTCATGGACCGCCCCTGCATCCGCGCCTGCGAAGCGTTCGCCAAGGCAGGCTACCCTGATTGCGAGGCGCTGCTCATCGTCGAAGTCGAAGGCAGCGAGGCCGAAATCGACGAGCAGCTTGCCACGATCATCGAGATCGCCCGTCGTCACAACCCCGTCGAGTTGCGCGAAAGCCGTTCAGCCGAAGAAAGCGCGCGCATCTGGCTCGGGCGCAAATCGGCCTTCGGCGCGATGGGTCAGATCAACGACTACATGTGCCTCGATGGCACCATCCCGGTGAGCCAGCTTCCCCATGTTCTCAAACGTATCGGAGAGATGAGCACCGAGTTCGGCCTCGGCGTCGCCAATGTCTTTCACGCAGGCGACGGCAACATGCACCCCCTCATCCTCTTTGACGCCAACGAACCCGGCGACCTTGAGAAATGCGAGGCCATGGGCGCCGAAATCCTGAAGCTCTGCGTCGAGGTCGGCGGCTGCCTCACCGGCGAACACGGCGTCGGCATCGAAAAACGCGACCTCATGCGCCACCAATATGATCCCGCCGACCTTGAGGCACAGATGGCGGTGAAAGACGTGTTCGATCCCGGATGGCTCTTGAATCCGGCCAAGGTCTTTCCTCTGGGCGACAGCGCAGCACGCCGTATCGCCGCCGAGTGACGGCAGCGCCGTTGGATTTTGAGTAGTTTTGGAACGTTGAACGCCATGACCCCCAAGAGCGAAGACGAACTGGCCCGCCTCATCCGCGAAGCTGACGGGCCGCTCCGCATCACGGGGGGCGGCACGCGAATGACCCGGGCGAGTGACGGCGAAACCCTGTCAACCTCCGCGCTGTCGGGCGTCACTTTGTATGAACCCGGCGCGCTCACGCTCGTGGCGCAGGCGGGCACGCCCGTGGCCGAAATCGAGGCGGCTCTCGACGCCGAGGGCCAGATGCTCGCCTTCGAGCCGATGGACCACCGCGGCCTCTTGGGCACCTCCGGCACACCCACGATCGGCGGCGTCGTGGCCGCGAATGTCTCGGGGCCGCGCCGCGTGTCCTCGGTCGGCGCTTGCCGCGACAGCCTTCTGGGTGTGCGCTTTGTCGACGGGTCCGGCACCCTCGTCAAGAACGGCGGGCGTGTCATGAAAAACGTCACCGGTTATGACCTGACCAAGCTCATGGCGGGCAGCTTTGGCACCCTTGGCGTTCTGACCGAAGTCGCGCTCAAGGTCTTGCCGCGCAAACCCGCCACAGCCGTCCTCCTGCGCGAGGGTCTGGATGACGAGACCGCGATCACCGCGCTCTGCCGCGCGCTCGGCTCCCCCTACGAGGTGACGGGCGCCGCACATCTGCAACGCGGCCTTGACGGCGCGCCGGTCACGATGATCCGGCTTGAGGGCAGTGAGGCGTCAACAGCCTACCGAAGCGACGCCCTGTGCCGCAACCTTGCCGAATTCGGCCCCTTCACCATCGAACGCGATCCCGGGCGCACACGGGACTGCTGGCGCGATGTTCGCGATGTGGCCCCGTTCCATGACCGCGCGGGCGATATTTGGCGCCTGTCGGTCAAGCCCACCGATGCCCCCGCCATCGTGGCCGCCTTTGAGGGGGCCGAGGCGGTCTATGACTGGGGCGGCGGCCTGATCTGGCTCTGCGTGCCCGAAGGCACCGATGCCGACAGGGTCCGCCGCGCCCTTGCCGGAGCGAACGGGCACGTCACCTTTGTCCGGCGCACTGCTACCGGTAACAGGTTCCACCCCGCCGCCCCGGCTGTTGCGGCGCTTCAGGCGGGGTTGCGGCACCGTTTCGACCCCCGCGGCATCCTCAACCCCGGCCTGATGGGATAGATCATGCAGACGCATTTCACCCCCGACCAGCTTCGCGATCCCGGCACGAAACGCGCCAATGATATCCTGCGAAGTTGCGTGCATTGCGGCTTCTGCACTGCGACCTGCCCGACCTATCAGGTGCTTGGCGACGAACTCGATAGCCCGCGGGGCCGCATCTACCTGATCAAGGACATGTTGGAAAACGAACGTGTGCCGGACGAAAAGACCGTCACACATATCGACCGCTGCCTGTCCTGCCTTGCCTGCATGACAACCTGCCCGTCGGGCGTGCATTATATGCACCTTGTCGATCACGCGCGCGAATACATTGAAAACAATTACAAAAGACCGTTGTCCGACCGCGCCCTGCGCTGGGTTCTGGCGCGAATCCTGCCCTATCCGATGCGCTTTCGAATCGCACTTCTGGGCGCCAAGATAGGCCGTCCTTTCGCCCGGCTGATGCCTGATGCACGCCTGCGCGCCATGCTTGAAATGGCTCCGAAACAGGTGCCACCTGTGAGCCGAAATGACGATCCGCAAAGCTTTCAGGCGCAAGGCGCGCGCAAGAAACGCGTGGCGCTGATGACCGGCTGTGCGCAAAAGGCGCTGAACACCGATATTAATGACGCCACCATTCGCCTGCTCACAAGGCTGGGCTGTGAGGTCGTGGTGGCCGAGGGCGCGGGCTGCTGCGGCGCGCTCACCCACCATATGGGCAAGACCGGCGAAAGCCACGCCACAGCGGCCAGGAATGTCCGCGCATGGGCACACGAGATGGACGGCGATGGCCTTGATGCCATCGCGATCAACACCAGCGGCTGTGGCACCACGGTCAAGGATTACGGCCATATGTTCCGCAATGATCCGCTCGCCACCGAGGCCGCGCGCGTCTCCGATCTCGCGATGGATGTGAGCGAGCTTTTGATGACGCTCGATCTGCCGCAGGGGCCGGACAAGGGAACCACCGTCGCCTACCACGCGGCCTGCTCACTCCAGCACGGGCAACAGATCAAGACCTTTCCCAAAGACCTGCTAAAGCGCGCCGGGTTCCGCGTGGTCGAACCCGCCGATGCGCATCTCTGCTGCGGCTCGGCGGGCACCTATAATCTCATGCAGCCCGAGATTTCCGCCCAATTGAGGGATCGCAAACTGCGCACACTCGAAGCCAAGGAGCCAGACATTATTGCCGCCGGGAACATAGGCTGCATGATGCAGATCGGGCGCGCCACCGATATCCCCATGGTGCATACGGTCGAATTGCTCGACTGGGCCACCGGCGGACCGAAACCCCCGGCGATGGGGTGATGCGCCGCGATCCCTGCCCGCCTTACTGCGCCCGCCTTACTGCGCCAGATTATCCATCTTCCGCGCCAGCTTCACGTCAAGCGAACTCAGCCCATCCACGTCATGCGTGGTCAGCGTGACCTCGACCGAATTGTAGACATTGAACCATTCGGGATGGTGGTTCCATTTCTCGGCCCAGATCGCCGCGCGGGTCATGAACCCGAACGCTTCGGTGAAGTCGTCGAACTTGAAGGACTTGGTGATCGCGTCGCGACCCTCCACCATCTCCCAGCCATTGTCGGTCAACGGGCCCAGCATCGTCTCGCGCGCCGTGTCGCTCAGTTTCTCGGTCATTGGTGCTCTTCCTCCTCTGTGTTTCGGAACGGGCCATAACTCGTGAGAATTTCAATCTCGTCATCCACTGCCGCGCCCTCTGCCTCAAGATAGTGCGCAACAGCGCGCGCGAAACCCGGGTCGCTCATCCAATGCAGCGAATGGACAGGTTTGGGTAGGTATCCCCGCGCCAGCTTGTGCTCTCCCTGCGCGCCGGCCTCCACCCGCCCGAGCTTGTGAGCGATGGCGTAATCCATGGCCTGATAATAGCACAGTTCGAAATGCAGGTTCGCATGCGCCTCGGCACATCCCCAATACCGGCCAAAAAGCGCATTCCGCCCGATCAGGTTCATCGCCCCCGCAACAGGCCACCCGTCACGTAGCGCGAAGATCAGCAAAATATCGTCCCGCAGGACATCATGCGCCAGATCGAAAAAGGCCCGCGCAAGATAGGGTGTGCCCCATTTCCGCGCGCCCGTATCCTGATAGAAATGCCACATGGCATCCCAGTGTTCGGGCTGAATCGCATCGCCGGTAAGATGCACGATCTCTCCGCCAAATCCTTGCGCCGCCGCGCGCTCTTTGCGGATATTCTTGCGCTTGCGCGAACTCAGATCGGCCAGAAATGCACTGAAATCGGCATAGCCACGGTTTTCCCAGTGATATTGCTGAGTCCGTCGCGCCATCAGGCCAAGGGTTTCGCCCGCCGCACATTCGTCGGCCGTGCAAAAGGTGACATGCAGAGAGCTGATGCCGTGCCGCTCGGCCATTTCGACCGCACCTTGTGTCAGCGCCGCCCGGCCCATGGCCTCATGCCCCGGTTTCGTCAGAAAACGGCGGCCCGTCACCGGGGTGAACGGAACGGCGATCTGAAGCTTGGGGTAATACCGCCCGCCCGCGCGCTCATATGCGTGGGCCCAGTTGTGATCGAAAATGTATTCGCCTTGACTGTGTCCCTTGGCATAAAGCGGCGCGACGGCGATCACCTCGTCGCCCGCGCGGGCGCTCATGTAATGCCCTTCCCATCCGGTGCCGGGGCCCACCGATCCACTTTGTTCCAACGCATTGAGGAACCTGTAGGTGGTGAACGGGTCGTCCGGGCGTCCGCCATCCGCCGCCTCCGGGCAGGCGCAGGCATCCCAAGCGGCCTCCCCGATATCCGAGAGGCGCTCATGCAGGGTCAGGGTGATTTCGGTTTCGGTCATCGCCATATGCAACTGGGGCCTGAGTCCCGAGGTTCAAGCGGGATGGGCAGCAAGATAACGCTCGAACGTGATGTTATCCGCAACTTCACGGGCCTCCCGTTCCTGTTCGCGGGATCGCACAGTCCAGCACAGCACAGGCGCGCCTCCGGCCTTGAGTTCTGCCACCCGCCCCCGGCCGAGATCGCTGGCCTGATGGCTGATGAAACTGGCCCCCGCCGCGACGAAATCAGGTATCTCACGCAGGCGCCTGCGCGTTTCCCGGCGCAAAAGCGGCCAGTCCTTCATCCCGAAAGCACAGGTGACAAGGCCGCGGGGGATATCCGGGCAAAGCCCACGCAGAGCGATCACCGAATGCGGATTGAACGACATAAGCGCGACATCCCCCCCATACCCCGCAAGGTCGGCCGCCACCGCCGCCTCAAGGCGTCCATCGGTCTCGCCCATCTGGCCATGCTGATCCTTAAGCTCGATGAGGAGCGGCGCGCGCCCGTCGATCAGCCCGAGAATTTCACGCAGGGTCGCAATGCCCTCATCTCCCCCCTTGAGGCGAAGCGCCGCCAGCTCCTCTGCGCTGCGTTGCCGGATCGCACCGCGCTGACCAGTCAATCGGCCAAGGTCGTAATCATGAAAAACCATGGCCCGCCCGTCACGCGACAATTGCAGGTCCAATTCGATGCCATAGCCGTGCGCAATCGCCGCGCGCATCGCCGCGCGCGAATTTTCCGGGCGCCCGTCACCGACATCATGCAGGGCCCGGTGCGCCACGGGCACGCGCAGGAACACTTCGGGCAGATCGCTCATCTGATCTCGAAAACCCCGTCGATCTCGACCGCGACACCAAAGGGAAGCGACGGCGCCGAAACCGCGGCGCGCGCGTGCTTGCCCGTCTCTCCCAGCGCCTCTCCGAGGAAGTCCGACGCGCCATTGATCACCAGCGGCTGTTCGGTGAAATCCGGGGTCGAGTTGACAAACCCACCGAGCTTCACCACCCGCACGAGACGATCAAGATCACCCCCACAGGCCGCCTTCACCTGCGCCAGAAGCGCGATGGCACAGACTTTCGCGGCCTTGGCCCCCTCGGCGACATCCATGTCATCACCCAGCTTGCCGGTGATAAGCCCGGTGTCATCCTTGGAAATCTGGCCTGACACATGCAAAAGATTGCCGGTCTGCACATAGGGCACGTAATTGGCCGCCGGCGCCGGTGCCTCAGGGAGCGTCACGCCCATTTCGGCAAGTTTGCTTTCGAAATTTCCCATTGTTCCACCTCTTGGGCTGATCCGTTATGCGCGACGCTAACGGGGCGCGGCGCGAAAGGGAATGTCAAATTCCGCCCCGCACTCCGCTTCCGTCGGGGGCCCGCCCGATCAGGCCCGGAACGCCTTGGTGAAATACCGGATCAGCGGCTGGGTGAGATAGTGCAAAGGCGTCTGATCTCCGGTGCGGATGAACACCGCCACCGGCATTCCCGGGGTCAGCGCAACTTGCGCGGGCAGGCGCCCCAGCTCGCCCCGGTTCAGCACGATCTCGGCCCGGTAGAAGCGCGCGCCGGGGCCCTCGGCCTCGAACACATCCGCTGAAATCACGCGAACCCGCCCCTCCAATTCCGGCGCGTCCGGCCCGGCAAGGGCCGGAAATCTGAGCGTGGCCCGTTGCCCGACAAAGACCGCGTCGACATCGAGAGGCGGCACTTGTGCGACGATGATCGGGGCCTCCGCGTGCGGCACGATCCACATCGCCGTGTCCCCCGCGCGCAGCACCGCGGCCGGCCTCTGGATACGCAACCCGTGAACCGTGCCCGCGATTGGCGCCCGTATCTCCAGCCGTGCCTGCCGCGCGCTCAACGCGCGTCGTGTCTCCCTAAGCTCAAGTTCCCGGTGCCGCAGGTCGCGCAGCCGCGTGATCGCCTCTTCGCGCCGCGTGCGCGTCAGGCGCAACCGGTCCACCGCGATCGCCGCGATGCGGCCTTCGGCCTCTGCCCACTGCGCGCCCGCCTCGGCGATGGCACCCTCCAACCGCGCGGCCTCACGGCGCAGCACAAGCACGCGCGCCGCAGGCACCAACCCGCGCGCGCGCAGCGTCTCCTGCCCCGTCAGTTCCTCGAGGATCAGTTGTCGCTGCCGCTCAAGCGCATTGCGTTGCGCCTTGAGCCCGGCCACCGCCTCGCCCAGATGCGCCGCGCGCTGCGTGAGTTGCGCCACCTCGGCCGCGTGCGATTGCGCGCGCGCCGCGTGCAGCCGCTCCTGTCCTGCCATCAGGTCGCGCACCTCGGCGCTCCCTGCCGCCATCCGGTTCAATTCGGGCGCAAACACCGGCTCCGAAAGCCCGTCGCGCTCCGCCTCGAGCCGTGCTCGCCGTGCGATCACCTCGAAAAGGCGGGTTTCCGTAATGCTCAGGTCCGTGCCAAGCGCGCCCGGCTCCAACCGCATCAGAAGGTCACCCGGACTCACCTCATCGCCCTCGCGCACCTCAAGGGACGTCACGACGCCCCCCTCCGGATGCTGGATCACCTGTCGGCTCAGCCCTGCGTCGACGACACCCTGCGCAATGATCGCCCCGGCAAGGCGCGCGGCCACCGCCCAGCCTCCGAACCCGCCAAGCAACAGGACAAGTCCGAGGCATCCGACGATCACGGGCCGCCGCACCGATCCCAAGGGCGCCGTCGCATCCGTCATGAGGCAAGCCCCCTCTCCGCGCTTTCGCCCATGCACAGATCAGCGGCCCGCTCCAACACCTGCTCACGCGGTCCAAACGACCGTGCGAGCCCACCGTCAAGCAGGAGGAGAAGATCGCAGTCTTCGACGCTGACCGCGTGATGCGCCATCACGATCACCGCGCCGCCCGCCGCTTTCACCTTCGCGATGACGTCCCTCACCGTGGCGCGGCCCCGATGGTCGAGTCCGGCATGAGGCTCATCAAGGACCAGAAGCACAGGATCACCGTAGAGCGCACGGGCCAGCCCGATACGGCGCGCCTGCCCACCCGAAAGCGGGGCGCCGTCCGTGTCGAGCCAGGTATCATACCCCTCGGGTAGATCGAGGATCATGTCATGCACCCCCGCCCTGCGCGCAGCCGCGATGACCGCGTCATCCCTCACCGGTCGGTCAAGCCGGCCAATATTCTCGGCGATGGTCCCCTCGATAAATCGCACCTGCTGCGGCAAATAGCCAATGAGCCGGCCAAGCGTATCCGGCGCATAATGATCGAGCGCCGCACCGCCCAACCTGACCTTGCCCCATACAGGGGGCCAACCACCGGTCAGTGCATGGGCCAACGTGGATTTGCCGGACCCCGAAGGCCCGATCACGCCCACCGCTTCACCCGGCTCGATCGTCATGGACACGCCACGCAACACCGCGCCCGAAGCGCCGGGGGGCACGACCGTCGCCTGTTGCACCTGCACCCGCGCGACGGGATGCGGCAGCCCGGTGCGCGGCACAGTCGGCGGCACCTCGCTCAGCGCGCGGGCCAGCGCCTGCCTGCCGCGCCGCGCCTGATCAAGCGCGGACCACTGGCCGATCACCTGCTCCACCGGCATCAGAGCGCGGCCAAGCAGGATCGAGCCCGCAATCATCGCGCCGGGGCCAAGTTCTCCGCCCAGAACGAGCCACGCCCCCATGCCCAGCATCGCGGATTGCAGGAAAAGCCTGAGAGTCCGCGTGAGCGCCGCGAACCCGCCCCCCTGATCAGCCAGCCGCTGTTGATCCGAAAGCGCCAGATCCGCCGACTCGCGCCAGCGCCGGAACGCCGCATCGCGCATCCCGAGGCTCCGCACCGTATCGGCGGCACCCGCGATCTCTGCGGCGCTGGCATCCGCGCGCCGCTGAGAGGTCATCGCCTGCACACCCGGGCCCCGCGAGAGCCGCTGATGCAGTATGGAAATCATCACGAGGCTCAGTCCCCCCGCCACGGCAAGAAGCCCCAAAGAAGGATGGAACATCCAGATTCCAAACAAGAATATCGGCACCCAAGGCAGGTCGAACAGGGCAAGCATCACCGGTGAGACCATGATCCGCTGCACCGCATCCATATCCCGTAGCACGGTAGCACCGGCCCCCTGCTGCGCCTGATCCCCCAGCAAAAGGTCGTAGATTCGCCGCCCCAGCCCAAGTTGAAACCGCACGCCGATCCGGGCCATGATGCGGCCCCGTGCCCAGTCAAGCACGCCCATCATCGCAAAGAGGAATGCCGCAAGAAGCGTGAGCGACACCAGCGTCGCCTCCGACCCGCTGTTCAGCACCCGGTCATAGACCTGAAGCATGTAAAGCGGCCCGGTCAGCATCAGAAGGTTGGAGAAAAGGCTCAGAAGCCCGACAAACCACAGGAGCGGCAGGCTTCGGGCCCGCAGATCGCGCAGTTCCTTGCCGCCGTCATGCGGCGTGCCGGGGCGCGATCGCCTCATCGCGGTTCCGCCATCGCTGTCGCGCCCTGCGCTCCGGCGTTACCGATCTGCCACGTGTCACTTGCAACCGTCGCCAACTCTGTCACCTCGGGCGGGATTGGGTTAGATAGTCGTTTCAGTAGCGCGATTCGGGTTTCGGACTGGTGAAGCTTAAAAACATTTCCATCACCGCACGCCATTTCGGACAGCTTGTCTTGATGGCCTTGCTTGTTCTGCTCACGGCCTGTGCCAAGCCGGATCCGGCGGTCATGCGCCAAACGCATTATGACCCGTGGGAAGAGGAAAACCGCGAGGTCCACGCCTTCAACCGCTCGCTTGATCGCGCCTTGGTGCGCCCTGCTGGCAAAGGGTATACCAAGGCGGTGCCCGACGACATCGAACTCGTGGTCACCCGTTTCTCTGAAAACCTGTCGCTGCCCGGCGCGATCGTGAACAACATACTTCAGGGCAACGGCTTGGGGGCCACGACCGACACCTATCGGTTCCTCGTCAACACGACGCTGGGCCTTGGCGGGTTCTTCGATCCCGCGACCGAACTCAACATGCCGGCCAAGACCGACGCCGATTTCGGTCAAACCCTCTATACGTGGGGTATCAACGAAGGCCCCTACATGGAGCTTCCGCTGCTGGGCCCCTCGACCACGCGTGACGCGGTGGGCAAGACTGTCGATCTGTTCACCAACCCGCTCACCTACGCGCTGCCCTCTCCCGAAAGCTATTACGGGACCGCGGCCTCGGTTTCCTCGGGCCTGAGTGCGCGTGGACAATATTCCGATACAATCGATTCAATACTTTACGAAAGCGCCGACAGTTACGCGGCTTCACGCTCAATTTACCTCCAAAATCGCCGCTTCAAGCTGGGCAAAGGCCGCGACGAGACCTATCTGGACCCGTATGAGAGTGTGGCTGGCGATCCCTACGAAGGCGCCGGATCAGTATATGAGGACCCGTATGATGAATGAATTTTCCCGTCGCAAGTTTCTCGGAACCGGTGGCGCGGCTCTTGCCGCCGCCACGGTGACGACACCTGCAATGGCCCTGACCGAGGCCGCGGCACGCCGCCTTGTGGATCAGGTCGTCGCAGACATCAATCGTGTCATCAGCTCGGGCAAAAGCCTCGGTGGGATGATCTCGGATTTCGAACGTATCTTCCGCAGCTACGCGGATGTGAACATCATCGCCCGGTCCACGTTGGGTGCCGATTCCCGCCGTGCCAGCCCGGCTCAGCTTCGCGCTTATACCGACGCCTTCCGCGGCTACATCGCCCGGAAATACGGCAAGCGGTTTCGCGAGTTTCAGGGCGGTGAGATCACTGTTCGCTCGGTGCGCCGCGCAAGATCGTGGCAAGAGGTCATCTCGACCGTCAAACTTCCGGGCAAGCAGCCCTTCGAGGTCAAGTTCCTGGTGTCCGACAAATCGGGAAGCGACAAGTTTTTCGACATGATCATCGAAGGCATCAGCCTGCGCTTGACCGAACGTGACGAGATCGGAGCGATGCTCGATCAGCGCGGCGGCGATATCAACGCGCTGATTTCGGATATCAAGCGCGCCGGCTGATCCGCAGACACGCGGAAGGGGGGCGAAACCGCCCCCTGCCAACGCCCATCAGGCTCAAGAGGTCCAGCGCGCCGGATCGACCCGCAAGAGGGCCGAAAGCTGCGCATAGACATCTGCGGCCTCGTGGTGCAACTGCTTGGGTCGCTCAAAGAACGCCTCGACCGCCACCGCAAAGAATTCTTCCGGGCTCAGCGCGCCATAGGGGTCTATGACGCCCTTGTGCCCCCGCTCAACAGAGCGCGTATGCGCATCATGCGCGTCACCAAAGATTCGAATCCAGTCCTCGGGGCTCTGATCCCGGCTCAGTATCGGGATGCCATCGGTGTCACCCGACAAGGCGTCAAGCTGATGGGCGAATTCATGCAGCACGACATTCTGACCATCTGTGTCGTCCTCGGCGCCCTGTTCCACATGCGGCCAAGACAGCACCACCGGCCCCCGCTCCCAGCTTTCGCCGACGCGCACCGTCTCGCGCTCGGTGACGATATAGCCATTCTGCTCGGCCTGCCGCGACTTGAACGCGCCGGGATAAATCAGGATCGTGCTCAGGTGATCATACCAGATATCGCTGTTCGCAACGATGAGACAGGCTTGCGCGGCAATAGAAAGCTCCATCTCGCGCGTCACCTCAAGCCCGTTGCAGCCGACGAAATCGACCTGATGCCGGAACAAGGCGATACGCCCCTCGAAACCTGCGCGCAGATCGGTGGGCAACCGCCGAACCAGAGGCACCTCATCGACGACAATCGCGCGTTCCGTGTCGCTCAGCCCTTGCTCTAGAAGCGCCGCGCGCCTTCGCTGCTTGCTATGGCGCCACAGGCCCCACGCTCCCATCGCAGCCGCCAAAACAAGAAGGAAAATCCACATCGTCCCTGATCCCCGCGGGTCTTACCGCTCCACGCCCAGCAGTTGTTTCAGGATGTTCTCGATCGGTCCGTCGCGGTTTTGCTCCGGGCGCGGGCGCTGTTGCACCTGCGGCTGCGATTCAGGACGGGGCTGCGTGACATCACGCGCCATCGGCAAGGGCGTCACGGGCAGGCCTTCATGAACCCGCACCATCGTCTCGCGCCAGATATCGGCGGGCAGGCCACCGCCGGTAACCCCCTTGAGCGGCGTGTTGTCGTCATAACCCATCCAAACGCCCGCCACGTAATCCGCGGTAAATCCAAGGAACCATGCATCGCGGGCCGCCTGTGTGGTGCCGGTCTTGCCCGCCGCCTCGCGATCATCAAGCTTCGCGCGGCGTCCGGTGCCCGACGTGACCACCTTGTTCATCATGAACATCAGCTCGCGCGCGGCCTCCTCGTTGATCACCCGCTCACCGATGCCACCGCCCGCCCCCATAAGCGGCTCGTCCTGCCCCAGCAGGCGAAGTTCGACAAGGCCGTAAGGCTCGACCGACGAGCCCCCGTTCAGGATACCCGCGAACGCGCCCGACATCTCAAGAAGCGTGCTTTCCGACGCGCCCAGCGCAAGCGCCGGACCATCGGCCAGATCGCTTTCGATACCGAAATCGCTCGCCACCTTTCGCACAAGGTCCCGGCCCACGCTTTCGGAAATCTTCACCGCGGGAATGTTATAGGACCGCGCCAGCGCCTCGGTCAGGGTCACGCGGCCATGGAACTTGCGGTCGTAATTCGACGGGCACCACTGCCCCGAACCGGGAATATTCTGACAATAGGCCTCGTCCATCACCGTATCGAACGGCCCATATCCAAGCTCAAGCGCGGTGGCATAAACGAACGGCTTAAAGCTTGACCCGGTCTGCCGATTGGCCTGCGTGGCGCGGTTGAAGGCGCCGGTGACCTTGGTTTCGCGCCCACCCACCATGGCGCGCACCGCGCCATCGGCGCTCATGACCACGATGGCGGCCTGCGCCTCTGATCCGTCACGCACCTTGTTTTCAAAGATGTAATCCATCGCCTCTTCGGCCGCGCGCTGGATGCGCTGATCCAGCGTCGTCTTGATGATCACATCCTCGGTCGTGTCGCGGGTAAAGAATTCAGGCCCCGAATCCATGATCCAGTCCGCGAAATAGCCCCCCGCTTGCGCCTCGGCCGCATCCGAAAGCGTCGCAGGCGCGGCGCGGGCGATGGCCACCTCCTTGGGCGTCAGATACCCCTGTTCGTTCATCAGCTTAAGAACCGTCGCCGCCCGATCCTGAGACCGCTTGAGGTTCGACGTCGGAGCAAGCCGCGTCGGCGCGGTCAGAAGTCCCGCCAGCATTGCCCCTTCGGCGGCGTTGACCGCGTTCGCCGATTTGCCGAAATACCGCTGCGCCGCCGCCTCCACACCATAGGCCCCGCCACCGAAATAGGCGCGGTTCATATAGATCGACAGGATTTCGTCTTTGGAATACTTGACCTCCATCGCAAGCGCAAAGATCGCCTCTTTGACCTTGCGCCAAACGGTCGTGCGGCGACAATCGCGCACATAGTCCCGTTCGTTCTTCCACTTATCCTTGTCGAACTCGACACCCAGACACAAAAGCTTGGCAGTCTGCTGGGTGATGGTCGAGCCGCCGTGACCGCTCAGGGGGCCGCGCCCCTCCTGAAGGTTGATGCGGACTGCGCCGGCAACACCACGCGGGCTGATACCAAAATGCCAATAGAACCTTTTGTCCTCGGTCGCCACCACGGCATTGCGCACATGCCGCGACACGGTCTCGGTCGTCACCACGCCGCCAAATTGGTCGCCACGCCACGCAAAGACATCGCCCTCCCGGTCCAGAAGCGTGACCGAGCCCCGCGCGCGCCCGTCAAGAAACGCTGAAACATCGGGCAGCGTCGTATAAATATAGGCGGTCGCAATCGCGACGATCAGCGCGAAAATGGCCGTCAGCCTCCAGCCGATCCCCCAAAGAAGCCGCAGAACCCACCGGATGACCCCGCTGAAAAAGCCGATGATCGCACCTGAGACTCCGCCGCGTGACCGTGCCGGTTTCCGCGACTTGCGCGCAGGTGTCTTGCGCCGCTTGGCTGCGGGTTTCTTCTTGGTCGGTCGGGTGCGCTTGTCGGCTACCAACCTTGGCTTTCTGCCGCCTGTATTACTCATATCAGCCCTGCCCCGAGCTTTCGGTTTTGGCGAACCATACCTGTATCCACCCGTGAAGTCGCGCCCTGTGTGGTCTGGCGCACCGTTTTTTCCGCGCCTCTTTTATGAACATTCGGCGTGATTTGCACAAATTTTTGGCGAAGCGAAAGGCGCGCGTCACAAATCTGCGGCTTTCCGCTTCACGTCAAGGGCGCTGCCCTTTTTGCTGCACCTGCAAACGCCCGCGTGATGCGGGCCCGAAAAACAGGGGAAAAATCGTGATCCGCCTCCGTCCCACACTTATTCCGACACTCTCGGCGCTGGCGCTTGCCACCGCCTTGCCCACACTGGCCTCGGCGCAGGACGCCGATGTGACGCCGCTCAATGCCGATATCGGCTTTATCTTCACCACCTTCATGTTCCTCGTCTCGGGATTTCTCGTGTTCTTCATGGCCGCAGGATTCGCCATGCTCGAGGCGGGGCTCGTGCGCGGCAAGAACGTGACCATGCAGCTGACCAAGAACATGGCGCTCTTCTCGCTGGCTGCGGTGTTCTATTACCTGCTTGGCTATAATCTCATGTATCCCGGCGACGGATGGAGCATCGAGAGTGTTCTCGGGGCGTTCTCGCTCACCTCGCTTGAACCGGTGGGCCTTGAAGGGGCCGATCCGGATCTGACCTATGCCTCCGTCGGCTCGGATTTCTTCTTTCAATTGATGTTCTGCGCCGCCACCGCCTCGATCGTTTCGGGTGCGCTTGCCGAACGGATCAAGCTCTGGCCGTTTCTCATCTTCGTCATCTTGCTCACCGCAGTCATCTACCCGGTTCAGGCAAGCTGGAAATGGGGCGGCGGCTTCCTCGACGCCGCGGGCTTTCAGGATTTCGCCGGCTCGACCGTTGTGCACTCCGTCGGGGGCTGGGCCGCGCTGACCGGGGCGATCATCCTCGGGCCGCGTCTTGGCAAATACAAGAACGGCCGCGTCAACCCGATCCCCGGCTCGAACCTCGCGCTCGCCACGCTTGGCACGTTCATCCTGTGGCTCGGCTGGTTCGGCTTCAACGGCGGCTCACAGCTTTATATGGACACCGCCGGCAACGTGGCCGACATCAGCCGCATCTTCGTCAATACCAATGCCGCCGCATCTGCCGGCGCGGTCGCGGCGCTCCTGCTAACTCAGGCGCTCTATCGCAAGCCCGACCTCACCATGATCCTCAATGGCGCGCTTGCAGGTCTCGTCTCGATCACCGCCGAGCCGCTCACGCCTTCGATCACCGAGGCGACGCTGATCGGGGCCGTTGGCGGGGTCATCGTGGTCTTCACCGTGCCGCTTCTCGACAAGCTGCGCATCGACGATGTGGTGGGGGCGATCCCGGTTCACCTCTTCGCTGGCATCTGGGGCACTCTGGCCGTCGCGCTCACCAATAGCGACGCCAACATCCTGACTCAGCTTTACGCCATCGTCGTGGTCGGGGTGTTCGTCTGTGCCGCATCGGCGGTCGTCTGGCTGATCCTCCGCGCCGTGGTCGGGCTGCGCGTCGATGCCGAGGCCGAGATCAACGGGCTCGACATGCACGAGCTTGGGATGGAGGCCTATCCCGAATTCGTCCGCTCCTGACCGGTTCGAATACCGCGCAAACGACCCCGGCCGCGCCTTGCGGCCGGGGTTTTGCGTTCGGGGCTTTAACATCTGCGCTGCGGGTGTCGTACCGACGCAATACCGACGTGAATACCGACATGATACCGACGTGGGGGGCGCCCCGTTAACCTTTGAGCCGACTCACCCGTTGACACATTTGGGAGCCCCACTGGCAAGTTCGATGCCGATATAGGGTTTCTTGGCCTCCTTCCATGCGCCGAACCCTCCCTTGATATGGGCGATCTTCGTCTCACCGGCATCAAGCGCCACGCGTGCCATCTTTTCGGAGCGGACACCGCTTCCGCACATCATGACCATCGGTTTATCCCCCTGATTCGGAAGACCTTTTGCCGAGAAACTCGCCATCGGCATAAGGAGCGACCCGTGGATATGCTCGAACATGTATTCCTGCGGCGACCGCACGTCGATCAGAACGATCGAGCCGTCCTGCCACGCCTTGAAAGCCTCCTCTACGGTCCATGTTTCAAGGGTTTTTCCGCCTACGTCTTCGGTCTGCATTTTGCACCTCGTTTGCTTGTGTCTCCCTGATTGAACGCGGTATGAAACCACCCGTTCCACCCCGCTATTCCAGTGGCCGAATCGCGCCGCTCCGTGCTAGGTCTTGTGGTATGGCAGATCCGATCCACCATATCAGCGAAACGCACCCCGTCATAAGACAGCTTGACGACAGCGCGATCAACCGTATCGCGGCGGGCGAAGTGGTCGAACGGCCCGCCTCGGCGGTCAAGGAACTGCTGGAAAACGCGCTCGACGCGGGCGCCTCCCGGATCGAGGTCGCCTATGCCGATGGCGGCAAGACGATGATCCGCGTGGCCGATGACGGGTGCGGCATGTCCCCCGCCGACCTGCCGCTCGCCCTGTCCCGTCACGCCACCTCCAAGATCGATGGGAGCGACCTGCTCAACATCCTCAGCTTCGGCTTCCGGGGCGAGGCGCTGCCATCACTGGGCGCGGTCGGGCGGCTGCGCATCCAATCGCGCGCCAAGGGGCACGATGCCGCCGAAATCTCCATTGCGGGCGGCGACATGGGGGCGGTAAAGCCCACCGCGCTGACCTCCGGCACCATCGTCACCCTGCGCGACCTGTTCTACGCGACCCCCGCCCGGCTCAAGTTCATGCGCTCGGACCGGGCGGAAACGCAGGCCATCACCGACGTGGTCAAGCGCCTCGCCATGGCCGAACCCTCGGTGGGCTTCACCCTGCGCGACGTATCGGGCGGCGGCGAGGGGCGTGTCACCTTCCGCGCCGATCCCGAAACGGGTGATCTCTTCGATGCGCTGCATCACCGGCTTGGCCGGGTTCTTGGCGCGGAGTTCGCTGAAAACACTGTGAAAATTGATGCCACACGCGAGGCGCTTCGGATGACGGGCTATGCCGCGCTGCCCACGTATTCTCGGGGCGCGGCGGTGGCGCAATACCTCTTCGTGAATGGCCGCCCGGTGCGGGACAAGATGCTCTCGGGTGCGCTGCGCGCCGCCTATCACGACCTGCTTAGCCGCGACAGGCACCCCGCCGCCGTGCTCTTCGTGACCTGTGATCCGACGCTGGTGGATGTCAACGTGCATCCCGCGAAATCCGAGGTGCGCTTCCGCGATCCCGGCCTTGCGCGCGGCCTCATCGTGTCGGGCCTGCGTCACGCGCTCGCAGAACACGGGCATCGCGCATCCTCGACCGTGGCGGAGGCCACGCTCGGCGCCTTCCGTCCTGAGCCACAGGACAGCGCCCGCATCTATCAGATGGACCGCCCCGGCCCGGCGGCGCGGGGTGCCGCCTATCAGGCTCAGGCGCCGGGCTTTGCCGACATGCAGGAAACGTTTTCCGCACGCCACGACTCCCCCGAAGACATTGCCGAGACGGACGAGAGCCAAGAGACCCCGCTTGGGGCGGCCCGCGCGCAGGTCCATGAGACCTACATCATCGCCCAAACGACCGACGGCATGGTCATCGTTGATCAGCACGCGGCGCATGAGCGGCTCGTTTACGAGAAGTTAAAGACCCAGATGTCAGAACGGGGGGTGCCCGCACAGGCGCTTCTCATCCCCGAGATTGTCGATCTGTCCGAAACCGATCGTGCCCGCCTGCTTGCCGCCGCGTCCGAGCTTGAAACCCTCGGCCTCGTGATCGAGGCGTTTGGCGGCTCATCTGTCGCGGTGCGCGAAACGCCCGCCATTCTTGGCGCGGTCGATGCGCGCGCTCTCGTGCTCGATGTTCTGGATGAACTCAGCGATCAGGGAAGCGCCGAAACCATACGTGGCCGTATCGACGCGATCCTGTCGCGGATCGCCTGTCATGGCTCGGTCCGGTCGGGCCGCCGCATGAGCGCACCGGAAATGAACGCCCTCCTCCGCGAGATGGAAGCGACACCGCATTCCGGCCAATGCAACCATGGCCGGCCAACATATGTCAAACTCAAGCTTGCCGATATAGAACGGCTCTTCGGGCGCACATGATCCAAATTGGCGATACCACTCTCGACACCGGTGATCCGCTCGTTCTCGGGCTGCTTGTCGGTGGCGCACTTCTGGCGTTGATCATTTTGCTGTTGATCATGGTGATTCGGGCCGCCGGACGCTCGGCACGCATAACCGAACCTTTGTCACACCAAATCGGAACATTGTCTCAGCGCGTTCAAGGGCTTAGCGACGGTCAACATCAGCTTGCCGGTGGGCTCAACCACGTCTCCGAAGCACAAGCCGCCGCGCAATCCAATATGCTGCAACTGATGGAAAAACGGCTGGCGGAGGTCTCCGAAAGGATGAACGAGAATCTGCACGGTTCGGCCCGCCGCACCGCGCAATCCCTTGGCGACCTGCAACAGCGGCTTCAGGCAATCGACAAGGCACAAGACAACATCACCAAGCTTTCGGGCGATGTTCTGACCTTGCAGGACATCCTTTCGAACAAACAGACCCGTGGCGCCTTCGGTGAGATTCAGCTCAACGATATCGTGACCAAGGCGTTGCCGTCAGACAGCTTCACGCTACAACATACGCTATCGAATGGAAAGCGCGCGGATTGCCTTATCCACCTGCCTAATCCCCCCGGCCCGATCTGCATCGACAGCAAATTCCCGCTCGAGGCCTACGAGGCGCTGCGCAATGCCGCAACCGATTGGGAGTTGAACGAAGCGGCAAAATTCCTGCGCCAATCCGTCAAAAAGCACATCAAGGATATCTCCGACAAATACGTTCTCGATGGTGAGACCGCCGATGGCGCGTTGATGTTCCTGCCTTCCGAAGCGGTCTATGCCGAACTGCACGCCAACTTCCCTGAATTGGTGCGCGAAGGCTTTGCCGCGCGGGTCTGGATCGTGTCGCCCACCACCTGCATGGCCACCCTCAACACCATGCGCGCCATTCTCAAGGACGCACGCATGCGCGAACAGGCCGGCGCCATCCGGCGCGAACTCGGCCTGCTGTTTTCCGATGTCGAAAGGCTCGGATCCCGGGTCGAGAACCTCGACCGTCATTTCAATCAGGCGTCCAAGGATATTTCCGAGATCAAGATTTCCGCCGACAAGGCAGGCCGCCGCGCCCGTAGGCTCGACAATTTTGACTTTGAGGAACTGGCCCCCGAAACTGAACCGACCATCGTCGGACTGCCGACCGACAAAGGTTAGGCGGACCCGGCGTGTTCAGGTCGTCTCAAGGCAGTGGCGCCGAAATGCGCGTTTGAGCATGTCCAGTTCGTCGCGCAAAAGCGTCACTTCGGCCCGGATATCATAGCTTAACGCATCCCCCGAAAGCAGTGCGAAACTGCCCAGGGTTTCACCCGCCCGCGCATCATTGATCAGAAAGGTCTGCACCCCGTCCGAGATCAGCGCAGCGGGGATTGGCACCCGCACGACCCAGTGCCGGGCTTCGCGGTTTTCGATCACCTGCACATCCGGCACCGGCTGTTGAAGATGCGTGACCTCGATCTCGGGCTGCATGTTGCCCTCGGCATCCGAGGTCAGGATACCTTCCCAAACACCTTCGAACAGACGGGTTTTCGTGAGTGTCAGATCGCTCATCTCGGTCTCCCTCAGAACTCGGCGCGCGGTCGGCGGCTGAATGTCAGGTCCCGCAGGATCACTTGGCTCATCTGCGGGTTTTCAAAAATGATATCGACCCATGCCCGCTCGATCCGTTTTTCATTCAGGTTCGAATAGGCAAGGTCGAATTCGACCATGATCTCGTCTTCATGAAGCGGCAGTTCGCGCACGATCTGTTCGGTGTTCGGACCATGCTTGATGTTCAGTCGCGCAAAGATTTCCAGCGGCTTCTCCATCTCGACGATGGTCCCCATCCGCAGAAGATGGTTCTTGGTCAGCCCATCCACCGCCTCGTGCGGCAGATCAAGCACGAGCGACAGGAACGATCCGTCAAAGGCGAAAACGTCCATCCTGAGACCGTAAGACGCCAGATCGGCCTCGCGATGGTTGCGCAATTGTCGAAGCGTCAATTCCGTATGTGCACAATCATGAAACAATGTCAGTTCCGAGCCCAGCTTTGACTTGCTCTCGACCGAGGACATGCCGGGCACCGGAAGCGGCCGGCGCCACAGCGACGGGCGCCACGCCCAATCCGTGCCATGCGGCTTGGGAAATGCGTTGGACCCGATCGTGGGAAGGGCAAGGCGGCTATCGGCCACCGCCAATACTTCGTTCATGGAATATAGATACTTACGCGCAAGAGACCGTATAGTCCGCAGCTCGTCGAGCTCCATTTCCGGCGCACGCCGCGCGGCCTTGGCCCAGCGGCGGATACCACGCAGATGGAAAAGTCTATTGCCGAGCGCACTCCGAAATGGCATCTGGTCGAGCCTCTTGTCTTTGGTCTTTTCTAACTTGCCAGACCCGTTCCTTCCAGAGGATTAACCACCTTATGGAAACAATCCGGGATTTATGCGCGTCGGGCCCTGCACGGCCCCTATCCGGGTTCAGGATTTCTTGCGGAATATGTCCAAAATATTGAAACCGCCCTCGCCCTTGGCGGCAGGTGTATTGATTCCCTCTTCCGGGGCTTCGGGCGGCGTCGCGGCGCGGCGCTCGGGGCTTCCCGAACGAAGCCGTTCGGCCAGCGCGATCATCAAACCCTGCCCCGCTTGGCCACGGGCCACGCGGCTGCCCTCGGGCGCATAGAGCGCGAGGCCGGTCAGGTGCCCGTTGATAAGCATCGCACCGCGCCAATGCGCGGGATCGCCCCCGGGAACGCCCACTTCTCCGCCCGAGGCGAGATGCACGAATGACACACCGTCTCCGTCGATCCGCTCAAGCACGCGCGCGGGCCGCATGGATGCGGCCAACTCGTCGGCGGTGGGCTGGCGCGCGTCGCGGTCAGCGGGCAAGACAGACACCGTCATCACCGCCGGATCGACCGTCATGGCGGGCTGTCCGGTCAGCCCCGCACAACTTGCCAGCAGGATCACATGTCCGCCGCCCCGTCGCCTGAGGCTGGTCGGATCGATGCAATATCCCACCGGCCCCGACACCACCACTTCACCCCCAAAAAGCGGCACCTTGCGCACCGGCTCGGACGTGTCAGAGGCTCCGAACGTGCCCGCCCCGATGGCATCGCACGCGGCAAGCGGCAGAATCGCGATCAGAAGGAACGCCCGCGAAAGGCGCATGCCCCCCTCAAAGATCCATGAAGACATGCCGTTCGGCCTCGGCCCCCGGATGCGTGACAGCGCCCTTATAGGTCTCGCCCACGAGTTGCGCATATTTCCAGAGTGCCCCACTCGAATAGATCGTTTCGCGCGGGCCCGCCCATGCGTCTTTGCGGGCGGCCAGCTCATCATCCGTGAGGGCAACGCTCAGTTCTCCGTTGACCGCGTCGATGGTGATCACATCGCCGGTCGCGACCAGCGCGATAGGCCCGCCATGCGCGGCCTCTGGCCCCACATGCCCCACACAGAACCCGCGTGTCGCACCCGAGAACCGCCCATCGGTGATAAGCGCCACCTTCTTGCCCATGCCCTGTCCGCTCAGTGCGGCCGTGGTTGCCAGCATCTCGCGCATGCCGGGGCCACCGGCAGGACCTTCGTTGCGGATGACAAGGACTTCACCTTCGTTATAGGATCGCGCCTTGACCGCCTCGAACGCCTCTTCTTCGCATTCAAAGACCCGTGCAGGCCCGGTAAAGACCTGTTCTTCCGCGCTCATACCGGCGACCTTCACGATGGCCCCCTGCGGCGCGAGATTGCCTTTGAGACCCACGACGCCGCCTGTCTTGGTGATCGGCTTGTCCACCGGATATATCACACGCCCATCTGCCTCGCGCTCGATGAGGTCAAGCTCTTCGCCCATGCTGCGGCCCGATGCGGTGATGCAATCCTCGTGGAAAAGGCCCGCGCGGCGCAGTTCCTTCATCACGACGGGCACGCCGCCGACCTCGTAAAGGTCTTTGGCCACGTATTGTCCGCCGGGCTTCAGGTCCACGAAATAGGGCGTGTCCTTGAATATCTCGCACACGTCATCAAGGTAGAATTCCAGCCCGGCCTCATGCGCGATCGCCGGCAAATGCAGACCGGCATTCGTGCTGCCACCTGTGCAGGCCACCACGCGGGCGGCATTCTCAAGGCTTTTGAGTGTCACCACGTCACGGGCGCGGATATTCTTTTCCAGCAGATTCATCACGGCATCGCCCGACGCCGTTCCGAATTGATCGCGGCTTTCATAGGGTGCGGGCGCGCCCGCGCTGTTGAGAAGCGCAAGGCCGATCGCCTCGCTCACGCAGGCCATGGTGTTGGCGGTAAACTGGCCACCACACGCTCCGGCACTCGGGCAGGCCACCTTTTCGAGCGCCCGCAGTTCCTCGTCGGAATTGGCGCCGGCCTGATGTCGGCCCACTGCTTCGAAGACGTCCTGAACGGTCACGTCCTTGCCTTGATACCGGCCCGGCATGATCGACCCGCCATAGATAAAGACAGACGGTGTGTTGAGCCGCACCATCGCCATCATCATCCCCGGAAGCGACTTGTCACAGCCCGCCAGCCCCACAAGCGCATCATAGCAATGCCCCCGCATGGTCAGCTCGACAGTATCGGCAATCGCCTCGCGGCTCGCCAAGCTTGAGCGCATGCCCTCATGGCCCATGGCAATCCCGTCGGTCACGGTAATGGTGGTGAACTCACGCGGTGTGCCGCCCGCTTCCTTGACCCCCATCTTGACCGATTGGGCTTGACGGCTGAGCGCGATGTTGCATGGCGCGGCTTCGTTCCAGCAGGTCGCCACACCAACAAGGGGTTGATGGATTTCCTCCTCGCTCAGGCCCATCGCATACATGTAGGACCGGTGCGGCGCGCGCGCCGGACCTTCGGTTACATGACGGCTGGGCAGATGCTTTTTGTCGAACTTGCTCATGGCTGGCCTCCCGAAATCG
Source organism: Roseovarius sp. E0-M6 (assembly GCF_037083845.1). Classification (NCBI taxonomy): domain Bacteria; kingdom Pseudomonadati; phylum Pseudomonadota; class Alphaproteobacteria; order Rhodobacterales; family Roseobacteraceae; genus Roseovarius; species Roseovarius sp. E0-M6. The sequence continues at coordinate 65,341 of NZ_JBAPLA010000008.1, read as the reverse complement.
TGTTGCCGAAGGAATAGGCGGTTGGCGCGCGCGACACAAGCACAGGGCACACGTCCCAAACGAAAAACCCCCGAAGGCGGGTGCCTCCGGGGGATCTTGTCTCGGTCGGGTATCGGCGCTCCGACCTGTCAGTGCAGTTTCTGGTCCACCGTGTTGATCGACTCGTCGATGAGCTTGTTGCCCTGCTGGGCGGTCATCTGCTTGGCGATAACATCCTTGGCGGCACCCACCGCCACCTCGGCGGCCCGGTCACGGACCTCCTTGACGGCAGCGGCCTCGGCCGAACTGATTTGCTCTTCTGCAGCCTGAAGGCGGCGTGCGATGCTGGTCTTGAGATCGGCCTTGGCCTTGTCGGCCGCGGCGGCGGCCTCGGTCTTGGCATGTTCGACGATCCGGTTGGCCTGCTCCTGAACTTCTTTCTGCTTGCGTTCATATCCCGCAAGCAGCGATTGCGCCTCTTCACGCAAGGCTCGCGCCTCATCGAGCTCGGACTTGATGCCATCCGCACGCTTGTCCAACATGCCGGCCAATTGCGTCGGCACCTTGAGATAAAGCAGCACCGCAAGGAAAAGCAGGAACGCCAGAAGCACCACGAAATTCGTGTTGCCAAGCGAAAAGAACGGGCCCGAAGCCGCCAGCGCCGGGCTGGCGGCGAAAAGGGCGATAAGGGTCGCTGTGATCCGCATGGTCATTACCCTTTCATCCGCGCGTTGACGGCCGCCGTTACGGTGCGGGCATCGGCCTTGCCGCCCATCATCGTCAGGATTTCCTTAGCGGTATCCTTGGCGACGTCCTTGATGCTGTCCTGCGCGCTTTCACGGATTTCGGCGATCTTCTTCTCGCCTTCCGCGGTTTTGGCCGCAATCTCGGCATCGGCTTTCGCCGTGGCATCGTCCAGATCAGCCTGAATTTCCGCCTTGGCTTCGGCAATGATCGACTGGGCCTCCGCCCGCGCGTCGCTCAGTGCCTTGTTATACGCCTCTTCGGCCTCGACGGCCTTGGCCTTGAGATCCTCGGCAGCCGCGAGATCATTGGTGATCGCCCCCTGCCGTTCGGCCAGGATCGACGCGATACGTGGCAAGGCCACGCGCGACAGGACGAAAAAAAGCACGACCAGAGTAAGCAGCAGCCAGAAAATCTGGTTGCCCATCCACTCGCCGCACAATTGGGGCAGGCCGATGGCACTGCCGAAGCTATCGACACATTTGCCGACTGCATCGCCGCTTGTTGTGGCTTCGGTTGCCATGTCGTCGTCCTCCTCGGGGAACGTTCCGTTTACATGAGGTGAAGGGCGGTCTGCCGCCCCTCACCCCGTCGTAAGGATCGGGTTCCGCAGGTTCAGACGGCGAACATCAGAAGCAGAGCGACGAGGAACGAGAAGATCCCCAGTGCTTCTGCGAATGCGATACCAATGAACATGGTCGCGGTCTGACCGGCAGCGGCCGACGGGTTGCGCAGGGCGCCAGCGAGGTAATTGCCGACCACGTTGCCCACACCGACGGCTGCGCCGCCCATGCCGACGGAAGCCAGACCTGCGCCGATGAATTGGCCCATTTGTGCGATATCGCCTTCCATTTCGATTCTCCTTACGTTGGAATTGCGTCGTTTCGTTTGTTCGGGTGGCGGCCATGACCGCCGGTTGACTGTTGTTCGGGCCGCGACCCGGTCGTGCCTTAGTGTGCCGGGTGCAGAGCATCCTTGAGGTAGACACAGGTCAGGATGGTAAAGACATAAGCCTGAATGAAGGCCACCAGCACCTCGAGCGCATAGATGGCCGCGATGGCGAGGATCGACAGCGGCGTCACAAGGATACCGATCCCGACCGAGATGGTGATCATCGGCGCGAACGCGGCAAAAACCTTGAGAACGGCGTGACCGGCCATCATGTTGCCGGCAAGACGGATCGAATGGCTGACCGGCCGCACGAAGTAGGAAATCACCTCGATCAGCGCGAGAATGGGGCGCAGGGCAAGCGGCGCGGAACTGATCCAGAAAAGGCCGAGGAACCCGGCGCCGTTCTTGACAAAGCCCAGCACGGTCACCGTCACAAAGACCATCATCGCCAGAACCGCCGTCACCGCGATATGCGACGTGGTTGTGAACGCGCCGGGCAGCAGCCCGAGGAAGTTCGAGAAAAGCACGAACACGAACAGCGTCATGATGTAAGGGAAATAAGGAAGCGCCTCTTTGCTGGCCACGTCCTCGACCATCTTGCGGATGAACCCATAGCAAAGTTCCGCGATCGACTGCACCCGCGACGGAATGACCGAGCGCCCCGACGTGCCCAGAACCAGAAGCGCGGCGGCCGCGAGGACCGTCAGGACCATCCAGAAGCTTACATTGGTGAAGGTGAACGTGCCGACCGGCCCGTCTCCGAAGAACGGTTTCACGATGAACTGATCCATCGGGTGAAACACCAGACCTTCGCTTTTCTCGGCACCTTGCGCTTCAGTCGCCATGCTTTGTCCCCCCGTTTGCGCCGTCTTGCGTCGCAGTCTTCTCGTTGCCCGGTCCGGGCGCCATTCTCTCGGCCTCTTCGGCCAGTTGCTTGCGCTGGATTTCCGCCGCGCTTCGGATCATCGTCTTGATGCCCGCCGCAAGGCCCAGCAATGTAAAGAGCACCAGAAACAAGGGCAGCGTGCCCAACAGGCGATCAAGCCCGTATCCGATGCCAAAGCCGATCAGAAGACCGACGACAAGCTCCAGCACCATGCGCCACGCCAGATGCGCCTGCGAATAATGCTCCTCGGTGTGGGGCTTTTCGTCTTTCGGCTTTCTCAGGGCGGCGATCCGGGCCTCCAGCGCAGCCAGACGCTCCTTCTCATCACCCTGCGACACACCAAAAGCCCCCACATCAGGTTGGCGCTATTGCTATGCGCGGGCGGGGCCTGAGTCAAGCGCGCCTCGCGGCCTGCGACACTTGTCTTAATCCATTGTTTTAATATAGTTTTTCGTTTTGCAATCAAACGGCGAAACTGCGACCACACCCCATCTGACCTGCCGCGACGCGCAAACGCGATGTTCAACCATATGGTTGACCTTTACTCCGAAGCGCCGCTGTCGTCAGTCCGCCTCGCGCACCACGAACACCGAAACAGGTGCGTGTGATGCGATGCGCCCACCATGGGAATCGATCAGATACTCGACCCAACCGGGCCGGTGCGACCCGATCACCACGAGATCCGCCTCGATCTCGTCAACGGCCCGGACAAGCACACTGTCCACCTGCACGCTGGGGTCTGGCACGTCATAGACACGCGTTCCGATCTTGACACCCTTCTCCGCCGCTTCGATCTCGCGCGCGAACTCGGCGAGCAATTCCTCATAGTGTTCGGTGGAATGGGTGACTTTGGGCTGAATACCCCCTGTCACACTGACCAGCGTCAGGCGCGCGCCGTAATGCCGCGCCAGATCGGCGGCCACATGGATCGCATGCTGCAAACTATCCTTCATCGAAAGGTCGATTGGTACGAGAATATGAGTATACATTTTTCCTCCATTGTCTGACGCTACTGTCACATGTCATGCGAGGGCCTGCCTTGTTTTATGTCAAGCCTTGCTTTTCGCGCGCCGAACGGCTGCTATGTCTGAAATGACAGGATCAAGTTTCGCTCACCGCCTCGCCGTCAGAAGCGCACTGCCCCGACTTTCGGTCGGGATGCAGGACACCGTTGATATCGGTTTTCTGGGTCCGCTTAGCGGCCCGGTCGAAAGTTGGGGCCTGCCCGGTCTGAATGGTTGCCACATCTGGGAGGACTGGCTCAACAAGGCCGGCGGCCTCCTGATCGAGGGCAAGCGGTTTCCGATTCGCATCCACGCCCATGATTGCGGCTATGATCCCGACCGGGCCATGGAAGGCGCCCGCCGACTTGTTCAGAAAGAAAAGGTTCAGCTTCTCATGATGCTGGGCGGCGACACGCTGACCCCGGTGCGCGATTTCCTGACCCGCCACAAGGTTCTGACCTCGACCCTCCTGCCCAGTGATCTTTCGCCGGACATGCCCTATCTCATCGCCCCGAGCGAACTGCATCCGATCTACAACGTGACAGGTGTGGACTGGCTCGCCCGGACTAGGCCCGACCTCAAGACCGTGGCGGTCTGTAGCCAGACCGACGCCCTCGGTCTGCCCTCGCTCGGCACCTACCGCGCGGCCTTCCGCGCCGCCGGTATCGAGATCGTGGACGAAGTGCGCTATGACCCCTCCGAAACCGATCCGCGCGGTTTTCTCGCGCCGATACTGGCCCGAAACCCTGATATCCTGTGCTGGTGTACCAGCTATGCGCCGATGGTCGACGCGATGACCGAATTCGCCCATGCGCAGGGTTACAATGGTCAGATCATCTCCTGCACCTTCGACAACTATCCGCGCCTGATTGAACAAACCTCACCCGAGTTCATGGAAGGGGCGGTTTTTCAATTCCCCGATTTCGACGATCCGCTGCTGCGCGAAAAGGCATTTTTCTTCAATCGGCCCCATGTGTTCTTCGAAGAATACAACCGCCGTTTTCCCGACACCTGGAGCGCGGTGAGTTGGGAATATGTCGCCATCCTCGAAATCTGGCAGGCCGCTGTCGAAAAGGTCGGAAGCACCCGCCCCGCCGCGGTTCTGGCGGCGATGAAACAGCTTGGACAGGTCACCCATGCCTTTGGCCCCGCAGATTGGTGGGGGACCGAGATGTTCGGCATCGACAATGCGCTTGTGGGCGACTGGCCCGTCGTCACCATCCGCGACGGCAAGGCCCGCATCACGGAATTCGGCTCGATCCGTGGCTGGCTTGAAAAGAACGGCGTGCTTCTGCGCGAAGAAATGTCCGAGCTTGGCCAGCTTTGGGAACAGCGCGTGCAAAAACAGCAGGGAACAAAAGACGCATCCCCTGCGGCCTGACCGGCCTCAGTCGTCCTGCAACAGGATCTTGTTTTCCTCGATGAGATTCAGCTTCACGAACTCGACCGCCGCCTCCACATCACGCGACGCGATCGCATTGAAGAGCGTGTTGTAACGCCGCTGCGCCTCCTGGATGCGGTTCGGCGTAAGATGCCTGCGCAAAAGCGCGCTGCGAAACCTCTGGTGGCTGGCTTCGGTCGCCAGCTCATAGCACGAAGCCAGAAGCGGATTCTCGGTCCCGCGTGCGATCTTGAGAAGCATCTCTTCCTCATAGCGGACGAATTCGGCCACATCCGTGCGCACCGCCTCAAGCCGGCTGAGCGTCTTGTCCAGATCCTCGATCGCGCGTGGCGGCATGTTGATCACCGCAAGCCGCACGATCTCGGGCTCAAGGATGCCCCGCACCACAAGATGATCAAGCGGGCTCGTCTCGGACGCGATCGACCCCACGGTGGGGTTCTGCGGCGCCTCAGACCTGTAGGTGACGAAACTGCCCGATCCGGCGCGACGGCGGATCACCTTGCGCGCCTCCAGAACATCAAGCGCCTCGCGCACCGTGTTGCGCGCCACCCCCAGTTCCGAGGCAAGCGTGCGCTCGGACGGAAGCCGGGTGTCCACCGGGTATTCCTCTGACTTGATCCGCGCGAACAGCGTGTCGATCACAACGCGTGCCGTGGCACCGATGGACTGATCGGGATCAAGTTGTGTTTCGTCGTCCGAAGGGGCTGCGGCCATGGTCTGTCCCGTCACGAAGTGCTGCTCTTCTTGGTCTAGCATCAAATTCCGGCGCATTCGAGGCCCTTGAGCAGTTGACGTCATCTCGCGCTCGGGGCTTAACAAGACCCATGTCAAACACGCTCGACACGGTTTTCGCGGCCCTAGCCGATCCCACGCGCCGACAGATCCTGTCGATGCTGCTCGAGGACGACATGGCCGTCACCGACGTGGCCGAGCCGTTCGACATGAGCCTCACCGCCATTTCGAAGCATCTGGCGATCCTTTCTCGCGCGGGCCTGATCACCCAAGAACGGCGCGGCCGCGTCAAATGGTGCAAGCTCGATCCCGACGCGCTGCGCGATGCGTCCATCTGGATGCAAGGCTTCGGTCAGTTCGAAGCGATCAACCTCGATGCGTTCGAACGGTTCCTCAGGGCGGAGTTCGGCAATGAAACATAGCGCCGAAGGCAGCGCCGGCGGTGATGCCATGCCCAGCCCCGAACACCTGCCGCCCGCCACCGTCGAGCGTGTGGCGAATGCGGTCGTCCCCCCCATGGAGCCGGGCCGCGACATGCCGCACGGCGTGTTTCGGCGCGACGGCACGTTCTGCGCGGCGTCTCGCACCCTGATTTCGGCCGGGCGGTTTTCGGGCGTGCCAAACCATCCCGCACCGGGCGAAACGCAACGCCTTGAGGGGCGGTATCTTTATGCCGGGGTCGGGCGGCATCATTTCGGTCACTTCCTAATGGAAGGGCTCGGGCGGCTCTGGGCGCTGGACCATGTGGAGACACAGGTGGATGGCATCCTTGTGGTGCCGATGCACGACAAGGACATCGAAACCGTCCTGCGCCGCCGCTTCCTTCCGTTCTATTCGTGGCTCTGCGACGCGCGGCCGATCTGGCTCATAGACCGGCCCGTGCAGGTTGATGATCTGTTGCTGCCAAGTCAGGGGTTCGGTCACAGGCACTGGAGTGTGGGCACGCCCGAGTTTCGCGATTTCGTGCGCAGCCGGGTCGCCGCCCGCATCACGCCTGACGGGCCGCGTTGGGTCTATGTCTCGCGCACGCAACTCAAATCCCCGGATCACCGGATGGATCGCGAAGACGCGCTCGAACGCACTCTGGTGGAAAAAGGCTATGTCGTGTTCCACCCCGAGCAATACACGATCGAGGAACAGCTTCAGGTCTACATGTCCGCCGACAGGATCCTCGGGGCGGACGGGTCGGCCTTTCACCTCGCGCCCTTCGCCATGCGGTCCGGAACGCGGCTTGGCCTGATCCAGCGCAGGCACCGGCAGGCCCCGTTCGACGCGCTTGTGGCGCAGATACGGGCCTTCGTCGATGTCGATCTTGTCACCTTCAACGCCTTGCGCCCGCGGGAAACGCATCCGACCCCGCGTGGTGAGCCCGATGCAATCCGCTTCAGGGGCCTCTTGCAAGACCTGAAATCCGCCGGGTTCATATAAAAGGGTCCGAGAAACGCCGCCCAATAGGTCAGGCCCGCACCGAGGGAACCTCATCGTCGCGCAGCAGCAGGAACAGGGCCACCGCCGTCAGCGCGACACCCGCCATGACAAGCACGCGTGGCACACCTTGGCCCAGCGCGGCCTGCCACAGGATGACCCAGCTTGGCGTGAGATAGGTATAGGCCATGACCTTGGCACTGGGCAGGCGCAGCGAGGCATATTGAACCAGTATGAAGCTTAGCGCAGTGGCGAAAATAGTCGTATAGCCGATCGTCACCCAGACAATCACGGGAAGCGCGGCCCAGTGCGTCGCCACGATGTCACGCCACCCTGCCAAGGTGATCAGGAGCGCCGCCGCCGCCATCGCGCCCAGCGAAAACACCACCGCCGGTTCACCCCGGTTAAGCTTGCGCACGAGAGGTATATAGGCGGCATGCGCCACGCACCCCCAGAAATAGACGATCTCGCCGCGGCCCACCTCAAAGGCACCCACCGCGCGCCAGTCGGCCCGGAAGATCACCCAGAGCGCGCCCACCGCACCTATACTTAGCGCCACCGACATGCGCGGCGTCATGATCTGCCGCAAAAGAAGAAATCCGAACACCCCCGACAGGATCGGGGTAAGCGTGAACACCGCCGCCGCCGACACCGGCGGCGCGGTCTTGAGCCCCTCGAACATCAGCACGAAATAGAGCCCCATCGACGCCCCGAGCACGAGATACCGCCAAGGCGCGCGCAAGGCCTCGCGGCGGATACCCACGGTCCCAACTGCAACCGCCGCAACAAGACATGACGCCAGGATGAAGCGCACGGAATTTAGCGCGGTCGGCGCGATATGCGGCGCGGCCATCGACCCCAGTGCGAACGACCCCGCGATCAAACCCGAGAACACAAGCATCGCAAGATGCCCGCGCATCGCATCGCTCATGTCGCGTCCCACGCCTTCGCGGCGGTCTTGAGGTAATCGAGAAATGTCTGAACCTTGGCGGTGCGATGCAGGTCCATATGGGTCACCAGCCACAGCGGCGTGGACCAGTCGTCAAGCGGCGGATGCACCTCGATCAGGCCACCCACCTCGCGGGCCTGCAACTGTGTCATGAACCCGATGCCGACGCCCTCCTGAATGGCCCGTCGCTGGGCATGCACATCGCCGCTGCGGAAAACGATGTTTTCTGCCGTCACGTGCTCGCGCATCCAGCGCATGAACGGCGCCCGCGATTTCGGATCGTCTGCCCCGACAAAGAAGTGCTGGGTCAGATCACCGCCGTCACGTGGGTCACCGCGCCGCGCGATATAACTTTCGCTGGCATATAGCGTGGTCGACAGCCGCACGAACGGCTGCACGACATTGTCCGGCTGGTCGGGAACCGATCCGGCGCGAATGGCGACATGCGCCTCGCCGTATTCCAGACGGAAAAGCCGGTCCCCCGTCAGAAACCGCACGACCACCTGAGGATAGGCTTCGCGGAATGCCGTGAGAACCGGCACCAGAAGATAGCCCAAGCCGCCCAGTGACGTCACCACAAGTTCGCCCGAGACACCATCGCCCTGCCCCCGGATACGCCCGGCCAACTGACCGAACTGATCGTCGGTCGCCTGCGCGACACGCAATAGATCATCGCCCGCTTCGGTCGGGGTATAGCCACGGGCATGGCGCTGAAAAAGCTTCACACCAAGCCGCGCCTCAAGCGCATCTATGTGTCGGATCACCGTGGCATGATGCACGCCCAGATGCTCGGCCGCACCGCTCACCGTGCCGACCCGCGCCACATGATAGGCGGTGCGCACCTCGTCCCAATTCTCCATTCCGCGATCCTTGTGCACTGGCGAACGAAACCACCCGAAACTTAACCAAGAGTTGACATAGGCACAACACCGGGCTTTGCTCTTGCCAACAATCGGAGGCTGGGAAACTGAATGTTCAGATCAACACACCCGATCTTTTCGTAGCGCGCGAGGTGCCTTGGCTCATCGCGATCATGCTTTTTTGTTTCACGATGATTTTCGTCGCCGCCGGTCTTGTCGTGGTCGCGTCCGGCGAATGGCTCGGGCTTGTTTTCGGCGGGCTCGGCGGCGGACTCGGCATCGCCGCGATGGCGGTCTTCGTTGAACGCCTGCAAGTGGTATTAGATGCGCGCGCCGGCGTTGCACGTATCAGCCGCCGCACCATGTTCCACCAGCGCGAGACAGGCTTCGATCTATCTCGGGTTCTGGGGGCCGAGATTCAAAACGCGACCTCCAACCGCGATGGCCGGCGCCGGACCCTCAGCCGCCCGGCATTCAAGGTCGCCCACGGCACGGACCTCACCCCTTACGCCCATCCGATCACCGAAATATACTCAAACTGTCGGGGCCCGGAAACCCTCGTCACCGCTCTCAACCACTGGCTTGATGCGCATCGGTCTGGCGATCAGGGATCGAGCCAGCCAACCTCGGCCCCCCATCCCTCCACAAGCTGACACAACGCCTCCGGCGCAAGGCCGACGGTCCGATCATTCACCAGCGGATGCACATGGACTGTTTCGGCGTCACGCAGGGCGGTGTCCATGATCAGGCGCACGCCATTCCGCGCGCCGTTGATCATCGCCAAGGGACTGACGGCACCGGGCCGGACGCCCAGAAACTCCATCAGCCGCCCGGCCGATCCGAACGAGACACCGGGCGCATCCATCGCCTGACCAAGCGCCTTGAGGTCCACCGCCCGATCCTGTTCCAGAACGACAAGATAGTTTCGCTTCTTGCGATCGCGCAGGTAGAAATTCTTGATGTTGAGCGCGCCCGGCCCATCGGGCACCACCGCGCCCTGCACTGTCTTGGCGTCCTCTACCGTGCGCAGCGGAATATGCTCGTAATAGGCAAATGCGATGCCCGCGTCGCGCATCTGCTCCAGCAGCGCGTCGGATGTCACGGGCAGGCTGCCCTGATGTGCTGAGGATGCGTCGGGCTCGTGGTCCTGGCTCATGGTCTGCGGCTCCTTTCATTCGCTCTTCCAGTCATATCGCCGCATCTGGCCGTTTGGGCAATGGACAACCGCGCGCGCTATGCGGCATGATCGCGGCCATGGAACTTGCCGTCTACCAAATGTCCGCCGACACCGATCCGCGGTCGCGCCCGCAACGCATCATCGACGCCATGGCCCGCGCCCGCTCGGTCGGGGCCGACCTGATGATCGCTCCCGAACTCGCCCTCTCGGGCTATGGTATGGGCGACGCCCTGCGCAGCATGGCCCAATCCGCGAATGGCCCGTGGGTTCAGGAATTGCAGGAGGCCGCCGAAGGGATCGGCATCAGCCTGGTCGCCGGCTTTCCCGAACGCACCCGCGACGCCTATCACATCTCGGCCATCGCCATCTTTGCCGACGGGCGCGACCCTGTCGTCTATCGCAAGGGGTTTCTCTATGAAACCTACGAAAAGGATATCTTCACCGCGGTCGGCCCGAACACCGTCACCTTTGATTTCGAGGGGGTGCGCATCGGCATGCTGATCTGCTTTGATGTCGAGTTTCCCGAATGCGTCCGCGCGCTCGCGCTCGAAGGTGCCGACCTCGTCGTCGTGCCCACCGCCCTGCCCGCCCAGCCCGGCAGCCCCTTCGTCGCGCAAAACGTGATCCCCGTGCGCGCCTATGAAAACCAAATCTTCGTGGCCTATTGCGATCACGCCGATTTCGACGACCGGTTCACCTATCAGGGCCTTTCGTCCATCGTGGCCCCGGACGGCGCGGTTCTCGCCTCCGCGCCCGAAACCGGCGAGGCGCTGATCACCGCCACGATCGAACCCTCCGCCTATGCCGCCTCGCGCCGCCTGAACCCTTACGTGCAAGAGTGGCGCGACGCGCAACCGGGTTGACTCATCCCCCCGCCCGCTCTAAACGCCAGCCAACATCCGGAAGTCTCTGACGCTTCCGGTCCCTTGGCGCATGCCGGGATCGCACCCCACCAGCGAGTTTCGCCCGTGGGGGCATTTGTGATTTGAACCGTCCCTCCTATGTCGGGGGGACAAACCGCAACCGGCACAGGAGGCCGAGGTATGTTTGAAAATCTGTCCGAACGCCTCTCCGGCGTCCTTGACCGGCTGACGAAACAGGGCTCGCTGTCCGACGACGACGTCAAAACCGCGCTGCGCGAAGTGCGCGTCGCCCTGCTCGAGGCCGACGTCTCGCTTCCCGTGGCGCGCGAATTCGTCAACAAGGTGCAGGAACAGGCGACCGGGCAGGCGGTGACGAAATCCGTCACACCGGGCCAACAGGTCGTCAAGATCGTGCATGATGCTCTGGTCGACACGCTGACTGGTGACGAAGACCCCGGCGCACTCAAGATCGACAACCCGCCCGCGCCGATCCTGATGGTCGGCCTTCAGGGCTCGGGCAAGACGACAACCACGGCCAAGCTTGCCAAACGCCTCAAGGAGCGCGAGGGCAAGCGCGTCCTCATGGCCTCGCTCGACGTGAACCGCCCCGCGGCCATGGAACAGCTTGCCATCCTCGGAGGCCAGATCGGCGTCGACACCCTGCCCATCGTCAAGGGCGAAGACCCCGTCGCCATCGCCAAACGCGCCAAGACACAAGCGTCCTTGGGCGGCTATGACGTCTACATGCTCGACACCGCCGGCCGGCTGCATATCGATCACGAGCTGATCGCACAGGCCGCCGCCGTGCGCGACGTGGCGAACCCCCGCGAAACGCTGCTGGTGGTCGATGGCCTGACCGGACAGGACGCGGTGAACGTCGCCACCGAATTCGACGACAAGATCGGCGTTTCGGGCGTCGTGCTCACCCGGATGGATGGCGACGGGCGCGGCGGTGCCGCGCTTTCGATGCGTGCCGTCACCGGCAAGCCCATTCGCTTCGTGGGCTTGGGCGAAAAGATGGACGCCATCGAGACCTTCGAGCCCGAGCGCATCGCCGGCCGCATCCTTGGCATGGGCGACATCGTCAGCCTTGTCGAAAAAGCGCAGCAAACCATCGAGGCCGAACAGGCCGAGCGTATGATGAAGCGCTTCCAGAAGGGTCAGTTCAACATGAACGACCTCAAGATGCAGCTCGAACAGATGCAGAAGATGGGCGGCATGGAAGGCGTGATGGGCATGATGCCCGGCATGGGCAAGATGGCCAAGCAGGTGCAGGACGCGGGCTTCGATGACAAGATCGTCGCGCGCCAGATCGCTCTGATTCAGTCAATGACCAAGAAAGAGCGCGCCAACCCCAAACTTCTACAGGCCAGCCGCAAGAAGCGCATCGCGCGCGGCGCGGGCCTCGAGGTGAGCGAACTCAACAAGCTTCTGAAGATGCAGCGCCAGATGGGCGACATGATGAAGAAGATGGGCAAAATGGGCAAAGGCGGTATGCTCAAACAGGCCATGGGTGGCATGTTCGGCAAGGGCGGCCCCACAGCCGAAGACATGCAGGGCATGGACCCCAAGGCCATGGAACAGGCCGCGAAACAGATGGGCAAGGGCATGCCCGGCGGCGGCCTTCCCGGTCTCGGAGGCGGCGGCCTGCCCCCCGGTCTCTCGGGCTTTGGCAAAAAGAAATGATCCATGCTTTCTTCTTGCTTTAAATATCCCCGCCGGAGGCTCCTGCCCTCTCATCCCGCCGCGATGGCGGGGGCGGTGCGCGCGTGACCTCGCTTCCCGATATCCAACTCGAAACCGAGAACCTTGTTCTGCGGATTCCGCAGGCGCGGGATTTCGACGCCTATTGCACCTTCGCGCTCGATCCTGTTCGCGCGGCGGGCTTTGGCGTCGAAAAGGACCGTCCACAGGCATGGCGCTGGTTCGCCAGCAATCTGGGTCATTGGGTGCTGCACGGCTACGGCTATTTCACCATGGAGTGGAAAGCCACCGGTGCGCCCTGTGGCATCACCGGCATCTGGAACCCCGAAGGCTGGCCCGAGCCGGAAATCGGCTGGGTCGTCTATGAAGCGTTCGAAGGGCGCGGCATCGCCCATGAAGGCGCCAGCCGCGCCCGCCGCTGGGCCTATGAAGAGCTTGGCTTCACCACGCTCACCTCGAACATCGTTCCGGGCAACACCCGTTCGGTGGCGCTGGCCGAGCGGTTGGGCGCATGGTTCGAACGCCGCTACGACAACGTCCAGATGGGCGAAGAGATGCTCTATCGCCATCCTGGACCAGCCGATCTGCGGGATGCGCGACCATGACCACCGTGCCCGTGACCATCCCCCGTCTCGAAACCGAAGATCTGATCCTGCGTGGCTATTGCGAACAGGATTTCGAGGCGATCGCAGCTTTCGGCGCCTCCGAACGATCGCAGTTTGTCGGCGGCCCGATGACGCGCTGGGACTGCTGGCGCGCCTTCATGGCAGGGATCGGTCACTGGATTTTGCGTGGGTATGGCATGTGGATGATCGAGCATCGCCACACCGGCGCGGTCGCGGGTCGTGTCGGCATGATCTACAATGATGGGTGGGACGAACCCGAACTGGGCTGGCACATCTATGACGCGTTCGAAGGCCGCGGCCTCGCCTATCAGGCCTGCATCGCGGCGCGCACCCATGCCGCGCGGCACATGGATCTGGACGGTGTCATTTCCTACGTTTCCGATAAGAACGAACGCTCGCTGCGTCTCGCCCGTCGGCTGAACTGCACGCATGAGCGCGACGCCATGCTTCTGGGTCAGCCCTGTCAGGTCTGGCGCCACCCGAAAGAGGGTGTCACATGATCCGGATTTCCACACCAAAGGGCACGCGCCATGACTGATCTTTCCAAACGCGCCGCCGACCTGCTCAAGGGCCACCGCGAGAGTATCGACCGCCTCGATGCCGTGCTCGTCTACACACTGGCCGAGCGGTTCAAGCACACCCAGGCCGTGGGCGTGCTCAAGGCACAGCACGACCTGCCCCCCTCCGATCCGCTGCGCGAAAGCCAGCAGATCGAGCGGCTTGAGCGTCTCGCACGCGAAGCCAATCTCGACCCCGAATTCGCCAAGAACTTCCTCAACTTCATCATCGGTGAAGTGATCCAGCATCACCGCAAACAGCAATCGTAATCGAACGTAGGGCGGGGTTAACCCCGCCGCCCAAGGACCATTCAAAGGAGAACACCAAATGGCCATGAAAATCCGTCTCGCCCGTGGCGGCAGCAAGAAACGCCCCCACTACTCGATCGTCGCAGCAGACTCGCGCATGCCGCGCGATGGCCGCTTCATCGAGAAACTTGGCACCTACAACCCGCTCCTGCCCAAAGACAGCGAAGAGCGCGTCAAGATGAACATGGAGCGTATCCAGTACTGGCTCGATCAGGGCGCACAGCCCAGCGACCGCATTTCGCGCTTCCTCGAAGCGGCGGGCACCGTCGAAAAGAAAGACCGCGCCAACCTCAAGAAGGGCGAGCCGGGTAAGAAAGCCAAGGAGCGCGCCGAGGAAAAAGCCGAGAAAGCCGCTGCTGCGCTCGAGGCCGCAAACGCCCCTGCCGCAGAGCCGGAAGCGGCCACCGAAGAGTAACCCGGACGGGTCGGCGCCGGCATGCCGCGCTTTTCACCGGAATTTCAGACCGGGCTGGCCCAACTTATGCGGTGGCGGCGTGATGTGCGCCGCTTCCGCACCGATCCGGTGGATGACGCGTGCCTGCGCGCATGTTTCGAAAGCTTCCTCACCGCCCCCTCGGTGGGCTTGAGCGAGCCATGGCGCATCCTGCGCGTCTCCTCACCTGCGGCGCGCGACGCGGCGCTTGATAATTTTCGCACCGCCAACGACCGCGCCCTTGCCGGATACGAGGGCGAGCAGGCGGCGCTTTATGCCGGGCTCAAGCTATCGGGCATGCAGGACGCGCCTGTACAACTCGCCATCTTCTGCGATGAGACCACCGATAAGGGCAAAGGTCTCGGTGCGGGCACCATGCCCGAGATGCGGCGCTATTCCGTCGTGGGCGCGATCACGCAATTCTGGCTGACCGCGCGGGCGCATGGGCTGGGCGTGGGATGGGTGTCGATCCTCGATCCCGACCGGCTGTCGCGCGACCTCTCCGCGCCCGAGGGGTGGCGTCTCGTGGCCTATCTCTGCGTCGGCTGGCCCGAAGATGAAAGCGAAACACCCGAGCTTGAGATCGCCGGATGGGAAGACCGCTGCGCCACCCTGCCAATCGAGGACCGCTGAGACGATGTTCAAACTGATCCGGCTTGCCATTTTCTCCATGCTGGCGTTCTTTGCAGGGGTAATGACCGAACGATTCCAGATGTCAGTGTCCTGTGTCGGCGCTGGCGGGGCCGTCCGCGGCGGACTGTGCCGGGGGGTGCGGCCATGACCGGCGATCTCATCTGTATCGGTGCCATCGCGGGCGCCTTCGGCGTGCGCGGCGAGGTCCGGCTCAAGAGCTTCACCTCCACACCCGAGGATATCGCCACATACGGCCCTCTCACCACCGAGGACGGCGCGCGCTCTTTTCGCGTGACCCTCACCGGTCAGACCAGCAACGCACTGACCGCGCGCCTGTCGGACATCCGCACCAAGGAAGAGGCCGACGCCCTGCGCGGGACACAGCTTTTCGTCGCGCGCGACCGCCTGCCCTCCCTGCCCGATGACGAATATTACCACGCGGACCTTATTGGCCTCGAGGTTAGTGACACCGGCGGCACGCTTCTGGGCCACGTCAAGGCGGTGCTCAACCACGGCGCATCGGACATCCTTGAAGTCCAGACGCCGGGACAGTCATCGACGGTGCTGCTGCCCTTCACCCGCGCGGCGGTGCCAACGGTCGACCTTCGCGCGGGCCGCATCGTGGCAGATCCGCCCGCTGGCCTCTTTGACTGACCGTAACGGCGGCGCCGGGAACCAGATACCCGTTCACAGTGTTATGAAACACGAGAGCCTCAGCGGCCTCCGTGACAACGACAGTGAACGAGGAATATCTAATGTTAGAGTGGATTCTCATACTTCTCGCCATCGCGGCGATCGCCGCGATGCTGGGCTTTGGCCGTTTGTCGGGGGTTGCGCTCTCTGGCGCGAAGATTCTCATCGTGATCGCGCTTGTGCTCTTCCTTCTGGTCGTGCTCGGCGTTGTATCACTCGCCTGACGGGATTTTCCCGCAATCAGTTTTTGAGTTTGCATGCCCGCAGACATGGCCTATGACGCGGGCATGGCGTCTTCCGATACCCCACCCAACCGCGCGGCCGGTCGGAAATCCGTTTCCGTATCCCTCAGGCCGCGCGAGTTGATGACCCCCACTCCCCGCCTTGCCGGGGCGTGGGCGGCGCGTGTCATCACGCTCCTGCCCGAAGCGTTTCCGGGCATCCTCGGGCATAGCCTCACCGGTCGCGCTCTCAAGGATGGGCTGTGGACACTTGAGACCACTGATTTGCGCGACTATGGCGAGGGCAGGCACCGCAATGTCGATGACACGCCTGCCGGGGGGGGCGCGGGCATGGTGCTGCGTCCTGACGTGATGGGCCGCGCCATTGATGATGCCATGGCCGGAACACCCCCCGACTGGCCACTTCTCTACCTAAGCCCGCGTGGCGCGCCGTTCTCACAGGCGATGGCCCAAGATCTTGCCGCGCGCCCCGGCGTCACGATGATCTGCGGCCGGTTCGAAGGGCTCGACCAGCGCGTGATCGACCACTATCGCATTCAGGAAGTGTCTCTCGGGGATTTTGTCCTGACCGGTGGCGAAAGCGCCGCGCAGGCGATGATCGACGCCATCGTGCGTCTGCGCCCCGGCGTTCTGGGCAATGCCGCCTCGACCGAGGAGGAAAGCTTCTCCGAGGGGCTTCTGGAGCATCCGCAATACACCCGCCCCGCCGAGTGGCGCGGCCTGACCATCCCGGATGTGCTCACCTCGGGGGACCATGGCCGTGTCGCGCAGTGGCGGCGTGAAATGGCCGAACAGATCACCCGCGAGCGGCGCCCGGATCTGTGGGAAACCTTCGAAAAGCGCAAGACGAGCCAGAAGCGCGATAGATCATGACGCCAAGCCCTGCCTGATCTTCGCACCGGTCTCGCGCCTATCCTTTGGGCGTGCAAACACGCGCTGCTCGCTCTTGATCCGCCCTCCGTTTGCCCCTATACACCGCGCGTCCGGGACTCGTCCGAGTCGGCCGGACCTGTGATCCGTGTCGCGCCGCCCGCTTTCTTCGGCACCGGCCAAAACGGAAAACAGCATCAAGTAAAATGACGGCCTGATCTCTGGCGGGCGCGATAAACGCGGACCCGGAAGAAGACCAAGAGCTCTGAGGACGCGACACACCTTTGCGGATGAAACCGCAAGCATATTAGGAGAAGATCAGATGGACCTGATCGCAGAACTCGAGGCGGAACAGATCGCTTCGCTCGGGAAGAAAATTCCCGATTTCAAAGCCGGCGACACCGTGCGCGTCGGCTACAAGGTGACAGAAGGCACGCGGTCGCGCGTGCAGAACTTCGAAGGCGTCTGCATCAGCCGCAAGAACGGCTCGGGCATCGCCGGGGCGTTCACCGTGCGCAAGATTTCCTTCGGCGAAGGCGTCGAGCGTGTGTTCCCGCTCTACTCGACCAACATCGAAGACATCACCGTAATCCGCCGTGGTCGTGTTCGCCGGGCCAAGCTTTATTACCTGCGCTCGCGCCGTGGCAAATCGGCCCGTATCGCCGAGGATGCGACCTACAAGCCCAAGGATGACGGCAAGAAGCCCGTGCAAGGATCCGCGACATGAAAAAAGATATCCATCCCGATTACCACATGATCGACGTCAAGATGACGGACGGCACGATCTTCAAGATGCGCTCGACCTGGGGCGCCGAGGGCGACACGCTCTCGCTCGACATCGATCCCACCGTGCACCCCGCATGGACCGGCGGCTCCTCGCGCCTGATGGACACCGGCGGCCGCGTGTCGAAGTTCAAGAAAAAATACGAAGGTCTCGGCTTCTAAGCCGCCAAAGACATCGCGTAGTGATCAAACGCCGCTCCGGTCCGGGGCGGCGTTTCTTCTTTGAAACGGACCAACTGACTGTGGCCGATAAGACTCGGACCCTGCGCGACCGCGTCTGGCCCTTCGGAAAACCCTTCACCGATGGACCCTTCCGGCTTATTTTGCTCACTAAAAAAGAGCAGGTTCACCGTGCGCGCATCGACGCCATTATGAAAAGCGAGCAGGGTGTTGAGCTTTGCGCCAAACTCGAACCGACCAAACTGTTCAAATATTGGGTGTTATGCGCGATCTGGTGATCATAGCTGGCGAATGGCCACAGGAGGCAGGTGATCAAGCCACGCATGTGCCGAAGGGTGATGTCCGTGTAATCCACGCCGAGGGGGACATGCCGCTATCCGACCTCCCACCGGGGCCCGAGCGCGAGATAGCCATCGGTGTGGAAAACGCGCGGGCCAAAGGTGATCCGCCCGTCGATATCGTCGCACTGGGCAAGCCCGGCGCGCAACTCAAGAAGAACTGGGATCCCGCGCATGAAAGACGGCTCTTCGCCAAATCCGTGCGGCATCTGCTGAACATCCTGCAAACCGGCGACCACAGGCTTACCGGTCTGCTCTGGCTCGCCGCACCGCAGGGCGAACCGGCGGGCGATGCCCAGCGCGCGCTTTTCGCTTTCCTCATTGAACGTCTGAGACTGGCCATCGGTGCGCCCGACCTTCCGGTCTGCGCGATGCCCGTACACACCCGCGCAACCGAGGCCAGGAGCAGCTACACACAGAACCCCGGCCTCAAGAACTATGTGCGCGCCTCGCCACCGCGCAAGACCTCCCCAACGTTAGCCGACTTCGGCATGGCACTGGCGAGGGCCTTGCCCGGCGCCGCGAAAGACAGCCCCTGGGCCGCCACCCGCGAGGTGCGCTGGCTCTGGAAGGGGGACATGTATCAGGCATGGATGTCCCGTCCCGCCGACGCAGAGGATACCCATTGGATCGTCGTCTTTCCCCATTTGACGGGCGAGGGCATCAACGGGTTCGAGATTCCCGCCTTCGGCCAGACCGCGTTTGAAAAGCGTGGTGTCCAGACGATCTTTATCCGCTCGCGGCTGTCCAACTGGTTTCAGGACGACGAGGTTTTCGCGATGGGCGCCGCCCTTCGCGAGGCTCTGCCCGATGGTGCGCGCGTCACGACCTATGGCGCCAGCATGGGCGGCTATGGCGCGCTTCTTCTGTCCGATCTTATCAGGGCCGAGCGTGTGGTCGCCATCGCACCACAGTTCACCCTCGATCCCGCGACCGTCCCGTTCGAGCGGCGTTGGCGCGTCTCTCGCGAACGCATCGGCCGCTTCCACCACGATCTGCGCGATCACATGTCGCCACCTGCTGCCAAGTTCGTGTTCTACGACAGCCTCGACAAGGACCGGCATCACATAGCCCTCATGCAGCCCGACGACACGTTCCGGCTGATCCGCTTTCCGGGCGCCTCGCATCAAATCCTGCGCTTCCTTCAGGAGACGGGCTGCCTTGGCGATTTTCTGACCGCGCTCACCGATCCCGACGCGGGGTTCGACGATCTGCATACCAAGGCGCGGGCCGCCCGCGACCGAAGTCCGATCTATTGGCTCAGCGTCTTTCGGCATTTCAAAGGCCATAATCCGGCCTGCGCCGCCGCCGCGCTGCGCCTCTGCGTCGACATCGAAGGCCCAAAGGCGAAATATACGCGCCGCTTTGCGAAACTTCCGCCCGAGTGGCGCACGTCCCCGGCTGTGCCCCAAGAGGTGACCTGACCCGTTTCCGTCTTTGATCCGACACATCGGGGAAAGGTGAAGCCAGTGTGAGGCCCGGCCATTTCACTGTGTTTCGCGAAACGCGTTACCCACTGGACAGCGCGCGGCTGCGGGATTATCTGCGCTGAATGGCCCAACCCAAGGATAACCCGAATTACAAGGTGATCGCCGAGAATCGGCGCGCGCGCTATGATTACGCCATCGAGGATGACCTCGAGTGTGGCATCATTCTCGAAGGGTCCGAAGTGAAATCCCTGCGCGAAAACTCCGCCAACATCGCCGAAAGCTACGCGGCGGTGGAGGATGGCGAACTTTGGCTCATCAACTCCTACATCGCGCCTTATGAACAGGCCAAGACCTTCGGCCATGACGAGAAACGCCGCCGCAAGCTACTGGCATCCAAGCGGGAACTGGCCCGGCTCTGGAACGAAACACAGCGCAAGGGTATGACCCTCGTGCCGCTGGTGCTGTATTTCAATCACCGGGGACTGGCGAAAATCAAGATCGGCATCGCCAAGGGCAAAAAGAACGTCGACAAGCGCGCGACCGAGGCCAAGCGCGACTGGAACCGCCAGAAACAGCGCCTTCTCAAGGATTTCGGATAAACCACGCCGCCAAACAGGAGAGAGATTTCATGTATCTGATGCTCTGTCTGATTTCCGGCGCCGTGGGCGGCGTCGTCGCGGGAGGGTTGCGCACAGGTCCGGGGCGGCTCGTCAACACGGTGCTGGGTCTGGCCGGTGGCGGCGGGGGTTTTTTCGCCCTGATCCTGCTCGGACTGGGTGGCACGGCAAACGGCAATGTCGATCTGGGCACGATCCTGACCCAATTCGGGGCGGGCTTTGTGTGTGGTGGTGCGCTGGTGTTACTATCGGGTTGGTTGGCCCGCATCAGACGGGGCTGACATCCGCCCTTCTGGCGCCCAGCGGTCTTGATCCCCGCCCCGCGCGGGTGTAGCGATTGCCCGTCCCAAACCCGAGGCACCCACCATGGCCCAAGACGATCCCACCACGCTTGTCTCGACCGCATGGCTCGCGGCGCATGCAAAGGACCCGGACATTCGTGTTCTCGACGCGAGTTGGTATCTCCCCTCCGACAACCGCGACCCGCGTGCAGAGTTTGCCGCCGGACATATCCCCGGCGCGCGCTTCTTTGATATCGACGAGATTTCCGACCATCGTTCGGATTTGCCGCACATGGTGCCGCCGGTCGAAAAGTTCATGTCGCGCGTGCGTGCGCTCGGCGTCGGCGACGGGCACAAGATCGTGGTTTACGATGGCGCAGGGCTTTTCTCGGCGGCGCGGGTCTGGTGGCTCTTCCGGCTGATGGGGCATCAGAGCGTTGCGGTGCTCGACGGCGGCATGCCGAAATGGCTGGCCGAAGGCCGCCCCGTTGAAACCTCCCCGCCGATCATCCGGGACAGGCACATGACAGTGCGCAAGAATGCCGGGATGGTGCGCGATGTGACACAGGTCGCACAGGCGTCCAAGCTGGGCAATCACACCATTCTCGACGCCCGGTCGACGGCCCGTTTCCGGGGCGAGGCGCCCGAACCCCGCGACGGGTTGCGCTCGGGGCACATTCCCGGCGCGCGCTCGGTGCCCTTTACCCAGTTGCTGAATGATGATGGCACGATGAAAGACCCCGATGCCCTGCGCGCCGTCTTTGATGCGGCTGGCGCCGATCTGGACAAACCGGTGATCACCACTTGCGGTTCGGGTGTGACCGCGGCGGTGATCAACCTCGCGCTGGAACGCATCGGCAAGACTGACCATGCTCTTTATGACGGATCATGGGCCGAATGGGGCGCTTTCCCAACGGTGCCCGTCGCCACAGGAGACACCTGATGCTCAACGATCTCCCGTCTCAGGCCGAAGACAAGATTCTCGCCCTTATGGCACAGTTCCGCGCCGATCCGCGCGACGACAAGATTGACCTTGGCGTTGGCGTCTATCGCAATGCACATGGGCACACGCCCATCATGCGGGCGGTCAAATCCGCCGAGACGATCCTGCTTGAGACACAAGAAACGAAATCCTATGTGGCGCTTGCCGGCGATCCGGCCTTCACCCGCGCGATGGCCGACCTCGTGCTTGGCGACGTGGTTGCGCAGAACCGGATCGCGGCGGCGGCAACGCCCGGCGGCACAGGGGCCGTGCGGCTCGCCTTTGATCTCGTGCGGATGGCCAACCCCGATGCGCGCGTGTTCGTGCCCGGACCGACATGGCCCAACCACCTGAGCATTCTTGACTATCTCGGGATGCCAACCGTCACATATCGCTATTTCGACAGCACCACCTGCGAGGTCGATGTCGCCGGCCTGCTTGAGGATATGGGCGATCTGCGCGCGGGCGATGCGGTTCTCCTGCACGGTTGCTGCCACAATCCCACCGGCGCCAATCTTGCGCTGACCGATTGGCAGGCCGTGATCGATATCATCACCACCAAGGGGGCGCTCCCCATAATCGACATCGCCTATCAGGGCTTTGGCGACGGGCTGGATGATGACGCGGCGGCCACGCGCCTCGTTGCGTCATCGTGCCCGGAAACCCTGATCGCGGCCTCCTGCTCAAAGAATTTCGGGATTTACCGCGAACGGACGGGCCTGTTGATGGCGGTCTCCAACGATGCCTCCTCCTGCGACCTAGCACAGGGCAATCTTGCCTATCTCAATCGTCAAACCTATTCCTTCCCGCCAGATCATGGCGCGCGGCTCGTCACGATGATCCTCGAGGACGAGACCCTGCGCGCCGACTGGCAGGCCGAACTGGCCAACATGCGCGCCGGTATGCTGTCCTTGCGACAGCAACTTGCCAGCGAGTTGCGCACACTTTCAAATTCGGATCGCTTCGATTTTCTGGCTGGCCATCGCGGCATGTTTTCGCGGCTTGGTGCATCCCCCGAACAGGTCGCGCGCATGCGTGAGGATCATGGCATCTATATGGTCGGAGACAGCCGTATCAACATCGCCGGATTGAACACCGATACGGTGCCTGTTCTGGCGCGGGCGATGATCGACGCGGGAGTCTGACCCCGGCGCGTCACCCCGTCGTGCCATAACGTGCGAGAAACATCTCGACCACGCCAGTGACCACGCGCTCGATCTCGGCTTCGGCGCAGGCACAGTCGAGCCCACAAAGGCGCCGCACGAAAAGATCGGCCTTGCACAACTCGCCGAACTGGCTCGCGGCAAGGTCCATATCTTCGATCTTGAGGTCTCCGCGCGCGACATACGCCTCAAGGATACGGCCCAGCTTCTCGCGAAGCATCGCCGGACCCGATTCGTAGAACCGCTGACCCAGTTCGGGAAACCGATAGGATTCGGCCACACAGGTGCGGAACATCTGCTGTCCGAACTCGGACACGAAAAACCGCACGAGACAATCCGCGGCCTCGCGCAAGGTGCCCTCGATCGGGGCGGTCACGTCCATATGGCCCAGCGCCTCATCGGCCTGCCGATTGCATTCGCCGCGCGCCACTTCCGAAAAAAGAAGCCGCTTGTCGGGGAAATAGGCATAAAGCGTGGCCTTGGACACACCTGCTTCGCGCGCGATGTCGTCGACACTCGCCCCCTCAAAGCCGTCACGCATGAACACCAGCCGCGCACCTTCAAGCACTTGGTCGAACTTGCGCCCCTTCTTGATCTCGGCACTCATCGCCGTCATCTAATCCCTCCACCTGCGGCAGGACACACCTTACGCATCCCCGTTGGTATCGGGCAAGCACATCCCGCGTGAAGGGCGCGCGGGAGGAGCCGCACGCCCTTCACCACGAAACGCAAGCGAACGGGGCTCAGTTCCCGACCTCGGTTGCGTCGCGCGTCACGGGTTGGGGCGATGCGGGGTCCGGGAATGTCAGCACAGGGGTCAAACCACTCATATCCGGCGTCATGGCCGCAGTCGGGGCGGTAAACGCGCTGAGCGAAAGGCTCAGCACCAAGGCGCCAAACGCAATCACGTGCGGGGTTTTGTTGGTAGATTTTTTCATGTCCGGCTTCCTTTTCTAAACCGCTCAGTTCAGAAATAACATCTAAACCATGCGGTTTAGATTGCAAGCACGAAATGAACTGGGTGGTTCACTTTGTCACATGGCCACCTTTCGTTGCTTGCATTGCTCAGGCCAGCCGCTAGTTTAGAACCATTCTAATTATGACCCGACAGGCCCACCATGATTCCCGGATTGATCCAACGCCGCCATTTCTCTGACCTCTCTGAACAAGAGGTCCTGGCCCTCGCCATCTCCTCCGAAGAGGACGACGCGCGCATCTACCGCACCTATGCCGAACGGCTCAGGCAGGAATTTCCCGACACGGCCAAAGTGTTCGACGGCATGGCTTCCGAGGAAGACGCGCACCGCCGCGCCCTTATTGACCTGCATACCAAACGCTTCGGAGAGGTGATCCCGCTCATCCGGCGCGAACACGTGGCCGGCTTTTATGCGCGGCGCCCTGTCTGGCTGACCGAGAACCTCGGGCTCGACCGTATCCGCGACGAGGCCGCCACGATGGAGCGCGACGCCGAAGCCTTCTATCTCAAGGCCGCCGCGCGAAGCTCGGATGCTGCAACGCGCAAGCTTCTGGGTGATCTCGCCGCCGCCGAAGCGGGCCATCAGGATAGCGCCGACGCCCTGACCGAAGAGCACCTTTCAGGCGATGCACGCGACGCAGAAGACCGCACAGCGCACCGCAAATTCCTGCTGACCTGGGTTCAGCCGGGCCTTGCGGGGCTGATGGACGGATCGGTCTCGACCCTCGCACCGATCTTCGCCACCGCCTTCGCCACCCAAGACACTTGGACCACCTTTCTGGTCGGACTCGCGGCGTCGGTGGGTGCGGGCATCTCCATGGGCTTTACCGAGGCCGCCTCGGACGATGGTGAGCTTTCGGGCCGGGGCAGCCCGGTGAAACGCGGCTTGGCGTCTGGCGTCATGACCACGGTGGGCGGGCTTGGTCACGCGCTCCCGTATCTCATCCCGGATTTCTGGACCGCCACCACCGTCGCGATCCTCGTGGTTTTTGTCGAGCTTTGGGCCATCGCGTGGATTCAGAACCGCTATATGGAGACACCATTCTTCCGTGCCGCCTTTCAGGTGGTTCTGGGCGGCGCGCTGGTGTTCGCAGCAGGTGTGCTCATCGGTAGCGGATAGCCGGACAGACCTCAGTCACCGCCAATGAATTCGCTACCGGGTAGGGGTTCTCCCTGTGTGGCACAGGCGGCCAGGCCGAAAAGAAGCACAAGCATCAGGCAAATCCTGCCAAGAGTTGCATGTAATTTTGTCATTTCGCTTTCCTTTCCATGAATGCCGCAGGCGCGCTCCGGGCACGCGGCGGCCCAACCCCGAAACGGCGGGCACAGACTTACGAAATCGAAAACACCGACCACAGCGCCGGACGCACCCGTCACTGCCGGGCACAATGATAGCACAGATACCACGCAAAACCGAAATCTCTGCATCCCCAACCCGGTGCGTTTCGCCGTGCATCCTCGGGCTGAACCCATGGCGGGGACGGCGCTATAGCCCAAAAGCTGCACCCGAAGACACGTCGAAAGCCGCCAACCCGAATATCGGCCCTGCGGACGAAATGAACATTCGCTGCATTTGCTCCAAAGTCGGCTATGAGAGTTTCTTCGTTGAAAAGCGGCCTAAGATAGTGAAGCCGCCCAGCCCAAAAAGTCTCGAAAGAGGAAACGAACGCCCTCATCTGGAATAACCCAGTCAGCCTTGGATTCTTTGAACCAAAGTGAACCGAGATCAGTCTCATTGTCAGCTAAGAGTTTCTCGCAGTACGTGACTAATTCCCGCACGGCTTGATCGCCGTAACGCATGGCGAAACTCTCATAGATATCATTTCGCCCGTTTGGAGTGTCCGCCCAACCAGGGTGAACAAGATCAAGATCCTGATGAAACTGTAGAGTGAAGTCATAAAACGCCTGAGGTGGTTTCATTTAGTCCATCCTTGGATAAGAGGTAACAATAATGAAGCCGTCTGGCATCTCTGAGGCGTGCCGAATATATGTCCCTACACCAAATGTCCGGCGTAAATGGACCGGCGATGAAGCCCTTTTTGCGATCCGGTAGGCCTCTATTCCTGTAATGGAACTGAAAGTGCTCGTTACAAAAGCATCTGCAATTTCCCCACGCGCTACCGCCTTCACGATATCAGAATTTTGAGCAAGATTGGAATTTGTAAGTTTCTGCGCCGCTCCAAGAGACGGAAAAGTTCCGTGTCGCCACCGATACTGGGTTGCGAAAAGCGTTCTCCCGCGTGGAGTGCTAACCGATCCGATTAGGAAGGCTTCGCTCTTTCCGACATGCAGGGCAATGGTGTGGCCCCCGCCTGCCTCATGGACTGAAAGGTCTTGTGGAGGAACGCCGCCATCAGAGCCGGCTAGAATTACGTTGATTTGAGGTGCTGGCGCAATCGGTTCCGCATAGCACCTACAGTTATGCGCTTCGCCAGGATGCCCGCCCGCCGGGGGATCATCCCAACGAAACACCTGATCGTCATATTCTGCATGGCTATCGCGCACCTTGGCGTCGTCCTGCGAGCGCCAAATATACCACTCAATGCCAAGGTCTTCCTGCCGGAGCTGATTGATCAGTCCTGCAAAGGCGCGCAAAAGGCGTTCTTCCATGGCCGTTCGAAGCGGCCTAAGCCGTTGCGGATGATTTTGATATTCGCTGTATATGCTCTCAAGCCGAGCGTCCCATGCGTTGAGCGCTTCCTCTTTGGCGTCTGACACATCTCGCAAATCGGATGCTAAAACAATTGGCACTGTGTCAGGCGGCGTCAGCGCGTTCAGGAGCATCCGAATGTTTTCGGAAGTCACCTGATCGAGGCGTTCGCTGAAATCGGCCTGCAAAGCGGAATAGTTTGGGAAAGTGGATTTGAGCGATAATCCCAAGCGGTAGCCAACCAGATGACCATGTCGCTGCGCTATTCTGTACTGGCTATCGCTACCATGCCGGAGGAAATCGCTGAAACTGTGTTGCATAGAACATCTGAGTGCGTGCGAGACAGGTTCTATTTACAATTGATAAAGAAAAGATCAGGCCACCGTTCGCAACATACTCCATTCGCGTCAGAACCAGACATTCAAGCATTGCGCAGCATCGGTCATTCTGGCCTCAGAGCAGACATTGCGCTCCGAGCCTCTGAAAGGCTCATATGCACCACGAAATGCACAGCACTGGGCCGGCGCGCCGGGTCCGCAGCGCAATTGACCCCGGCCTCCAGCATGCTACGAAGCGTCCATGCTGGCCGTGTTCCTTCAAACCATTCCGTTCTTTCTGGTCATCGGCCTTGGCTACGGCGCCGGTCGAACCGGGTTTTTCACCGAAGAGGCCACCGCGTGGCTGACGAAGTTCGTGTTCTACTTCGCGTTGTCGGCAATGCTTTTCCGGTTTTCGGCCAATCTCTCAATCGCAGAGGTGTTCGACCCGTTTTTCGTGATGGCCTATCTCTGGGCCACCGCCTTCGTCTACCTGATCGCCACCGGCATCGCCCTGCTGCGCCGTCAATCGGTCGAGGTGGCGGCAATCGAGGCACAATGCGCCGTGATCGGGAATGTCGGCTTTCTCGGCATTCCGATGCTCTCGCTTCTGATGGGCGAGGCCGCCATCGCCTCGGTCATGCTGGTGCTGGCGGTTGATCTCATCGTTTTCGGCTCGCTCATCGTGATCCTTGTCACCGGATCACGCGACGGGCGGATGAATGTGCGTATCCTTGGAACCGTTGGCCTCGGGCTGCTCAAGAACCCGATGATCGTGTCGATCATTCTGGGGCTCGCGTGGTCCGGCACAGCCCTGCCGTTGCCGCAGGTGATGAACAGCTTTCTCTCGCTGCTTGGCGGCGCGGCCACGCCCGGCGCGCTTTTCGCCATCGGCGCGTCGCTCGCATCGAAATCCGCCGAAAGACCGGTCATCGCGGGATATCTGGCGTTCTGCAAGCTCGTGCTGCACCCGGCCGCCGTGGCGGTTGCGGCGCTCTTTCTCTTTCCCGTTGCCCCTTACCCGGCGGCGGTGATGATCGCGGCCGCGGCGCTTCCGGTGGCCGGAAATGTCTACATCCTCGCCCAGCATTACGGCATCGCGCCACAGCGGGTTTCGGCGTCGATCCTGATCTCGACCACGCTGGCAGTTGTGACCGTATCGCTGGTGATCGGCTGGGTCTCGGTGCTGAGCTGACGCCGCGCGCGCACCAAACACCGCTTTCGGGCTTTCGGGACGGGCCGCAAATGGGCTAAGCCTTGGCCAAGATCATGCCATGCCACGCAAACCCACAGGGAGAAACGCCATGGAAATCAAATCCGAAAATGCCTGCTTCGGCGGAGTGCAGGGCGTCTACACGCATAAATCCGATGCCACCTCCTGTGATATGACCTTCGGTCTCTTTCTTCCGGTCGAGGCGCAGGACGGGCCGGTGCCGGTGCTGTGGTATCTTTCCGGGCTGACTTGCACCCACGAAAACGCCATGACCAAGGCCGGCGCTCAGGGCTGGGCCGCTGAACATGGCATCGCTCTCGTCTTCCCCGACACCTCGCCGCGTGGTGACGACGTGGCCGATGACGATGCTTTCGACCTTGGCAAGGGCGCGGGCTTCTACGTCAACGCCACCCAAAGCCCGTGGTCCCCGCATTTCCGCATGTGGGATTACGTGGCCGAGGAACTGCCCGCCCTGCTGGACGAAAACTTCGCCATTGATCTCGACCGGCAGGCGATCAGCGGACATTCCATGGGCGGACACGGGGCACTGACGCTGGCGATGGGGCTTCCGGGGCGCTACCGCTCGGTCTCGGCCTTTTCCCCCATCTGCCACCCGAGCCAGAGCGACTGGGGCCGCAAACAGCTTTCCGCCTATCTGGGCAACGACGAAAACACGTGGTCCGGCCATGATGCCACCCATCTCATGCGCGAGGCGGGTTTTGACGGGCCGATCCTGACCGACACCGGCACCAAGGATCAGTTCTTTGACCTGCTCAAGCCCGAGGCCTTCGCCGCCGCCGTGACCGAGCGCAGGCAACAGGCCACGCTGCGCCTGCAACCGGGATATGACCACAGCTATTTCTTCGTCTCGTCCTTCATGGAAGATCACGTCAGCTTCCATGCCGAGGCGCTCTACGCGTAACCCTCCGAAAGGCACGCGCCACATGTCGCATTACGATCTGATCATCATCGGTTCCGGCCCCTCGGGGCGCTCCGCCGCCATTCAGGCCGGCAAGCTCAAGCGCCGCGTGCTCGTGGTTGACCGCAAGGACCGGCTGGGCGGCGTGTCGGTGCATACCGGCACGATCCCCTCGAAAACCCTGCGCGAAACCGTTCTCAACCTTTCGGGCTGGCGCGAACGAAGCTTCTATGGCCGCTCCTACCGCGTGAAAGACGATATCGAAGCACAGGATCTCAAGGCCCGCCTGCACAAGACCCTCGATTACGAGGTCGATGTGCTCGAACATCAGTTCAACCGCAACCATGTCGACACGCTGATGGGTATGGCGCGGTTCATCGGCCCGAACGAGATCGAGGTCGCAACCGAGGCGGGCGATACCACCACGCTCACCGCCGACCGTTTCCTCATCGCGACCGGCACCAGCACATATCGCCCCGATTACGTGCCCTTCAACGGCAAGACGGTGCTCGACAGTGACGAGTTTCTCGAACTCGGGCAGATACCGCGCAGCCTGACCGTGGTGGGCGCGGGCGTGATCGGGGTGGAATACGCCACGATGTTCTCGGCGCTTGATGTGCGGGTGACCATGATCGAACCGCGCGACAGCTTCCTTGATTTCATCGACCATACGATCATTCAGGAATTCACCCATCAAATCCGCGAAAACGGCGTCGATCTGCGCCTCGGCTCTCCCATCGAAAAGATCGAGGACGCGGGCGAGCATGTCGAGGTGACGATGGGCAACGGCCGCCATGTGCGGTCCGAAATGCTGCTCTTTGCCGCCGGGCGCATGGGCGCGACATCGCGCCTCGATCTCGACAAGGCCGGTCTTGAAACCGATCACCGCGGCCGCCTCGATGTGGACCGCAAGACTTATCAGACATCGGTGAAGCACATCTATGCGACCGGCGACGTGATCGGCCATCCCTCGCTTGCCTCCACCGCCATTCAGCAAGGGCGCGTTGCGGCCTGCCACGCGCTCGACACCCCCACCTTGCCGGAATCGCCATGGTTTCCCTACGGCATCTATTCGGTCCCCGAGATTTCGACCTGCGGCATGTCCGAAGAGGAAATGCAGGAGCGCGGCATTCCTTACGAGGTCGGTGTCGCGCGCTTCCGCGAAACCTCGCGCGGGCACATCATGGGTCTGGAACACGGCATGCTGAAAATGCTCTTCTCGCTCAAGACACGGCGCGTGCTGGGCGTGCAGATCGTGGGCGAGGGCGCAACCGAACTCATTCACATCGCGCAGGCGGTTCTGAACCTCAAGGGCACGGTGGATTACTTCGTGCAGAACACGTTCAACTACCCCACCCTCGCCGAAGCCTACAAGATCGCCGGTCTTGACGCCTTCAACCGCATGCCCATTCCCAAGGAATACAAAAGCCACCCGAAACCCTGACACGGGCGGTCGCATGCCGAAGGCCCTCTGAAAGTTCACGCCATGCCGATCTATGTCGATGCCGATGCCTGTCCCGTGAAATCCGAGGTCGAGCGCGTCGGCACCCGGCACGGCGTGCGCATGTTCATCGTCTCCAACGGTGGCCTGCGCCCCTCTCCCAATCCGCTGGTCGAAACGGTGATCGTGCCCGACGGGCCGGATGTGGCCGACATGTGGATCGCCGAGCGCGCCGGCGCGGGCGATGTGGTGATCACCGGCGATATTCCCCTTGCCGCCAAATGCGTCGACGCGGGCGCGCGCGTGCTCAAGCATGACGGAGACCCGTTCACCCCGGCCAATATCGGCAACGCACTGGCAACCCGCGACCTGATGAGCGATCTGCGCGCCGCCGATCCATTTCGCCAAGGCGGCGGGCGCGCGTTTTCCAAGGCCGATCGCTCGCGTTTTCTCGACGCGCTTGAACGCGCACTCCGGCAAGCCGCCCGCGATTGACCTCAGCGGTCCGGGCGCGGTCGGGTGTTCCTTTGCGCCCGCGCCTTGTATCTTTGCGGCGACAAAGACCCAAAGATGCCCGCCACGCGGTCCCGCCGGCAAATCCGGACCGCGCGGCCCTTTACAATCGCGCGCCCCTCCCCTTTCCTTGCGGCCAATCCCCAAGACCGGAATCGCCCCGTGACCCTGACTGCCCTTCCTCGCTCCAATATACTCGGCGCGCTTTGCGTAAGCGTGGCGGCGCTGTGCTTCTCGCTCAACGACATGGGGATCAAGTTCCTGTCGGACGATTACGCCCTGCATCAGGTGGTCTTCCTGCGCTCGCTCGTCGGGGCGGCGACGCTGTTCGCGCTCATCATGCCCTTCGCGGGCGGGCTCGCGCTCATGCGGACACGCCGCCTGCGTTGGCATATCGCGCGCGGGCTCTGCGTGGTCTTCGCCAACTCGTTTCTCTTCCTCGGTCTCGCGGTGCTGCCCATTGCCGATGCCGTGGCGATCTTCTTCGTCTCGCCCCTCGTCATCACGCTCATGTCGGTCGTTTTTCTGGGCGAAAGCGTGGGGCCGCGCCGCTGGACCGCCATCGCGGTGGGCTTCGTCGGTGTGCTGATCATCGTGCGCCCTGGCACCTCGGCCTTTCAGGTCGCGGCGCTCTTTCCCATGATCTCCGCGGTCCTTTATGGCACGATGCACATCATCGCGCGCCGCATCGGCAGCACCGAAAGCGCGGCAACCATGACCTTTTATATCCTCGTCTCGTTCATGGTGGTCTCGGTCGCGGTCTGGGCCGTCGCGGGCGACGGGCGGTTCGCCACCTCGCCGCACCCGTCGCTGCAATTCCTCCTGCGCGCGTGGCGGCCCGTCGACCCGGACGATATTCTCATTTTCATCATGCTGGGCACCTCGGGCGTTCTGGGCGGTCTGCTCATAAGCCAAGCGTATCGCATTGCCGAGGCCGCCTTCGCCGCACCGTTCGAATATGTCTCGATGCCCATGGCCATCATCTGGGGCATCACCATCTTCGGCACCTTTCCCGGCCCTTCGGCCTGGGTTGGAATCGTGCTGATCGTGGGCTCGGGACTCTTCCTCATCTGGGCCGAATCCCGCGGGCAGAGGCGGGCCGATCCACGCACGAGGGTCTACAAATGACCGTGCGCGCCGTCATCTTCGACATCGGCAACGTGCTGATCCGCTGGCACCCCGAGGCATATTACGAAGCGCGGTTCGGCACCGACCACAGCGCCGCCTTCTTCCGTGAGGTCGACATTCACAGCGTGATGAACCGGATCGACGCTGGCGCGCATTTTGGCGACACACTCGAAGACGCGGCCCACGAAAACCCCGGCTGGAGCGCCGAGACACGCGCGTTGCGCGACAACTGGACCGACATCGCCCAGCCTGCGATCGACGGCTCGGTGCGGCTCCTGCATGCGCTGAAATCTGCGGGGGTGCCGGTCTTCGCCCTGTCGAATTTCGGCGCCCAGAACTTTCCCCTTTCGGAGGCGCAGTTCCCTTTCCTGCGCGCCTTCGACCGGCGCTATATCTCGGGCGCGATGGGCATGGCCAAACCCGACCCCGCGATCTATGCCGCCGTCGAGGCCGATTGCGGGTTCCCGCCGGAAACACTCCTGTTCACCGATGATCGCGCCGACAACATCGCCACTGCACAGACACGGGGATGGCACACGCATCTCTTTGAAACGCCGCAGGGCCTCGCCGATTGCCTGACAAGACATGAGCTACTGAGCAAGGAGCAGATCACATGAGTTTCACCCATATCCCTTTCGCCGAGGGCGAGGCCAATCTCGACTGGATGGCACTGACCCGCGCATTCAAGGCGGGGCACACCCTCCCCAAGGCCGAGATCGGAGATACGTTTCTCTATCGCGATCCCGACACGCTTCTGTCGCGGGCGGCTTGGATCGACGGGATGGGCCTTGCGGTGAAATCCGCCACGATCTTTCCCGGCAACCCCAAGGCCGACAAGCCGATGATCAACGGCGCGGTCTGCCTCTATTCCAATAGCGACGGCACGCTTGAGGCGCTCATCGACTTTCACCTCGTGACCAAGTGGAAGACGGCGGGTGACAGCCTTTATGCCGCCACCCGTCTGGCGCGACCCGACAGCGAAAATATCCTCATCGTCGGGGCGGGCACCGTGGGCCGCAACCTTTTCGCAGCCTATTCCGCCGCCTTCCCGAACGCCCGGTTCACCGTTTGGAACCGCACCCGCGCCAACGCCGAAGCCATGGCGGCGGATTGCCCGGGCCTGAATGTGGCCGATGACCTCGAACAGGCGGTGCGCGCCGCCGACATCGTCACCTCGGCCACCATGTCCACCGAACCGCTTCTCAAAGGCGCATGGTTCCGCCCGGGTCAGCATATCGACCTGATCGGCGCCTACCGCCCGGACATGCGCGAAGCGGATGACGAGGCGCTCAATCGCGTGCGGATATTCGTCGACAGCTACGACACCACCGCCGGCCATATCGGTGAAATCAAGATCCCGCTCGAAGCTGGCACCATCGCCCGCGACGACCTTATCGCCGACTATTACGAACCCGGGAAATTCACGCGACAGAGCGATGACGAAATCACGCTGTTCAAGAACGGCGGCGGCGCACATCTCGACCTGATGACCTCGCGCTATATCCTCGATGCGTGGCGGGACAGCGGCAAATGATATGGTGGCTGCTGGCAGCGGCGGTATTGCTTCTCTATGCCCCGCTTCTGCGCGATTGGCTGCGCGCGCGTATGGACGATCGCGCACGCGCCACGGCCCCCGGCACCTTTGCGGACCTGCCCCGCGGCAAGACCCATTATCAATGGCACGGCCCCGAGGGCGGGCCGGTCATCGTCTGCATTCACGGCCTCACAACACCAAGCTTCGTCTTCGGCCCCATCGCCGCACATCTGGCAGGGCGCGGGTATCGTGTCCTGACCTATGACCATTATGGCCGCGGCTATTCTGACCGGCCACGCGGCGCGCAGGATCTGGAATTCTTCTGCGATCACCTCACCCACCTGCTCACGGCGCTCAAGACGGACGGGCCGGTGACGCTTCTGGGGTATTCGATGGGCGGCGCGATCGCCACAGCATACACCGCGCGAGACCCGAACCATGTCGATGAAACGGTGCTTCTGGCACCGGCGGGGCTGGGTCACGACCTCGGGCCGGTCGCGCGGCTTGTCACCAACCACAAACGGTTGGGCCAATGGCTGATGCACCTGACCTATGCCCGCTCCTATCGCGCCGCCACCCGCGCCGAGCGCGACCTCGAAACAAGCTCGATCCCCGGCATTGTCGATCTGCAACTCAATGAACTGCGCTATCGCGGCTTCATCCCGGCGGTCTGGTCCTCGCTCTACCACACACTTGATCACGATCTTGACGAAGAGCATCAAACCATCGCCGACGCCGGTATCCCCGTGCTCGCGATCTGGGCCGAGGAGGATGACATCATCCCGGTCGCGGGCGCGGACAAGCTCACCTCGCTCAACCCTTCGGCGCGTAACATTATCGTTCCGGGGGCGGGCCACGCGCTCGCCTATACGCATACGTCCGAGGTTCTGGCCGCACTCGACCACCTCACATCACAGCCCTGAAGGCTACGATCACGTCACCAGATATTCGGAACCGGACAGAAGGTCCGAGCCTGAAACCGGTCTTGACAGAAAACATACACCCTTGCATGTTTTCACCGAACCCGTCTGGAGATCACCCCCTTGACCGCCCCCCGCGCCCTGCGCAAAACCCGCGATGACTGGCTTGAGACCGCGATCGGCCTGCTGAAATCCGGTGGCATCGAAACGGTGCAGATCACCGCGCTGTCCCGCATGCTGGGCATCACCCGCGGCAGCTTCTATTGGCATTTCGAGAATCGCGATGACCTTCTTGGGGCGATGATCGCGCAGTGGCGCGCGCGCAATACCGGCGTCATGCTCGATGCGTTGTCCGGGGCGCGCGACCTTGACGACGGGCTGCTCGCGCTCTTCTCGATCTGGGTCGATCATACCCGCTTTGATCCGGCGCTCGATCAGGCGGTGCGCGACTGGGCCCGCCACGCGCCCCATGTCGCCCGCGCGGTCAGCGCCGAAGACGATGCGCGCATGGCCGCCATCTCGGATTTCCTTATCCGGCACGGCTTCGCACAGCCCGAGGCGTATATCCGCGCCCGGGTGATCTATCTCACGCAGGTCAGCTATTATGCGCTTGGCATCTGTGATCCGGGGCCCGAGCGGCTTGGCTATCTCGATCCCTATTTTCGGTGCTTTATCGGCCGCCCGCCCGATCGCGATGCCGCAGAGGCGTATGTCACTGATTACCTCGCGATGCTCGAACGGCATGCGACATGACCGATCACAAAGCCCTCATTTCCACGCTCCCCGCCGGCAAACTGGCCGAGCTTGGTCAGCTCAATGACCGGGCGGGGCTTTGGCATCTTGCCGGGCATATGGGCCTCATCGCGGGCTTCGCGGTATGGATCGCCCAAGGCTGGTGGCTCTGGCAAGCGGCGCTTGTCGCACAGGGCATCGCGATATGCTTTCTCTTCACTTTACAGCACGAATGCACCCATAAGACACCCTTTCGCACCCCATGGCTCAATGAATGGGCGGGACGGGCCGCCGGATTTCTGATCCTGCAACCCTTCGAATGGTTCCGCTACTTTCACCTTGCCCACCATCGCCACACCAACGATCCCGCGCGTGATCCCGAACTCCTTGCCGGGGGCAAGCCCGACACTTGGCGTGCCTATGTGATCCACGTCTCGGGGCTGCCTGTCTGGTGGGCGATGGCGCGGCAAACGCTACACAACGCTCAGGGCCACGATCCGGGCGCCTATGTGCCGCGCCGCGCCCTGCCGCGCCTCCGCCGCGAGGCACGCATCATGCTGGCGCTCTACGCGCTCGTCGCACTCAGCCTGCTGGCCACGCCGCTCTTGGTCTGGGTCTGGCTCCTGCCCGCGCTTCTGGGGCAGCCCTTTCTGCGGCTATACCTTCTGGCCGAACATGGCCGCTGTGCCTTCGTCGCGAACATGCTGGAAAACACCCGGACCACCTATACCAATCATGTCATCCGCTTCCTCGCGTGGAACATGCCCTACCATATCGAACACCACACTCTGCCCAATGTGCCCTTCCATGGGCTGCCCCGGCTCAACACCCTGATGGCCGACCACCTTGTGACAACCGCGCCCGGATACACCAGTTTCACCCGGTCCTATCTCGACGATCTGCAGCGCGAGGCGCGCTAAGGTGTCCCGGCTGATAAATGCCTGCGACACTTTACCGGGGTGGGCCCCGCTACACTTTCCGCGTCACCAGCCTATAGTCCCAGTTGGAAACGTCCGATGTCACGACCTCAGAAAGGAAGCCCATGAAACATCTCATCGCGCCCGCCCTCGCCAGCCTTGCTTTGGCCTTGCCCGCGTATGCCGAAGGCGATGCAGAGAAAGGCGAGAAAACCTTCCGCAAATGCAAAAGCTGTCACATGATCGAGGATGGTGACGACACCATCGTCCGCGGCGGCCGTACCGGGCCCAACCTCTATGGTATCATCGGACGCACTGCCGGCACAGTCGAGGGGTTCCGCTATGGCGACAGCCTTGTCGAAGCCGGCGAAGCGGGACTGGTCTGGACCAAAGAAGAGTTGGCCGAATATGTACAGGATCCGCGCGCCTATCTTCAGGACTATCTCGACGACAAGGGCGCCAGAAGCAAGATGAGCCTGCGCCTCAGAAAAGGTAGCGAAGATGTCGCAGCCTATCTCGCCACTTTCGGAGCGTCCGATGACGACGCCGGGATGGACGGCGACGGCACCACAGCGGATGACGCCTCCTGAGCCAGCGCCACAAAAAAACGGCCGCGAAATCGCGGCCGTTTCTTTGAACTGGAATGCTCGGATTAACCGCGCATTTCCTTGCTGTTCATGATGTCATCTTTCCTTGCTGCTCATGACGTCATCCATGTCCATGTCGGGATTGCCTTCGCACATTTCGCGGATTTTCACCATAACGTCGGCACCCTTCATTCTTTCGCGGGCACCCTCACGACCGCCTTCGGTATCATCATTATTCTCAACGATCACCTGATCATCGCCACCCATGTCGGGATCGTTCCCCCTACTTGCTTGCCGCGCGGCTTCGCGACCACCCATATCATACATCGCGGCCATCTTTTCATCCGCGCTCAGGGCGTCAAATTCTCCACAGGTCATTGCGGCGGCAGGCATCGCCATTGCGGCGGTCAGACCGAACACCGAAACAGTCTTGAGCATCATATTTTTCATTACTTTCCTCCTTTGGACAGGTCCGCACGCCTTTTGACGCACGGCCCTCGTTGGTAAAAACCTATGTTCCCACAACGGACAGACCGCAGCCCGGTTCCAAAAAAACCACGCTTCGGGAAATTTTTTCCAAAATTCCATACTTCGCGAAATTCATATGCACTTACATACCCCGTTCCCGAATCGCGCTCTGGCCCACGAGCACGAGCGATCTTCTTGCCGGATGCGCCAATTTATTTGATGTGCGTCAATTTCGAACATTGCCCCGCACCTCACTGCACTCTAAAACATCCAGTGATCATGGGTGCATGTCGCTCACCCGCCACAAATGTCAGCAGGAGGCATCAAATGGCAGACGCAGCCATTCACGGCCACGACCATCACGACGACCGCGGGTTCTTCACCCGCTGGTTCATGTCAACAAATCACAAGGATATCGGTATCCTTTACCTGATCGTGTCGGCCTTCGTGGGCCTGATCTCGGTCGCCTTCACCGTTTACATGCGGCTCGAACTCATGGAGCCGGGTGTTCAGTATATGTGCCTCGAAGGGGCGCGTTTCATCGCTGACAGCTCTGCGGCCTGTACGCCAAACGGGCACCTCTGGAACGTCATGATCACCTATCACGGTGTGCTGATGATGTTCTTCGTGGTGATTCCCGCGCTTTTCGGGGGTTTCGGCAACTACTTCATGCCGCTTCAGATCGGTGCGCCGGACATGGCGTTCCCGCGGATGAACAACCTTAGCTTCTGGCTCTATGTTGCGGGCACCTCGCTTGGTGTCGCCTCGCTCCTGTCGCCCGGTGGCAACGGTCAGCTTGGTTCGGGCGTGGGCTGGGTGCTCTATGCGCCGCTCTCCACCTCCGAGGCGGGCATGTCCATGGACCTCGCCATCTTCGCGGTCCACGTCTCGGGCGCGTCCTCGATCCTCGGCGCGATCAACATGATCACCACCTTCCTCAACATGCGCGCTCCGGGCATGACGCTCTTCAAGGTGCCGCTCTTCTCGTGGTCGATCTTCGTGACCGCATGGCTGATCCTGCTCAGCTTGCCGGTGCTCGCGGGGGCCATCACGATGTTGCTGACCGACCGTAACTTCGGGACAACCTTCTTTGACCCGGCGGGCGGCGGTGACCCGATCCTGTATCAGCACATCCTGTGGTTCTTCGGTCACCCCGAGGTGTATATCATCATCCTTCCGGGCTTCGGCATCATCAGCCACGTGATCGCGACCTTCTCGCGCAAGCCGATCTTCGGCTATCTGCCGATGGTCTGGGCGCTGATCGCGATCGGCGCGTTGGGCTTCGTCGTCTGGGCGCACCACATGTATACGGTGGGCATGTCCCTGACCCAGCAAAGCTACTTCATGCTGGCCACGATGGTCATCGCGGTGCCGACAGGGGTCAAGATCTTCTCGTGGATCGCGACCATGTGGGGCGGCTCGATCGAGTTCAAGACACCGATGCTCTGGGCCTTCGGCTTCCTCTTCCTCTTCACCGTGGGCGGCGTCACCGGCATCGTTCTCAGTCAGGCGGGCGTCGACCGTGCCTATCACGACACCTATTATGTCGTGGCGCACTTCCACTACGTGATGTCGCTCGGCGCCGTCTTTGCCATCTTCGCGGGGGTCTACTTCTACTTCCCCAAGATGACCGGCAAGATGTATCCTGAATGGGCGGGCAAGCTGCACTTTTGGACAATGTTCATCGGTGCGAACATCACCTTCTTCCCGCAGCACTTCCTTGGCCGTCAGGGCATGCCGCGCCGCTATATCGACTACCCCGAGGCGTTCGCGCCGTGGAACTGGTGGTCGTCGATGGGGGCGTTCCTGTCCTTCGCCAGCTTCGTGTTCTTCTTCGGCATCATCGCCTACTCGCTTCTGCGCGGTGCGCGCGTGACACAGGCGAACCCGTGGAACGAATACGCCGATACGCTGGAATGGACCCTGCCCTCGCCTCCGCCCGAACACACGTTCGAGCAACTCCCCAAGCGCGAGGACTGGGACAAGCAACACGCGCACTGACGCGCGACTGTTCCCAAAGATCGAAAAGGCCCCGGCTCAAAACCGGGGCCTTTTTTCGTCATGCCATGTCCTGAGCTAACCGCGTAAAGCGAGACTGCGCGCGCCCGCTTCACAGTTGCCACGACTCGCCCGGCACCGACGCGATACATACGTGACTACCGACGTAATACCGACGTGCCGGGCGGCGCGTTAACCTTTGGGAAGTCCGTGGCTTCGGTCGTATGCGTTGGGCGCGGGTGGCTGCCATCCGTCCAAGGCGCCCTCCTCGGGGTCGAACACCTCCACCAGCAGCGGATAGCACGCCGCCGTGTCGCTCGAATGCTCGGCCGAACAGTCACCGCCGGGGCACGCACTCAGCGCGCCAAGAAGATCAATTTCTGCAATGAATTCAATATAATCACCGGGGCGCACCGGGCTGGCTTTCATGAAATACTGACCGGTATCGCGGGTGAAACCGGTGCACATGAACACGTTCAGAACGTCATGCACAGCCGCCTCAGCGACCTCCGGCTCAAGCCCTGTCGCCTCAACGAGCGCACGGGTCAGGTTCGAGTGACAGCAATGATGATACTGTGACCCAGAAAGCAGAGTCCCCGTATAAGGATCACACCGCGTCCCGATCACATCATGCACCGAGCCCCCGAATTCATCCATCCCATACCAGTTCAGCGTATCTTCGATGATCGTGGCCATCGGCCGCAGATACGGAAAGTATGACCACATGCGTTCACCTGTCGTCAGGTGGGTTCCATGCAAAGCCCTTGTTTTTCCTGAATAAAACCTCTCACTGAGGGTCTCCGCACTCCACAGGTTCAGATCGCCGACCTGCGGCCCCTCAACGCTCGTGATGCGAAAGAACTGGCCCGCCTTGACCTGAAACGCACAGGCGTCACGCGGGGCCGCCACGGCCTCGCTCACCTTGCGCGCACTCGCGCGCGCGCGGCGATAAAGGTCAAGCGGCACATCCGGCAGCGTTTCATTCGGATAGCAGATCACCGGCACGGCGGCACGGCGACGGGCAGCATCGGATGGCTCTCGGGTCATCGGGCGGCGCTCCTCTCAGGTGATGCGCCGCCACACTGTCCAGTCCCCGCCCGGTTGTAAAGCCTTAGCCGGCCTTGCGCTCGTGGCCCCGGCCCCGGGCAGGTCTGCGCCTGCGGCCCTTACCCGGTGAATTGGCTGGTTTTCCTTTGTTCGCAGAAGGTTGCACACCCTCCCATGGACGGCCACTGGCAACGGGCACATCCATCTTCAGGATTTTCTGAATGTCCTTCAGAAGCCCCGCCTCGTCGGGCGAACAGAAGGCCACGGCGCGCCCTTCGGCACCGGCCCGCGCGGTGCGTCCGATACGGTGAACATAGCTGTCGGGCACGTTCGGCAGATCGAAATTATAGACATGGCGCACATCCGGGATGTCGATCCCGCGCGCTGCCACATCCGTCGCCACAAGCACCCGCGCCTCACGCTCCTTGAACGCCTTCAATGCGCGGTCGCGCTGACCTTGGCTTTTGTTGCCATGGATCGATTCCGCCGCGAAACCCGCGCTTTCCAGGTTGCGCTTGAGTTTCTCCGCGCCATGCTTGGTCCGCGAAAAGACAAGCGCCAGCTCCTCCCGGTGCTCGCCCAGCAATTCCTTGAGAAGGCCGGACTTTTCCGACTGTGCGATGAAGTGAACGGATTGCGTGATCTTGTCCGCAGCCTTGCCCGGCGGCGACACTTGCACGCGCACGGGCGAGGTCAGATAGGTCTGCGCGATCTCGTTCATCTGCTTGGGCATCGTCGCCGAGAACAGCATGGTCTGCCGCTCCGCAGGCAACACCGCCGCGATCTTGCGCAGGGCGTGGATGAACCCGAGGTCGAGCATCTGGTCCGCCTCATCCAGCACGAGGAACCGGGTGTTCCCAAGGTCGAGCGCGCGCCGCTCCATCAGGTCGATAAGCCGCCCCGGCGTCGCCACAAGGATATCCGTGCCACGCTCAAGCCGCTTGATCTGGGCTCCGATGGATTTACCGCCCACCACGATATTAAGGCGCAGATGGCTTTTGCCCAGATACATCAGAAGGTTCTCGAAAATCTGGTTGGCCAGCTCACGGGTCGGCGCCAGAACAAGGCCACGCACGCCGCGCGGCCCCGGCTTGACCTGTTCGGTCAGCATGATCTGCGCCAATGGCAAACCAAAAGCGGCGGTCTTGCCCGTTCCGGTCTGGGCAAGGCCCATCAGGTCGCGCCCTTCCAGTGCAACGGGGATCGCCCGGTTCTGAATCGGCGTAGGGTCTGTGATGCCGTTTTCCGTCAAACGGGTCACCAGTCGCTCGGACAGACCGAGCATTTTGAAATCACTCACAATTTTTCCTTTTCCGGCAACGCCGGTTCCATGGCCCCAAGGGGCACGTACGTCAGGTATGGAAAGGGCCGCGCCCGTTCCATTGGCATCCTGCGTGATATGGACCCCGGTGAAACATGCCTTCGTCTGCGCCCTTTGCAATTTCTGCTGGCGGCCCCGCTCACGCGGCGGGGGACGATGGCCTTGAGGGGCACATGGCCCCTTATGCCGGTCAAGTCAACGCGAAATCACTTTTCCGTCCCGTCGCTTTTGCGCCGAAGACAGCGGTTCGGCTGCTCAAGCCCCTCCCAAACCGCGCCGCAATAGGCACAGCGCCACTGTCCGGCATCACGGTTCTTGCGCCATCGGCAAAGGCGCATATCCGGCCGCGAAAAGATCAACATCAGGACAAAGGCCAGAACAAGTCCCGCAACAATGATCATACGCGCCTCCGGTTAACACAACGCTAAGGACTCTCGGCCATGCTAGGCACGCCGGGTAGTCTCAACCGGTATCACAGGCCCATGCGAATGTGCAGGCGCTTGCGCGGCTTTTCGCGCCACGCCGCCCGGCATGTGGTTGGGCTTGGTCATTGCCAAACGGCGCGTCGCGGAAGATTTGAAACCTCGCGATTTCCTGACTGGACGGCATCCCTCAATCGCCACTACAGTCCGCCCTCATGAGCCGTATTGCCCCCTCACCCCCCGCGCCCCTCGGGTTGACGCCGCTTGATATCTCGCTTGGCGTCATGGTTGCGCTGGTCTGGGGTATGGGCTTTGTGTTTGCCAAGGCGGCAATCGCGCATTTCCCACCTATCCTTTTGATGGCCTTTCGGTTTTCGGTCACGGCGCTGGCGCTGATCTGGTTTGTCCGCATGCCACGCGGACAGTTGCTCTCGTTGTTCTGCATCGCGTTCGTCGCCGCCGGGTTTCAATATGGGCTGACCTTCACCGGCCTCAAGGAACTGGATGCCGGGGCAGCCGCACTGATCGTTCAGCTTGAAGTGCCGTTTCTGGTGATCATCGGCGCGCTCTTTCTGGGCGAGGCACCGGGGTGGCGCAAATGGGCAGGCATCGCGCTCGCCTTTGTCGGCGTATGGTATATTTCCGGCGCGCCCCAGATCGCCAGCGCCTGGACCTCGGTGCTGATGGTGGTTGGCGGCGCGTTTTTCTGGGCCGTGGGTCAGGCCATGATCCGACGGCTCGAAGGGATTGACGGCCTGACCGTCACCGCATGGATCGCGGTCATGGCCACACCTCAGCTTTTCCTCGGCTCGTTGCTGGTGGAAAGCGGTCAGATCGCCGCGATAAAAGGGGCGGGTTGGATCGTATGGTCCGCCGTTCTTTACCTTGGGCTGATCATGACCGCGTTTGGATATGGTCTCTGGAACACGCTCCTGCGCCGCAATCCAGTCAGTCAGGTGGCTCCCTTCCTGCTGCTTTTGCCGCTCTTTGCGGTTGTGGGTGGCATGGTTTTCCTTGGCGAAGTGCCGGGTCCACAGACGTTGATGGGCGGTGCGCTGGTCATCGCCGGCGTCGGTTTCATCCTCTTTACCCGCGATTGAGCCCTCAGAGCAGCAGGATATGCCCGGCAAGGCCCATAAGAAACCCCGCGACCCCGCCTAACGGTGGCGCCCAATGCCGCTCGAGCCGGACCTGTGGCGCGACATCCTGAAACATGAGGTAAACGATGCCTCCGGCTGAAAACATCATGATCGCGCCCAGCGTTGCAGGCTGATCCACCAGAAAAACAAGGCCCCCCGTCGCGGCCAGAGGGCCAAGCGGCACCATGAGGGCAAAGAGCGCCAGAAGATGCCACGAGGTCGTCTTGCCGGTCTGCTGCATCTCGCGGAACGCATTGAACCCCTCGGGGATGTTCTGAAGCATGATCATCAGGGCAAGAAGCGTCGCAGTGGCCGCCTGATCGGCCAGCATCGCCCCCAGGGCCATCGCCTCGGGTAAATAATCAAGCATCATCGCGGTGAACTGCGCAGCCTTGCCGCCCTTGCGCGACAACACCCTGTCGATCCACATCAGAAGCCAGCCGCCAGCGGCAAAGCTCAGCAAGGCAAGCCATTTGGGCGCGCGCTCGCTTCCTTCGGGGATCAGCACAAGCGCCACCGCCGAGAAGAGCGCGCCAGCACCGAAGGCTATGACCGCATGGCGAAGCTCATCTTCATGCCAGT
This sequence comes from Roseovarius sp. E0-M6, assembly GCF_037083845.1. Taxonomy (NCBI): domain Bacteria; kingdom Pseudomonadati; phylum Pseudomonadota; class Alphaproteobacteria; order Rhodobacterales; family Roseobacteraceae; genus Roseovarius; species Roseovarius sp. E0-M6. Next base: position 21,764 of record NZ_JBAPLA010000008.1, on the reverse strand, counting down.
TCGGCAGGCACCGCTCGACCATGGCCATGGACGCCCCGGCCGGGATCGAAACTCCAGCCAGCGACGCCAGCAACAACGCCTGAAGAAAGTGCTCCGGCATGTTCGCTCCTTTTTCAGAACGGGGTCGCCCGGGTCCAAGCCCGGACGAGACCGGACTTAGAGCGCGCGTTCAGCCATCAGTTTCTTGATCTCCGCAATCGCCTTGGCCGGATTGAGGTTCTTGGGGCAGGTCTTGGTGCAGTTCATGATCGTGTGGCACCGATAGAGCTTGAACGGGTCTTCCAGATCATCGAGCCGCTCGCCCGTGGCCTCATCGCGGGAATCGATGATCCAGCGGTATGCATGAAGCAATGCCGCCGGCCCGAGATATTTGTCGCCGTTCCACCAATAGGATGGACAGGCCGTCGAGCAGCACGCGCACATCACGCATTCATAAAGACCGTCAAGCTTTTCGCGGTCGTCGATCGACTGTTTCCACTCTTTCGCGGGCCGGTTCGTCGTCGTCTCAAGCCAAGGCATGATGCTTGCATGTTGGGCATAGAACAGGGTCAGGTCGGGGATCAGATCCTTGACCACCGGCATGTGCGGCAGCGGATAGATTTTGACGTCGCCCTTGACCTCGTCCAGCCCGTAGATACAGGCGAGAGTATTGATCCCGTCGATGTTCATCGCGCAGGAGCCACAGATGCCTTCACGACAGGACCGGCGGAACGTGAGCGTCGGATCAATCTCATTCTTGATCTTGATCAGCGCGTCGAGGATCATCGGACCACAGCTATCCATATCGAGAAAATAGGTATCGACACACGGATTCTTGCCCTCATCCGGGCTCCAGCGATAAATCTGGAACTTGCGCACGTTGCTGGCGCCTTCGGGCTTGGGCCACGTCTTGCCGCGTGTGATACGCGAGTTCTTGGGTAGGGTAAGCTGAACCATTCCTAGTCCTCCGTCTCAGCCGGCCAGCAGGGTAATGCTGTTCTCGGCGATGCAATTCACCGACTCGGGGCGGCGGGCAATTGCCAGAACCTCCTCGACCGTCGATTGGGTGACACCAGTGACCGATGCGCTGGCGATGTTGAGAATTTCGGACGCGCTGGCCGCGTCGATGATGCAATCCGTGACCGGTGCTGCGTTCACCCCCGGAAAGCGTTGCGCCACGACGCTGTTGATCACGGTCTTGGCGCGGTCGCGCGCGACCCGGTCTGCGGCATCGTTTACCGGCGCACAGGCCCCAAGGCCCAGCGTCACGATCATGAGGGCCGCACCGCACCTCATGCCGAGCCCGCCGCAAGACAGGCATTGGCCGCATCCGCCTGATCATCCGAGACGCTGGCCCCAGAGATGACGGTCACGATGGGCCTGCCTTCGTCAAAGAAGGTTTCTGTCTCGTAATCGCCGCGAATCCCGGCCTTGATCACGCAGGCCCCTAACCGCTCGGGCGGGCCACCAAACGCGGGCGGCGCCTGGGGCGTTGTGGCGGCGGGCGCGGTCAGCGCCCCGTCGCAGGCCGCCAGCGGCAGTAACGCACATGCGGGCCATATGGCGCGCGTATACCGCATCAAAAGGTCCGTTCCTTGGGGGCGATCTTCTTGAGGTTGATGCCGCCCTGCTTCTCCTTGGTGAGCGGCGCCTCGATGATCGGGCGATAGCTCAGGTCCACATCCGTGCCATCGACGCGGGCAATCGTGTGAACGCGCCAATTCTCGTCGTCTCGCGTTGAATGGTCCTCATGGGCGTGCGCGCCGCGGCTTTCCTTGCGCGCCTCGGCGCCATGGATGGTGGCCAGCGCGTTGGGCATCAGGTTGGTCAGCTCAAGCGTTTCCATCAGATCGCTGTTCCACACGAGACTGCGATCCGTCACCTTGATATCGCCAAGCTTTCCGGCAATCTCGGTCATCTTGTCGACACCCGCCTTCAGCGTCTTCGACGTGCGGAAGACCGCCGCGTCCTCCTGCATGGTCTTCTGCATCTCGAGCCGCAGTTCGGCGGTTGGCGTGCCCCCGTCGGCATGGCGCAGACCATCGAACCGGTCGAACGCCTTGTCGACCTGCTCGGAATTGGTTCCGGGCACCGCGCTTTCGGGATCGACAACCTTGCCCGCCCGGATCGCCGCCGCGCGGCCAAAGACCACAAGGTCAATGAGCGAGTTCGAGCCGAGCCGGTTCGCGCCATGCACGCTGGCGCACCCTGCCTCGCCCACCGCCATCAGCCCCGGAACGATCGCATGCGGGTCTTTCTGGGTCGGGCTCACCACCTCGCCCCAGTAATTGGTCGGAATGCCGCCCATATTGTAATGCACGGTTGGCAGAACCGGGATCGGCTCCTTGGTGACATCGACCCCCGCAAAGATCTTGGCGCTTTCCGAAATTCCCGGCAGACGCAGGTTCAGCGCCTCGGCGGGAAGATGGCTCAGATTCAGGTGGATGTGATCGCCATTCTCGCCCACGCCGCGCCCTTCGCGGATTTCCATGGTCATCGACCGGCTCACATAATCGCGCGGAGCAAGATCCTTGTATTGCGGGGCGTACCGCTCCATGAACCGCTCGCCTTCCGAATTGGTCAGATATCCACCCTCACCGCGTGCGCCCTCGGTGATCAGGCAGCCCGACCCATAGATACCCGTCGGGTGGAACTGCACGAACTCCATGTCCTGAAGTGGCAGACCGGCGCGCGCCACCATTCCACCGCCATCACCGGTGCAAGTATGCGCACTCGTGGCCGAGAAATACGCGCGCCCATAGCCACCGGTGGCCAGCACCACCATCTTGGCGTTGAAGACATGCATCGTGCCATCGTCAAGCTTCCAGCAGACGACGCCGGTGCAAGCCCCATCGGTCATGATCAGGTCAATTGCGAAATACTCGATGTAAAACTCGGCATTGTGCTTGAGGCTTTGGCCATAAAGCGTGTGCAGGATCGCGTGGCCGGTGCGGTCTGCGGCGGCACAGGTCCGCTGCACGGCGGGGCCTTCACCGAATTCAGTTGTGTGCCCGCCAAATGGGCGCTGATAAATCTTGCCCTCTTCGGTGCGGCTGAAGGGAACGCCGTAATGCTCAAGCTCGTAAACCGCCTTCGGCGCCTCGCGGGCGAGGTATTCCATAGCATCCGTATCACCCAGCCAGTCCGACCCCTTCACGGTGTCGTACATATGCCATTGCCAATGGTCGGGCCCCATGTTGCTAAGCGATGCAGCGATCCCGCCCTGAGCGGCCACGGTGTGCGACCGCGTTGGGAAAACCTTGGTCACACAGGCGGTGCGAAGGCCCTGTTCGGCCATGCCCAGCGTGGCGCGCAAACCGGCTCCGCCGGCTCCGACGACCACGACGTCATAATCATGCGTCTCGTATTCGTAAGCAGCCATTCGTTATTACTCCGGTCTTTAAAGGGCGATCTTGGCAATGGCGAAAAGGCCCGCGGCCATTGCGCCATAGCTCACGCAAGTCAGCAGGATGATCCACACCGTGCGCGCCGTGCCATGCACATAGTCTTCCAGAAGAACTTGCACGCCGTCGCGAAAATGCTTGAACCCCACGATGATCGTGAGCGCGGCCACCAGCGCAGGAAAGGGTCGGGCAAAATAGGCCACGACCTCGGCATGAGGGCGGCCCAGCATGGAGCCGAACATGAAGATGAAGACCGGAATGAGAACCAGCAGCCCGACACTCGTCAGTTTCATCGCCCAGAAGTGATGCACGCCCGAGTTGGCCGATCCCAACCCTTCGGCGCGCTTGCGATCCGTCAGATAACGCATGATCCTGCTCCCTCAGATAACGATCACGGTCAGAACCGTGAGAACGACCGAACCGCCCACACAGATCCAGCCCAGCATCTCGGCGCGTTTGATCTCGAGCATCGCGCCGGTATCCCAGATCAGGTGCCGCACACCGGCAAGCGTGTGATACCAAATCGCCCAGAGCGAGCCGAACATGATCAGGTCACCCACCCAGCTTGTCACGATCCCGTCCACGGTGGCGAAATAATCCGGTCCTGCCGCCGCCGCCAGAAACCACCAAACCATGAGAAGCGCGCCCAAAAGCAGGGCATTGCCGGTGATCCGTGTGAGGATCGAGCTGATCGAGGTGATTTGCGGGCGGTAGATCGTCAGGTGGGGTGAAAGCGGGCGGTCGCCCCTGTTCACATCTGCCATGGTGTCGCGTCCTTCCAGTTCTGGTCTGGCGCCGCAGGCCTGACCCTTTGGCGGCACCCTTCACTCCGTTTTAACGCGCCTGTCAGCAAAGCACAGGAAAAAACCAAGCAACCCGAGCGCAAAAGGCCGCATTTGGTTAATTTGTGATCACGCTGAAAATTCAGTGATCACAAAAATGGGCCTTAAACCACTCATGTCATGAGCATCTGCGCGGACCGTCGCCAAGAGCCGCGCCTGCCCTCGCACCGCGTCCACCGCGGATCAGACCGGAATCAGCGCCCAATAGTCGAGATCGAGCAGCACATCGGGAAGGTATTTGCCATCATCTGCCCTAAGGCTGAATGGCGCGCCACCCTTGGTCGCCACCAGCCTGAGACGTAGCGCGCCCACGCCCGGTGTTCCGGTCTCGGCCTTGTCCAGAACCTCGGACCACGCCCGAATCGTATCGCCGGCGAAACACGGGTTGGCGTGCGCCCCACCATTAAGCCCCACGACCATCTGCGCATTGGCCAGCCCGTTGAAACTCAGCGCGCGGGCCATCGAAATCACGTGCCCCCCATAGATAAGCCGCTGTCCGTCGGGGCGCGATCGCACGTCGAAATGCACCTTGGCCGTGTTCTGCCACAGGCGGGTGGCCATCATGTGTTCGGCCTCCTCGACTGTCACGCCATCCACATGGTCGATGGTTTCGCCAACCTCGTAATCGCCCCAGCGATGCGGCTCTCCGGCAAGATCGAAATCATACTCCGAAAACGTGAGGCCATCGGGCACAACAAGATCGCCCACATCAAGCGCTGACTTGAGATCAGGGATGACCGTCTCGGGCGCGGGGGCTTCCGTGTCGCGTTTGCGCACCATTGCCCAGCGCACATAGTCGATCACCACCTCGCCATGCTGATTGTGCCCCTTCGTGCGCACCCAGACGACGCCGGATTTTCCGTTCGAATTTTGCTTGACCCCGATCACCTCGGAGGTCGAATTGATCGTGTCACCCGCATAGACCGGGCGGCGCCATCGCCCTTCGGCATACCCCAGATTGGCCAGTGCATTGAGCGAGATATCCGGCACAGTCTTGCCAAAGACCACGTGAAACGCCGCGATGTCATCAAGCGGACTTTGCGGCAAACCACAGGCCTGCGCGAACGCATCCGAGGAATAAAGCGCATGCCGCGCCGGATAGAGCGCGTGGTATAGCGCCCGTTCGCCCGCGCCAACCGTGCGTGGCACGGCATGGCGAATCGTCTCGCCCACAGTGTAATCCTCAAAGAAGCGCCCCGCGTTGGTCTTTGCCATGATCACTGCTCTCCCAGTTTCGTGTCGGGCGTGTAGGTGCCCGGCGCATCCTTGACCACGGCCTGCCCGGCGCGCATCACCCCGTTGGCCGCATCAAAGGCATAGGTCGGCCCGCCATGAAGCTCCCACCCCTTGTTGAGCGCCTCCGTCACCTTGTGACAAAAGGCCGATGTGTCGTCCTCGCTCAGAAACCGATAGAGTTTCATCCTGTCCTCCTCATCCCGGAAACGGCCAGACACCCAGCCACGCATGTATACCCGAGATCACGATGAACATCGCCAGAGTGATCATCAAGAGCAGCGGATCGCGCGCCGGGTCGCCGGGCTCGGGCCGGTCCCAAGGCTCGGACCGGTTGATCACGACAACCTCGGCCACGGCCCAGATCAGAAGCCCGCCAAATAGAACGATCGACGCCAGATCACCATTCACAAGAAGATGCGCCACCGCCCAGACCTTGACCGCCGCAAGCTGTGGATGCCGCATCTTGCCGCGAAGCCGCCCGGTGGTCTGGCTCATCCCGAAAAGGAATACGGCGCCAAGCATCATCACATTATTGATATGCACGGTCCACGCGGGCGGCGTCCAGACCGGCACAAAGTCGGCCATGCGATACCCAACGATCATCAGGACAAGGCCGCCGACAACCCCGGCCGCCACGATGCCGCGACCGGCCTGACCCATAGCCGCGCGGCGCGCGGGCGCGATCCGCTTGAAGAAATGCGCCAGTGCCCAAAGCACCAGCCCCAGCACGACAATCAGCATACCCATGGCTTAACCCTCTCCCATCTCTGACACCGCATGTGCCTTGGCCAGCACACGCTTTGCGGCAAAGACATGCAGGTTCTCAACGATCTGTCCATCCACCACGGCAATTCCCTGCCCCGAGGCCATGCTTTCCTCATAGGCCGCGATCTGCCGTTCCGCGAGGTCGATCTCCGAACTTGTGGGTGCGAAGGCCACGTTTGCGCCGTCGATCTGCGCGGGATGGATCAGTGTCTTGCCGTCAAACCCCAGATCGCGCCCCTGTTCGCATTCCGCCTTGAGCCCGTCCCCATCGCGGAACCGGTTATAGACCCCGTCAATTGCCACGATCCGCGCGGCCCGCGCCGCCATCACAATGGTCTGAAGCGCGGTCATCAACGGCAGGCGGTCGGCGCGAGAGCGGCTTCCGAGATCCTTGGTCAGATCGTTCGTGCCGGTCACGAGCCCCGCCACCCGGCCATGGGCCGCAATCTCGCGCGCGTTGAAAACGCTGACCGGTGTTTCCATCATGACCCAGATCGGCATGTCCGCCGGAAGCAGATCGGCAAGGCTGTCCACATCGGGGGCCGAATTGACCTTGGGCAAAAGGATCGCGTCCGCGCCCGCGTCGCGCAAGACCCGCACATCGTCGAGCCCCCATTCGGTTGTCAGCGCGTTGATGCGGACGATCTTGGCGCGCTTGCCATAGCCCCCCTCGCGCAACGCATTGGCAAGCGTTTCACGCGCCTGCGCCTTGGCATCTGGCGCCACCGCATCCTCGAGGTCGAAAATGATCGCGTCGGTCGGCAGGCTCCGCGCCTTTTCAAGCGCACGTTCCTTCGATCCGGGGATATAGAGAACGGATCTGTAGGGGCGGTTCGTCATGTCCATGGCGGCACCTCGCGCGTTGGCTTGGATAATTTTCTTGCGCAGGGATGCCACTTTTCGCCCAAAAACTTCAAGTGCTTTTACGCCGCGTTGCAGCGTGCGCCGCGTGTTTTCCAAAATGCGCGCGGCGTTAACCGCGTTTTCAGACCCGGTTCGGCACTCTGGTGCGCAACATGCGGCAGGGACCCAACCAGAAGGAAAGGGTGAATTCATGAATAGGATGATGATAGGCGCGGCCGCTCTGGCCATCCTGTCCGGGCCGCTTTCGGCACAAGGCCGAAATTGCGCACCGCGCGACGTGGTGGTCGAGCGTCTTGCCTCGGCATATGGCGAATCCCGGCAATCCATGGGCCTTGGCGCCAACAACGCGGTGATCGAGGTTTTCGCATCTGCGACCTCGGGCACATGGACCATCACCGTCACCAATGTCCGGGGCGTCACCTGCCTCGTGGCCAGCGGTCAGGCATTCGAGCAATTGGCCGAAGCGCTGCCGATACCGGGTCAGGATGCCTGAGGCATCCCGTCCACATTTCAGGTGAGCGCCACTTGGATCAGGCGCAGACCCGTCAGCACCAGCACGACATAGGTGATCCCGAAGAACCAACTCTCGGCCACGCGCCTGTGCAGCACGACGCCCAGCCACGCCCCGGCCAAAGCAAACGGCACAAGCCACAGGTCAAGCCACAGGGTCGCGGGGGTGAATAACCCCTGCGCCCCGTAAAGGCCGGCTTTCACCACGTTCAGCACCCCAAAGACCAGCACGGTCGTGGCCTGAAACCGCGTCTTGCCGATGCCCTTGGACAAAAGATAGACCGCCACGGCAGGACCGCCCGCATGGCTCACATAGCTCGTGAACCCCGCCAGAGCTCCAAGCACGGCCCCGGCCCAGCCCGGCATCGACTCAGACCGCGCCACGGCCTGTCCCGGCCACACCCGCCAAGCCACGAACAGCACACAGACAAGTCCAATGATAAGCCGGAACACATCTGCATCGGCCACCTGATACAACCCGGCACCAAGCAGCACACCCGGCAACGCCCCCAGCAGAAGCCGCTTGGCGCCCGCGCTGTCCCATTGCCGCCAATAGGGTCGCAAGGTTGCCGCGTCGATCACAAGAAGCAACGGCAGCATGATGCCCAACGCCTGTCCGGGGGGCACGAAAAGCGCCAGAATCGCCGCCCCCAAAAAGGCCGCCCCTGATCCGAAGCCACCCTTGGAGATGCCAGCAAAAAGCGCCGCGAAGGCACCGATCACAATCACCTCCCACCCGAAGCCAGCCATGCAATTGCCCCCTGAAATAGCGCCTGAACCACAGGTTTAGCTTGTTTCTCGGGGCCGATACAGCCACGTCGCGCGGTCACGCCGCACTGCGGCACCCTTGCGTGGACGGTCGCAAAGGGCTAGGCCCGTATCCGACATTTCAACTGATCCGGAGATCATCCAATGGCCAGACCCAAGATCGCTCTCATCGGGGCAGGACAGATCGGCGGCACGCTCGCCCATCTTGCGGCCCTCAAGGAACTGGGCGACGTCATCCTCTTTGACATCGCCGAAGGCACCCCCGAAGGCAAGGCACTCGACATCGCCGAATCCGGCCCGGCCGAGGGGTTCGATGCAAAGCTCAAGGGCACGCAGGACTATGCCGATATTGCCGGCGCGGATGTCTGCATCGTCACCGCCGGCGTCCCGCGCAAGCCGGGGATGAGCCGCGACGACCTTCTGGGCATCAACCTCAAGGTCATGAAATCCGTGGGCGAAGGCATCCGGGACAATGCGCCGGGCGCCTTCGTGATCTGCATCACCAACCCGCTTGATGCGATGGTCTGGGCGCTTCGCGAATTCTCGGGCCTGCCGCATAACATGGTCTGCGGCATGGCCGGCGTTCTCGACAGCGCCCGCTTCCGCCACTTCCTCAGCCTCGAATTCGACGTGTCGATGCGTGATGTATCGGCCTTCGTTCTGGGCGGCCACGGCGACACGATGGTCCCGCTCGCGCGGTATTCGACCGTGGGTGGCATCCCCCTCCCCGATCTGGTCGAGATGGGCTGGACCACGCAGGACAAGCTTGACGCCATCATTCAGCGCACCCGCGATGGCGGCGCCGAAATTGTCGGCCTGCTCAAGACCGGTTCGGCCTTCTACGCCCCCGCCACCTCGGCCATCGAAATGGCCGAAGCCTTCCTCAAGGATCAGAAACGCGTTCTGCCCTGCGCCGCCTATGTGGATGGCGCGTTGGGGCTTGAGGGCATGTATGTGGGCGTGCCCACCGTCATCGGCGAAGGTGGCATCGAACGCGTCATCGACATTCAGATGAATGACGACGAACAGGCGATGTTCACCAAATCCGTCGATGCGGTCAAAGAACTGGTCGAGGCCTGCAAGGAGATCGACGGCTCTCTCACCTGAGACTGTTTATCGTGGATAGTGACTTTTGGGCGCCTCATTCGGGGCGCCCATTTTTATGTCCTGAGCACCTCGAACACCTCCGGATGCCGCGCCCTCAACGCCGCGTCAAAGCTGTCCGCGCTGAGATCCGCATTGTCCGCCTGCGGGGCGATCCCGCCCGCCGGATCAAGAGCTGGATCAACGATCAGTCCAAGATCGGACAGGCGGCGTTCGGCCTCGGGATCAAGCATCTTGAGCCGGTCGTGAAACCTCAGCATCTCTTCAAGCGTGCCGCAATCCTGCAATAGCGCGGACACCTGTGCGCGCCGATGCTCGGACACGATCTTTTCAAGCCAGCGTGGCTCATGGAGGCCATACCGGACCACTTTCACCACGAAATGCAGCGGCGTCAGGCCGTTGAAATGCAATAGCGTCGCCGCCTGTGACCGAAATTGCCGCGCGCGATGATCGGGCCCTCGCTTGCCGCCGCGAAACGACCAGTGAATTCCCAACTCGAAGTCACCCTCGGTCGGGACGATGGATTTGCCCTGAGAATGCCCCGGCAGCCCTTTGTTGAGATAAGGCAGCAACGGTCCGAAATACGCAGCATCGAAATCCGTAAGGCCGCGTGTCGAGCGCCGGAATCCGCCCTGAAAAAGCGATCTGACAGGTGCGGCTTCGCGATAGAACCGCTCGACCACGGGCACGTTCACTTCACAGTCGAAGGGCGCCAGATGCCTCAGCTCATTGACGAGCGGACGGTGCTGCCAGAGAAACTCGTCCGCATCGAGATGCAGAAGCCAGTCGGTATCCGCGCGGTCACGCGCATGATTGGCATTGATCGCCTGCCGCCGCATCTGTGAGACGGGTCTTACGCCCTTGGGCCCCTGCGCCTGCCACCACTCCGTATCGCATTGGATCACCCGGACACGGTCATGCCCCGCCAGCGCCCCAGCAGCCGGATCACCCGGACGATCCAGATAGACATGCACATGCCGCGCTCCGGTCGAAAGATGCCACGCCACGTTCGCCAGCACGAGCTGCTCAGGCTCATCCACCGTAAGAACGACACCCCAGCTTGGGTTTTGTGCCTGCATGCCCAGTCCTTTCAGCTTTGGCCAAGGGCGTCGATTCTATTCGAGTCAACGGTCCGCGCCCTTGTGATCACAGGAATTTGCCATGTGATCACAAAATTGCAAAAATTGGCGCAAATTCCCCTATACACCCAGAATCCGCTTTAAATCCCGAATAACCTGCTCAGTATACCAAAGCAATTGGACCAACATGGGATAAGTTCATGAACATCCACGAGTATCAGGCGAAGGCATTGCTTCGCTCCTATGGCGCACCGGTTTCGGATGGGCGCGTCGTCCTTCGCGCCGAAGAAGCCAAGACAGCCGCAGGCGAAATGGACGGGCCGCTGTGGGTGGTCAAGGCACAGATCCACGCGGGCGGTCGCGGCAAGGGCACCTTCAAGGAAAGTGGCGCCGGCGAAGAGGGTGGCGTCCGCCTTGCCAAATCCGTCGAGGAAGCGGCAGAAGAAACCAAGCGCATGCTGGGCCGCACCCTCGTGACGAAACAGACCGGCCCGGCGGGCAAACAGGTCAACCGCATCTATATCGAGGATGGATCAGGCATCGAGAGCGAGTTCTACCTCGCCCTTCTGGTGGACCGTCAGACAAGCCGGATAAGCTTCGTCGCCTCGACCGAGGGCGGCATGGACATCGAAGAGGTGGCCGAGAATACCCCCGACAAGATCCTGTCATTCAGCGTCGATCCGGCCACGGGCTATCAGCCCTTCCATGGCCGCCGCATCGCCTTCAACCTCGGCCTGACCGGCAAACAGGTCAAGCAATGCGTCGCGCTGATGGGCACGCTCTACAAGATGTTCTTGGAAAAGGACATGGAGATGCTCGAGATCAACCCGCTGATCATCACCGATGCGGGCGACCTCAAATGCCTTGATGCCAAGATGGGGTTCGATTCCAACGCCATCTACCGCCATTCCGACATTGCCGAGCTGCGCGACACCACCGAAGAAGACCCCAAAGAGCTTGAGGCCAGCAAGTATGACCTCAACTATATCGCGCTCGACGGTGAAATCGGCTGTATGGTCAATGGCGCGGGCCTCGCCATGGCGACAATGGACATCATCAAGCTTTATGGGGCCGAGCCTGCCAACTTCCTCGACGTGGGCGGCGGGGCCACCAAGGAAAAGGTGACCGAGGCGTTCAAGATCATCACGTCCGATCCGCAGGTCAAAGGCATCCTCGTCAACATCTTCGGCGGCATCATGCGCTGTGACGTCATCGCCGAGGGCGTGGTCGCGGCGGTCAAGGATGTGGGCCTGTCGGTCCCCCTCGTCGTTCGGCTCGAAGGCACGAATGTCGAAGAGGGCAAGAAGATCATCAACGAGAGCGACGTCGACGTCATCGCGGCGGACGATCTCAAGGACGGCGCCCAGAAGATCGTGAAGGCGGTGAAGGGGTGATGAGTAACCGCGTAGGGTGGGCAATCTGCCCACCTTTCCCCGCCCATCGTGGGCAATCTGCCCACCCCACGGATTGACCACATGAAACACATCGCCATCTTCCTCCTGACCCTCTCCCCCGCCGTCGCCTATGCGCAGGTGCTTGAGGAATTAACGATGCAACTGCGCGACTCCGACGGTATCTGGCGGATGCAGGGCGGGCTCGCGGCGTGTCTTGGCGGGTTCGAGAGCCCCTCCACGCCAGAGCAGACGGCCAACGCCTTTGAACATATGGAATGGCAAAACGCCGGGAGCTATGGCGGCCTGACCGAATACGCATACAAAGACAGCAGCGCGCTGGTGGCCCAAAACGGCACCTTCTGTGAAATCGCAGATATGGGCGTGCCCCAGACCGAAGCCGCCGATCTCGTGCGCCGGACCTTTGCCGAAATGAGCGAGCCGCTCTGGACCCAAAGCACAAGCGCGGCAGGCTGCACGACCTTCACCTCGCCCTCGGGCCGGGTGATCGAAATCTCTAGCGGCGGGCAGGATCCCATCTGCGGCGACACCCCCACCAGCGCGATCCGCGTTTTGAACGAAGCGTCCAAAGGGTGACCCGGTCGCCTCATACAATCAGCACGGGCAGTTTGCCCACAATGTACGAAAATAACGCAAGGAGCCACGAAACATGGCCGTACTCGTAGACAAGCACACCAAGGTGATCTGTCAGGGCCTCACCGGCTCGCAGGGCACGTTCCACTCGGAACAGGCTATCGCCTATGGCACCCAAATGGTTGGCGGCGTCACTCCCGGCAAGGGCGGTCAGACCCATCTCGACCTGCCCGTCTTTGACAGTGTCCACGAGGCGATGCATGAAACGCAGGCAAACGCGAGCGTCATCTATGTGCCGCCGCCCTTCGCCGCCGACTCGATCCTCGAGGCGATCGACGCGGAAATGCCCCTGATCGTCTGCATCACCGAAGGTATCCCGGTGCTTGACATGATGCGCGTGCAACGCGCGCTCGAAGGCTCCAAATCCACGCTCATCGGGCCCAACTGCCCCGGTGTCATCACACCCGACGCCTGCAAGATCGGCATCATGCCCGGCCACATCCACAAGCGCGGCTCCTGCGGCGTGGTCTCGCGCTCCGGCACGCTGACCTATGAGGCGGTGAAGCAGACCACCGATGTGGGCCTCGGCCAATCCACCTGCGTTGGCATCGGCGGCGATCCGATCAAGGGAACCGAGCATATCGACGTGCTGGAATGGTTCCTCGCCGATGACGAGACGGAATCGATCATCATGATCGGCGAGATCGGCGGCTCGGCCGAAGAAGACGCCGCACAGTTCCTCGCCGATGAAAAGAAAAAAGGCCGCTGGAAACCCACGGCGGGCTTCATCGCCGGCCGCACCGCCCCTCCGGGCCGCCGCATGGGCCATGCCGGTGCCATCGTGGCAGGCGGCAAGGGCGGCGCCGACGACAAGATCGACGCCATGCGCAGCGCGGGCATCGTCGTGGCCGACAGCCCTGCGGGATTGGGTGAGGCCGTGCTTGAGGCGATCGACAAGGGATGAATTCGGTATTGCAGAAGGCGGATGTGACACAATTGCGGGCCACTGCTGCGGGCCTCGCAGCCGCTATGTGTTTTGCCGGACCGGTGTCGGCGGAGGTGGCGGTATCCGACCTGCCGGATATCGCGGCGCCCTGTCTCGTGTCGCCGACAACGGCGGAGGCGCTGGAGGCAGACATCCTCTCCGCGGGTTGGCAGCCGGTGGAGGACGACAACCCGCAGTATCAGGCGCTGGTCGTCGATACGCTGGCCGTGCAGCGCGGCTTCGATGGCGCAAGCCCGGAAGATCGGGTGCTCAACCGCGATTTTTTGCGTGAAATCATCGTGGACGAGCCGTTCTTGGCGCTGACGAAAAATCGCTTTGAACGCGACGGCGCGGCCCTGCTGATGGGTACGGTGGATCAGGCCGATGCGCTTTCGGTCTTCTGCCTCGTCATGGCGGAAGAGATGGACGGCGCCGATTCGCTTCTTGCGGCGGAGGGTGCGGAAACGCTCGCAGGACCCGTCCGCAACTACAGCCTCCATCTTGACCTGCCGGACCCGACATACCTTTTCGCCGTTCAACTCTGGCGATCCGACCTGCCCGATGCAGACGAACTCGGCCTGGTGGGCCACTACGGATTAGAGATCAACCACGCCTTCACCACCGAAGAGTGACGGCGCAACCCTAGAGGTCCCCATGACCGACCAATCCCCCAACGACCAATTCCACGCCTCCAGCTTCATGCAGGGGCACAACGCGGAATATCTCGAACAGCTTTACGCGCGTTACGCCAACGACCCCAACGCCGTAGATGAAGCGTGGCGCGATTTCTTCGCCCAGATGGACGATTCCGAGGTCGAGGTGAAGGCCGAGGCCGCAGGCCCTTCATGGGCGCGCTCCGATTGGCCGCCGCAGCCGATGGATGATCTCACCAGCGCCCTGACCGGGCAATACCCCCCCGAGCTTGAGGCCAAGCAAGCGGCCAAGAAGATCGCCTCCAAGGCCACCGAGAAAGGTGTCGAGGTTACCGATGAGGCGATCAAGCGGGCCGTGCTCGATTCCGTGCGCGCCCTGATGCTCATCCGCGCCTACCGTATCCGCGGCCATCTCGTGGCCGATCTTGATCCCTTGGGTCTGCGCGAACAAAGCTACCGCCCCGAACTTGACCCCAAGTCCTATGGCTTCACCGAGGCCGACATGGACCGGCCCATCTTCATCGACAACGTGCTCGGCCTTCAGGTCGCCTCGATCCGCGAAATTCTTGGTGCGGTGCGCAGCACGTATTGCGGCACCTTCGCGCTGCAATACATGCACATTTCCGACCCCGAGCAATCGGGCTGGCTCAAGGAACGGATCGAAGGCTACGACAACGAAATCCGCTTCACCCGCGAAGGCCGCAAGGCCATCCTGAACAAGCTGGTCGAGGCCGAGGGATTCGAGAAATACCTGCACGTGAAATACATGGGCACCAAGCGCTTCGGCCTTGATGGCGGCGAAAGCCTCATCCCGGCGATGGAACAGGTGATCAAGCGCGGCGGCAGCCTTGGCGTCAAGGATATCATCATCGGCATGCCCCACCGGGGCCGCCTCTCGGTTCTGGCCAACGTGATGGGCAAACCCTACCGCGCGATCTTCAACGAATTTCAGGGCGGCAGCTTCAAACCCGAGGACGTGGACGGTTCGGGCGATGTGAAATACCATCTCGGCGCCTCGTCCGACCGCGAATTCGATGGCAATTCCGTGCACTTGTCGCTCACCGCCAACCCCAGCCACCTCGAGGCGGTGAACCCGGTCGTTCTGGGCAAGGCCCGCGCCAAACAGGACCAGAACCACGATACCGAACGCACCTCTGTGCTGCCTGTCCTGCTGCACGGCGATGCGGCCTTCG
Organism: Roseovarius sp. E0-M6; assembly: GCF_037083845.1. Lineage (NCBI taxonomy): Bacteria > Pseudomonadati > Pseudomonadota > Alphaproteobacteria > Rhodobacterales > Roseobacteraceae > Roseovarius > Roseovarius sp. E0-M6. The sequence continues at coordinate 6,397 of NZ_JBAPLA010000008.1, read as the reverse complement.
CGGGTCAGGGTGTCGTGGCCGAATGCTTCGGTCTCAGCGGGCTCAAGGGCCACAAGACCGGCGGAACCATGCATATCGTGGTCAACAACCAGATCGGCTTCACCACCGCGCCGCATTTCTCGCGCTCCTCGCCCTATCCGACCGATATCGCCCTGATGGTCGAGGCGCCGATTTTCCACGTCAACGGCGACGACCCCGAGGCCGTGGTGCATGCCGCCAAGGTGGCCACCGAGTTCCGCCAGAAGTTCAAGAAAGACGTGGTGATCGACATCATCTGTTATCGGCGCTTCGGCCATAACGAGGGGGATGAACCGATGTTCACGAACCCCATCATGTACAAGAAGATCAAGCAGCAGAAGACCACCCTGTCGCTCTATACCGAACGTCTGGTCAAGGACGGTCTCATCCCCGAGGGCGAGATCGACGACATGAAGGCGTCATTCCAGTCCTACCTCGCTGACGAATTCGAGGCGGGCAAGGACTACAAACCCAACAAGGCCGACTGGCTGGATGGTAAGTGGTCTCACCTCGACCGCAAGGATGAGGATTATCAGCGCGGCGAAACCTCGATCGAAGAAAAGACCTTCAACGAAATCGGCGAGGCGCTGTCGACCCCGCCCAAGGATTTCCCTCTGCACAAGACTGTCTCGCGCCTGCTTGAGAACAAGGCAAAGATGTTCGAAAGCGGCACAGGTTTTGACTGGGCCACCGCCGAAGCCCTCGCCTTCGGGTCGCTCCAGACCGAAGGGTATCCGGTCCGCTTGTCGGGACAGGACTGTGCCCGCGGCACCTTCAGTCAGCGGCATTCGGCCCTGATCAATCAGGAAACCGAAGAACGGTATTATCCGCTCAACAACATCCGCAAAGGTCAGGCCGGCTACGAGGTGATCGACTCGATGCTGTCGGAATATGCCGTTCTGGGGTTCGAGTACGGCTTCACGCTGGCCGAACCGAACGCGCTGACCTTGTGGGAGGCGCAGTTCGGCGACTTCGCCAATGGTGCGCAGATCATGTTCGATCAGTTCATCTCCTCGGGCGAAAGCAAATGGCTGCGCATGTCGGGCCTCGTCTGCCTGCTGCCGCATGGCTATGAGGGGCAGGGGCCGGAACACAGTTCGGCCCGGCTGGAACGGTTCCTGACAATGTGCGGTCAGGACAACTGGATCGTCGCGAACTGCACGACGCCCGCCAACTATTTCCACATCCTGCGGCGGCAGTTGCACCGCACCTATCGCAAGCCGCTCATCATGATGACGCCGAAATCGCTCCTGCGGCATCGCCTCTGTGTCTCCAAAACCGAGGAATTCACCACCGGTTCATCCTTCCACCGGGTGTTGTGGGATGATGCGCAATACGGCAATTCCGATACCGAACTGGTGGCCGACGACAAGATCAAGCGCGTTGTGCTTTGTTCGGGCAAGGTCTATTTCGACCTTCTGGAAGAGCGTGACGAGCGTGGGATCGATGATGTCTACCTGATGCGCATCGAACAATTCTATCCTTTCCCGGCCCAGTCGATGGTCAAGGAGATGGAACGCTTCACCAATGCCGATGTCGTCTGGTGCCAGGAAGAGCCGAAAAATCAGGGCGCCTGGTCCTTTATCGAACCCAACATCGAATGGGTGCTGACCCGCATCAAGGCCAAGCAATCCCGGCCTATCTATGCAGGGCGCCCCGCCGCGGCCTCGCCTGCCACGGGGCTGGCCGCGACACATAAGAAACAACAAAAGGCGCTGGTTGATGCCGCGCTGACCATTGAAGGGAATTAAGCCATGAGCACCGAAGTCCGCGTCCCCACACTTGGCGAATCCGTGACCGAGGCAACCGTCGCCACTTGGTTCAAGAAGCCCGGCGATCAGGTTGCCGCAGATGAAATGCTGTGCGAGCTCGAAACCGACAAGGTGACGGTCGAGGTGCCTGCCCCCGCCGCCGGAACCATGGGCGAGATCGTCGCAGACGAGGGCGAGACCGTGGGCGTCGATGCCCTTCTCGCCACGATCGAAGAAGGCGAGGGCAAGGCCGCCGGCAGCGCCGGGTCCGACACCAAATCTGATCCCGAGCCCGAGACCAAGTCCAAGGCGTCGAGCGACGATGGTAAGACCCAACCCGCCTCAAGCAGCTCGAACGGCGACAAGGGCAATATCGACGTCATGGTCCCCACACTGGGCGAATCCGTGTCCGAGGCCACCGTCTCGACATGGTTCAAGAAAGTGGGCGACAACGTCAGTCAGGACGAAATGCTCTGTGAGCTTGAAACCGACAAGGTCTCGGTCGAAGTGCCCTCACCCGCCGCTGGCACGCTTTGCGATATCCTCGCTCAGGAAGGCGACACGGTTCAGGCCAATGGCAGGATCGCCGTGATCTCGGGCTCCGCCGATGGCACGATGACACCCGAGGTGCGCCCCGAACCGATGGACGAAACCGCCGAAGGCGGACAATACAGCACCCCGCCCGCGGGCAAGGACGCCGAAGATACCGAGGATGCGCCCGCCGCCAAGAAGGCCATGGCCGAAGCCGGGCTCAGCCGCGATCAGGTCGAAGGCACGGGCCGCGATGGCCGCATCATGAAAGAGGATGTGGCCCGCGCGAAATCCGGCGCCGGCAAAGGCGGCGCGGCCACCTCCAAGGCCGACAAACCCGCAAGCGCCCCGCGCAAGCCGGTCTCGGCCGATGACGAGGCGCGCGAGGAACGGGTCAAAATGACCCGCTTGCGTCAGACCATCGCCCGCCGCCTGAAGGAAAGTCAGGACACCGCGGCGATGCTCACCACCTATAACGAGGTGGACATGACCGAGGTCATGGCGCTCCGGTCGCAATACAAGGAAGAGTTCCAGAAGAAGCATGATGTGAAACTGGGCTTCATGTCCTTCTTCACCAAGGCTTGCTGCCATGCGCTTAAGGAGGTGCCCGAGGTCAATTCCGAGATCGACGGGACGGACATCGTCTACAAGAACTTCGTGCACATGGGCATCGCCACCGGCACTCCCACCGGCCTTGTCGTCCCGGTGATCCGCGACGCCGATTCAATGTCCTTCGCCGAGATCGAAAAGGCCATCGCCGAAAAAGGCGCCCGCGCCCGCGACGGCAAGCTCTCCATGGCCGAGATGCAGGGCGGCACGTTTACCATCTCCAACGGCGGCGTCTACGGCTCGCTGATGTCTTCACCCATCCTCAACCCGCCGCAATCGGGCATCTTGGGCATGCACAAGATTCAAGACCGCCCCATGGTCGTCAACGGCGAGATCAAGGCCCGCCCGATGATGTATCTGGCATTGAGCTACGATCACCGCATCGTCGACGGCAAAGGCGCGGTGACGTTCTTGGTGCGGGTGAAAGAGGCACTGGAAGATCCCCGGCGGTTGTTGATGGATCTGTGAGCGATCCGGATTACGAGTGGGACGCCGCCAAGGCCACACAGAACATGGCCAAACACGGCGTCCCGTTCGAGACGGTCACCGGGTTCGACTGGCGCACGGCGATCGAGGCCGAGGACACCCGCTATGACTATGGCGAGACACGGATGCAGGCTCTTGGCAAGATCGACGGCAGATACCACGTTCTTGTCTACGCTTGGCGTGGCGACCGTATCCGCGTAATCTCGCTGCGCAAGGCCAACCGGAGGGAACTACCATGAGCATACGTCCCAAGCCGCCAGAAGGCTTTGATGAAAACCCGCCACTCGATGCGGATTTCTTCGCCCGCGCCCGCCCCGCCGCCCCCGGCGAAGCCGCCCGCCTGCGCGCGGTGCTGGAACGCATCGTGAAGGCGCATGAGGAGGGCCGGTCTGTGGACGACGCGATTTCAGAGGCGCGCGAGACGTTGGCGGGTGCGGAATGACACCACTGGAACGAACCAATCTGGTACTGGCCAAAATACTTGAAAAAGCCATGGAGAACGGCGTGAGCCATTGGTCATTGCAGTTTGACGACCTTGAACTTGATCAGGAATTCGCAACTCATTTTTATCCGTGTGTGAAATGGCTGGAAGCTGAAGGCCTTATAAGGGTTGGGGAGTACGCCAGAACTTCGGGTGGAATCGCCAATGGGTCAGTCGAAAACATCTCCTTAACGTCCCTAGGCATGACTGTATTAGGAACGGAAATTGAAGTAGGCGGAAGAAAAGAGCCACTCTCGAAAGCTGTGACTGACATTAGTGAGGGACGTGTTGACTACCATCGAATTGGCGATGCAATCGGTGGCCTGATTGGTGGTGTTATCAAATCGGTTGGCGGCTAATATGACCCCCGAACTCACCGCCCTCACCCTCGCCGCGCTTCTGCAGGTCGTCCAATACCTGCTCTACGCGGTCCCGGCCAATCTCGAACTTGGCCCCGGCTACACCATGTCCGCCCGCGACCGCGAGCCGTCGAAACAGATGTCCGACGGCACCGCCCGCCTTGGCCGTGCCCTCACCAACCATTTCGAAGGGCTGATCCTCTTCACCATCGCCTGCGTCGCCGTCACGCTCGGCGACAAATCCACCCCCGTCACCGCCGCCTGCGCGTATACCTACCTCGCCGCCCGTGTGGTCTATATCCCGGCCTATTACCTCGGCCTGCGCCCGTGGCGCTCGCTGATCTGGGCGGCGGGCTTCCTCGCCACCGTGCTCATGCTCTTGGCGGCGCTCCTCTGATGCTTCATCTTTCCCAAAATACTCCGGGGGAGTCGCGCCCCACGCGACGGGGGGTCGCCATTGATGCGCCATTGGTTCAAGCACAATGGCGACGCCCCCAAACCCCACCGACGCGATACCGACAGAATACCGACGCGGGTACCGACGCGCAAAAACGAAAGGACTCTGACCCATGGCATCCTATGACGTGATCATTATCGGCTCCGGCCCCGGCGGCTATGTCTGCGCCATCCGCTGCGCCCAGCTTGGCCTGAAAACCGCCGTGGTCGAAGGCCGCGAAACGCTGGGCGGCACCTGCCTCAACGTGGGCTGCATCCCCTCCAAGGCGCTCCTCCACGCAAGCCACATGCTCCACGAGGCCGAAGAGAATTTCGCCAAGATGGGCCTCAAGGGCAAATCGCCCTCGGTCGATTGGAAACAAATGCTCTCCTACAAGGACGAGACCATCGGCCAGAACACCAAGGGCATCGAATTTCTGTTCAAGAAGAACAAGATCGACTGGCTCAAGGGCTGGGGCTCCATCCCCGAGGCGGGCCGCGTCAAGGTCGGTGACGAAACCCATGAGGCCAAGAATATCATCATCGCATCAGGCTCCGAACCCAGCAGCCTCCCCGGCGTCGAGGTCGACGAGAAAACCGTCGTCACCTCCACCGGCGCGCTCGAGCTTGGCAAAGTGCCCAAGAAAATGGTCGTGATCGGCGCGGGCGTCATCGGGCTTGAACTGGGCTCGGTCTATGCCCGTCTCGGCTCCGAAGTGACGGTCGTGGAATACCTCGATCACATCACCCCCGGCATGGACCCTGAGGTGCAAAAGACGTTTCAGCGCACGCTCAAGAAACAGGGCCTGACCTTCATCATGGGTGCCGCGGTTTCGGGCACCGAAGCCATGAAAACCAAGGCCAAGGTTCATTACAAGCTGCGCAAGGACGATAGCGAGCATACGCTCGACGCCGATGTCGTGCTCGTCGCCACCGGGCGCAAACCCTATACCGACGGGCTGGGCCTCTCGGAACTGGGTGTCGAACTGACGGACCGCGGCCAGATCAAGACCGACGACCACTGGCAGACATCCGTCAAGGGTATCTATGCCATCGGCGATGCGATTGACGGCCCGATGCTTGCTCACAAGGCCGAAGACGAGGGCATGGCCACCGCCGAGGTGATCGCGGGCAAGCATGGCCACGTGAACTACGGCGTGATTCCCGGCGTGATCTACACCCACCCCGAAGTGGCGGCAGTGGGCAAGACCGAGGCCGAGCTGAAGGACGAAGGGCGCGAATACAAGGTCGGCAAGTTTTCCTTCATGGGCAATGGCCGCGCCAAGGCCGTGCATGCGGGCGATGGCTTCGTCAAGCTGCTCGCCGACAAGGAAACCGACCGCATTCTCGGCTGTCACATCATCGGGCCGGCGGCGGGCGATCTCATTCACGAGGTCTGTGTCGCCATGGAATTCGGCGCCTCCGCCGAAGACCTCGCGCTCACCTGCCACGCGCACCCCACCTTCTCCGAAGCGGTGCGCGAAGCCGCCCTTGCCTGCGGCGACGGTCCGATTCACGCCTGACCTGCCAGCGCATCCGCGTCGCAACCAAAGCCAAGCAAAGCCCCGGCAGGCCGCCGGGGCTTTAATTTTTGGGGCAATTTAAAGCATCCGACTTTTAACCTGAGACATATCTGGCAGCCTTGAAGTAATTCCAGCACTCGTCCGGGGAGAAGAGGTCGCATATTTCCGCGAGAGCGCTGAACATGTCGGTAAATGTTCTCGCCC
>NZ_JBAPLA010000007.1:0-227257 GCF_037083845.1 Roseovarius sp. E0-M6 | reverse complement strand
AACTCGTAGAAAAAGGCCGCTTGCGCTTCCTGTCTCGGTCCCATCATTGCTCAACCCTCCAACTGATATGGAAAATTGAATCAGCAACTTACGCTCCGATCAAGCGCGAGTTTTTCAACAAAATATCCGCTTTCCAGACGCTCGCACCTTGCACAGCCAGTGGCGGGTCCGAAGCCTAAACGGTCTTAGCGAATCGCCCCCCGCGCGGGATCAAGCCGAAGGCGCCTGAACAGCGGCATCGTCCGCAGAGCAGGCCTTGTTGCTAAGTGCAACCTACGACCGCTCAGAGCCCAAAGTGTGCAGAATTCTGCATACTGCGCCAATGTCTGAAGAACAGCGCAGCGACACAAATGTTCGTTCAGCGCTACGTTTTGTGGTTACATGAAACGATGCTATCCTAAAAGCCAGCAAATGCGGGGCTAACACGATGGGCATGGAATACGACGATGCGGCGGCAGAGCGGCTGGAGGCGGTTTATCTTGGACCGGACATCATCTCGCAACGCGAGGATACTCTTCAAAGAATTGCCGTCCAAAAGGGCGAACGCGTCTTGGATATCGGAAGCGGACCTGGTTTCCTCACTGCCGAAATCGCCGCTCAAACTGGCTCGAACGGGAAGGTCGTCGGCGTAGACATCTCCCAACAGATGGTGGAGCGTGCAAGCCAAAGAAATGAGTGTGAATGGCTTAGTTATCAATGTGCGGATGCAACCGCACTCCCATTCGAGGAAGATTATTTTGACGTCGTCGTCAGCACGCAGGTCGCCGAATATGTTCCTGATGTAGACGCATTTTTAAGCGAGGCTCAACGTGTGCTTAAGCCGGGCGGTCGCGGCTTAATCCTTGCTACAGATTGGGAAGGCGTCTGCTGGCATAGCGAACACCCAGACCGCATGGAAAAGATACTTAAGGCTTTTGCGCCTCATTGTGCTAACAGCAAGCTACCGCGCACACTCACCGCCCGTCTCCGAAAAGCTGGGTTAGTTTTTGACGATGTGAGCTATTTCTCAATCGTAAATGTGGACCGGTATGAAGCTTGCTATGGAGAAGGGCTGGTTCCATTTATCGTTGCTTACTTGAAAGGACAGAACACGGTGCCAGAACAAGAACTCCAAGCGTGGGCCGAAGAACAAGCTGCCTTAGACGCGCGAGGGGAGCATTTTTTCTCGACCGGACGATTTAGCTTTTCCATCGGCAAGTCTGCCTAAATCGACAGCCGACATTTGATCGCGCAAATTCCAAGGTCGGCTCCGTTCCGCGGGGCGCACGCAGGTGCCCCACTTCAATATCTGGCGCCAAATCGGGCTCTGGCCACGAAATTTCTTTAAATCGGCGTCGCGACCGGGCATAACGGGATCAAAACGTGGCACGAAGACCCGAGGCAGAGCATGAGCAGCAATCCCCGCATGGACGATTCCCTGCGTGAAAAGATCATCACGCAACCCGATGTCATTCTGGATGACAAGGACCTGATGCGCGCGCTTATCGCCGCCAACGAGCGGGCGATGGGCGGCAATATCGTCGATCTGCGCGGCATCGCGATGGACCGGCTTGAATCGCGGCTGGACCGGCTCGAGGACACGCATCGCAGCGTGATTGCAGCGGCCTATGAAAACCTTGCCGGAACCAACCTCATTCACCGCGCGATCCTGCGCATGCTCGACCCGGTCGAGTTCGAGACCTTCCTGCGCGATCTGGGCGGCGACGTGGCCGACATCCTGCGCGTGGATTCGGTGCGCCTCATCCTCGAATCGGTTCAGAACGATGACGACCCGAGCGTGCGCCGTATGGGCGATGTCCTCTCGGTCGCCGATCTGGGATTCGTCGAAGGCTATCTGACCAACGGGCGCGGCACCCCGAAGCGGCCCGTGACCCTGCGACAGGTGCATGACGCGGATGAGCGCGTACACGGACAGGCGGCGCAGTTCATCAGGTCCGAGGCCTGTCTCCGTCTTGATTTCGGTGACGGGCGCCTGCCCGGCATGCTGGTTCTCGGAGCCGAGGATCCGCACCAGTTCACACCACAGCAGGGCACCGATCTTCTGACCTTCTTTGGCGGCGTGTTCGAACGTGCGATGCGGCGCTGGCTGTCGTGATCTCGGCGGCCGCCCGCGATGCGTTGCAGGGCTGGCTCGAAACCGCGCGCGCGCTTAGGGGCGCATCCGACAACACCCTTGACGCTTATGGCCGCGACGTGGGTGAATTCCTCGCATTCATCAGCGAACACAAGGGCGGTGAGGTCGGGCTCGCGGCGCTGGAAGATATCGGCGTCACCGACATGCGAAGCTGGATGGCGCATATGCGCGGGCGCGAAATCGGCGCGCGCAGCCTCGCCCGCAAGCTTTCGGCCGTGAAATCCTTCTTTCGCTGGCTTGCCGATCGCGAAGGGATCGATCCCACCGCCGTTCTTTCGGCACGGTCGCCCAAGTTCACCCGCAAGTTACCTCGTCCGCTTACGGCCGACGCTGCGCGCGAGGTGATCGACACTGCGGGAGTCCAGTCCGACATCCCATGGATCGGCGCCCGCGATACGGCGGTGATCACGCTGCTCTACGGCTGCGGGCTTCGGATTTCCGAGGCACTGTCGCTGACCGGGGCTGACCTTCCCTTGCCCGAAACGCTCAGGATCACCGGCAAGGGCGGCAAGGAGCGCGTCGTTCCGGTTCTTGGCGCGGCGCGCGAGGCGGTAACGCTTTATGCCGGCCTCTGCCCCCACCCGATTGACCGCGCGACCCCGCTTTTCCTTGGGATGCGCGGCAAGGCGCTCAACCCCCGGATGGTCCAGAAGGTGGTTGAACGCACGCGGCTACAGCTTGGTCTGCCGGCCACCGCCACGCCCCACGCGATGCGACACAGCTTTGCGACGCATCTGTTGAATGCCGGGGGTGATCTTCGGGCGATACAGGAATTGCTCGGCCACGCCTCGCTTTCGACGACACAGGCCTATACCGGCGTGGATACCGCACGGCTTATGGAAGTTTATCGTGCGTCGCATCCGCGCGCCGGGCGCAAAGCCTGATTGCACAGGGTCCAGATTTACGGCATGAACCCATCCATGAGTTTGCGATTTAAGGCGCTTTGCGTCCACCTCTTTACCGCCACCGGCGCTGTCTTTGCGATGCTCGCAATGCTGGCCGCCGTCGAGGAAAAATGGAGCTTGATGTTCCTCTGGCTCGTTGTGGCGTTCATCGTCGACGGCATAGACGGTCCTCTGGCGCGGAAATATCACGTCGCGACGAATGCACCCCGCTTTGACGGGGTGATCCTCGATCTGATGATCGACTATCTGACCTATATCTTCATTCCGGCCTTCGCGCTTTTCGCCTCGGATCTGTTGCCGGGCTGGACGGGATGGTTCGCGATCATCGTGATCACCTTCGCCAGCGTGCTTTACATGTGCGATACTGGCATGAAGACCGAAGACAAGTCCTTTGCGGGGTTTCCGGCGGCGTGGAACATGATGGTTCTGGTCGTCTTCGCGGTCGAGCCGAATTTCTGGATCATCCTCATGATCGTGTCGGCGCTGGCCATCGCGATGTTCCTGCCGCTCAAGTTCATACATCCTGTGCGCACGAAACGCTGGCGCTGGCTGTCGCTTCCTGTGGCGCTTGCGTGGACCGCCTTTGCGGCCTGGGCCGCCTGGGTTGATTTTCATCCCGAAAGCTGGGCCCACTGGGGTCTTGTGCTGACGTCAATCTACCTTGTGTTCGCCGGTATCGCCCAGCAAATCATCCCCGAGCGCCGAGGCTCTTGACGCCTTGCACCGGGCTCTGAAGCGTTTCGCGTAACGCTTTAGATCAGCAGCCCGGCCGCACCTTCGTGCCGCAAGAGCCAGACCTTGGTCTCGACCCCGCCCTTGGCCGAGAACCCGCCAAGCGACGCCGCCCCCAAGACCCGGTGACATGGAATGATGATCGGAATGGGGTTCCCGCCACAGCCCGTGCCCACCGCCTGAGCCGGCACGCCAAGTTCGGCGGCGAGATCGCCATAGGTGGCGGTATCGCCGAACGGTATCGCGGACATGCGGGCGCAGATGCGTTGCTGAAACTCCGAACCGCGCACCCGGCAGGGAAGATCGAACAGCTTTCGCTTACCCTCAAAATAGCCGGTCAGCTGTGCCTCGGCTTTGACCAGTTCAGGCGCGTCATCCCGAGCGCCACGCCGCCATTCCAGCCCGGTGATCGCCCCATCACTGGAGAGGAGCGTCAAAGGCCCAAGGGGACTGTGCATCATGCGTTCGGTCATGTGCCCAGTTTGGGCCACTCCGCCGCACGCGCACAACCCGGATTATGCGGAATGCGCCCCATCAGCGAGCGATTTGACAAAGGCCAGAACCTTGTCCGCGCTCTTGCCCTCTGCGATCTCGCCTACGATGGCCGAGCCCACCACGGCACCATCCGCGACGCTTGCGATCTCGCGGCTGGCTTCGGGGGTGCGAATACCAAAGCCGACGATCACCGGCAGATCGGTCGCGGCCTTGATCCGTGACACTTCGGGGCCAACATCGCCCGCCTGCGCCGTCGCGGCGCCCGTGATACCGGTGATCGACACGTAATAGACAAAGCCCGACGTGTTCTGAAGCACCTTGGGCAGGCGCTTGTCATCGGTCGTGGGCGTGGCCAGCCGGATGAAGTTGAGGCCCGCCGCCTGAGCCGGAATGCACAGCTCGTCATCTTCTTCGGGCGGCAGATCCACCACGATCAGACCGTCGATCCCGGCCTCGCGGGCATCCGCAAGGAACCTGTCGACACCGCGATTGTAGATCGGATTGTAATAGCCCATCAGCACGATTGGCGTGGTGTCGTCACCCTCGCGGAATTCGCGCGCCAACTGAAGCGTCTTTTCCAGTGTCATGCCACCTTCGAGCGCGCGCTGACCGGCAAGCTGAATCGTGGGGCCATCGGCCATCGGATCGGTAAAAGGCAGGCCCAGTTCGATGATATCGACACCAGCGGCGGGCAGGCCGCGCACGATCTCGAGCGATTTTTGATAATCCGGGTCGCCCGCCATCACATAGGCAACAAAGGCTTTTTGTCCGGCCTTCTGCAATTCGGCAAACTTGGCGTCGATACGGCTCATGAGCGTGGTCCTTCGCGAATGTCCGACCCGATTTGCCCAATTTGCGGACCAAAGGCAATGGGGCGAGGCCGGGATTGTGCGTATTTGGCGAACATTGAAAGCCACGCGCACCCTTGCGCCTTGGCGGGTGCGCGCCTAGAAGCGGCGCGGACCACCGCAGGAGATGTGCCATGGGCTTCAGAATGGGTATTGTCGGGCTTCCGAATGTGGGCAAGTCCACGCTTTTCAACGCGCTGACGCGTACGGCGGCCGCGCAGGCCGCGAATTTCCCCTTCTGCACGATCGAACCCAATGTGGGTGACGTTGCCGTCCCCGACAGCCGGTTGGACCGGTTGGCCGCTATTGCGAAATCCAAGCAGATCATCCCGACGCGCATGACCTTTGTGGATATCGCGGGCCTCGTGAAAGGCGCCTCCAAGGGGGAAGGGCTTGGCAACCAGTTCCTGGCCAACATCCGTGAGGTCGATGCCATCGCCCACGTCCTGCGCTGTTTCGAGGATGGGGATGTCACCCATGTCGAGGGCCGGGTGGACCCGGTGGCGGATGCCGAGACCATTGAGACCGAACTGATGCTGGCCGATCTCGAGTCGATCGAGAAGCGGCTTCAGAATATCGTTCGCAAGGTGCGCGGCGGCGACAAGGAAGCCGTTCAGCAGCAGCGCCTGATGGAAGCCGCCAAGGCCGCGCTCGACGAAGGGCGCCCGGCGCGGACCGTTGAGGTGGACGCCGAGGACGCACGCGCCTGGAAGGGCTTGCAGCTTCTGACAACCAAGCCGGTGCTCTATGTCTGCAACGTGGGCGAAGCCGAGGCGGCGAAAGGTAACGCGCATTCCGCCAAGGTGGCCGAGATGGCCGCAGCCGAGGGTAACGCGCATGTCGTCATCTCGGCCCAGATCGAGGAAGAGATCAGCCAGCTTGATGCAGACGAAGCGGCAATGTTCCTCGAAGAGATGGGCCTTGCCGAGGCCGGGCTCGACCGGTTGATTCGCGCAGGCTATGAGTTGCTTCACCTCGAAACCTATTTCACCGTCGGCCCCAAGGAAGCGCGCGCCTGGACCATCAGGTCAGGCACCACCGCGCCCAAGGCCGCCGGGGTGATTCACGGCGATTTCGAGAAGGGCTTTATCCGCGCCGAGACTATTGCCTATGATGATTTCGTCGCACTCGGAGGCGAGCAGGCGTCCAAGGACGCCGGAAAGATGCGCGCCGAAGGCAAGGCCTATGTCGTCAAGGACGGCGACGTGCTGCATTTCCTGTTCAACAATTGAGGTGCGGCGGGCCTGCGTCAGAGATGTGGGGGCTGAATTTCAACACCCCGCAGATGTGGCATCATGAAGGTCGCGCGGCGCGCGTCTAAAGCGGATCGACCTGCTCAGCATATCGGCGAATTGCCCGACACATGAGCATTCGCTCTTGCCCTCACGCTTTGACGCCGATACACCCGCCAGCGGAGCTGTGGCCGAGTGGTCGAAGGCGCTCCCCTGCTAAGGGAGTAGGCCCGAGAGGGTCTCGTGGGTTCGAATCCCATCGGCTCCGCCACTTGCCCCCGCGAAAGCGTTCTCCCGATCCGGCTGCGGCCGGATTTTTCCGTTGTTTTCGAGGGTTATGCGGGAAGGGCTGTTAACCGGCCCATGCCCCGAAAAGCGCACAGGCGTTCTCTCCGGGCCGATATTCTCCGGACCTCATGACTGCGCCGATTTGGTGAACAGCTTACAACCATATGAAATTGCAATAATTTTCTGGGGCTGCAGCTGAACACTTCGATGCCAGTGGCATCCGGTGTGATGGAACAGAAACCGAACGTTCCCCTTATTGCCGTGGCCAGGACTCGACGCGTCCGCTCGCAGATATCTAAAAAGGTCCGATCAGGCAGCCTCGACGGTGTTCAATGCCTTCACGATTTCGATGATTTGCTTCATTTGCTCCTACGGTGTCGCTTGACATATGCACAAACGGCTGCCCGTTTGATCACCAATCAGGGGAGCGTTCCTGCTGCCCCCGAAACCCCCATGACCACTACATGGAGACCAACCTTCTGCAGATTGGATGCGCGCCATGTCATGGGGACGAGTTTCACCCGAGACCAGGAAGGGCGCATTTCATAAGGGCGCATTTCATAGCTACCCTTGCCTTGGAACCATCCCATAGACCATGATGCGTTCTTGCGCCCGTGCCACCCATATCAAGCACACGGGACTGCAATGGCGCCAGCACGAAAGAGAAGTCACGTTATCTTTCCTTGTTTCGGTTGAAAAGACGAGAAAAACTATTCGTTTGCATTCGTAAAGAACACGCTCAAGCGACCTTTTCTGGAAGCTTCATTTCTTCCGGTTTCTCTACCCCCTCCAGCGCCTTCCGGTAGTCTGCCAACAAGGTTGCTTCATCCGTGTCGGAACCCAACATGTACCCCACTACGCGCTTCGCAACCCCTTTACCCTTTGTGTTGATCGACTCTTTGCGCGGATTCCAAACCAAACCGCGATAAGGAGCCTCGGAGAGCTGGGAAGGGAGTGACGAAAGGAGTGAGGTGATCTCACTTTGACTTAACACGCGTGATTTTTTGAGATGACAATAGTTCTCCGCGATGATCTCTAGACCAATCGGACGGAATAATAGATGTCCTCCTGAGGCTGACCTAAGCGCACTTCCATCCACGTTGGATGGTGCGGCGTCCAGGTAATCCCTGACTTCTGGAAATGAAGCGTGCACGCACTCAAAGAACTCTAAGGCGTATTTTTCATATGTATCTAGCTGCTTGTTCGACGGACGGTTGAACCTCAGCACCTCCAGCCTAGTACCCATTCCCTTTGAGAAAAGAATTTTCAAGGTGTCATAGAGATTCACAATTGTTGTTAGCGCCGTGGGCACGCGCCGCCTTCCACGTCCCCGCAACAATCTCTGGCTGTCGGAACACCGCACGGAGTTGATCGATGACGGCGGCCTCGATCTCGCCCGCGGGCACCCGGCCCACCGGGCAGGATCCGGCGCCGTGCTTCAGCACGGTCTGGCTGACATAGTAGCGGTAGAGCTTGTCGCCTTTGCGCGTGTGCGTCGGCGAGAAGGCGGCGCCATCGGGGCCGAACAGCAGCCCTTTCAGCAGCGCGGGCGTGTCGGCGCGCGTGCGGGCGGCGCGCTTGCGCGGGCTTTCCTGCAGGATGGCGTGGACGCGGTCCCACGTCTCGCGGTCGATGATCGCGTCGTGCTCGCCGGGGTAGCTCTCGCCCTTGTGCACCGCCTCGCCGATGTAGGCGCGGTTATTGAGCATCCGGTACAGGTACTTCTTGTCTATCCGGTTGCCGCGGGGCGTGCGGATGCCGCGTTTGGCGACCTCCCGCGCCAGTTCCGTACCCGATCCGATCTCATGGAAGCGGGCGAAGATCCAGCGGACATGGCCCGCGTGCTCGTCGTCGATGACCAGCTTCCGGTTCTCGACCCGGTAGCCGTAGGGCGGGACCCCGCCCATCCACATGCCTTTCTTTCGACTGGCGGCGACCTTGTCGCGGATGCGCTCGGCGGTTACCTCCCGCTCGAACTGGGCGAAGGACAGCAGGATGTTCAGCGTCAGCCGCCCCATCGACGTGGTCGTGTTGAAGGATTGCGTCACCGACACGAATGTCACATCATTGCGGTCGAACACCTCGACCAGCTTGGCGAAGTCGGCGAGGGAGCGGCTGAGGCGGTCGATCTTGTAGACGACGACCACATCGACCAGCCCGTCCTCGATGTCCTCCACCAGCCGCTGCAGGCCGTGCCGGTCCAGCGTGCCGCCGGAAATGCCGCCGTCGTCATACTGATCCCGGACCAGCACCCAGCCTTCCGATCGCTGGCTGGCGATGTACGCCTCGCAGGCCTCGCGCTGCGCGTGCAGGCTGTTGAACTCCTGCTCCAGCCCTTCCTCGGAGGATTTCCGGGTGTAAATCGCGCAGCGCTGCTTGCGGACGATGGGCTTGGTCATGTCCGCGCCCTCCGGCTCTTGAGACCGAAGAAGACCCAGCCGTTCCAGCGCGTGCCGGTGATCGCGCGGGCAATGGCCGAGATCGACTTGTAGGGCCGCCCCTGCCACTCGAATCCGTCCGCGGTGACGGTGACGACATGCTCGACCCCCTGCCATTCGCGGAGCAGCCGCGTGCCGGTGATCGGTTTCAGATCTGCGCGAATGCGGCTTTTCTTGCGATCACCGCCATCCAGCTCCTCGCCCAACCGCTCCAGCCGCCGGATGGTCTCGGGCTTCAGCCCGCCATATTCCAGTTCCTGGATGCGGTAGGCCAGCCGGCTTTCCAGGTAGCGTCGGTTGAAGGGCGGCGGCTCGCTGTCGAACAACTCGTGCCACTGCGCCTTCAATTCCGGCGTCGTCGCGGCCTTCAGCGCGGCCAGGCGCGCGGGTATCCGGCCAAGGATCGCTCGGGGCGTCTCGACATGGTCGAGGCTCCCCATCTCGGGCGCCTGATGGAGAAGATCCGCCAGCCCGCAACACCCGCCCCCGAGCGGCTGAGCCACGCCGCGCCAACGACGGCGCCGGCCACCCCCTCCGACACCAACGACAGCTGAAAGGACCCCTCCCATGTCTCTCTGGAACGATTTCAACGACGCGCAATCGAACACCAACGTCATCCCCAAGGGCACGCTCGCGAAGGTGCGGATGACCATCCGGCCCGGCGGCTTCGACGATCCCGCGCAGGGCTGGACCGGCGGCTACGCCAGGCGCGGCGCGACCGGGGCCGTCTATCTCGACGCCGAATACACGGTGCTGGAAGGGCCGTATGCCCGCCGCAAGATCTGGTCGCTGATCGGGCTCTACAGCCCCAAGGGACCGGACTGGGCCAACATGGGCCGCAGCCTCGTGCGCGGCATGCTGAACTCGGCGCGCGGGATTTCCGACAAGGACAATTCGCCGGAGGCGCAGGCAGCGCGGCGCATCGACGGCTTCGCCGATCTC
This sequence comes from Roseovarius sp. E0-M6, assembly GCF_037083845.1. NCBI lineage: Bacteria > Pseudomonadati > Pseudomonadota > Alphaproteobacteria > Rhodobacterales > Roseobacteraceae > Roseovarius > Roseovarius sp. E0-M6. Next base: position 217,243 of record NZ_JBAPLA010000007.1, on the reverse strand, counting down.
GACGGGCTCGAGTTCGTGGCCCGGATCGACATCGGCACCGACACCAACGGCGAGGACAAGAACGAGATCCGCGCGGCGGTGACCCCGGACCACCGCGACTACGCGCAGATCATGGGCACAGCGCCGGCAGCCGCCGCGCCCGCACAGGGTTATCCGGCCCCGCAGCCGCAGCCCAGGCGATCGAAGCGTTTCGTGGTCGAGAACGCCGACCGGCTGTCAAGAAAAATCGTCCTGTGACGGAATTTTTGGAGAGACATCGCACGGGGTTCACTTATCGGCGCTGAGGGATACAAACGGGGTATGATCGCACGAGCCGTGAACGAAGGGACGAAGGCCGCAGCGCTGGATGCCGGGGTCCAACCGGAAGCCAGTTCGGGGTCCAGACGGGAACATGACGGCACGCAAACGGCGACAGTTCGAAACCGGGCAAACGCCCGCCGCCTGACCGGAAAAACTGTCTCCGCCTGCCCGTAACCCTCTGATTTTACGGTTCCTTTCCGTTCACCTTCGTATGCTGGCGGGCGTGGCGCGAAATATCGCCAGCGACAAGGCCAATTTTTTGGGAAGCCACCCGGAATCCAGAAGCCACCTGAGCTGCCTGAAACCCTCGTAAAATCAAACAGCTGACCGGCCGCGCGGGGTGGATACCCCGCGGATGCCGGAGTCCGGCCGGAAGCCAGGGTATCCACCTCGGTGGAGTCCACGCCGCGGGAGTCCAGCGCGGCCAACGCCACCGCGCGAACAGCATCGACAGGATCACGCATGACCCTCGCCTTCGCCCCCGAGCGGATCGAGCAATGGCCGCTGGCCAGGCTCCAGCCCTATGCCCGCAATGCGAAGCAGCACGGCGCCGATCAGGTCGCGAAGCTGGCCGCGAGCATGGCCGAGTTCGGCTGGACCGTGCCGTGCCTCGTCGGCGAGGATGGCGAGCTGATCGCGGGCCACGGACGCGTCCTGGCCGCCACCCAACTGGGGCTGACAGAGGCACCGGTGATCGTGCTGGGCCACCTGACCGAGGCGCAGCGGCGGGCGTATCGTTTGGCCGACAATAAATTGACCGAACTCGGAACATGGGACGAGGCGCTGCTCTCGGCCGAGCTGCAGGACCTGCTGGCCGACGATTACGACCTGTCGCTGGTCGGTTTCTCGGACGGCGAGCTTGACAAGCTGCTGGCCTTCGATCCGGACGGGGGCGGCGAAGAAGAGGTTGTCGCCGGGGGCTCCGCGCCGCCGGTGACCATCCCCGAGCCGCCGCGTAACCCGGCGTCCCGCACCGGCGATCTCTGGATCCTCGGCGATCACCGCCTGCTCTGCGGCGACAGCACCAGCGCGGCCGATGTGCGCCGCCTGATGAATGGCGAGCGGGCGATCCTGTTCGCCACCGACCCGCCATACCTCGTCGACTACGACGGCTCGAACCACCCGACGCGGAACAAAGACTGGTCGGCGTCCTATGGCACAACCTGGGACGACAGTTCGCAGGGCGCGGACCTCTACGACGGCTTCATCGCTGCAGCCGTGGCGGAAGCCATCACCGACGATGCCGCCTGGTACTGCTGGCACGCCTCGCGCCGCCAGGCGATGCTGGAAGCCTGCTGGGAAAAGGCGGGGGCCTTCGTGCACCAGCAGATCATCTGGGTGAAGGACCGCGGCGTCCTGACCCGGTCGCATTACCTCTGGAAGCACGAGCCCTGCTTCATGGGCTGGCGCCGCCCGAACCGTCCGCCGAAGGTGGCGCAAGAGACGCTGCCTTCCACCTGGGAAATGCCGTCCTTTGCGAAGGACGAACGCCCCGACCACCCGACGCCGAAGCCGCTCGACGCCTTCGGCATCCCGATGCGCCAGCACGTCGCCCGCGGCGGGCTCTGCTACGAGCCGTTCTCGGGCTCGGGCTCGCAGATCATGGCGGGCGAAGCCAACGGCCGCCGTGTCTTCGCGATGGAAATCAGCCCGGCCTATGTCGATGTCGCCGTGGAGCGCTGGCAGGCGGAGACCGGGAAGTATGCAGTCCTTGATGGCGACGGCCGGAGCTTCGCCGCGGTGAAGGAAGAGAGGCTGGGCGACAAGGCCGATGCCGCCGCCTGATGACCGTCTACTACAACGATGCCGATCCCGCGGCCTGTGCCTGGCTGCGGGAACTGATCTCGGCTGGGTTGCTGCCGGATGGCGAGGTGGATGCGCGGTCCATCCTCGATGTGGAGCCCGCCGATCTGCGCGGCTTCACCCAATGCCATTTCTTCGCCGGGATCGGCGGCTGGCCCTACGCGCTGCGCCTCGCCGGCGTGGCCGGCGATCTCTCCGTCTGGACCGGCTCGCCGCCCTGCCAGCCCTTCAGCCAGGCCGGGCAGCGCAAGGGACAGGACGATGACCGCCATCTCGCCCCGGCATTCCTGCAGCTCGTTGCAGCCTGCCGACCGGAGCTCGTCTTCGGCGAGCAGGTCGCCAGCGCGGCAGTGCTCGGACCGGTTGGCGGCGCGGCTCGAACAGCGACTGAGGATGCGGCTGGCTGGGCGTGGTTCGACGCTCTGGCGGCTGACCTGGCAGCGGCATCTTACGCCGTCGCGGCGGCCGATCTGCCGGCTGCGGGCGTCGGCGCGCCGCACATCCGCCAGCGGCTCTTCTTCGGCGCCGCCGCCCTCGAGCAGGGCGGGCTGGGCGACAGCCTCGGCGCGGGATCACAAGGACGGCTCGGAATGCCGGATGGTGCCGATCAATGCGCTGCTCGGCCGGCAGGTCTGGCTGGCAGGCTGGCCGACGGCGATGGCGGGCTCGCCCGCGACGGCAGCGTACAACGCGGCCGGCAACACCGATGCGAGCCGCAGGACGGTGAAGCTGGTCGACTGGTCGACCGCGCCGACCCCGCCGGAACCCGCGCGACGGACGGCGTCTGGCGAGATCCGGACTGGCTCCTCTGCCGCGATGGCCGCTGGCGGCCCGTTGAGCCCGGAACATTCCCGCTGGCTGATGGGATACCCGGCCGCATGGGTTTGCTGCGGGGCTACGGCAATGCGATCGTGCCGCCGCTCGCGGCGGAGTTCGTGACGGCGTTTATGGAGAGCCTGTAATGAAGCAGAGCCGCACAATGTCCATGATCGAAGCCGCGACGAATGTCGTCGTCGGCTATGTGCTGGCCATCGCCACGCAGATCGTAGTGTTCCCGTGGTTCGGGATCGAGACAGGGCTCGCGGAGCACATGACCATCGGGCTCGCCTTCACCGGTGTGTCGCTGGCGCGGGGTTATGTCCTGCGCCGACTGTTCGAGGCGATCCGGACTCGGAGTTCTTGAGGACGCTCGTGATGCAATGACGGTGTCATGCGGCGCCTCGATGGATTAGGTTCGATCCCACAAGGGGGAACCGGGCAAGATGGCAGGTGGACAGGAGCACTGGGACGACGTCTACGGCGCGCGGCCGGAAGATGCGCTGACATGGTTCGAAGCAACGCCCGCGCTGTCGCTCGACCTGGTGCGCGAACATCTGCAACCGGGCGAGCCGTTCATCGACATCGGGGCCGGCGCGTCCCGGCTCGTCGATGCTTTGCTTGCGGAGGGTTTCGGACCTCTCGCGGTGCTGGACCTCTCCCCGTCCGCCCTGGCCGTCAGCCGGCAGCGGCTCGGCCCAAGGGGCGATGCGGTTCAGTGGATCGAGGCGGACATCACGACGTGGAAGTCCGACCGGGAGTATGCGGTCTGGCACGACCGCGCGGTGTTCCATTTCCTGACCGGGACCGAGGATCGCGCCCGCTATGCCTGCGCACTGGCACAAGCCCTGCGCCCGGGCGGGACAGCGATCATCGCGACATTCGCGGATGACGGGCCGGAGATGTGCTCGGGCCTGCCCGTCGTGCGCTATGCGCCGGAAGAGCTGACGCAGGAACTCGATCGTCTGCTTCCGGGCCGGTTCGAGATGCTCGACGCCAGACGCCACATGCACATCACGCCGAAGGGCAATCGACAGAGCTTTCAGTACAGCGTGTTCTGCAAGACCCACCGTTGAGACGAGCGCCGCCGCCCTTGTTGGGCGGCGACCTGCAGTTGGCGCGCACGCGCGGCGTCAGTCGCGTATGGCGTAGACACGCCCCCTTCCGTCGACTTTCTCGGAGGTGATGGTCAGGCCGAGCTTTTTCTTGAGCGCGCCGGCAAGCGCACCCCTCACTGTGTGCGGCCTCCATTCCAAGACCCCGGCGATCTCGTCGATAGTGGCGCCACCCTCGGCGCGGAGCATCTCGATCAGCTTCGCCTGCTTCGTGCCCGTGCGCGGCGTGCGCGCCTTGGGCGTGGCCTCCGGCTCAGTGGAGGTGTCCGGCGCGGGCTCCTCGGTCGGCTGGTCCGTCGCGCCCGCAGGCGCGGGGTTCGCGTCTTCGGGCTCGACGCCGATGGCGGCGAGGCCCGCGTCCGTGATGTGCAGGAGGATGGCGCGGCCGTCCTCGGCGTTGCGCCAGATCCGGTTGAGCGCGGCGTCGGCCTTGGTCCGGCTGTCGGTTGCCGTCTCGGCGATCAGCCCGCGGGAGAGCAGCGCGCCGACCACCTTGGCGGCGGCGCCGCCGCGGAGCGAGCCGGGGAGCGGCAGGACGTTGCGGTCCTCGCGCTGCGCGGCGGCGCCGAGGATCACGAGTTGCGTGTCGGAAAGCTTGGTCATCTGGGGTCTCCGTGTTCGAGGCCCGCGTCATGCGGCGCCTTCTACGACCCCGAGCCGCGCAGGGCGCGCGGCGGGAGTTCCGGCGGTGTCGGAGATCACTCGGCGTGCTCGCCCTCGCCAAAGGCGCTGTCGGTGATGCGCTTCAGGAGGCTGGCGTAGTGTTCGAGGGTGCCGACCATGGCCCAGCCCACCTCGTCTGGGTGGGTCTCGAAATGATCGTCGCTGAGCGCTTGCAGCCGGGCGAGCATCTCGTCGATCTCGGCCTTCTTGCCGATGAAGGCAGCGAGCGCGGCTTCCCTGTTGCGGCGCGCCTTCTCGGCGCGGAGTTCGTGGCGGGGCGTGGTGATCGGGTTCAGGCGGGTGGTCATTGTGGTGGCTCCTTCGTTCTGCGCTATCGCTGCGCTGCTTGAGCGCGGTGGTGAGTTGCATCGTCCTTGTGGACCCACGTTCGCTCCGGCGCGGAGGCTTATCAACTCAATAAGCACATGAATTCGCATGATAATCGGAGCGCGACATGGAGGGTCTGAGCGAGCGCCAATACGCCGCCCGGGTCGGCCTGTCGCGCGGCGCGATCCAGAAGGCGAAGGCCGCCGGACGCCTGGTGCTGCACGCCGACGGGAGCATCGACGCCGACGCCAGCGACGCGCGCCGCGCCGAGACGACGGACCCGTCGAAAAACCGCAAGCCACCCAAGCCGAAGCGCAAGCCCGTGCCGGAGGCGGCCGTCTCGGCCGTGGGCGACACGCTGAAGGAACAGGGCCTGGCCGCGCCGGCTACGGGCGGCGGGACGACCTTCCTGCAGGCAAAGACGGCCAACGAGGTGCTGAAGGCGCAGGAGCGGCGTATCCGGCTGCAAAAGCTCAAGGGCGAGCTGATCGACCGCGCCCGCGCGCTGGCGCTGGTGTTCCGCCTCGCGCGGCAGGAGCGCGACGTCTGGGTGAACTGGCCCGCCCGGGTGGCCGCGCTGATGGCGGCCGATCTCTCGGCCTCATGCAGCGAAGCGTTAGGCCAGGAAATCGTCGTGGAGCCCGCCGCGATGCAGAAGGCTCTGGAGACGCATGTCCGATCCCAGCTCGACGACCTCGCCGAGATCCAGCCCGATCTCCGCTGAGGACGCGGACGCGCTGGCCTTCGATGGCGCTCGGGATGTCCTGCGGGCGTGGCTCGCGGGGCTGCGGCCGGACCCGGACCTGACCGTGTCGGAATGGGCCGACCGGCACCGCAAGCTGTCGTCCCGCGCCTCGGCCGAGCCGGGGCAGTATCGCACCCTGCGCACGCCCTACATGGCCGAGATCATGGACCGGCTCTCGCCCGGCGATCCCACCCAGCGGGTGGTGTTCATGAAGGCCGCGCAGGTGGGCGCGACGGAGGCCGGTAACAACTGGATCGGGTTCGCGATCCACCAAGCGCCCGGCCCGATGCTCGCGGTCCAGCCGACGGTGGAGCTGGCCAAGCGGAACTCGCGCCAGCGCATCGACCCTCTGATCGAGGAAAGCCCCGAGCTCAGGGAGCGGATCAAGCCGGCACGCTCGCGCGACGCCGGCAACACGATGCTGTCCAAGGAGTTCGCGGGCGGTATCCTGATCATGACGGGCGCGAACTCGGCGGTCGGGCTGCGGTCCACGCCGGCACGGTACATCTTCCTCGACGAGGTCGATGCGTACCCGGCGTCCGCCGACGAGGAAGGCGATCCGGTCACGCTGGCCGAGGCGCGCTCGCTGACCTTCGCGCACCGGCGCAAGGTCTTCCTGGTCTCGACGCCGACCATCCGGGGGCTGAGCCGGATCGAGCGGGAATACGAGGCGTCCGACCAGCGCCGCTTCTTCGTGCCGTGCCCGCATTGCGGCGCGACGCAGTGGCTGAAGTTCGACCGGCTGCGCTGGGAGAAGGGCCGGCCGGAGACGGCGGAGTATCACTGCGAGGGCTGCGACGCGGCCATTGCCGAACACCACAAGACGGCGATGCTGGAAGCTGGCGAGTGGCGCGCGACCGCCGAGCCGGCGGATCCCGGCACCGTCGGCTATCACCTCTCGGCGCTCTATTCGCCGGTGGGCTGGCTGGGCTGGGACCGGATCGCGCGGGCCTGGGAGGCGGCCCGAGGCTCCGACGAGGCGATCAAGGCGTTCCGTAACACGATCCTCGGCGAGACCTGGGTCGAGACCGGCGAGGCGCCGGACTGGCAACGGCTGGCGGATCGCCGCGAGCCGTGGCCCCCGGGCACGGTGCCGGCGGGCGGCCTGTTCCTGACCGCCGGAGCCGACGTGCAGAAGGACCGGATCGAGGTCGACGTCTGGGCCTGGGGCCGCGGGCTGGAAAGCTGGCTCGTCGAACATGTCGTCATCGAGGGCGGGCCCGGCGATCCGGCCTGCTGGCAGAGGCTCACCGACCTGCTCGGCCGGACATGGGCGCATGAAAGCGGCCAGCATCTGACCATCGCGCGGCTGGCGATCGACACCGGGTTCGAGACCAGCGCGGTCTATGGCTGGGCGCGGCAGGTCGGCTTCGCGCAGGTGGCACCCGTCAAGGGGCTCGACGGTTTCAACCGCGCGAGCCCGGTGACGGGCCCGACCTATGTCGACGCCACCGTCGCGGGCAAGCGCCTGCGGCGGGGTGCGCGGCTGTGGTCCGTGGCGACATCGACCTTCAAGGCCGAGACCTACCGCTTCCTGCGGCAGGAGCGTCCGACGCGGGAGGACCGGGAGGCCGGTGCATCGTTTCCGCCGGGAACGGTCCACTTGCCGTCCTGGACGGACAGCGAATGGCTCAAGCAGCTGACCGCCGAGCAGCTGGTCACGGTCAAGGGCAAGCGCGGCTTCTCGAAGCTCGAATGGCAGAAGCTTCGGGAACGCAACGAAGCGCTGGACTGTCGGGTCTATGCCCGCGCTGCGGCCTGGATCGCGGGCGCGGACCGCTGGTCCGAGGCGCGCTGGCACGACCTGGAGCGGCAACTGGCGGTCGAGACGACCGGGATGGACGGTGAGGCGCCGGCCCGGCCCGCGCCCCGCCCGGCGCCGCGACGGCGGACGCGGCGGTCGAGCTACATGGGGTGATCGATGAGCACGGCGAACGAACTGCGCGCCCGCCGCGACGCGCTGTCGGCGCAGCGGTCCTCGGGCGTGGCGCGGGTCAGCTATGACGGCAAGACCGTGGAATATCGCAGCGTGGCCGAGATCGACCGGGCCATCGAAGCTCTGGACCGCGAGATCGCCGCGGCGGAGGGCCGACGGATCGTGCGGCAGTTGCGCGTGACGACGACGAAGGGGCTGTGATCCATGGCACTGTTCGACCGGTTTCGCCGCCAGCCCGCCGGCGGCCCCGCCGGCGTGCGTGCGCGGCTCGAGGGGGCGATGTCCCGGCGCCGGCTGCGGGGCTGGAACCCGCCGCTGGAGAACGTGAACGCGCTGGTCGCCTCGGGCGGGCCGAAGCTGCTGGCCCGCGCCCGCGAGCTGGTGGTCACCAACGGCTATGCCGCCAACGCCTGCGAGGCCTTCGCCGCCAACCTCGTCGGCGACGGCATCAAGCCCTCGTCGCTGATCGACGACGCTGAGCAGCGCGACCGGGTCCAGCGGCTCTGGCTCGCCTGGACCGACGAGGCGGACGCCGACGGGCTTACAGACTTCTACGGCCTGCAGGCCATGGTGGCGCGGGAGATGTTCGTGGCCGGCGAGTGTTTCGTCAGGATGCGGTCGCGCCGGGCCGAGGACGGGCTGCTGGTCCCGCTGCAACTGCAGCTCCTCCAGTCCGAGATGCTGCCCTTCGAGAAGACGGAAACCGCCTTGAGCGGCAACCGCATCCGCTGCGGGATCGAGTTCGACGCCATCGGCCGCCGGGTGGCCTATCACTTCCGTTGCACCCATCCCGGCGACAGCACGGATCGGCGCGTGGCGGTCCCCGAGACCGTGCGCGTGCCGGCAGGGGACGTGCTGCACATCTACCGCCCGCTCGATGCCGGGCAGATCCGCGGCCTGCCGCATGTGGCGCCCGCGATGGTGCGGCTGTTCCTGCTCGACCAGTACGACGACGCCGAACTCGACCGGAAGAAGACCGCGGCGATGTTCGCGGGCTTCATCACCAAGACCGCGCCGGAAGAGCCGATGATCGGCACCGAAGAGCCCGATCCCGACGGCGCGGCCATCGCCAGCCTCGAGCCGGGCACGCTGCAGGTGCTGCTGCCGGGCGAGGACGTGAAGTTCTCGAGCCCCGCGGATGTCGGCAGCAGCTACGAGGCGTTCCAGTACCGGACGCTGCTCGGCGTCTCGGCCTCGCTGGGGCTGCCCTATCACCTGGTCACCGGCGACGTGCGCCAGGCCAACTATTCGAGCCTGCGGGCCGAACTCGTCGAGTTCCGCCGGCGGGTGCAGCAGCTGCAGCACGGGGTGCTCGCCCATCAGCTCTGTCGGCCCGTCTGGGCGCGCTGGCTGGAGACCGCGCAGCTGGCCGGCCGGCTGGATCTGCCCGACCCGGCGGCCGCGCGCATGGTGCAGTGGATCCCGCCGCGCTGGGACTGGGTCGATCCATTGAAGGACATCCAGGCGCAGGTGCTGGCGATGGAAGCCGGCATCACCTCGCGGCGCAAGGTGGTCGAGGCCACCGGCTACGACGTCGAGGAAGTGGACCGCGAGAACGCCACGGACACGGCGCGCGCCGAGGGGCTCGGCCTGCGCTACCGCACCAGCCCGGGCGAGACCCAAGGAGCGCGTGCGACCCCGGCGACGCGGCCCGATCCGGGCAACGGGGCGGATGAGACGACGGGCGAGGATGCGGCAGCGACCGGCCGTGCCACCAATCAGGAGTAAAACCATGAACAGCTGGTACACGATCCGCGCCCGCGAAAGCGGCGCGGAGGTGCTGATCTATGACGAGATCGGCGCCTATGGCGTCAGCGCCAAGGGGTTCCTGGCCGAGCTGGGCGCGCTGCCGGATGACGCGGCCATCGACCTGCGCCTCAACAGTCCGGGCGGGTCGGTCTTCGATGCCGTGGCCATCCACAACGCGCTGAGCCGCCAAAGCGGCCCGGTCACCGTCTGGATCGACGGCATCGCCGCCTCCGCGGCGAGCTACGTCGCCATGGCGGGCGACGCGATCGTCATGCCGGAAAACGCCTTCCTGATGATCCACGACCCCTCCGGCCTCGTCATGGGCACGGCCGCGGACATGCGCGAGATGGCCGGGACGCTGGACAAGATCGCGGCCGGCATGACGCGCGGCTATGCCGCCCGCTCCGGCAAGACCGAGGACGAGATCGCGGCGCTGATGGCGGCGGAAACCTGGTTCTCGGCCGCCGAGGCGCTGGAGGCGGGGCTCGCGACGCAGCTTGCGGAGCCCGTGCGCATCGCCGCCAGCTTCGACATCGCCCGCTTCCGGAACGCGCCGCCCGAGCTGGTCGAAGCGGTCGAGACCGCCGATCCGGAGAGCGCGGAGACGGGGGCGGACATCATTGAAGACGCCAACGATGTCGCGCCGGCGCCCGATGCCGCACCGCAGCCCGGGGCGCACGTTCCGGACGCCACGGCGGCTTCTGCCAGCACGGGCCCGGACCCCGCGTCCATCCGCGCCGAGGCCATCGCCCATGCGCGCGCCGTCGTCGATCTCTGCCGCCTCGCCGGACAGCCGCAGATGGCCGGGCGGTTCCTCGAGGAGGACGCCAGCTTTGAGGCGGTCCGCGCCGCGCTGCTGGACGCCCGCGCCGAGACGGCGCCCGAGATCACGCCCCATCACCCGCAACCCGGGCGCAGCGCCACGACCCGCCCCTGGGGCGACGTCATCGCCCGCACCTTCAAGCTCAAGGGATAAGACACCATGACCACGCTTTCCGAGTCCACGCATCCCGGCGGCTTCCTCGTCTGGGAAGCCCATCGCGACTACACCCGCGAGACGATCACCGTCGCCTCCGGAACGCTCGCCCCCGGCACCGTGCTGGGCCAGATCACGGCCTCGGGCAAATACGCCGCCCACGACCCGGCTGCCGTCGACGGCACCGAGACCGCTGTCGCGGTGCTCTGGGGCAAGGCGGATGCGTCCGGTGGCGATGCCCCGGCCGTCGCGGTGGTCCGCGGCCCCGCCATCGTCAACCGCCACGACCTCGTCTTCGCCGGCACGCCCAGCGATCCCGAAATCGCCGCCGCCCACACGACGCTCCTCGCCGCGGGCATCCTCGTCCGCTGACCGCGCACCCCCCACAACCCCTGACCCGGAGGCATCAACATGGCCACCATGGACATCTTCGAAGGCGATGCCTTCACCATCGTCGAGCTCACCCGCGCGCTCGAGAACATCCCCTACAAGCCCGCTATCCTGTCGGGCGCGAACCTTTTCGGCGCCCGCGGCGTGCGCGCGCGCACCGTCATGATCGAGAGCCGCGACGGCACGCTCTCGCTGATCCCGTTCTCGGAGCGTGGCTCGGCCTACGAGAGCCAGATCCCTGAACGCCGCGAGATGCGCGCCTTCGTCTGCCGCCAGTTCAAGAAGCAGGACGTTCTCTGGGCCTCGGAGATCCAGTCCATCCGCGACTTCGGCTCCGAGACCGCCGTCCAGCAGGTCCAGGCCGAGGTCGCCCGCAAGCTGGGTCGGCTGCGAAACGACGCCGAGGCCACCTTCGAGTTCCACCTCTTCAACGGCATTCAGGGCGTGGTGAAGGACCCCAAGGACGGCGCGACGGTCATCGACTACCACGCCGAGTTCGGCATCACGCCCGCGGCGGAGGTCGACTTCGACCTCGACAACACCTCTCCGGCCTCGGGCGCGCTGCGCAAGCGCTGCCAGGCGCTGATCGAGAGCGTCGAGGACAGCCTTGGCGGTCTCGCCGCCGGCCAGGTGCAGGTCCGCGCCGAATGCGGCTCGGCCTTCTTCGCCGATCTCGTGGCCCACAAGGAGGTGCGCGAGACCTATCTCAACACCGCCGCGGCCGCCGACCTGCGGGGCAGGGTAGGGGAGGAGGTCAGCTTCGGCGGCATCACCTTCCGCCGGTATCGCGGGGGCCTCGGCTTCGGCGTGCCCACCGACAAGGCGTATTTCTATCCCGAGGGCGTCGAGGGGCTGTTCGAGATCTACTACGCCCCCGCCGACACCTTCGAGACGGTCAATACCGTGGGCCTGCCGCTCTACGCGCGCATGATCCCGGACCGGGACCGCGACGAATGGGTGCGGCTCGAGATCGAGTCCAACCCGCTGCCGATCTGCACCCGCCCGCAGGTGCTGCGCAGCGCGCGGCGGACCTGATGACCGTCGTGGCCATGGCGCTCGACGCGCTCTTCGCGGATGACAACATCGCCCGCGACGCCGTCTACACGCCCGAGGGTGGTGCCCCCGTCCTTGTCCGCGTGGTCACCCGCCGCGCGGATGAGACGACCGGCTTCGGCGACGCGCGCCTCTGGTCGGAGACCACGCGGCTGGACCTGCGCGTGGCAGAAGTGCCGAACCCACGCCCCGGCGACCGCATCGAGATCGATGGCGAGCCCTTCCTCATCCAGGGCGAGCCAGTCCGCGACCGGGAGCGGCTGGTCTGGACCGTGGATCTGCGGCCGGCATGAAGCTGAAGCTCGACGTAACACCGGACCTCGCTGCGCTCATGGCGGCGGAGATCAAGGCCGGCGAAAAGGCGGTGACCACGGCGATGCGCGAGGCCGGCGGGCAGCTCAAGACCGACTGGCGCCGCCAGATCACCGGCGCGGGGCTGGGCCAGCGGCTCGCCAGAAGCATCCGCGCGGAGACATGGCCCAAGGGCACCACCAGCATCGGCGCGGCGTCGCTGGTCTGGTCGAAGGCGCCCGCCATCGTCGGCGCCCACGACACCGGCCCGCTGATCCGCTCGAAGACCGGCTTCTGGCTCGCGATCCCGACACCCGCTGCCGGCCGCGGCCTGCGCGGCGGCAGGATCACCCCCGGCGAATGGGAACGCCGCCGCGGCCTGCGCCTGCGCTTCGTCTACCGCGGCCGCGCCCCGAGCCTGCTCGTCGCCGACCGCGCCCGTCTCAACAAGCGGGGCCAGGCGGTGGCCTCACGCGCGAAGACCGGCCGCAACCAGATGACCGCGCCGATCTTCCTGCTGGTCCCGCAGGTGAAGCTGCCGAAGCGGCTGAACCTCGACCGCGACGCCGAGCGGGCGCATGACAGCGTGCCGGGGCTGATCGTGGCCAACTGGGTCGAAGGAAAGTTCTAATCAGGCTGCTGTGCCCCGGACACGTCCCGCAGATTCTATTCCATGCCTTCGACGATTGAGTCCGCACAGGAGTCAGCCACTTCTGCTTGGTATTTTTCGCTCACATTGTCGACCCAGCCAGCATCGATCACGAAGTCATCACGCTGGTAACTCGATTCTTCCTTGAGCAGGTCGATCTGTTCCGGTTGCTGCTCGGCCTTGGCCACGCAGAGCGGTGTGAACGCCTGAACAATGGCCGATTCCGCTCCGGCTACCTTCATCTCGGTCGCTGCGCCGCCGGTCATCCATCCGCCCCAGGCGAAGCCGATCACTATCGCGACTACTGCGCCGCCGATCGCTCCCCAAATTGCGGGTTTCGTAGCTTCTGGAATCTGCATTTCATTTCTCCTGTGTTGTTTTCTCATATGCCGACACGAGTACAAGCCCCCGCCCGATACTACGAGCGTGGATGCATTTCGCATCTTCCCAGTCTCAGGTAACATGAAAATAATTCTCGCGCACGACTTTGATTGTCATTTCTGATCACCGCGCGCGCGAGGGGAGCCGAACAGAACGCGTGTTCTGGCGCGTCGACGCGAACAGAGCTTTGATCGCGCTCCGGTGTCGCGCTCGAATGCCAAACTCATGGTCTCTACAGTATCATGCCGACCCCACGCGAAACCATCCTCACCGCGCTGCATGCGCGGCTCTCGGCACTGCCCGCGACCGCGCTCCGAGGCGAGGTCCTGCCCGAGCGTGTCCCGGCCGAGGGCCTGTTGATCCTGCGCGACGGCGAGCCGGGGGAGCCCGAGGTGACGCTGTCGCCGCTCGCCTACCACTACCAGCACCGCGCCGAGATCGAAGCGGTGATCCAGGGCAGTGATCGTGACGCCGCATTCGACACGTTGACCGCCAGCATTGGCACGGCCGTCGCGGCCGACCGCACGCTGGGCGGGCTGTGCGACTGGGTCGAGGCGGAAGCGCCGCGCCCCGTCGATTTGGCCGTAGAGGGCTCGGCGAGCCTGAAGGCGGCGACCATCGCGGTGGTGCTGCATTACACGACGGACGACCCGCTGAGCTGAGCGCGGCGGAGACCACATCCGGACGACCTCCGGCGCCCGACCAATGACCCACCGGCCCGCGGACCCGCTCCGCGGGCCGCTTCTTTCTGCGAGAGGAGAGCATCATGGCACGATCCCTTGGGGCGCGGGCGCGGCTGGCGCTCGGCTTCGAGACCGTCTACGGCACGCCGCCGGCCAGCGGTTTCGTCCGCATGCCGTTCGCGCCGGGGCTGACCGTCGCCGCCGAGCAGCCGCTGCTCGACTCCGAGCTTCTGGGCTACGGCCGCGATCCGCTGGCCCCGGTCAAGGACGCGATCACCGCCGACGGCGACGTGGTGGTCCCGATCGACGCGGAGGCCTGGGGGTACTGGCTCAAGGCCGCGTTTGGGGCGCCCGCGACCAGCGGCACCGGGCCCTACACCCACGAATTCCAGTCGGGCGCCTGGGACCTGCCGAGCTTCGCGCTGGAAAAGGGCCTGCCGGAGGTGCCGCATTACGCGATGTATCCCGGCTGCCGGGTCAACCAGCTGCAATGGTCGATGGAGCGCTCGGGCCTCGTGACCGCGACCGTCGGCGTGATCGCGCAGGGCGAGGACAAGAGCGCCACCAGCCAGGCCGGCACGCTGACCGAGCCCGCGCTCAAGCGTTTCGGCAGCTTCAACGGCAGCGTCCAGCGCAACGGCGCCGCGCTCGGCAACCTCGTTTCCGCCGAGATCACCTATGCCAACAACCTCGACCGGGTGGAGACGATCCGCGCCGACGGCAAGATCGCGGGCGTGGAGCCCGGCATCGCCGCGCTGACCGGCAATGTGGTGGTCCGCTTCGCCGACGAGACGCTGCTGCAGCAGGCGATCGACGGCGATCCGTGCGAGCTGGTGTTCGGCTACGCGCTGCCCTCGGGCGAGAGCTTCACGCTGACGGCGCATGCCGTCTACCTGCCGCGCCCGCGCATCGGGATCGACGGGCCGCAGGGCATCCAGGCGACCTTCGACTGGCAGGCAGCGCGCGACCTTGGCACCGGCCGCATGGCCACCGCAACCCTCATCAACGACGTGGACCAGTATTGATGCTCCGACTCGACATGACCCGCAAACCCGCCTGGCACGACATGCCCGGCGGCGTCCGCCTGAAACTCCTGCCGATCACCACAGCGCTGATGGCCGAGGCGCGCCGCGACCCCGATGTGGTCGCGGCGCTTCAAAGCGTGCCACCCGAGGGCGACGTGACGCCGGACGCTGACCCCGCCACGGCGCGCTCGGCCGACGAGGCGGTGGCGATCCCCTTCGCGGTGGCGCTGGCCCGGCTGGCGATCGTGGAGTGGGAGGGCGTGGGCGACGCGAAGGGCAACCCCGTGGATCCCGGGCCCGAGACGATCCCGGCGCTGATGGACATCTGGCCGATCTTCGAGGCGTTCCAGACCCGCCATGTCCAGAAGGGGCTGCTGCTGGAGCAGGAAAAAAACGCCTCTGCGCCCTCGCAGCCTGGGTCTGGGGCGGGGGCGCGGACTACTGCGCAGGGTGCCAGGGGCCGTGCCCGGACTGCCCGCAAACGCAAGAGCGGCCGCTGACAATCGAGGGCCGGCAGGTGCGGGACCTGATGCAGGCGGCGGGCGGCCAGCTGCGGCTGGCCCCGATGGGCGGCGTGATCGGCTTCGACATGACCGCGCTGCTCGCCATGGCGCGCGCCCGCGGCATCGACCCGGCCGCCGCCGCCGAGCTTCTCCCGCATGTCGAGGCGGTGGTGGTCGAGACGCTGGCCAGACAGGCGCGGTCAGGCGGCGGCGACGGGGGTGATGTCTGAGACGTCGACCGTGTCGCGCGCGCGGGCGAGGTCCCAGGCGCGCTGCAGGTTCATCCAGTATTCGGGTGTCGTGCCGAAGGCCTTGGCGAGGCGCATGGCGGTGTCGGCGGTCACGGCGGTCTCCTCCCGCACCAGCCGCTCGATCCGCGTGCGCGGCACGTGCAGGCGCCGGGCCAGCGCGATCGAGCTCAGCCCGAGCGGGTCGAGGTAGAGCTCCCTGAGAACCTCGCCGGGGTGCGAGGGGGACTTCATCAGCGTCATGGCGCGTCCTTTCGATGCCCGTTCAATGGTAGTCGACGATCTCGACGTCGGCCGGTCCCCGATCGGTCCACACGAAGCAGATGCGCCACTGGTCGTTGATCCGGACGGAATGCTGCCCGGCCCGGTCGCCCTTGAGCTCCTCGAGATGGTTGCCCGGCGGAAACCGGAGATCCTCGAGGACCACGGCGGCGTCGAGCGCCGAGAGCATCGCACGCGTCCGCTTGACCAGATCGGCCGGGAAGCCCTTGCCGAACCGGCCTTCCACCGCGTTCGCCGCGCGCTTGCCCTTCGTGCTGACGATCATGGGGGCATGTATCACGCCGTGATACATTCTGCAAGGGGCGCGCGGCGCCCGTCTTACCGATCCTGCTGATACCGGAGGCAGTCACATGGCCGAAAAACGCGTCTCCGTCCGCCTGTCGGCGACGGGCGGGCGGCAGGTCAAGGATGCGCTGCGCGGTGTGGGCGAGGCCGGGCAGCAGGGGTTCCGGCGCCTCTCGCGCGAGATGGAGGCGGCCAACCGCCGGCTCGCCCGCTTCGCGCGGCAGGCAACGCGGATCGCCCGGGTCGTCGGCGCGGCGGCTGCGGCGGCCGGCGCGGCGCTGATCCGCTCGGGGCTGCAGACCGTCGACGCGCAGGCCAAGCTCGCGCAGTCGCTCGCCACCACCACCGCGAGCGTGCAGGTGCTCGCCCGCGCGGCGGACCTGTCGGGCAATTCCTTCCGCGAGCTCGAGGCCGGCTCGGCGCGGCTGACCCGGCGCCTGTCGCTCTTCGCCGCCGACGGCAGCGGGCCCGCGGCCGACGCGATCCGGCGGCTGGGGCTCAACGCGGCGGAGCTGCTGGCGCTGCCGCTCGACCAGCGCATCGCGCGGGTCACCGAGGCGATCCGGCAGAATGCGGCGGCCTCCGAGCAGGCGGCGCTCTTCTCGCAGCTCTTCGGCGACCGCGCCTTCGTGGCCTTCCAGCGGCTCGACCCGGCACAGCTGCGCCAGGCCAACGACGAGCTGCGCCGCTTCGGCGTGCTGGTCAGCGACGCGGACGCCGACCGGATCGAGGAGACGAACGACGCGATCTCGCGTCTGGGGCTTCTCTGGCGGGGCCTGTCGAACCAGCTGGCCGTCGCGGCGGCACCGGCGCTGCAGGGCGCGGCCGAAGGGCTGGCCCGGCTCGGCGAAGTGGGCGGCCCGATCCAGCGCGTCTTCACCGGCATCTCGGACGCGCTCGTCCTGCTGATCGACAATGTCGGGCGGGTGGCCAGCACGGCGGCGGCCTTCGCGGGGTTCCTCGCCGGGCGCTGGGTGGCGGGGCTAGCCGCCGCTGCGCTCTCGGTCCGCGGGCTGGCCACGGCGCTGGTGGTCCTGCGCGGCGCGCTGATCCGCACCGGCATCGGCGCGCTCATCGTCGGCGCGGGGGAGCTGATCTACCAGTTCACCCGCCTCGTGGCGGCGACGGGCGGCATCGGCGAGGCGCTCGGTCTGCTGAAGGACGCGGCGGCGGAGGCCTGGGACCGGATCGCGCTGCGCGCCGGCGCCGCCTGGGCGCGGGTGGAGGCCGGCTGGGCCGCGGCGCAGGCGACGATCCTCGAGGGCCTCCAAGGCGCGACGGAGGCCGTAGTCGGCTGGGGCAACAGCACCGTCGCGACCTTCTCCGGAGCGTTTGAGGCGGTGAAGGCGACCTGGGGTGCGCTGCCCGAGGCCATCGGGGATTTCGCCTTCCAGGCCGCCAATGCCCTGATCGACGGCGTCGAGTCGATGATCAACGGCGTCGTGGCGCGGATCAACCGCTTCATCACCCGGCTGAACGCGGCGCTGTCCAACCTTCCGGACTGGGCCACCGGCGAGGGCGGCCTCTCCATTGGCAGGCTGGACCCGGTCGAGCTGGGCGGGGTCGAGAACCCCTTCGCCGGCGCCGCGTCGGCGGTCGGCGATGCCGCGGGAGAGGCCTTCCGCGCCGCCATGGGCCGCACCTACGTTGACGCGCCGGACCTCTTCGGCGGGATGGCCGCCGACGCGCGCGGCCGTGCCGCGGGCTATACCGAGGCGGCCGGCATGCTGACGGAGGCCGCCGCGCGCCCGATGACCGCCTGGCAGGCGCTGAAGGACGCAGTTGCGGGCGCGGGCACGGACGGCGCGGCGGCGCTGGAGGCGGCCAAGGACTCGGCCGACCGCTTCGAGGATGCCCTCGGCGCCGCCGGACAGGCGGCCACCGAGGCCGGCGCGGCCGCCTCCGCCGCCGCGCCCAGCACCGAGCGGGCCGTCACCGGCTGGCAGGCGGTCACAGCCGCGCTGTCGGACTACGCCAGCAAGGCCCGCGACATCGGCGGCGACATCGGCCAGAGCCTCGTCGGCGCGTTCCGGTCGGCCGAGAATGCCGTGGGCGAGTTCGTGAAGACCGGCAAGCTGAAGGTTCGCGACCTCGTCACCTCGCTGATCGCCGATCTCGCGCAGATCGCCGCCCGGCGCTTCATCCTGGGGCCGATCGCAGGTGCCCTCGGCAATGCGCTCGGGGGCGCCGGCGGGCTCTTCGCCAGCGTCTTGCATGCCGGCGGCATGGTCGGCGCACCGGGACCCGGGCGCATGGCTCCGGCCGCGGCTTTCGCGGCAGCCACGCGGATGCATTCCGGCGGCACGCTCGGGCTTCGGCATGACGAGGTGCCGGCGATCCTGCAGCGCGGCGAGCGAGTGCTCTCGCGCCGGGAGACCCGCGACTATGACGCCCCGCGCCGCGACCACGAACCCGCCCCGGTCGTCAACATCTCGATCCAGACCCGCGACGCCGAAAGCTTCCGGCAATCCCGCACACAGGTCGCCGCCGACATTTCGCGCGCGGTGGCCATGGGCCGGAGAGGCATGTGATGGCGTTTCACGAGGTCCGGTTTCCGGACGATATCAGCCGCGGCGCGCGGGGCGGGCCGGAGCGGCGCACGCAGATCGTCGAACTCGCCTCGGGTGACGAGGAGCGCAACGCCAGCTGGGCGAACAGCCGCCGCCGCTACGACGTCGCCTATGGCATCCGGCGCGCCGACGATCTGGCCGCCGTCGTCGCCTTCTTCGAGGCGCGCAACGGCCGCCTCCATGGCTTCCGGTTCAAGGACTGGGGCGACCACAAGTCCTGCCTGCCCTCGGGCACGGCATCGCCCACCGACCAGGCGATCGGCACCGGCGACGGCACGACGACCGCCTTCCAGTTGGTGAAGCAATACGCCTCCGGCGCGCAATCCTGGACGCGCGCCATCGCCAAGCCGGTGATCGGAACCGTGCGCATCGCGCTCAGCGGGGTGGAGCAACCGTCTGGCTGGTCGGTCGACACCGCCACTGGCGCCGTCACCTTCAGCGGCGCGCCGGGCGCGGATGTCGCGATCACCGCGGGCTTCGATTTCGACGTGCCGGTCCGCTTCGACACCGACGTGCTCGACGTGACGCTCGACCTCGAGCGGCTCGGCTCGATCACCTCCATTCCGCTACTGGAGATCCGGCGATGAACGATTCCGGCAACTTCATTGCCGCGGTGCTGCGCGAGCTCGCGGCCTCGACCGCCGTGATCCTCGCCGCCTGGGGCGCACTCGGCGGGGCCACGAACGCGCTGACCACGA
This sequence comes from Roseovarius sp. E0-M6, assembly GCF_037083845.1. Taxonomy (NCBI): domain Bacteria; kingdom Pseudomonadati; phylum Pseudomonadota; class Alphaproteobacteria; order Rhodobacterales; family Roseobacteraceae; genus Roseovarius; species Roseovarius sp. E0-M6. The sequence continues at coordinate 197,755 of NZ_JBAPLA010000007.1, read as the reverse complement.
AGATGCGCCTGCGCGATGCGCTGCGCCACATCCTGCTCGGCGGGCTGATCGCGGCCGGGATGGGCAGCCTCTCCATGGCCGTGATCGCCGCCTGGCTCGGCCTGCCGCCCGAGGCCATCCCGGCCGGGGGAGCGGCAGGCTCGGCCGCCTATCTCGTCGGCGTTTTCGGGCCCGCCGTGATCGAGCTGGTTCTGGCGCGACTGCGCAAGGCGCGCGAGGGCAGCGATGACTGAGCTCGTTCGTGTTCTGCGTGGCCTGCGACGCCTGACCGACGACCCTCGCGAGATGTTCGTCCATCGCCTGCGTATCGGCCTGATGGTCGCAGCCCTCATCCTGATCCTCTCGTTTCTGGAGTAATCCCATGCAGATGACCGAGCGGGGCCTGCTGGCCCTGGCCGGGCACGAAGGAGTCGTGCCCGCGCCTTACCGCGATTCCACCGGCACCTGGACCTTCGGCATCGGTCACACGGCCGCGGCCGGGCCGCCCGATCCCGCGGAGATGCCCAGCGGCATGCCCGCCGATCTCGATGAGGGCATCGGCGAGGCATTCCGCGTCTTCCGCGCTGACCTCGCGACCTACGAGGCCGAGGTTCTGGCCGCGGTGACGGTCCCGCTGGCGCCGCACGAGTTCGATGCGCTGGTCAGCTTCCACTACAATACCGGCGGCATCGCTCGCGCTGCGCTGACCCGCCACCTGAACGACGGCGACCGCGAGGCCGCGGCGCGGGCCTTCCTCAACTGGCGGCGGCCCGCCGAGATCATCCCCCGGCGCGAAGTGGAGCGCGATCTGTTCCGCCATGGCCGCTATCCAGGCGGGCCGATCCCGGTCTGGTCCGCAGATCCTGCGGGCCGCGTGGACTTCTCGCGGCCTGTCCGGCGGCTGGCGGAGAGCGAAGCTCTGGCGCTCCTGCAACCCGCCAGGCCCGCTGTCCCTGTCACCCCTCACGCGCCGAGCGGCTGGCTCGCCCGGTTGGCCGCCTTCTTCTCCACCCTGATCCGGAGGGCCTGATCCCATGCGCTACGTCCGACCCAACTCCATGACCTGGTGGGCGGGACTTCTCGCCATGCTCACCGGCATCGCCTCCCTCGCGCTGCCCGCCACCGGGCCGCTTGGGGAACTGTCCCGCCTCGTCGCGCTGCTTGCCGGCTCCGGCGATGCCTCGCCCGCGGGGCTGATGTTCCTGGGGCTCGGCCTGATCGGCCTGCGCGACCGGATCGAGCGCGGGTTCCGTGGCGATGGCTGACCTTCTGATCTGGCTGGTCGCGGCGCTCGGCGCGGTCGGGGGTGTGGTCTTCGGCCGGCTCTGGGGCCGCGCGGAAGGGGAGCGCGTGGGCAAACAGGAGGCGGAACGCGATGCGATGGAAGACAAGAGCGAGCGCGTCGAGCGCGGGCGAGATGCGGTTCGCGACGGGCGCGGCGCTGGCGATCCTGCTGAGCGGCTGCGCCGCAACGACGGGCGCTGGTGACGCTGGCTGCATGGCTTACGCGGAGGCGCGGCTGGCCCGCCCAGCGGCCGAGACCGTCGCCGCCGTGCCGCCCGCATGGGCGGACTGGATCGCCGATCTCGACGACCGCATGACGGGAACCTGCCGATGAAATCCCTCTCGCCCGCGCTGCAGGCCCATCTCGACGAGGGCACGACCACGCTCGCCTGGTGCTGGCGGATCACCCGGGCCGACGGCGTCACCTTCGGCTTCACCGATCACGACCGGACACTCGCTTTCGATGGGACGGACTTCGAACCCGAGAGCGGGCTGACGGCCTCCGAGGTCCGTTCTGGTTCGGACCTGTCCGTCGATGCGCAGGACGCCGAAGGCATGCTGACCTCGGACCGCATCACCGAGACCGACATCCTTGACGGACGCTGGGACAACGCCGAGGTCGAGGTCTGGCGGGTGAATTGGGCCGACACGGGCCAGCGCGTGCTGATGCGCCGTGGCGCCATCGGCCAGATCCGGCGCGGGCGCCTGGCCTTCGTCGCAGAGGTCCGCTCGCTCGCCCATTTGCTCGGCCAGACGGTCGGGCGGACCTTCCAGGCGACCTGCGACGCCGCGCTCGGGGACGCGCGCTGCGGCGTCGATCTGGAGGATCCAGCCTTCAAGGGCGCGGGTGCCGTCATCGATCTCCTGCGTGACCGTGCCTTCACCGCTTCGGGGCTGGGCGGCTTCACGTCCGGCTGGTTCACCTTCGGCACCGTGGACTGGACGAGCGGCGCGAACGCCGGGCGGCGCACCGAGGTGCTGGGCCATGACGTCACTGATGGCATCGCGGTGCTGACGCTGCTCGAAGCGCCGGTGCGGTCCATCGCCGAGGGCGACGCCTTCACCATTCGTGCGGGCTGCGACAAGCGCATGGAGACCTGCGGGGCCAAGTTCGCGAACATCGCCAACTTTCGCGGCTTCCCGCACATCCCCGGCCAGGACGCCGTCCTCCGATACGCGACGAAGGGCGGGCACGACGGGGGCGTGATGTGACGCCGGCCGACCCAGACAGTGTCATCGCCATCGCGCGGGCCTGGCTCGGCACGCCGTACCACGACCAGGCGAGCCTGCGCGGCGTCGGCTGCGACTGCCTCGGGCTGGCGCGGGGCGTCTGGCGCGAGGTCGTCGGCCCCGAGCCGTTCCCGATCCCGCCCTATCGCCGCGATTGGGGCGAGACCGGGCCGTGCGAGCTGCTGGCCGAAGGCGCGCGCGCCATGATGATCGAGGTGAAACCGACGGTGGCTGGTCCCGGCGCGCTGGTGCTGTTCCGCATGATGCCGCGTGCCATCGCCAAGCATGTCGGGATCGTCACCGGGCCCGACATTTTCCTCCACGCCTACGAGCGGCTCGGCGTGATCGAGGAACCGCTCACGCAATCCTGGCGGCGGCGCATCGCCTTCGCCTTCCTGTTCCCGCAGCGTCAGGAAGCCGAAGGCTGAACGGAAAAGCCGGGAAGTCTCGGCCCATTTCGGTCATTGGGAGGCTAAATGAATCCTGCGAGGCAGTATCCGCATTGCGGACGTGAGCCTCTACGTTCCAAGATTCTTCATGGTCGCCCTCAAGCGCCGTCGAAACGGCATCACAACGCCGTATCAGCGCCCAATGATTTCCACGCGGCGGTTCTGTTCGCGACCTTCTTCTGTCTCGTTGCTGGCCAGCGGATTGGATTCGCCCCGACCTTCGGACGAAATCGACACGTTGGTTAAGATGTCCATGCTGGCGAAATAGTCCCGCACAGCCGCGGCACGCTCCTGCGACAGTGTCAGATTGTAGGCATCGCTGCCGGTGGCATCGGTATGGCCGACAACGCGGAAGGCATAGAGATTGGCGTCGGCGATCTGCGCGGCCAGGTCGTCGAGCGCGGCCTTGGCATCAGGCATGAGGTCGCTGCTGTCATGGGCAAAGAGCACAGCCCCATCCAGCGTGAAACGCAAGGCGGAACCGATGGCCGCGACGGCATCGACGTCCGCCCCGGCAAAGGAAGTGCCGCAGTCCTCCCCGTCATCGGCAAGACGCACAAAGCGGAAATCAGCCCCGTCTTGCACGGCATCTGCGATGTCTACCTCGGCACGCCCGCCGGTAATCGCGCCGATGTCTGTCCAATCCATGCCATCGGTAGAAATGGCGAGCGACATACCCTCGACTTTCGGCCCGACCTCAAACACGTATAGGTCCGGCCCCTCCAGATCGACCAGCGCGTTGTCAGCAAACTGCAAGACCACATTCCCGTCGCAACCGAGTGATAAGAAGCTGCCGTCATTCACATCCCCGGAATAATTCGGTGCGCCCAGCGTGGCGGCGGGGTCTGCAGCCGAAGTCTTGATCGATCCGCTGCCGACAGTGCGTGAAACCACCGCATCGGCAAAGGACCGATCGCCCTGAGGAAGAACGACAGTCCCACGGGTGGCGTCGCTATACTCGGTCTGCTGTGCGGCGGCTGGGGCGGCGGCGAGGCCGAATGCGAGAGCACGAATGATCTGGGGCATGGAAAGTCTCCTTACGCTGGGAGAGAAAACGACGATTGAGTAATGGGTCAAGCCCGCGTTTGGTAGGACGAAAGACGGTGGCGCCGGACGACAAGCGGTGCGTGGCGACCGATGTGCGATGCGAGGTTTCCAGCGGGTTGGCTCCAACTTGGAAAGCCTATCGGCCCAGAGCCGCCATTGGCCATGCCTTTCCACCGCTGCATCGCGGCCCGCGATTCCGGTCCTTCGCTGGTCATGCACAATTGTTGGCCATTTGAAAACCCGCAGCGCGGAATATCTACTCCACCATCAATCCCCGCCCTATTTGGGCCACATTTCCGCCTTAATGCTGTAAGCGGAGAGACAAAATCGAAAAAACGGGCAAAAGAACCGGGTTCGAGGCAGGAAAAGAGCAGTTATGGCCGATACAACGCTTTTGTTGAACGGTTTTAGTGTCATAGGTGACCCCCAAACCAACACCAATGCAAGTGGTGGGGGCGAGTTGATGATTCATGATGGCACGGCTATTTTCGAATATGACGACATCGTCGTATATCATGTTGAAGGTGCGACCGACGATGGCATCCTAACTGACGATTCCGTTATTGTTGGCATCACGGTTTATGACAACGCCTCGGATTATTTCAACGATGTTTCCCTTTATGAATTCAACGCTCCGCCGGGCGAAGGTGCCGATATTGATGTCGGGCGCAAGACTATGGGCGATCGGTATCTGGAATTTGATGCAAGCGCGCTGACCTCAACCGACGCCGGTGCGCCGGTTTTGGGTGAAATGGCGGCGGTGGCGGGTGTGGATATTCTGGGTACGCTGGAGTCCACCAATGGGCCATTAGAGGTGCCCACCAATGAAGATATCGATCTGAATGGCGACGGGGTAATCTCGGGCGAAGAGGTGTCTGATGGACAATTTTCCAGCGATCTCAACATCTTTACTGAGAACACCTTTGTGTGTTTCGCCTCGGGCACTCTGATCGAAACCCCAGGCGGCCCTCAGGCGATTGAAACGCTTAAAGTGGGCGACTTGGTCAATACCATGGATGAAGGACCGCAACGCATTCGCTGGATCGGCGGCACCCAAACAGCTGGTGTTGGCGCGAATGCGCCGGTGCGTATCCGGCGCGGAGCGATAGGCAATGTCCGCAATCTTTGGGTGTCGCAAAATCACCGAGTTCTGATCACGGGCGCTAGGGCTGAATTGCTGTTCGGTGAGGCACAGGTGCTGGTAGCCGCCAAACACCTGGTGAATGACGATACAATCCGCATCATCCCCTGTGAGACCATCGAATATTGGCATTTTATGTTCGATCAGCATCAGGTCGTCTTTGCCGAGGCCAGCCCGGTCGAAAGCCTATTCCCCGGTCAGCAGTCGCTTGAAGCGGTTACGCCGCTCGAGCGGGACGAAATTGTGGCACTTTTCCCTGAAATTGAACAGCAAGTTTGTGATTATGAACTTTCGCGTTATACGCTGAAGCGGTTCGAGGCACAGGCATTGCGCCTGAGCGCCTAACCAATACGCTCGGCTATGCGCGGTGAATGACCGCTTATTCTTCCCTACACGAGCCCTTCGCGATTGCAGCGAATGACCGTTTCCCGCCCAATCCGACCACCGTCAACGAATACTGATCAGTGACGCCTTCGTGGCGGCCGAGCAGTGGCTGCCCGCAGCCATCGCCTTCGCCTGACGCGCGTGGCGGGTGAGGCTGGCTTCGCCTGGGTCTGAACGCCTTCCGTCGGGCGCGTCTGACCAATCCTTTCTTCCGTCTTTCCTTCAATCGTCATCCTCGAGGTCCAATGGCCACCCTCGTTCTCGGCGCGGCCGGCGCCGCCATTGGCGGCAGCATCGGCGGCGCGATCCTCGGCGTCAGCGCCGCGACGATCGGCGGCTTCATCGGCTCCACCATCGGCTCGGTCGTCGACAGCTGGATCATCTCGTCGCTGGCGCCGACGCAGCGCATCGAGGGCGCGCGGCTCGACACGCTGCGCATCACCTCGGCCACCGAAGGCGCGGTGATCCCGCGGCTCTACGGCCGGATGCGGATGGGCGGCAACATCATCTGGGCGACCGATTTCCGCGAGGAGACGAAGACCACCACGCAGGGCGGCGGCAAGGGTGGCGGGGGCGGCAAGGTCAAGACCACCGAGTATCTCTACTACGCCAGCTTTGCCGTGGCGCTCTGCGGAGGCCCGATCACCGGCATCGGGCGCATCTGGGCCGACGGCAAGCCGATGGACCTCTCCGGCGTCAGCTGGCGCTGGTATCCCGGCGACGAGACGCAGACGGCGGACCCGTTCATTGCGGCGAAGATGGGCGTGGCCAGCACACCCGCCTATCGGGGCACGGCCTATGTGGTCTTCGAGGAACTGGCGCTCTCCACCTATGGCAACCGGCTGCCGCAGCTCTCCTTCGAGGTCTTCCGCCCGCTCGCCGATCCCGAAACCGCCGAAGGGTTGACGCAGGCCGTTACGATGATCCCGGCCTCGGGCGAGTTCACCTACGCCACGGCAGGCATTCGCAAAGGCAGCGGCGGAGCGCAGACCCCGGAGAACCTGAACGCGCTCTCGGACACCGCCGACATGGTGCTGGCCTTGGATCGCCTGCAGGCCATGGCGCCCAAGGTGGAGAGCGTCAGCCTCGTCGTCGCCTGGTTCGGCAACGACCTGCGCGCGGGCGAGTGCACCATCCGGCCGGGTGTCGAGGTGTCAAAAAAGACCACCAGCCCACAGACGTGGAGTGTCAACGGGGTCTCGCGTGCCGAGGCACACCTCGTCAGCCGGGATGAGCAGGACCGCCCCGTCTATGGCGGCACGCCCGCCGACTTCGCCATCGTCGAGGCGATCAAGGAGATGAAAGCCCGCGGGCTGCGCGTGACGTTCTACCCGTTCATCCTGATGGACGTGCCGCCCGGCAACAGCCTGCCGAACCCGTATTCCGACAACGCCGCCGAGACCGGTCAGCCCGCGTTCCCCTGGCGCGGCCGGATCACCTGCTCGCCCGCAGTGGGCTATGCCGGCAGCGTCGACAAGACTGCCGCTGCGGCCGCGCAGGTGTCGGCTTTCTTCGGCAGCGCCAGCCCATCAGACTTCGCGGTCTCGGGCGAGACCGTCTCCTGGACCGGCGCGGCGGGCGATTGGGGCCTGCGCCGCATGGTGCTGCACTATGTCCATCTCTGCGCGGCGGCGGGCGGGGTCGACGCCTTCCTGATCGGGACCGAGATGCGCGGGCTGACGACGATCCGCTCGGGCGCGTCGAGCTATCCGGCCGTGCAGGCGTTTCGCGATCTGGCGGCCGACGTCCGGGCCATCCTCGGCGCCAGCACGGACATCAGCTACGCCGCCGACTGGTCGGAATACTTCGGGCATCGGGCTCGTCGTATTCGATCACGCTGGTTATGTAGTCATAGCTAAGCCCGTGAAATCCGTAGCGCCGTATGCCGTTGTCATAGAACTTTTGGGGCAACGCGAATGTATCGTTGACCCATGGGTGCCCGCGATGGAACGCGGTGTCGAAACACGCCACCTGAACAGCGTCGGCAAACAGGCCGCGTGCGGCGGCGATGCCAGCCAGGTTATGCGGCTGGTGTAATGGGGCCAGCGGGATCAGATCTGTCAGTGCGGCCTCGATCCCCGGCGTGACAATCACCGGTTCCGCGAAATCCGGACCGCCATGAACCACACGATGCCCGACACCGGTGATCGTGATGCCGTCAAGATACGGCCCAAGTGCATTGATGATACATTCAAGTGCCGCGCCGTGAGTGGCCACATCGCAGGGCGTTTCTGTCGCGGCGTCATCCGTCCCAAGGATCAATCGCGAGGTAGAGCCAATGCCGTCAACCTGCCCGACCACCAGCAATGCAGGCTCCTGTGTGTTGCGGTAGAGGCCGAATTTCAAAGATGACGACCCGGCGTTGAGCGTCAGCAATCCGGTCACGGGCGTTGGGCCGCGCTAAACAGGGCGGCAATCGCGGCAGAAGCGGTGCGGGTTTTCACGTCATCGGCCCGGCTGGTCAGGATGATCGGCACGCGCGCGCCGAGGACGACACCGGCGGCTTCCGCCCCTGCCAGATACATCAACTGCTTGGCGATCATGTTGCCGGCTTCAAGGTCGGGCGCGAGCAGTATGTCCGCCTGCCCCGCGACGGGCGACACGATGCTTTTGGTGGCAACAGCACGCAATGAAATCGCATTGTCGAAGGCCAGAGGTCCGTCAAGAAGTCCGCCGGTGATCTGTCCGCGATCCGCCATCTTGCACAGGGCTGCAGCCTCGATCGTGGATTGCATGCGCGGGTTGACGGTCTCGACCGCCGACAGGATCGCCACCTTGGGCACTTCGATGCCGATGGCGCGGGCCAAGTCGATGGCGTTCTGGATGATGTCGGCCTTGGTCTCAAGGTCAGGCTCGATGTTGATCGCGGCATCGGTAATGATGAGCGGTTTGGGATAGGTTGGCACGTCCATGACGTAGACATGGCTCATCCGGCGCTCGGTGCGCAGTCCGCCGGTCTTGGACACAACGGCGGACATGACCTCATCGGTATGCAGGGCGCCTTCCGTGCCCACGACGAACACGGGAAGCCGGATATCACGCAGTGACACATGGTGCCCATCCACGTGAAAGCGCCCCGCAGCAAGGTCATTGTTGAGGAACATGTGCCGCAGGTATTCCGAATGCATGCGCGCGGGCATGCGCGTGGTGTCGGCATTCCACGCCATGAGGTCATTCATCGGAAGATCGTCTTCCCCCAACAGGTATTTGCGCACCATCTGCGACCAGATCAGATCATTGGAGCGCAGCATCTGAAAGGCGCTCATCATCTGGCTGGCGTCCAGATAGCCCTGTTCCTGCATCACGTCTTCGAGGAACGACACCTGGCTTTCATTGATAAAGAGGCTGAGTTCACCCGGTTCGCTGAAATCCGTCTGCGCCGCAAATAATGTCATGCTGGCCAACCGATCATTACCATCACGCGCCATGGTCGCCGCGGCAATCGACAAGAGCGTGCCGCCGAGGCAGTAACCAGCACTATGCACTTTCTTGGCGCCGGACTGGCTTTCGATCACGTCCAAAGCCGCACGCGGCCCGAGGTCGAGGTAATCCTGCATACCGTAATGCGCGTCCTCTGCCTTGGGGTTGCGCCATGAGATCATGAACACGGTAAAGCCTTGCTCGGTCAGGTAGCGCACGAGTGAGTTCTCGGGGCTGAGATCGAGGATGTAGTATTTCATGATCCAGGCTGGCACGATCAGGATGGGTTCTGGATGAACCGTGTCGGTTGTTGGTTCATACTGGATCAGCTCTATCAGATGGTTGCGATACACAACCTTGCCCGGCGTGGTCGCCACCGCCTCCCCGACCTGACTGTTTCCGGCGGGGGTCGGCCCGTCCTTGATGTCGCGAAATGCGCGTTCCAAGCCGTGATGGATGTTCGCCCCGCCAGTCGCCAAGGTTCGGGCCAAAACGTCCGGATTGGTGATCGGGGAATTGGACGGTGCCATAGCGTCGAGGATCTGCCGCGTCACGAAGGCCACGGAGTCTTGTCGAGATTGTCCAAGCCCGGGAACGCTTCGCGCCGCCTGATCTGCAAGCTCTTCAAGCAACAAAAATCCTTGCGCCATAGCCGCGAAAGGCGGTTGGCTCCACCCGCGACCACGAAACCGACGGTCAGATTCCGCTGGTTCAATGGGTTTCAGATCCGGGTCATCCGGGCAGCCCGCCGAGACATAGCGCGCCCATTGCAGCCAGCTCTCGGTCGCCGACTTGACCATGTCGAGTTGAAGGTCGGGCGCCATCGCAAAATGCACGGCCCAATCACTCCACATGGCCTGGATCGATGCACGAGAGCCACCAAGCGACAACGTCGCCAGCTTTTTGCGAAGGGGCCGTTGCGGGTAATCACCTGCATAGGTGTCGTCTGTGCTGGATCGCTCGGATTTCAAATCTTTCATCGGGTCCCGCCTGGTTCGTCATACGTGTTCCCTGCGTAGGACTGTTACATGACAGGCAAATAACAGTTTGAAAGAACCCGCATCCGTCGCGGCCGGGTGCAATTGTCAATTTCCGTTAAGGTCGTCTGATAGGAAGAAATTGCCGCCGCGGCGAAAGTCCCTTTTCCGCCGCTTTTGTGGAAAAACACCCGTTTGCGATTGCAGAAATGGGAAGCTTTGGTGGAGCGCGAGCGCCTTTCCTATCAGACTTTTCGCGTTTGCTGCGGTGCGGGAAAGACCTTGGCCAATTTCCGGAGGTTTTGGGCGGTGGCGGCGAGGAGGAATTCGTCGTTTGCGCCGCATGGACCACGTAATCGGAGGCGGCCCAGGCCGAGGATACGTTTGAGGTGCGCGAAGAGCATCTCAACCTTCTTCCGAAGCTTCATTGAGACGTCGTATTGGCGGGTCTTGGCCCCTCTCATGCATGTAAACATGCACTGCCGGGCAGTGGATGTCGCGGGCGACCTGGCGGGCGTCTTCATGCTCTTCGCGGGTGATCTTGCGCGCCTCGGCGTTGGGGCAGCATTTGGCTTTGGATGGGCACGCTTGGCAGACGTCCTTCAATGCGCGGTAACGGGCTGTGCCCTTGCCGGTCGGTCCCCGGTTCGGGTCGGAATAATTCCGTCGGAACTGCTTCAACTCGTGACCCTCTGGGCAGATATATTGGTCGTTATCGGCGTCCCACTCGAACTCTGCCCGTGTCCAGGTGCCGTCGCTGCGTCCGGACTTGTCTATAACCGGGATGTGGGGCGCGATCATGCGGTCGACCAGCCAGCCCAGCATCGGTCCGGTGCCGTAAGCCGTATCCGCGATCAGGCGTTCGGGGTGCAGATCGAACCTTCCCTTCACCCGCTTCAGCATGGTCTTGGTCGATCCGACCTCGGCCTGCCGGATCGACCTCGTGGCTTCCAGATCGACAATCACGCCATGATCCGTGTCGATCAGGTAATTGTCGGAATAGCTGAAGAAAGCAGGGCCCTTGCGTGCCGCCGTCCATTGGCTCGCTGGATCGGAATGCGAGGTGAACTTGAGCTGGACATCGCTGGCCGCGCCAAACGCGGCCTCGTCGAGCGTGTCGAGATACTCGCGGACCGCGCGGGGCGCGTCAGCGGGATTGATGCTCGACGCGTCCCATTCTTCCTTCGGGGTTGAATTCTGCTTGTTGGCATCCGCCTCGATCAGGCTGGCGTCGATGGCCATGCGTTGACCGCTGACCAGACCTTCCGCGATGCAACGCGCGACGGTCGTCTCGAACAGGTGGCGCAGAAGTTCGCTCTTGCGGAAACGCCCATGTCGGTTCTTGGAAAACGTCGAATGATCCGGCACGCGGTCGTTCAGATCGAGGCGGCAGAACCAGCGATACGCGAGGTTCAGATGCACCTCTTCACAAAGTCGCCGCTCGGACCGGATACCGAAGCAATATCCGACCAGCAGCATCCGGATCAGCAGCTCGGGATCGACCGACGGCCAGCCGGTATGGCTGTAAAATTCGGTCAGGTGGGCACGGATGTTGCTCAGGTGGACGAACCGATCAATGGAGCGAAGAAGATGGTCTTGCGGAACCTGATCTTCCAGCGAGAACTCATCGAACAGCGCCGCCTGAGCTTCCTGTCTTGGTCCCATCATCGTCAATTCTCCCGCTCGTCGAGAGAATTGAATCAGCAGGATGTCCCTCGATCAAGTGCTAGTTTTTCAACAAAATAAGCCCGAAGTGGACAGTCGTCAGGCAATTCTCTTCCATTGAGGAAGTCTTGATGACGGGTGGGAGGCCTGTTCACGTAGTTACGCTTTCTTGTTGTAGAAATGGTGGACCTACCAGCGATAAAGGCCCCCTGAGCTACAATTGGGCGGGCGAGGATTGGACAAGCGAGCCTCGAGTAAGAAGCAATAGAGGAAACAAGCGTCGCGCTTTGGCAGGATTGTTTAGAGAAGAAGCTGCCTTTGATTGACTCACCAAAGCAAATCTGAGTGGCTAGCTTCTGAAAGCCATTTAATTTTGTCGCAGACGATATTTCCAAGAGGGAGTCGCCAGGATGTCAGGACAAAAGAACTCCGGTGACGGGTCGGTTTGGTCCACTGGCGCAGGTGGTGAATTTCCCAATGGGCGTGCTTTCGCGGCTGTGAAAGAAGATGGCTCCGTCGTCACTTGGGGTGATGCCAGGTTTGGCGGAGACTCCAGTGCGGTGGCGGACGATTTGTCCAGTGGCGTCGCAGATATTTTCTCGACTGGCAGCGCTTTTGCAGCGCTGAAAGAGGACGGCTCGGTCGTCACGTGGGGCAGCGACTCTAGCGGGGGAGACTCCAGCGCTGTGGCGGACGAGCTGTCCGGTGGCGTAGCGGTCGTTTACTCGCATGGTAGCGCCTTCGCAGCGCTTAAAGAGGACGGCTCGATAGAAACATGGGGCGGTTGGCTCGGCAACTCAAGGGAAGTGACGGATAATCTGTCCAGCGGCGTGATAGAGGTTTTTTCGACTTCGAGGGCCTTTGCGGCGTTAAGCGAGGACGGTTCGCTTGTGACGTGGGGTTTCGCTCCCTTCGGCGGCTATTCCGGCGATGGGGCTGGTCCTGGCTTCAACGGCGTGTTGGCCGGCAATCTGTCTGGTGGGGTAACAGCTGTTTCCTCGACGAATACCGCCTTTGCGGCGCTCAAAGACGACGGGTCGGTCGTGACATGGGGCAGCAGCAATTGGGGCGGTGATTCCAGCGCGGTGAGGAGCGACCTATCCGACGGAGTCACTAATATTACCTCGAACCGTGGCGCCTTTGCGGCGTTAAGCGAGGACGGTTCGGTTGTGACGTGGGGATCGTCTTCCTTCGGTGGAGACTCCACGGCCGTAGCGAGCGATCTGTCTTTCGATGTCATAGAAATATACTCGAATACACAGGCGTTCGCGGCGTTGAAAGAAGACGGCTCGGTCGTGACATGGGGTAGGGATGTTTGGGGCGGTGATTCCAGCGCGGTTGAGGACGAGCTTTCCGGCGGTATTACGGAAGTGTTCTCGACTGGAAACGCCTTTGCGGCGCTGAAAGAAGACGGCTCCGTCGCAACATGGGGTCAAGCTAGTAATGGCGGGGATTCCAGTGCAATCGCCAGCGAGCTGTCCGGCGGCGTGACAGACATTTTCTCGACTAGAGACGCGTTCGCGGCACTGAAAGAAGACGGCTCGGTCGTGACTTGGGGGTGGGGCGACACGGGCGGTGATTCCAGCAGGGTTGAGGACGACCTGTCCGGCGGCGTGACGGAGATTTTCTCGACTGAAACCGCCTTCGCAGCGCTGAAAGAAGACGGCTCGGTCGTCACATGGGGTGACGGCGACGATGGCGGAGATTCCAGCGCAGTGGCTGATGAGCTATCCTCCGGTGTTGTCACCCTCGCCTCGCCTTTCGCGGACCAGGACATCGGCACCGGCGCGAATGATGGTGATGACACCTCAGGTCCCGGGGCGGGAGAAGATAGTCCCGGCGACGTCGACCCGGAACAGCCAGATGATCCAGAAGATCCGGTGGTCCCCGACGACCCAGAAGTGCCTGAGGACCCTGAAACGCCCCCCTCTCTTTATCAGCCAAGCACCGAGGACCTTGAGATCGCGGCACGGCTGGTCGCTTATCAGAGTCTGGGGGATCAACCCAATGATTATCATGCCTTCGGAAGCGCTGGAACCGAGAGCACCTATATTCTTGAGCAGGGTTACGAGTTCGAAGTGCTGTCACAGGGCAGTCCTGATGAAGGGCTTTTCGCGGTTGGCATGACCTCTCCGACGGCAGAGCCAATTCTGGCCATCCGGGGGTCATCCAACGCAGATGACTGGGCCTCTAATTTTGAGCCTGATGGTGTTGGGCGGTCGCAGGTTGATGAGAGCTGGGATGATATTGTTGACTGGATCGCGCGCAATACCGAGCAGGGCCAAGCGCTGAATATTAGTGGTCACAGTCAAGGTGGCGCACAAACCCAATACATTGCTTCCAGACTGCAGTCTGAAGATGAGCCCACACTGAGTGATCTATCGCTTGGGACAATCGCAACATTCAATAGCCCCGGCATTGATCAAGATTTGGCGCAGGCCTTTGATCCGGATGACGACGTGCGAGACTCGGTTCACTTTGTCACAAGCGGAGACTTGGTTCAGTTAGCGGGCGATGCTTACATCTCAGGCCGTGTTGAATACGGAATTTTCGATAAGATTACGTCAGATAATGATCTCGAGGGATTGGTGTCCGGGTCCTTGGTTGGTTTCATCACGGATGCTCATACGGGCTACTGGTTCCAGGATGAGTTGTATACCAGCATCGGGACAGTGGAGAATAATAGCTCTTCAGAGATCCGACCGCTCAGCGATTACCAACTGTTGTCCACAAGCACAAACTCCACGGAATTTAGTGACGAGAGCTTTTCGTTTCTGGGGTCAACGACAGGTGATGTGCCAATCACCAATTTCGATTTTGACTATGATACATTTTTACAAACGCTGGACTACAGGGTGGATATTGCGTCAAGCTTTTTATCGTCGTTGCCAGTTGCGGCTCCTTCAGCACCAATAGCGATCGCCAAGTTTGCATTTGAATCCGCCGTAGAGACTGTCGAACTTCGTTACGGTTTGGAGAATCCATTCGAAAGCCTTGCTTTAGAAGATTTGCTCGAAACCCGAGGCTCTGTTGAAGATACGCGGGATATTATTGGGCCAACTTTCGAAAACTTGATCCCCGCAGCAGATACCATTTTCGATTTTGTGTCGAACAGGTGGGAAGACCTACAAAACGTTCCGGAGAACGTTTGGTCTACACTTGGAATAAACCCTAGAGAAGCGGGGGAAGGATATATCACTGGCGCTCGGGACGCAGGTGAACGGTTCGGCAACTGGGTGCAAGATCGATTTGAAGATGACGCTGTATATACGAATGCAGGTGTCAACTATCACGCAGGCACGACGCCAGCGTTCATGTCGACGGGCAATGGTGAAGATACGCTGATATCGGAAGGCGATGGCAGTGTTCTGCAAGGTGGGGCCGGCGACGACGACCTCGAAATCAATAACGGTGAAAACATCATCTTTGGGCTGCCAGAGGAACTGGACGGAGATCAGGTTTCAGGCTTTGGGGAAAGTGATCTTCTGTTCTATACCAATGCACGGTTCAGTGATGAGGAACTGAGTGTCGAAGAAGGCTCGGCCATTCTGAATGTGGATTCCGATGCAGATGGTGAGGTAGACAGCGTTGTCACGCTCGAAGGCGACTACGACATTGATGCGTTCAAAGTGACCGACATGGAAACTGGCACGGGTATAACGTATGAGCCAGAAAGGCCGACCGTTCCATGCTTCACACCAGGATCGCTGGTCATGACAAAGCGCGGGCTCGTGCCCGCAGGAGATATCTGCGAGGGAGACCTGCTTGTCACACGTGATCATGGCTACCAGCCAGTCAATTGGGTCGGTCGCAGGGCTCTCTCGCGCGAAGAGATTGTTCGCCGAACACATCTCGCACCGATCCTGATCAAGCGCGGTGCCCTTGGTGCCGGTATCCCGGAGCAGGATATGATGGTGTCACCGCAGCACAAGATGCTGTGGATGTCGGCCTCTTCTTCGGTTTTCTTTGGTGATCCTGAAATATTCGTGGCGGCAAAGCATCTCACCTATCTGCCGGGCATCGAGACGATATTGGCAGACAAGGTAGTTTACCTCCACTTCCTGTTTGATCAACATGAAGTTGTTCTGGCTGATGGCGCGTGGAGTGAGAGCTTCAACCCGGGCCAAAATCTTCTCACCGGGATGGATAAGGAACAATCCAGCGAGTTGCTCGCGCTGTTTCCTGATTTGCGTGACGATCAGAAAAGTTCAGCATTTCTTTCTGCGCGCCGATCTCTGAAGCGACATGAGACCGTGCTTCTTGCCTGAAAGGTCAGTTTTTGAACAATGCTGGCTGCCTCTACCCGTTTGCAGCGCGGGCCACCAATGTCGGGTCTAGCTCGCCTTTGCCGCCCGGCGTTGCCAACGGCACCAACTTTGCAATGTCCGCTGCCTGCGCATTCTGTCCTCTAATTTGTCTCGAGCTCATCAAAAGTTGCCATTGATCTTTCATAGCCTTTGCCGCTTTTCGCCATGGTTCCCCCGCAAATTGTCTGGGTAACAAGAGGGAAGTGAACGATGCGAGATACCTACCTGAGCAGGAGCCATCTGGAACAGAATTCGGAGACAATGAGTCGAAAGCGTAAGCCTCATCAGTTTCCCGAACTGGTTGATGATAGAGACTTTGGACGCGCCTACCCAACCTACGAAACCCTCTCGGTTCGTGGTGTCCTGCGCAGGTTGTTCTCTAAGTGAACGATCAAGAGTTCTCATTGGCTGCCGCTATCCCTTGTTGCGGCAGTGACCTGCCACGGAATTTTCCTTCCATTTGGAATTACAGTCCGACCCACCGAAGGGACGGACTACCGGACAATGAAGCGAACGAGATACACAGAAGAACAGATCATCGGCACCTGACCGAGCATGAGGCCGGTGCGAAGTGCGCCGATCTGTGCCGCAAGCATGGCATGTCGGAAGGCACCTTCTACGCCTGAATGGAGATGTCCGGGGTCCCCAGGTGATCTCTCGCTCCTGAAAAGCGGTCAGATACTCGAACCCGGGATTGCCCGGATAAAGCACATGCTGGCTTTCAGCTGGTTCAACTTGCCCCAGAATGTTGATACAGCCTCGAAACAACAACAAGGTGCCGCAAAAGACGTTCCACTTTGGACGTGTCAGCTAGAGGTTTCCAGTAGGAACTTGAAACGACGCACACCTTCCAGGGTTCATTTACGAAAGGATTTCGACATGAATGTATCAGGCAAGAAAGCTGTAATCTTTGGCGGCACTTCGGGCATTGGTCTTGCGACAACACAGATGCTGGCTGATGGCGATGCAACGGTCGTAGCGGTTAGCCGCGATCCCTCCAAGGCGGGAAAACTGCCTGCCAATGTCACGACACGATCCTGCGATGTTCTTGATGAAGCAGCAGTCGCGGCTCTGCTAAATGACCTCGGTCCAATCGATATCCTGGTGAGTTGCGCAACGGGTGGCGAGCGCGCAATCGGTCCTTTTCTCAAGATGGACATGGACGGCTACAAGGCTTCCTTTGACAAGCTTTGGGGGTATGCCAACGTCGTCAGACATGGTGCCGGCCATGTGGTTGACGGCGGTTCGATCACGCTCGTGTCTGGTGCGCCAGCGCGCAATTGCCAACCCGGGCAGAGCGCGCTTTCCTCTGTCGGCAGCGCGGTAGAAGCCATGGCGCGCGCGGTGGCCCGCGAGGTTGCGCCTCGAATTCGTATAAACGTGGTTTCCCCCGGTATCATTGATACTCCAATGGTGTCTGCGCAAGGCGCTGAACGCAAAGCGCTTTATGACGATATGACCCAAGACCACCTTATCCCTCGTGCTGGCACAGCCAATGAGGTGGCAGAGGGGATTTTGTTTGTGATCAAGAACGACTTTGTAACCGGCACGACCGTGGATGTTGATGGTGGTTGGCTTCTGAGTTGAGTTCAGCGTGGTGTGGCCCCTCACAAGAGGGCGGCCACCTCCTTCCCGCCGGTGAGGATAATGCGCGTCTCGATATTCAAAATTGCCGGCGCTCAGGGTTCCAAAGTCGTCCACATGAGCCGTTTCGATGTTTGAAGCGATGACATCGAGATAGCTTGTGAGGTTCAAAAAGAACTTTAACTCAGCGCATCCGGGGCGATGCTCCTCAACCGTCGGTCAAAATGACTTAATGGGTCGACGCGGCGTGGGCGTCGCGATTCATTTTCCGACAAGAGTTCAGATTTTGGTGCCGGCCTCTGTTTCAGATAGTCGCTGAAAGCGCTCATAAAGGAAACAACATCTGCTTCGGACCAATCCTGGGGGTTGAAGGCTGCGAGCGACAGATGAGGAACAAGCTTGAGTCCTCGAAGTGTCTCACCTTGCGTAACTGCTGCTGTCATATTCCAATCCGGAAACCACCGGCCCTTCAGCTTGTGGGCCGTCAGAAGTTTGATGTCAGTGTGTCGGTCATCCTGAAAAATTCGCTCGACTACGGCGCGCACAGTTAGTGGGTCGCCTTCGAGCCACTGCAGGTAATTATTGTTGTCATATACTAGGGCACCGGTAAGGCCAGCTTGCAGATTATTGCCCTGCGAAACTTTGAGTATATCGTCGATCGTCTTGAACGAAAAGCCGACCGGTGTGGAGCAATATGCGGTTCCGATAATTTCTGTCATCTGCCTGCCCTTCTTTTTTGTTAGCAGGTTTGGATGCTAGCGCATCACGGATCCTGCATCTTCTTTTTGTCCAAGCTTAACCTCAGACCAAACTGTTTGGCGGCTTGGAGCAGTTCGCAAACTGAATTGCCATCAGAGGGCACAAAGTTCAAGCAAGCGTTGTCCTTCACGTCCTTTATACCTTCAGTTTCAGGCGAAGGGTCGCTCGTATCCCTTCGAGGTCCGGCGGCGCCAAAGGGCTTCGCCTATTCCCGCTTCCAGATAGTTCCCCGATCCTGAATGGCTGTCACATACTCGAACCCGAGATCGCCCGGCTAAAGCACATGCTGGCCTGCGTGGGTGTAACGCCAGGCGCGCAGGCGTATGGGGGTGGTTTGGCCATTCTCCAGCATATCCTCGGCGATATCGTCAACTTTTCCTGGATCCAGGGTCTTTTTGCGTTTGACCGGGACGCGGACGTCGGCGATGGCGAATATTTCTTTAACCAACATGGCATCAATCTGCACCGGAGCACAGCATTTATGCAAGCCGCTGTTTCTATGGCGGAGGCCACGACCGGCCCGGAGCTGCCGTCCATCAGTAGCACCGATGCCGCGCCGCAGCTTCCCCAGACCGGTCATTCATGCTTCGCGCAGAATTTTTGAGCTCCGAGTGGCGGCAATGCGGGACGAAGCGGACCTTGCCGCTTGCGTTTAGATGCGCGATATACTTCTGTCCTCAGGAGTTCATGCCTAGCTTGGAGGTCTGCCCCATTACCAGTGTGTCGAACGCGACGGTTGAGCTATATAGGCTTGCATTGAACGCAATGAAGAGCCTCAACGACCGCGAAATCAAACAGTTTTTTAGGCAATTCTCTCAATCCTACGATCTGATCCCATATCGGGTTCAAAACGAGCGCCCGGATACCGACTTGCCTGACTGCCATCAATGCGGACATCCTGCGCTGAACCGGCTCTGCACCGCATTTATCAATGCGTATGATAAGGTTGCTTGGGGAGAAGGCTACTCCGAGCAAGAGCTTGGAAAAACTGAAAAGATCGGGGGATGGGTCCCGCTGGCAACTTCGGATGGACCAATCGCCGTGAACGGTGCGTTGCTGGCGCTTTCGGTCCTTAACGCGCATGCCCATTATCCGACACACAGGCACGGACCACGTGAGATGTATGTCACTGTGTCTGGAGGCTTCTGGTTCGAGCGGATCGGGAAAGAACGGGTTTGGGTCCGACCCGGCGAAGTAGTCTTTACAGAACCGAACGAATTACATGCTCTCCACAATGGGAATGCCGCAACATTAATGATCGCCTGCTGGGTCGGCGGAAGCTACGAGAAGTCCGAAATCGTCGCTTGAGGTAGCCAATCATAAGTGGTCTTTAGGTGGGGCTTTCGAAGATCAAAATCGGCTCGAAGCGGACTTGCGGCGGCGGAGCGCTGCGAGCGCTCGGCATGTCAGATCGGCTGTCGCGAGCGGGCTTATCGCCGTAGTGACATGTTGGACAAGAGACGGGAGATGATGGAGGAGTGGGCGTGTTTCTTGAGCAAAAACACACATGAATGAAAACACATTCGACGCGAAAATCACTCTATGCAAAAGCGAAATCCATGACTCAGCCAATCGCGCCAGCGAAACCTTTGTAGCTAAGCTAGGACAAAAATCTCAAGAAGATCGCCCAGCCGTGGTTCATGTAGATTCGGGGGACGATTATTCGTTTCTTCAGGGTAGTGAGCATCTGTGGCCAAACAGCGACTAATGGTTGGCAGAGCGCCCGGTTAATCCACGATAACCAAATCGCGGGGAAAATTCGTAAGAACTTCGCAGCCCTTGTTAGTTACGCGTATGCTGTCGCTGATCGCCATGCCGAACTCCTCTCGGAACATGGTCGGGATCACGTGGAAAGTCATGTTTTCCTCGATGACGAGTGGGTCGTCGGGCCGGATGGCGTAGATGTGACCCTCGGCCCAGTTCGGCGGGAAGCCGATGCCGATGCCGTAGGCCATGCGGCTCTTGAAGTATTTTCCGAGCCCGAGCCGCTCGACCTTGCCGCGGCAGCGCCTGTCGATCTCGCCCGCGGTCTCGTTGGGCCGGATCGTGGCGACGGCGGTCTCAAGCACCTCCGTCAAGGCCTCGGCGGTTGCCTTCTGCTCATCGGTCGGAGGGCCCACCACGGCGCAGCGCGACATCATCACGTGATAGCGGTCGATGCAGCCGGCACCTTCGAGCAGCACCACGTCGCCTCGCTCGATGACCTTGCGCTTCCAGAGCGCGAAGCAGAGCGCGGAACGCTTGCCGCTGACCACCATCGGAGGGTGGCCGATATATTCGCTGCCGGCGGCGATGGAGCCGCGATAGAGCGCGGCCGCAACCTCGTTGTCGGTGCGGCCCGGCGCGATGGTGTCGAGTGCCTCTTTCATGCCGGCCTCGACGGCGTGGGCGGCGGCACGCATCCGGGCGATCTGCTCGTCGGTCTTGATGCGCCGGGCGGGCTCCATCGGCCCGATCCAGGCGACGAGCTCGCCCGTGACCTGGCCGGTGAGGCGCAGGTAATCCTGCACGCTGAGCTGGCGCGACGTGGGTTCGAAGCCGATACGTGCTGCGCCGGCCGTGTTCAGGAAACCGGCGAGCACATCCACATGATCCTCGGTGTCGCGGATCGCAACGGCATGGGAGATTGTCGGCAGGGCATTGGCCATGTCGCAATTGACGACGCGGGTGATCACCACCGGCAGCCCGCTCGCCGGCACGAGCATGGCCTGGAAGGTGAAATATCCGATCGTCTGGTAGCCGGTGAGCCAGAACATGTTCTCGGGGTCGAAGATAAGCGCGGCGTTGAGGCCCTGCCTGCGCAGATCCGCTTGCACCATGTCGAGGCGGGGAGTGTAGCTTTCCTCGGGAAACGCCAGTTCCCCGGGCCAGAATCTTCTCTGGCGCTCCGTTGGCGCAATGTCGGAAATCACGTGCACGCCTTGCTCCTCCGCTCACGCCTCCCAGGCAGGCTTGGCCGATAGGGTGGAACGTGCTATCCATTCCGTCAATTCGAATTAATTGTCTCTAGGAGCAATAAAAGTTATGACGCCGCGACAGCTGGAAGTGTTCAGGGCCGTGATGCTCACAGGCTCCATCACCGCCGCGGCGGAGCGGATGCATGTGAGCCAGCCTGCCGTGAGCAAGCAGATCCAGTTGCTGGAAAGCGCCGTGGGTTTCGCACTCTTCCAGAGGATGGGAAACCGGCTGCACCCCACCGCCGAGGCGATGCTGCTATTCGACCAGGTGCAGACCGTCTATACCGGGTTGAAGCAGATCGAACGCTTTGCCGCGTCGATTCGCGAGAACCGCGCCGGCGAGGTTTCGGTCGGGTCAATGCCTCTGCTTGCGCATTTCTGGCTTCCGCGCATCGTGGCCGATCTCATGCAGAACGCGGTCGACACCACACTTTCGTTACCAGTGCGCAGCACCGACTGGCTCTTGCGGGCCGTGGCGGCGGGCCGCGTAGATATCGGGCTCTGTCTTTCCGATCCGCACGCGACGGATGTGGACTCGGTGCCGCTCATGAAGTTGCCGCTCGTCTGCCTTGTCCGTCCGGGGCACAGGTTCGAGCAGCAGTTGAATATCGCGCCGCATCAGCTGGAAACGGAGGCCGTGGTCGTTTTGCGCAGTTTCGACGGGCAATCGGTCGATGCCTTGCGGGTGCCGGAGGTGCGGCGTCGTGGGGCGGCTTCGCTGGAGGTTTTTACCACGGCTGCGGCGGGTGAAATCGTGCTGGCCGGGTTTGGCGTGGCGATCGTGGACGCGCTCACCGCCAGGTTCTACGAAGAGCGTGGGCTCGTGGCGCGGGCGGTGGAGACGGACGCGCAGTTCGACCTGTCGCTGATTTCGACAAAGTCGCGCAAGCACACCCGCATGACGGACTTCGTGCGCTCCGAGATCCTCCGGCTTGCCCAGAAGACGGAGCTCGAGCTTGGCACGCAGTATGCGTTGCGCTGAGACTTGCGCGCCGATTGCCGAAAGGGGGCAGCGTGGAGTTTCCGGCTGACGGGTTTCGCACGGGCAAGCGCCCCGCCCGTCTCAAATGTGCCCCTAACTATCGCCGGCGCCGCTTATGACCTTTGGGCCAGGTGCCCGGAGTATAACTTTATTTTAGATTAAGATGAGATATTAGTATTATGATTGTTGGTTGATGCGACGCACTATGCCGGGGTGAGATGGCGCTGCGTGGCACTGAAGAAGACAGCGGCCTCAATACGCGAGCCCCGGTCTTGACAGTCTCGGGCGGTGGACGACGACAACCAACAACGGGAGACAAGACATGACCTTTTCGAACATATCGCGTCGCCAAAGCCTGCAGATCGGGCTGCTCGGCGGCCTTTCCACCATGCTCGCGCCGCGCATTTCATTCGCGGCGCAGACATGGGACATGCCTGCGGCCTACAGCGCGGGGAATTTCATCTCCAAGTCCTACGTGTCCTTCTCTGAGAAGGTTGCCGAGAAATCCAGCGGAGAGCTGCAGATCACCGTTCATGCGGGGGGCTCGCTCTATGGTGGCTCCGATATTCTGCGGGCGGTGCGCGAAGGGCAGGTGCAGATCGGCGCGCGCTTTCTTGCACCCCATGCGGCGGAGGCGCCGGTTCTAGGCGTGGATACCGTGCCCTTTCTCGCCACCGACCGCGACGAGGCGCGGCGGCTCTACGAGGCATCGCGGCCCTACCTAGAGGCCGCGCTGGAAGAGCGTGGTCTCAAGCTGCTCTTCGCGCCGATCTGGCCGCCACAGGGGCTGTTCTCTGCCAAGCCAGTCAGCTCGGTGGCCGACATGGAAGGCGTCCGCTTCCGCGCATATGATGGTTCGACCACGCGCCTTGCCGAGTTGATGGGGGCCGTTCCGACCAAGACCGAAGCAGATGGCATCGCGCAGGCCTTTTCCACCGGGCAGGCCGAGGCGATGACGGCCTCGGGTGCCATCGGCGTCTTCCAGAAGATCTGGGATTACGTGAATTACTTCTACACGATCAACGCGTGGATGCCGAAATCCGGCGTGATCGTGAACCTCGATGCGTGGAACGGCCTCGATGACGCCACCCGCGCGGCGGTGCTCGAGGCCTCCGCCGAGACGGAAGCCGCCGTCTGGGACGAGATGGAAGTGCAGAATGCCGGCTATATCGAGACGATGAAGGAAAACGGCATGAAGGTTGAAGCGCCTTCGGACGAGCTGATCAACGGGTTGCGGCAGATCGGCGCGACCATGGCCGAAGAATGGGCCGCAAGCGCCGGCGAGGTGGGCGAGAAGGTTCTGGCAGCATATCGTGGCTGACCCCGAACGCCAGGATGGTCAGGGCGCGGTTTCGCTGGTCGAAGCCGCGCTCGACAGTCTCTACCGTTTCTGCGGCGGGCTGGCCGCGCTGGCCATCGTGCTCATTGCTGTTTTCGTCGCGGTGAGCGTGGTCTCGCGCCTTCTTGGGGTCTACATCGGCGGGATGACCGAGGGGGCGGGCTATGCCATGGCTGCCGCAGGCAGCCTCGGCTGCGCCTATGCCTTCGGGGCGGGCGCGCATATTCGCGTGGATCTGGGGCTGAACGCCTGCCCGCAGCCCTTACGCTGGAGGCTCGACCAGTTTGCTACCGTGCTGGCGGCCATAACCGTGTGCTTTCTGGCTTACTACCTGGTGCGCATGGTGCGCATCTCGTGGAATTTCGGGGATATCAGCGACGGCTCCGACGGGTTGCCGCTGTGGCTGCCGCAACTGCCCGCCGCGATCGGATTCGTGGTCTTCGCCATCGCACTGGTGCACGGCGCCCTGCGCTACTGCCTCACGGGCCAGAGCCTTGTGAAGGACAGCGACGAGGCCCTGCTCGAACGGCCCGAGGAGGATTAGGGATGGACCCGCTCACCATGGGACTGATCTTCCTGGCGATTCTCGTGCTGGTGCTGGCCACCGGCGTCTGGGTCGGCGTGGCGCTTCTGATCGTGGGCACGCTGGCTATGTCGCTTTTCACCAGCCGCCCCATCGGCCCCGCGATGGCCACCACCGTATGGTCGCATATCTCGCTCTGGGGGCTCGCCTCGCTGCCGCTCTTCATCTGGATGGGCGAGATCCTCTTTCGCACCCGGCTCTCGCGCAGCCTGTTCGACGGGCTCTCGCCGCTCCTGCGAAACTGGCCCGGTGGCCTGCTGCATGTGAACGTGGCCGGCTGCACCGCGTTTTCGGCGATCTCCGGCTCATCGGCGGCGACGCTGCTGACGGTGGGCAAGATCACCATGCCGGAGCTCAAGAAGCGCGGCTACCCCGATGCGATGGTCGCAGGGACGCTTGCGGGGGCGGGCACGCTCGGCCTGCTCATCCCGCCCTCTATCACCATGATCATCTACGGGATAATGGTGCAGGAATCGATTGCGCGGCTCTTCATGGCTGGCCTCATCCCGGGGCTCATGCTGGCGGGGCTCTTTCTGCTCTACAATGTCGGCTGGGGCGTCCTGACGCCAGCTGGGCGCGCCATGCGCGAGAACCCCTCGGACTGGCGCGAGAAGCTCCATGCCCTGCCCAAGCTCCTGCCGGTGGTGGGGCTCATCGTTGCGGTGGTGGGCTCGATCTATACCGGCATCGCGGCGCCCACCGAGGCTGCGGTGCTGGGCGTGGCCGGCGCGCTTTTGTTGTCTGCGCTGCAGGGTTCGCTCAACATGCAATCTTTACGCGAGTCGCTCATGGGCACGGTGCGCACGACCGCCATGATCACTCTGCTACTCGCTGGTTCGGCCTTCATCACGCTAGCGATGGGCTTCACCGGGCTGCCCCGCGATCTGGCGGAATGGGTGGTCGATATGGAGCTTTCACGCACCGCGCTGATCTTGTCGCTCATGATGCTCTACATGCTGCTCGGCTGCTTTCTCGATGGGATCTCCATGATCGTGCTCACAATCGCCGTGGTCGAGCCGCTGGTGCGCGCCGCAGGGATCGACATGATCTGGTTCGGCATCTTCATCGTGCTGGTCGGCGAGATGGCGTTGATAACCCCACCGATTGGGTTCAACCTCTTCCTCGTGCAGAACATGACAGGCCGCAGCCTCGGCTTCGTCTCGCGCGCGGCGGCGCCGCTCTTCTTCATCATGTTCGCCTCGGTTATTATTCTAATCGCCGTCCCGGAGATCGCGCTGTGGCTTCCCGAAACACTAACCGCCCGTGACTAGGGACGCCCGGAGCAGGAGACAAACCCCATGCTGAACGACATCGAACCTGAAGAACGCATCCTCTACGATGACGGACCCTATCCGCGCGGGCGCATCGGCTTTGTCTGCGTAGCCAATGCCGGGCTTACCGAGGGGGAGATGATGCGCATGGCGCCGCCCGGCCTAGGGCTCAGCTTCACCCATATGCCCATGCGCACCGAATGCACCGTTGAAAGCCTCGCTGGAATGGAGGCCGATCTCGACGCCACGCTTGCGGCCTTCCTGCCGGGCAGACGCGACATCGACGTGCTCTGCTACAACTGCACCGCCGGCAGTTTCGTGATCGGCGAGGAGAAGATCGCGACCAAGATCGGAGCGCACCCCTCGGGCGCGAAACCCACCACACTTCTGAGCGGCGTGAACGCGGCGTTCGACGCGCTCGGGGTGCGTAGCATCGCTCTCGGCACAGCCTACACAGCAGACATCAACGCGCTGGAACGGCGCTATTTCGAGGAGGCGGGCATCGGCATCGCGGCGCTTACGGGCATGGGGCTGATGACCGATGTGGAGATGAACCGCGTCTCGCCCGCCTATCTGCGCGATTTCGCGATTTCGCTCGACCGGCCCGAGGCGGACGCGATCTTTCTCAGTTGCGGCGCGCTGCGCTCGCTCGAGGTGGTGGAAGAGGTGGAGGCCGCGACCGGCAAGCCGATGATCTGCAGCAACCAGGCAAGTTTCTGGCATTGCCTCAGGCTCGCCGGCATCGATGACCGGATCGCGGGCTTCGGCCAGTTGCTTCGCAACGTTTGAAAGAGGTATCATGCAACCCGTCAGACCGATCACAACCGGTGGCACAGGTGCGGTTTCGGCAGCGCATCCGCTCGCCACGGGCGCCGGGCTTAAGGTGCTTGCCCTCGGTGGAAATGCATGCGACGCGATGATTGCGGCACAGGCGGCACTGGCGGTGGTGGCGCCCGCAAGCTGCGGGCTGGGCGGCGACATGCTGGCGCTTATGCATGACTCCGTGCGCGGCACAGGCGCCATCAACGGCACCGGTGCGGCCCCGATGGACAAGCGGTTCACGGCGCTCGGGTCTGTTGGCCTCTCGGTAACCGTGCCGGGCCTGGCCGAGGGGTGGTGCGAAGCGAACGCCACCTTTGGGCGGCTGCCGCTGTCTGTCTGCCTCGCACCTGCGGTGGAGCTTGCGCGCAAGGGGTGCCCCCTTTCGATCTACGATCGTGCCTCGATCGGCGAGCAGGCCGAGCGCCTCAAGCGGGGTGGAGCCGAACGTTGGGCGGTCATTCGCGAGGCCGCAGGCGGTGCGCCCGTGCCGCAACCTGAAATGGCGCGACTTCTGGAACGCATCGGCGCCCAAGGCAGAGATGCCTTCTACGAGGGCGCCATCGCAGCCGCCATGGCCCGTGCCGTGCAGGGCCTCGGCGGGCTCCTGAGCGAAGAGGATCTGGCGTGCCAGAGGAGCGAGCTTGCCGCGCCGCTCTCAGTGCCATGGGGGGAGGGCACCGTGGAGGTGCAACCGCCGATGACGCAAGGCGTGCTTCTGGCCATGAGCCTTAAGGGTTTCCAGGCGGCACCTTTGGCCGAGGCGGCCTCGCTGGATCATCTATGTATCGAACTCACGGAGGCGAGCTTTCAGTTTCGCGAGCGCGCCGCCGAGGGCGCGGCGCTTCTGGAGGAACCTCTGGAGATCAACTTGAAGAAATCCTCGGGGCGCGGCGGCCCGCGCGCCTACCTGCATACGGCGGGGGTGGCGACCGCAGATTCCGAGGGGCAGGTCTGTTCGTCTCTGGTGAGCGTTTTCGACAGCTTCGGGTCGTGCATTTACGTGCCGGAAGGTGGTTTTGCACTCAATAACCGGGCAGAGGGCTTCACCACTGCCCCGAACGAGGCCGCGCCCGGCAAGCGTCCGGTCCACACGCTCGCGCCGATGCTCCTGCACGGGCCAGAGGGAGCCACGGCGCTGGCCACACCAGGTGCCGACGGGCAGGTGCAGACGCTTCTGCAGATCCTCGCCAGGATGGCGGCGGGCGCAGACATAGCCAGTGCCATCCACGCGCCGCGCTGGCGAAGCGAGGATGGCAGGCTTCTTATGGCGGAGAACCATCGCGATGCCGAACAGTTGCGGGCTCTCGGACATGATGTGGAATTTCGGGCCGATAACGACCTCTGTTTCGGCGGTGTCGTTTGCGCAGGCATAGCTCATGGCCGCCCATTCGCTGGCTCAGACTGGCGGCGAGAAGTGTGGCACGCTGTGCTCTGAGAGGGGTTTTTCGTCAGATCCGCATTGCCAGTTGTGGGAACCGACTTTGCGCGGTGCAACCCGTGACCAGAGACTGACCGACATGCATGAAGTGCGTGGTAGGCTTCGCTGGAACCGTAATGCCAGAAAAGCGCACAACGAGTTTGACCGTGCAAAGGTGCTGCCGTTGCGGAAGCGCGCGGATTTTGGACATGGCAATCTCAAGAGTGATGCGCCTAGGCTTCTCGGATCCAAGACCGCGTCGACCGGCTGCGCGCTATCGGTTGCGCTTCAGATTCAGGGACTGGGCGGCTGAGCGCATGGCTTGAAGAGATCGCAGGGAAAGAGAACAACGGGCGTTATTCGCATTGGGTCTTGATGAAAGGCACCGGTTCCGGGACAGGCGAAGCGGTCAACACGATCCATCGCGTTCTTCAGCTTGCGCGCCTTCGATCGCCTTCAGGAGGGCGGCATGCGCCGCCTTGGGATGCAGATCGCTGGGCCTGGCGCAGTTATCCGACTCAATGAGAGTGAAGAGCGGCAATTCCTATCACCTATAGATCGACGGGCCAAAGCTAGAAGAACTCACTAATTCAGACCCCCGCGAAGAGGTTGCCATAGGGTTGCATAAGGGTTGCGTAAATCGGGTTTTGGGTTGCATCGACGTTGACAGCGCGACATTTGCTCCCGGTTTTTGGGGTTCCCGTCATATGGATGCAACCTATGAGTATAATATAATCAATGACTTAGAGATATGGAGTTGCGCAAAACCGCTCGAAAGTGCGTTTTTGGCGGTGGCAAAGTAGCGTTGGAACGTCGCCATCGATGGCTTCTGGCACGAGGAGCGGTGCTGAAGCTCCCATGTTCTCCACGAAAAACCTGCTCTGCACCGCCAGTTCGTCTTGTATCGGAGCTAGAAGCACCGCTAGTTTCGAAGAAACCGATCGTAACCCGCCAGCTTGAAAGTCGTTCCATATGAGCGAAGATGACGAACCCAACCTTGTGCAATCCGCCAAGAGTCAACAGATCACCGTCGACGGCGTCTCATTCTCCATCAATATTTATCGGTTGGAGAGCGACAGGACATGGACGCTGGAGGTCGAAGATCACGAAGGCACCAGCCACGTATGGGATGATCAGTTCCACTCCGACGAGGGTGCCAGAAACACGGCAATAGAAGCCATCGAACGCGAAGGGGCTTTAGCCTTCATGCGTGGCGCGGGCAATGTCATCCCATTTCGCCAATCCTGAATGGGAGTGTGGTTGGTGGAGGGATTCCACGGATCATTTGTGCAGCGTGGCGGATGCTTGGATTAGGAATGGCTCGTTATCCAGGGAGCAGCCGATGCAACCTTCCATAGAGAAAGCGAAGTCCTAGGTTTGCCATAGATATGCGATAGGGATGCGTTCTGGCGCCGGCACGTTCCGGGGTCGGAACCTCCCATACGCGCCAGAGGCTGCAACAGAATCTGGTGTCCACCACCTGAAAAATAGTTCTCAGTCTGCCTCTGATTTGCGCTCGGTTGCTTGAATGAAAGTTCGAGGGGCAGCAATGCGGACAATGCCAACCTTACACTTCTGCGGCAAAAACCAATCTTTCGGAGGACTTGGCCCTCTACGCCCCACGGTCCCTTTCATCTATCGCCCAAAAGTAGCCTACGTTCGCACCTTTCACCAAGCGCAGCATCACCAGCGTCAACACTATTATCAAAACGCTCATATAACCAAATAGCAGAAGTGGATCTGGCCGAAAGACGGCGAAGCCGACCCAGAGGGTAGGCACCAGTAAAATGCCTACAAAAAGGATCGTGAACAGGGCAGGTAAGTCTGCAGTCTTGTATTCGCTCAAAGGCTCGTCACAGCTTTCGCAACGATCCCTAACCGCCAAATAACCCGCGAACAACTTACCTGTTCCGCAATTCGGGCATCGGCCAAGAACACCGCGTCCTATGGCTTGTTTCACGTTTTTGGTCGGCTCATTGGTCTCCATCGTCATTATCCTACGCATCGGAGAAAAGTTCTTCAACTCCACTGACGAGTGCGCGGTGCATTGTAGTTGAGCTGACCACAGAAAAATGGAACTTGAAAGCCTGGCAGCCAATTTTGCTGAATTCACATTCTCAAACGAGTAGAAGCAGCCACTCCTACAACATACAGCACCGGTTGAACTGGGCTCCTAGCTGTCATCTGACAGTTTCGCCCAGGGATGTTGGACCGGCGTTCGAAACCCTGCTTCCATCAGGCATCTTCCATCGTGTAGTGAACACTAGGTGACGATGGCCGCCACGCAGCACTGGAGCCCATGTGGGGCATAGGAGACGCTGATCTGGCCTGTGTCCAGATCATGACGCTCACGAACCTTCATTGGTTACTTGATCATTGGGGGCGTGATGTTTGGTCACGGTCACGCAAGAGTATGCTCGCCGGAGTGTCGCGGAGAACCGATGCAGTCACGTCTATCTGTCGCAACACGGTGCCTCGGGGCGCTGACCACGCCGCGCGCGGGGAGGTCAAAGCCGGGTGCGGCCTGTTGGACCAAGGATGTAAATCTCGTCCTTCTCAAAGACTGCTGCCGTCAACGGCCCGCCGTATGCTGCCCCGGTGTCCAGATTCAGCCGATTGGCGCGCCGGTCCGGCGCATCCACAGGCGTATGTCCGTGGACGACAAAAGCACCATGATCGCTGTTATCCTGGAGGAATTCCTGTCGGATCCACAAAAGATCTTCTTCATCCTGACGGTCCAGCGGAACACCAGGGCGCACACCGGCATGGGCAAAGAACTTATCTTCTTCCCTGTGTGACAGCCAAAGGCCCTGCAAAAATCGCAAATGGCTGTCGGGAACAGCTGCGCGCATTTCAGCGGCCAAGGTTTTCTGCCGCATGCGATCAATGCCGCCGATCCCGTAGGAGGCGGCGGTTTCGATCCCGCCGATCTGTTCGTGAAACCAGTGGTGGCCGACCATGAGATGTGCGTCCTGACGCGGCACCGGCGGGGCGATGAACCATTCGAACAAGCGATCGTGGTTACCCTTCAGACAGATCCAGTCGCGCCCCTCGGCCAGCCCGCAAGACAATAACTCGATCACACCGCGGGAGTCGGGACCCCGGTCCACATAATCTCCCAGAAAGACGATGCGAGCCTCAGGCCCACTGTCTTTTTCGATGCGGTCCAGAACGTCAGTCAATAGGGCCATCTGGCCATGAATGTCGCCAATGGCGTAGATCGGGTTGCTCATGAGTGGCGCGTAGCATGAATGCCCAGAGGCAACCAGACTGGTCTGCACTGGATTAATGGGTCCGCCTATCTGTCTGACATTTTCCAAGCGGCTTGCCGCTAACTGCCAAGCTCGCCTGATTTTACTAATCTTCGAGCAATTTGCGCCTTGCGCTACGTCCATGCGCCGATGCTAGACGCCCGCGCGTATTTGAAGCCGGCCGGGACAAACCGGAGTGACAAAGCGCCAAGCCTGACCGACGATCTGATCAGGGCATTCACAGGCGAGAGAGGCGACGAACTCACTGAGCCGCCGGACCACTTGGACCGACTGGACCGGAATAACACCATAAATTCAACGTGGTCCAAGTGGTCCGGCCGGTCCAACTCAAAACCAACGGCATTGAGACCTTGAGATAGGCTAGAACGCGCGCCGTGTCCAACATGCGGCCCGAGCTCCACCAACTAGAGGCGTTCAACGCCACCATCAGCATCGCTGTCGCCACATAGCCCGTTTCAACCTCCATAACATCACGCTAAATCGTTTGGCGAAAAAACTGATTCACCGATGTTCGCGAAACGCCTTAGGGGCCGCCACGTCGATCTTTCCACTGGTCCCATCGGTGAAGTTGCCAAATCGGCTCAAATCGCCGTCATAGGGATCAAGTTGGAAAGCAGGGTGACGAAAAGCATCTGCTCAATCAGCCATATGTATCGGCAGGAATCGCATGTGTTATTCCATCCCTTCCACGATCGAATCACCACACGCATCAGCCACTTCCGAGCGATACTTTTCGCTCACATTGTCCACCCAGCCAGCCTCAACCACGAAGTTGTCACGCTGATAGCTCGCTTCTTCCTTCAGCAAAGCGATCTGTTCCGGCTCTTGTTCAGCCTTGACGACGCAGAGCGGCGTGAACGCCTGAACGATGGCTGATTCTGCGCTGGTGGTCTGCATCTGCGTCGCCGTTCCGCCAGTCACCCAACCACCCCACGTAAATCCGATAACCATCGCGACGATGGCGCCGCCGATGGCACCCCAGATTGCGGGTTTAGTAGCTTCGGGAATATTCATTACTGATCCTCGTTTCTATGAACTCCCGACCGTGAAGGATCTGCCTGCAAAGACGGGATTTTTTGGACGGAATACATTCCGTCATCTGTCGTGAGAAGTATCATCTGGATAACGGGAGCACACGACTGTTAATGACGTTTCTGATCACCACGCGCGCGAGGCGTGCATTGCACGGTCCCGGGCTTGCTGTTGGTGGAGATGGAACGACAGATCCGGCAAAGCCGCGACGTCCCGCCCCCCAACGCTCCCGTGCAACGAACCCGGCTCCAATAGTTCGGGTCGGTTTGCCTTGGAAGATACCAACTTTGAAACGGCCCAATTTATCGGCCCACGATCGCAGGCGCCAGCCCGCCTGCCAATCTCCCCGCCGGGCCTTCTGAAGAGGCGAAGCATTTAAAACCAGGCGACCGCCATCGGCGATGATTTCTATCTCAGACATTTGCAGATGCTTAAGGCTATCGTTAAGCCATCCTGGTCCGGCCAAGGTGCCCGGTCGAAATGGGGGCCAGTTCTGGCCGCATGGAGGCGAAGCACCTTCTTTATCTTCGAACGTTCCAAAGCCTTATGGTGCTCCCAGACTTCATCTCGTCTCAATAACGCCAGCAAACCAGACTGAAGAAAAATGGCGGCGCGATTTTTTTGGTCCAAACTGATACCGGCGTTGATGGCTGAACTCTTCTCCGGGTTCTCGCCAGCAAACGTTGGCAGCATGAATTGGAAGTATTTTCTTTGGAGTTTTGCGTAGCTGAAGCCTTCTAGGTCGCGCAGTTCGCGAAGTCCGAGGCGCTCTAAGTCACAGGATTTGAGCGTGACCTCGACACGTGCTCTTGCTTGATCTTCGGCCAGTGCAGTGAATGTGCCTTTCTCGGGGTATTGCTGATCCTTTATCTTGTTCTGAATGCGGATCATGCCACTCCTATCTTTCGCGCCCAGATACATTGTGCCTTCTAGGAACGGGCTCCTGAACTCATCCGGCTCGGGGCGCACAGGCAATGACGTATCACGCGCTGCCCCCATCCTAGGCGTCAAATAATTTGTTTTCACCTCGGGCTCAGATTGACCCGTCTTAGCTGCGGTCGTTCTGGGCATGTCCAGATTATTCGGCCAGCGTTCTGTATCTGCAAAATACGTCCTTTGCAGGAGACCTACCATTTTGTCGCGTTCTTCATCGTCACCACCGCGGCTGTAGACGTCGAGACTAAATTCTATCTCGCGAATCTCTGGTGCGCTGCATTCACCTCGCTCCTTGCTAACAGCCTCGATAGCCGCAGCCACAAGTGCCGTTGAACCGGGTTCCTGGATCTTTATGTCGAATTCGTCAGCTACCGCGCCGGCACCAGGGTTGCTGGGTAAAATCCAACTGTCGCGAGTTAGAACTGTGCGAAGTTTTTTCTGTATCCATTGATGCTGGGTTTTGCGGGTGAATACCCGGACTACGATGTAGTCAATGACCGCCTTGAAGCGATAGTTCTTCAGATCAACGTCAGGAATGAGCATCCGGCGATTTTGAAAACGCGCCTGTTCAGCAGTCACCCAAGATTCCGTAAATTTCAATTCGCGGATAGGCTTGGCCGGATTGAGCGGTATAAGCTTGGCTGATGTTGGCAGAGGCATATCATACTCGGTTGTCGTCTGTTACGAATCTGGCATCGAACAGGTCATCTGGTTCCATTTCTAGATCACGATCTGCTTCGCTGTTAGTCAGCATCTGGCGTGCTCCGTCAAGTGGGTATTGGTTCAGGTGCCATCCGCGACATGCAGCTTCTAGATTCTCTTCGGACGACCGTGCGCATCGGCAAACGCGCTCTCGGAGAACCCAGACATCCGACATAGGCACACCGCGCCGTTGCAGTCTTCTCGTCGATGGATATGGTCGGTATTTTGACGGCCAAGGAGCGACGCGATGTATGAGAAGAGCTACGGAACGGCGAGACTCGTTCTCGGTATCGTCGCGATTACGGGCTGGATCATCATCGTCATCGGACTGATCGCCCTCGTCTCGTCATTCGCGGGACGCGGTGCCCTAAACTGGCAGGTCATGATTCCGGGGGTCGTCATGCTCGTATCCGGCCTCGTGCTGTTGGCAACATCCCAAGTATCGTTCGCGGTGATCGACCAGGCAGACATCTCGCGCGCCAATCTCCTCGTTCTCCAAAGGCTGGCGGAGGCGCAGGGCGTGTCGTTGCAATCAAAAGGCAAGACCGCGGCGGGCAAGACCGTGACCAGCAGCACATCGTCACCGGCGCGAAAAGAGCCCACGCTTCGGTCGGACGACGATGATCGTGACCACCGCGGGTATATGGGCTACGAGATCATCAAGCGCGGTGATCGATACTATGTGAACGAGAGCGAGTTCATCACGCTCGGCAAGGCCAAGGCCGCGATCAAGAATGGCCAGGTCTGACCTCAGCCGAGACGGAGGCAATCGCGGCGCATCCAAGATGTGCAGTGCGTGATCGTTGCACCGGCGGCGTAGATAACACACCACTGGAACGACAAGCCCGCCACCTTCATCCTTGCACTTCTGCGCCTCACCGCACATCCTGAGCGAGAAAAAGTCAGGGGCGGTAATGAGCGGCAGCGATATCAAGAACCTCGGGAGTTTCGTCTGGTCGATCGCAGAACTTCTCCGGGGTGATTTCAAACAGTCCGAGTATGGCAAGGTGGTGCTGCCCTTCATTGGCGTGCAAAGACTTTGTTTTGTTGGCGTTGTGAGCGATGCGCAGGAGTGGCAGCCTCAGGCAAATTCAACCACCTCTCGAGCTGTCGTGTAGGCTGACGAAAGATCGGATAAGCGCCATGTCATTTTTCGAGCAACCCATTCTCAACACGCCCTACACCATGCCAGACCGCCATTGGGAGTTGGATAACGAAGGGCGGCCGACGGACCGCATCATTGATACGCGCCGTAGATCTGACCTGATCGCGGCAATGCCGCAATCGAAGAGCCGTAAGGGCAACCAGCAGGATGAGCTCGACCTGAGCACCGAGGGACTGGGCGGCCTTGGAATCGACTTCAACGTCACCTAGTTCGTCAACGAAATCCGCCGCGAAGTGGATGTCTGGCGCATGCTGCCCAACCCGGCACAATGGCAGGTCTCGCCCACGACGCAGCGGCTATTGCAGCATTGGCGCGCTCTGCAAACCGACAAGAGCCAGACCATCCGCCCGTTCTTTTGTCAGCTCGAGGCGGTCGAGGTGGCGATCTGGCTGACCGAGGTCGCTCCGAAGCTGGGCGCGCGGGGCAAGCGGTTCAAGGCGCGTCTGGAAGCGGCGAATGACGCGGCCAACCCGGACCTTTTCCGGATCGCGCTGAAACTCGCCACCGGTGCGGGCAAGACCACGGTGATGGCGATGCTGATCGCCTGGCAGACGCTTAACGCCGTGCGCAGCGCGAATTCCAAGACCTTCACGCGTGGCTTTCTGATCGTCACACCGGGCATCACGATCCGCGACCGTCTGCGCGTGCTACTGCCCAACGATGCGAACAACTACTACCGCCGGATCAACCTCGTTCCCGGCGACCTGATGCAGGACATGCAGCGCGCCCAGATCGTGCTGACGAATTATCACGCCTTCAAGCTGCGCGAGAAGGTTCCGCTTACCAAGGGCACCCGTGCCGCGCTGGAAGGCCATGGCGAGGACCTCGTGACGCTCGAGACCGAAGGCCAGATGATCCAGCGGGTCATGCCCGAATTGATGGGGCTGGGCCGGATCATGGTCATCAACGACGAGGCCCACCATTGCTACCGGGAAAGACCAGCCGCCGAGGTCGAGAAGCTCACCGGCGAAGACCGGAAGGAGGCCGAGGAAAACCGCGAAGCGGCCCGACTCTGGATTTCCGGGCTAGAGGCCGCCAAGCGTAAACTCGGGCTGCACGCCGTCTATGATCTCTCGGCCACGCCGTTCTTCCTGTCGGGCTCGGGCTGGCCCGAGGGCGTGCTCTTCCCCTGGGTGGTCTCCGACTTCTCGCTGATGGATGCCATCGAGTGCGGAATCGTCAAGCTGCCGCGCGTGCCGGTGGCTGACAACGTGCCTGGCCAGCCCGAACCGCTCTATCGCAACCTGTGGAAGGCCATCGGGAATAAGATGCCCAAGAAGGCCAGAGGCACGCCGCCCGATCCGCAGAAGCTCCCCATCGAGCTTAAATCTGCCATCGACGCGCTCTACGGCCATTACGAGAAGACCTTCAAGCTGTGGCAGGACGAGCAGGTGGGCATCCCGCCGGTCTTCATCGTGGTGTGCAACAATACGGCGAACTCCCAGCTTCTGCGCGACTACATGGCGGGCTACGACCGCGAGGATGCGGAGGGCAATATCGAGACGGTGCAGGGCAAATGCCCGCTCTTCTCCAACTTCTCGACCGATCTCGAACGGCTGCCGCGCCCGCGCACCGTCCTCATCGACAGCGTCACGCTCGAGGCGGGCGGCGATATCGACAAATCCTTCCGCGATGCCAATGCCGACGAGATCGAGGCGTTCCGCCGCGAGCAGGCCGAGCGCAACATGTCCAGCGACCTGACCGATGCCGACATCCTGCGCGAGGTGATGAACACGGTGGGCAAGAAGGACCGCCTCGGCGAACAGGTGCGCTGCGTCGTCTCGGTCTCGATGCTGACCGAGGGCTGGGACGCCAACAACGTCACCCATATCCTCGGACTGCGCGCCTTCGGCACTAAGTTGATCTGTGAGCAGGTCATCGGTCGCGCCCTGCGCCGCCTGTCCTACGACACCGACGAGGATGGCCTGTTCAGAACCGAATATGCCGACATCCTCGGCATCGACGGGCTCAACTTCTCCGACGGGCCGCGCGTCGCCCCGCCACAGCCGCCGCGCGACGTGGTCAATGTCCGCGCCATCAGCCCCGAGCGTGACGCGCTGGAAATCACCTTCCCCCGCGTGCAGGGCTATACCGCCGATCTGCCCCCCGACCGGCTCACCGCCGATTTCTCGGGGCTGGAGCCTTACGTGCTCACCCCCGAAAAGGTCTCGGCCACCGTTGTCACCATGCAGGGCATCGTGGGCGAGGCCGAGAAGCTGACGCTCGATTATCTGAAGGCACAGCGGCAATCGACCATTGCAACCCATGTCGCCAAGCACATGATCTTCGAGAAGCTGCGCGACGCGAACGAGGCCCCGCGCATGCACCTCTTCCCGGCGGCCAAGCGCATCGTCAACCAATGGCTGACCGAGGGCCACCTTGTCTGCAAGGGCGATACCGTTCCCGCCCAGCTTCTTTACCGTGAACTGGCTGACGAGGTCTGCGACATCATCTTCGGCGCGCTGATCGACAAGCCCGGCGGCGAGAAGATCCTGCGTGCGGTGCTCGATCCCTACAACCCGACTGGCTCGACCATGGGCGTCAATTTCAACACCTCGAAATCAACGCGCTACCAGCCCCGCCCGGACAAATCTCACATCAACTGGATCATCACCGACAGCGACTGGGAGGACAAGCTGGCCGCCCAGATCGAGGATCATCCGCGCGTGCTGTCTTACGCCAAGAACCACAATCTCGGGCTGGAAATCCCCTACCTGGTGGAGGGCGAACCGCGCACCTACCTGCCCGACTTCCTGATCCGCCTCGACACGCCCGAGCCCACCACGCTGGTGGTCGAGGTCAAGGGCTATCGCGGCCACGACGCTATGCTCAAGGCCGACACGATGCGCGGCAAATGGGTGCCGGCGGTCAACCGGCTGGGCAGCTACGGCCGCTGGGGCTTTGCCGAACTGCGGTCCGTCCATGACTTCGGCCCCGAACTCGACGCTGCGATCAGCGCCATGCTGGAAGAAGAGCCGGCATGACACGCATTTTCAGATCACAGCCTATGATTTTGAACAGCAGGGCAGGCTCCAGGGAGACCGACCAATGACCGACAAGAAAACCCCGATCGAGCCTATCACCCACCCCGACGACCGCGTGAACATCCCCACGCCCGAGCTTGCCCCGATGATGGATCCCGCCGATGCCGCGCCCATCCGGGCGGCGTATGACCGGCGCAACCCGGACCTTGACCCGCAATTGGTCTGGCGCGGCAAGGACATGGACGCCACCCACGTCACCGCCGACGCGCCCCCAATCTACTTGCAGGAACAGGTCCACCCAAAGGCGATCATCGAGGATCTGCGCCGGGGCGGCCAGCGCAACGGCGAGGGTTCGGGCGCCGACCTCTTCGATCATTTCGGCGTGACGGATGACGATGCCGAGGCCGAGGTGGAGTTCTACCGCCATGCCACCCGCTGGTCGAACCGGATGATCCTGGGCGACGGGCTACAGGTGATGGCGAGCCTCGCCGAGCGCGAGGGGCTGAAAAACAGCGTGCAGGCGATCTATATCGACCCGCCCTACGGCATCAAGTTCAACTCCAACTTCCAGTGGTCCACCACCTCGCGCGATGTGAAGGATGGCAAGCTGGACCACCTGACGCGCGAGCCCGAGCAGGTGAAGGCCTTTCGCGACACCTGGCGCGATGGCATCCATTCCTACCTGCAATACCTGCGCGACCGTCTGGTCGTGGCGCGGGAATTGCTGACCGAGAGCGGGTCCTGCTTCGTCCAGATCGGGGACGAAAACGTCCACCGGGTGCGGGCGCTGATGGATGAGGTGTTCGGAGAGGAGAATTTTCTATCGCTAGTAGCTTTTCAGAAGACCGGCGGTATCGAAGGGAACTTCATCAGCAACACGGTTGATTATGTGGTCTGGTATGGAAAGGCCAAAGATTCTACAAAATATCGACGATTGATGTTGCCAAGGCGTTCTGGCCATACCTCGCTGGATCGTTACGACCAGTATGAAGAGGCTGCCTTCGATTATCGCAGCCTATCAAAGGCAGAAAAGGCCAACGACGCGCATCTAGACCTATACAAAAGGTATCAACTCTTCCCTCTCTATTCTGACGGTGAATCTGAAAATGCTTCCCGAGAGTTTGTATTCCGAGGAGCGATTGAAAGCATTCGAAAAGGAACCCATTGGAAGACTAGGGCTGTTGGGCTTTCGAGACTCAGCAAAGCGTCAAGAATAGAAGGAACAAAGAACACTATTCGTTATCGTCGCTTTGTCGGAGATGTTCCTATGTTGCCGATGACCGACCGCTGGGAGTCCACACAGATTGGCACTGAGCGGCTCTATGTTGTTCAGACAGCAACCGAAGTGATAAAACGCTGCCTCCTCATGACCACCGATCCCGGCGACCTCGTGCTCGATCCTACCTGCGGCTCCGGCACCACCGCTTACGTGGCCGAGCAATGGGGGCGGCGCTGGATCACCATCGACACCTCCCGCGTGGCGCTCGCTCTCGCCCGCGCCCGCATCATGGGCGCGAAATACCCCTGGTATCTGCTCAAGGACTCCGAAGAGGGGCAGAGGAAAGAGGCCGAGGTGACGCGATCCGCCCCGGCCACCCACGCCACTTATAACGACATCCGCCACGGCTTCGTCTACGCCCGCGTGCCGCACATCACGCTGAAAAGCATCGCCAACAACACCGAGATCGACACGATCTGGGAGGCGATGCAGCCCGCCGTCGAGGACGCCCGCGCGGCGCTCAACACCGCCCTTGCCGGGCATCCCACCCCATTCGAGGTGCAGACCGGCGGTCGCAAGGGGGAGAAGATCGACTTCACCACCCAAGGAGAGGTTGAATTACCCTCGGGCGAGCTGGCCCCGGCAAACGGCTTCATGGAATGGGAAATCCCGCGCGAGGCGCCGGACGACTGGCGCAGGACACTGGCGCACAGGTGCTTCTGACCACGTTCAACGAAGCTCTGGCCGAGGGTCTGGCGCGGAAACTGCCCCTGCTGGCAGGCGAAGACGTTCGGGCGCGGATAACGGTTAGAGCTCTCGGCTCCTTGATCTCGGATTTGCACGCCGAGCGGTTCGGGGAAACTGGCATCGCATCCGAGGACGAGATACGCTCGCTTCTGCGCGACGGTGCTGCCACGAGCGATGTCTCGTTCACCGACGATTTTCTTCACGACGAGTGGAGCCTCGTCGTGGATGCATGGGATATCCGGGATCTCGATACCTACCGCGACCTGCCGCGACTCGGCCGCAAGGTCCGGATGCCCGCCGCGCGGCGCGATGCGGCTTGGATGATTTTCGATGGAGTGCGCGCCCAGCTGGGCGCGCGAGGCATGAAAACCAATGCGCAGCTGGCCCACGACCTCTCCGAAACCGGTGCCTTCCCGTTCACCCACGCTGTGATCGACGAAGCGCAGGATATTTCCGTGCCCGAGCTTCGGTTGCTGGGAAAATCCCTCGGTGATACGCCGAACGGCCTCTTCTTCGCCGGAGATATCGGGCAGCGGATCTTTCGCGCTCCATTTCCGTGGGCTGCGGCAGGGGTCGAAATCCGTGGTCGCTCCCGCAGTCTCAAGGTTAACTACCGCACCTCCCATCAAATCCGTCGCTACAGCGATGATCTCTTGCCAGAAACGCTCGTTGAGCCAGATGGCACAGAGGAAAACCGTCTCGGGATTACATCCGTCTTCGATGGCGAGACACCAGAAATTCATAGCTTTGACACGCGTGAGGATGAATTAGAGGCGGTCAATGCTTGGCTCGGGAAACTCGAGCAGACCGGTGTCCCGAATAACGAGGTCGTGTGCCTTGTTCGCATGTCCAAGCTTTCTGTTGAAATCGGGCCGCGGCTGCCTGTCCGGGTGATGCCGATGCACGAGGCCAAGGGCGCTGAATATCGTGCTGTCGCTGTGCTAGCGCTTGATCAGGATATCGTCCCGCTCGAGGATCGCCTGATGTCTGCGAATGACGAGGCGCGGCTCGACGAGATTATGAATACCGAACGACACCTGCTCTATGTCGCTGCTTCTCGCGCCCGGGATCACCTTTGGATCTCCGGGGTGATCCCTGTGTCAGAGTTCTTGACGGATATATTGCAATGACGCGAAAAGAACCACGCAAGCAACTGCTCCAAGGGCACTGGATGGAAGCCTCAAATCTGTCCACACGTGCTGACGTAGACAATTAGACGACCTATCTGACCCTCAAACTCTTCACTCGCACTCCGGCATTTGCAGTATGACAGCGGATGGCGAGGGCCTAACCATTTGCGGTAGCTCTTGCAGCACCTCATCAATGATGTCAGCTGTCAGAACGGCTACCTCGCATGCATACTGTTGGCTGGTTCCTTTTGGGTTCTGTTCCTTCCATTCCCTATAGTCTTGTTCCTCAAAGTAGGCGATGGCGCCAATGCTGGCGATGGGAACAGCGACAATCGTTCTACGAAGCCGAGCCTGGGCCTTTGTTTTCGCCACCGCTTTGGCCAGTTGTTTTCGTAGGCAAAAGCGGTGTTGCGACGGATATTTTTTGACCAGCTTTCAACCGTGTTTATTGATGTTCCAGATTTCTTTTTCCTCTTCGCTCCATGATGAATGCGATGAACCAGAAATCCTCCAGTGTTCAATTCCTCAAATCTGTCCGATGGTGCTGAGGTCGGACAAACCGATGGTCGAGTGGTGTCGCTTTAGACCCTGATCAAGTTCGCCAAGATCGGCACACTTAACCACAACAAGGTTTCAGTCTAACAGGCCCCGCCCCATGACGCGCCAGTGAGGTCATGGCGCAGCGAGGCATTCAATCAATGTGGGCTTAAGTTCCTGGCGATGCGCTTTACATGCCCGCACTCGCCGCGGCTCGGCACTATCCTGATCTGGCCAAGAAATATCCGTTCAAGGTTCAGCGGGAAAACCTGCCAACCTGGCCCTCACAGCATTGATGAGAAACCTCATCGAGTTGGCAAATGCGCGTATCAAAGCAGACAGTCAAAGGTCGCCGAATTGTGCTTGAACAAGCCGGAAACTTTAGACGGGTTCAGGGTTGATTTGACACGGGAGCTGAGAAGTCACGCCTCCGCCGCAAGCACGCGTTTTCTCAATGGTAACATTGTGCCTATGCTGCTGATTTGCGCTCTCCGAAGAGCTTCTATTGCGGTGACGAGGTCCTCTAGGGCAATTCCAAGATTAAAGGCAAGAATACGCTGCTTGTCATTTGCGCGCGCGCCCTGGCCGCCGGAAATCAAATCTGCGAGCGTCGCGTCTATACGACTTACACCGGGAAATTTGCCCTCGTTGCGCCTCGCATCTTCGATCTGCCCACTGTCGTCTGTCAGTATGAGATCCATCGCAGCGACCATCTCGTCGCACACGTAGCTATCGTAGTCGATGGTAACCACCAATGCACCTTCCCTAATCCACTCTGGTACGATTACAGGCTTCCGGGACTTTTCTATGGGTCCACCAGTGATCAAAACATCGCTCGCCCGAGCAACCTCTTCTGGCCCCGCAGCGTCCCGGAAGCGCATTGGGAAACGCTCCGTCATATCTGCTATGAATTCCGCCTGACGCCTTGGTACTAAGTCGTAGCAGACATAGTCTGTGATATCCGGTCGCACGGCGTGTATCGCTTCGACGTGCTTGCGCCCCTGCAAACCACATCCAAGGATTCCAGCTGTTGCCGCATCTTTTCGGGCAAGATGCTTAACCACCAGGCCGGACGCGGCGGCAGTACGCTCGCCAGTAATCCATTCGGAATCCATAATCGCGCGCATCTGTCCGGTCTTGTCTTCGTTGAGAACGTAAAGACCTTGAATATAAGGTAGGCCCAGGGACGGATTGTCGGGGTCGCCACTTTGCCACTTGCAGCCCGCAAAGCCAAGATGGGAACTCGCGCTGACCATTGAGCTGTAAAACTGCGCGCCCCCACGGTGAAAAAAAATCTTGGGCGGCATCTGCACTTTTCCCTCAGCCTTCAAGCGGAACGCCTTTTCTAGCAGGACAATGATATCGCCCATACCAAGTTTCAACTGATCGAGATCAGTCGCGGAAAGAAAGCGTATGGAAGATTGAATCTCTGTCATGGCGTTTCCTGTATCATTGTTGGGAGACCACATGCTGACGAGCTTCCAAGCGTTGGGTCAGACCTTGCAGCGCGTAGGCAACGCCAAAAAACCAAGTTAGCACGTAGGTGTAGATCGGGATGATGAGAGTGGAGTTGCCCTCCGCTCTTAGCGCCAGCCCGGCATAGGCCACGGCATCGTAGATCCCCACAAGCGAGGCCACAGGCACAGCGGTGAAGAAAATTGCAGCTACATTCATCCAGGGAGGCGCCATGCGCCTGACGCACTGGGGAAGAATGATCAATCTGAAGGTCAAGAAGCGTTTCAGGCCAAGTGCGGTGCAGGCTTCCCACTGACCGCTTGGCACCGCCGCCACTGCTCCGCGTACCAACTCTGCTACATTTGCGGCTATCTTGAGTCCAAAGGATACGATCACCTTTGCCTCTGCCGGGAATGGGATCGCGACCGGACCTATTTCTATATTGTAGGGTAAGGCGAAGGCAAAAGCGAACAGCAGCACCAGCCCAGGTATATTCCTGAAGAGCTGCGTGTAACTCCATACGATACTTCTGGTGAGCCGGTTCTTTGACGTCGAAAGGGCACCGAGCAGCACACCGACGACGGTTCCCAGCGCCATAGCCGCAGTCGCGAGAGCGACGTCGACGGCAAACCCTTTGGCCAAAAGCGGTGTCCAATTAGACAGGGCTGCCAGAATGGGAACTTCGGCGCGCATCGCA
The DNA here is from genome assembly GCF_037083845.1 of Roseovarius sp. E0-M6. Taxonomy (NCBI): domain Bacteria; kingdom Pseudomonadati; phylum Pseudomonadota; class Alphaproteobacteria; order Rhodobacterales; family Roseobacteraceae; genus Roseovarius; species Roseovarius sp. E0-M6. Next base: position 154,282 of record NZ_JBAPLA010000007.1, on the reverse strand, counting down.
TCTTCTCCAAATATTGGAACAAGCAGTGCGATGATCAGGCTGACACCAAGTATCACGCCCGCCGGACCGCCGAGCCGTGCAAGCGAAGGAGGTGAGGCAGGCGAGACAGAGGCGATCATCCGCCGTACCCCGGCAGCGCGAGGCGCCTTTCAAGCGTTTGCGTGCACAGGACAACCGCTCCAATCAAGACCATGTAGACCGCGAGCATCGCGAACATCATTTCGACGACATTCAGTGAATCAGCCCAGATTTGACTGGACGCATAGAGCAGCTCGGGAACGGCAATCGCATAGGCATAGGACGTCGACTTTACCAGTTCGACCAGATTGTTACCCACCGAAGGCAAGGCGCCTCGCACTCCCAGGGGCACAACGATTTTCCACAGCACGGCGGTTCGCGGTAGGCTCAGCGATGCAGCCCCTTCCATTAGTTCCTTGGGGATGCCTTCGATGGCGGCCCGAAACGCCTCGATGTTGAACGCAGTTATGTAGATCGATACGGCAATCACGGCCCAAGCAACAGCCGGTATCACGATGCTGTTGTCGGTAGCATTTGAGACAATCGCCCCAAACCCGAAAAAGAACAGGTAGATCTGAATAAGCGGTGGCGTGTTGCGAAACAGACTAACAAACCCGCCGATCAGCCACCGTTCAATTCGGGTTCCATAAGCTAAGCGAATGGCACCCGCCATGCCCAACGAGACGCTGATTACTATACAGCTTACTGAGATTAAAACGGTATAGTAGATGCCCTTGAGAAACCGGCTCCGATCAAAGCTATCGTACAGGAAGGTGAAATCGAAATCACCCATCGTGGCGATTGTCTCCAGGTCCATCCCGGCTCCTATTTAGGCGGACAGTGAACCAAATCCGTGTCCCCAGTTCCATGCCACAGAGTGCGTAGGTCAGTCGGCTGCTTGCTCCTGCAGGAAGGGGTTATCACCCAGCCCGTGTTCTTGCGCAAATCTGAGTATAGCCCCCGAAGCATGCAGGTCGGCCACGATCTCCGACAGCTCCGAATTCAACGCGGCCCCGTCCTCACCCAGTTCTACGGCCATGGCCCAGTAATCCGGATTGACCGGTTCCAGCCCAACGACGTAGTCGGCCAGAGCTGCATCTTCTGCGATCTGCATCCGCAAGATCTGATCAGCATAGATGAAGCCCCCGCACTGGCCCTGCTTTAGCGCCGCGATCGCTTCAGGCACGCCTGCGTAGGCCTGAACATCGGCACTGTACTCTTCAGCTACCCAGCGGTTGTAGAAAGAGCCCCTAACCCCGCAAAGTGATGCGTTGTCGACGCTGTCCCAATCTGTGAATGCACTATCGGTAAATAGAATATTGGTGGCGTCGGCAAAATAGTGCGGCTCGACCATGGTCACCACTTGGCGTCGTTTTTCAGTGTCACTCATGGTCGCCAGAACGACATCGATGTTGCCTTGTTCGAGGAATTGGATGCGATTTGCGCTAGAGACCGTTGTGAATGTGGGCTCGACGCCTAACTTTTCGGCGACGGCTTCGGCCAAGTCGATCTCGAACCCGACAGGATTGCCACTGGTATCAACATAGGCCCAAGGCTTTGAATCTGCCTTGACCCCAAAATTGATCGTACCGGCCGCTTTAATGTCGGATAACTGATCTGCTGATAGTGGGCCGAAGAGAAGTGTGAGCATCGCGGCTGCACTGGCGCTGGAGGCAAAAGATTTTGTCATTCCCGAAATCCCCTGTTTTGGCGTTCATCTTCGCTTAGGATGTCGCTTTGCCGCACACAGGACAAACGAAAACGGATATTCAAAGGTATTCCATAGTGGAATACCTTTTGGTGGCTTTCACCCATCGATCTCGAACAGCATTTCCGGGACGACCCGATCAAAAATCCACTCTCGAAACAGGCGATTGGCGCGCCTATTTCGGGTGCGCTCGTCTTCGATCAGATAATAGCCAACACCATCGTCGAAAGTGTAGGGTGACGCGACGACCAAGCGACCAGCACGGATCTTTTGACCGACCAAAGATGCCCGACCAAGTGCAATTCCCTGCCCGGCCTCGGCGGCTTCAAGCATCATGACAGTTTCCGAAAACACCGGTCCACGCGCAAAAGTCTGCGCATCAACACCGTGATGATGCGCCCAGTTTCGCCAGTATGGGCGATCCGAAAATCGCAAAAGCAGGCCTTGATACCGAAGAAAATCCCCGGGATATCCAAGCGAAAGTTTGGATTTCAATGATGGTGAACACACCGGAACAAGCGGATCGATGCAAAGGCGCTTGGCTGCAACGCCGGGCCAGCCGCCCTTCCCCACGCGGATTCCCACATCTGCTTCCCCACGACGCAAGTCACCAAAATGGCGATAGCCATCGACCCTCACATCGATCCAAGGATGTTCCTGACAGAATTCACCGATATAGTGCGATAGGACGCAGGTCGCGAATGACCGCGCACAAGCAACGACGAGTACGGCAGGGCCAGCGCCCATCTCAATCCGCCCCAGCGCGATGTCGATTGTTTTCAAACCGAACTCACAATCCTGAAAGATCAGCGCGCCCGCTTCCGTCAAGATTACACCCCGAGCGGTTCGTTTGAACAATTTCACTTTCAGGGCGTTCTCAAGTTGCAATATCTGCTTACTGACTGCGCTTTGTGTCAGGCCAGTTATTTCAGCGGCACGTTTGATATTCCCAGCGTTCGCGACAGTAACAAACGCTCGGATTAGATGCAGGCTTGCATTCGGGGGCATGGTGGGTTCTCAGGCAAAGGTGGATCTACTGCTGCAGAATAGCTCGAAAGCGGCAAAGCCGCTACATCGAGCGGCTGAACGAAACCTCACAAGGCTGGGTGCTGCGTGTTCGTCGTTTGGCTTCAGGCATGGTCTGGGAGGAGGTGCTTCTGATCATCAACGCCCCCACCAGAAAAGCACCGCTGTGGATGGCGCCTGAAAACCGTTACGACCCTTCCAGTGATGGTGTGCTCAGGATGCTCGACGCCCGCCGGGAACACACCCGGCCTCCGAATAACAGAATCTGCACGGGTCAGCTAAGATGACGCTGCTCGCCGCAAAGCAGCAAAACCAAAAGTTAGATCCTGCCCTACCCTTACAGGCCCGTTTCGCGCTCGAATACCTCGGTCAGGATTTGCAGACACTCGATCGTCTCGGCCATATAATCTTCGCAATACCCGGACGCGTTCTCCAGCACGCTGAGATATGCACAGGACAAACCCGTCTTCGTGTCCACCATAAGAAACTGACCGCCATATCCCGCGTGACCGATCCATCTGCCATTGGTCATCATCTGGTTCGCGTAGCGAACGAAATCGCGTGGCGGCGACAAAGTTTTAGCCGCTTCGACGCGGGTCTGACGGGCGAGGTCATGGTTCCACGGCCCGGCATCTTCGCCCCGGGCGACACGCGCCAGCAGAAGGCCGAAGCGCGCGAGATCAATCGCGCTCAGACAGCCGCCCCCGGAAAAGGCCGGCAGTCCGTCTGGACTCAAGCTGATGTGGAATGCCCCGGTCAAGCCCGACGCCTCGACAATATCCATCATTAGGTCGGGCAACTGCCCCGGTATTATTCGGTCACAGATCAATGTGAGAAGATCCGTATTGGCAGAGCAATAATTGATCTCGCCCGAACGGTTCGCAAGATCGCGGCCTTTGATCGACGAAACGAAATCCCGCAACGTGATCTCAACCGTGCCTTCAGATGGCAGGCGCCAGCCAAGCGCAACCTCCTCTGCAAAGCTGTCGGCATACGGGTCGGAATAGTCCTCGACGAAATCGTTGATAACATTCATGTCGAGCACATCCTGAATGCTGGCTCCCCGGTAACCGCTGCCAATCTCCGGGACGTGCCGTTCGACGGCTTTATCAGGGTCCAACCGGCCTTCGCCAATCAGCCGGCCAGCGATCAGATGCATGAAAAGTTTGGTCACCGACTGGATCGAATGCGGCTGATCCGCCGGGAAATCCGGTGCGTGGCGCGACAGAACGACATCGGTGCCGCGCACACACACAAGCGCCGAGAATTCAGGCCGTCCGATCAGGGTCGCGACCTCGGGCCGGTCCGCGAGGCCGGAACATTCCGCAGACTCCAGAACAAGGTGTTGGTCGGCGCGCAGCATCAGTGCGCGACGCAACAACAGGTGAGCGTTGTGAAAACCATGCCTGCGATGTGCCGGCTGGTTCCAGCCTTGCTTGTTGTCCGCACCCACGGAAAGATCGGGATTGGGAATACGGGTCATGGGTCATCCATTTGCATCAGAACATCGATGGCCAACACACCCTTTTCATAGACGAATAGCGGGTTGATTTCGATTTCCGCAATACTGTCCGCATGTTTCATTGCATAATCGGCCAGCCCGGCAAGTGCGGCAACGAGCGCCGACTGATCGGCGGCGGGCCTACCACGAAAACCGCGCAAGAGCGCCGAGACACGCAGACGGTCAAGCGCATCGGCGATGTCGGCGGGCTTGGCTGGCAGAAGCAGCGAAACCGTATCCCCGACAAGTTCCACAAGGATGCCACCACTGCCCAATGTCATGGCCATGCCGAATTGTGGGTCGCGGCGGATGCCCACGACAAGTTCCGCAAGCGGCGTTGGCGCCATCGTTTCGACCAGGAAACTGTCGGTCACGGCCTGTTCCGAATAACAAGCCACGCGGTCGCGCATTTCTGTGACAGCCCTGCGAAGCGCGTCGGGGTCTTCGAGCGCAAGCGCCACCGCGCCGGCCTCGGTCTTGTGTGCCAGTTCTTCACCCATCATCTTGAGCGCCACCGGGTAGCCAAGCTCATCGGCGATCTCGCAAAGCTGATCTTCTGAGACTTGGCGGCCCGGCGGGACGGGAATTCCAGCATCCGCAAGCCGGTCCTTGCCCCGCGCTTCGCTAAGCATGCGCGGCCGCCCCCCAAGGGATGCCGCGACCAAGCGGGCCGGCGGGTTAGCGAGGATACGTTTGCGCGCCACAGACCATCTGGCGGCATCGCGGATCGCATTCAACGTCTCGTGAACTCCCTGCATAGGCGCGATCCCGTGAGAGATGAAAGTGTCGCGCACATGCGCCCCGATATTCTCCGGAATGGTCGCACAGATCGCGGCAGGCAGGCGTGCCGCCCTCGCCGCTTCGGCAAAGGCCAGCCCGTCATTGAGGTAGAGGTGTTCTGTCTCATCCAGCCCCGGCGCGGGATAATCCTGCACCAGAAGCGTCGCCTGCGCCGGCACACGTGCCAGCGCCTCGGAAAACACCGGACCGGTGCGGTCGGGCTGACCCCAGATCGGCGTGGTGTAATCCAGCGGGTTCGACACGGTAGCGATCGGCGGCAACAGCGCCGTCAGCGCCGCATGCGCCCCCGCGTCCGGCGCCGGGTAACTCAGCCCTATCGCCTCGCCATGATCTGCCAGCATCGTCGCCCCGCCACCGGAACAGGTAAAGCCCAGCACGTCCGGCCCTTCCGGCGCACCCGCGACGCAGAGGAATTTCAGCGTCTCCAGCAGTTGCGACGGGTTGGTGACGCTGATCACGCCCACCCTCTCGAAGAGAGCCTCATAAAGCTCTGCCGACCCCGCCAGCGATCCGGTATGGCTCAGCGTCAACGTCTCGCCAATCGCCGAACGCCCGGTCTTGAGCGCCACCACCGGCGTGCCGGCCCCCAATGCTTTCAATGCCGCCCGCTCGAAGGCTGCAATATCCGACAATCCCTCGACATGCAGACCGATGGCCCGCACTTCCGGCCTTTCGCACAACAAATCGACAAGCTCGGTCAACCCAAGATCCGCCTGATTTCCCGCCGAGGCCATGTAAGCCATTGGCAATGACCGTTGGCTCATCGTAATGTCGGAAGAGAACATCCCCGACTGGGTGATGATCGCCGCGCCATACCCGGGGCAAGCCCCGCCATGGGCAAAGGGCCAGAGTGCGGACCGACCGACGTAATTGATAATACCGTAGCAATTCGGACCGATCAGGACCATGTCACCAATCGCGGCCTTCATTTCCGCTTCGAGTGCGCGTCCCGCCGCGTGCGCCTCACCGAACCCGGCGGTGTAGCAAACAATCCCGCCGGCCCCCATCCGCGCCAGTTCCGCAACTGTTTCCGGCACGGCCGACGCTGGAATGGCAAGGAAAACCGCGTCCGGCGCTTCGGGCAGATCCGCAATCGCGGGCACACAGCCAAGCCCGGCAAGCGTCTCTCGTTTCGGATTGACGACCCACATCTGCCCGGCGAACCCGGCACGGCGCGCCTCACCGATTGCAACCGCCGCGTCGGCACCACCGATGAAGGCGATGTGGCGCGGGTTAAGAAGCCGCTCGAAGTTCTTCCGCTTTTCCGGGGTCACGTCTCACGCACCCAACGGTCGCAGGATCGCGCGGGTAATGATGTGCCGCTGGATTTCGCTCGTGCCGTCCCATATCCGTTCAAGACGCGAATCCCGCCACAGGCGCTGGATCGGCAACTCCTCCATTAATCCCATACCACCGTGAATTTGCACCGCGTCATCGGCGACCCGGTTCAACATCTCGGAGCAAAACACCTTGACCATTGCGGCGTCTGCGTCCTCCATCGCGCCACGCTCGGCACGCGAAACCGCATCCGCAACGAGCAAGTCCGCCGCTCGCAGGCCCATAGCCCCATCCGCAAGGCGGAAGCCAGTGGCCTGAAACCGCCCGATGGGCTGACCGAACTGTCTGCGCCCCGCAGCCCATTCGGTTGCCATATCAAGGATACGCTCGGCCTTGCCACAGCAGCATGCGCCGACCCAGATACGGCCCATGCCAAGCCACTTTCCAGCCAGTTCGAGGCCGCGCCCCTCTTCGCCCAAGATCTGCTCGGGACCAAGTCGGACGTCGTCAAAGCTAAGCTGATAGGTGTTGTAACCCCGATAACTCACACACTTGTTGCCCACTCGACAGTCAAACCCCGGCGTGCCCACATCGACAAGGAAGGCGGTGATACGCTTGCGGGGGCCGCGCGGCCGCTCATCTTCTCCGGTGGCGGCAAAAACGATGGCGAAGTCGGGCATGCAGGGCCCCGAAATGAAATGCTTGGAACCGTTGAGAATCCAGTCATCTCCATCGCGGCGCGCGTTGGACTTCATGCCCATCACATCCGACCCTGCTTCGGGTTCGCTAAGAGCGAAGAGCTCACGTTTCTCCCCTGTCACGCAAGGCGTCAGATAGCGGTCATGCTGATCTCCTTCGCAGGCCAGAAGAATTTCGGTGGGCCGTGCTGCCCAAGCGTGGAGCGCATGGCTTGTTTTGCCATACTCTCGCTCAATCAGATGCATCGCGGCATAGTCCAGCCCGCCGCCGCCCACCTCTTCGGGCAGGTTGCAGGCAAAGAGGCCCAGCTCCTTTGACCTCTTCTCGATCTCGCGGCCCAGTTCCTCGGGCACTTCGCCCGTCCGGTCCACCATTTCTTCGTGCGGATAAATTTCCTGCTCCATGAAGTTCCGCACGGTGTTCAGCAGAAGTTCGTTCTCGTGATTGACTACAAAATTCATGAGTTCATTCCTCTGAAGGGCTTGTCTGCGCCCGGCGGCGCGCGACAAGCGCATAGATGACAAAGGCCAGCAGCGTGATGGCGATCAAGACTACGGCAGCCGCGGCAACGGTCGGATCAGTGTTTTCGCGGATGCCGTTCCACATGCGGCGCGGCAACGTGTAGACATTGAATTTCGAGATGAAGAGCGTGACGACGATCTCATCCCAACTCAGGATAAAGGCAAAGAGTGCGCCCGCGATCACACCCGGTTTGATCGAGGGCAGGATGACGCGGCGCATGGTTGTCCAGTTGGACGCTCCAAGGTTGCGGCTGGCCTGTTCAAGCTTGGGATCGAAATTGGCAAGGCTCGCACTGACCGTGATGAGCACCATCGGCGTTGCAAGAATCGTATGCGCAAGGATGAGGCCAAGATAGCTGTCAATGAGCCCGATCGGCACAAGCAGCCGGTAGAACACCATGGCGGAAATGATCTGCGGAATAATCAGCGGCAGTAACAGGAAAGCGCGGACCATTTCGCTGAAGCGTGAGGTCACGCGCCAAAGGCCGATCGCACAGAGCGTGCCAAGCGTCGATGCAAGAAGTGCCGTGCTCGTGGCGATAATTCCACTCTGCGCAAAGCTCGAAAGCCAGTCCGGGCTGGTAAAGAGGTTCTGGAAGTGGCGCAGCGAATATGTGCCCTCGGGCATCGACAGAAACCGTTTGGGCGTCAATGACACCGGGATCGAGATAAGCGCCGGCAGCACCAGAAACAGGAGTGCGATCCACGCACCGACCCGCGTCAAATGGGCGAAAAGACCGGGTTTCATCGTGTCGCCCCCCCGCCGAACACGGCCGAGAATCGCATGAAGCGGGACATGACCCAAAGGAGCGCCAGCACCCCGAGGAGCATCAGCGTGCCAAGCATCGCCGCTGTTCCCCATCTGAGTGTGACGAGAAGCTGCACCGAGATATATTCGGCCACCATCAAGACCTTGCCGCCCCCCAGGATCGCGGGTGTCACGTAGAACCCGAGGCTTAGAATGAAGACGAGGAGCGACGACGCCACGAGGCCCGGCAGGGTGAGCGGCAGGTAGATGCGCCAGAAGGTCTGAGGTCCGCTTGCCCCCAGATTGCGAGAGGCGGCCATCACACGTGGGTCAAGCGTCTGCATGTTCACCATGAGTGGCAGCACGGCATAGGGCACCATGTAGTGGATCATGCCGATCAGCACGCCCAGTTCATTGCGCATGAAACGGATTGGCCGGTCGATGAGACCAATCGTTTCGAACGCGTTGTTCACGAGGCCGTTGTGACCCAACAGCATGAGCCACGCGAATGTCCGGACAAGCACCGATATCCAGAAGCTGATCAGCAGCAGCGTCAGCATGATGTTTTGGTTTCGGTTGTGTGCGTGCACCATCGCATAGGCAAGGCAATAGCCGATCGCCACACTGAAGATCGTGGTGATGAGGCAGGTCCGCAAAGTGGTCCAGAGGATGCGCGCCAATGAATCCGAGGTGAAAAGCGCCTCGTAATTGCCAAGGCCCGGTTCGGGATCGGTGACGCTAAGCCACAGGATGTTGACCAACGGACCAAGATAAAAGGCCACCACCACCAAAAGGAAGGGCGCGACCAAGAACCAGCCGGGGTGAATATATTGTCTGAGTGCTTGCATTCTTGGGTGTCCGGGCGCGTGGATGCTGCCCGGGGCGAAATCTTGCCTCGGGCGGTGTCGGTAAGGGTCCGGCCATCCGGGACGGTCGGCCGGACCTGTCTGCTTAGCTGATGGCCTCGAGGAACGCGTTCACGGCGTCACCGCCATTTTCGCCCCACCAGACCGGATCGTTATAGACGATCTTGTCGATGTTCTGCTCTGAGGTGATGGCATAGGCCTGTTGCTCCTCAGGGATTTCCGGGAAGGCCTCGGGGTTCGATGGCGTCATGCCAAGGCAGTCGAGGATATCGAGCTGAACCGGCACTTCCTGTGCGGTTGCGATGAATTTCATCACCGCCTCGCGCCCCGCCGGATTGCCCTTGGGCACGATGTAGGCGCCGGGCATTGCGAGCGCCTGATTGTTGACCAGCTTATAGCGGCCCCCGGTGTCGCTCTCGATGTTCTTGCCACGGTTCTGCCAGATGATGGCCATCGACGCTTCGCCGCTGATGCACATCGAGTGGACCTCGGATCCCGAACCCCAATAGATGCTGTCATCCTTGATCGACTTCACCTTGTTCAGCGCCCGCTCCATGTCGAGCGGATAGAGTTCGTCACCCGGCACCCCGTCGGCCATCAGCGCGCCTTCCAGCGACCCGTTGGCCCACTTGTAGAGCGACCGAATGCCCGGGAAATTCTCGGTGTCGAAGAAATCCGCCCAGTCCTTCGGCGGGTTATCCCCGTACATCTCGGTGTCATAGACGAAGGCATAGCCGTAGAGGATGATCGAGATACCGTGCTCAAGCGCATAGTTCGGCAGCGTCCGGTCCTTGCTCACGATGTCATAGTCGATGGGTTCCAAATGCCCCGTCGGGCCAAGCGACACGGCGTTGAACAGGTCGGCATCGCAGACATCCGCCGTCACGTTGCCGCTGTCCACCATTTCGCGAATCTTGCCTTCGAGCGGGCCGGAGGTGTCAAAACGCATGCCCATGCCGGTCTTTTCCTTGAACGGCTCACCGATTGCCGAACCGTGGCATTCCTCGGAAATCCCGCCCCAGTTCCACATGACGATGTGGTCGGCAGCAGCCTGAGCGTCGCCTGCGATCACCGAGGATGTTGCGACCCCGGCCATTCCGCAAAGCGCGAGAAAGGTGCGGCGGTCCATTTTCCCGGACTTATAGGCGTGTGCGCTTTCGAGAAGCGTCTCTTTCATGAATTGCTTGTCTTGCATGTCAGTATCTCCTTGTTGGTGATGGGCCGTGGCGGCCCTTATCTGCCGGCGCGTTCGCCCGTGCGCCGTTTTCGGGTCTTCAGTCCTCGTCCAGCTTGACGGCGGCCTGGTCCGACCATCCCAGATCGACCTGCTGGCCTTCGTTCAGTTCGTGGGGATTGCGCCAACTGTCCACATCGACCTCGATGTCGTCACGACCCTCGACATTGATCATGTATTTGCGCATCGATCCGAGATACGTGATGCTGCGGATGGTCCCAGTCAGGCGGGCGGCCCCGTTGATATGCCCCTTCGGCGCAAGGTCGATCTTTTCGGGACGGAGTGTATAGGTCGCCCCGCCTTCGATCAGGAAGTTGCTTTTGCCGAGGAACCCCGCCGCAAAGCGGGTGCGCGGGCGCTCATAGAGTTCTGTGGGGGTGCCCAATTGTTCGACCCGGCCGTTCTGCATGATCACGATGCGGTCCGACATCGAAAGCGCCTCCTCCTGATCATGAGTGACATAGATGAAGGTGGTGCCGACGCGGCGGTGAATTTCTTTCAACTGAGCCTGGACTTCGATGCGCAGCTTCTTGTCAAGCGCACCCAAAGGTTCGTCGAGCAGCAGGACCGGCGGTGCAAAACTCAGCGCCCGCGCAAGGGCCACGCGCTGTTGCTGACCGCCTGAAAGCTGACCAGGCTTGCGATGACCGAAATCTTGAAGCTGAACGAGGTCCAGCATCTCGTCCACACGGGCCTTGATCTCGGCTTTCGGGCGTCCGCGCACATCAAGCGCATACCCGACATTCTGCCGAACAGTCATATGCGGAAAGAGCGCATAACCCTGGAACACCATGCCGAAATTGCGCTTGTCCGCGGGAACCTCCCGGATCGATGTGCCATCCAGCAGAATATCGCCAGCCGAGATATCCAGAAACCCCGCGATCATCATCAGCAGCGTCGTCTTGCCCGACCCCGAGGGGCCGAGAAGTGTCAGAAACTCGCCACGTCGGATTTCCAGATCGACATTATCGACCGCGACGAAATTGCCGAAGTTCTTGGTCAGCCCGCTCAGGCTCAGGCCACCTTTGGCAACCTCAGTCATCCATCGGCTCCTCTCAGCTTCAGTTTGTTGCGGGCTTCCTGCGGGGTGACAGCGCGGCCGCCCATCCGCTCGATGATCTCGACCGCGCGCGTGACAAGCTGGCCATTCGTGGCCAGCACGCCGCGATCCAGATAGATGTTATCCTCCAAACCCACACGCACGTTACCGCCCATCGCCACAGCGGCGGCCAGCATCGGCATCTGCATTCGGGAAATCCCGAAACTGGCCCAGCTCGCCCCGGATGGCAATTGCGCCTTCATCGCGGCCATGGTCTCGACCGTCTGGTCGGCGCCCCACGGAATACCAAGGCATAGCTGGAACATCGGCGGATCGGCGATCAGCCCTTCCTCCACCATCTGCTTGGCGAACCGGATATGACCAAGATCGAACACCTCCAGTTCCGGCTTCACGCCCCACTCCTTCACCAGTCCGGCCATGCGCCGGAGGGTGGGCGGTGTCGAGATATAGATATCGTCGGTATCCGAGAAATTCAGCGTTCCGCAATCGAGCGAGCAGATTTCCGGCAGGCACGCCTTCACATGCGCCAACCGGTCCTCGGGGCCGATCATGTCGGTGCCGGGGCCGGGCATGGCGGGGTCGTCGGTGGACGGGCTCCAGTCGCCACCCATGCCAGCGGTAAGGTTGATCACCACGTCCGTGTCGCTCTCACGCACCAGCGCGACCGCCTCCTCGAAAAGCCCCACATCGCGCGAGCCCTTACCCGTCTCCGGGTCGCGAACGTGGATGTGCGCGATGGCGGCTCCGGCCTTGGCCGCCTCAATAGCGGCATCGGCCACCTGCCGCGGTGTGACCGGCACGTGAGGGCTTCTGCCCGTGGTATCTCCGGCGCCAGTGACGGCGCAGGTAACAACGACCTCGAAATTCATATGCTCTCCTTTTTCTCCAAGATTGCGGTCAGAAGGGACAAATAATGTCGATTATTCGCCGCAATTGAAATATGAATGGCGAAATTGCTCACTCTTTCGATAACGGATGTCACCATGCCAGCCGACACTGCCCCACAGAAAAACGAGCCCGGTCCAAGCCGAATCGCATGCGTAATGCTGCCGCGTTTCAACATGATGGGACTGGTCAGTCTGCTGGAACCCATGCGCATAGCTAACTACCTCTCGCCAGCGCCGCTCTACCGGCACGAGCTTCACTCAGTCCGCGCCGGAAAGGTAACGGCCAGCAACGGGATGACCATCACCTGCACCGACCTGCCCGAAAAGCTCACACGCGACGATCTCGTGGTCGTCGCCGGCAGTTGGGGAACTGAGCATTACGCCGATCCGGCACTTCTGTCGTGGCTCCGGCGGCAGGCGCGGATGGGCATCCGCCTTTGCGCGGTGGAAATCGCCAGTTATGTCTTCGCCCGCGCAGGTCTCTTGGCCGGGCGGCAGGCAACCACTCACTGGTCCTACCTCGCCGGATTTCAGGAGAAATTTCCCGAAGTGTTCGCCACCGAACAGCTTTTCACAATCGACGGCAAGATCATGACCTGCGCCGGCTCCACATCGGCCACCGACCTCATGCTGCATCTCATTCGCGCCGATCACGGAGAGGGGCTCGTGGGCGAGATTTCCGACAACATAATGCACCACCCGATGCGCCCCTCCGACGCACCCCAGCGCAAGACGCTCGGGCGCGGCGCCGAAAGCCTGCCGTCCGGCGTCGCCGCCGCCATCGACCTGATCGAGGCCAATATCTCTGAACCCTTGCCCGTGCCCGAGATCGCCCGGCAGGTCGGCATCTCCCAGCGTCAGCTCGAACGCCAGTTCAATCAGGCAATGGGCTGCTCGGTAGTTCAGTTTGGCCTACTGCTCCGGCTCCAACACGCCCGCGTGCTGCTCATATCCACCGATCTCGGCGTTCGCGAGATTTCAGCAGCCTCCGGTTTCAATTCGCTGTCCCATTTCGCCTATACATTCCGTAAGTGTTTCGGGCGCCGTCCCAGCGAATACCGTCAGGCATGGCCAGAACAGGAAGACGCACCGACATGGCCGGGAACGCTGTCGAAGTATCTCGATACCTTCCAAGTGAACCAGCGGATGCGCGGGCGAAAATGATACCGCTCAAACGCCAACGTCGAGTTCGGCCCTACCCGGTGTCCCTGACTGCCTTCAGAACCGCGACGATCTTCCGGTCTCTTTCCGCCGCCATATCCGTGAAATTTCTCCCTCCGGCCATCGCGTTGCAGCCCTCGACCATCCGGTTTCGCAACTCTCGTGTCAGCTCTGGAGCCTCTAACCGTGTCCATGGCCATTTCAGCGCCGGACCGAACTGATCGAGGTTTGTCGCCATGCCACCTTCGCCACAGGCGACGTGAAACGCCATGCATTGCCCCTGCACAGCCATGCGTGGGGCGGGGCCATTTTTCAATGCGATATCAATATCTTCCGGCGTCGCTTCGCCATTTGACACCATGTGCAGCGCCTCACGCCAAAGCGCCTCCTGCAACCGCGTGGCCACGAAACCCGGCACCTCTTTCTTCATCACCAAAGGCGCCTTTCCAGCCGCCTCATAGAACGCCGCCGCCCAGTCCACTGCCCGCTTATCCGTCTGTTTTCCACCAACGATTTCAACCAGCGGCAACAGGTAAGGCGGGTTGAAGGGGTGTCCGATCACGCAGCGCTCCGGCGTCGCGCAGTCAGAGGCGATCTCGGTCATCGTCAGCCCCGAGGTCGATGATCCGATCACCACGTCTTCCGGAACGATTTCCCCCAAACGCCGATACAGCGCCTGTTTCACATCCAACCGCTCGGGCCCATTTTCCTGAATGAAATCAACACCCTTCACGGCCTCGTCCAAATCGCTTGTAACCCGGAGCCGGTCCATCGACGCCCCCGGCGCAAGTCCCAGCTCGGTTAGGCTCACCCACCCGGTTTCGACCACTGCCATCAGCGCATCACGCTCCGACGGGTCGTGGATATAGGCGGTCACGTCATAGCCGCGCGCCAGGAAATGCGCCGTCCAACCGCCGCCAATCGGTCCTGCGCCAAGGCTCGCCACGCGCTTCACATCAGAGGGCTCCCGATACATCCTTACTCCCCCAGGAATTTCGGTTCGCGTTTTTCCACGAAGGCCGCCACGCCTTCCTTGGCATCCTCCGATTTCAGCATTTTCCGATAGACCTCAAGCTCATCACCGCGCATTTTCTCGAACGCCTCTTCCAGCGGCACGCATTCGATGGCCCGCTGCACTTCCTTCACGCTCTGCATGGCCAAAGGCGCGGACCACGCGATGCTCGCCGCCCACTCCCGAGCGGCATCTATAAGCCCTTCTTTCGGAACAACTTTATTGACCAAACCGTAGTGCGCCGCTTCCGTTGCGGTCATCCTCCGACCCAGCAGGAACATCTCCATCGCGATGTTGTGCGGAATGCGCCGGGGTAGGCGCTGCAAAGCGCCGGCATCAGGCACGATTCCCAATGGCATCTCGGGCAATCCGAATTCCACATGATCGGCGGCAATCATCAGGTCACAGGCCATCGCCATCTCGAATCCGCCACCGATGGCCAACCCGTTGATCGCCGCGATCACCGGCTTGTTCAACGCCCAGTTCTCGGTCAGCCCGGTGAATCCGCCAAAGCCGTAATCATCGCTTTCCCACCAATTATCGAGCTGCATCTCGCCTGCGTTCAGCGCCTTCAGATCCCACCCCGCAGAGAAGATTTTGTCGCCACCGCCAGTCAGGATGGCACAGCGCAACTCCTTGTCCTCATGCAATTCCCGGAACGCCTCCGCCAGCGCGCGGCTGGTCTCCACGTCAATCGCATTCACCTTCGGACGGTCCAGCGTGACCTCGAGCACATGACCGTCTCGAACGACCTTGACCCCTTCAGACATAACATTTTCTCCTTACTTGAAAGCGGGCATCACTTCGTCGCAGAACAACTTCATCGAGCGTTTCTGCGCGTCGGCATCCAATCCCATTGACGCATAGTAGACAAAGGCATCGACGCCCAATGCCTCATAACGTTTCAGTTTCCGGATCACCGTGTCGGGCGAACCGAAAAGCAGGTTTTCCTCCAGCATTGCCGGGTCATATTGCTCGCGCCCTGCCAGTTCCTCCAAGGGAATCTGCTTGGGAAAGCCGTTCTCCACGTCTCCCGCATTGCGGAACAGGTTTTCGAACTGCCCCAACACCAAACGGATCGCATTCAGAGCTCTCTGCCGGTCAGCCTCGTTATCGTAAACGGCGGCATGGCGCATCATCGCGAATATCGGGCGAAAATCGTGGCCAGCCTTCTCGATCGCCTCATCAAGCCGTTGTTTGTAAAGTTCGGCCTCCGAGAACGGGCGGGTCAGAGGCCAGCTCAGGACGTTGCAGCGCTCGCGCAGCGCATAGTCAAACGTGATCGGCGACCGCGCGGCGACCCAGACCGGCACCTCATCCTGCAAGGGCTTGGGACAAGACGTGGCGGTGGGAAATTTCCAGAACTCACCGTCATGGGAATAGTCGCCCTTCCACAGGGCCCGCACAGCCGGCAACATCTCCTGCATGTACTGCCACGCATCCGATTGTTTGAGACCGGGATGCATCCGGTCAAACTCACGCTGATAGGCACCTGAACCGATTCCGAATTCCAGCCGCCCACCGCTGATCAGGTCGAGAAACGCCGCTTCCCCGGCAAGCCCGATCGGGTGCCAGTAGGCGGCGGTGGCAACAGCAGTGCCAAGGCGGATACGATCGGTATGCTCGGACCACCATGTCAAAATCTGAAACGGGTTGGGCGCGATGGTCATTTCGAGCGCGTGATGTTCGGCGGCCCAGACGATGTCGAACCCACCTTCTTCGGCCATCTGCACCATCTCAAGCGTGTGATCACGTACCGCGCGCATGTCCGCACCGTCGCTTACCCGTTCAAGGTTGATTGCCAGTTGAAACTTCATTGTCATGCCTCCCTCAGCGCATCACGAACGGATTGGCCATCGGCGCATCCGACGTGTTCATCCACACCGTCTTGGGTCTGGTATAATCGTACATCGCCTGGAACCCGCTCTCCCGGCCATAGCCCGAGCCCTTGACCCCACCGAACTCGGCAATCGGCGAGACGACACGATAGGTGTTGACCCAGACGATCCCGGCACGCACCGCATCTGCCATCCGCAGCGAGCGCGCGCTGTCGCGGGTAAAGATACCAGCGGCCAGCCCATGTTCCGTGTCATTGGCCAGTTCGATGACCTCGTCCTCGGTCTTGAACGTCTGCACGCAGAGGACCGGGCCGAAAAGCTCGGTATCGACGATGCGCAAATCCTGCCGCGGGCACGACACGATGGTGGGCTCGAAATACAGGCCATGCATGCCCTCGGGTCGTTTCCCGCCGGTAAGCACCGTCGCACCCTCCTCCACCGCGAAGGCCAGCTCGCTCTCGATCCGGTCGCGTTGTCCCGGCGTGCAGAGCGGACCCATCTGGGTTTCGTCCGCCAGCGGGTCGCCGATCGTGATCTCGCGGGCTTGCGTAACCATGCGATCAAGGAATTCCTCGGCGATGTCCTCATGCAGGTAAAGCCGCGAGCCAGCGACACAGCTTTGCCCCGTCGCCCCGAAGATGCCTGCGATAGAGGCGTTGACGGCACTTTCGATATTGGCGTCGTCAAAGACGATGAAGGGCGACTTGCCGCCAAGCTCGAGGCTCACCTCGGCAAAGTTGTTCTTGGTGTTCTCAAGCACATGCCGCGCCGCCCCCGGGCCACCGGTGAAGCTTACGCGCGCCACCAGCTTATGGCTGGTCAGCGCCCGACCGCACGGGTTTCCGTGACCGGTGATGATATTGACCACACCCGGAGGAAACCCGGCCTCCTCAATCAGCTTGCCAAACTCCAACATTGCGGCGGAGGCGTGTTCGCTGGCCTTCAACACCACCGTATTGCCCGCCGCCAGTGCGGGCCCAATTTTCACCGCCACAAGGAAAAGCTGGCTGTTCCATGGCACCACGGCCGCCACTACTCCCAGCGGCTCGCGCTTGGTAAAGACAAACAGGTCGGGCTTGTCTATAGGCAGCGTCTCGCCGCTGATCTTGTCGGCGCAGCCGGCGAAGAACTGGAAGAATTCGGCGATATAGGCCGCCTGCCACTTGGTTTCCTTCAGCATTTTGCCGGTGTCGATGCTTTCGATGCGCCCCAGTGTTTCCGACCGCTCAACCAGCAACTCGGCTAACCGCCGAAGACATTTGCCCCTCTGCGTCGGGGTCATCTTCGACCACGGGCCTTTCAGAAAGGCCTCGTGCGCGGCCTGCACAGCGGTTTCGACATCGGCCTCCGTGGCCTCCGGCACACGCGACCAAACTTCGCCAGTCGCCGGATTCGTGCTGTCGAACGCCCCCCCGTCCGACGCATCGACCCAGGCGCCATTGATCAGCATTTGATAGGCTTGAATTTCTGCCATTCTGTCTCTCCCGGTCAACATTCGACTCATACAGAACGGTTTTTGGTGCTCGGGATATGCAAAAAATCGTCACTCGGCGTCGAAAAATCTGAAGCCGAATTTCGCAGAACGGTCAGGTTGAGCGGAAAGGAGCTGCCACGATATGACCGCGACTTGCGAGCAGGTGACCGACGGGGTGCCGAAAATCGGCGTTAGGGTCACAGCCGGAATCGCGGCCTCTCAGACCCGGAACGAGGACCACTGATGCACACCACTCCAGACGGCACCGCCTATGAAATAACAGGGCCTTCCCACGCCCCTTGCGTGGTGCTCATTCATGGGCTTGGACTGAACAAGGATTGCTGGCAATGGACAATTCCGGCGCTTGCCGATGACTATCGCGTGCTCAGCTATGATCTCTACGGCCACGGGCAATCCGCCGATCCA
This sequence comes from Roseovarius sp. E0-M6, assembly GCF_037083845.1. Lineage (NCBI taxonomy): Bacteria > Pseudomonadati > Pseudomonadota > Alphaproteobacteria > Rhodobacterales > Roseobacteraceae > Roseovarius > Roseovarius sp. E0-M6. The sequence goes on along the minus strand of NZ_JBAPLA010000007.1, from coordinate 136,024 downwards.
AAAGCCCCCCCAAACCTGTCACTTTTTTCCAAGCAATTACAAAACCTAATGATGCATTGCGGCATGTCGAAAGCCTGTATCGTCGGGTTCTCTTTGGGGGGGATGATCGCCCGCCGCTTTGCGCAGGACGTGCCGTCAATGACGCGTGCGTTGATCATCCTCCATTCCCCGCACAAGCGCAGCGCCGAGGCGCAAGCCGCCATTCTGGCCCGTGTGGAACAAGCCCGCGAGATGGGCCCGGCGGCAACGGTCGATGCGGCGCTCGAACGCTGGTTCACAGATGCCTACCGGACGGCCAACCCGGCGATGATGGACACCGTGCGCGGCTGGGTTCTCGCCAATCGCACGGGCATCTATGACACGATATATCGCGTCCTCGCTGACGGCATTGACGAAATCGTGTTGCCTGAGCCGCCGCTCTCCTGTCCGGCGCTGGTGATTACCGGAGACGAGGATTTCGGCAACGGGCCTGAAATGACCGACGCCATCGCGGCCGAGATCGACGGCGCCGAGGCGCTTGTTCTGCCCGGCCTGCGGCACATGGCGCTCGCCGAAAACCCCGGCGCTATCAACCTGCCGATCCGGCGTTTTCTGGACGATCTCGCAAAGGAACAGAACCAATGAGCAGCTCGATACTCAAGGGTGTGCGGGTTCTGGACCTGAGCCGAATGCTTTCCGGCCCGTATTGCAGCATGTTCCTTGCTGATCACGGCGCCGAGGTAATCAAGATCGAAAGCGGCACGGGCGATACCAGCCGCCACAACGGCCCCTACCGCTCGGATGACCCTGACCACGATTGGGCCGGTTACTTTGTCAGTCTGAACCGCGGCAAGAAGAGCATTCAGCTTGATCTCAAGTCGCCGCAGGGTAAGGCCGACTTTCGCAAGCTGGCCGCGACGGTGGATGTCGTTCTGGAAAACTTCCGGCCCGGTGTGATGGACCGGCTCGGGCTGTCATACGAATCCCTCGCGGCGGAAAACCCTAGGCTCGTCTATGCCGCCATTCGCGGCTTTGGCGACCCGCGCACAGGGGTCAGCCCTTACGGCAACTGGCCGTCCTACGACGTGGTCGCACAGTCGATGGGTGGGCTGATGTCGATGACCGGCCCCGATGCGCAAAGCCCCACCAAGGTGGGCCCCGGCATCGGCGATGTGTTTGCCGGTATGATGATGTCTTTCGGCATCCTCGCGGCTTTGCGAGAGGCCGAGGCCACAGGCATCGGCCAATTTGTCGATGTCGCAATGTATGACGCGATGATCTCGCTCTGCGAGCGCATGGTCTACCAGCACGACATGACCGGAGCGGTGCCCGGCCCTGAGGGCAACGGGCATCCCTTTCTCGTCCCCTTCGGCCTCTATCCCGCTACGGACGGCCATGTCGCGCTTGGGATCGTCGACGACAGTTTCTGGCAGATTCTGACCACGGTCATGAACAGGCCAGAACTGGGAAGTGATAGCCGCTTTGCCACGCGCGCCGGCCGGGCCCAACACGCCGCGGAAATCAACAAGATCGTCTCGGGGTGGAGCGCGGAGCATAGCAAGGCGGAAATGACAGAAATGCTGGGCGGTCGAGTCCCCTTCGGCCCGCTGAATACCATAGCAGATATCTTCAAGGACCCTCATGTCGAAGCCCGGAACATGCTCGAACGGATCAAACATCCCGACCCGGACCATGCGCCGTGGACGGTGGCGGCCAACCCTCTGCGCTTTACGGGGCAAGAGCAACGCCTCCTTCCGGCGCCGCCTCGGCTCGGGGAGCATAATGATCTGACCTCCACGCTGGACAATGTTTCGGCAATGGATGCCGAGGCCAAACACGCCCTGCGCGATGCCTTTGGCAGCTTTGCGACTGGCGTGACGGTGGTGACCACCCGTCAGGACGATGGCATGCCCCGGGGCTTTACCGCGAACTCGTTCAGCTCGGTTTCGCTGGACCCGCCATTGTTGCTCGTTTGCATTGCCAAGACCGCGCACAGCCGCGATGCTTTCGTCTCGGCGGAGCACTTCGCGGTCAATATTCTCGCAGACGACCAGAAAGAGGTTTCCGGGCTGTTCGCCTCCCGGTCCCCCGACAAGTTCAAGCTCTCCAAGTGGCACTCAGGCCCACGGGACATGCCGCTGCTCAACGGCGCGCTCGCCTGTTTCACTTGTGCTCGTCACCGGCTGGTTGACGCTGGTGATCATCTTGTTCTGATCGGGCGCGTTCTGACGCACCACTCCCGGGACGGGCAGCCTTTGGGCTTCTTTCGCGGAGCATATTTCGATCTGAGCCTGGAAAGCAGCTTGGTGGACGCTGCAACCCAACCCGGAGAAGGCACGATCGGCGCGGTTCTGGCCGACCGCGAGACGGTTTTGCTGGAAGAGAAACCAGATGGGCTCGTCACCATATCCAAGGCCCCGACGGCGGACAACACGGTGCAGGGCATGTTGGATCATCTCGCGAAACGTGGCCTCGACCCAAAGCTCGACCACCTCTACGCCGTCTTCCAGAATGCGCAGACCGGCACCCACTCAATCGTCTATCATGGCTCGGTTAGCGGGGCAGCGCCGAAAGGCCTGAGGTTCTACGATCTCGATGCACTGCCGCTCGACCGAGTCGAAAGCGACGCCGAACGTTCCATGCTGCGCCGCTACCAGCGGGAGTACCGGCACGGTCGTTTCGGTATCTATCACGGGACGGAAACCAACGGGATCGTCCATGCGATCTCGGGCCAGACCGAATACAATATCCTACAGGAGAACTGAAATGCTTCCGGAACTGAGAAAAGTCGTTACGTACGATGAAGATATTCACACCGAAGGCGGCCGCGCCGCCGACCCGATGCTGCGAATGATCGGTGTTGCAGCGGTGGTTTCGAATCCTTGAAGCGGGCGCGGCTTTGTCGATGACCTGTCTCCCGAAATCCGCCGCATGGCACCGCTTCTGGGCAAACTCCTGACTGACCGGATGATCGACCTTGCGGGATCAGGGGCGGTAATCGAAGCATACGGCAAAGCCTGCGTCGCCGGCACGGATTGCGAACTGGAACACGCCTCGGCGCTGATCCATACATTGCAGTTCGGAAACTTCTACCGTGAGGCGGTTGGTGCCAAAAGCTATCTTGGCTTCACCAATTCGCGTGGCCCTGCCAATACGCAGATCCAAATACCGTTGATGGACAAACACGACACCGGTCGTCGCTCGCACTACCTGACTGTACAATTTGCAATCAATGACGCCCCTGCCTCGGATGAACTGGTCGTGGCCTTGGGTGGCGCAACCGGTGGCAGACCGCACCATCGGATCGGGGACCGATACTCTGATCTGGCGGCACTCGGTCGCGATGTGCAAGACCCTGCCGGCGTGAGCGCGGAAGACGACCGCAACTCGGACGGTTGAAGCACCTTTTGCTGGTTCGCTCTGTTCAAGGTCTGAGCAATCGTTCGGCCCGATACATCGCCGCCGCGTGTCCCGGTGGTTTTTCGCGCGCCCACCTCCAGCAATGGCTCCAAGGCATAGGCATCGCTCTTGCCGGTGGCGGGCTTCGCAAGATGCGTAGCGCCCCTCGTCCCCTCGGTCAGAACGAGAGACAGCCGATTTATAAAGTATTCCCGGTTTGCTTTATGATACTTCAGCGTCTCTTGCGATGGGCCGATCGTTGCCCGGCAAACCCGCCCTCCGATAATAGAACTTTTGAACTGCGCATCTGCGTGGCAACCCCGCGCCAGCCTCAGCCGTCCTTTCGCCGTGACAGCCTTGCGATGACGGCAAAGAACAGCGGCACGAACAGCACGCCCAGAACCGTCGCCGTGATCGTCCCCGAAAGCACACCGCTGCCGATCGCGGTGCGCCCGCCGGACCCGGCGCCGGTACTCAAGACCAGCGGCAGAACGCCCAGACTGAACGCCATCGAGGTCATGATTATGGGTCGGAACCGCTGTCGCGCCGCCTCGACGGCGGCCTCCAGGATCGATTCTCCGGCCTCGCGCTTGTCCCGCGCGAATTCAACGATCAGGATCGCGTTCTTGCTGGTCAGGCCGATCACTGTCAGCAAACCCACCTGGAAGAACACCCCGTTTTTGAAGCCGCCCAGCCAGGCACCGCCCAGCGCGCCGACCACGCCGATGGGCATCGCCAGCATCACCGCGAAGGGGATCGACCAAGATTCATAAAGCGCGGCCAGCGCCAGAAAGATCGCGGCCAGCGACAGCCCGTAAAGCAGCGGCGCCTGGCTGCCCGATTGCTGCTCTTCCAACGACAGGCCGGTTAGTGAAACTTGAAACCCCGGCGGCAACTGCTCGGCCAACCGCTCGATCTCGGCGATCGCTTCACCGGTGCTGACCCCCGGCACGGGCGAGCCCTGGATCTGCATAGAAGGCACCCCGTTGTAGCGATTCACGCCTTGCGGCCCCTGCGTCCAGCTAGCGGTGACGAAGTTTGAAAACGGAACCAGCCCGCCGTTGGCATTGCGCACGCGCCATTTCTCGATGTCCGACGGAGTGCTGCGCGCCTCAGGCTCGCCCTGCACATAGACCCGCTTGATGCGGCCCTCGTCGACGAAATCATTGACGTATTGCCCCGCCCAGGCGGTGCTCAGAAGGTTGCCCACGTCAGTCGCGGCCACGCCCATGGCGCCCGCACGGCGCCAGTCGATGTCCAAGTCGAACTGCGCCGCATCCTCAAGCCCGCTGGGCCGTGCACTGGCGATCAGCGGGCTTTCAGCGGCCATGCCAAGCATCTGATTGCGGGCCTGCAGAAGCTGCTCGTGGGTCTGCCCGCCGCGCGCCTGCACGTAGAAATCGAACCCCGATACATTGCCCAGTTCAATCACCGAGGGCGGCACGATGGGAAAGACCTGCGCGCCCTGGATCTGACTGAACGCGCCAAAGGCCCGCCCCGCCAGCGCCTGGACGCTCTGATCCGCCGCCTCGCGTTTCTTCCAGTCCTTCAGCCGGACGAAGGCCAGTCCCAGATTCTGCCCCCGTCCCGCAAAGCTGAAGCCGACGACGCCAAAGACGGATTCCACCATCTCGCTTTCCTGCGTCAGGTAGTAATTCTCGACCTGCTTGACCACGTCCAACGTCTGCTCGGCGGTGGTGCCGGTGGGGCCCTGGATCAGGGTGAACATGATGCCTTGGTCCTCTTCGGGCAGGAACCCCTCTGGCGTGCGCAGGAAAAGGCCCACCATCACCGCGACGATGCCGAGGTAGACGATGCCCAACCGCACGGGCCGCTTGACGATCCAACCGACGGTGCCTGCATAGCCACCCAACAGGCCATCGAACCCCCGGTTGAACAGGCCGAACGGCCCGTGCCGCGTGCCTTCTTCATGCTTGCCCTTCAGCAGCGACGCACACAGCGCCGGCGTCAGCGTCAGCGCCACGACCACCGAGAGAATCATCGCCGAGATGATCGTGACCGAGAACTGTTGGTAAATCACCCCGGTCGAGCCGGGAAAGAACGCCATCGGCACGAACACCGCCGACAGGACCACGGCGATGCCGATCAGCGCGCCGGTGATCTCGTCCATCGACTTGCGCGTCGCCTCACGGGGCGAAAGCCCTTCCTGCTCCATGATGCGCTCGACGTTCTCGACCACGACGATGGCGTCATCCACCAGAAGGCCGATGGCCAGCACCATCGCCAGCATGGTCAGCGTGTTGATGGAAAAGCCCATCAATGACAGCACGCCGAAAGTGCCCATCAGAACAACCGGCACGGCCAGCGTCGGGATCAACGTCGCGCGCAGGTTTTGCAGAAACAGATACATCACCAGAAACACCAACACGATCGCCTCGACCAAGGTCTTGATGACCTCCTTGATGGAAATCTCGACAAAAGGTGTGGTGTCATAGGGGATCACGTATTCGACCCCCTCGGGGAAGAACTCGGACAGTTCCGCAACGCGGGACTCGACCGCGCCGGCCGTGTCCAACGCGTTGGCCCCGGGTGCCAGACTGATTGCCAGGCCGGACGCGGCCTGTTGGTTGTAGCGCGAAATGGTGCCGTAAGTCTCGGCGCCGATTTCGACCCGCGCCACGTCATTGACCAGTACGAGACCACCGTCGGTTTCCGCACGGATCACGATCTGGCGGAAATCCTCGGGGGTGGTCAGCAGCGATTGCACCGTGATCGTCGCGTTCAGCACCTGCCCCTCGACCGCTGGGCGCGCGCCGAATTCCCCGGCCGATATCTGAGCGTTCTGCACACGCACCGCATCCACAACGTCCTGCGGGGTCAGTTCGAACGCGGCCAGCTTGGAAGGATCCAACCAGATGCGCATGGCATATTGCGCGCCAAAGACCTGCACATTGCCGACACCCTCGACGCGGCTCAGCTCGTTCACCATGTTGGTTTCCAGGTAGTCACCCAGATCAGTCGCGTCGTAGCCACCGTTTTCGGCGATCAGCGCGATCACCATCAGGAATCCGGACGACGATTTCTGAACAGTAACGCCCTGTCGCTGCACCGGCTCGGGCAGTAGCGCGGTCGCCTGCGCCAGCTTGTTCTGCACCTGGACCTGCGCGATGTCGGGATCTGTTCCCGTCTCGAAGGTCAGCGTGATGCTGGCCCCACCCGCACTGGTCGAGCTGGACGAAATGTAGCGCAGCCCATCGAGCCCGGTCATCTGCTGCTCAATCACCTGCGTGACGGTATTGGCCACCGTTTCTGCACTTGCTCCGGGATAGGAGGCATTAACCGACACCGTCGGCGACGCGATCTGCGGATATTGTGCGACCGGCAGCGTGACGATGGACAGAACACCAATGCCCAGAATGAAGATCGAGATGGCCCAGGCAAAGATCGGTCGGTCGATGAAAAAACGGGCCATGATACGGGCGCTCCGGTCAGGTCGGTGTCAGGTTCGGATCGGTTTATTCAGCGGGGGCTCCGGCTTCGGGCGTGACCCCGTTTTGGCCTTCGGCTGCGCGCTCCTGCGCCTTCACCTTGGCGCCGGCCGACGCCTTTTGCAGACCCTTGACGACGACACGGTCGCCGTCTTCAAGACCCCCGGTGACGACCCAAGACTGGCCCACGTCCTGACGTATGGTCAAAACGCGCTGCTCGACCGTGCCGTCCGGGCCAACGATCATCGCGGTGGGCTGGCCGCGCCGGTTGCGCGCGACCCCCTCCTGAGGCACCACGAAGGCGCCCTCGGCCCGGCCGCTGGGCATTTCGGCCTGCACATACATGCCAGGCAGCAGCAGCTTGTCGGGATTGGCGAACTCGATCCGCAGCACGACGACGCCGGTCAGCGGATCGACGACGGGCTCGGCCGCGGTCAGGGTGCCGGTCTGGTCGAACACGCTGCCATCGGCCAGTGTCAGCGTCACCTCCTGGGGGATGTCCTTGACGCGTTCGTCGCGATGGCTCCTGCGAAAGGCCAGGATTTCCGCCGCCGATTGCGTCACGTCCACATAGACCTGGTCGATGTTGCGCACCGTCGCCAGCGGGGCCTGCTGGCTGGCCGTGACCAGCGCGCCGGGGCTGACCATCGAGAGCCCGATCTCGCCCGACAGGCGCGCGCGGATGACGGTGTGGTCCTGCTCGATCCGGGCCGCTTGCAGCTGCGCCTCGGCGACCTGAAGACTGGCGACAGCGCCATCGCGCGCAGCGATCGTGCTGTCCAGGGCCTGCTCGCTAACCACGTTGCGGCTTGATAATGTCTCCAGCCGCTCGGCCTCGCGGCGGGTGGCCTTGACCTGTGCCTGCGCCTGGGCGACGGCGGCCTCGGCCTGAGCGACGGCGGCGTCATAGCGCGCCGCGTCGATCCGGTAGAGGATATCACCCGCCTCGACGTGCCCGCCCTCGTCAAAGAGGCGCTCGGTGATGATGCCCGCCACCTGCGGGCGCACCTCGGCCTCGGACGAGGCGACAACGCGACCCGGCAGGGTCGTCGTCAGTTACACGTCCTGCTCCTTGACCGTCACCACCGTTACCGCGGGCGGCGGCCTGTCGCTTTGCTGGGCCGGCGCCGGCAGCGCCGCAGCGATCAGAACGGACAGCAGCGCCATCCGGTACAGGAAAGGAGCGAAATCAGGCATGGGTTCAAGGTCCGGTTCAGGCAAGACAGGGATAGCCAGAGGCACAATAGGTAAAATGACCCGGCGAACAAGGCATTCGGTCCGCGGTGCGCCCGCAGATGTGGCGCGCCCTGAGGCGGCGATGCGGGCGTCTTACAGAGGGTCGTTTGTGTAGGCAACGCGATTGTCATACCAGCCCCCGTGGGTCGGCAGCGCGCCGCTTCTTCCGCGCGTATGAGCAAACATCACCAAATGGGATGGCCATCCAAAGGCACCCGTCAGATCGCGGTCATCCGAGCCGCCATCATTGATGGGCAACTACGTGTTTCTCGATAAGCTGCCCGCACCGCAGGTTTGGCCCGCTTCCGCCGGATCAACAGGCTCCCTGACGTTCATCGACCTCCTCACCGGACTTGCGCGGAACCAAGGCTCGGACGAGATCGCGCATGTGCAGGACACCGACCTGACGGCCGCTTTCCATGACGCGGTAATTGTTCGTCGTATCGCCCTTCGACACCGCAATAACCGATTCCAGCGTGTCGTTGAAATCCACCTCGCCGGCGATGTCGCCCGGCATTTGGGCCGTCTTTTCCATCACCGAACGGACTCGAAGAACACGGGCCCGGTTGATATCGCTCACGAACGCCTCGATGTAGGGGTCGTTCGGGTTGAGGAGGATATTCTGGGGTTCACCCTGTTGCACCACGAAGCCCTCCTTCAGGATGACCAGGTGATCAGCCAGCTTCAAAGCTTCGTCGAGATCGTGGGTTATGAAAACCACTGTTTTGGCCAGCTCCCCCTGCAATTCGATTAGCAAGTCCTGCATGTCCGTGCGGATCAGCGGGTCCAGGGCCGAGAACGCCTCGTCCATGAGCATGATGTCCGAGTTCGAGGTCAGTGCCCGGGCAATCCCGACGCGCTGCTGCATGCCACCCGAGAGCTGCGCAGGATACTGCTCCCCCTGCCCCTCAAGACCCACGCGATTAAGCCAATTCGTCACCTCTTCGACGTATTGCCGTCGATTTTTACCTTCGATGGCCCAAGACATGCCGGCATTCTCCAGCACCGTCCGGTGCGGAAGCAGCGCGAATTTCTGGAACACCATCGACATCTCATTCTGCCGAAGCCGCCGTAGGCGGCGTTCGTTGTAGTCAAGTATGTTCTCGCCATTCACATGGACCTCGCCCGCCGTAGGCTCGATTAGCCGATTGAGGTGGCGGATCAGAGTGGATTTCCCGGACCCAGAAAGCCCCATGATGACCGTGGTCTTGCCCGTCGGCATGTCGACATTGATGTCGTTCAGCCCAAGGACGTGGCCGGTTTCGCGTTGCAGCTCGGCCTTGCCCGTGCCGGTGCGCACCTTTTCCAGCGCGGACTGGGGGTCTTCGCCGAATATCTTGTAGAGGTTGCGCACCGAGATTTTGATGTCGTCGCTCATGACTTTTGCTCCGCGTTGATCCGCGCCAGGGCGGCCTTGGTGACCCGATCGAGGATGATCGCGAGCAGCACAATGCCAAGCCCGGATAGCAGGCCGACGCCCAGCTCAAGGCTACGGATCCCGCGCAGAACCAACACGCCGAGACCCGGCGCCGACACCAGCGAGGCGATAACCACCATCGCGAGGCTCATCATGATCGTCTGGTTCACACCTGCCATGATGTTCGGCAGGGCCAGCGGAATCTGGACGCCAAACAACTTCTGCCGCTTGGTCATGCCGAAGGCGTCTGCGGCCTCGATCACGTCCTTGTCCACGAGACGGATGCCGAGATCGGTCAACCGCACCACCGGGACAATGGCATAGAGGATGATGGCGATGCCATAGAGCTTGGGCTCGGTGACGGAGAAGAGAAAAATCAGCGGGATCAGATAAACGAAGGGCGGCAATGTCTGAAGCATGTCCAGCACCGGTATCAACGCCTTTTGCACGCGGTCATTGCGCGACATGGCAATGCCGATGGGCACGCCCAACAGCACGCATATGAAGGCACAGACAAAGATGATCGCCAGCGTCTGCATGGTGTGATCATAGAAATCAATAAACGCCAGGAACCCGAAACAGGCTGCAACCAGCGCCACCAGCTTGCCCGAGCGCCCAACACCCCAGGTAACAAGCATCAACATCGGGATCATGATCCACCACGGAACGGCCTGCATGGTCCAGAGCGCGTTTTCCAATGCCCAACTCAGCGGTTGGGTCAGCGGATCGACCACGACCTTGAGGCTATCCTTGATGTCCAGAAAGCCACGCTCCAACCCGCGGGTCAGGTCACGCGACTGCGGGACGCTGCTGCAAGCCTCGTTAAGGGCGTCGAGCGAAGGGAAGGGGATATCCCAGACCGTGGTTTCCGTCTCGCCTCCGGCCTGGCCCATGAGATCGGCCATAGAACTGAGCCCGCCGCTCTGCTCTGCACCGCACCAATCTCGCAAGCCCAATGTATCGAAGAGAAAATCGTAAGTCGCCATTTTTCACTTTCCCGGATCCGGAACGGACCGTTTGAATGCCTTCCGGGCACCGGGTTCATTGCTCCGCGCGCACCGCGATGAGCATGAATGGAACCTTCTCGCAAGCGGCTCACTCGTGTCCTTGCAGCGGGACTGCCATCTGGCACAGGCGCCACGACAGTCATCGAGAAAGAACACAGACCGTAGCGCTGCGGCGCCAAAGGACCGGCGGGGAAACAGCCATGCTTCCCCGCCGGATTCATTTCTTCCTGTCGTTACTGCTCCAGCAACTGTGACAGGTTCTCGCGCGCGCTTTCGTTCAGCCACTCGCTCCAGGTATCTTGGTTGTTCTGCAGGTAGTAGACCGCGGCTTCCTCGGTGGAGGCGTTATTCTCATCCTGCCAGGCCAGCAGCTGGCTCATCTTGGACGTCTCGAACGACACCTTGCTGAAGAAGTCGGCCAGCTCGGGGTTGTTGTCGTGGAAATCCTTGGTGACGACCGTCAGGATAGGCGCGGTCGGGAAGGCCGAGGGCTGCGGATTGGGGTTGTCGGCGTTTTGGTTGGCTGCATGCGCCTCTTCGTCCAATTCACCTAGATCAACGCTCGTCATATCGAACTTGCCGAGTGGCGTGGTCGGCCCCCAGTAGTAGCCAAACCACGGCTCCTCGCTCTCGTAGGCCGACGCCATCGAGGTGGCGAGCGTCTCGCCCGAGCCATGGTTGAACACCTCAATTCCGTGACCTTCAAGATCGTAGGCGCGGGCCAGGTTATCACTGACGATCCGGCAGCCCCAGCCATCTGGACAGTTGTTGAACATGCCCCCGACAAGTTCGGGATTCTCGAGGATGCCCTCGATCGTCGTCAACTCGGGATGTTCTTCTGCCAAGTAGGTCGGGATCCACCAGCCCTCGACCCCGCCGGGGTTCAGCACGCTGGTGAGTTCGACGATTCGACCGTTTTGCTTCAGCTTATCGTAGGCCGCCCCTGCCGAGTTCGGCCACATTTCGGGCACGACGTCGGGTTCATTGTTCTCCGACAACGACGTTACAGCCGGCGTGGTGTCCGAGGGCACTACCGTGACGTCACAGGAATAACCCTGGGTCAGCAGAAACTCGGAGACCGCAACGACGATCTGCGCCGAGGCCCAGTTCATCTCCGCAATCGAGACTTCACCGCAATCCTGAGCGGCTGCGGCCACCGGCATCGTCGCTGCGAGTGCGGTTCCCAACAAGTAACGTTTCATATCGACATCTTCTTAGTTTGGGTTCGTCGCGAGCGCGTCAACAGGGATGCGTCGCGAGAACGTGGCACCAATCCGCCGAAACTCTGATGCTGCGGCAGCCAGGCGGCTGTCGCATTCAAAAGGCGTAAGAGGTAAGTGATGAGGGGAACGAAACAGGTTTGCGCTAGTGGTGCAACCCGATCGCGTCACCCCGTGTTTCGTCGCGCCACACAGGGTGACGGCCCCGCATTGACAGGCTGTCAACAGAAGCCTCAATCGCTCGGAACGCCTTTAACGGTTGCCTGGGCGTGGCCTCCTTATGTGGCGTAGGTTTGTGATAGCAGCGACGTCCTGCAATCAGATCGGGACGTTGCGAAGGCGCCTCTGGCACCGGAAGGTCATGGGGCTGGGACACGCCTCAAGGTGCTGCTCACAGATTGCGACCGAATCGTCCGAGCCGATACAGAGGTCCGGGTCGCCGCGTCAAAGCTCAACGTCTTTGGCCGACCGTATTCGGCAGATGCGTTCCACCACCGCAGCCATCGCGATTTAAAAAGATAATGCCATTCAGAACACGCCGATCATCGGTTCGGGGCGTGCCGTGGGAATCCGGGGAAAAGGCTCCAGCCGCGTCACCTGCGCGTCGGTCGGCCAGAAGAGATCAGACCTGCCGCTTCTCCGTTTTCTCAGAGCGATGACCCAGCAAGTAGCATCAAATTCAGTGGGCCCCTCATCCTAGGCTTTGCCGGTTGCTGAAACACGTTACAAACTTGGGTTGAAAGCAATCGTGAGTCGATTGTTAATGGAACGCTCGCACCCCCTGTTATCGGCTGCTCTTCTGTCTCAAGCCAATGACGTGTTCGCTGTCACGGACAAGGTCGGGTTTGGCCATATCTCGAACAATTGCGAAGTGGATGGCCGCTTGTTCCTGGAAAGATAGTGGTTCAAGAACGCCAGAAGCTTGTGGTGCGTGCTCCGACCCATGGGCGCGCCTCGCCCAGCACATCCATCACAAATCAGCCTCGCGCAGGGTCCGGCGTTCGGCGGTGGTGACGCCGTTGGTGATCATCCATGTGACAAAGAATGACACCGACCCGGCAAGGTAAAGCATCATCGAAATGGCCACATAGGCACGCGCCTGCGACACCTGCTGCATCACCTCGCCGAGCGCCTCGTACATGCCGAGGGTCAGCGCATTCAACTTTGTCGGTCGGTCTATTGTGACAGTTGCCACGTGACCATCTCGCTCGAGGGTAATTCTGCCTTCCATTCTAGTCTCCGTCAGTCGGTGTGGATTTAGGCGTGGATCGCCCATGACGAGCCGCCGCAACGGCGCGCGCCGCCCACGGACCCACCAGGAAGATAAGCGCAATCAACAGGATCATCGCCGCCAGAGGCTGCGTGACGACGGCAAGGAGGTCAAAACCTTCCATAATAAGTGCGCGACGCAGCGAGACCTCGATGATCGGTGCAAGTACGAGTCCGAGGATGACCGGGGCCAGCGGGTACTTCCCCGCCTCGAGCACCAGGCCGACGCAGGCGAAGACTAGCATGAGCGTGGCGGCATCTGTATCGCCATACGCGAGCGATCCGATGACGCAGACCGATAGGATACCGGTGGCAAGGACCTGATAGTGAAGGCACCTTGGTGACTCTTGCGCCAGTTGAAAGTCGACCATGGCAGCCAGAAAGATCGAAGCGGCCGCTTTGCCCAAGGAAAGGGCGTGAACTGGCTATCTTTCTGTTGAGTGAGTGGGCGCGCCTAGAACCGGCTTCTATCGGGCGATAAACCTCTGCTCTGACGAGATCGTTATGATGAGCTCACCCCGCCAGCCGTTCGGTGTCGTCGGCGTTTTGCTCCAAAAGCGCGAACTCGACGTTGAACGTGGTGCCTGTGCCTATTTGACTTTCATAATAGATGTCGCCCCTCATCTGCTGTGCCAATTGCTTGGAGATATGCAGACCGAGCCCAGATCCTTGTGTGGAGCCTTGTTCGCTATTTGCCACTTGTTCAAAACGACCGAAGACTTGCTTTTCCATGCCTTCGGGGATCCCTTGACCTGTGTCTTTGATCGACAACCTTACGTTGCGGCCCGTGACGTGTATCGCACCCTCGACGACGCCGTCTTTTCTGGAAAACTTGATGGCATTGGACAGCAGGTTGTCGATGATCTGACGGATCGCGAAGGCATCGCCTGAAACGAATGCGGGCTGTTCGGTCTGCGCCTTGACAAGGTGTATGCCCCGTTCGGCCGCAAAGAGCTTGTTCTCTTGAAGGCTCTCATCAAGGAGGCGGTCAAGATCGACAGCCTCGCATTCCAAAGACAATGCGCCGATGTCCATCTTTTGCGCCAGCAAAATATGGTCGATCATTCGTGACAGACGGACGCCGTTTCGGTGTGCAATTTCGAGCAGCGACTGTACAGGGCCACTCAATTCTCCAAGACGGCCACTGAGCGCGAGTTCCAAGCCACCTCTCAGCGATGTGAGGGGCGTTCGCATTTCATGACTGACGACCGAAACGAATTCGTCTTTCGCGCGATTGGCGTGATTTGCCTTTTCGAGTGCGTCCTCCAAAGACGTATGGATGGCGATTCTGTCCGTGATGTCCACGAAGGTAATGCTCCAGCCAAGCACCGCCTCTGATGGGTTGAGCGGGCTTTCAATCTTCTGGATCCGAGGTTCGTAATCGCGCTGCCCTATGCGCAGCTGAGCGACGCTGTCGGACGTGGTCAAGTGTTCGACATTCGCAAACAGGTCGTGCAACACATGGCCGGCGCCGTTATCCAGATTTCTGGATTTTGCCGCCGTGTTCATAAGCACGATGTCGCGCTGCTTATCGATCAGAACAACAGGTTCGCTCATGGTGTTAAATAGGACGGACTGACCAATAGAGGCCATATCCATCGTCTTGTTTGTAACGAGCAACCAAGAGAACGCGAGAACACCAAGCGTGAACATGAAGGCCGTGGGATCGAGTCCGAAGACGGTAAAACCAAGGCCCACATAGGCTGCATTCGCTGCAAGAGGTGTCACGGTGATCACGGCAAGCATGGTCACCAATGGCCACGCGGCCCGCTTGGCGCGAGCGAATGCTTTGGCAAGGCGCACGAGCGTTACGAGCACGAAAGAGTAAAGAATTGCGACGATCGCGTAGAAGCCCGGCCCGTGAACGTAATTTATGTGGTCACTACCGGCCTGAATGACCGTGGCTTCGGTATAGACAAGGTTGTGCCATTGGTTCGTCGCGGCCAACGCGAAAATACCAACGGGCAACGCGATCAGTGTGGCGCGGGCAATGCGCGTATGGACCCACGACGCATTATCCACATAGGAGACCACGAAGTAACACCAGGCGAGCGGAACCAGAGCATTGCCCAGCCAGGCCATGATCGCCCATTGAAGCTGACAGGAGAAGCTGCTCGAGGCTGCCTCGAAACCGACGCTCAACAGCATCCAGATTATCCCGATGAACGTGAGCGCGTAAAATACCTTGCCATTGAACTTTTGGGTTATCAGCATCCAAAGCATGGTAAAGGCAGCCAGCGCAATGATGCCTGTTGCGACAAAGAAAACAGGATCCGCCAGTGCTCCCGCAAAGCATGTCATCGAGTTCGTTCCCAAATTCTACCGATCTTTCATTGCATCAGAACATGCGGACGTGTTCAAAGTTTGACCGCAGTTGGGTTTTGTTGATCTACTGATGTGAAATTGCTCGGTCGCATGATCGCCTCATGGTGAATATCCGGGTTTGATGTTTGGATCAAACCTCGCACACATCTTTTGCGACAGCCGGGCTCCGCCTGTGCAAAATGCGGCGACATCTTGCTGATGATGCTCCATCCTTCTCAAGCGTTGGAGCCTCTGGCAAACCCGGCACGACGCGGGGCTGTCCGTTACGTCATCCGCAGTTCCCGGAGCAGAAGATCGCGGCAGATTTCGATGGCTTGCTCTCCGGTGATCACGTCGTCATGGATCGACAGACCCAGCCACAGACCGTCCGATATGGCGACAAAGCTCAGGGTGATACGCCGCGCATCGACCGATATGCCGGTCTCTTTGGCGGCGGCGTCGACCATGCGTTCCACACGATTGATATAGTCGCGGTAAAGCTGACGATTGGCCTTGCGCACATGCGGGTTGAACCGGGTCTCATGCCACAGCGCAAGAAACGCGGTGCGGTTCAGATCGGTGAAGATCGCCGGCGCGAATAGGAAGTCCGGCAGCGTCAGCAGCTTCTGTGTCGCGGTGGCGTCCTGACGGTCAAGTGAGGTCTTGATCGAGCCCGAAATCTGGCTGAACAGGTGTTGGAGCGCCGCGACCATCACCTCATCCTTGGTGCTGAAATAATGTCCCAGAAGGCCACGCGAACTGCCGGCCTGCTTGCATATGGATGCGACAGTCGTCCCCGAGACGCCATGCTCCGCCAGAGATCTGATCGCCCCTTCCACAAAGGATTTGCGCCTGTATTCGTTGATTTCCGCATGGGTGCGCGGGCGTGTTTTACCCAGTGTGGGCGAGGTATCGGACATTCCGGGCTCCTGAAGAATCTGCACGTGCCATCATAGGGGCGTTATTGGCGGACGTAAATTTTTTGTTGATCGTCCAACAAATTTATGAATGCTTGATAAGATCAACACCGCCAAGAAAAGGATACTGGAAATGCGCCCCGAAGATGTTGTGAACTTGGATGCCTATCCGATTGCCGACCGTGACGACCCCCGTCGCGCCGCCCTTGTCGCGCGTCTCAAGCAGGAGCTCGACCAAAATCAGTATGTCTCGCTCCCTGACTTCATTCGCCCCGAGGCGCGCCTGCGCGCCGTGGCCGATGCCGAGGGCGCGCTTCCCCGCGCGCATCACAATTGTTCAGAGCGCAATTGCTATCTACAGCGAAAGGGCGATCCGTCGCTGTCTGAAAGCCATCCGATCAACATGTTCCTGAGCGCGAGCATGCGGATGCTGGCCTATGACCGGTTCAACGAAGACAGCCCCGTGAAGACACTTTATCACTGGGCACCGGTTCGCGAATTCATTGCCGAGATCGTCGGCAGCGAAACACTCTATGACAACGCGGACCCCAGCCAACCTGTGAACCTTGTCTGCTACAAGACCGGCGATAGGTCCGCATGGCATTTCGACTCCGTCAACGCCTTTACCATGACCCTCATGCTACAGGCGTCCGAAAGCGGCGGTGATTTCGAAATGGTGCCCAACACCCGAAGCGACGACGATCAGAACTACGACTATGTCGCGGCGGTTTTGCGGGGCGAACGCCCGGACGACACCGTGTCGGTCGCCCGTGAGGCCGGGGCGCTCTGCGTCTTCCGGGGGTGCAACTCATTGCACAGGGTATCCCCGGTCGAGGGCGACACGATGCGTATCATGGGTGTTTTCGTCTACGAGACGGCCCCGGGCGTTGTCGGTGACCCGGAAGTCAACGCCACCATCTATGGCCGCGAAGAAGCGGTCGGATAAGCCCCGGCATACCCACCACTCAAAAATCAGCCAACCCGTCAGAAGCGTTGGCGAACACCCACAAGGAGGACAAGATGACCAATGATCCAAGACATGTCCGCGCCCCGAGACAGGGCGATGTCACACGCAGAAAATTCATTCAGCACTCCATGGCCACCGGCGTGGCCCTTTCGGCGGCAGCGGGCCTCGCGCGCACAGCGCAGGCCTCAGCCCCCGTCAAGGGCGGTCACATGCGGTTCGGCATGGGCCACGGCAGTTCCACCGATGTGCTGGACCCCGGCAAGGTTCTCAACGGTCTTTTGTCATCGACCCATTATGCCGTGACCAACACCCTGACCGAGGTCGACACCAATGGCGCGCTTGTGCCCAAGCTCGCCACCGAATGGGATTCGAGCCCTGATGCCCGGGTCTGGAGTTTCAAGCTAAGGTCCGGTGTCGAATTTCACGACGGCAAGTCGCTGACCGCCGAAGACGTGATCGCTTCGATCAATCACCATCGGGGCGAAAATTCATCGTCTTCGGCCAAGACGATGATGGACCCGGTTCTCGAGGTCAGACAGGACGGGCCGGACCGCGTGGTTGTGGAACTGGCCGGTGGCGACGCGGATTTCCCCTTCAAGCTGAGCAGCTTCAACTTCCCCATATATGCCGCGCGGGACGATGGCAGTCTGGCCTTCGAAAACGGTGTGGGCGTGGGCGCTTACCGGTTGGTGAATTTCGAACCGGGGGTGCGGGCCGCCTTCGAGAAGAACCCGAACTACTGGCACGAGGACCGTGGCCATTTCGACAGCGCCGAACTTGTGTCGATCCCCGATGTCACGGCGCGGACAAACGCGCTCAGGACCGGTGAAATCGACGGTATGGACCGTGTCGAACTCAAAACCATCGATCTCTTGCGTCAGACCGCTGGCATCACCGTCAGCGAGGTGGAGGGCAAGACGCATTACACCTTCCCGATGCACACCAACACCGCGCCGTTTGATGATCATCACATCCGCATGGCCGTGAAACTTGGCCTCGATCGTGAAGCCTTGCTTGAAACCATCCTGTTCGGTCACGGACAGATCGGCAACGATCACCCGATCAGTGCGGCCTACCCGTTCCACAACGCCGAACTTGAACAGCGCGCCTATGACCCCGACAAGGCCCGGTGGCATCTCAGGCAGGCGGGGCTTGATAGCGTGGATCTGTCGCTCAGTGCCGCGGACGCCGCCTTTACCGGCGCGGTGGATGCCGCCGTCCTCTACAAGGAGCACGCCGCCAAAGCGGGGATCAACATCGAGGTCAATCGCGAGGTCGATGACGGGTATTGGTCCGAAGTCTGGATGAAAAAGCCGTGGTGCGCCTGCTACTGGCCCGGCTATGCAACGCCCGACAGCATCTTTACCCAAGCTTATGCCGCAGGGGCGTCATGGAACGATACCTTCTGGGATCATCAGCAGTTCAACGATTTGCTTGTGCGGGCCCGGTCCGAACTTGACCCGAATGTGCGCGGTGAAATGTACGCCGATATGCAACGACTGGTCCGTGACGACGGCGGCGCCATCGTGCCTTTCTTCGCCAATGACGTGTTCGCGGTCACGGACAAGGTCGGGTTTGGCCAGATCTCGAACAATTACGAAGTGGATGGCCGCTTGTTCCTGGAAAGATGGTGGTTCAAGAACGCCTGAAGCCTGCGGGGCGCGCTCCGACCGATGGGCGCGCCTTCTCTTTCACCGCCATCACAAGTCGGCCTCGCGCAGGGTCCGGCGTTCGGCAGTGGTGACGGCGTCGGTGATCATCCAAGTGACAAAGAGTGACACCGATTCGGCAAGATAGAGCATCATTGAGAAGACGACATAGGCGCGCGCCTGCGACGAGGTGTTGACACCGTCGACAAAGATCATGCCAATCACAATGGCAAAGCCGACAGTGCCCCAGAAAATGCCCCACCAGAGCGGCATGAGCCAATGCTTGTCCTGCTTGATCCCGAAGCCCAGCACGAGATTCCGCATCGCCTCGTAGGGCTTCCAGAAAAACGCGACCGGCACGAAATACCAATAGACCGACCCCGCCGGTGTCACCGATTGCGGACCCCGCAGCGCGACAAGCGTGTCGGTGCTTTTCTTCTTCCAGACAAGATACAGCACCGTCGCGACAAGCGATGGCAACACGGTAATCGCGATAAGACCCGGCTGTGTCTCAAACGCGAGCACCATGGCCAATCGCGCCTCGGGCGAGCCCTGAACCGCGATCAGCACCGCACAGATCACCGAGACAACGGCAGAGACATGCAGCGAGATCGCCAGTGCCTTGGAGATACCGGTTACATCCACCGCCTGTGGGGCGGGCATCGCGGCCGGGGCGATGGGCGCTGCGGCCTGCGTTCCGGTGGCCGCGACGTTGACCTGCAAATCCGGCGATGGCGCGGGGGCCGGGGCGGCGGCCTCCGACTCACCCAACGCGTCGCGGATATCTTCAAACTCTTCGCGGGTGATTTCTCCGCGTGCAAATCGCTCAGCGGCGATCTCTATCGCTTTTGACATGTCCCGTTCGCCCCTGTCATGACCCGTCCCGACATGATCATGCCGCGCCCCCGCGATCCGATCAACCCGCTTGCGAAATATCTTCCCAGCAGGTGAAAACCGCTTTGCGGACGCGGGCATACATATCGCCATGACTGGCCGTGCCGGGGTGTGCGCGCGCCTCGATATGGGCATAGGCGGCATCGAGCTGGGGCCGGTCGCGGAAACTGAGGATCGAAAACAGGGTATGATCCCGGCTGTCGTCGGTGTCCATCGGGGTGTCCGCGTGGCGGGCCCCCAGAGGTGAGGCAGAGGCGATGAGGCCCGCCTTTTCAAGGTCGGCCACGAAGGCGGCATAGGCCACCTGAAAATCGCTCATCGCCTCATCGTCCCCGAGGTCGAATGCGGAGAGCATGTGGATCATTGCCATAACCTCATATCACAGCCCCGATGCGCAACCCCTCAAGCACCGCCTCCTCGGCGGTGCGCGGGCTCAGGCAATCGCCAATCTCGTGCGTTTCTCCGCCCCACCCCGTCAACGCGCGCGCAAGCGTCGTCTCGGGCGCATGGCCCAACGCGGTGACAAGCGTGTCGGTGCCCTCCATCTCGACTGGCTCCCCGCTCAGAGTGTGCTGAAACCACGCGCTCTCGTCATCTGCACCGAACAGGCGCAGATGCGGCATGATCTCAACGCCAAGCCGATGCAGATCACCCAGCCATTTGTCCCGCACATATTGCGGGATCGCCTGCCCCGCCATTGGCCCGTTCACCGCAAGGCGCACATGGCATCCATCCCGCGCCAGCTTCTCGGCAAGGCCAAGTCCCACCCAGTCACAGCGCCAATCAGCAATCACGACGCGCGCACCGGTATTCGCCCCCTCAAGAACCTGCCACGCGTCAAGCACATGCGCCTCCTCCGCGCCATCAATGGCGGGTGCATAAGGGCGCGCGCCGGTGGCGATCACAACGGCATCGGGGGCCTCGGCCTCGATCATCTGGCGGGTAACGGGCGTGTTGAGGCACAAGGTCACGCCCGCCATGCCGAGTTCATGCGACAGGTTCGTGGTGAGACCGCCGAACTCGGCCCGGCCCGGCAAAAGCTGCGCGAGGTTCACCTGTCCGCCCAATCGCGCCGAAGCATCGCAAAGCGTCACCGCGTGACCCCGTTTGGCGGCGGTGATCGCGGCCTTCATACCGGCAGGGCCGCCCCCGGCGACCAGAACCCGCCGCGGCGTGGCGGCGGGAAGAAGCGTGCCATAGTCAAGCTCGCGCCCGGTTTCGGGCCGCTGAATACATGAAATCGGCGTCCCGTTCAGCATGTGACCGATGCAGGCCTGATTGCAGGCGATACAGGCGCGGATATCGTCAATCCGCCCGGCGCGCGCCTTCTCGGGCATCTCGGGGTCGGAAATAAGCGCACGGGTCATCCCGCACATGTCGGCCTGCCCGGATGAAAGCACGGTTTCGGCATCCTGCGGCTGATTTATGCGCCCCGCGACAAAGACCGGTAGCGCGACACGCGCCCGAATCGCCGCAGCCAGCGGCGCGGTATAGGCCACGTCATAGGCCATGGGCGGCACGATATGAGTAGACCCGGCAAGCCCCGCCGACGTGCCCGCCGCGACATTGAGGTAATCAAGCTGCCCGTCCTCGGCCAATGCCACAGCGATCTCGGCCATCTCGGGCTGCTCAAGGCCATGGTGGTCATTGTCCTCACCTGAAAGACGCATCCCGACGATCATCTCCTCGCCCGCGCCCGCGCGCACCGCGGCAATGACCTCACGCACAAAGCGCATCCGGTTTTCGGCGCTGCCGCCATAGCGATCCGCGCGCCGGTTGATGCGCGGGTTCAAAAACTGGCTGAGAAGATAGCCGTGCGAGGCCACCACCTCGACCCCGTCAAGACCGGCCTGTCGCATCCGCCCCGCCGCCGCGCCAAACCCCGCGACGATATCGGCGATCATGTCGGGGGTCATTTCGCGCGGCATGGTGTGAAACCGCTCATTCGGTATGGCCGAGGGCGCATAGGCCACCGCATGCGTGCCATCGGCGGCAAGGCCCATTTCCCGGCCCGGATGCGTGAGCTGTCCAAAAAGCTTGCAGCCATGCTCCTGCACCGCCTTGGCAAGGCGGGCATAGCCCGGAATGCACGCGTCGTCATAGGCGCGGATCGCCGGGCGGCCCGAGTCGCCCGAGGGATGCGCGCGCGCCGCCTCAAGGATGATCAGCCCGACCCCCCCGGCGGCGCGGGCCGCATGATAGGCCACCATCCGCTCGGTCGGCACACCATCGCTGAGCATGACCGTCATATGCCCGGTCGAAAATATACGGTTGCGTATGGTGTGATCCCGGATCGTCAGCGGCGCAAATAGATGGTCAAGCGCGGTCATTGCCCGTCGGCGTCCCTTTGGGCACGCTTCTCGGCCAACCCCTGCTTGCGCGCGTCGCAACTGCTGCACCCGGCGGCGGGCAGGTCTGTCGGCGCGGCGGCCTCGGGGCTGTCGGACAAGTGAAGATAGGCCCCACCGCCCGCCAACGCGGCAACCACCGCGCCCGTGATGGCCGCGATCCGGATCATGCCGTGCCTGTCTCCAGATACGTCCTGAGCGGTGCCGCGCTGTCCGCCTTGCCCGCCACCTCGTCATCCAGAAACCGGATGGCCGCCACCTCATGTGCAGTCAGCACCTTCAGCGCGGGCAAATCCTCGGCGGGTGCCATCGCTTCGAGACCTTCGAAATCGTCCATGAACTCCGGAAAATCCCGCTGCCATTCGGCGATAAGGGCCGCGTAGTCGGGTTTGAGTGCGCCAGCCTGTTTGCGCCCGTTGGCATGAAGCTCGTCCCTGTCGCGCGGGGTCAGGCCATGCTTTTGCAAAAGCGGCGCAACAGCGGCGGCGGCGCGGGTTTCCACATCCGCCATAAGCTGCATCTTCTCACGCTCCGCTTTGTCTTCAAGCCGCTCGGCAATGGCGGCAAAGAACGCCTCGCCCTCGATTTCTTCTTCGTAGTAAAGCTGAAGTGTATCCAGATAGTCGCGGCTGGGCTTCGGGTCTTCGGTCATCGCGGTCTCCTCAGGTCATCAGATGCGCACCCTCGGGCGTCTGGCCCACGTCGATACGATCATGTTTCAAAGGCTCGTCAAGGTCCGGTGTGGTTTCAAGCTCTTGGGCATAGCGGTGTCCGGCATAAACGGCGGCGGCGATGATCGCCGGTGCCTCACAATCCCCGATCCGCCTGAGGGTGAAAGGCAGCGCCGATACGTCCCCGCCGGCATGGTCCAGAAGATCGCGATAAAGGGCATTTTCGGGCGCGCGCTGTGTCACCATCACGACGCTGTCGGCGGGCTGCACCTTGGCCGCGCCGGAATACTGACAGGCAAGCCGCGCCTCCGCCCCGTCGAAACCGCTCAGCGCATGCGCCACCTCGATCCCAACCCCCATACTCATAAGCCGCGTGCGCACACGCCAGCGTTCCGTGGTCTTGCCCGCCCATTCCGACACCACGTCGGACGGGGTGACAAGCGTGACCTCATTACCGCGCGCGCGGATCACCTCGGCCAACGCGCCGCCCATGTAATACCCGTCCTCATCGTAAACGATCACGCGGCCCTCGGGCATGCGCCCTGCAAGGATGTCATCGGGGGTAAAAAGACGCTCGGCCGCCGCGCCTTGGGCCACCGGCACCCGGATCTCACCATCGAACCGATCGCTGAGCCAGCGCGCGCCCGTTGCGATAGCCACGTGATCGGCCCCCACCTCGAGCACTTCGGCTGCGCCCATCCGGCTGGCGCGGAATATCTCGACATTGACCATTTCGCGCATCTGCCCCTCGCGCCAGTCGCGGACGCGGGCATATTCCGAGAAGCCGGGCAATGCCGCCTCGCGCGTGACACGCCCGCCAAGGGTGTCGGTCGCCTCGGCCAGCATCACGTGATACCCGCGCTGCCCCAGCGCACGCGCCGCCTCAAGCCCGGCAGGCCCCGCGCCCACGATCAGCACGCTGCTGTCGCTCGTTTTGGGGGTGATCGTTTCGGGGTGCCAGCCTTTGCGCCATTCCTCGCCCATGGCCGGGTTCTGGGTGCAGCGGATCGGCGTGCCGATACTGTCACCCGAATAACAGATATTGCAGCCGATACATTCGCGGATATCCTCAAGGCGCCCTTCCTCGATCTTGTTCGGCAGAAAGGGATCGGCGATCGACGGGCGCGCCGCGCCGATGAAATCGGTGATGCCACGCCTGACCTGCCCCGCCATCGTATCGGGCGAGGTAAAGCGACCCACCGTGACAACCGGCTTGGTCGTTACCGATTTCACGAAATCCATATAGGGTTCGAGCGCCCCTTCCTGAACAAAGCGTGAAACACCCATCTCGACGCCATAATCGGCGATGTTGATATCCCAAAGATCAGGCAGTTCGGCCATCATCGCCAGCATGTCGCGACGTTCGCCATGGATCGGCACACCATCCTCGCCGATCTCCTCATCGGCGGCAAAGCGCACGGCGACGGCACAGCGGTCGCCCACGGCGTCCTTGGTCTCTTCGATCAGTTCACGGACAAGCCGCGTGCGGTTCTCAAGGCTTCCGCCATATTCATCGCTGCGCTGATTGACGCGCGGATGCAGGAAATTCGCCAGAAGATAGGTATGGGTAGCATAGACATAGACAATGTCGAAGCCGGCGTCGCGTGCCCGAAGCGCGGCCTTGCGATGCCAGTGGCGCAGGGCGCGGATGTCACTCTTGTCCATCGCGCGTATCTGAAACGGATGCCCCGCAAGATTGGGCATGTCAGCCACATCCATCGACACTTCCCGCGTGAGGATATTGGCCGACCGCGCGCCGCCATACCAAAGCTCGGCGGCGGCAAGCGCGCCATGCTCATGCACCTTTTCCGTCATCAGGGCATGGGCCCGGATATCGCTGTCATTCCAGAGCGAGGCCGATGGATGCGGCAGGTCATCCGAGGTCGGATGGATCGAGGTATATTCGGTCGAGACCACGCCCCAGCCGCCTTCGGCCTTCACACCGCGCATCGCGGCAAGGGTGCGGGGCCGCAGATACCCCATGCCGGTGCAATGCGGCACCTGATAGAACCGGTTTTTCGCCGTCACGGGGCCGATCTTCATCGGCTCGAACAGGATGTCATAGCGGGGGTCGCGCGTCATGTGGGGCCTCGGATCAATAATCGGCGGCAAGCGCCGGGATTTCACGCAGGAACGGCACCCCCTCGGCGGGCCCCTCTCCAAGCTCACGGGCATAACGGTGGCCCGACCAGACAGCGGCGGCGATTGTGCCGGGCGAAAGCGCGTCACCGATCCGGGTGGCCGAGAACGTGCCGCGCTCAGAGAGCGCCGACCATAGCGCCTCGTCGGGGCGGCGCATCGTGACCAGAACGACGCTCTCGCAGGACACGCGCGTTTCCGTCCCGGTATAGACACAGCTAAGCGTGACACCCCCGTCATGAATCTCGTCGACCGTATGCAGGGCGACGATCTTCACACCCATTTCCATCAACCGGGTCTGAATGCGGTCCTGCTCAAGCGTATTTTCAGTCCACTCCGACACGATGGCCGCAGGTGTGACAAGCGTGACCTCGGCACCGCCCTCACGCAGTCTCTCGGCAAGGATACCGCCCATATAATAGTGTTCGTCGTCAAAGATCACGACCGGCCCGCGCGGCTCGGTTCCGGCCATGATGTCATCGGGCGTCAGCACCTGCATGGCCGGGTCGGCTGAAATGGGTTTGGCATGGCTACGGCCCTCGCCGGTGGCCACCCAATGCGCCCCGGTGGCGATCGCGACGTGATCTGGCGCCAGCTCTTCGATCATCTCCGCGTCCACGTCGCTTTCAAGATAAAGGTTCACGTTCGGCATCTGGCTGATCTGGTAGTCGCGGTAATCCACCACCCGGAACCACGCGTTCAGCCCCGGCAGCGAGCGTTCACGCAGGAGCCTGCCACCCACCGCGCCGCCACGTTCGGCCAATGTCACCTCATAACCGCGCTGCCCGAGCGCGCGCGCAGCCTCAAGTCCGGCAGGGCCCGCGCCGACGATAAGAACGCTTTCGCTTGCATGGGCCTTGCCGATGCGTTCGGGATGCCAGCCGCGGCGCCATTCCTCGCCCATCGTCGGGTTCTGCGTGCAGCGCATGGGCATCGCCATGATGTCGCCCGACACGCAGATGTTGCAGCCGATACATTCGCGGATGTCTTCGATCCGGCCTTCCTCGATCTTGTTGGGCAGGAACGGGTCCGCGATCGACGGGCGCGCCGCCCCGATGAAATCCATGTGTTCCGACTTGATCAGTGAGACCATCTTGTCTGGTGACGTATAGCGCCCCACGCCCACCACGGGTTTCGACGTCACCTGCTTGACGAAGCGGGTATAGCTGTCCTGAAAGCCCTCATCGGCAAAGCGCGAGGTCTGGCTGTCATGCTCCCATGACGAGACGTTCACATCCCAAAGGTCCGGCAGGTCCGCCAGCATCTCGACCACGTCGCGGCCTTCGCTCTCGGCTTCGATCCCCGCAGGTCCGCTCAGTTCGTCCACGGCAAAGCGCATTGCGATGCCGCAGGTGTCGCCAACCGCCTCCTTGGTGTCGATCAACACCTCGCGCAGCAGGCGCACACGGTTTTCAAGGCTCCCGCCATACTCATCCGTACGGTGATTGCGCTCGCGCGACAGGAAATGCATGAGCGTGGTAAGCTGGTGGCCCGCGTAGACATAGATCACATCATATCCCGCGTCGCGCGCGCGCAACGCGGCGTCCACATGCATCCGGCGCATGGCGCGAATATCGGACTTGTCCATCGCGCGCACCTGAACCGGGTGATGATAATCGACAGGCCGCGCCGAGGGACCCCACGGCACTTCCCGGCTATAAAGGTTCGAAGTCGCACCACCGGGATGGGCAAGCTCGATCCCCGCAAGACTTCCGTAGTCGTGTACTTTCTCGGTCATCCGCGCGTGATAGGGTATGTCACGCTCATCCCACAGGCGGCCTTCGTTGTAAGGCGTGCTTTCGCCCGACACGTCGAAATCCACCTCCTCGGTGCAGATTACCGCCCAGCCGCCCTCGGCCTTGACCCGGCGCATCTCGGCCCATGATGTCGGGTGCTGCCGGCCCATGCCGTTGCAATGCGGCACCTGATAGAACCGGTTGCGCGCGGTGACCGGTCCTATTCGAACCGGCTCGAACAGGATGTCATAACGGGAATCTCGGGTCATGAACTGCCTTGCCTACAGGGGGTTGAACAGGCCGGCGCCACATCAGTGAAATGCTGTGGGAACACACCGGCAAGATAGCCCAGAACCCGCGCCTTCGCGGTTTCGGGCGGGTATTCGTCTGGATACATCAGGATGTTGAGACAGAACCCGTCATAAAGCCCCTCAAGCGTGTCGGCGACATTTTCGGGGCTGATACCTTCGTATCCACCTTCTTCGATGATCGAGGCACACATGGCGGTCACGATGTTCCACCGCTCCGGGTCCATCTCGCACATGATCTCACGGTAGGCACCGCGATACGCGGCCTCACCGTAAAAGGCGAACCAGACGGTCAGCTTGCGCCGGTTGCACACGATCGGTTCGAAATGCGCCTCGACCATGGCACGTAGACGGTCAGCGGCCCTGTTTCCGGCCTTTGCCACACGGCCCTGCCAATGCTCGCGGTATTCCAGCGCGAGATAGCGGAGGGTTTCCTCGAAGAGAGATTTCTTGGTCTTGAAATGAAAGTTCACAAGCCCGAGCGACAGGCCCGCAAGGCCCGTCACCGTGGTCATCGTGGTGCCGGGGATGCCGTGCCTGCTGATTGATTCGATCGTCGCATCAATCAGTTGCTGGCGCCGCACCTCGCGCGATGCGGTCCGGCCGACGGGTTTTTCCCCCGTTCCTTGATTGAGTGTCGCGTCCACCATCGTTCTGCTTTCATTCGTTCAATCCGGGCGTCACCTGCCCTTAATCCGTGGCCAGCACAACGACCGAGTCGTCGGTCCAGCTCAACCAGACATCCTCTGCGGTGTCATCGCTCGAGCTTTTGACACCCTTGTTCTGGGCGGACACCGCGATGGGTTTTCCCCCGCCCGCGACCTCGACAAAGAAATGACTGCGTTCTCCCAGATAGGCGGCATTGCCCACCCTGCCCTGCACGGCATTGGCGGGGTCGCCGCCGTTGGGCTTGGCCTCGCTCAACTGGAATTTCTCGGGGCGGATCGCGACCTGAACCGTATCTCCCTCCGCGAAATGCCGCTCGCCGCTGTTACCCCGCACGGTGCCAAGCCCCTCGGCCTCGACAACAAGATCGGGGCCCTTGGCCTCGCGCACCTTGGCTTCGAAGAAATTCATCGTTCCGATGAACGATGCCACCTCCCGGCTGCGGGGCCGCTCATAAAGGCCCGACGGCGTATCGAGTTGCAGCACCCGCCCCTCGCTCATCACCGCGATCCGGTCCGACAACGTCAGCGCCTCTTCCTGATCATGGGTGACAAAGACGAAGGTGATGCCCACCTGCCGTTGAAGCGCGCGCAGCTCAAGCTGCATCTGTTCGCGCAACTGTTTGTCGAGCGCGCCAAGCGGCTCGTCCAGCAACAGCACCTTGGGTTTCAGAATAAGCGCCCGCGCCAGCGCGATACGCTGCCGCTGACCCCCCGAAAGCTCGTTGGCCTTGCGATCACCATACTCGGGAAGCGCGATGAGGTTGAGCATCTCGTCGACCATCTCATAGCGTTTCGCCTTGCTCAGCTTCTGCTTGCGCAGACCGTAGGCAATGTTGTCGCGCACGTTGAGATGCGGGAAAATCGCATAGCTCTGAAACACCATGTTGACCGGGCGCCGGTGCGGAGGCACCGACGACATGGGCTGACCATCAATATAGATTTCGCCGTTGGTGGGGTTCTCGAACCCCGCCAGCATCCGCAGCAGCGTGGTCTTGCCACAGCCCGACGACCCCAGCAGCGAGAAGAACTCGCCATGGCCGATATCTATCGAAACGTCATCGATCGCCTGAAACTTGCCGAAATACTTGTCGACGTTCTGAATCGAGATGAAGGCTTGTTCGCTCATGGTATTAATCGCCTTTCTTGGCTGCGGCAAAAGCAGAGTCACGGTTGACCCATTGTCCCAGGAACACGATCACGAACGAGGCCGCGATGATCATCGACGCCAGCGCGAGGATCGAGGGGAATTCCTGCGGAAAGCGGAGCTGACCCCAGATATACATCGGCAGCGTCGGCTCGGTTCCGGTCAGGAAAAAGGCCATGATGAACTCGTCGAACGAGATGGTGAAGGTCAGCAGAAGACTGGCCAGAATGCCGGGGAACACCATCGGGAACGTCACCCGCCAAAAGGTCCACCACGCATTTTCGCCAAGGTCCGCCGAGGCCTCTTCGATGGACCCGTCAAACCCCTCGAACCGGGGTAGAAGCGTCGCGATCGAAAAAGGAAGACAGATGATCATGTGACCGATGGTGACGGTATAGAGGCTGAGCGGCACGCCAAGCTGGCTCAACAGAACCAAGAGCGCCACGCCAAAGATGATCCCCGGCACCACCAGCGGCAGCATGACAAACCCGACCATCGGCGCCTTGCCCGGCATCCGGTAGCGCGTGATCGCCTTGGCGGCAAAAACGCCAAGCCCGGTGGCACAGATCGCCGTGGCGACGCCAACCTTGACGCTGTTCATCAGCGCGTTCCACACCGGCTCACGGTGGAAAAGTTCTCCATACCATTTGAGCGTGAACTCATTGAGCGGAAAGCGCACATAGATCGAGTCGTTGAAGCTGAAGAGCGGCAGGAACATGACCGGCGCGTAAAGAAAGACCAGAAACAGGATCGCGTAAATCTGAAGCGGCCGGTTCGGTCGGTTGATGTAGGACTTGTTGCTCATAGGATGCGGTCCTTCACGATCTTGGTGGTTATCATGAATATCGCCGCGATCGCCGCGATGCACAGCATCAGGATGATGGCGAGTGTCGCCCCCATCGGCCAGTTGTTCACCGGCCCGAACTGAAGCTGGATGAGATTGCCGATCATCATGCCATCAGGCCCACCCAGAAGCGCGGGGGTGATGTAATCGCCCGTCGTCGGGATAAAGATCAGCAGGCTCGCCGCGATCACACCGGGAAGCGAAAGCGGAAAGGTCACGCGAAAGAACCGCGCCACTAGCCCGTCGCCCAGATCCGTCGCCGCCTCAAGCAGTGAACGGTCGATTTTTTCCAGCGAAACATAAAGCGGCAGGATGGCAAACGCGGCCCACGCGTGCGCCAGTGTGATGATCACGGCATTGGGGCTATAGAGCAGAAACTCCAGCGGCTGCTCGATGAGGTCCATCGACAACAGTGCCGAGTTGATCACCCCCTCATAGCCCAGCACCACCTTCCATGCGAAGACGCGCAGAAGATAGCTTGTCCAGAACGGGAGCGTCATCAGCACGATCCACATCATCTTGTTCCTGTGGACGTGGAAGGCGACATAATAGGCCATCGGATAGGACAGAACGACCGTCGCGATGGTCGCGAAGCCCGAAATCCACAAAGACCGGCCCAAAAGCGCCCCATAAAGCGGCTGGTTGTAGACCGCTTCGTAATTCTTGGTCGTGGGCGTGGTGTCAAAGCCAAAGCCCTGCGCGGTCCAGAGGCTCATGGTGATCAGGATGATGAACGGAATGACGATCCCGATCGTCAGGAACAGAAGCGTCGGGCTGATAAGGGTATAGCCCCGCGCGACCTCGCTGCGATGAAGCAGGCCCGAAAAGCCGCCGCGCGATGCGGGTTTCGGCTCGGGTCGCTCGACGGCGTCGGGTAAACTGGCTGGGGTATCGCTCATGGAGTCGCCTTTTGCTGGGTAAAGGGCGTCAGTGGCCGGGCGCGCACGCCACAACCGCACATACAAGGACCACATCCGGGCGACCCGCAAAGGGGCCGCCCGGACGTATCAGGCGTGGTATCAGAAGCCTGCCTTGATCTGTTCGAACATGGCGTTCATCTTCGATTCCCACTCCTGCGATTGTGGCTTTTGGAAGTGACCCGCGCTCAGGATTTCCGTGGGATTCTTGCTCAGGCCAAGCCCGGTCAGCGTCTCGGCATCGAACTCGTCAAACGTCTTGGCGTTCGAGTGGCCATAACCGTAATCACCGACAAGAAACTTGCCTGTCTCGACGCTCAGCATCGAATCGATCAGGTCATAAGCCTTGTCGACATTGGGCGCGTCCTTGTGGATCATCAGGCCACAAACCCAGGTCAGCGCGCCTTCCTTGGGCTGTGCGAACCGCACCGGCACACCTTCGCCTTGAAGGGCCACAGCCGAGGAGTTCCACGTCATCGCCGCGACCAGCTCGCCCGAGGCGAGCGCCTGTTCCAGAGTGGTGGTGTCGTCGGTATACATGCGAATAAGCGGACGTTGCTCGCGCATGACCGCGGCAATCTTCTCAAAGGCCTCGGGCGAATCGAGGTTGTCGAAATCGACCCCCGCCTTGATCGCGCCGACCCACCAAGCATCCGCTCCGGCACCGAGGCTGCCCAGCTTGTTCTTGTAGCGCTCATCCCAGAGCATGTCCCAGCTCTCTTCGCCCTCGACCTCGACAAGGTCGGTGCGATAGGTGATCGAGGTCTGACCCCAGTCGAACGGCACCATCCAGTTGCCGCCATCGGCGTCATTGCCCTCAAGCGCCAGAAGCTCGGGCATCACGTCGCCGCCATGGCTCAGGCGCGACATGTCGACAGGCTGAAACAGTCCGGACGCCGCCCAGCGCGGCACCGACTGGTTGCAGGGGTGCGACACGTCCACGACGAACCCGCCGCGCATCTTGGTCAGGGCCTCTTCGGACGCCCCGAAGATGGCGAAATCGGGATTGGTGTCACCATGCTTCTCGCGGTATTCGGCAAAGAATTCGGGGATATCATACCCGCCCCAGGTGAAATACGTCGCCTGATCGCCCTCTGCGGCGCGTGCGCCGCGTGATCCCATCGGCACCGTCGCCACCGCGACGCCCGCCGCCATGAGCGACCGGGTAAACGCGCGCCGGCTCATCTTGCCTTCGCGCATTGCTCCCAATTGATCCAGAACATCCATCTTAAATAACTCCCTGTTGTCTCGCCGGGTTTGCCCGGTGTCTGGGCCGTGACGCGGATCTCCGCACCAGCCCCCTGATCGTGCATTGACGGCGCACGTAACGCCATCAATTGAATATTCATTCAATTCGCTGTATACCCAAACTGTCAAGACTTCTTTTTGGGGTGGCGCCCGGCAGGTTGCGGGGCATCGGAGGCCCGAGACCACACAGTGGCTGAGCCAGCTTCCGGCACCTCGCCTAATGCGCGTGTCAGTCAATCCTTGAAGGAGCCAGCACCATGACCACCCCCTTCCCCGACCGCCGCTTTGTTCTCGCCGGGCTCGCGGCCCTGTCCGCACGCCCCGCTCTGAGCGCGGACACGCCCGCCTCTCCGGATGTCGTCGTGATCGGCGCGGGGATCGCCGGGCTTCAGGCGGCGCGCGCCCTGCGCGCGTCGGGCCGCTCCGTTACGGTGATCGAAGCGATGAACCGGATTGGCGGCCGCGCCTATACCGAAACCGCGATCATGGGCGCGCCCTATGATCACGGCTGTTCATGGATCAATGACGGCCCGAGCAACCCCTTCGTCGGCATGGCCCGGCGCGAAGGGGTCGATCTTCTGAATCATTCCGAGGCGGGAGAAGCCTATTTCGTGGGCGACACCCGCGCCACACCCGCCCAGATCGCCGCCTATGACCGCGGATACGGGACCGTCACCACCGCGCTCAACACCGCTGGCCGAGCCGGGCGCGATGTCCCGGCCGCCTCGGTCCTGCCCAAGGACGCGCGCGATACGGGCGCCACCCAAAGCTGGATCGGACCAATGGATTTCGGGGTCGATTTCACCGATCTCTCGACCCGCGACTGGTGGGAATCCGCCCCGGCCACGCCAAGCTACATGGTGCCCTCGGGGCTGGGCGCGCTCGTGGCGCGGCATTACCGCGACATTCCGGTCAAAACCGGCACCCGCGCCACGAAGGTAGATTATTCCGGCCCCGGCGTCCGGGCCGAAACAACAGCCGGACAGATCACCGCCAAGGCCGCCATCGTGACGGTTTCAACCGGTGTGCTCAACGCGGGCGGGCTGCGCTTTGCCCCTGACCTGCCGGATCCCACGCAAGCGGCCATCGGGAACCTGCCGATGGGCCTTCTGGCCAAGGTGGCCCTGCGGTTCCGCCCCGGATCACGCTTCGGTCTCGTGCCGAATCATTGGCTCACCTACCACGTTCCCGATGACATGCCTGCGCGCGCATCCTTCTTCATCACATGGCCTTTCGGCTATGATTACGTGGTGGGTTTCGTCGGCGGCAGCTTCGGATGGGACCTGTCACGCGCCGGGCAGGACGCGGCAGTGCGCTTTGTGCTTGATGAGTTTGTCCGCGTCGCAGGCTCAGAGGCGCGCAAGGCCTTCGTCACCGGGCACCTGACCGATTGGGCGCAAAACCCGGCAACACTGGGGGCCTATGCCGCCGCCCGACCGGGCCATTACGACGCGCGCGCCGCGTTGGCGCGCCCTGTGGCCGACCGCGTCTTCTTTGCGGGCGAAGCGATGGGCGGATCGCATGCCGCCTTGTGCAGTGGCGCGTTCAAAAGCGGCGACAAGGCGGCCCGCGCGGTTGACAAGGTGCTTGGATGAGGCGGCCGGTCACCCCGCTTGCCCGCGACGCGCTTATGATCGAAACGCCGCGCCTTTTGCTGCGGCCCTATATGTCCGAAGACCTTCCCCTTGCCATCAAAACGCTGACCGACCCCCGTGTCACCCGCTATGTATGCGACCCGATGACCCCCGAGGCGGTGGAGGAGCTCATGCCGCTCATCACTCGGAGGGGCGCAGGCGGACGGCTTGGCATGTGGGCCGCGGCGCGCAAGGACACCGGCGAAATGATCGGGGATGGGGTGCTCACGCCGCTGCCGGTCGAAGAGGAAGACACCGACTGGACCTCTCTCTTGCCGGACCGTTATCCCGACCACGAGATCGAACTGGGCTACATGCTTCTGCCGGATGCATGGGGCAAGGGGTTCGCCACCGAGATCTGTATGGCGCTCCTGCGCTTCGCATTCACGCAAACCGGTCTGCCCGAGGTGGTGGCCGTCACCGATCCCGAAAACACCGCGTCGCAACGGGTTCTTGTCAAGTCTGGCTTGCATCCCGAAGGCTCCCGCCGGGCCTATGCCGAGGATGTGCCGGGCTTCCGCATCACGCGGGACGGGTGGCTTGACCGGACAACGTGATAGAAATCTTCTAAAGCGTTTCGCGAAAAACCTGAATAACAGATTTTCGCGAAACGCAGTGCTACATCCAATCGTTGCCCGCGTTTCGCCTTTCGCTGATGTCTCAGGTTAAAGGCGAAACGCTTTAAAGAGTTCTATCCGCTTTCTTTTCAAGAAAGCGCCAAACCGACAGACGACAACGCAAAACGGGCCACCCCGGGGGGCGGCCCGCGCGCGCATCACGTGACGTGACGCTTACTTCTTGAGGTTGGTCCAGATCTGGTCATAAACTTCCTGCGTTTCCTGATCGCAGACCTCGATAAAGACGGTCTTGCCCGCGTCTTCCGGCGGGTTCGACTCTGGCAATGTCGCAAGCTCAGAGTCGAGATGCGGATCGACCCCGTCCACACCCGCGCTATAGCGGGCATAGTTGGTCACCGCCGCGATGTTCTCGGGTTCAAGGAGGAAATCCATGAACTTGAGCGCATTCTCCCGGTTGGGCGCATCCTTGAGCAGGACGACATTGTCCATCCACACGATGTAACCCTCTTTCGGGAAGGCATATTCCACATTCGCGCCCTCTTCGCGGGCCTTGGCGCCAAAGCCGTCATAGATCTGACCCACGGCCGCATCACCCGAAACCAGAACCTCCTTGGCGGTGTCGCTGTTAAAGGATGCCCAATGTTGCTTGGCCTCCTGCAACATCGCATTGAGCGCCTTGAGCTGTTCGCGATCGGTCGAGCATTGCGGGATGCCCATATGCAGGGACGCCATCGCAAGCACTTCGCCCTGACTGTCGAGCATGTTGATCTTGCCCGAAAGCTCTTCGGGCGGATTGAACAGGATATCGGTGGTGTTGATGTCGCCCTGATAGACGTCACGGTTCACCATGAACGAGGTCGACCCCCACTGATACGGGATCGAATGCGCGCGCCCCGGATCAAAGCTTGGGTCGGCCCAGTCTTCCTCGATATTGTCCTTGTTCTCAAGCTCGCCCTCTTCGATCGTGTCAAGCAGGCCTTCGTTGGCCATGATCTTGACCATGTAGTCGCCGGGCACGGCCACGTCATAGGTGCCGATGGCGCCCGCCTTGAGGGATGCGAGAAGCGATTCGTTCGAGTCGTAGGTGTCCATCGTCACCTCGACGTCATGCTCCTCGGCAAACTTGTCCAGAAGCTCTTGGGGGATGTATTCGAACCAGTGATAGATCACCAGCTCCCCTTCGGCCTGCGCCGCCGTCGCGCCAAGCGCGAGCGCCATGGCCGTGGCGGTTGTTCTGAGCGTGAGTTTCATGTCGTTTCCTCCTTGTTGGTGTGTGTGTCGCGTCTTGGGCCGTGTCAGCCAAGTTCGTCTTTCTTGCTCACGAAATACGAGATCGTGACCATCAGGATCGACACCCCCAGAAGCATGGTCGAGATGGCCATGATGTTGGGCTTGATCCCTTGTTTCACCGCGCCAAAGATCGCCGTGGGCAGGGTCTCGACGCCTGCGCCCTTGACGAAATTGGTGATGATGAAATCGTCAAGCGAGATAATGAAGGCCAGCAGGAACCCCGAGATGATCCCCGGCATCATCATCGGCAGCAGGATCTTGGTAAACGCCTGCCGCTTGGTCGCGTAAAGGTCCAGTGCGGCCTGTTCGAACGTGTCCTCGATCCCCTGCATCCGCGCCGCGATCGGCATATAGGCAAACGGGATGCAGAACGCGATATGCGCAACGAGGATCGTCAGGTATCCGCGCGTGAACCCGATCGAGTTGAAAAAGATGAGCGTGGCCACCGCCGTCACGATTTCGGGCACCATGAGCGGCATGCTGATCAGGCCGAGCGACAACATGCGCAGCCGGAACCGTCCGCCCCGGATGATCGACGTCGCCGCCAGCGTCGAAAGCGTGGTGGCCGTTCCCGCCGCGATGATCGCGATGGTGAAACTGTTCCACGCCGCGAGCTTGAATTTCTCGGATTCGGGCCCGGTGAACACGTCCACATACCAGCGCAGGCTGATCCCCTCCCAGTTGGTGATCGACTGGCTGTCATTGAAAGAATAGACCGTCACGATCACCAAAGGCGCGTAAAGGATCACGATACACAGGATCGTCATCGGCAGAAAGCCGGTGAACCGCTTGATGTCATAGCCGCGCCGCGCCATCAGTTCACCGCCTTCTGAGCGCGGGCCTGCTGCCGGGCAAAGATCACCAAGATGATCAGAACCGCCGTCAGCAGGATCATCGACGCCGCCGCCCCGAAGGGCCAATTGCCGGCATTGCCCTTGAACTGTTCCTCGATCAGCGAACCGATCATGAAGTTCTTTGCCCCACCCAGAAGGTCAGGCGCAAGAAACGACCCCAGAGAAGGCACAAAGACAAGGATGCACCCCGCGATCACCCCCGGCTTCACCGCCGGGATCAGGATACGGCGCAGCGTGACCCATTTGCTGGCGTAAAGGTCCGCCGCAGCCTCGCTCAGCGTGAAATTATACCGCTCCACGCTCGCATAGATCGGCAGCACCATGAACGGTAGGTAAGAATAGAAAAGCCCAAGCTGCACCGCGAAATTGGTGTTCACGATACGCAGCGGATCGTCGATGATACCCGTGGCCAGCAGCATATCGTTGAGCGGGCCGTTGTCCCGCAGCATGAACTTCATCGACACTGTCCGGATCAGCAGGTTCACCCAATAGGGGATCGTGATCAGAAACACCCAGACGGGGCGCACCCTCTCGGGGCGGGTGGCAATGAAATAGGCGGTGGGAAACCCGATCACGAGACTCAGGAGCGTCGCCGCCCCCGCCTGCCAGATCGACCGCCAGAAAATGTTGATATAGGTCCACTCGATCGAACAGGGCTCATCTCCGAAAAGACCCCTGCTGCAAAAGAACTGATCATAGGCGTCAAGGCTGAACTCCCAGATCACGCCGCCGCGGAATTCCTTCGTCAGGAAGGAATAGATCAGCATCATCAGCACCGGGATCAGCACCACGAAAATAAGCACTACCCACGATGGCGCCAGAAGCCAATAGCGCGCTTCCTTGTAGGTGTCGGACCGCGCCGACCCGCCGCTTGCAGCGCCCCCCGCCATCAGTCCACCAGGAGGCGCGCGGCCCCCCGCTCCATATTGATGAAGGCCGTGGTGCCCGGCTCGAAGATGCGCTTGTTGCCGCGATCCGAATTCGATGTTCGCACCGTCATCCTCGGCCCGTCCTCAAGGTCCACGATGGACTGAATGTCGGTGCCCACAAAGATGTTGTGCCGCACCGTGCCCTTGAGGCTTTCATCCGCCACCGGCGCATCCGAAAGATAAAGCCGCTCGGGCCGGACCGACAGATGCACATGTGCGCCCGCACCGACCCCTTCGGTCGCCTCACAACCAAGCGCGTGGCCCCCGCCCAGATGGCAAAGCGCGCGCGCGCCCTCAACCTTGTCGACGGTCACTTCAAGAAGGTTGGTCTCACCGATGAAATCGGCCACGAACATGTTGTGCGGCCGCTCATAGATGTCGCGCGCATCGCCCAGTTGCTGCAACGCGCCCGCCGACATGACCGCGACCCGGTCCGACATGGTCAGCGCCTCTTCCTGATCGTGGGTCACGAAGATGAAGGTGATGCCCGTCTCGCGCTGTATCTCCTTGAGCTCGAACCGCATCGTCTGCCGTAGCTTGAGGTCAAGCGCCGAAAGCGGCTCGTCCAGAAGCAGAACCTTGGGATTGGGGGCCAGCGCCCGCGCCAGCGCCACCCGCTGTTGCTGTCCACCCGAAAGTTGCGATGGCTTGCGGTTGGCGAACTGTGTGAGTTGAACCAGCTCAAGCATCTCCCCCGCCCGCTTGCGCGCCTCTGTCTTGGCGGTGCCCAACATCTCGAGTCCAAAACTCACATTTTCAAGCACGGTCATCAGCGGGAAAAGCGCATAGTTCTGAAAGACGGTGTTCACCGGGCGCTTGTTGGGCGGCAGAGATTCGATCTCGTCCCCGAAAAGGAAGATCCCGCCTTCGGTCACATCCTCGAACCCCGCGATCATCCGCAAAAGCGTGGTCTTGCCACAGCCCGACGGCCCCAGCAGGGTAAAGAACTCGTTGTCGCGTATAGCGAGCGATATTTCCTTGAGCGCCGTGAAATCGCCATAGCGTTTGACCGCATTTCGCACGTCGACCGCGATCGTCTGGTCGTCTGACACCTGTCTAACCCCTCCCTTTGGCACGGCATCGCATGGGGCCTCCAGCGATCCGGCAGCATTTGCACGGGTCCGAATGCGGCCCGAGGCTTCTCGATCTCCGCATCTCAGTCAACCCCAAGGACCAGTGCAATTTGTGCCGCCCAAGCGATGCGGCCTCCCTCGGGAAAGGATATCCACAGCGTCGGGGATGAAAAGTCGTGCTTGCATAATCAGTGATTAGGCGCTGGCTAATCCCGCCCATGTCTCGGCTTGGACAGGTCTTTGCACGACAGTGATGGACAGGCGCCCGTTCCGCTGCAACCATGAAGGCGTCCATTCCGATGGCTTTCGTCGCACGCAAAGGATCAGTCATGGCCGAAACACCCCGCGCAGCCGGTTTTCGTATGCCCGCCGAATGGGCGCCCCATGCGCGCACATGGATGATGTGGCCATCGCGCCCCGAAGTCTGGGACGACATGGAGGCCACGTGCCGCAACTATGCCGATGTCGCGCATGCCATCGCCACGTTCGAGCCGCTGACCATGCTCGTGCGGCCCGAGGACAGGACCGCGGCGCGGAACATGCTGGGATCGGATATCGCGCTTCTGGACTGCCCCATCGATGACAGCTGGGCGCGCGACGCGGGGCCCTGTTTCCTGACCGATGCGCATGGCGCGCGCGCAGGCGCTGTGTTCCGCTTCAATGCATGGGGCGGCAAATACGATCCCTATGATGGCGATGACGCCGCCGCCGACGCGATCCTTTCGTCCGCCAAGGTGCCCGCGTTCCACTCCGGCCTCGTGGCCGAGGGTGGCGGCATCGCGGTTGACGGCCAAGGGACGATCCTCACCACCGAAAGCTGTTTTCCAAACGCCAACCGCAATCCCGGCTGGACCCGTGACGCGATCGAGGCGGAACTCAAGGAAATGCTCGGCGGCGAAAAGGTGATCTGGCTGCCCGGCAATGTCCTTGAAACCGAGACGGATGGCCATGTCGACGGCATCGCAGCCTTCGCCGCACCGGGTGTCGTCATGGTCGAAACCCTGCCGCCGGACGCCGGCGACTGGTATGAGATCGCCCAAGCCAATATAGACGCGCTCAGGGGGCAGACCGACGCGCAGGGGCGCGAAATCACGCTCGTCATGATCCCCGAGGCATCGGATGCCGACACCGGCGGCCATGATGATCGCTTCTGCCGCAGCTATGTCAATTCCTACATCTGCAACGACGCGGTGATCATGCCACAGTATGACCTCCCCGAGGATGGCATCGTGCGCGAGATATTTCAGGATCTTTTCCCCTCCCGGCGCATCGTGCCCGTGGCCATCCCAGCCATCGCCATCGGCGGCGGCGGCATTCACTGCATCACCCAGCAGGAACCGGCGGTCTGATGGGGCGGTCCGGGCGACGCCGGGGATGAACCTCATGAAAATCGGCCCCGGTTTTTTCACGGCTTTTAGATCAGCATTCCTGCCTCATATCCTTTGATCCGGGGCGCTCGCCGCGTTAACTCCGGCCTTTTCCCGGCACCGCACCGACGTGATACCGACGTGAATACCGACGTGAATGCCGACACGGTAAAACCGGCCCGAAACCCTTGTTAACCTCGGGTTCCGCGCCTGATTCTCCGACGCGATCACGCAACACCGCGCGCGGCGGCCTTAACCTTTCGTCAAGAATTGAACAGCTCGCGCCTGGCTCAGCTTTCGCGTCGCGGCAACCGGTCGCGCACCAGCGCATGCCAGAACCGCGCCCCGATGGGCAGGATCGCGTCGTTGAAATCATAATCCGGCGCATGAAGCGGCTGACCATGAGGGCCGCTCTCGCCGTTGCCCAGCAACAGGAAACATCCCGGCACCGCCGCGCTGAACTGTGCGAAATCCTCGGAAAAGCTCATGGGCGCGCGGTCCGGGATCGTCTCAAGCCCAGTGGCGCGGGCCGCGCGCACGACCGCCTCGGTCGGGCTAGGTGCATTGATCGCCTCGACAAACGCCGCTTCGAACTTGAACGCCACGCCCGCGCCATGGGCGCTGGCAACGCCCTCGATGATTTGCCGCATGAAGCGTTCTACCGCGTCACGATCTTGGGGCTGGCGCGCGCGCACGTCGCCTTTGAGGGTCGCACGGCCCGGCAGGACATTGCGCGCGCCATCGGTTTCGATCTCGGTCACGGACACGACGACACCTGCCCCCGGCGCCATCTTGCGCGCCACAACAGTCTGAAGTGACAGGACAATTTCGGAGGCAACGGTGATCGCGTCCACCCCCGCCTGCGGCATCGAGGCATGGCCGCCCTGTCCCTCGATCGCAATTTCGAAAAGGCTTTCCGAGTTGCATATCTGCCCCACGCGGGTCGAGATTTGCCCAACCGGAGCCCCCGGCAGGTTGTGGATCGCATAGACCTCGTCGATGGGAAACCGGTCAAGCACACCCTCGTCGATCATCGCCTTGGCGCCCAATCCGTGCTCTTCGTTCGGCTGAAAGAAAAAGACCACGGTGCCGTCGAAATCCCGCGCCTCGGTTAGCCGTTCGGCGGCCCCCAGAAGCATCGTCATATGCCCATCATGCCCGCAGGCATGCATTTTTCCCGGTGTCCCGCTTGGATAGTCATGGGTGCTGACTTCATGGATCGGCAGCGCGTCCATATCCGCGCGGAGCCCGATCGCGCGGTTGCCCTGCCCGGCGCGCAGAACCCCGACCACGCCCACACCACTGTCATGCACTTCGACCCCGACCGCACGAAGACGTTCGGCAACACGCTCGCGGGTGCGCCACTCCTCGAATCCCAGTTCGGGATCGCGATGAAACGCCCGCCGCAGAGCCGTCAGCCTGTTGTCGAAATCCGAAATCGGCCACGCCCCCTATAGTTATCCGAGCCCGCAAACACGCCTTAAAACGTATAGCTTACCCCGTTCTGCCCGCTCGTTTCTCCGGTTTCAAGCCACGGCTCGGCGCCCACATCGTCCAGCAATCGCAGCACCTCGGACCGCCAGGCATCGCGCATTTTTTGCGCAAGGACGGACACGGGCCTGTGGCGCGACGAGATGATCGCGTATCTATATCTGAGCGGCCCGGCCAGCGCCTTTATGCACAGGCCCTCCATGGCCGGCTCAATGCGGGTCACATGCGCCACGGTCAAAGGGTCGATGATCGCGCAACATTGTCCCGCCAGAACAAATTGCAGGAGCGGCAGGAAGGTCTGACTCTCCACCATCGCGCGGAACCGCAGCCCCTGTGCGTTGAACGCGGCAAGCACGTCGCGCTGATGGACATGCGTGGCATAGAGCGACCCCATCGGCACATCGTCGAGATCGGCAAGATGCACGTCGCCGCGGTCCGCCAGCGGATGCGCCTCGGGTATCGCCACAAAGCAACGTCCGGTCACGATCTCGGCGCGATAGAGGTTGCCCGCGTCCGGATCATCCAGCGCATCGGCAAAG
Organism: Roseovarius sp. E0-M6; assembly: GCF_037083845.1. Classification (NCBI taxonomy): domain Bacteria; kingdom Pseudomonadati; phylum Pseudomonadota; class Alphaproteobacteria; order Rhodobacterales; family Roseobacteraceae; genus Roseovarius; species Roseovarius sp. E0-M6. Next base: position 94,539 of record NZ_JBAPLA010000007.1, on the reverse strand, counting down.
GCGAAATCAATGCTCTGCGCCCGCGCCAACTCGATGATCTGCGCCGAACTTCGCGCCGAGAGAGAGACGGTGATACCAGTGTCCTGACCGATTTCACGCGCAACGAATTGTGGGAATAGCATCGAGACCGGGCCGGGCATCGCCGCGATGCTGAGCGTGCCAACGCGCGCCTCCTTGAGGCTGCGCATCGTGTGCCGCACCCGCGACATCTGAGCCAGAAGCGTGTTGGCCTCGGACAACAGGTAATGCGCCTCGGGCACCGGCACCAGCTTGCGCCCTTCCCTGCGGAAAAGCTGAAACCCGAGCTGCTCTTCAAGCGCCTTGATCGCGGCGCTGACAGCAGGCTGACTCCGGCCAAGTTTGCTCGCCGCATCCGAAAGCGAGGCGGAGGTCATGGTCGCCTGAAAGGCTGTGAGCTGAGACAGGTTCATTCCGCGATGTATAACCTAAATCTATCGAAACAAAAGATATTCAAGTTTGCAATTAAGCGGCCCTGCGCTACCGTGACGTCGATGAGACTTCGACGACTCGTGACAATTGTCACTTAACTGGGAGGAAAAAATGAAATTATTCTCTACCTTTGCAGGCACGGCCCTTGCGGTCGCGCTCACGGCGGGGACAGCGGTCGCGCAGGATCCGACCTTCTTCCGCATCGGCACAGGAAGCGCGGGCGGAACCTATTTCCCGATCGGCGGCACCATTGCCAACGGCATCTCGTCGCCCCCGGGCTCGCGCCCATGCGACGAAGGCGGCCAATGCGGTGTGCCCGGCCTGATCGCCATCGCGCAATCCACCACGGCTTCGGTCTTTAACAACACTGCCGTGCAGAACGGCGAACTCGAAGCGGGTCTGGCGGCGGCGGATGTCACCCGCTCGATGTATCTCGGCGAAGGCAAGTTCGACGGCAAGCCGCATGAGAAACTGCGCATCGTCGCCAACCTTTACCCCGAGGATCTGCATCTCGTACTGCCCGAAGGCGAATCGATCAAGAGCCTTGCCGACCTCAAGGGCAAGCGCGTCGGTATTGCTCAGGCCGGTTCGGGCACGCAGGTCGCCGTGCTTCAGATGCTTGAGAAATGGGGCGTCAACCGTGACAACATGGACGAGGCCGAACTGAACAACAGCCAATCCGCCGAGCGGCTGGCCGACGGTCAGCTTGACGCCTATTTCTATGCGGCGGGCTGGCCCGTCTCCGCGATGGTTCAGTTGTCCACGACCAAAGGCATGGAGCTTCACAGCTTCTCGGATGAGGCCCTCAAGAAGATCAACGACGCGGTCCCGGCCTATATCCCGTCCTCGATCCCCGCAGGGGTCTATGAAGGCGTGGACTACGAGGTCCAGACACCTGCCGTCTCGGCCCTGCTGATCGTGTCTTCGGACCTTAGTGAAGAACTCGTCTATGGCATCACCAAGGCGCTGTGGAACGACAACACCCGCAACCTTCTGGACAATGGCCATGCCAAGGGCAAGCAAATCACGGCCGAGACCGCGCTTGACGGCGTGGGTTCGCTTGGCGTGCCGCTGCATCCCGGTGCCGAGAAGTTCTACAAAGAAGCGGGCCTGATGGAGTGATCCACTCCGCCTGAGGCACAAGTCCGGGCGGCGCGTGACATGCGCGCCGCCCTTTTTCCGACCAACACACGTGAGAGTATCGGCCAATGACGAACGGAACGCAGGACGTGGCCAAGGAACTGACCGCCGACGAGCTTTCGGCGATCGAGAAAAAATACGATGAGGGGGCCGCGACCCGCTCCGTGACACCCCACTTCGGGGCCTTCCTGCGCTATGTGGCGTTGACCTTCGCAGTCTATCACTATCTCACAGCCGGCTTTGCCCTGCCCGCCGATTTCTGGCATATGGGCTGGCACCTCTCGGGGCTCTTCATCCTGACATACGCGCTGTATCCGCTGGTCAAAACGCGCACTGCTTTCGATCTCAAAACTGGCGCCCTGCGGCTTGGCGGCGTGCCCTATCTCGATGTGATCCTGATGGTGCTGGGCGTGGCCTCGGCGCTTTATGTCGGGTTTGCATGGCGCGGGGTTCCGTGGCTCGGCATCGAAGAAATGACCTTCCGCATGGGCAATCCCAACGGATATGACCTTCTCTTTGGCTGTATCCTGATCATTCTGGTGCTCGATATCGCGCGCCGCACACTGGGCTGGATCCTGCCCGCGATCATCTGTCTGTTCATTTCCTATGCGCTCTTCGGTCAGTATTTCCCCGGCCTGCTTCAGCATCCGGGCGTAAAGTTCAACACGTTCGTGTCGTCCATGTACTTCCCTCAGGAAGGCATCTTCGGCGTCACGCTCTGGGTCGTCTCGACCATCGTCTTTCATTTCGTCCTCTTCGGCGTCATTGCCCAGCGCACAGGTCTGGGACAGCTTTTCATCGACAACGCCACGATCCTCGCTGGCCGCTACACCGGCGGCCCGGCCAAGGTCTCGGTCGTGTCCTCGGCCTTCTTTGGCACGATCTCGGGGTCGTCGGTGGCCAACACCGTCTCGACCGGAGCGCTGACCATCCCCAACATGAAACGTCTGGGATACCCCGGCCATTTCGCGGGCGGGGTCGAGGCCGCGGCCTCGGCGGGCGGTCAGATCACACCGCCGATCATGGGCGCCGCCGCCTTCATCATGGCCGAGTTTCTTGAACTGCCCTACACCACGATCGTCATCGCGGCGATCTTTCCGGCCCTGCTGCACTATGTCGGTGTCTTCACCGTTGTGCACCTGATGGCGCGTAGGCTTGACCTTCAGGGGCTCACCAAGGACGCGTTGCCCCGGCTGGGCGCGGTTTGGCGCGACGGCTGGGCCAATATCGTGCCCCTCGTCGGTCTGCTGGTTGTGCTTTTTTCTGGCTATACACCCTACATGTCCGCGTTCTGCGGCATATCCCTTGCCCTCATCGCAGGGATGAGCCGATGGAAGGAACCTCTCTCGCTTGTCTACATGGTGGCCTTCATCGGCTTCGTCATTTGGAAATACATGGGCGGCGGGTTTGACTTCACGATGTCCGCGATCCTTGTCGCCGCTTCACTGCTGGGCGCGCTCAACCCGCAAGAGCGTATCCGCCTGCCCGAGATGAGCGACACGTTCGAAACGGGTGTGAAATACGCGCTGGCCGTGGGGGCCGCTTCGGCCGCTGTGGGCATCGTCATCGGCGTGATCAACACCACCGGTGTCGGCTTTCGTATCGGCTTCATGGTCACACAGGCGGCGTCGAACCTTGGCACCGATCTTTCTTGGCTATTCACTTTCGGGAGTTACGAGCTTTTCTCGGTGCAAGACCTCACGCTTTTCCTCAGCCTCGTCTTCATCGCTCTGGCGTGTATCCTGATGGGGGCCGGCGTGCCGACCACGGCGCTCTACATCATGCTTGTCTCGGTCGCGCAGCCCGCTCTCGCACAGCTTGGCATCCCGCCCATCGCAAGCCACATGTTCGTGCTTTATTACGGCGTCGTGGCCGAGATCACACCACCGGTCTGCACGTCGGCCTATGCGGCGGCGGCGATCGCCAACTCGAACCCGTTCCGCACGGGCATATCGGCCTTCTCGCTGGGGCTGGGCAAGGTGGTGGCCCCGATGGCCTTCGTCTATGCCCCGGTGCTTCTTTTCGTGTCCGAGACAGGGTTCGACCTGTGGGAATTCTCCTATACGGCAGCAAGCTGTATCGCGGGGGTCTTTGCGCTGTCGACGGCGGTTGTCGGCTTCTGGTTCGCGCCCATGGGCGCCATCTTCCGCTGGCTCATGGCTCTGGCCGGGCTGGTCTTCATCGCGCCCTCACTCGAAGCCGATCTCGTGGCCCTGATCATTGCAGCGCCGGCCATCATCTCGCAGCTCATCGCCCGCAGCCGGCGATCCGCGGACCTGATCTGAGCCATGAGCGCGGAACCTGTCACCATCCTTGGCGCGGGAATCGTCGGCATCTGCACGGCCCTGTCACTGGTCGAACGCGGGGTGCCGGTGCGCCTCATGGATCGGGGCGAACCGGGTCAGGAAACCTCTTTCGGCAATGCCGGGGTCATCTCGCCCTGGTCGGTGATCCCGCAATCCATGCCGGGCCTGTTGCCACAGATACCCAAGCTCATGCTGGGCTATCATCGTCCTTTGGCGGTGCGGGCGCGTTTCTGGCCGCGCATGGTGCCATGGGGGCTGAGGTTTCTGCGCAACGGCTCTGAGGCGCGGGTGCGCGAGCTGTCGACTGCGATGTCGGTGCTTTGCGGCCCTTCGGTCGATCTTTTTCGCCGCCACCTCGAAGGCACCGGCCACGAAGCGCTTTTGCGCGACAGCAGCTATGTTCTTGCCTATCGCAAGGCGGACCGGGCATCGCTGTCATCGCTGGACGCGCGCATCCGGCAGGAAAAAGGCGCGCCTCTGGAACTTGTCGGAGATGACGAGCTTCATCGGATCGAGCCCGCACTTTCCCCCGACTTCAAGGCCGCGATCCTTGTCCACGGTCAGGCGCGCGCACTCAATCCCGGGCGCCTCGCCGAAGTGTTGGCCAACAAGGCCCGGCGCTTGGGTGTTGAGATCGTCACAACCGAAATCCGCGCGCTTACCCGGACCGCGACAGGCTGGACCATCACCTGCGCCGACCAAAGCTATACCGCGCCCCGGGTTGTTGTCTCCATGGGGGCGTGGTCGACCCGCCTGCTTGAACCGCTCGGGCTTCGCATCCCTCTCGTGGCTGAACGCGGCTATCACGCCCAGTTCGCGGACCCCGGCATCACGCTCAACAATTCCATCTCCGACACGGACGCGAAATTCGTGGCCAGCTCTATGGAAAATGGCGTGCGGGTCGCCGGACAGGCCGAATTCGGCGATATCGACGCCCCCGTCGACAAGCGTAAGCACGCGCGCCTCATGCGGATCGCAAAGGACGTGTTCCCGGATCTCGACACATCGCAGCCAAGCCTGTGGATGGGGCAGCGCCCGTCCTTCCCCGACAGCCTGCCGGTGCTGGGCGAAGTGCCCGACATGCCGGGCCTTCACGTGAATTTCGGGCATTCACACTATGGTTTGATGATGGCCCCCAAATCGGGCGAGTTGATCGCCGACATTCTGGAAGACCGCACACCGAACGCACCGCTGACCCCCTACGCCATTACACGATTCGCCTGAGCGCGCTCAAAGCGACGGAAAATCAGCTTCGCAAATCTTTGAAAATGGTGCGGTCGAGAAGACTCGAACTTCCACGGGTGTTACCCCACAGCGACCTCAACGCTGCGCGTCTACCAATTCCGCCACGACCGCACGTGATCCGGTAGATGGCGCGCTTATATGCAAACTTCCAAACCTTGTGAAGGGCAAAATCAAGCGGCCGGGCTTAGTAATCTTCAGCCTTTGCCAGCAGCAGGTTAATCTCCGTGAAGACCGTTATTTTACTGCCGGAATTCACCATGCGCATAGGCGCTCCATACGCTTTGAGTGCTGTTCTTTGTGTCCAGACCTCTGCGTTCTCCAGCATCTCCAGAATCGGACTGCCCGCGACCGGCGGCATGGGCCGTGCTGCGCGAGACGCCGGAAGAAGCCTGCGATTCGGCACGCGTTACGATGGCGCCCATGTCCGTGACGCATGGCGTCAAACCCCGCCAGACCGCGCGTCGGATGGCCCCTGTCGCCCCCGCATCGAGCCGCGGTCGAACAGCCTTCCGCCCTTCGCGCATCTGGGCTAAAGCGGGGTCATGGTTGAATGGATCATCACCCCCGGCCTCACGGATTATAACGAGGCCACGGCCTTCATGGAGGCGCGGGCCGAGGCCATTGCCCGCGGCGAGGCCCGCGAATGCATCTGGCTGGTCGAACACCCGCCCCTTTATACGGCGGGGACGTCGGCCCGCCCCGCTGACCTGACCGACCCCGACCGCTTTCCCGTCTACGAGAGCAAACGGGGCGGGCAATACACCTATCACGGCCCCGGTCAGAGGGTGGTCTATGTCATGCTCGACGTGGGCAGGCGCGGTCGCGACGTGCGCCGCTTTGTCGAGCAACTCGAAGCTTGGGTGATCGCCACGCTGGATGAATTCAACCTGCGCGGTGAGATAAGGCCGGGCCGGGTCGGCGTCTGGATCGCGCGCACCGACAAGCCGCTCGGCCCGAATGGGCAGCCGCCCGAGGACAAGATCGCCGCCATCGGCATCCGCCTTCGCAAATGGGTCAGCTTTCACGGCATTTCGATCAACGTCGAACCGAATCTTGACCATTTCACCGGCATCGTGCCTTGCGGTATCTCAGATCACGGGGTCACAAGCCTTGTGGACATGGGCCTTCCCGTCACCATGGGCGATGTGGACACGGCCCTGCGCCGAACCTTTGGCACGATCTTTGGCTGACCGCTGCGCGCAGCATCATCCGGCAATCTTGCATTCCCCCGGTCCAGCCTTTAGCAGGTCACCGACGACTGAATTCGAAGAGGCACACAGCCATGGACGACCTGCGCGACAAGTATCTCGGGCTTATCGCCGATGCCCCGGACGAAGCCACGCTTGAAACCCTGCGTGTGCAGGCCGTGGGCAAGAAGGGCGAAGTCAGCCTCGCCATGCGCGAACTGGGCCGCATGACGCCCGAGGAACGTCAGGTCGCCGGGCCCAAACTGAACGCCCTCAAGGACGAGATCAACTCGGCCCTCATGGCCAAGAAACAGGCGCTTGCGGATGCCGCGCTTGACGAACGGCTGCGCGCCGAATGGCTTGATGTGACATTGCCGTCGCGCCCCCGCCGCGTGGGCACGATCCACCCGATTTCACAAGTCACCGAAGAGGTGACGGCGATTTTTGCCGACATGGGCTTTACCGTGGCCGAAGGCCCGCAGATCGAGAGTGACTGGTATAATTTCGACGCGCTCAACATTCCCGGCCACCATCCCGCGCGGGCCGAAATGGACACGTTCTATACCCACCGCGCCGAGGGGGACGACCGCCCGCCGCATGTCCTGCGCACCCATACCTCCCCGGTGCAAATTCGCGCGATGCAGGATCAGGGCGCGCCGATCCGGGTGATTGCGCCGGGCCGTGTGTATCGCGCCGACTACGATCAGACCCACACGCCAATGTTCCATCAGGTCGAGGGGCTCGCCATCGACCGCGACATCTCGATGGCGAACCTGAAATGGGTGCTCGAGGAGTTCGTGAAATCCTTCTTCGAGGTGGACAATGTCGAGCTGCGCTTCCGCGCCTCGCATTTCCCGTTCACCGAACCCTCGGCCGAGGTCGATATCCGGTGTTCGTGGGAGGGCGGCACGCTCAAGGTAGGCGAGGGCGACGACTGGCTCGAAATCCTTGGCTCAGGCATGGTGCATCCGCATGTCCTGCGCTCGGGCAATGTCGACCCTGACGAATGGCAGGGCTTCGCCTTCGGCATGGGGATCGACCGGATCGCGATGCTGAAATACGGCATCCCCGACCTGCGCGCGTTCTTCGACAGCGATCTGCGCTGGCTCCGGCACTACGGCTTTAGCGCGCTCGACGTGCCGACGCTGCATGGCGGGTTGTCACGCTGAGTCGGTTTCACGAGGGGATTTCGACGGGCTCGTCACAGCCTAAAGCGTTTCGCGAACCGCTTTAGGGCAGACACATTCCGTTACTGTCCGCTTGCGCCTTGAGACAATTCGCCACCACACCGAAGATTAACTGGCAGCATTCATCCGCCTTGCAGATCGTGCCGCCACAATCGGGGCGCACCGGCACAGAGGCCTGTCCACAAGCCTGACAATCAAATCCGCCCTGAAACGGCAAGTATTTCGGATCGCACTCCATTTTCTCGGCCACGATCGATACGATCCATATGCCGAAACGTCCCTCGGCGCCGGGATCGCGGGCCTGTATCACCACATCCACCCAACCATCGCCCGTCTTGTGCCCCAACCGACCGGCGTAATGCATTTCGGCAATCTTGTTGCCGTTCTCATCGTCCTTCATCCATCCTTGGGTCAGCGGCGTGCCTTCTTCCGGCTGAGTCACGACCATCACCGGCTCAAAATTCCCCGAAAACTGCACGGCGATGAAATCCGTCTTGCCCACCCAGACGCGCTTGCGCACCTGCGGCGTGTCCTCGGTTATGCGCCCGCGCATCTCTTCGGTGCCCTTCTCTTTCAAACTCCCGATCGTTTCCCATGTCGAATGAACATCTGAGCGATAGTCGAAACAATCGGCCAACGCCTGTGTCCCAAGACCCAACATAAGCATTGCGCAAAAGCCCACGGCCCGCAGCGTGTTCATGTAACCCTCTCCCGAAATATGTTGTCTTGAATGCGGGCGATCATAGCACGAAAGCGCCGGTCCCCCAAATCGCAGCAACGGTCCGGGCGGCCGGTTCATAACGCACGCGGTTGCCAACCCGTCTTCCCTTCGGTTGCTTGGCGCCGAGGGTTCAGAATCAACGAGGTGACCAGATGAAGCTTTTTCGTGCGTCCAATCAGACCCAATCGGCCAAGTCGCGCCGGATTTACGCGGCCTTCGAGATCCTTGATACGATCATCGCCTTTCTCGCCGCGCTAAGCTTTCTGGTGGGGTCGGTTTTGTTCCTGTGGAAAGAATACGAGATCACGGCGGCGTGGTTTTTCATCATCGGGTCGCTGTTCTTCTGTCTCAAGCCCACGATGCGGCTTCTTCGCGAAATCCGGCTGGCCTCGCTCGGAGATGCCAAGGATCTGGCCGATAAAGCGTTTCGCGAAAAACCCGGATCACAGATTTTCGCGAAACGCAGCACGACAGTCAGGCGTTGCACGCGTTTCGCCTTTCGCTGATGCCTCAGGTTAAAGGCGAAACGCTTTAGGTTCGACATCTGACCCCCCTTATTCCGTCGACGGCAGGGGGTTTGCGAGCGGGGCATTAACAATCTCCCGTTCGCAAAGATACCGACGTGATACCGACACGGGTACCGACGCAATACCGACGTTGGGTCCGGGGCGTTAACCTTTGTGCCGAGTTGGCTTAGAAACGGTCCAGCAAGCGGCGCAGATAGTTTCTCTCGACCTCGGGGCGGTCTCCTTCGCCCGACCGGCGGCGGATCTCGTCAAGAAGCTCACGCGCCCGCCGATAGACGTCTTCGCCCTGCAACAGGTTCTCTTGTGTGCCGGCATGCCGCCCTTGGCCCGGCGCCCGTCCGAGCGGATCGGATTGCTGCCCGCCATCACGGCCTTGAGCCTGACCTTGGCCACCGGGAGGCTGGTTCTCGGCCAAGGCCTCGCCCAAGTTTCTCATGCCTTCGCGCAGGGCCTCCATGGCCTGTGATTGCTGATCGATGGCTTCGGACAAATCATTGTTTCGCAATGCATTTTCCGCACCCTCCATGGCGCGATCCGCCCGCTCCAACGCCTCGCGCGAGGCTTGACCCGCCTCGCTTCCGCCGCCGGGCAGGTTGCCGCGCTGACGCTCAAGTTCGCGCCGGAGCGCCTCTTGCCGTTCGGCCAGAGTGCCATCTCCCTGTCCTTCACCGGCTTGGGGCCGGCTGCCGTCGCCGCGCTCGGCACCACTGCCGCTTCCGCGACCGTTCTGGCCCTCATGGCTTTCGCCTCGGCCCTCACCGCCGCTATAGCCTTCGTTCTGGCCTGACTGTCCCGCATTGGCGCCGGGGTTGAACTGTTCCTGAAGGTCGCGAAACGCCTGATCCGAAAGGCCCTGCTGTTCTCTCAGCGTATCGGCCAGCCCTTCCATCGCCTGCTGCCCCTCCGAGCCGCCTTCGCCCTGCTGGCCTTCGGTGACTTGCAGGTTCTCCATAAGCTGCTGAAACTCCTCCAGAGCTTGCTGGGCTTCGGCCATACGCCCTTGCTCCATCAACTCCTGAATGCGGTCCATCATGTCCTGCAAATCCTGCTGGGTCAGCTCCATCTGGTTGCCGTCCCGCTGTGGCTGATCCGCGCCCTCACCCTGTTCGCGCTGCGCCTGCTGCATCTTCTGGCGCAGATAATCTTCGGTCGCCTCGCGCAACTCTTGCATGAGGCGGGCGACGTCTTCATCGCTCGCGCCTTTACGCATCGCTTCGCTCAGACGCTCCTGTGCCTGCCGCATCCGTTCGAGCGCGTCTCCGACGTCGCCATCCTCGATCAAAACAGCAAGATCCCACATCGCGCTGGCCAGACGCTCTTGGGTCTCGGTTGTCAACGCATCAAGCGTGAGCGCAGTTTCAAGCCTGCGCAGGATGAAACGAAGCCGCAGATAGGTCGAGCGTGGCCTGAATGTCGTGTCATCGGGACGATAGGACATAGCGCGCAAGACCTGTGCCACGCGCGGCGCGTTCTCGCGCGTCCAAAGCAGATCGCGCCGCATCTCGATGACCGCCGCGGCCAGCGGATCAAAGAATTGCCGCGCGGGCAAGCTCATTGATTTGTCGGGGCTTTTGCCGGTTTGCCCGACGTCGTCCTCTGCCTCGAGCGTCATGGTGACAGGCAGATGCGCCCAAGGGTGCTGTGACAGGTTCTCGACCAGAGTTTCGGTGAAATCGGCGCGATCCCCGGTGATCGGCAGCGGCAGATCAAGGATGATCGCATCACGTTCCTCAGGGGGCGCAGACAGACCATAGTCGCGGTCGACTGCGGCCAGATCGAGAGTGATGATGGCCTGCCCCCCGGTCACGCCATAGTCATCGCGCGCCGCAAAGGGTTGGCTCATGTTGCCTTCGGATGTAGTTGTCGCGCTTTCTTCGGCAAAGTCGATTTCGGGAGCGGTATCGGGTATGACCGTGACGTCCCACGCCACGTCATCCGGGCCGTTAACCCGTAATTCACCACTTTGCGCGAGGGTAAAGCTCTGTTCAGGATCACTTGCCGCACCCACATCTTCGGTGCGGCCGGAAACGGTCTCCGAAAGGCTTAGCGCGCCTATCTCGCCGTAAAAACGCAATGTGATCCGGCTTCCTTCCGGGGCTTTGAATGCGCCATCCTGATCGGCGAGGTAAAGACTGGGCAAGCCGGTATAGGCCGGAGGTTCGATCCATCCTTCCCATGTGGGCCCCTGAGCGAGCGCCGTGTCGCCCGGTGCGATGTCACCGACAGTTCCAACGCGCCACACCGAACCGAAGATAACCGCGATCATCAACGCCAGCAGTGCAATATACCGCACACCATAGGGATCTTGGCGCGACAGTTTGAGATCGGGTTCCACGGCCCGGCTTTCGGCGGCGCGCGCGGCCATACGCTCCTGATGGAGCCGCCAGAGCGCTTCGGATGCGGCATCGCCGCGTCCCACCGCCTGCGCATCGGTCAGCGCCGCCAGAGGGCGACCCGGCATCACGGCATCCATCCGCATCAAGGCATCAGCTCTGCGCGGCCACCTAAAGGCGCGCGCGCCCAGCACGGCAAAGACCAAGAACACCAATGTGATAAGGATGAGCGCGCCCCACACCACCTCGACCGGCGCGGTTTCGTGCAGGCCCAGCATGAGCGCACCGATGCCGAGCGCGAGAACGCTCCACGCGGGCCAGAAGGCCCGCGAGACCCGTTCGGCCAACATGCCCGTCCATGTCAAAGCGAGTGGACGGCGCAGTTGGCGAAGCAATGGGCGAGGCAGGTCCGTGCGTGCGGTCATGAATCCTCAGGGGCCGTGGCGTGACACGACCACCGCATCACAACCATTCAGGGATGGTATCGCGTTTTATCATCTCGTCAAAGGTCGGGCGGGCCCGAATGACGGCGAATTGATGCTCATGGACCAGAACCTCGGGCACCAGGGGCCGCGTGTTGTATTCGCTCGACATCACCGCGCCATAAGCTCCGGCACTGCGGAAGGCCACCAGATCGCCTTCGATCAGGGGGGGCATCATACGGGCCTTGGCGAAGGTGTCGCCGCTCTCGCAGACCGGGCCGACGATGTCGTAGGCGCGCTGATCAATGCCCGCTGCGGGCTCGGCCAGCGGCACGATATCGTGCCACGCGTCATACATCGCCGGGCGGATCAGATCGTTCATAGCGGCGTCTAGGATCAGGAAATCGCGCCCCTCGCCCGCCTTCACATAGATCACACGACTGACCAGAAGCCCCGCGTTTCCGGCCACCAGCCGGCCCGGTTCTATCTCGATCTCACAGCCCAGATGGCCAAGCGTTTCCTTGATAAGCTGACCGTATTCGACCGGCAGGGGGGGCGCACTGTTGGCCCGTTCGTAAGGAATGCCAAGACCCCCGCCCAGATCGAGCCTGTGAATGTCGTGGCCATCTTCGCGCAGCGCCTCGGTCAATTCGGCCACTTTTTCATAAGCCAGCCGGTAGGGCTCAAGCTCGGTGATCTGGCTTCCGATATGCACGTCGATCCCGACAACTTCGAGACCGGGCATGCCAGCCGCCAATGCGTAAACATCGCGCGCACGCGAAATCGGAATACCGAACTTGTTCTCGGATTTACCGGTGGCGATCTTGGCATGGGTTTTCGCGTCCACATCCGGGTTCACCCGGACCGTGATGGGCGCGCGCAGGCCAAGGCCCTGTGCCACCTCGTCAAGCGCGGCCATCTCGGCCTCGCTTTCGACATTGAACTGTCGGATGCCGCCCTCAAGTGCCATGCGCATCTCGTCACGGGTCTTGCCCACACCGGAAAAGACGATGCGATCCCCCGGAACACCCGCGGCCTTGGCGCGGGTATATTCACCGCCCGAAACAACATCCATCCCAGCTCCAAGCTCGGCCAATGTTTTTATGATGGCCTGATTGCTCGCGGCTTTCATCGCATAGCAGACGAGATGCTCCATCCCGTCGAGCGCCTCATCAAAGAGCCGGAAGTGCCGGGTCAAGGTCGCGGTGGAATAGACATAGAACGGTGTGCCCACTTCGGCCGCGATCTCGGCCAGCGGCACGTCCTCAGCGTGCAAGCGTCCGTCACGATAGAGAAAATGGTCCATCCTCACCCCCGAAGCACAACGGTCCGCGCCCGCCCTGCCTTCACCTGAATTTCTGGTGACCGCGCTTAACGCCCGCGCAGCCTCAGGTAAAGGTAAAGCGGCGATCCGCAACTCACGCCAATATAGAACGTAGCTGAAAACGCCAGTCCGAGGAGACGCGATTTCAAAGGCCGATTCCAACGCCGAAGGTAAAGGGGCCGGTTGTGGTTCTGACGCTTGTGCCACCACTGACCCCGCTGTCGCCGACACCCACGTTGGTTTCTACCGTGGTGCGCGGCGACACAGGTTCGCGGGGATAGGTTGGATCCCCATCCGCACCGCAGGCCGTCAGGAAACCCGCCACCAAGATCAAAGGCAATGCTTTCATGCCAGTTTCTCCTTCCATCGGGCCACCTGTTCGCGCACGCGCTCGGGTGCGGTGCCGCCATAACTGGTGCGCGATGCCACGGAATTATGCACCCCTAACACATCGAAGATATCATCGGTGATGTCGGAATGCACCGATTGCATGTCTTCGAGGCTTAGATCCGGCAGATCGACGCCACGCCCCTCGGCCATAGCAACAAGGCTGCCGGTCACGTGATGCGCCTCGCGGAAGGGCATGTCCAACACCCGCACAAGCCAATCGGCAAGGTCGGTCGCGGTGGAAAACCCGCTTCCCGCCGCCGCTTCGAGCGCATCGCGGTTGGCGGTCATGTCGCGCACCATCCCGTCCATCGCCGCAAGCGCCAGCATGAGATGATCAGCCGCATCGAAAACCTGCTCCTTGTCTTCCTGCATATCCTTGGAATATGCGAGTGGCAGGCCTTTCATCACCGTCATCAGGGCCACGTTGGCCCCAAAAATGCGGCCGATCTTGGCCCGGATAAGCTCGGCCGCGTCAGGGTTTTTCTTCTGCGGCATGATGCTTGACCCGGTCGAAAAGCGGTCGCTTAGGGCAACAAAGCGGAACTGTGCGCTGGACCAGATGACAAGTTCTTCGGCAAGGCGACTCAGATGCATGGCACAAATGCTGGCGACACTCAGGAATTCCAGCGCGAAATCCCGGTCACTGACCGCATCGAGCGAGTTGGCGCACGGCCTGTCGAAGCCCAGCTCCTTGGCCGTCATGTCACGGTCGAGCGGAAAGGAAGTACCGGCCAGCGCGGCGGTGCCGAGGGGACATTCGTTCATGCGCCCCCGTGCGTCCCTCACGCGCGAAAGATCGCGGCCGAACATTTCGACATAAGCCATCATGTGATGACCCCATGTGACCGGCTGTGCGGTCTGAAGGTGGGTAAAGCCCGGCATCACCCAATCCGCGCCCGCCTCAGCCTGAGCAAGAAAGCCCTGACAAAGCCGGGTCAGCGCGCTCTCGGCGGCGTCAAGTTGATCGCGAACCCAGAGGCGGAAATCGGTGGCAACCTGATCATTGCGCGACCGCCCGGTGTGCAGGCGCCCCGCGGGCGCGCCGATGATCTCTTTCAGCCGCTGCTCGACATTCATATGGATATCTTCAAGCGCGGTCGAAAACTCGAAGCGGCCTTCTTCGATCTCTGACAAGACCGTGAGCAGCCCTTCCCGCATCGCCTCGGCGTCGCTATCTGATACGATACCGGTTGCGCCCAGCATCGCGGCGTGCGCCCGGCTGCCGCGGATATCCTGTTCGGCCATCCGCTTGTCAAACCCGATGGAGGCGTTAATAGCTTCCATGATCGCATCCGGGCCGTCGGCAAAACGGCCGCCCCACATCTGGTTCGAGGTCTTCTTCGTCATCGTCCGGCCCTTTATTGCAGAAGGAATGATCGTCCCATGTCACGCTCCACCCTCGTCTATATCGCTGTTGGTCTCTGTGCAATTGCAGCAGCGGGTTTCCTCGCGCTGCGCGGTGGTTCGGACCCGCAGGCAGACAGCGGCGCGCCGATGGCCCATGATCCGGCAGAACTTCAGGCGATGCTTGACGGCTCGATGAAGAAGTTGCGGTTTCACAGCGCGCCCAAGCCAGTCCCCGCTACGGCGTTTCAGACCAAGGACGGACAGGAGATCACGCTGAAGGCTTATGAAGGCAAGCACGTGCTGGTGAATTTCTGGGCCACGTGGTGCGCGCCTTGCCGCAAGGAAATGCCGATGCTTGCCGGGCTGCAATCCGACCTTGGCGGTGAGGCGTTCGAGGTTGTCACCATTGCCACCGGCCGCAACCCGCCACCGGCGATGGTCGCGTTTTTCGATGAGATTGGCGTAGATAACCTGCCGCTTCACCGTGACCCGAAACAGGCGCTTGCCCGCGAGATGGGTGTGGCAGGCCTTCCGGTGACCGTTCTGCTTGACCCCGAGGGCCGCGAGATCGCGCGCATGCTGGGGGACGCGGAATGGGACAGCGAAAGCGCCAACGCAGCGTTGCGCGCGTTGATCGACAATCCGGCCTGACGGTTAACGGTTCCAAGGGCCCGGTTAGCACGCCGGGCGGCCCTCAGGCGCTTGCGACATGCCTCAATGATTGGTAAGGAAACATAACCAATGTGAGGCCGCCATGCCCGTCATAACCCATATCGACGATCTTAAACGCATCTACCGCCGCCGTGTGCCGAAGATGTTTTTTGATTACACAGAATCCGGAAGCTGGACCGAGCAGACCTTTCGCGCCAACAGCACGGATTTCTCCGATATATTACTACGGCAGCGCGTCGCGGTGGACATGTCAGAACGGTCCACCGCCACCCAGATGATCGGACAGGACGTGTCCATGCCTGTCGCCCTCGCGCCTGTCGGGCTGACCGGAATGCAGGCGGCCGACGGGGAGATCAAGGCAGCACGCGCGGCGGAAAATTTCGGCGTGCCCTTCACGCTCTCCACCATGTCGATCTGTTCGATCGAGGACGTGGCCGAGCACACGACCAAACCCTTCTGGTTTCAAGTTTACACGCTCAAGGACGACGATTTTATGCAACGTCTCTTTGATCGGGCGAAGGCGGCCAAGTGTTCGGCCGCCGTGATCACCGTAGACCTGCAAGTGTTGGGGCAACGCCACAAGGATCTCAAGAACGGGCTGAGCGCCCCGCCCAAACTGACGGCGAAATCCGTGGCCAACATGATGACCAAGGCGCATTGGGGTCTTGGCATGCTTGGCACGAAGCGGCGCTTCTTCGGCAATATTGTAGGGCACGCCTCGGGGGTGACCGACCCGTCCTCACTTTCGTCATGGACGGCCGAAGCGTTTGATGAATCCCTTGATTGGGATCGCATCCGACAGTTTCGCCGCATGTGGGACGGCCCGCTGATCATCAAGGGAATCATCGACGAACGCGATGCGCGCGAAGCGTTGAATGTCGGCGCCGATGCGATCATCGTCTCCAACCATGGCGGTCGGCAGCTTGACGGTGCGCTCAGCTCGATCCGCGCCCTGCCGCGCATACTGGACGCGGTGGGCGACAAGATCGAAGTGCATTTCGACAGCGGTATCCGTTCGGGGCAGGATGTGCTCAAGGCTGTCGCACTGGGCGCCAAGGGCACGTATATCGGACGGGCTTTCGTCTATGGGTTGGGGGCGATGGGAGAAGCGGGCGTCACCAAGGCGCTTGAGGTGATCCACAAGGAACTTGATGTTTCCATGGCGTTTTGCGGACATCGGGACATCACGACCGTGGACCGCGACATCCTGATGGTGCCCAAGGGCTTTTCGGACGGATGGCACGAGCCAAACCTATGAGGCAGGACATTTCGCATGGGCGCGGACCGGTCTTTGGCGGATAACACCGCAATCCCGTGCTTTCGCGACATTCAAAACAGGGCACCGACAGCGTTCGGGTTTGACTTTCCCTCTTTCCATTCTCGCTAAAATCTCATAAAGGCACGGCTTCACGCGGGGCTACAGCCTTGGAGGAGCCCCGCCTTTGCATATGGAGAGATAAAATGGCTGGATCAATTCCTGATCTTCACGCCCAGGAACGCACGGGGACGGGCAAGGGCGCCGCTCGTGCTGCACGCCGCGAAGGCATGGTTCCGGGAATCGTTTTCGGTGGTGACGTGGACCCGCTGCCGATCAACATTCAGTACAACACGTTGATCAAAAGGCTCAAGGCCGGTCGCTTCAAGTCGACCCTGTTCAACCTCAAGGTTGATGGCCATGACGATGTGCGCGTGATCTGCCGCGATGTGCAGCGCGACGTGGTCAAAGACCTTCCAACACATCTTGACCTGATGCGACTACGCCGCACGACCAAGATCAACCTGTTCATCGGTGTGGACTTCCAGAACGAGGAAGAGTGTGAGGCCCTGCGCAAGGGCGGCGTTCTCAACGTGGTGCGCAACGAAGTCGAACTGATCGTGACTGCGGGTGACATCCCCGAATCGATCACCGTCGACCTGAGCACGCTTGAGAATATCGGCGATACGATCACCATTTCGCAGGTGACGCTTCCCGATGGCAGCCGCCCCACGATCACCGACCGTGACTTCGTGATCTGCAACGTCTCCGCTCCGTCGAGCCTGGCGTCGCAGGAAGCCGAGGAAGACGAGGTTGACGCCGATGACGTCGAGGTCATCAATCAGGACGCCGACATCGAAACCGATGCCGATGGCCAGCCCGCCGAAGGCAGCAACAGCTAAGCAGGTCTGACGCAGACAGATTGAACGCGGTCCCGCCGGGGCCGCGTTTTTCGTTGCGCGGCGCGAGGTTGATTCCGGCCTCCCTGCGGCTTAGACCGAAGCCAGAGAAACCTGAGGGCTGTCGGATGCTGATCTTTGCTGGTTTGGGAAATCCCGGTGCGAAATATGCCCAGAACCGGCACAATATCGGGTTCATGGCGGTCGATCGGATCGCATCCGATCACGGGTTTGGACCATGGAAATCGCGCTTTCAGGGGCAGGTGAGCGAGGGGCGTCTTGGGTCTGAAAAAGTGCTGCTTATCAAACCCGAGACATTCATGAACCTCTCCGGTCAGTCCGTGGGCGAGGCGATGCGCTTTTACAAGCTAGCGCCCGAAGACATAACGGTTTTTCACGACGAACTTGATCTTGTGCCCGGCAAGGTGCGGGTAAAACAGGGGGGCGGGCACGCGGGGCATAACGGCCTACGCTCGCTCCATCAGCATCTCGGCCCCGAGTATCAACGTGTGCGCCTTGGCATCGGACATCCGGGACGCAAGGAACTTGTGGCGCAATATGTTCTGCATGATTTCGCACGTGGTGATCAGGATTGGCTCGACGATCTGCTACGCGGCATCGCCGACGGCGCCCCGCATCTGGCCGAGGGTGCATCGGACAGGTTTCTGAACGCGGTTGCACAACGGGTGGCCCCGCCCCGCCCTTCGACGGGTAAGAAACCCACGCCAGAGACAGGCACCGAGGCAGAGAAACCCGCCGGCCCCGCAGCCCCCGAAGAGGATGAGCGTAGCCCGTTACAGAAACTCGTGGATAAGTTTCGCTGAAGCGTTTCGCCTTTGGCTGATGTCTCGGGTTAAAGGTGGAACGCTTGAGGCCCGCGACGCCGCGTCAACCTTGTCGTGGCGCGTAACCGGTGCTTTGCTGGACCTCAGAGGGAGTGCGGGTATGCGGGTTTTTATGAAATGGCTGTCTCGAATCCTGATCGTTCTGGGGCTCGCGATTATCGCTGTCGGCATCTGGAAGCGCGAGGAGATTGGCCGCCTGCTTGCCGTCAATTCGCTGTTTTCCGAAGACAAAATCGTCGAAAACTTCTCTTCCATGAACACGATGTTCCTGACCCGCGATGTACCGCGCGGGAGCAGTGACGCCTCACACCTTCCAATGGGTCCAGAGGCAGAGCTTCCATCCCAAACGACAGCCTGGATTCGGGACCGGTCCGTGACATCTCTGCTCGTGCTGCACGAAGGGCGGATCGTTCACGAAAGCTATCACCTTGAGACTGAACCGGGCGACAAGCGGATTTCCTGGTCCGTTGCGAAAAGTTTTCTTTCGGCGCTCGTGGGGATACTGATCGAGGAGGGCGCCATCGCGTCGCTGGATGATCCGGTAACCGAATACGCGCCGGAGTTGCGCGGCAGTGCTTATGACGGCACGCGCCTGAGAGACGTCCTGAACATGGCGAGCGGAGTAACTTTCGACGAGGACTATCTCGATTTCAATTCCGACATCAATCGCATGGGCCGTGTGCTTGCTCTGGGTGGGACGATGGATGGATTTGCCGCCGGTCTGACCGAGACTTTCGCGGAGCCCGGCCAGACCTGGCAATATGTCTCGATCGACACGCATGTCATCGGCATGGTCGTGCGCGGCGCCACCGGTCAGGATGTGCCACAGCTCTTGTCAGAAAAGGTTATCGCGCCACTGGGGCTCGAGGCTACGCCCTATTACATCACCGATGGTGTCGGGGTGGCATTCGTTCTGGGCGGACTGAACCTGACCACGCGAGACTATGCGCGTTTTGGCCTCATGTACGAACAAGAGGGACGATTTGACGGTGAACAGATCGTGCCCGCCGACTGGGTGCGCGCATCGACAGAAGCCACGGCCCCAACGGAGGACGGCGCCATCGGCTATGGCTATCAATGGTGGATACCCGCAGGATCGAAACCCTGACAATTCATGGCACGGGGTATCTATGGGCAGTACATCTATGTCGATCAGACCCGCGACGTGGTGATCGTGACCACCGCCGCCGACCGTGATTTTCGCGCGCCGGGCATTGCTCAGCAGAATGTCGACATGTTCCGGAATATCGCTGCATCACTCTGACCCTTGCGGCACAGCCTCAGCGGGTTATCCTCATGAGCAAGGAGAGTGTCATGTTTGCAAAAGATCCCGCTGTCAATGTGTTGGATGCGCCGCTTCTTCCGTGTTCGGAAAACGACCCGGTCACCGGATTTTTCCGTGACGGCCACTGCAATACCTGTGACGAGGATCAGGGCAGTCATACGGTATGCGCGGTCATGACGGCCGAGTTTCTGGCCTATTCCAAATATGTCGGGAACGACCTGAGCACACCACGGCCCGAATTCAATTTCGCCGGCTTGCAGCCCGGCGATAGCTGGTGCCTCTGTGCCGCGCGGTTTCTACAGGCACATGACGAAGGCTGCGCGCCGAAGGTGTATCTGGATGCCACGCACAAGCGCGCACTCGAGATCGTTCCACTGCATGTCCTCAAGACGCACGCCCACGAATAGCGGCGTGTTCAGCCCGAGCCGAATAGCCCCGTAAGCGCACGTTTCACAAGGCCGGAAACCGACGGGCGTTTGATCCGGGCAAAGGGCATAGGGCGGCACACCTCCATCGCGGCCACGCCGACACGCGCGGTCAGTGCGCCATTTACCACCCCCTCGCCAAAGCGGCGCGAAACCTTGGACAGGACGCCACCACCGGCAACCGAACTGATCAGGTCGTCGCCGATGGCCACTGCCCCGGTGGCCACGAGATGTGTCATCACGGCCCGCGTAAGGCGCCAGCTTCCGAGTGTGCCAGAACGGCCGCCGTAAATCTCGGCCACGCGGCGGATCATGCGCAGGTTCGAGGTGAGCGCCGCCACCACATCCGCGAGCGCCAAGGGAACGACCGCCGTGACCGTGGCCACCTGACGGGCGGCGGCCTCGATTTCAACTCGGGCGGCGGCGTCGAGGGGTGTCATCAGTTCGGCCTCGGCCAGCCCGAGAAGCGCCTCGGCATCGAACTGATCACCCTGACGTTCGGCAAGACGTTCCCGGCTCCAGCGCATATCCTCGCGATGCGCATAGAGCGCGTCGATCCGGCCCACCACGTCGCGTGCCGCTTTGAGGTCGGCATCGATTAGCGCGGCCTCGGCCATATGGTGCAAGCGGTCCATGCGTCTAAGGCGGGAAAACGCGGCCATCTCGCGCAGTGCGATGACCAGAAGCACCACAAGCAGCGCACCGATGAGACCCGTTACAGCATACCCCAGAAGCGGTGAGCGCTCTAACAGCGCCGTGGCGAAATCCCAAGCCGCAACCGAGAGCGCAACCCCCAGAATACTCAGCAAAAGCCCCCAGAACAGTTGCCCCAGCCTTGACGGCTTGCGCGCGGCGATGGTCGCCACCGTCTGCATCGCGCGCCCTTGCGGTTCGGGTTGCTCGGGTTCGGGCACCGGGGGCGCGCTGGCCGGATCGGGGGATGCCTTTGCGCTGTCCGCATCGACATCGAAGAGGACAGGGCCACGAGCGGCAGGGCGATCATCGGTCACAGGCGGTCCCCCAACAGAAATTGCGCCGCCCGATCGAGCCGGATGTGTGGCGGCCCCTCCCCCGGTCGCAGGCTGAGCGGGGCGGGGGCGAATTTCATGATCTCATAGTCAGCATCAAGCCAAGTCGTTGCCCCCGATTGCGCGGCACCAAGAAGCGATTGCGGGTTCTCGGGCAACTCACCAGGATAGAAGGCCGCCTGTCGCCCACTGTCCAGCAATTTACCGCGCACGCAATCGAGCGGCTGCCCCTTGTGCTCGCGCGTTTCCTCGACGGTGGCCCTAAGAGCGGCGATGGCCATGCCCCCCGTCTCGGCCCCGGCGAAATCCGCCCGGTTGCGGGCTTCACGTGTCAGTGCCTCGATGATCTCGGTCAGGCGGGCATGCTGCGTGTGATGCAAGTGGTCGGCCTTGGTCGCAGCAAACAGGACTTTCTCGACCCGCCGTCCCACAAAGAGACGAGACAGGAAAGCGTTTGTGCCGGGCCGAAAAGCCCCGAGAACGTCCGTCATGGTGGATTGCAGATCTGCCACCGCAGGCGGCCCTGCATGAATGGCGCTCAGTGCATCGACCAAAACGATCTGCCGGTCGATCCTTGAGAAGTGATCGCGAAAGAAAGGCGTCACAATCTCACGTTTATAGGCGTTGTAGCGCCGCTCCATTTCCCGCCACAGACTACCGCGTGCGGGGCGTTCAAGCGGCGGCAATGGCGCGAAGGTCAGCGCGGGGGAGCCTTCCTTTTCCCCCGGCAGAAGGAACCGCCCCGGGGTAAGGCCCGACAGACCCGCCGCGCGCCCGGCGTGTAGGGTGTCCGTATAGGACGCCGCGAGCGACTTGATCTGTGGCTCTGTCCATGTCGCATCCGCCTCGGCTGAGCCGGCCTTGTCGACAAAATCCGCCGCATCCTCACGCTTGCGAAGCGCGGTGAGGACGGTTTCGGACCATTGCGCATAGCCTTTGTCCATCAGCGACAGATCAAGCAGCCATTCGCCCGGATAATCCCCGATGTCTATGTGAACGGTGCGTGGCCCGGTGAAGCCCGAAAGCAAACCCGATGGGCGAACTCGAAGCGACAGGCGCAGCTCGGAAATGGCACGTGTGCTGTCCGGCCAGTGCGGCTTGGGCGCGGTGAGGGCCGCGAGATGGGTCTCATAGTCGAAACGGGGCACCGCATCGTTTGGCTGCGGCTGAAGAAAGGCCGCCGAAATGCGCCCCTCGCTGGCGGCAAGAAGGCCCGGCATCCGCCCCCGGTCCATCAGGTTGGCCACCAATGATGTGATGAACACCGTCTTGCCCGCGCGCGAGAGGCCGGTCACCCCCAAGCGAATCACGGGCTCAAACAGCGACTCGGACACGGTGTCGCCGAAGGTCTCGAACCCACGGGTAAGGTTGTCTGCCAGCGTGGTGATGACCAAACCACCTGCCCCCTTTTGCTTGTCGGCCTCGGTGTGAGGCATTTCGCGAAATGCCGGCACCCGAACCCCTCTCAAACCGATTTAGCGGTCTGCGGCCCTGCATTCCAGTGCAGACCGTCTTTGACGAAGGTTCTTGGCCCTTGTCGTGATTTCGGCTAATCGCCCTTCATGCCCAGATATGCTCTGAAAGTCGAATACCATGGCGCGCCCTTTTCGGGATGGCAGCGGCAAAAGGCGCAGCCATCGGTTCAGGGCGCCATCGAGACAGCACTCTCGCGGCTTGAGCCCGGACCGCACAGCATCGCCGCCGCAGGCCGGACCGACACCGGCGTGCATGCGCTTGCCCAAGTGGCGCATTGCGATCTAACTCGTGACTGGAGCCCATTTCGCCTTTCGGAAGCGCTCAACCATCATCTCAAGCCCGACCCTGTGGCGATCGTTGCCTGTGCGCATGTCGCCGATGACTGGCATGCCCGGTTTTCCGCCCTTGAGAGACGATATATGTTCCGCCTTCTCATGCGGCGTGCCCCGGAAACCCATGAGCGCGGTCTGGTGTGGCGCGTGCCCCGTCAGCTTGACCTCGAAGCGATGCGCGAAGGCGCCGCGCATCTGATTGGAACGCATGACTTCACGACATTCCGCTCCACGATCTGTCAGGCGGCCAGCCCGGTGAAAACACTCGATATGCTGGAGATCACGGCGCATGAGACCCACGCCGGACCGGAGCTTCGTTTTGCTCTGCGCGCGCGGTCGTTTCTGCACAATCAAGTGCGAAGCTTTGTAGGAACGCTCGAGCGCGTGGGGGCCGGAAGTTCGCGCCCCGATGATGTGAAAGCCGCGCTTGAGGCGCGGAACCGTGCGGCCTGTGGCCCTGTCTGTCCACCGCAGGGACTTTATCTTGCCGGGGTGACCTATCCTGTGGATCCGTTTGCGGGGTCTTGAAAATGAAAGGGGGCCGTTGGTTCGGCCCCTCAATCATTCCTGCCACGTGGTCCGGTAGGATTTCTGGCTGCTGCTCGTTATCGCTCGCCCGTCATTTTGCCGGAAGCACAAGTGTCAGGCCCGCACGAATATTGTTCGGCGAACTGATCTTGTCCTTGTTGGCATCGAAAATCTCAGTTTGCATCGCCGTCGACCCATAGAACCGATAGGCGATTGAAGCCAATGTGTCCCCGGCCTCGACTTCGTAGTCACGACCCGGACCGGGGCCCGCGCTTTGCGGTCCCAGCACCGAAAGAAGCGCGGTGGTATCCACCCTGCCATCCACGGTGATCAGGTTGCGGGGCACATCCACCGTGCCCGCGCTTGCGGCATGGTTGACCAACGCGTCGATGTAATCCTCGGACTGTCCCTGATTCAAAGCGCGGATGACCATGAGTTCCAACTCGGGCTTTTCGCCCTGTGACGATACGACCTTGGCATTGCCCTGGTTGATCGCCGCGTTTCCGAGGCTGGCGATGATGCCGTCGGCCCGGTTTTCGGTCCGACCGGGCTCCGCCGGCTGATCCGAAAGGCCGTCCATCAGACCAAACCCGAGCGCGTCGTCGTCATTGACTGTCTCAGGTTCTATGGTGGCACGATCCAGCGATTTATTGGCGGTGACCGCCAAGTCCACACCCGCATCTGCCCGTGTCACGTCCATCTCGCCTTCAGGCATCAAAGGTGCGCGAGGATCAGGGCCGGGTTGCACAACGAGAAGGACAATTGTGACACTGAAAAACGCGGCGGTGATCAATACGATACGTATCATTCCTGACCCCGCGCTTTTGCGCTGGAGTCGCGTGATGGGTCACGCGAAAGCAGATAAGCCTGCGGCTGAAATGAGACCCGTGTCACGGTCCCGCTGTCCCCCAATGTCGTTGCGCCCTTATCGCCTTACGGCAGCGGCGCTGTGACTGCTCAGTCCAGATATAGGCGAATCACTGCGAATCGGTCAACATAAAGTGATTCGTTTTCCGGGCTGATCTGGCTTTTTTCGCGAATCGGCAGGAAATCAGCCGTTTTCGCGCAAGATCGCTCCTGCCAGATACAACGATCCACAGATCAGGATGCGCGCATCGGGTGTTTTCTCTGCGATCCGTGCGATCGCATCCTGCGCCGAAGCGGCCGTATCGGCCGAAAGCGCCACGGCTTGTGCGGCGGCGGCGGTCACCTCGGCGGGCAGGGTATTCGCCTCACCGGGAATTGATATCGCGGTCAGGTGCCTTGCCTGCGCGGCAAGCGGACGAAGATAGCCGGTCACATCCTTGGTGTTGAGCATACCGCAAACGAGATAGGTGGGACGCGCGGGCAAACCGCCCAGATGGCGGCCCAAAGCCTCGCCCGCGGCGGCGTTGTGACCACCGTCGAGCCAGATTTCCGCCTTGGGTGCGGCATCGACCAAGGGGCCATGCGCAAGGCGCTGCATGCGCGCAGGCCAGCTTGCGCGCGAAACGGCGGCCTCCTGCGCGGCGTGATCGAAGCCAAGATGGCGCAAGGCCGCGAGCGCCGCGCCCGCGTTCTCGATCTGATGGGCGCCGGGAAGGTTGGGCAGGGGGAGATCGGCAAGCCCGGTCTCGTCCTGAAAGACGAGCCTGCCCCGCTCTTCGCTGACGTGCCAGTGCTGAGAATGGGCGATAAGGGGCGCAGTCAGCCGCGCGGCGCGATCTTCGATCACCGCCATCGCCTCATCCTGTTGGCGGCCCACCACACAAGGCACGTTACGCTTGATGATGCCCGCTTTCTCGCCCGCGATCTTGGCCAGCGTATCGCCAAGGAACTGCTCATGGTCCACCGAAATGGGCGTGATCACCGTCAGAGTCGGCTGATCAATGACATTTGTCGCGTCGAGCCGCCCGCCCAGCCCCACCTCAAGAAGGGTGAATTCAGCAGGAGTTCGGGCCATGGCCAGAATTGCGGCGCAGGTCGTGATTTCGAAATAGGTGATGCTTTGGCCACCATTGGCCGCGTAGCATTCATCGAGAACCGCAGTGAGATCGTCCTCGGAAATCAACGCCCCGGCCAGCCGGATACGTTCATGAAAGCGCGCGAGATGCGGTGAGGTATAGGCATGCACCCGCTGACCCGCCGCTTCGAGGCCGGCGCGGATCATGGCCTGTGTCGACCCCTTGCCGTTGGTGCCCGCCAGATGGATGACCGGAGGCAGATCGTTTTGAGGATTGCCCAGCGCATCAAGAAGGCGCCAAACCCGGTCAAGCGTAAGGTCGATGATTTTGGGGTGTAGTGACATCATCCGGTCAAGAATGACGTCCGAGGTATCCGCGTTCATTTCTGCGATTGCTTGGCGGGTTCTTCTTCCGCCTTCTCCGCCTCGACGGGGAGTTTCGCGTCCTCGTCACCTGTCTCCGCTTCGGGCGCAGGTAGATCGCCCTTGACCGCAGGCGGCAGACCCAGAAGCATTCGGGTGATTGTGATCAACTCGTCCCGCATCTCGGTGCGCGGGGTCACTCGGTCAAGCATGCCGTGGTCCAGAAGATACTCGGCGCGCTGAAACCCTTCGGGGAGCTTTTCGCGAATGGTCTGTTCGATCACACGTGGCCCGGCGAAACAGATCAGCGCATTCGGTTCGGCGATATGAACATCGCCCAGCATGGCATATGATGCCGTGACACCGCCCGTCGTAGGATGAGTCAGCACAACGATATAAGGTAGCCCGACTTCGCGCAGCATTTGCACCGCGACCGTGGTGCGGGGCATCTGCATCAGGCTGAGGATGCCCTCTTGCATGCGCGCGCCGCCGGCGGCGGAAAACAGGACGAGCGGGCGCTTGAGCTTTACCGCTTCCTGCGCGGCGGCGATGATCGCGTTGCCGACATACATCCCCATCGAGCCGCCCATGAACGAGAAGTCCTGCGCCGCGGCCACAATCGGGGTGCGACCGATTTCACCTGTGGCGACCAGCATTGCTTCCTTCTCGCCTGTGGCTCTTTGCGCGGCTTTCATGCGGTCCGGGTATTTTTTTTGATCCCGAAAATGCAGGGGATCTGTGGTTGGTTGCGGCACTTCGACCTCGGCGAAAACGCCGCCATCGAAGAGCCCCTGAAACCGTGCGCGCGGCGTGATCTGCATATGATGACCACAGCTTGTGCAGACTTGTAGATTGTCCGTCAGTTCACGATGGAAAAGCATCGTGCCGCACCCTTCGCATTTGGACCACAGGTTTTCCGGCATCTCGCGGCGCGAGAAGATCGAATTGATGCGCGGGCGCACATAGTTTGTGATCCAGTTCATCGGGGCACTGTTCCTGTCGTTTTCGCTGTCCCTGCACATAAGCCGCAAGACTACGGATTGCAATTCCGCGCATGGGTTTCGTCACCTGCGCAGCACCAGTCGCGCGCAAAGCCACATGCACAAGGTTGCCAAAGCCTCTTGTGGCAACCACTCAAGCACACGCGAGGAATCGCGGATCGGAAAATCATAGGTATAGAGCGCCAGCCCGTCGAGGTAACCTTCGGGCGCCGCGATCAGAAACGCCAGAGCATTGTTGGCCACATGCATTGCGATCGCAGGGCCCAGTGTTCCGGCGCGCGCGGTGATATCCGCGGCGGCCAGTCCGAACCCGATGGCCCACAGCACGATCAGCCAAGCATTGTCGCCATATGTGCGCACGTCGTAATGCAGAAGCCCGAAAAGAAGTGCCGGGGCACCCATCCAGATCAGCGGATTGCGCACAAGTGCGGCAAGGTGGCTTTGGAAATACCCGCGAAAGACCAACTCTTCGGCAGAGACCTGAACCAGAATGCCGCCCAGCGCCGGTAGAAGGAATATGACCCATTCTCCGAACGCGTGCTGACGGGTCAGGGCAAACCCTTCCCCGGCGGGAACCAAGACGAAGACGACGAGGAAAGCGGCCACGGCCAGGAAGACGCGCCTCCCCTGATCAAGGGTCAGTGGCGCAGGGCCGATCAAACCGGCAAGATGGCGTCCGTGAACGAGCCTCAGCACAATGGCCAGAGCCAAGATATACCCCGTAAAACTGAACAAAAGCAGCAACACGGCCTGCGCACTGCGCCCGTTGAGGACAGCGCCCATGGCCTCATCATCTCCTCCGGCAAACCCCAATGCGCCGATCAAAAAGCCGAGGACAAAGGCTGAAAGGATCATGCTGATCGGTGCCAGGAGAGCGACACCAAGGACAAGCCGGACGGGTGTTGTCTTTTCCCGCGCGGCGGCGATCAATGTTTCATAGGGGGCATATGACATGGCGCGACGATAGATCAGGGGTCGCGGGGCGACAATCACACTTAGCGTGGGAAACGGTGTACCGGGATGATCTTTTGGCTTTGATCTCGGGCTTGGGCGGGGGTATGCCTTCGGCCAAGCGGTCCCGTAGCTCAACTGGATAGAGCAGCTGACTTCTAATCAGCAGGTTCGGGGTTCGAGTCCTCGCGGGATCGCCAAAGCAACGCAACCAAGTTTGAGCATCATGACCCCCAGCCCGGCCACCGCCAAGATCATCCCGCCCGAAAAACCGCTGGAAGGGCAAGTCACGCTTCCGGGGTCGAAATCGGTCACGAATCGGGCGCTTCTGGTGGCCGCGCTCGCAAAAGGGCGCAGCCACCTGACCGGCATCCTGCGTAGCGACGACACCCGACACATGATGGCCGCGCTCAGGAGCATGGGCGTTGAGATCCTTGAGGTTGATGAAACCACCTTGGAGGTCACCGGCAATGGGCACCTCCAAGCGCCGGACGACCCGCTTTTCCTTGGCAATGCCGGCACCGCGGTGCGGTTTCTCACGGCAGCGGCGGCGTTGGTAGACGGTGCCGTGACGGTCACGGGTGACGCGCATATGCAAAAACGCCCGATCGCGCCGCTTGTTGACACACTGCGCGCGATGGGCGTCGATGCCGTCTCGGAGACCGGATGCCCCCCGGTGGTGATCAACGGCACCGGCCGGTTCAATGCGGGCGACATCGCGGTAAGTGGCGCACTTTCAAGCCAGTACATCTCGGCCATCATGATGCTGGCCGCCATGGGCCGCGAGGAAACCCGTATCCATATCGAAGGCGGCAAGATTGGCGCGGTAGGTTATCTTCATATCACTGCGGCAGTGATGCGGGCCTTCGGAGCCCGGGTTACGTTCCCGGCCTCGGACCGCATTGCGATAGAGCCGGGCGGATACAGGGCGGCCACCTATCAGATTGAGCCCGACGCGAGTGCCGCGACCTATCTTTGGGCCGCCGAAGCGTTAACCGGGGGGGATATCGATATCGGTGCCGCGCCGGACACTCTCAATCAGCCGGATGCGGCGGCGCATGCTGTGATTTCCGCGTTCCCCGACATGCCATCAGGCATAGACGGGTCACAGATGCAGGACGCCGTGCCCACCATTGCCGTCATGGCCGCGTTCAACAACACGCCGGTCCACTTCACCGGCATTGGCAATCTTCGGGTGAAGGAGTGCGACCGCGTCGAGGCCCTTCGTGATGGGCTGACGCGCATCCGGCCCGATCTTGCGAGTGTCGAGGGCGATGACCTGATTGTGCATTCCGATCCCTCTCTGCGCGGGCAAAGCCGCCCCTGCCGCATAGACAGCTATGCCGATCATCGCATGGCGATGTGCTTTGCTCTTGCCGGTCTTCTGGTTCGCGATATCACCATCGAGGATCCGATGTGCGTCTCAAAAACCTTTCCAGCCTATTGGGACGTCCTGCGCGACCTTGGCGTGGTCGTCGAGATGAACGGTTAAACTGTTTCTTCTTGAAGCCGAGACACCAGCAAATGATGAACCGCTTTTGGCATCCGCCCTCACGGTCGCCTAAGAGTGTCTCCGTAGCTTATCGTGGGTTCAAGAACGATGCGCACGGGATCGATTGCATCGGGATTGGCCACGCGATTTGCGATGATTTCGGCGGCTTTGACGCCGATCTCAAATCGGCATGCATCCATTGTCGCCAATTCACGCGGTAGCCCCTTGAGCAGATTGACACCGTTGAACCCGGCAAGACCCATCTGCCCCGGAATATCGACACCCTGCTCAAGCAACCACAAAAGACCGCCCGCGCCGATCAAATCATTGGAATAATAGAGGAAATCCAACTCTGGATCACGCTCTAAAATGGCCTGCGTCATCTCGCGCCCCTTGGCAAAAGCCGAGCCGCCGGTATAAAATTCCCGCTCGGCGATCTCAACTCCTGCCTTGGCCAGCACTTCGGTGAAGCCTTCGAATCGTTTGCGGGCACGGTGATCACGGGACATGGTGGTTCCCAAAAATCCGATATGGCCATATCCGGCCCGGAGTATCGCCTCGGCCATCTTTGCCCCGGCCCGCCGGTGCGAAATACCCACCACCGAGTCGACCGGCGTGCCGTCTACATCCATGATCTCGACCACCGGGATGCCCGATGCCTTGAGCATGGCGCGTGACGCCTCTGAGTGTTCGAGTCCGGCGATGATAACGCCGGAAGGCCGCCACGACAGCATTTCGTAGAGAACCTTTTCTTCTTTTTCGCGGCTGTATTCGGTCAAACCCACAACCGGTTGCAGCCCGGTTTCATCCAACGTCCGGCTGATCCCGGTCATCACCTCGGGAAAGACCATGTTCGACATCGACGGAATGATCACCGCGACAAGATTGACACGCTGACTTGCCAGTGCGCCGGCGATCTTATTCGGGACGTATCCAAGTTCCTTGGCCTTCTCCAGCACCCGTTCACGTGTGGTATCCGAGACATCGCCCCGATTGCGCAGCACGCGGCTTACGGTCATTTCCGACACGCCCGAAGCTTCGGAGACATCCCTGAGTGTAAGCGGCCGGTTTTCAGAACGTGTCACGTTGGAACGCTTTCGTTGTTTCGCATTCAAAATGTTATCGCGAACAGGGACACGAGATCAAGCGCCGTCGTATCGCGCCGAGTGGCTAAATCTGATCATGACAAACCGGGTTTTGCGCGCTATTGATCCGCGCGTGGCCCCGTGGCTCAACTGGATAGAGCAGCCCCCTCCTAAGGGGCAGGTTGCAGGTTCGAATCCTGCCGGGGTCGCCAAGAATACGTGAAAATACGGCGTGTTCTCAGGTGCTTGCGAAGACCGCTGTGGAAATTTGCGGCTAGAGCCGAAAGTTCGGACAAAACGTGTCGAACGTCATGCCATCTCATCCGAGTATATTCGGGTCAGGGCGCTCTGGACCTGTTGGCGGACTTCGTCGGTTGAGCGGGCAAGATGGTTGCTCAGAGTTTCGACGGCTTTTTCCGCGTCACGCGCGACAATAGCTTGCAGTAGGCTCGCATGTTCTTCCAGAGCTTCGCCATACCGCTCAGGAGATTCTAGGTTAATCTTTCGAACGAACCTGATCCGGTCGTTGATGTTCCGAAGATATTTCAATCTTTGCGAATTACCGGCCAAAGCGGCCATTTCAAGATGAAACTCCTCGTCGGAGACAACAAGATCGCCCAGTTTCATGCGTTCACTCTGAGCCAGATCGGCGCGCCATTTTTCGACAAACAGATTAAGCTCGGCCTCTGCTGCGACCTGCAAGAGCGTTTTGAGTGCGCCGATCTCGAGGTCGAGGCGCACATCATAGAGATCGGTAATTTCACTAACACTTAACCTGCGACAGAAGAAGCCGCGCCCGGGCTCAAAACTCACCATCCCGTCTGCGGTTAAGCGATTGAGCGCCTCTCGTATGGGAGCGCGACTCATCGAGAGGTCGGCCGCGATTTCCGACTCGTTCAGCCGCGAGCCCGGCTTCACGTCGAAGGCAACCAGTTTGTCACGTAGCCGCTCATACGCGGTATCAACTGTATTCACAGTTCCCCGGGTCATGCCCCCCCTCCATCTAAGGTAGGTACATAGTTGACAGGATGTTTCGTGGTCGTCAATCTGGTCGTCAGGATTGTCGACAAACTGGCCGACAAAAATTGACGATAACGCAGATGACTGGGAGATTGAGATGACGATGGCCGAGAATGCACCAGCAAGCGCAAGCCTGACGGAAGAAGAAGTCAGGCAATACCAGGAGAAGGGTTGGGTCGTTCCAAAGTGGGAAATCCCACAGGATCTGATCGCCGAGATGCGTCAGGAATACGAGGCTCTTCTGGAGCGCAATCCACATGTAGAATCGGACATCATACTTGCGCCGCATCAGACAAATGGTGGTTCGATGGGCATCAAAGGTTCGGAAAAGTGGTTGGAATTCGCCAGTCAACCCGAGCTGATGGCGATCGCGCGGCAACTGATTGGTGATGACATCATTCTTTGGGGCACGACACTTTTCGGAAAGCCCCCGCATAACGGAAAAGAGACCCCTTGGCATCAGGACGGCGGATACTATCCCATCCGGCCGCTGGAAACGCTGACCATGTGGATTCCGCTGGACGACGTGACGCCCGATAACGGCCCGATGAAATTCATCCCCGGGTCGCACAGAGCCCATGAGCTTTTCAGTCATTCGTGGAAAGATGG
The DNA here is from genome assembly GCF_037083845.1 of Roseovarius sp. E0-M6. Taxonomy (NCBI): domain Bacteria; kingdom Pseudomonadati; phylum Pseudomonadota; class Alphaproteobacteria; order Rhodobacterales; family Roseobacteraceae; genus Roseovarius; species Roseovarius sp. E0-M6. Next base: position 62,752 of record NZ_JBAPLA010000007.1, on the reverse strand, counting down.
GAAGGACAAGACAATCAACCTTGTGACCGACTCCGAACATTTCGATGAAGCCCAAGCCGAGCCGCTGATCATCCGGGCAGGCCAAGTGTCATTTCACGACGTCTACATGATCCACGGGTCCAGTGCGAACCGAACCGACAAACGGCGCGCGGCCTTCATCGTGCGCTTCATGCCGGCAACGTCGCTATACGATCACGCTCTTGGCGCGGAGATCGGCAAGAAACACCCCGCGCAAGGCTACGGGGTGCGGCCACTGTACTTGGTCAGTGGTCAGGACAGGGCCGGAAACAACTTTTCTATAGGCCATGACTAGAGCATCGGGGTGCGGTCGCCCGGCCTGACAGCGACCAAGCGAAGGGGTCGGCGAAAGGCAGTTGCTGGCGCGGTCCTGATGTCGGGGAGGCGCCACGCTACAAACGCTTAAAAGATGGAAGTGCCATGCCAATTGCCGAGGCCAAGCTTACGTCAGTCCGTGCCGCGCAGTTTTCGCAACACCAGGTCGCAGGCATCTGTCCAGGCGTCGGGCACACCATTTCGCTCAATGCTGCGAAGGCCGGTTTCGGTGATCCCGCCGGGTGTGCAGAGGCTCGCAAGGATGTCGTCCATCGGTGCGTTCTGTTCGCCCTGTATCCGCCCCGAGGCGACGAACGTCCGGGCCATCAACTGCCGGGCTACCACAGGATCAAGACCATTCCGCGCGCCCCATTCGGCACCCGTTCGGATAAGGGCCTGTGCCCAACCGTAGACCGCCGCGCTTACTGTGGCCGCCTCGAACTGGTCTTCCGAGTCGAGCGCAATGACAGTGCCTATGGCCTCAAGGAACGATCGGCACTCTGGCAGCATCGGATAGACGATCGTGGGGCTGGCGCCGAGTTCGGACGCGGTGATCGGCATGATACGCACCACCCTTGCGGGCCCCGCACCAAGGGCCAACCGCTCGATCGTTACACCTGCACAGGCGGACATGATGACGTGCTCTGCGCGCCAAGGCAGGCCGTTGATGACATCGGCCGCATCCGCGGGGCGGACAGCAAGCAGGACCACGTCACTTTCTGCGACGAGGGAGGCATTATCAGTGGCGAGGTTGAACCCGTGTTGAGCCGCAAGATCCGGGCCGTGGCCGCGGGGAGACAGGCAAATCGTGTGTGGCGCCACTCCTGCGTGCAGAAGCCCTTTCAATACCGAACTTGCGAGATGTCCAACTCCGATTATGCCAAGTTTCATTCCGCTGACCGCCTTTCATTTCCATGTGCAGTGCCGCTTAAGCCGGATTCACATTTGTCTACTTCGACCAAGCTGATAGGGTTTTCAAAGCGTTATTTCCACCATTTCGTCTGCTTGGCCACTTTACCCTCTCAAACAACGGAGGCGCTCTGTGACACATCACTTAATGCTCACCGCTCCTGAAATGCGGCCCGGAAGCTTGCTTCTTGAGGAGGGGCGACGCCTTGCCGGTGATTGGACACTCGGGCCGTGTCTCTTTCTCGAGACCGAAGGGGTGGCATCGGAGGCCGAGTACAAGCGCCAAAAAGCATCCGAAGGGCGCATCATGCAGCATGCCCATATCGGCTTTCGCAGCATCGAACGAACCGTCGGGGCGATAACGCAGCTGCACGAAGCCGCACTGAAGCGTGATGTTCGGATCGACCGGTTTGGCATCACGCTCGATTGGTCGATGGGTTACCCTCCCGAACAACGCAAGGGTGCAGGGCGCGGCACGGGGATCGTGTTGACGGAACCGGAAGATTTTGCCCGGATTACCAACGCCAGCCCGGCCGCCGCGCATTTCGGGGATTTCATGCTGGGCCTGCCAGGGGCACTGTCCAACGTGCAGGCCGCACTTGCAGCCGGAGTGACGTCGATTGGCAATCTTGGTCAGTATTTCACCTTCCGCCTTCCCTATTGGGACGACGACGTAGCCACAACCGAGGCCACCGTAACGGCGCTTGGTCTTATCGCTGCGCAAGATGCGGACATCTTGGTTCATTCAAATCTTGATGATGGCTTCGCGGGTCTGTTTCTGGACATGACGAGTGCATTCGGCATGATGCTGATCGAGAAACACATTGTCGAAGATTTGATCGGTGCCAAGGCATCCTTTTGCTTCGGGCATCATTTCTCATCGCCGCTGACCCGTGCGGCGTTCCATGCAGCGCTTGCTCAGGAAGTCGACACGCCCGGCACGATGCTGTTCGGGAATACCGTATCCTATCGCGGGGCACCCGCGGCGAACTATGCAAGCTTGGCAAACTACCTTCTCGCCGATATCGGCGCGCTCATGCAGGCTCATACCGGTCACGCGGTTAATCCCGTGCCGGTAACCGAGAACCTGCGGATTCCGGACATTGACGAAATTCTGGATGCTCAGACCTTCGCCGCCAGACTGACAGAACACGCGGACGGTCATGCGGCGCTGACAGACCGCAGCAAGATCGAAGCCGTCGCCTCAAAGTTGGTACTTGGCGGGCGGCGATTTGCCGAAAGCGCGCTTGCGGGGCTTGGTGAACGCGGGATTGACACGCGGGATCCCGCCGCTCTCATGCTGGCGATCCGGCGACTAGGTGCAAAAAGAATGGAGGCGTTGTGGGGGCAAGGCACGCTTGGAACTGCGCGACGGGAGCCGCTTGTTCCCGCCGACTGGGCCGAGGAACTCGACAAGATGGCATCGGATTGGATTGATCAGGCCCGGGTGAGTGATACGACGCTTGAAACCGTGCAAGTGGTCATCGGCACTACCGATGTGCATGAACACGGCGCCTATCTGGTCAGCCGGGCCTTGGAAGGTCTCAATGCCAAAGTCATTGACGCAGGTGTCGCCCTTGATGCCGAAGTGCTCGTAGAGCGGGCCTGTGACGCGCAAGCGGATGTCATCGCGATCAGCACCTATAACGGGATCGCACTTGGCTATGCCCGTGCGGTCATGGCCGAGTTGAAGCGACGCAGCCTGAACATCCCTGTCATAATCGGTGGCAAACTGAACCAGATTCCGGAGGACTCCAATTCTGATCTGCCGTTGGATGTGACTTCGGAGATTTCTGAAACCGGGGCGCTGCCTTGTGCAAGTCTGGATGACATGCTTGCCGTTCTGAAAGCGATGCCCGGTGCCAGCCGCAATCCAGCAGGTTCACTGTAACAGTCTCCAAATCACCTTGGGCTTAGATAGAAGCGGTGATTGCTTCACCTACGCCGCCCGCCTGCTCACAACCAGCAGTCGAAATAACCCTGTTCGAGCTTCGCAGCGCGGCGCCCTCTTCCAGCGGATCGTGATCGGCGCGATCATGAGGCATTTTGAGGCCCCCTGAGCGTTAGAGGTTCTTGTTTCACCAGTGCGGGTGGTTAGCACTCCTGTTGGGCAACATTCTTCGCCACCGATGCATCAGTCCTGCGCGCCCAGAATCCGTGTGAGATTCGAGAATTTGGCGATCAGGCTGAACACCGCAATGTTGATCAGCAGAAAGACCACCGCGATAGAGGCGATCACCGGCGTATAACCATAGCGTAATGCATTGAAAATTTTGATCGGCAGCGTCTCGACCGTGAAACCAACGGTCATCAAAGCGATAATGTATTCATTAAGGCTCAGCACGAAACAGAAGGCAAACCCTGCGAAGGCGAAGGGTGCGGCAATCGGCAGGATCACAGTGCGGAACACCACCGCGTTGCTCGCGCCGAGAGTCTGACTGGCCTCGATCAGGGATCTATCCACGCTTTCGAGTCCCAGAGAGATCGTGACCAGCGGCAGCGCCAACAGAAAAATTGCGTGCGCGATGATCACGTTGATCATCAGCCCATGCATGCCCACGTTGGTAAAAAGCAGCAGAAAGCCCAGCGCCATGATGACGGGCGGCAGGATGAAAGGCGCGATCCCAAGTGCAAAGAGCGCGCGCGCATAACGCAGCCCGAACCGCCAGGCGATATACGCCACTGGCGTCGCGATGAGCACCGCCAACGTCGCCGAGGCGAACGCGATGATCAACGAGTTGAGCAACGCGCCGGACCAGCCGCTATCGAGGAAAATCTCTGCATACCAGCGAAAGGAGAAGCCGCGCGGCGGGAAGGCAAGAAACCTCTTTTCGTTAAACGATACCGCAGTGATCACGATGATCGGACCGATCAGGTACAGTGCGAATATCAGCAGGTAGAGACGTCGAAGAAAGGTCATGACCGCCCCCCCGAAAATTTCGTGACCGCCACGATCACGCCGCCGCTGATGATCAGCAGCACAACCGCCAACGCCGAGGCAAAGGGCATGTTGAAATTGAAGATCGCCTGATCCGTGATCAGCACCGACAAGGTCCAGTGCTCGGGTTTGCCCAGCACTTGCGGGACGATGATCGCTCCTAGCGTCAGCACAAAGATGGTCACACCGCTTGAAATGATCGCGGGCCGCGTGACCGGAATCACCACGGTAAAGAACGTGCGCAGTGGCGAGGCACCCAGTGTGCGGGACGCCTCGGTCAGGCTGCGATCAAGGCGGCTGAGCGCGGGAAAGAGCAGCAGCACCGAGAACGGCACTGCGAGATAGACAAGCGCCGCCAGCACCGCCCCCGCCGAGGGTGTCATGGCAAAGCTGCTCTCGGCCAGACCGACCCAGGCCAGAATATTGCCGATGCCGCCAGTGCGCGACAGCAGGATTTGCCAACTGAAGGCGATCAGCACCTCGGAGAGTGACAGTTGTGCAAGGATATAAATCAGCCAGAGGGTTTGCGAACGGGGGCCGAACCGGGTGAGCATGTAGGTGAAGGGATAGGCGATCAGCAGGCTCAAAAGCGCGATCAACGCGCAAAGCCCCGCCGAAAAGAATGCCCGTTCGATATAGAACCAAGTCGCAAAGCGCTCAAAATGCACGAGGCTGAAGCCAAACTGATAATCGCCTTCATCGCTGGGCACCGAAACGCTGGTCAGGATGATCAACACAAAAGGCACCAAGAAAAAGACGCCGATCATGACCGACGATGGAATAAGACCGATGGACCGGGTAAAGCTGTTGCCCTGTTGCATGCCCCTGCCCCCGTTCAGGCCGGTAGCACGGTGCAGGCTTCGGCGGGCATTTCCACCGTCACCGCATCACCGATCCGCACATCCGGCCAATCCTTTGGCGTAAGCACCGAGATCACTTCGTGCCCATCGCAATCGACCAGAATCTCGATGGTCGCGCCGATGTCACGCACGAAACTGACCGTGCCGTGCACCGCGTTTTCGGGCACGCCCGCATCTGTCGGGCGCACGAACACCTCTTCTGGACGGGTCATCAGGAGAATGTCTTGGTCCGCCCCCGTGCCCGCGCCCACTACATGACCCACCTTCAGCTCGGTTTCGCCAACGCGCACCATGTCTTTGCCAGCCATTCGAGCAGGTAACAGGTTGCTTGTGCCGATGAACCCGGCCACGAACTTGTCCACCGGTTTTTTGTAGATATCCATCGGAGTTCCGGTCTGAAGCACCTTGGCATTGCCCATCACCACGATCTCGTCGGCGATCGTCATCGCCTCGGTCTGGTCATGGGTGACGACGACCGTGGTGATGCCCAATTCCTGTTGCAACTTGCGCAGCTCAATCTGCATCGCCTCGCGCAGGTTGGCGTCCAGCGCCGACATCGGTTCATCCAGCAGAAAGACCTGCGGATTGATCGCCAGCGCCCGCGCGATCGCCACGCGCTGTCGTTGTCCGCCCGACAACTGGGAAATGCGCCGGTCTTCGACGCCGGGCAGATGCATCATATCCAGCAATTCACGCGCGCGATCTTCGCGGTCCGACCGCGAATGGCCGCGGATACGCATGGAGTAGGTGATATTCTCTCCCACGCTCAGATGCGGGAACAGGGCGAAAGATTGGAACACCATACCGATATCGCGCTGATGGACCGGAACGCGCGTCAGGTCGCACCCTTCGAGACTGATCTTGCCGGTGGTCGGCACCTCTAGTCCGGCGATCATCCGCAAGAGCGTGGTCTTCCCGCACCCTGAAGGGCCCAGAAAGCAGGTCATCTCACCGGTCTTGAAATGCAGGTTCACGTCCTCGACGGCGGTGATATTGTCGAACTTCTTGGTGACGCCCTCGATGGTCAGACCTGACATGCGCGGCCTCCTGCCGGATTGAAGCAGGCCCGCCCCTTGTCACAAGGCGGGCCAGAGTGTCGTTGCAGGTTATCAGCCCGAGATAACTTTGTTCCAAGTGTCCGAAATCCAGTCCGCGTGGTCGCGGTAGATGTCATAGCGCGGGATGATCGGCTCTTTGGGGCTGCTAACGGCCGCCAGCTCAGCCTCGCTCAGGTCGGTCAATGCGGGATCGACGACCGGGGCCGTTCCAACCTTACGAGCAAGCAGCGCCTGCGTTTCGGGGGCGGTCATGAAGTTGATGAACTCGTGGACCTCATCCAGCGGTTTTACATGCTCTGGCACGATCCAGTAGCCGCTGTCCAGGATGCCACCCTCCTTTGGGAAGGTCGACACAACCGGGAACCCCTCGGCGGCGGCAAGCCCCGCGACGTCATGGTAATACTGGCCCATCGGGATTTCGCCATCCTGCAACGCCTGCTGGAAAGCGCCCTCGTCCTTATACCACAGGCGCACGTTGGGCACCATTTCTGCCATTTTGTCGAAGCATTGTTGAATGCCGTCCTTGGTGCTGAGGATATCAGTACCACCAAAGAAGGTGGCTGCGGTCACTTCCAGCATGAACGAGTTGGTCGCGAGGCCAAGCACACCGATCTGATCCTTGTACTGTTCGTCCCACAGAGCGGCCCAACTGGTCGGGGCCTCGGGAATCTCGTCCGAATTGGTGACCAGCGTGATGTACCACGACAGGGCGCCGACACCGTAGAGGCCACCATCCTCGTAGCGATCCTGAAACCGACCGTTGAGGTTAGCGAGGTTCGGGATCTTGGACTCGTCCATCGGGCGGAATACCTTTTGCCGCCCGCCTTCGTTGCGTGGCGTGCCCGCCATCAGAGATACGTCGGCAGGCGCGACGCCCGCACGGGCGGCGTTCTTGATCTGCACCAGCCAGGTTTCGCCCGTGGGTACGGCCATCGAATTGACCTCGATCCCGGTCGCGGCCGTGAATTCGGGAAAGATGAACTCCTTGAAGCTTTCCTCGAAGAATCCGCCATAGGTGCCGACCTTGATCGGCTCGCCCGCGGCGCGCAAGATCGACGGCGCGCTCAGCGCTGTCGCACCGGAGGCGGCGGCGGTGCCCAAAAAGTGACGACGTGTGAAGGTGGTTTTCATTTTTTCTCTCCTTGTTGGAATTGGTCAGGCCCAGACCTTGGGCAGGACGCAAAGCATTTCATAGAGCAGGTTCGCCCCGATCATAGCAGTGGCCCCGGTGGTATCGTAGGGCGGCGACACTTCGACCAGATCACAGCCCACCAAATTCATACCCTTGCAACCGCGCACGATCTCGAGCGCCTGCATGGTAGTCAGCCCACCTATTTCCATGGTCCCCGTTCCAGGAGCGAAGGCGGGATCGAGGCTGTCGATATCATAAGTCAGGTAGACCGGTGTGTCGCCAATACGGGCGCGAATATCGTCCATCAGCGGCGTCATGGATTTGTGCCAGCACGCCTCGGCCGGGACCACAGTAAAACCTTGATTGCGGCCCCAGTCGAAATCATCCGGCGCATAACCGGTGCCACGCAGACCTATCTGAAACACCTTGTCGGTCTGAAGAAGACCATCATCGACGGCGCGCCGGAAGGGAGTGCCGTGGGCAATCTTTTCTCCGAACATCTCGTCATTCGTGTCGGCATGGGCGTCGATCTGAATCAGCGCGACCGGGCCGTGCTTGCGCGCGATGCTGCGCAAAACAGGATAAGTCAGTGTGTGATCGCCCCCTAGCGTCAGCGGCACCGTGTCATGTTGTAGGATCTGATCGTAAGCGGCGGTGATGATATCCACCGTCTTCTTCAGATCAAAGGTGTTGATCGCCACATCGCCGATATCGGCTACTTGCATTTTTGCAAAAGGCGCGGCGCCGGTGGCCATGTTGAAGGGGCGCATCATGCAACTTTCGGCGCGGATCGCACGGGGGCCGTGGCGTGTGCCCGACCGGTTCGACACGCCGATATCCATCGGAATGCCAACAAAACAGGCGTCCAGCCCCTCGGCCGAACTTTGCGATGGCAACCGCATCATCGTGCTCTCGCCGCCGAACCGGGGCATCTCGTTGCCGCCAAGCGGCTGATTGTAGCGGGGCGGGCTGCTATCGTCAGACATCTGTCACTCCAATTGGCCCCACATCGGGGCTGACCGCACAGACCCTAGAGGAACCTACCCGGCGCAAGAATATCGATTGCTCAAATGTTACATTTGCATTTCCCAATGTAACATCACGCATAGCAATCTTGCATGGCTTGCCAAAACAGGTCGATCACCTTTGGCGCCGCGCCGGATCGACGGATCAGCTGCATTTGGCAGCCGAAATTATTCTTGTCGAACGCCATGCGGCGCAACCGTCCCTCAGCCTCGAACGGTGCGGCCAGATGTTCGGGCAAAAGGCCCAGATAGCCGCCGCTGAGCACCATGATCAACTGGGACTCGATCTGCTGCACGATGCGGTCTTCATCTGACAGGGCAAAAGACTTTTGGCGTTGCTGACTCCAGTATCCGCGATGCACCCACGGCGCCCCCTCGATCCGGGCATCATCCAGATCGGCATCCGCGCGGGTAAAGAACGGATGTTCCCGCGCGCAATAGAGCGCATGTGGCTCCACATAGAGGTCGACCACATGCAGCCCGTTCACCATGTTGTCAAAGCTGCCGAAGCCGATGTGACAACTGCCATCCAGTAGTCCGACCATGATATCCTGTGGATTGGAGATAGACAGATTAATACGCACCGCCGGCGCCGCTTCGGTGAAGCGGCGGATCGCCTCGGGCAATTTGCAATCGGCGTCTGTGGTTATAGCATCCACCATTGCGATGTTGAGATGTCCAACCAACTTACCCTTCAGCTCGGCCAGATGCGCACCATGGGTGTTCAGGCCGTCCAGAAGCCCCTTGCCAATCTCATGCACCATCCGGCCTTTCTCGGTCAGCATGAAACCGCGCCGCCCGCGCTGACAGAGCTTGACGCCCAGCCGCTCTTCGAGCGCGGTGATATGATTTGAAATTGTGGGCTGACTGAGGCCCAACTCGACTTGGGCCGCGGAAAACCCATTGTTGCGCACGACACTGTCGAAAACACTCAGCAGATGGATATCGGAACCAGTCAACTTCATCGATTCATTGAGATCAACAAATGTATCGAATTGCAATGACGTATATGCCTGCATGCTCGGTGGGTCTAGACTGCGCCAAAACCCTGCCCGCAAAGGACCCTTCCGATGACCGAAATGCCCCCATCCCGGATGATGGCCGCGATCTGCGATGGACCCGGCGCGGCGCTGACGCTGCGCGAGGTTGACACACCGAAACCCGGCCCCGGCGAGGTGCTCGTTCGGCTGGAGGGCTGCGGTATGTGCCATTCGGACCTGCACTTGCGCGACGGGCAGGAAAACCTGCCTGATGAAGCCTATCCCGTCATCTTTGGCCACGAGGGGATCGGTCGGGTCGTGCAAGTCGGGCCGGACACGCCGGATGCGCCCGCGGTCGGCAGGCGAGTGGGACTACCATGGCTCTATGATACCTGCCTTGCCTGTAAACCCTGTCGGAGCGGCTGGGAGACATTTTGCACGGGCCAGACGGCACGCGGCGTGCAGCACAACGGCGCCTTTGCCGAATATGCGCTGTCTCCCACTGCTTTTACCATTCCCATCCCCGAGGCCATTGATCCGGTCAAGGGCGCGCCGCTGCTCTGCGCCGGGCTTACGGCATGGTCCGCTTTGGCACGGGCCGAGGTCACGCCCGGCCAACACGTGCTGATCATCGGCGCGGGTGGGCTCGGGCAGTATGGCGTGATGATCGCCAAGGCGCGCGGCGCGCGGGTCTTTGTGGTGGATACCGACCCGGACAAGCTTGCAACAGCGATGACGCTGGGCGCGGATCACGCGATCGAAGCCGGGCCCAACGCAGGCGCGGCGGTCAAGGCCTTGGGCGGCGCGGATGTCACAGTCAACTTCGCGCCCAGCCCTGCCGTGTGGGACACCATTCGCGATGCGGTAAACCCGGTGAGCGCGGTTGTCGCCGTGGCGATGGTCCACACCCCGGTGGACCTTTCGATGATGTGGCTGATCGACGGCGGGCACCGCGTCTTCGGCTCTTCGGTGGGGACGCGGCAGCAAATGATCGACTTTCTCGATTTCGCCGCGCTTCATCCACTCCCGATCGAGGTTCAGGCCTTGCCGCTCGCAGACGTGAACACCGCGCTCGACCAGCTCAAGCGCGGCGAGGTTGCCGGACGGCTCTGTATTGACTTTGCGCTATGACGGCGCGGGAGGCGGCAACTTGAAACTCGCCATTTTTCAGATGTCCGCGATTGGAAATGATGCGATGCGCCCGGACCGAATCGAAGCCGCGATGCAGGAGGCCGCGCAAAACGGCGCGACATTGCTGGTGGCGCCCGAACTGGCGCTTTCTGGCTATGGGCGCGGTGCGGCCTTTGCGGCCAGCGCACAAACGGCGCGAGGCGACTGGGCCGAACGGCTGACTGCGACCGCACGGCGCCTTGGCATCAGCCTGATCGTGGGCTTTCCCGAGACGCGGGGCGACAACCGTCACATCAGCGCGCTGATCGTAGACGCACAGGGCACCGCGCCAGCCTCGATCTATCGCAAGGCATGTCTCTATGGTGATTATGAAAAGCAGCATTTTCACGGCCCCGGCCCCTCGACGGTGATCGTCGATCTGGCCGGGCTGCGGGTTGGGGTGCTGATCTGCTACGATATCGAGTTTCCGGAGAATGCCCGCCGCCTCGCCCACGCCGGGGCGCAATTGATCGCGGTGCCTACGGCGCTGCCTCGTGGTGCGTCCGGCGCGTTCATTTCGACCCATGTGATCCGCACGCGCGCGTTTGAAAACCAAGTGTTCGTGGCCTATGCCAACCACGCCGACAGCGACGACACCTTTACCTATCAGGGCTGTTCGTCCATCGCGGCCCCCGACGGTGCTCTGCTCACTGCTGCACCCGAAACCGGCGACGCGCTCCTTTATGCCGAAATCGCACCACAAGACTATGCTGACAGCCGCGCCGAGAACCCCTATCTGAGCGATGCGGAGGAGATCGGCCTGAGGATGTGAGGAAAATGGCGCAATGCACTGCGATTGCGATTAACATACTCTCTTTGACGGGGAGCGCGAAGGTGAAAGGCTGGTCAGGCACATTCTGACTGCGCTGGCGACCGGCGGATGAGCATATTGAACTGCGCCCAATTAAGACGCGCACTTCTTATATAGTAAAGTATCGGCAAAAAGACCAAATTCCATGACAGAGATCCGCACTCGGATCAGCAGCGGCGCATATACCGGCCAGACCGCCGGCCTGCTCTCCGGTAGCTAACAACCCAATATTGTGATCCTTCCGGCCGATTATGCCCATGATTTTCTTGAGTATTGCTTATGCAATCCCAAGCCTTGCCCGCTCGTGGCGATGGGTGAGATTCTGTTGCGCTCGGGCATCGCAGATTCCGTGTCTCCACTTGGCTGACGTAGCTGCCCGGTGGGCTGATGCACTCCAACATCAGTGCCTGCGCGTCCTTCGCGGCGATCTCGGGGTCAACCGCGGCTAACGCCGCCACAATCGGCATCGTCGCCATCCCATAGATGGAGCGGAACGGCTATAACCGCAAACTCTTCCTCGGCACGCTCGCCTCTGGCGGAACGCTGGGCATCCTCATTCCGCCATCGATCAACATCATTATCTACGGCACCCTGACCGACACCTCGATCCCAGAGCTTTACCTCGCCGGAATCGTCCCCGGTGCCGTACTGGCACTGCTGTTTTCGGCCACGGTGACGCTGCTGATCATCGTCACGCTTTACCTCGTGCTGGGACTCTTTCTTGAGACGCTGACCTTGATGATCACGACGATCCCGATCATCGCGCCAGTGGTCTTTGCCTTGGGCTACGATCCGGTCTGGTTCGGCATCATGCTCATGCTACTGATCGAGACCGCGTTGATCACGCCACCTGTGGGCCTCAACCTGTATGTGATCCAAGGGGTGCGCAGTTCCGGAAACGTCGACGATGTGATTCTCGGCGCGCTCCCCTTCGTGCTGGCCCTGATGGTAATGGTCGGTCTGCTGATCGCGTTTCCGGGCCTCGCCCTCGGATTGCCGGCGCTGTTCTACTGATCCTTGGCGACAAAAAATCCCGGTCGCCAGCGGCGACCGGGTTTGTCGTGCGATGGTCCGGCGGATCACTCGAAGGCGCTGGCCGGATAGAAGGTCTCGGCCGCCCACGCGCCGTCGGTCGCCTTCTGGACAGCGTAGGAACCAGCAGGCGTGCCACTCTCGTCGAGCACAAGCGGGCCAGACGCGCCTTCATAGTCGATGTCCTTGCCTGCGGCGAGCGCCTCTTTGCCGGCTGCGAAGGAGGATACCTTCTCACCCCCGTCGGTCACGTCGCGGATTTTGGAATTCATCGACTCTCCCGTGCATGCGTCACTCGCCTCTAGCGCCAGCGCCGCCAACATCACCATGTCGAAGGAGTTGGCCGCGAAGGGGCCGGGCGCCTTGCCGGTCTTTTCGTTGTGCATGTCCTTGAACGCCTGGAATTCCGGCAATGAACTATCGGCCTCGGCCACCTCGACATAGGCACGTCCGTTGATCAAGTCTGCTCCGACAGCCTCGAATATCTCGGGCACGGCCAAGTCTGCGGTAAAGAGCCATTCACCTTGGAAGCCACCCGCCGTGGCCTCTTTGATGACGGTGACCCCGGATTCCTGCCCACCCGCCAGGTAGATCGCATCCGGCTCCTGCGCCAGAACCGAGATCAGCTCGGCCTGATAGGAGGGCTGACCGGGGTTGTAGATGATATAGTCAGTCAGGGTGATGCCCGCCTCTTCGACACGCTGCCGCGCGACCTGCGCCGGCGAGATCGTCGATTCCTCGTTCTGCACAAGGAAGGCCACCGTCTTGTAGCCTTTTTCAGTGAGCCAAAGACCCGCCGCCGCGCCGTCACCCAGATCTGAGGACACGGTGCGATAGACATAGTCGCCACCCAATTCATTCAGCGTAATCGTGCCCGCATAGGGCGACATCAGCACTGTCTTGGTCCGTTTGGCGAGATCCACCAAAGCCACCATCACGCCCGAAGTTGGCCCAAGGATGGCAACAGCACCTTCGGACTCGATCATCTTCGAGGCTTCGCGGATGCCGTTCTGGGGATTGCCGCCGGTATCGGCAACGACGGTGCGGATCATGCCGCATGACGTGCCCCCCGCCGCGTTGATTTCGGCAGCGCCCATTTCGACCGCATTGGCAACGATCTTGCCAAATTCGCCCAGTTCGCCGGTCAGCGGCACAAGCACCCCGACCGTGACTTCTTCGGCTTGAGACGTCGCGCCCATCGCCGCCAGGGCGCAGGCGGCGACCCCGGTTTTCAGGGCCGCGCCCCGTCCTGCAAATATGGTTTTCATGTTGATCTCCCTGTTGGCATTAATTTTTTTCTCATACGTGGGCCTGCAACAGCACTTCTTCCAGACGACCCGGTTCCAGAAGCGACTTTGCCTCGACTGTCTCGGAATTCCGGCCTGCGTCGATGACATAGGCGGTTTCCGAGATGCCGAGGATTTTCTCGGGGTTCTGTTCGACAACCCAGACAACACCGACCCCCTCTCGGGACAATTCGCGCACCCAGTCCACGATGCGGTCGACGAAAATCGGGGCGAGACCCGCTGTCGGTTCGTCGAGGATTAGAATGTCGGGTGCGGCCACCAAGGCCGTCCCGATGGCCAATGTCTGGCGTTCACCGCCCGAAAGAGTCGAGGCATCCTGGTTCGCGCGTTCCTCAAGAATAGGAAAGCGGCGTAGCACGTCGCGCACACGCTCATCCGCACCCTCGAAGGCCAGCGATGCGGCCGCAAGGTTATCGCGCACCGAGAGTTCGGCAAAGACATTGCTGCTTTGGGGCACATAGCCGATGCCAAGTTTGCAGATACTCAGCGCGCTATGCCCGTTTAGCGAATTACCCTTGTAGTGGATCTCGCCCTCCATGACCGGCAAGTGCCCCGCGACGGTCTTCATCAGCGTGCTTTTGCCCGCGCCGTTCGCGCCGAGGACTGTCGTGATCTCACCGGGCTTCACGGTAAAGTCGATGCCGTGCAGGATCTGCACCTTGCCGTAACCGGATTTCAGGCCGCGCACTTCAAGCTGCATGTTCGTCTCCCAGATAGGCGGCGATCACGTCCGCATTGCTGCGTATCTCTTGTGGCGATCCCTTGGCGAGAAGCTCTCCGTTCTGTAGCACCACGACGCTGTCGGCGATGCTGAGCAGGAAGTGCAAGTTGTGTTCGACGACGACGAGGGTGCAACCCTCGCGGTGCAGGTCGACCAGTATATCGCTGAGCTTCTTCTGTAGGCTGGGATCGACGCCCGCCGTTGGCTCGTCCAGCAGCAGGATACGTGGCTCGCGAATCAATTGGCGGGCCACTTCGAGCATTCGCATTTCACCGCCCGAAAGGTTCGTGACCACGTCACCGATACGCGGCCCAAGGCCCACGCGTTCCAAAACGACCCGCGCCTTGTCCTGTAGCGCGGCCTCATCGGTGCGCCAGTTCCCAGAGGCGACCGAGGGCAGATGTTCGCCGGCGTTGTTGGCCCCCACGAGCACGTTGCCGAGAACGCTGAGCGACGGGAACGACCGCGGTGTCTGAAATGTGCGACCAAGACCCAATGACGCGATTTCGTGCGGGCGAACCTGTGCCAAATCCTTACCGTCCAGCCGCACAGACCCCGAATTGGGCTTCAACACGCCCGAGATCAGGTTGAATGTAGTGGACTTGCCCGCCCCGTTGGGGCCGATCAGCCCCAGAAAGGCGCCTTGGGGCACCGTGAAGCTGAGGCCGGTATCTCCGCCCACGGCCTTGAGACCGCCGAAGCGTTTGATCACCTTGTCGACGACCAGAAGATCCTGTGTCATGCCCTCTCTCCCTTGCGTCCAAATTTCTCGAAGGGCTGCCAGCGCAGGATCATGATAAAGATAACGCCGGTCAGGATTTCCTCCGTAGAGGCCGCGATCTCGGCAGCGCGGACCGTCTCGAAATGCATCGAGCGAACCACCTCCTCGAAGGTGACGAGAGCCATC
Organism: Roseovarius sp. E0-M6; assembly: GCF_037083845.1. NCBI lineage: Bacteria > Pseudomonadati > Pseudomonadota > Alphaproteobacteria > Rhodobacterales > Roseobacteraceae > Roseovarius > Roseovarius sp. E0-M6. Next base: position 47,569 of record NZ_JBAPLA010000007.1, on the reverse strand, counting down.
GTGCCAAGAATAGCGCCCACGATCGTGCGCTCGCCCCCCAACACAAGCGCGATCCACACGAAGAAGGTGATCTCGGCAGTGAAGAGATCGGGACTAACAAGCGTGGTGATCATCGCGTAGAGCGCCCCGGCAAAGCCTATCGGCACCGCCGAGACGACGAAGACCTCGAACCGCAGTCGCTTGATATCCTTGCCAACGGCTTCGGCCGCGACCTCATCGTCGCGCACCGCATCAATAGCGCGACCATAAGGGGCGGCGAGGATCCGGCGATACAACAGCATGGTCAGGCCCATGAGCAGGATCGCCGACAGGGCGAAAGTATAGTTCTCGCCCAAACCCATCCAATTCATCTCCGGCCGCTCAATGTTGGACAGTCCGACGCTGCCGTTGCCGATGCGGCGCTCATTGAGCAGGAATGAATGCAGTACCTCGGCAAAGGCGAAGGTGGTCAGCGCCAAGTATTCGCCTCGCAACCGAAGCGTGGGCCAACCCGTCACCACGGCAAAGATCAACGAGGCCACTCCGGCGGCAAGAAAGCCCACCCACCAAGGCGCACCAAAGCCGAACATGTATTGGTCCAGACCGCTCGGCGGGTCCTGCGTGAAGATCGCATAGGCATAGGCCCCGGCCGCGAAATAGGCCACTGTGCCAAAATTGATCATACCGCCACGGGCGTATTGCAGGTTCAGAGATAACGTCAGAACCGAGAAGAGGCAGCCATAGGTCAGGACCGTCAGCAGCAGTTGTTCCACGTTCATGACGGTTTCCTCCCCGACAAACCCTGCGGGCGGAAGAGAAGCACGATAATGACGACGGCGAAGGCGATCAGCGGCCTGTAACCAGCGGGAATCCAGTAGACAGACATGTCCATAGCGATTCCCACGATCAGCCCGGACAGCAGAACGCTATAGAGCGAGCCCAGTCCGGCCAGGATCGCCACGGCGAGGATCTGGAGAATTTGGCGAAAAGCTATGTCGGTCGACAGGGTTGCGATCATCGCCAGCATAACGCCCGCAAGACCGGCAAGACCCGAGGCGATCAACCATGTCGCTCGAGAAGTCTGCCGCACGTCAATTCCGCGCGAGGCCGCAAGCTCGGGGTTGGCGGACATGGCCCGAATCGCGAGTCCCGTCTTGGTTTTGTTGAGAAAGAGCGCGAGCGAGACACCCGTGAGCGCCGCCAGCGCCACGACGATCATCTGGTAATCGGTGATCCGCACGCCCCAGAAGCGATAGGTCGTGGCCAGCGGGATATCCAACGTCCGGATGCCCGTCCCGATCACACCATCCACCGCGCCACCAATCACATAGGCCACCCCAACCGACGAGATCAGCAGAACCGCCGGACCCAGCCTGCGGATCGGGTCATAGACGACGCGGCCAATGAACAGGCCCAGAAAGGCGGTGAAAACGATGCCGACCAGTGCGCTCGGGATGAAGGGCCAGCCAAGTCCGACGTTCAGCCCCCAAGTGGTGAAAGCCGAGACACCAAGCAATTCAGCATGGGCAATGTTGAGAAACCCCTCCACCCGCCGCGTCAGCGAGAACCCGATCGTGGCGAGAATGAGAAAACAGCCGGTGACGATGCCGGTGACGAAATATTGGGCCAGAAGCGTCATGTCGCGTCTTGGCCTGGCATGTCCAAGGTGGTGCAGGTTTGCATATCTGACTCCCTATCTCTTTATTTAGGGAGTATGCTTCGTTTACCGGCAAAAGCAACCGTTTTCTGGCACGGCGCGATCAGCCTTCTTGCGCTGCGGATTAAATCGCACCCATCGGGGCGCGGCTGGCGGTATTGTTGGCGTCGACCATTTTATTGATGAGGCGATAGAACTCTTCGCGCTCCGTGTCGGTCAAAGGCTCGACGAAACGCTCTTGGGCCCGTGCCATCATCGGGCGCACGCGCTTGACATAGGCGACTCCTGCCTCGGTGATACGGATCAGCTTGGCACGGCGATCTCTTTCCGACGGCGTGCGCACCAGAAGGCCGCGACGTTCCAACCGCCGAATCACGTCGGCGCCGCTGGTCCGGTCGACCCCGACCGACGTGGACAGCGTCAACTGATCCATCTCCTCTCCGCCCTGAAGGACGGACAACATGCCAAACTGGACAGGCGTAATGTCCTCTCCGCCACATTCCTCTACGAAAAGGCCCACGTGGATTTGATGTAGCCTGCGGATAAGGTAACCCGGTCGGTTCCACAACTCGCGGTATTTTCGACTCTTGACCTTGCCAGAGCGCGGTGCCTTATTATCATCCAACGGGTTTTGTTCGTTCATTCCGTTTCACCTGACAGTTACTCCTGACCTTTTTAACGCCTCAACTCAGTTTTGTTCCATAACGAAAGCGCCAGGCCCGGCTCCTGCCCTGAAATCCACAGTTGCCTTGACTTACTTAGGATGTATACTCCCTTAATCGGATAAAACAAGAATTTCCGCTCCGGCGCGGAGCGGCGATGCAGGGAGGCGCATCAGTGAGCACAGGGATCGGGGAGCGCGTCCCGCGCAAGGAGGACAAGCGCCTGCTGAATGGTCAGGCCAAGTTCGTGGGCGACCTGAAATTCCCGCGCCAATGGGAGGCGGCCTTTGTCCGCAGCCCCATCGCCCACGGTCGCATCCGCGCCGTAACCAAGCCCGACGATGCCACCGACCGCGTCTTTACCGCCGCAGACCTCGCGGATGTTCTGCCGATTCAGGCGGAGTCTTCGCTGCCCGGTTACAAGGGGTCCGACTTTTACCCACTGGCCCGCGACAAGGTGCGTTTCGTGGGCGAATGCGTGGCCATCTGCATCGCCCCCACCCGCGCCGAGGCCGAAGACATCGCCGAGCGCGTGGCGCTCGATCTTGATCCGCTACCGCCGGTTATGGATGCGATCCTTGCACGCGACCCGGATTCGACGCTTCTGCATGAAAATTGGGGCGATAATCTCTTTGTGACCACGCATTTCAACGAAGGTATCGACGCGGCGCGCGCCGCCGCCGATGTGGTGATCGAACGCGAATACAGTACTGCCCGGCAATGCATGACCCCGATGGAGGGCAAGGGCACGCTCTCATACTGGGACGATAAAACGGGGCAACTGGTCGTCTACACCTCGACGCAGGTGCCGCACCTGATCCGCTCGGGCATTTCCCAGTTCCTGCAAATCGATCAGGGGGAGGTGCGCGTGATCGCACCCGATGTGGGCGGCGGTTTCGGTTATAAATGCGTGCTTCAGCCTGAGGAATTGTCAGTGTCCTGGGTGGCACGCAAAACCGGGCGCCCGATCCGTTGGACCGAGGACAGGCGCGAGCATCTCGTCGCTGGCGCCAATACACGCCAGCATCACTACCGCATCACCGCCTACGCCGACAAACGCGGTCGCATCCTGGGCGTCGATGCGGACATCACGGTGGACGTCGGCGCTTTTTCGGTCTGGCCTTTCACCGCCTGCCTCGAAGCGGCTCAGGCTGGTGGCAATCTGCCCGGCCCCTATGCGTTCCCCGGCTATCGCTGCACCACCTATTCCGTCGCCACCAACAAGCCGCCCTTTACTCCATATCGCGGGGTGGCGCGGCCCGGCGTCTGTTTCGCAATGGAACTGACCATCGACGCCGTCGCGCGCGCGGTCGACCGTGAACCAGCAGAAGTGCGCAAGGAGAACCTGGTGCCGGCGGAGGCTATGCCCTTCACCAACGTCACCAAGAAATTTTACGACAGCGGCGACTATCCAGGAAGCGTCACCGAGGCCCAGAAGGCCATTGACCTCGCCGCCTTCCGCCCGCGCCAAGAGCAAGCGCTGGCAGAGGGCAAGTATCTGGGCATCGGATTTTCCACCTTCACCGAGCAATCCGCGCACGGCACCAAGGTTTTTGCCGCTTGGGGCCTGCCCTTGGTGCCCGGCTACGAACAGGCGATGGTCAAGCTGACCCCCTCGGGCTCGGTCGAAGTTCGGTCGGGCAACCACAGTTTCGGCCAAGGGTTGGAAACGACGCTGGCACAAGTGGCAAGCGAATGGTTGACCGTGCCCGTGGAGCGGATCGCAGTGACGATGGGTGATACGGGCATGACGCCGTATTCCACTGGCGCCTATGCCTCGCGCGGGATGGTGATGGCCGGCGGCGCGGTGTCCAAGGCTGCCGAGGTGCTGGCGGGGCGCATCCGCAAACACGCCGCGCATCTGCTGCAATGTCAGCCGGACGATGTGACACTGAAAGATGGGCACGCCCATGCCGGCGCCGCCAGTGTGAGTTTTGCCGATATCGGCCGGGCTTGGTATCTGCGCCCCGATCAGCTTCCCGATGACGTGGACACGGCCGGGTTGGAGGTGACCGAAGGCTACAAGCCCGAGATCGACTCGGGCGTCTTCACCTATGCCACCCATGCCGCCATCGTCGAGGTGGACATCGACACGGGCCACGTTGAAATCCTGGATTACGTGGTGTTCGAGGATTGCGGCCGGCGCGTGAACCCAATGATCCTCGAAGGGCAGACTTACGGCGGTGCGGCGCAGGGGATCGGCACCGCCCTCTTTGAGGAAGTGCTCTACGACGCCAACGGCCAACCGCTGACCTCGACACTGGCTGACTACATCCTGCCCGGCCCAGCGGAACTGCCGAATTTTCGTCTGTCGCACAAGGAGACGCTGTCGCCTTATACGCGCCACGGTATGAAAGGGGTGGGCGAAGGCGGGGCCATCGCCCCGGGCGGTGCCATTATAAACGCAGTCAACGATGCGCTGCGCCCCCTCGAGGTTGAGCTGAATCAGATTCCCGCAACGCCGGCACGTGTTCTGGGCGCTGTGCTCAAGGCGCGCGCCGCCGAAGGAACTGCATCATGAAGCCGGTCGCCTTTTCCCATACCTTGCCCGATAGCGTCGTCGAGGCGACGCGCCTCGCGGCTGGCGGGGTCGATGTCAAGATCATCGGCGGCGGGCAATCTCTGGGACCGATGCTCAATCTGCGGCTGGCGCGTCCCGAGGCGTTGGTGGATGTCGCTGCGCTGAACGATCTGCGCCGCATTGCCGATACCGGCAGTCATGTCGAAATCGGCGCCACGATCCGCCATGCCGAGATCGAGGACGGCGCAGTGCCTGACCCGATCCCCGGCATGCTGCGCCATGTCGCGGGGGGCATCGCCTATCGGGCGGTGCGCAACAAGGGCACCATAGGTGGCAGCCTCTGCCACGCCGACCCGGCCGCCGATTGGGTCAGCGCGATGACCGCGCTCGACGCGACGCTTGTGATCGCGGGACAGGACGGGTCCACGCGCGAGGTGCCGATGACCCGTTTCATGGAAGGCGCCTACCGCACGTCGCTTGAGCCGGGCGAGGTGCTCTGCACGATCCGCATCCCGAAATGCGGTGCGGATGCCCGCTGGGGCTATTACAAGATATGCCGCAAGGTGGGCGAATTTGCCGACGCCATCGCCGCCACGGTGATCGACCCCGAACGCCGCTATTGCCGGGTGGTCTTCGGCGCGGCGTCCGGCGCGCCGCTCGTGGCGCGTGATCTGGCGCTGAGCTTGGCCGAGACAGGAAGCGCCGCACCGCAGGACGAGGTAAAAGACGCCCTGCTGACTCTCGATCCCGCACTCGACTCCATAAAGTGCCATCAGCTTGCCGTTGCTTACGCGCGCTGCCTTGCGGAGGCCATGCCCAATGACTGACCGGATTTCCCTGATCGTCAACGGCGAGACGCATCACGTCTCTGCTCCGCCCCGGACGCAACTGGCCGAGGTGCTACGCGACATGCTGGATCTGACGGGCACGCATTTGGGCTGTGAACAAGGCGTCTGCGGTGCCTGCACGGTGATGCTGGACGGTCGGCCGGTGCGGTCCTGCATCACCTTTATCAATGGCTGCGACGGCGCCCGGATCGAGACTGTTGAGGGCCACCGCGACGATCCGGTGATGGACCGCCTGCGCGAGGCGTTCTCGCACCACCATGCGCTGCAATGCGGCTTCTGCACACCGGGGATGCTGGCCACGGGCCGTGATATCCTCGCCCGGCATTCCGACCCCGACGAGCGCACGATCCGCACCGAACTGAGCGGTAACCTCTGCCGCTGCACGGGTTACGTGGGTATCGTTCGCGCCATTCAGGACGTGGCGGCACAGGAGGACCTCGACCGCAGCGTGCCCAAGACATCACCCCCCCGCAATGCCGCCGCACCCGCCACATTCACCCCCTTCACGCCGGTCGAGGAAACTCCGCCGGAGACTGCACCGGCAGAGGCGAAGGGCAGCGTCAGGGCCGAAGGCAACTGGACGATCGTCGAGCGCAGCTTCGTGTTGGATCACGCCGTCGACAACGTATGGGCACTCTTCTCGGACGTGGAAAAAGTGGCAAGTTGCGTTCCGGGCGCCGCGCTATCGGACGTGACCGAGGACAGTTTCTCGGGCCTTGTCGAAGTGCGCTTCGGGCCGATCAGTGCCCGGTTCAAGGGCCGTGGCACCTACGAGATAGACGACACGGATCACCGAGGCGCTCTGACAGGGCGCGGTGAGGACAAGGGCGGCCAATCCAACCTGCGCGGCGAGTTGCACTACACACTGGCTGCGGAATCCGCCCAAGAAACCCGCGTCGATGTCATATTCCGATTCCAGATCGAGGGGATGCTGGCGCAGTTTAACAGGCCGGAACTGGTGACCGGCTTCGTGGATTTCATCCTCCGCCGGTTCATCGCCAATTGCCGCGCGGTTTTGGCCGGCGGCACCGCCACCGCGTCGCACCGCATCGGTGTCTTTGCCTTGGGCTGGTCGATGATGCGCGGGATCTTCGCGTCGGTCTTTCGCAAAAGGTGAAACGGCTCGCCGAGACGAGCCGTAGCCACCGGAAAAGGCAATCAATCAGTCGACGAACGCCCGTTCCACAACGTATTCGCCCGGCTTGCTGTTGGCGCCCTCGGACAGGCCGCGCGCCTCGAGCAGGGTCTTGAGATCCTTGTTCAACCCCATTGATCCGCAGATCATCACCCGGTCCTCGGCAGGATCGAAATCCCTCAAGCCGAGATCCGAGACAAGCTTACCGCTCGCGATCAGGTCGGTGATGCGGCCCATCCGGTCGGATGTCTCGCGCGTGGTGGTGGCGTAGCGGGTGAACTTGGCCGCCGCCTCCTCCCCCACCAGCGGATCTTCCATCAGGCGGCGTTCCAGATCAGCGCCATAGGCCAGTTCGCTGTTCAACCGGCAAGTTTGCGTCAGGATCACTTGCTCGAACTTTTCGTATGTCTCGGGCTCACGCATCAGGCTCGCGAAGGGGGCGACACCAGTGCCCGTCGAGATCATCCAGAGCCGCTTGCCCGGCAAGAGCGCGTCCAGCACCAGTGTGCCCGTCGGCTTTGTCTTGACGATGACGTGTTCACCGGGGGCAATCTCCTGCAAGCGCGAGGTCAGCGGGCCATCCGGCACCTTGATCGAGTAGAATTCCAGCTCCTCGTCCCAGAACGGCGAGGCGATGGAATAGGCGCGCAGGATCGGCTTCTGCTTTCCGGTCTTCGGGTCCGGATCGCCCGGCAGACCGATCATCACGAATTCGCCCGAGCGAAAGCGGAAGCTGGCAGGCCGCGCCACGCGGAACGAGAATAACCGGTCGTCCCAATGTCGAACGCTCAGAACCTCCTGAGCGTCAGGTAGCGTGGCGGTGACCTTGTCGATTGCATTCATCGTATTCTCTCCTTGTTCGCGGGGGGCGAGCGCCGCGCGCCTCAGCCCTTCTTGTCGGTTGCGATCCGCAGGCCCTCTATCTCGATGCCGTCCTCCTCGCGGAACTCGTGTTCCTGCAGGACAACAGGTTCAGACCCTTCGCTGGGCTCGGGATAGGCGAACTTGCCACCCTCCATCTCGAAACCGTGTTCGGTCTCATCCGAGGGGGCATCGCCGGGACTGTAGAGGGGTTTTCGCGCGTCGGGTTCCGACGGCTCTTGCCCGGTGATCAGCAGCGCGGCTTTGTCGGGCTTGCCATTCCATTCCTCCGCGTCGGCGGGCACGTCACCCACCTCGACGATGTTTGGCCATATCTCTGAATATTTGGTGTTGATCACCAGCCAATCATCCAACCCCGGCTCGGTGTCAGGTTTGATCGCATCCGCGGGGCATTCGGGCTCGCACACGCCGCAATCGATGCATTCCTCGGGATGGATCACGAGGAAATTCTCTCCTTCGTAGAAGCAATCCACCGGACAGACCGTCACACAGTCCTGAAATTTGCAGTTGATGCAGTTCTCGGTCACGATATAGGTCATGCGTCACCCTCTTTTAGGAAGTATACTCCGTATTAAATCGGAATGAAAGCCCTATTGTTTCCGGGTCTCGTTCAGCCCTCGATCGGGATCGGCGTAACCTTGTAGGTTTGGTTGATCTCGCGTCCCAGAACTGGGTCTATCAAGGCGAAGCGAAACATCTCGCTGTAGCGCACGCCGCCTTCAGCGCCGCAGGTCCCACCGAAAAGAAAGGTCCCGTCCTTCAGATCGTCTCCGGCCTCACGCAGGCATGCAAGCAACTCCTCGGGCGACAAGAGGCCCGAGACTTTTCCGTCCTGATAAACCACCTCGGCCCCGTCTTCCCGGATATGGGATCGGATCTGAAGCTGGTCCCAATGGTCGCTGACCTCGTCAAGCGGCCAAAACTCGGCGGCGAAGGGCTTATCGCAAAGCTGTTTCGCAACGGTGATGCCCATGTGCTCGTAGACCCGGTCAGTATGGTCCGACGCGGCACCGACCCAGATGCGCCCGCCCTCACGGATCAGGGCATATTCAACCTCACCGCTGGAGCCGTCCCCGATCACCTCGATCTCGTCCGCCCTGGTCAGACGCGAGACGCCAACGCGGTAAAAGACAGGGGTCGAGGTGGGCGGCGTGACACCGATCTTGGCAAGTTCGTCGATATGGTGCTGCAACGCCGCCTTGTCGCGACCGGTCCAACCGCCGACGATGGCACGGGTCAGGGTAACGGGGCGTTCCTCGCTGCCCTCCTTGGTGGTAAAACGAGCGGTGAATGTAACTTGAGCTGGCATGGTCTCTCCTGTTGTCAGCGGCCGCGTATGGCCTGTTCCAATCCGCGCGCCACGGACAGAAGGCGGCGGTCCTCACCGGTCATTCCGAACAGCATCGCACCCACCGGCAGGGTCTCCGCTTCATGACAAGGCACCGAGATCGCCGGAAGATCGAGAAAGTTGCCGACGGCGGCGTTGCGTAGGCAAAGAAGGTTCGTGGGCCGCGACACCTCGGGATCTTCTAGATCGACGAGCTTCGGCGGAACGATCTGCACCGTGGGCAGGATAAGTGCATCAAAAAGAGCATGTTTCTCGGCCACAACGGCGCGTAGGCGGGCGCGCTCGTCGGCCAGACGTATATATTCATCGACGCTTTGTGACTGGCCAGCCTCGAACCGGGCGCGGACCCAAGGGTCGTAGAATTCGCCCCGCGTCTCGAGATATTTTCGATGCCAGGCATAGGCATCGGCGCCCACATATCCGCCCTTGGCGTTGATCCGCGGCAACTCGGACAGTTGCGGAATCGACACCGGGGTCAGCCGCACCCCGCGCTGCGACAACCGCGTGAGCACCGCCTGCCAGGCGCGCGACACGCCCTCGTCCATCTCTTCGGTGACATACCCTTCGAGCACGCCCAAGCGGATGCCACCCTCGGGGAAGGACTCGACATCGTCGCCGTCACCGCCCGAAAGGAGGGAATCCATGACCGCGACGGACGAGACATCATTGGCGAAGGGCCCGACGCAGTCGAGCGTGTGCGACAACGGCACAGAGCCCTGACGGGGTACGCGGGTCGACGTGGGCTTGAACCCAACGATACCGCAAAACGCAGCAGGGATGCGGCAAGAGCCGCCGGTATCCGTGCCGATAGACGCCGGCACGATGCCCCGTGCCACCGCCACGGCAGCGCCGGAGGACGATCCGCCCGGCACTCGGTCCGTTTCGGTGTCATGCGGATTGATCGGCGTGCCGAAATGCGCGTTCACGCCAAGGCCGGAATAGGCGAACTCGGTCATGTTGGTCTTGCCCACCACGACCATACCGGCACGGCGCAGGCGGCGGACGATCTCGGCATCTTCGGCAGCGGGGGCGTTTGCATCCAGCACCTGCGATCCGGCACGCGTGACCTCTCCTTTGACGTCAAAGAGATCCTTGATGCTGACGGGAACACCCGCCAGCCGAGGCAGCGCGACACCCCGCGAGCGCCCGTCATCCAGCCATTCGGACATGGTCCGCGCTTCATCGCGGTAGGTCTTCAGGAATATCTTTCCCGCCTCGCCTCCGGTCGCATCCAGCCGTTCGAAAGCTTCGCCCACGAGGGCCGTGCTAGTCAGCTTGGCGGCGCGCAGTTTGCGGCCGAGGTCGGTGATGTTCTGGATCATTCGGACACCCGTCAAGGCAGACCGCGCCCGGGGCGCGGCCCGATGGAACCCATTACGGGCGGTTTTACTGCGGCTCGTAGTAATGCTGCTCCAGCAGGAGGCAGCCCGTCTCGGTGCGGAACGGCCCATGCGGCACGTGCGGGGGACGGACGCAATAGGTGAAGGGCCCGAAACGCTCTCCGCCCGTGGGCCCGTCATTGCCAACCCACATGTCTCCTTCAAGGACAAACACCTCTTCCCAGTAATCGTGCTCGAAGGGAACGGTGGTGTACGTGCCCGGCTCGAATTTCAGCAGGCGCGTATGCCCGCCCTTGCGGTTCTCCATGTCCAGCGTACCCGACATGATCTTCTGCTTGATCCCCGAGGGATAGCCCTTGGGCGTCTCCCAGCCCGTATCCATGTCAAGCTGGTAGAACTCGCGGTGTTCCTTATTCACGGCCATCTTTACGTCTCCTTGATCTGTTGGTTTTTGTTGGCGTTACTCTGCCGGTTCCTTGTTAAACTTCGGGCTATTCTCGCGGATCGTTTCCATATTGTTCCGGGCGGTCTGAAACTTGTCTTTCTCGAAGACATCTTCGGGGATGTTGAAGAACCCGGCGTCCAGCTGTTGCGGCGACGTCTCGTTCATGGTGATCGCGTCGAAGGGGCAGACATCAAGGCAGAGCTCACAGCCGATGCAGTTATTCTCGTGAACCTCGACCGTGCCGTTCTGAGTCTGTGACAACGCCTCGTAGAAACAGACCTGAATACAGATGTTGCAGGTCGGATTCTTGCACTTTTCGTCGTTGACGACGGCATGGATACGGTTCTTGGAGAACTGTTCGGAGTAATCCTTGACCGACTTCTTTGAAGCAAGGCCGATCATATCCTCGACCGTCTCATAGCCGTGCTCGTCCATGAAAGCCTCGACACCGTCGATCATCTTGGGCAGCCATTTCAGGCCCTTGACCATCAGGATCGACCCAACCTGAACGACATTCGCGCCGGCCATGATGAACTCGATAACGTCGCGATGATCGAAAATGCCGTTCGACCCACTGATCGGGATGCCAAGCTCTTCGTGGATACGGTGGACCCAGCGCAACGACAGCGGCTTGACCCATGTGCCGCCGATCCCGGCGGGTCCGCCGATGCGCGGCTGGCCGGTGTCGATGTCCACGACAAAGCCGGTGTAGCGATTTATCGCGGTGACGGCGGCGGCCCCGGCATTCTTTGCAGCCTCGGCCACCTCCAGGGGCTTGGCCTGATCCGGCGTCAGCTTGACCACCACAGGAATGTCCACCGCTTCACAAACCTGCCGCGTCACTTCGAAGGCGACTTCGGGCTCCTGCCCGATCATCGAGCCGCCATGCACTCCGGGCATCATCGCCGGATGCGGACAGCCGAAATTCAGCTCGACCATCGGCAGGCCGCAATCTTCGATCGTGCGGCAGATATCCTTCCAACCGTTCACATCCTTGGCGCCAGCGCTACCGATCAGGTGCGCACCACGCTCGGCGGCATACTTCTGGGTCTCGATCAGGTCGGGAATCCAATCCTTGTAATAGGTGCTGGAATAGCCCGAGCGGCTGTAGAAAACGAAGTCACGCGCCGCCTTCCCGCGAATGATGTCGCCCTTGGAATTCATCACGCAGTATTTCGAGTTCTGCGTAAGCCGCGCCATGTCCTCGATATCGGTCAGCGTCTTGATGATCGCGCCCGACGCGCCGTAGTCAAAACACTGGCGCATCAGGTCCGGGCTGTTGGTCGTCTCCAGCGAAGCGATGATGAGAGGATTCTTGAACTTGACCCCGCAGAAATCCACGCTCATGTCGGCCATCTGTCTTCTCCTTTTCCCGTCATCTTCGCCGGCAACCCGTCCGGCGATCCGTCCGCTGGCGCATAGTGGTGCCGCGGCCCGCTGTTTATCTTTGATTTTCATTTATAGGGAGTATGCCCCCTTTAATCAAATCTTTTCTTCCAGGTAGTGAAAAATTCCGGGACCGCAGTCAGATTGTGGCGCAGGTCGCGCGCGTTTAGGGGCGCATGCAAAGACAAGAAAGTTTGGCCAGGAACGCATATCATCGATCCCGCCCAGCTTATGGTTTGCGGCCCTCGGTCACCCTTCTGAAAGTTATCAGGAACATATTATCTGAAACGTTGGTTGTAGAGACATAACCGGGAAGAGCCATGTTGCGACGCCTCTCCTTCCGACCCGAAGGGCAATGAGGAAAGGAGTCGAGTGATGAAATACTTGCGCACCACTGCCCTCGCCCTGACCATGTCTGCAATGGGCGTCACGGCGTCTGCGGACACGCCTGTCATCTCGGACGTTGAGGTCGACGCCGATTACAGCGCCTATAAAAGAAGTAATGTCGTGGAGGTTTGGCCCTCTCTTGAAGAGGGTCTTGGTGCCGCGATCAGTTCTCTTGTCGAGTTTGGCAACGGCGAGATGCCCGTGATCAAGGTCGAACTCAACAAGATTGCCATAGATGGTGATACCGCTCTGCCCGATAGCGGAGAGATCAACCTCATCGAAGGTCAGGTCGTCGTGCATGCGAGCGTCGATGCCACGGTTGAGAAGGCCGTGGATGACCGGGAGCCCGACGTGATCCAAGCGTCTCCGCTGATAGTCACGGCCATGACTGGTGACGGCGGCGCGGTGCCTGAAGGTTGGGTTTCGGGGCCGCCCTCCGAAGAAGACTTCTATAATGCGTTGATCGGCGCCTATGCCGTCGAGTTCGTCAACCGCCTCGATCTGGATTAATCAGTATGGCCTTTATGGCCGGGTACGAGTAACCGCCGCGCCGGGAAACCGCGCGGCGGTATTTTCATGCGCACCCTTCTGGACAGCCATGGCGGCTTCTGCTCTCTTGTGCCGATGCAGCGCAACCCGGCATTTCCACTCCTTCTCACGGCATTAACGGTTCTGGCGACCGTGGCCGTGCTTTTGATGATGGGGCGCAACCCGATTTGCCCTTGTGGCTACGTCGATCTGTGGGGCGCGACGGGCACGGAAGAAGGCTCTCAGCAACTTCTTGACTGGTACACGCCCAGCCATCTTATTCATGGCTTTCTTTTTTATGCTGCCCTCTGGCTTGTGGCGCGGCCCGTGCCGATCGGCTGGCGGCTTCTTGTCGCGACACTGGTAGAGTGCGGCTGGGAAATCGTGGAGAACAGCAATGCTGTCATCGAAAGATACCGTGAGGTGACAATCGCGCTTGATTACTATGGAGACAGCGTTCTCAATTCGGTCTCCGACATTGTCGCGATGTTTATCGGGTTCTGGCTCTCGATGCGCCTTCCGGTCTGGCTAAGTGTGGTCATTGTCATCGGCTTCGAGATACTGACCGCATTTATCATCCGCGACGGGCTGGTGCTCAATGTGTTGATGCTTCTCTACCCGGTCGATGCCATACGCGATTGGCAAGGGGCGATATGATGCGGCAGATGATCAGGATGAAGCATTCATGAATGACCACCTCAAAGGTATACTGATCACGGCGCTTGGCGTTCTTTTCGTCGTGCCGGATTCTCTCTTCGTGCGCCTGATCGAGGCGGACCCGCTTGTCGTCGCCTATTGGCGGGGGCTGACGGCGGGGGTGGTGATCCTTGTGGGTGTTCTTGCTTTGCAAGGGCCGAGTGCCGTCCGCGCGACGCTTGGCACCGGGTGGCCGGGTGCCATCTATATTATCCTGATCGGCGCGACCGCGCCTGGCTTTGTCATGGCGATCACGCTTACCAGCGTGGCCAATGTCGTCTTCATATTCGCGTCGATGCCTGTGATTTCCGCCGTTCTTGGGCGGGTATTCCTGAAGGAACCTGTTAGCCGCCGGATGGTGATGACGATGCTGGTTGTGATGATCGGTCTTGCGATCATCGCCTATGGCTCAAAGGAAAACGAGCTTGCGTCGTGGCAGGGTGACCTTATCGCCCTTGGCGTCGCCTTTTCCTATTCCGCCGCGCTGACCGCGGTGCGCAAGGTGCGAAACGTGTCGATGATCCCGGCAATTCCCATTGGCTATATCGGAGCGGCAATCGTTCTTACGCCATTTGTGAACCCGCTCGTGCCACTGGAGGGTCAGTGGCACCTCTTTCTGGGACATGGCCTTTTCATCGCCGTCGCGACATGCTTCCTGACACTGGGTCCGCGCTATATCAGTTCGGCTGAAGTGGCCCTGCTTATCCTGCTCGAATCGGTGCTGGCCCCGCTCGTGGTCTGGGCAGTGATCGGTGAGGATCCGGGCCGTTGGGCACTTGTCGGCGGCGCAGTGGTGATCAGCGCCCTGCTTGTCTCGAACCTTATCGCCCTGTCGCGGAGACGCGCGCCGAGAGCATGTTAGAGGGTCTTTAAAGCGTTTCGCGAAATCTGTGATTCAGGCGTTTCGCGAAACGCTTTAAAAAGTCACCTCGACACCCGGCAGCCTGAGTGACTTGATCAGATCGCGGAGTTCCTGTCGCGCGGCCACGTTCGAGATATTGAGCTGTTTGACACCCACATCCTTGAGATCAAGAAGCGTGAGCCCCCGCGGAAACAATTCGCGAAAGATAACCCTCTCGTTGAAACCGGGTGCGGTGCGAAAGCCGATGCGCTTTGCCAAAAGTTCGAGAGCGCGGCCCATCTTCTCTTTGTTGACCATCTGTTGCGCGCCCATTCGGTTGCGCAGCACGATCCAGTCGATGGGCGCCAGCCCGGCCTGAGCGCGAAGTTGCCGCGCGTTCCAGACCATCTCGGAATAGACCGATGGGCCGAGAATCTTTTTCCCGTCATCATCCACATGAGCAAGAAGGTCGAAATCCACGAAACTGTCATTAAGCGGCGTAACTAATGTGTCAGCAAGGCTATGCGCCACTTGGCTCAGCCGCGTGTGCGAGCCGGGGCAATCTATGACGATGAAATCACTATCGGGCTCCAGCATGGCCACGGCCTCGGACAAGCGGCGGTCATACACGTTTTCGCCCGGACCAAGGCTTTCGGGATCGACCTCGGGCAAATCGTGATAGTGCGGCGATGGTAACTCGAGCCCGGATTTCTTGAGGAAGGCCGATCGGTTGGCCGCATAGCGCCCGAAGGTCTTCTGGCGCAGGTCCAGATCAAGGGCGCTGACCGTGTGACCCAAGCGCGCAAGCGCCGTCGCCACATGCATCGACATTGTCGATTTGCCTGCGCCGCCCTTCTCGTTTCCGACGACGATGATATGCGCCATGTGCCGTGATCCCTTGCCCCACGCCCTCGAAGCGGGGCGTTTCGCGCATAGTATCCTGCAGGATTGCAATATGAAAGAGCATGGCACCGAACTTGTCTCGCAATCCGGTGCCGCCAAGCAAGACAGCCACAGTCGACCCTCGCTGAGACGCCCACAGGATTGTGGAATTGAACCACTCAGAACGGTTCAGGTCCGGTCAGTTTATGCGTCTTCAGGCCAGCGGTCTGGACCGACTCCGGCCGCAAAGTTGGCGCCGCAAACAGAACGGGCCGCGCCCATTGGCGCGGCCCGTCACGACAAACTCGAAGATAATGATCAGCTTTTCATGCTGTCCCAGAACTTCTTGACCGACGAGAAAAAGCTTTTGCTTTCGGGGTTGTTATCTTCGGAAAGACCGTCGAATTCGCGAAGCAACTCTTTCTGGCGGCTGGTCAGGTTGACCGGCGTTTCGACCGCAAGTTCAATGAACATGTCGCCCTGGCCGGAACCGCGAAGAGCGGGCATACCCTTGCTCCGCAGGCGCATCTGGCGCCCTGCCTGACTACCTGCCGGGATCTTGACCCGAGCACGCCCGCCGTCGATCGTCGGCACCTCGATGTCACCACCGAGTGCCGCCGTGGTCATCGACACGGGAACGTGGCAGAACAGGTTCACCTCGTCGCGTTCAAAGAGCGGATGCTTGGCCACCTCTATGAAGATATAAAGATCGCCCGCAGGCCCGCCCCTCAGGCCGGCCTCGCCTTCGCCCGACAGACGGATCCGGGTGCCCGTCTCGACACCGGCGGGAATGTTCACGCTCAGGGCGCGGTCCTTTTCAACCCGGCCGGCACCACCACAGGTGCGACACGGGTTCTTGATCGTCTGTCCCATGCCGGAACATGTTGGGCAGGTGCGTTCGACTGTGAAAAAGCCCTGCTGCGCCCGCACCTTGCCCATGCCCGAACAGGTCGGGCAAGTGGTCGGCTCCGCGCCGCCCTCAGCGCCGGTTCCCTCGCAGGAACCGCACTGAACTGAGGTCGGCACGGTGATGCTTTTCTGAAGACCTGAATAGGCTTCTTCGAGTGTTACCCGCAGGTTATAGCGCAAATCCGAGCCACGAGAGGCCCGTTGCCGGCCACCGGCCGCTCCGCCGCGCCCGCCCATGAAATCTCCGAAAAGATCGTCGAACACGTCCGAGAAGGCGCTGGCGAAATCGCCCTGACCGCCGGCTCCGGGGCGCGGACCGCCGCCGCCGCCGGCTCCCATACCGTTTTCGAACGCAGCGTGACCGAAACGGTCATAGGCCGCCTTCTTGTCGGCATCCTTCAGGACGTCATATGCCTCGCCTGCTTCCTTGAACTGGGTTTCGGCGTCTGGGTTGTCCTTGTTGCGGTCGGGATGAAGCTCTTTCGCCTTCTTGCGGTAGGCTTTCTTGACCTCCTCAGCGGAAGCACCCCGGGACAGGCCCAACACCTCATAGTAATCACGTTTGGCCATGCGCGCATTCCTCTCTAGGGACGTATCGGGGGCCGGTCGCTTGGCCCGGCCCCCGTTTGTCCCTGATTACATCTCAGGCGCGCTTGTCGCCATCGAGGTCCTCGAAATCGGCATCGACGATATCGTCGTCGCCCGACTCACCGCGCTGTTCATCCGCGCCTTGTGGCTCGTCCGATGCCTCTTCTTGGCTCGACTTGTAGATCGCCTCGCCCAGCTTCATGGCCGATTCGGTCACGTTCTGGATGCCGGACTTGATCTTCTCGGCGGTGGCATCGTCCTTCTCAAGATCATCCTTGAGCGCGGCGATGGCCAGTTCGATCGCCTCGACCGTGGTCGGATCAACCTTGTCACCATGCTCCTCGAGCGATTTCTCGGTCGAGTTGATGAGGCTCTCGGCCTGGTTGCGCGCTTCGACCAATTCGCGGCGTTCCTTGTCGGACTCGGCATTCTCCTCGGCGTCCTTGACCATCTTTTCGATGTCCTCTTCCGAGAGGCCACCGGAAGCCTGAATAGTGATCTTGTGCTCTTTGCCGGTGCCCTTGTCCTTGGCACTGACGTTGACGATGCCGTTGGCGTCGATGTCGAAGGTCACTTCGATCTGCGGCATGCCGCGCGGAGCCGGTGGAATGTCCTCAAGATTGAACTGACCGAGCATCTTGTTGTCTGAGGCCATCTCACGTTCACCTTGGAACACGCGGATCGTCACCGCGCTCTGGTTGTCCTCGGCAGTCGAAAAGACCTGACTCTTGTTCGTGGGAATGGTCGTGTTGCGGTCGATAAGACGGGTGAACACGCCACCCAGCGTTTCGATCCCGAGCGAGAGCGGCGTGACGTCAAGAAGGACCACGTCCTTCACGTCGCCTTGCAGAACACCGGCCTGAATGGCGGCGCCCATGGCCACAACCTCGTCGGGGTTGACGCCCTTGTGCGGCTCTTTCCCGAAGAACTTGGTCACCTCTTCGATGACTTTCGGCATACGGGTCATACCACCAACGAGAACGACCTCATCAATGTCGCTCGCCGAGATGCCAGCATCCTTGAGCGCATCCTTGCACGGCTTGATCGACTGCTTAATCAGGTCGCCCACAAGGCTCTCGAGTTTGGCACGGGTGAGCTTCATGACCATGTGCAGCGGCGAGCCGTCGGACCCCATCGAGATGAACGGCTGGTTGATCTCGGTCTGCGAGGACGAGGAAAGCTCGATCTTGGCCTTTTCGGCGGCTTCCTTGAGACGCTGAAGCGCCATCTTGTCTTTGGTCAGGTCGACGCCATGCTCTTTCTTGAACTCCTCGGCGAGGTAATTCACGATCCGCATGTCGAAATCTTCACCACCAAGGAAAGTGTCCCCGTTGGTCGATTTCACTTCAAAGAGACCTTCGTCGATTTCGAGGATGGTCACGTCGAACGTGCCACCGCCAAGGTCATAGACCGCGATGGTGTGCGTTTCGTCCTTGTCCAGACCATAGGCGAGCGCAGCGGCTGTGGGCTCGTTGATGATCCGCAGCACTTCGAGGCCCGCGATTTTGCCGGCGTCCTTGGTGGCCTGACGCTGCGCGTCGTTGAAGTAGGCGGGCACGGTGATGACGGCCTGCGTCACCTCTTCGCCAAGATAGCTCTCGGCGGTTTCCTTCATTTTACCCAGAATGAACGCGCTGATCTGCGAGGGGCTGTATTTCTCGCCCTTGGCCTTGACCCACGCGTCGCCGTTGCCACCGTCGATCACGGTGAACGGCATGTTCTTCTTGTCCTTGGCGAGATCCGGATCGTCTTCGCGACGACCGATCAGGCGCTTGACACCGAAAATGGTATTTTCAGGGTTGGTGACGGCCTGACGCTTGGCAGGCTGGCCGACGAGGCGCTCGTCATCCGTAAAGGCGACGATGGACGGCGTGGTGCGCGTCCCTTCCGAGTTTTCGATCACACGAGCCTGGCTGCCGTCCATGATGGCAACACAGGAGTTGGTGGTCCCGAGGTCAATCCCGATTACTTTCGACATGTTTTCGATCCCTTCTGTCTTCAAGGCGATGTGCCGGGGCCCGGACCCGTTGCGGCATCCCGGCACCGATGGTGTTATGCGTGCCGAGGTGCAACACCTCTTTCACGCGTCTCGGCGTATATAGGGAGGGGTTCTGAGCCCTGCAACCGGGCGATGCGCGGGGATCATGCAAATTTGCCACAATTTTCACAGGATGGGGCGGCGTCCGTCAGTATCCTTCGGATTTATAGCCGAAAAACACCTTTGTAACCGTCTCTGACATCTCCCAAGTCACGCGGCTCCGGTCCCGCACAAACAGGCTGTCTCCGGGACCAAGTTCATAGGCTGCGCCCGTCTCGTTCAATGTGAGACGGCAGCGCCCGGAAAGAATCGTCATCAATTCGTCACCCTGCTCAGTGCATTCGAAGGCGCCTTCGGTGCAGCGCCAGATGCCGCTGCGCGTCACCTGCCCCGGCCCGCCGACATCGATCCGCCCGGACGGGCGCGGCGCACCCGACAGGATTCGATAGTTGCTAGCGGGATTGTCGAAGGCCCAATCTTCAAGCGGGCCAACATCGTCACACGGTCGGTATCTGATCATCGGAACCCCCTTTGCATTTCCTGATCCACGGAGGCAGTCTGTCGTGAAACACCGACGATGGAAACCATGCCGCGCCCTGTTCCCACCACAACGCTTGCCGGAGTTGAGATATTCGAAGGATATCTCGACCGGGACACACAGGAGGCACTGGTCTCGGACCTTCGCGACGTGGTGGCGCAGGCTCCTCTTTTTGCGCCGAAAACGCGCTTTGGAAAAGAGATGTCGGTGCGCATGACGTCCGCCGGGCGATATGGCTGGTTCACCGATGCGTGCGGCTATCGCTATATCGACGCGCACCCTTCGGGCACGTCCTGGCCCCCGATCCCCAAGCGCATCCTCGGCATCTGGCGTGCGCTTGCCAGTAAGGAACGCGAACCTGATTGCTGCCTGATCAACTTCTATGGAGAAACCGCGAAAATGGGCCTTCACCAAGACCGGGACGAAGCCGATTTCGGTTGGCCCGTGTTGTCGATCTCGCTGGGGGATGAGGCGCTTTTTCGGGTAGGCGGCACCGAGCGCGGCGGCAAAACCCAATCCATCTGGCTCCGCTCAGGCGACGTGGTGGTCATGGGGGGCGCGGCGCGGCTGGTGTATCATGGTATCGATCGGATCAAGTTTGGCACATCCCCTCTTTTATCTCAGGGTGGACGGATCAACCTGACGCTGCGGGTGGTTGACTGAGCCACGAAAAAACCAAAGCCTAGCGCGATACGCTCGATCCCCGGAGGTGCCATATGCGCATAATGCCACTGATCGTTATTTTGACTTCGGTTATCGGCTGCGGCCCCGCAGACGACACCGAGGCTGTGACCCAGATCATCACCGTCGCACCGCAGAAAGCTCCCTGTGTCGGCCTTGCGCCGGGAGAATGCCTCGTGGTGGACGGAGACCTCTTTTACGATTCAATCGCTGGTTTTACGCACGAAACCGGGCGGAGCTATATACTCGAGGTCGAGCGGCGGCGGGTCTGTGGCGGGCGCACCGGGCGAACCTGCCCTGCCGATGCCAGCCCCTATCGCTATACACTGGAAAGGGTGGTCTCGTCCTCGGCGGGCTGATCGGGATCAGTCTCGCGGCGGTGGTCATCGTCCTGTCGCATGACAGCATCCAGCTTGGCTTCCATCGCGTCCAGCCGCGCAAGCACTTCGTCGCGGTAGGCATCGGTATTCGCGGCATCCTCTTCGCCATGAGCCGCTTGCATCGAATTGACGATGAGACCGACAAGAAGGTTCACCACGGCAAAGGTCGTCACCATGATGAAGGGCACGAAAAAGGCCCAGGCCCATTCGTATACCTCCATCACCGGGCGCACGATGCCCATGGACCATGATTCGAGTGTCATGATCTGAAAAAGCGTATACCCGGACCGGCCAAGCGTGCCGAACCACTGCGGAAAGGCCGTTCCGAAAAGCTTGGTCGCTATCACGGCGCCGATGTAGAAAATGATCGCCATAAGCACGAAAACCGACGCCATGCCCGGCAGCGCGGTGACAAACCCCTCGACCACGCGCCTCAGACGGGGCGCGACAGAGATAACGCGCAACACCCGCAGGATTCGCAGCGCCCTGAGCGCCGAAAGGCCCTCGGTCGCCGGCAACAGAGACACGCCGACAATGGCAAGATCGAAGATATTCCACCCGTCACGAAAGAACCGTGCGCCACGGGCATAAAGCTTGGCCGCGATCTCGGCCACGAAGAAGACAAGACAGGCCGTATCCAAAGCGAAAAGCAATTCGCCCGCGCGGGCCATGACGGTCTGCGATGTCTCAAGCCCGAGGATCACCGCATTGAAAAGGATGACCCCAATGATGAGTTGGCGGATATACGGACGGTCCAGAAAATCGCTCAGCCAGGCTCGGTGGGACATAGGGGCGCTCCTTTGGGGTTTGCCGCTATATGCGGAGGCGCCAGGCCAGCTTCAAGCAGGAAGGCCGGGCGCAATGCGCCCGCGCCCGGATTAGGATTAGTCGCCCGCGATCATCTCGGCCTGTTTCACGATGCCTTCGGCCTGCTTGATTGATGCGATATCAACCAGACGTCCCTTGTAAACCGTTGCACCTTCGCCCTTGGCCTTGGCCTCTTCCATCGCGGCAAGGATTTCGCGCGCTTCGGCCACGGCGTCGTCCGACGGGGTGAATACCTCGTTTGCCAGAGCGATCTGTTTGGGGTGAATGGCCCATTTGCCAACCATGCCCAGCGTGGCCGCACGACGCGCCTGTGCCCGAAAGCCCTCGTCATCCGAGAAGTCGCCAAAGGGCCCATCCACGGGCAGGACGCCGTGCGTCCGGCAGGCCGCCACGATCGCGGCGGTCGCCCAATGCCACGGGTCGGGCCAGTAGTTCTGACCATCACGAACCATGTAGTAGTTTTCCTGCGTGCCGCCGATGCCAGTGGTGGACATACCCATCGATGCCGCGAAATCGGCCGCGCCGAGGCTCATGGCCTGCATCCGCGGGCTTGCCGCCGCAATCTCTTCGACATGTGCGATGCCGGCGGCACTTTCGATGATCACCTCGAACGAGATCGGCTTCTCACGTCCTTTCGCGCGCTCGATCCCGGTCACCAGCGCATCGACGGCATAGATATCGGCGGCGCAGCCCACCTTGGGGATCATGATCTGATCCAGCCGGTCGCCGCATTGCTCGAGCAGATCGACAACGTCGCGATACCACCATCCGGTATCGAGACCATTGATCCGAACGCTCAGCGTCTTGCTCCCCCAGTCGATCGAATTGATCGCCTCGATGGCATTGTGGCGCGCCGCGTCTTTGTCGGTCGGGGCCACGCTATCCTCAAGGTCGATGTTGATCACGTCCGCCGCGCTGCCGGCCATTTTCTCGAACAGTTTGGTGTTGGACGCCGGACCGAAAAGCTGACAGCGGTTCGGACGTGCGGGTGGGGCGGGTTGCAGGCGGAAACTCATGAGGTGATCCTCCGGTCATTTCAGAAAATTGCGTCGCGTTCCCTTCAACCGATATGAAATTGCGCCCAGTTCAGCAAGGCGATTTTGCACCTGCAGCATAAGCGGAAAACGACTCCCTTGTCGGATTCAAAAGGTTCGACCCCATTGCGATTCAGACAGGATTGGGTCACGGGCGGCGAACCGAACGGCAGGGATTTTGCATGAGACGCGCACTTCTGGACAATTGGGCACTGTTTCTTGGAATGCTCGGCCTGATGGTGGCGAACGGCCTTCTTGTCACGCTTCTGTCGCTTCGCGGTGCGGCGCTTGGATTCAGCCCGCTCACCATTTCGCTTATGCAGGCCTGCTATCCGCTTGGGGCGTTGATCGGAACGATAAGCGCGCCCTATTTGATTGAAAAAGTGGGTCATATCAGGGTGTTCTCGGCCTTCGCTTCGATGGTTTCGGTGGCGGCCATCGCCCACCTTCTGACCACCGATCCCTGGAGCTGGAGCGCGATGCGCTTCCTTGCCGGCGTATGTTTTCCGGGCCTCTACGTGGTGACGGAAAGCTGGCTCAATGCAAAAAGCGAGAACCGTATACGCGCTCAGGTCCTGTCGATTTACTTCATCATCCAGACGGTCGGCCCCGCGATCGGAACGGCACTTGTCGGCCTGCCCGACCCTACGGGTAGTGTTCTCTTCGGTCTTGCCTCGATCCTGCTATCGGTGGCAATCGTGCCGCTGCTGCTGTCGAACAATCGCGCGCCGGAATATTCGGTGCCCGACCGCATGAGCGTCTCGCGCCTATATCGCGTTTCGCCTATGGCCGTGATTGGGATCGTTGTCATGGCCGCCGGTGTCTCGGCTTGGTTCATCGGGTTACCGCTCTACGCGCTTAGCCTTGGATTTTCGGATGCCACGGCGTCGGGTCTGTTGGTTGTGGCGATGACCGCGGCGGGCGTCTCGCAATATCCGGTCGGCTGGATTTCGGATCACACCGACCGTCGTTATGTGGTCATCGGTCTGAGCCTTGTCACGGCCATGGCGGCGATGTGGATGGTTCTGGACCAGACGCTGACGCATATCTTTATCGGCTTCGCGATCATCGGCGCGGCAAGCCTGCCGATCTATTCGATCCTTGCAGCCCACGCCAACGATCAGTTGCAACCCGGTCAGGTGGTCCCCGCTTCGGGCACGATGGCCTTCTTGATGCAGTTCGGACAGGTGTTCGGGCTTTTCCTCGGGCCGAACATGGTCGCCCTCGTCAATGGTCGCGGCCTGCCCGCGCTGATCGTGGTGATCGCATTGGCCGTTGTGATGATCGCGATCGCACGGCGCGTCAGCAGCAAGGCGCCCGAAGACACCGGCGAAGCGGTGCCCACAGCTGTGCTTGGCATTGCGCAGCCCGGCATGTTTCAGGCCGAATACACGGCGGAAGAGGCTGAAGAGAGCGACGAAGGCGAAAGCGATGAAGGCGATGAAAGCGCGCAATGATCTTTCCCACCTACGTCGCTTTTCGGGGGAATATTCGGCGTGATCTGGATTTCCTGGTAAGTTCAATAGTATTATGCACCGGTTTCATAGGATAGTGCCGTGACTGCGATTCTGGCTTGGGGGTGCAATGATGATCGAGACGCCATATCTACTTTTTCTGGGTGATGCGCCCGACATGCTGGCCGCCAAAGTGGCCATCGGCATCCGCGACTGGCGCCCCGAACATGCGGTCGGGCAGATAAGCCTTCCGGGCTGTGGCGCCGATCTGGGCCTTACGGAAATGACCCTTGCCGAGGCGCGCGAGGCGGGCGCAAAAACCCTTGTCATCGGCGTGGCAAATCGCGGCGGGGTGATCAGCCAAGCGTGGAAAGATCTTCTGATCGAGGCGCTTGATATGGGGTATGACATTGCGTCGGGCCTGCATAATCTGCTGCGTGACGAAGGTGATCTGGTGGCTGCCGCACAGACCCACGGCGGCACGCTTCATGATGTGCGCGTTCCGACGGTCGGCTACCCCATTGCGAACGGCAGGAAACGCAGCGGCAAACGCTGTCTTGCCGTGGGCACCGACTGTTCGGTCGGCAAGATGTATACCGCGATGGCGATGGAGGCCGAGATGAAGGAACGGGGCATGAAAGCCACGTTCCGCGCCACGGGCCAGACCGGGATACTGATCACCGGGCATGGTGTCCCGCTTGATGCGGTGATTGCGGACTTCATGGCCGGTTCGGTCGAGTATCTTACGCCGGATAATGACGCCGATCACTGGGATCTGATCGAAGGGCAAGGCAGCCTGTTTCATGTTTCGTATTCCGGTGTGACAATGGCGCTCATTCATGGCGGGCAGCCTGACGCGCTGATCCTGAGCCATGAGCCGACACGCGACCACATGCGCGGTCTGCCTGAATACACGCTCCCTTCGCTTGAAACTTTGCGCGACACCGCCCTGCCCCTTGCGCAGGTTGCGAACCCCGATTGCAAGGTCGTCGGTATTTCGGTCAACACGCAGAACATGAGTGAAGAGGACGCCAAGTCCTATCTCGCCCGCGTCGAGGAGGAGATGGGAATTCCGGCGACGGACCCGTATCGTTTCGGCTCGGGCAAGCTGGTGGACGCGCTGGCGTCTATTTGACCAAATGCGCCCGGCGGCAAAGCCGGGGCAAAGCAATCGAACAGGAGGTCCCGGAACCCATCCGGGACAAAATAGCATGGAAATTTCCGTTACGCGCGATGTGTTCAAGCTGGCGCAGGTCTTCACGATCTCGCGGGGGTCGCGGACCGATGCAAAGGTTCTGACCGTGACCCTGCGCGACGGAGTGCATGTGGGCCGTGGTGAGTGTGTGCCCTATGCCCGTTACGACGAGACGCTTGAGAATGTCGCGGCCCAGATCGAAACGCTTTCCGGTGAGATTACCCGGGCAAGTCTTTACGATCTCTTACCGGCGGGCGCGGCCCGCAATGCCATCGATTGCGCGCGTTGGGATCTTGAGGCCAAGCGAGCGGGCAAGAGGGTCTGGGAGATTGCCGGTCTGCCGGTGCCGGGCCCCGAGATCACCGCCTATACCCTGTCGCTCGACACACCTGAGAAGATGCGCGAACAGGCCGTGAAACACGCCCATCGCCCGCTTCTCAAGATCAAGCTTGGCACGCCCGACGACATGGCCCGCCTTGAGGCTGTGCGCGCGGGCGCGCCTGCAGCAAAGATCATCGTAGACGCCAACGAGGGTTGGACCGCGGATGTCTATGCCGATCTTGCGCCGCATCTCCTGCGCCTTGGTGTGGCGCTCGTGGAGCAGCCCCTGCCGGCGGGAGACGACGAGGCATTGCGCGGCATGGAGCGCCCCGTGCCGGTCTGCGCCGACGAGTCCTGTCACGACCGCCGGAGCCTCGCGGCGCTGAAGGGCAAATACGACGTCATCAACATCAAGCTTGATAAAACCGGCGGCCTGACCGAGGCGCTTGAACTTAAAAAAGACGCCCTGTCAGGTGGTTACAAGGTCATGGTTGGCTGTATGGTTGGGTCGAGCCTTGCCATGGCGCCCGCCACGCTTGTGGCGCAGGGAGCGATGGTCACGGATCTTGACGGCCCGCTCCTTCTGGCCGAAGACCGTGAAACGCCGCTGACATTCGACGAGGCCGGGGTGCATCCCCCCGCGCCCGAACTTTGGGGATAAGGACATGCGCACAGTCTATGTGAACGGGGAATACCTGCCGGAAACCGAGGCGAAGATCTCGATCTTCGACCGGGGGTTCCTTATGGCCGACGGGGTCTATGAGGTAACAAGCGTTCTGGACGGAAAGCTCATCGATTTCGAAGGTCATGCAAAGCGCCTTGAACGATCGTTGACCGAGTTGGACATGAAGAAGCCCGACGCCTTTGACGATCTTCTGGACATTCACCGCGAGCTGGTGCGCGTGAACGAGATCGACGAGGGGCTGGTTTACCTTCAGGTGACACGGGGCAGCGATGGCGACCGCGATTTCGTCTTTCCCGACCCTGCGACAACCGAGCCCAGCCTTGTGATGTTCACCCAGCAAAAACCGGGGCTGGCGGAGTCTCCGGCCGCGAAAAAAGGTATTCGTGTCGTATCCATAGACGATATCCGCTGGGGCCGCAGGGATATCAAGACGGTGCAGCTTCTCTATCCGTCGATGGGCAAGATGATGGCCAAGGCCGCCGGGGCAGACGACGCCTGGATGGTCGAGGATGGCCATGTGACCGAGGGCACCTCGAACAATGCCTATATCGTCAAGGACGGCAAGATCATCACGCGGGCGCTGTCGAATGATATCCTGCACGGGATCACCCGCGCGGCGGTTCTGCGGTGTGCCAAGGAGGCACAGATGGAGGTCGTCGAGCGCAATTTCACCATCGCCGAGGCACAAGAGGCGGACGAGGCTTTCGTCACCTCGGCCAGCACCTTTGTCATGCCCGTGATCGAGGTTGACGGTGCGACGCTGGGTGACGGGACACCGGGACCGGTGGCCAAGAGGTTGCGCGAGATTTACCTTGAAGAAGGCCGCAAGAAAGCGATCTGACCGGCGCATAGTCCAAGATTACTTAACCCCGCGTGCGCAGCCATGCGGGGTTTTTTCGTGAAGACGACGGTTAACGCCATGAAAAACAGGAGTTTGGGATGTCGGCATCCACGTCGGCATTCACGTCGGTATCACGTCGGTGCATGACGGCTCAGACCGCAGGTTAAGGCGCCGCGCGGTCGGGCATTGTTCATACCTCTTGACGAAAGGTTACTGCGCGCCGATCACGTCTTGCCTTCGAGACCTGCCGCCTCGTCCGCGCTGGCCCCCGGTATACGCATTTCGAACACGTCGCGGATGACCGTGTAATCGTAATATCCCATTCGCGCGATCGGCTGAATCGCGGGGATGTCGAGTTTGCCATCGGAGGAGATCACGCGATCCTCGACATGGATCATTTCGACCTGTCCGAAGACCACATCAACGGTGCCCACAGGGCTGTTGCCGGGAAGACGGTGGGTTGAGAGATAGCGGCATTCAAAATGCGCCGGGCTTTGGGCCACACGCGCGCCGGGCGCGATGCTACAAGGCGCGCGGTCGACACCGGCCCGGTCGAACTCGTCCTCATCGGGGGCGAGCGCCATGGCCGAGATATTGACCGCCTCGCGCAGATCCCAAGTGGCCATGTTCCAAGTGAACCAGCCGGTTTCCTCGGCGTTGAGCACGGTGTCCTTGCGCCGCCCGTCGGGATACTGATTGGCGGCGAACATCACCATGGGCGGATCAAAGGTCAGGTTCTGCCACTGGCTGTAGGGGGCGAGGTTGTGAAGGCCATCGCGGCTTATGGTCGAGAGCCAGCCGATGGGCCGCGGAACCGTGCAGCTTTTGAACGGCGAGAATGGCAGCGGACAGGTATCGTGACCCGGACGGTATTGCATGGGGTTGGCTCCTCTGTGCCCCGAGAAGATCGCGTGAAGGGCGGAGGAACGCAAGCAAATGCAAGGCCATGGGGGATGGTCTTGCTTCGCTTCATTGGTGAATGTCGCCGCCCGCGCTTAGCCGTGGATGTAATGAAGCCTGTCGAATGTCGCGCGAAATTCCGCGACACGCGGCGCGAGGGCATCGGGATCATTTCCTGTAAGCGCTTCGGTGATGAGGTCCGCGAGACGCTCGGCGTGATCGGGGGTCACGCCCCAGCGCGCCAGTTCGGGTGTGCCAAGGCGCAGCCCGTTCATATCATCCTGAACCGGATCAACGGGAAGGCCGATGCCACAGGCGAGAAAACCCGCGCGGCGGAGGGTCTTCGACGCCGCCTGACCGCCCCCGAAGCGTGCGGCCTCAAGCGCGAACTGATGCGACCGGGTCGCGCCGTGGGATGTGGTGAAAACGGGCATATCCCGGGCAGCCAGAGCGTGGGCCAACGCCTGTGACAAATCAATCATGGCGCGCGCATATTCGGCACCGAAGTCCCGCCAATCGAGCATCGTGACAGCCAGTGCCGCCGATTTCGCCGCATCGAAATTGGCGGTCATGCCCGGAAAGGCGATGGTATCGAGCCTGCGGGCCAAATCGTCGTCATTGGTCAGGACGAGGCCACCCGGAGGACCACCGAGGCTTTTGTAAGTGCTCATGGTCATCATGTGCGCGCCCTCGGTCAACGGGTTGCGCCATGCCTGACCGGCGATGATGCCGCATTGATGAGCTGCATCGAAAAGCACTTTCGCGCCCACCTCATCGGCGATGGCGCGGATGTCGGAAACCGGGTGTTCGGTGAGGTTGAGGCTTCCGCCGATGGTGATAAGCGCAGGATTGCGCCGATGTGCGAGATCGCGGAGCGCATCCACGTCGACGGTATAGCCATCACGCGCCACCGGGGCGGGCATGATGTTGAGGCCATAAAGCCCGGCACAGCCCGCGTCATGGTGTGTCACATGGCCGCCGATATCCGCCGGGGGTGCAATGATCGTGTCGCCCGGTTTGCAGGTGGCCATAAAGGCATAGAGGTTGCCTATGGCGCCAGAAGGCACCCGGATTTCCGCAAAGCGGGCATCGAAAACCTGCGCGCAAAGGTCGGCGGCGATCACCTCGATTTCCTCGATGGCCTCGAGCCCCATTTCGTACTTGTCGCCGGGATAGCCAAGCGATGGCCGCGACCCAAGCCCGGACGCAAGCATCGCCTCGGCGCGGGGGTTCATGACGTTGGTGGCGGGGTTGAGGTTGAAGCAATCCCATTCATGGATGCGGCGGTTGTCCGCAACCAGCGTGTCGAGCCGGTCAAGGATCGTATCGCTTGCCGCGGATTGCGTGCGGGTCGCGATGGATTGCACGAGGGTTTCACAGGTGGCGGGCACCCATTCACGGCGGGCAAGGGTCATGACTATCTCCTTTTCGGTCACGGGCATGAAAACCCGGTTTGCGGCCGCGCGCAAACGAGATTACCTTTGAATGAGCTTAGAAAAACTAGGGGTAACTGATGTCGGTCTCGCCTCCGCGCCCCAAGGGACCACCGCTGAATGCGCTCAGGGCATTCGAGGCTGCCGCGCGGCTTGGCGGGTTTGCAGCCGCCGCCGAGGAGCTGAACGTCACGTCCGGCGCGATTTCGCAGCATATAAAGACGGTCGAGGATTGGGCCGGCATCCCTCTTTTCGAGCGGCGCGCGCAGGGCGTGCGGCTGACGCAGGCGGGGGCGGCGATCGCGCCCGGCCTTGCGGCGGCGTTCGACCGTCTGGGCGAGGCGACTCGCGGATTACGCGCCTTGCGCCCCGATCCGGTGCTTCAGATCGCCGCCCTGCCCAGTGTCGCGCAACTCTGGCTTGGGCCGCGGCTTCCCGCTTTGCGCGCCGCTCTGCCCGATCTGCGCCTGTCGGTGACCGCACTGGAGCGACCGCCGAACCTGAGCCGGGACATGTTCGACCTGAGTTTGTTCATCGGGCGCCCCACGGGCCACAGCACCGAGACAGTGCTGGCCCATGACGCATTGCTGCCTGTATGTGCGCCGGTCACCGCGGGGCAGATCGGATCTCCCGGTGATCTGAACCATGTGACGCGGTTACATGATGCCACGTGGGAGGGAGACTGGCGGCGCTGGTCCGAGGCCACGGGGTGCCACTTGGCCAACCCGGACGAGGGGCCGCGCTATTCGCTATATGCAATGGCGCTCGACGAGGCGCGGCTTGGTGCCGGGGTGCTGATGGGGCACCGGATTCTCGTGGCGCGGGCGTTGACCGACGGGGGGCTAGTGCGTGCCTGTGACGGTGAGGTCGAGACCGGGGCGGCACTGATCTGTAAAACCACCGATCCCAGCGACGAGGTGGCCGCGCTTGTGACGGCGTTGCAGAGCGTCGTGTGATTGTGCCCATCACAATTGGGAAATTGACGCCCGGCCGGAAGCCCCTAGGGTGAAGCGGTCCGTCAGGAGGGATCGCCTTGCAAAAATCCGTACCATTGTTCACCCCGGTTTTGGTTGCCGGTTGTGTGATCATGCTGATTTCCTTTGCGATCCGCGCAAGTTTTGGCGTTTTTCAGATCCCCATCGCCGAAGAGTTCGGCTGGCTCAGGGCCGAGTTCAGCCTTGCCATCGCGATCCAGAACCTCGCCTGGGGGATCGGGCAGCCCATCTTTGGCGCGCTGGCCGAGAAGATCGGGGATCGCAAGGCGATTATTCTGGGCGCGCTGACCTATGCCGCAGGTCTTGTCCTGTCGTCCTTTGCGGTGACACCCGAGGCACATCAGCTTTACGAGATATTCGTGGGCTTCGGCATCGCCGGCACGGGGTTTGGCGTGATCCTTGCCGTGGTCGGCCGCGCGAGCAGCGATGAGCACCGCTCGATGAGCCTTGCCATCGCAACCGCTGCCGGGTCGGCCGGTCAGGTCTTCGGCGCGCCTGTGGCGGAATATCTGCTGAGCCTGATGAGTTGGCAGATGGTGTTTCTGGTCTTTGCCGGCACGGTCCTCGCTTCGCTCATGTGCCTGCCACTGATGCGTGCGCCACAAGGGTCGAGCCGCGTGGAGATCGAGGAGAGCATGGGCCAGCTCCTGACCCGCGCATTTCGCGATCCATCCTACACACTTATTTTCCTGGGCTTTTTCTCATGCGGGTATCAGCTTGCCTTTATCACCGCGCATTTTCCGGCCTTCGTGACCGAGATGTGCGGCCCGATCGTGCCCGGTGGGGTTCTGCATAACATCGGGATCACCACCACGTCCGCTCTGGGGGCCGTGTCGATCTCGCTGATCGGGCTTGCCAATATCGCGGGAACCCTGACCGCGGGTTACCTGGGCAAGCGGTATTCCAAGAAATACCTTCTGGCGGGGATCTATACCGGGCGCACCCTGATTGCGGCTGCGTTCATCCTAACCCCGATCACCCCCGCAACGGTGCTCTTGTTCTCGGTGAGCATGGGGGCGCTCTGGCTGGCGACCGTGCCGCTGACCAGTGGGCTTATCGCCCATATTTACGGGTTGCGCTATATGGGCACGCTTTATGGCATCGTCTTCTTTTCGCACCAACTGGGAAGTTTCATGGGGGTCTGGCTGGGCGGTCGGATGTATGACGTCTATGGCGATTATACGATGGTGTGGTGGATCGGCGTGGGTGTGGGCGCCTTCAGTGCGATCGTCCACCTGCCCGTCCGGGAGTTTCGCGCGCCGCGCGTGGCGTGACCCGGCAGAGGTCGGGACGTGGGCCTGTCAGACCGGACCAAGAGCCGGGCCTGCGCCAATGGCATTCTGGCGCAGAACCTCCCAGCATCCCAGAAGACCGGCATCGTCATCCAAGATAAGCGAAACGGGAATGGTGCGGGTGATGTGGGTATAGGGGCCTCTGGACTCGAATGTGTCGCGGAAGGGCGTCGCCGAAAGATGCGGCGCGATGGCGCGGGCGAGCCCCCCGATTAGGAAGAGCCCGCCCGTGGCCATGTGAATGAGCGCGAAACTCCCCGCGACATGACCCAACACCGCACCAAAGGCGGTCATGGTGGCATCGGCCACCGGATCGCCCGCGGCGATGGCTTTGAGTATTTCGCCTGTGTCGGTCTCGGCCCCGCCCAGTGCCGTATGCAATCGCACAAGCCCCGAGCCCGAGAGAAACGCCTCGACCGGCAAATGCGGATCGTCGATCCGGTCCATGGCGGCGGCAAGGGCGGGGATATACGGCAGCCGACTGTGCCCCGCTTCGGCAGGCGGAACAAAAAGCGTGCCTCCCAGATCATGCACCACCGCGATGTTGCAGCCGGTGCCGAGGCCAAGCACCAGACGCGCACCCCCCTGCGCCGGAGGCCCAGCAAGCGCCGTGATCGCGTGTGGTGAGACCGCGTTCAGCGCATAACCCTGCGCCTGAAGGTCGTTGATCAGGTGAACATCCCGCGCGCCGGTGGCGGCGGCAAGCGCACTGGCAGTTATTCGCCAGTCACGATTGGTGAGTTGCGCCGCCCCATTCTTGACTGGCCCGGCAACGCCGGCACAGATGGCCGCAGGCGTGGCGCCTTGCTCTGCGAGGTAACGGCTCGCAAGCTCCACAAAACCGGCTGCGCAGTCGTTGGCAAGGCTTTGTGTGGTCTCGGGGATCAGACCATGAGGGCCAGCAAGACCCAGTCGCGTCGTGGTGCCGCCCACATCCGCGACAAGCCACGGTTCAGTCATTCTCGCGCCACCGGGCCACCGCTTCCCGCGCGGCGCGGGCCATGAACACGACGTCGATGCCCACAGCCAGAAGGTTGGCCCCCCAATCGCGGTAGTCGCACGCCGTCGCGTGATCGACCGCGATGATACCTGCGGCCTTTCCGGCCGCGCGGATACGGCCCAGCGCATCACGAATCGCGGTGCGCACCTCCTCTTGTGCCGCGTCGCCCTGATGCCCCATGTCGGCGGCAAGGTCCGAAGGCCCGACAAAGACGCCATCAACTCCATCCACCGAGAGAATGTCATCCAGCGCGGCAAGACCTGCGCGAGTTTCGACCTGAACGATGAGGCACATCTCATTGTCGGCAGTGGAGATATAATCGGAGATGCCGGAAAAGCGTGACGCGCGCGCCAGCGCCGCACCCGAGCCGCGAATACCCGCAGGCGGATAGCGCATAGCACGCACGAGGTCGGTCGCCTGAGCCGCGCTTTCCACCATCGGGATCAAGAGTGTCTGTGCCCCGATATCCAGCACCTGTTTGATCAGCCACGGTTCGACCATGGGCAAGCGCACCACGGGCTTGGCCCCGGTTCCTTCGAGCACTTGGAGTTGCGCCATGATCGTGCGCAGATCATTCGGCGCATGCTCACCGTCGATCACAAGCCAATCAAAGCCGGCGGTCGCCAGAACCTCGGTTGGATAAGGGTCAGCGAACCCGGCCCAGCATCCAATCAGGGTGCGGTCGTCTTGCAAAGCGGATTTGAGGCGGTTTTTCGGTGCGGGCATGGGGAGTTCCTTCGGTTGGTTTGAACTCTGCGGGACACGAGCTTGCATTCATCTTTGTTAAGATATTGCGCAATTTCCGGTTGCTTGCCAGACTGGCTGGCATGGAAAGTTTTGCGAAGATTATCCGAGCCGGAATTCTCTGTCTTGTGTTTCTGCTCGGAATTGTAGGCCCTGGTTCTGTGGTGGCACAGGGGCAGGAGGAGTTGTTTCGAGATTTTTCAGCCCGTCGGCTGACCACGGATGAAACCCGTTTTCTACAAACCGCACTGGCGTTCGGAGGGTATTATAACGGCCTTCTGGATGGCGCATGGGGCCAACGCAGCAAACGCGCGCTCAACGCGTATTCGCAGCGCGAGTTTGATATGGCACCCTTGGATGTGCATATGGCCACGCTGGCGCTTGACCTGCTTGGGCGGATCGAAAGCGAAGGGTGGGAGCGGCGTTATTTCGACGCGCTCGGGATGACGATCCTGTTTCCGACCAAGGCGGTCGTTAGCGATCCGGCAACCGAGGCCTTCGTCAACTGGCGGCACAGGAACAGCAGCCTGTCTTATTCTGTGGGCCTGCACGACCGGCAGCGGGCGCAGAGCGTGCACGACTATGTTGCAGACTGGAATGACGTGCACGAAGCGCCGTACACGGTGCGACGCCACGATTTCGCGGTCACCAGTGCGCGCAACCGATCAGGCGGAACGCTTTATGCCCGTTCGAATTTCGTCAATGGAAGCTGGTCCACGGTTCTTCTGTCGGTGGACAGGGCGGATCAGGGTTTATTAAGCGCGGTATCGGCAAGCCTCGCGGTAGGGCAAGCGCCACCGCTGCGCATTACCGAAGACGGTCACCTAGAACGGACCGTGTTGGCCACCCTCGAGATGTTCGAGGACATGTCAGACGATGACGGTACGGCGGCGGTTTCGACCCCGGTGCCGGAAACAGGTGAGACCGGACCGGCGCGCAACGGATCGGGCACCGGGTTTTTTGTATCCGAGAGCGGTCACGTGCTTACCAATGCGCATGTGATCGACGGGTGCCGCGACATACGAATTGAAAATGAACAGGCGGAGGTGATCGCCCGGTCCGACGTCTTCGATCTGGCACTGGTGCAGGCAAAAGCTGCGCACGCGAAATCGGTGGCGGTATTTGCGACAGGCCCGGCCCGACTCAATTCGGATGTGACGGTGGCAGGATATCCCTATGCCGACATTCTGGGCGGTTTCAACGTGACGCGCGGTTCGGTCTCGGGGCTGAAAGGTTTGGCGGGGGCGGAAACCCAGTTTCAGATCACAGCCCCGATCCAGCCCGGAAACTCGGGTGGGCCGGTCATGGGGCCACGTGGCAATGTCGTCGGGGTCGTGGTTTCGCGCCTTGATGCCATCAAGATCGCCGAGGCGAATGGTGGCATCCCTCAGAATGTCAATTTCGCCGTGCGTGGCGAAATCGCGAAGCTGTTCCTGTCGCAGCACGGAGTCGATCCCACGCTCTCGGCCAATGGCGAAAAGCTCGGCCCCGTCACGCTTGCGGAACGGGCGGTCGAGTTCACGACGCTGATTGAGTGCAGGTAAGGCCCAAATAGCCTCACCCCACCTCGGCCAACCGCTCCAGTGCCTCGCGCAGTTTCGTCTCTTCCTCTTCGCGGGTGCGCAGGTTGTCGCGGGCTTCCTCGACCACCTCTTCGGGAGCGGAGGCCACGAATTTTGGATTGTTCAACCGGCCACGCAGCCCGCCGAGTTCTTTCTCGAGCTTGCCCAGTGTCTTTTCGAGCCGCGCCTTTTCCTCGTCGATGTCGATGATATCGGCAAGCGGCAAACCAAAGTTTGCGCCCTCGACGGTCACGGTCACGGTGCCTTTCGGGAAGCTGTCGACATGGTCGAGTGTTTCAACGCGGGTGAGGCGTTTGATCATCGTCTCATTGCGATCCCACGCGGCCTGACCGGCCATGTCGAGCGATGTGACAACCATGGGAATTTTCGCCCCCGCCGGGACGTGCATCTGCGCACGCGCGGAGCGGACGGCGTCGATCAAGGAAATGACCCAGTTCATTTCCCGGTCGGCATCGGCATCAATCAATTCGGCACCGTATGTTGGCCAGTCCGCGTGAACAAGCATCTTGTCACGATCGCCGAGCGTGTCCCAAAGCTCTTCGGTGATGAAGGGCATGATGGGGTGAAGCAGAATGAGACATTGGTCGATGACCCACGCCATCGTGGCTTGTGTTTCGGCCTTGGTCGCGTCCTCGCCATCAAGCAGAAGGGGCTTGGAAAACTCGACATACCAGTCGCAGACCTTGCCCCATACGAAAGCGTATAGTGCTTGGGCCGCATCGTTGAAGCGATAACCTTCAAGCGCCGCATCGACGGTTTCGCGCACCTGTGCCACCTCACCGATGATCCAGCGGTTGACGGTCGATTGCGGTTGCGGCACTTGCCCCGCGCTGCCGGTGGCACCGTTCATCTCGGCGAAGCGGGCGGCGTTCCAGAGCTTGGTGCCGAAATTGCGATAGCCCGCGATGCGTTGCATGTCGAGCTTGAGAACACCACCGAGCGAGGCCATGGCGCAATTGGTAAAGCGCAGCGCGTCGGCGCCGTATTCGTCGATCACCTCGAGCGGGTCGATCACGTTGCCGGTGGATTTCGACATCTTCTTGCCTTTGGCGTCGCGGACGAGGCCGTGGAGATAGACGGTATCGAACGGCACCTCGTTCACGACGGCAAGCTGCATCATCATCATGCGCGCCACCCAGAAAAAGAGGATGTCCTGCCCGGTGACGAGGGTGGAGGTGGGGAAATAGCGTTGCAGTTCCGGCGTATCCTCGGGCCACCCCAGCGTGCCGATGGGCCAGAGACCAGACGAGAACCATGTGTCGAGCACGTCGGGGTCGCGGAACATGGGAACCTGCATCGGACCATCGAAACTGCGGATCGCACCTTCATCCTGCACATCAAGAAGTTTGACCTGCTCGGCAAGGATCGCCACAGCTTCCTGTTGGTCCGCGACAATGCGGAATTCCGTGCCATCGGCGGTGCGCCGGCGCGCTTTTTCCAACGCCTCCTCTTCGGTCGCGGCACAGACAGCATACCAGTCACCTTCGACAGGGAAATACCAAACCGGTATCTGATGCCCCCACCAGAGCTGCCGCGAGATGCACCACGGCTCGATATTCTCGAGCCAGTGGAAATAGGTTTTCTCGCCGCTTTCGGGCATGATCTTCACGTCGCCATTGCGCACGGCATCAAGCGCGGGGCCGACGACCTTCTCGGCATCGACGAACCATTGATCCGTCAGCATCGGTTCGATCACCACCTTGGAGCGGTCGCCGAAGGGCTGCATGATGGGTTTGGATTCGACCAGCGGGATGAGTTGCTCCTCATCAGTGCGCGCCTCGCCGCCCTCTTCGGGGGCGAGGGGTGCCGGGCTGAAGCCCGGCCTACTCTCGCCATCAGACGTAGGCCGGGCTTCAGCCCGGCTCCCGCCCAGCCGGGGATCGGCGGCGTTGGTCATCACCGCCAACCCTTCGTCAGTGATCTGATCGACCACGCGATC
The DNA here is from genome assembly GCF_037083845.1 of Roseovarius sp. E0-M6. NCBI lineage: Bacteria > Pseudomonadati > Pseudomonadota > Alphaproteobacteria > Rhodobacterales > Roseobacteraceae > Roseovarius > Roseovarius sp. E0-M6. The sequence goes on along the minus strand of NZ_JBAPLA010000007.1, from coordinate 10,654 downwards.
GCGCGCCTCGAACCTGTCGAGGCCGCGCAGATCGTCGGGGACGAGGTTCACGGCATCCGCCTCGGCTTCGGTCAACTCGCGCTCACCGCGCGCGACGGCCAAAGCGATCTCCGCCGCCTCGGCGTAGGGCGCGCCGTCATCACGCATGATTCCGCGTGTGTCCATCAGGCGGTACATCGGAATGCCGCCACGCTTGGCAACCTGATAGTCGTTGAAATCATGGGCACCGGTGATCTTGACGGCACCGCTGCCGAAATCGGGATCGGGATATTCATCGGTAATGATCGGGATCAGGCGGCGGTGTTCTTTGGGGCCCACGGGAATTTCGCAAAGCTGCCCCACGAGCGAGGCATAGCGTTCGTCCGAGGGGTGCACCGCGACCGCACCATCGCCCAGCATCGTTTCGGGGCGCGTCGTGGCGATCGAGATGTAATCGCGCTCTTCCCGGAAGATCACGTTCCCGTCTTCATCTTTCTCCAAATACTCATATGTCGCACCGCCCGCCAAGGGATACTTGAAATGCCACATATGGCCCGCGACCTCGAGATTCTCGACCTCAAGATCCGAGATTGCGGTTTCGAAATGCGGATCCCAATTGACGAGGCGCTTGCCACGATAAATCAGGCCTTTTTCATACATGTCGACAAAGACCTTGATCACCGCGTCATGGAAATTGGCGCTGTTTTCATGGCCAGTGCGCGTGTCCCCTGCCGCGCCCGCCATTGTGAACGCTGTGCGCGAATAGTCGCACGAGGCGCCGAGGCGCTTGAGCTGCTGGATAATCGTGCCGCCAGATTGCTCTTTCCATTCCCAGACCTTTTCGAGGAATTTCTCGCGCCCCATTTCCGCGCGGGGCGGTTCACCTTTTTCGGCCAGCATACGTTCGACCACCATCTGTGTGGCGATCCCTGCGTGGTCCGTGCCCGGCTGCCAGAGCGTGTCATAGCCCTGCATCCGTTTCCAACGGGTCAGAATGTCCTGAAGCGTATTGTTGAACGCGTGCCCCATGTGCAGAACGCCCGTGACGTTGGGCGGCGGGATCATCACGCTAAAGGACTCGGCCCCCGGTTTCGCGTTGGCGCCGGCTTGGAATGCATTCGCCTGCTCCCAAGCCTCGAAAATGCGGCGCTCGGCCTCGGCTGCGTTGAAAGTCTTGTCCATCGCCATCTGCGGTGATCCCATCACTTGCGGTCATTTCGGTGTCGCGCCCGGAATAGCGAATGTGCCGAGCAAGGGGAAGGCCGAGCTTGCCCTACGCGCGGACCGAGACACATCATAGGTTATGCGAGAACCGATTCCGCCCACCCCGCCAAGCGCCATGCGCCTTTTCCTGCGCATGGGAGGGTGGTCTGTGCCGGTACTTGCCGCATTGGTCACCGCCCTCAGCCTGTGGGCCGACAGCCGCGAGAAACTGGCCGCGCGCTTCGAGGGTGAAGCCCGCAGCACGCAGGCGCGCGTGGTTGAAAAGGTCGATCAGGCGCAGCCGCGCGTGGACGGGTCGGTGGCGCATACCTATTTCGTCGATCTTTTGTTTGCGACGCCCGCCGGGCAATCGGTGGTCGTGCGGCGTCGGGTGGATGCCGAGCGGTTCACGCGGCTTGATCATGGGGGGAAGGTCGCGCTGAGTTATCTGCCCGATGCACCGGCGCGCGTTTCGCTCGCCAACCGGTCCGGACCGGGCAATGAGCAAGGCTTGCAACGGGCGGCACTGGGCCTCGGGGGCCTTGCGCTCTGGCTTCTGTGGCGCATTGGGGGCCGGGCCGTTTCCGGAGTGCGCGCACGGCGCGAAGGGCAGCAATGCCCGGCCCGGCTGACCGCGATTCGCCTGTCGCGAATGCCGGGACCGGGCGGCACGCAGGCGCGGATCGTCTGGCGTGACGGGGACGGTGTCGCAGGCCGCAGTCTGCCCCGCGCCCACAGTGCGCTCAGGGGTCTTTGCCCGGGCCAGAGCGTCACCGTCTATCGCCATGCCGGCCGGACATGGTGGGCCGGAGATGTGGGCAAAAAACCCTCAGGCTGACTGTCACGCACAGGGTGGCCCGCTCTGCGGCATCAGTGTCCGCGCCGGGAGGCGGGGCGCGCCACCCTGTTTCTTATCTCCGACCGACACCCAAAGGTCAGCGCGCCGTCCCGATCATGGCGATCAGCGTTCGGCGGCAACTTCGGGGTTGACCAGCGGTTCGCGCGTGCCGGGGCGGATCACTTCGGGGTCATAGGGCCTCCGGTCAAAAACCTGTTCAACCATCGGGGCGAAAAATTCGAGCGGAAGGTCGTCATAGTCAGGGTCAAAGCTGGCCTGATCCCAACGCTCACAGAACGTGGCGCAATCGTCGAAATATTGATGGCCGGCATGGCGGTCGCGCTTGTTGGGGTCCGCCCCTTCAAGGTGATGACCATAGTAGACCATCTGAAAATCGCCATGTGTGGCCACGCACCAGGTGCATTGTTCGCGCACGAAGGGTTTGAGGATGGTGGCGGCATATTCATCATGATTATAGGGCGCATAGATATCGCCGATATCGTGAAGAAGCGCCGAAACGACCCAGTCTATGTCCGCCCCGTCACGCCATGCGCGGCTGGCCGATTGCACCGAATGGCCAAGGCGGGTGATCTGATAGCCCGACAGACCTTCGTCAAGATCGACCAGCGCCTTGAGCAGGCGTTTGGCGGTGTGCTTGGTATGGTCTATCTCGTGCGCGGTGAGAAATTCGTAATCCTCTTTCGTGCCGTCCTTCATCTGGGTGAAGCTGACCTTGTCCATTACATGTCTCCCTTTTCTGAACCGTTGCGCCATGACGATCGGCGCGGCGGGCCGCCCTGGTGACGCGCGTCGCCGCCCGATCCTGCCTGATCCAATCACAGATCGCCAGCACTCGGCGCGAAATCGGTCAGAGATGCGGCTACTGAGCCCGCAATACGGGCTTTGTCCTATCCCTGTCGTTTAAGAGCCGCCGTGCCTTCACTTGGCGCATCACGGGGATGTTTGAACTCGTTGACTGCATCACGCCGCAAAAACCATTATCTTGAAAAGCGTGATGGCGTGCCACATCAAGGCCACGCCAGAAGACAAGGATACCGGCCACTGACATGTCACTGAAAACCTGGTTCAAAAGAGTTTACGATCTGGTGCGGCCCGAAATGCGCCAAGACCAGAGAGGACAGATTCGTCAGCGCGGACCGATGACGCATGTCATTATTCTGGACGGCACGATGTCCACCCTGTCCGAAGAGTGTGAGAGCAACGCCGGCCTGACCTACAAGCTTCTGGACCGGGTCGGCGGTGTCGAGCTTTCGGTTTATTACGAGGCCGGGCTGCAATGGTGCGACTGGCGCAGCACGCGTGACATCATTACCGGCGGCGGCATCAATCGGCAGATCCGGCGCGCCTATGGGCACCTTGCCAGCAGATATCGCGCAGGGGACCGGATTTTCCTATTCGGCTTTTCGCGCGGGGCCTTCGCGGTGCGATCTCTGGCCGGAGCGATAGATCGCGTTGGGCTGTTGAAAGCCGAACACGCGACTGAACGCAACGTCCGGCTTGCGTATCGCCACTATCGCGCCGAAGAGATCACCGAAGCCTGTGCCGCGTTTCGTGCCGCGCATTGTCATGAGGCGGCAGAGGTTGAGATGGTCGGCGTTTGGGACACGGTCAAGGCGTTGGGCTGGCGTCTGCCGGTGATCTGGCGCTGGCAGAAGGATGCGCAAGAGTTTCATAACCACGAATTGGCGCCTGTCGTGCGCAACGGGTTTCATGCGCTTGCCCTGCACGAGACGCGCATCGTGTATACGCCGATTATTTGGGACACGCCACCGAACCATAACGGCCGGGTCGAACAGGTCTGGTTTCGGGGCACCCATGGCGATGTGGGTGGTCAGCTTGGCGGTTTTCACGAGGCACGCCCCCTGTCCAACATTTCAATGGTCTGGATGCTGGAAATGGCTGAGGCTTGCGGCCTTGAACTTCCCGAGGGCTGGCAAGACGCGTATCCTCAAGATCCTGACGCGCCATCGGTGGGCAAATGGCGCGGGTGGGGCAAGATTTTCCTGATGCGGCGGGCGCGACCTGTGGGACGAGATCCGAGCGAGCGGCTTCATGACACCGTCCGGGACCAGGATTACCCGGCATTGCGCAACGCGGAATTGCATGCGGACAGTGCGTGACCCTGTTTGCGTCTTTAAGAAATACGCTCATTTCGCCTGCATGATCAGACAGGTGGTCGAACCCGTGGCATAGAGACGATCATCATCCACCCCGCGAATTTCACCCATGGCGATGCCGGTGCTTCGCCCGGAATGCTGAACCGTGCCGGTGGCCCTTACAAGGGTGCCCAAGGGAATCGCGCGGGTGATGTTCACTTTGTATTCAAGCGTCGTGTAATAGGCGCCACGCGGCACGCGGGTCATCACCGCGCAGGCCATACAGCTATCAAGGATCGCGCCATACCATCCACCGTGCAAACCCCGCATCGGATTGGCTGCGGCAAAGGCCGGCGCGCCATCGAAGGTGACCTGACCGTCCTCGACTCCGGTCAGGCGAAAGCCGAGCGTTTCACCGATGGGCGGGCCGGAAAGCTCACCGCGCAGAACCGCCTGCATGAACTCAAGCCCCGACCGTGACAGAAGCGCCTCGGCATCGGGAAGGTCGTCAATCGTGGTGGCGATAGGGTTGGTCACGGGCAAGCGCGGCTCCGGTCAAGGCTTTGGGCCGGTTATCGGAGCCGCGTTCGGAGCTGTCAACTCCTGCCGCTCAGGCCACCTCGCGCAGTGCGACCGCCGGAGTGACGCCCAGCGCATGACAGACATCGCGCGTGAGGTCAGGACGGTTCAGCGTGTAGAAATGGAGCGTATCGACACCCTCGTCGAGCAGATCACTGCACAATTCGGTCGCTATGGCCGTGGCCAGAAGATCATGCCGGTCATCTCGAATGGCGGTGGTGAACGCATCTTCGAGCCATGCAGGCACGGTTGTGCCGCACGCCGTGGCGAACCGGCTGGCGTTCTGCCAGTTCTCGATCGGCAGGATGCCGGGGATGATCGGCGCATCGATGCCCGCCGCAACACAACGGTCACGGAACCGCAGGAAGGTTTCGGCCTCGAAGAAAAACTGGGTGATCGCCTCCGTGGCGCCTGCGTCGATCTTGCGCTTGAGCCAGTCGATATCCGCCTGATCATCCGCCGCTTCGGGGTGGCGTTCGGGATAGGCGCCCACGCGAATATTGAAGCCACCTTCGTCCGCCAGTGCCGAAATCAGTTCGCAGCTATCGGCAAAGCCCTCGGCATGAGGGTGGAAGGCGCCGCTTCCCTTGGGCGGATCACCCCGCAACGCCACGATGTCGGATACCCCCGCAGCCGCGAATTCGCGCGCGATGCCGAGTGTTTCGTCGCGGCTTGCATCCACACAGGTGAGATGGGCCGCGACGCGAAGCCCGGCCGAGCCCTGCAATGCGCCAACCGCTTCGCGCGTGAGATGGCGCGTGGCACCGCCCGCCCCATAGGTGACAGAGACGAAACGCGGATCAAGCGGCGCAAGCGATTGCACCGTGTCCCAAAGCCGGAAAGACGCCTCAAGCGTCTTGGGTGGGAAGAATTCGAAGGAAACGCTTGGAACGGTCATGGCTTTATCCTCGGCAAAACTGGTCTTGTACCTTGTCGCAGGGTGGCGATAGTTAGACAAATTCATAATTTTCACTAAGAACATGAGGCACGCTTGGGGATGCATATCGAATTCCGTCATCTGAGGACGATAAGAGCCATCCATCAGGCCGGCGGCCTTGCCCGCGCCGCCGAGCTTTTGCACATCACGCAATCGGCCCTGAGCCATCAGATCAAGGGGCTGGAGGATCAGGCCGGTGTCGAGCTTTTCGTTCGCAGGTCGAAGCCAATGAAACTGTCGGCGGCGGGTCATCGTCTCTTGCGGGTGGCAGAACGTGTTCTGCCCGAGATCGAAGCCCTTGAAGCCGAATTCAGCGGCGTCCGCGCGGGCAGTGCCGGGCGGCTTCATATCGCCATCGAATGTCATGCCTGTTTCGAATGGCTGTTTCCCGTGCTGGAAGAGTTCCGCAAGCCCTGGTCCGAAGTGGATGTGGATATTCGTCCCGGCCTTGCCTTTGACGCGCTGCCGGCGTTGCAAAAGGAAGAGGTGGATCTTGTCGTGTCCTCCGATCCCGAAAACCTTCCAGGTATCACGTTCAAACCCTTGTTCGATTATGAGCCCGTCTTGCTGGCGCCACACGATCACCCGATGGCCGCTAAACCCTATGTCGAGGTCGAGGATTTTCGGGACGAGACCCTGATCACTTATCCGGTGGACCGCTCCCGATTGGACGTCTTTACCGAGCTTCTGACCCCCGCCAAGGTCGAACCGCGAGCGGTGCGGCAGGTCGAGCTGACGGCCGTGATCCTACTGCTTGTCGCGTCGGGCCGGGGTGTCGCGGTTTTGCCCGACTGGGTGGTGCGCGCGCTACGGCAATCCGGCGACTACGTGGTGCGCCCATTGACCGAAACCGGCGTGACCAAACGCTTGTTCGCAGCGATCCGGGAGGAGGACGAGAACAAGCCCTATATGGCGCACTTGATCCGTCTTGCCCGTGACATTCCCATCAAACTGCAACGCCGCGAGATTGCCACGGCGGACGTTGCCACCTGATTTCCAATTCCCGCCGCAAAACTGGCTTTAGATTGCCAAGGTGCTTTGACAACTTGAAGTTTCCCCGTGACACACGCTTTCGGGCGAGCTTAGAGACAAATCACTGATCCCGCTCGACAAAGTCGATCTGCGGGTGCAGATCAGACCGTTGCAGGAGATTGACGTGCCGACGACATTTAATGTGATTTCGCTGAGTCAACTCAGCGATATCGACACTTTTGAAGGCAATAACCAAGCCGAGAATGCCGCCGCCTTGGTCGGGCTGACCTTTGGTGGGGAGGGTGACTCGCTTGTGAACGATTTCGTGACGCTCTCACCGGTGGGCGATCCGGGATCGTATTATGATCAGGACAACAGCCCCGCAGAGAGCTTTTCAATAGATGGCGGCCCTGCGCAGATCTTCGATGCCACCTCGGTCTATTCCGCGACGGTGACTTATACCGATGGAAACACATCGACGATTTCCGCAGTGCTGATGCAGGATGTGGACGGGAACACCTATCTCGCGCCCGAATTTTCGAACAATGCGGATCAGGCCGCGCTTGAGGCCGACCCCATCCGTTCGATCACGCTCGACAGCCTTATAGGCAACACCTTCTTGGGGACGACAGCGGACCGGCAATCGTGGGATTTTGTGACCTGTTTCACCCGGGGCACGGAAATCACCACGCAGACCGGCAACCGCCCGATCGAAGAGATAATGGTGGGCGACCTTGTGCTGACTCGGGATCGCGGGTTTCAGCCCGTGCGCTGGACGGGCTCCCGTACGGTTGCGGCGGCCGGCAATTTTGCCCCTGTGCTGATACGCAAGGACGCGCTTGGCAATACGCAAGACCTGCGCGTCTCACAGCAGCACCGTATGCTTCTGCGCGGATGGCAGGCCGAGATGGTCATGGGCGAACCCGAAATCCTGATCCCTGCCCGTCACCTTGTGAACGACGACACGATCATCATCGAAACCGGCGGGCGGGTCGAATATTTTCACCTGCTTCTTGACCAGCACGAACTTGTCTATGCCTCTGGCATCGCTTCGGAAAGCTTTCATCCCGGTGCAACCTCGTGGACCACGCTCGACGAGGAGACACGCGCGGAAATCATCGCGCTTTTCCCCGAGCTTGAGACAGATGGCCCAAAGGCCTATGGCCGATCCGCACGCCGCACCGCGCGTCGGCATGAAGCGGCATTGCTGCTGAGTCATTCGCTCTAGGTTTTCGTGTCCCGCGAGCATCTCGCCGCATTCTTGGGTCAGAGGGCAAGCCGCGCATCGAAAAACCGCACGTCAGAAGGGTGATCAGTGCCGGATCGGCCCTTGGCAAGCGGCACCACCCGGCGTATACGCGCGGCTTGACGAAAAGGAGCCTCACGCCATGGTCGGCAGCGCCAATCTCAACATCATGATCAAAGCCGCGCGCAAGGCGGGCCGGTCGCTGGTCAAGGACTTCCGCGAGGTCGAGAACCTTCAGGTTTCCATGAAAGGCGCAGGCGACTTTGTGAGCCGCGCCGATATCGCTGCCGAGGCGCTTCTCAAGGAAGAGCTCATGGCCGCGCGGCCCACCTATGGCTGGATCGCCGAGGAAGGCGGAGAAGTCGAGGGCGCGGACCCGACCCGCCGCTGGATCGTTGATCCGCTTGACGGAACCACGAACTTTCTGCACGGCCTGCCCCATTGGGCGGTCAGCATCGCATTGGAACATAAGGGAAAAGTGGTCGCCGGCGTTATCTTTGACGCCGCCAAGGACGAGATGTTCTTTGCCGAGAAGGGCGAAGGCGCCTGGATGAACGAAAGCCGCTTGCGCGTGTCCGGCAGGGCCAAGATGATCGAAGCGATCTTTGCCACCGGCGTTCCCTTTGGGGGGCGCAGCGACCTGCCCCAGACGCTTCAGGATCTGGCGCGGCTGATGCCCGCCTGTGCGGGAGTGCGCCGCTGGGGTTCTGCGGCGCTCGATCTCGCTTATGTGGCGGCGGGCCGTTATGACGGCTTCTGGGAGCGCAGGTTGAACGCTTGGGATCTGGCTGCGGGCACGATCATCGTGCGCGAGGCCGGCGGCATGATCGAAGCGATGAACCCCGAGGGGGACATTCTGGAAGACGGATCGGTCATCTGTGCAAACGAGCCGATTTTCGAGAAGTTCGCCAAAGTCATCCGCAACGCCTGAGAGAGTGGGTTAACGCAGCGACCGGAACGTCGGTATTCACGTCGGTATCGCGTCGGTGCGCGAATGTGCGACGATTTGGCGATCCGCCGGGTTTGAACCCGATGGATTTATCCCCATATCGAGGGGACGCGGCCCCGTGACCTTGGGTAGATTTGACCGGGCGGGATTGCGTGCGCAACCAAGGAGGCGACCATGAAATGTCCCGTTGATGGCGAAACGCTGGTGATGGCCGAGCGTAACGGTGTCGAGATAGATTATTGCCCGGCTTGCCGCGGTGTCTGGCTTGACCGGGGAGAGCTTGACAAGATCATTGAGCGGCAAGTTGGCGAAACACCACCACCGCCGCCACGCGACGCACCACGCCACGACGATCATGACGACCGGTCGCGCGGCAAAAAACGTCGGAAAGAATCTTTCCTGAGCGAGCTTTTTGACTTCTGAGCGATAAGCCGCGTCAGACCGGGTCGGGGCGGTCAGCGGTCCGAGGGGTGATTGATGCCGTCGTGCCAGCCGATCGGTTCATGATCGGCCGGATTGACCCCCTCGATGGCGCCCATGTTGACGCCGTATTCATTCGGGTTCGAGCGCCGACGGTGGTGGGTATAAATCCCGCAGATCGAACAGAAGTAATGTTTCGCCGTGCCAGTGCCCCATGTGTAAAGCGTGAGCTTGTCCGCGCCACGCAGAACGGTGAGCCCCTCAAGCGGCACCGATACCGCGGGCGTGCCACGGCGGCGGCAAAAGCTGCAATCGCAGCGCCGCGCGGTGGCCAGCCCGTCGGACAAAGTCACGCGCAGCTCGACCGCCCCGCAATGACATGCGACCTTGACCGGATCACGAAAGGGATCATTCATTTGCGGCGTCTCCGGACTATTGGAATATTGGATGGTTCGAACTCATAGCGCGCTTCGGGATGCGGCGGGTGACCGTCTGTTCGCGCCCAGAAGGCCGGGCCGCCGAGCCGCCAGAACAGTGGCAGTGTCAGCAGGATACCGATGATGAATCCGCCGGCATGGGCCCAATACGCCACCCCGCCCATATCGGGGTCTACGCCGATGCCGTTGTAGACCTGAAGGATAAACCACAGCCCCAGCATGAGCCATGCGGGGACCGGGAACACCTTGAAGAAGATGATCAGAATGAGAAGGATGTCGACCCGCGCCCGCGGGAAAAGCAGAAGATAGCCGCCCATGACCCCCGCGATCGCGCCCGATGCGCCAACCGTGGGCACCATGGAGCCGGGGGCCGAGAGGTAATGAACCGCGCCCGCGCCAAGCCCCGCAGAGAGGTAAAAGAAGAGATATGGCAGATGGCCCATCTCGTCCTCCATGTTGTCTCCGAAAATCCAGAGAAAAAGCATGTTGCCTGCAAGATGAAGCCAGCCGCCATGCATGAACATCGAAGTGAAGAAGGTATGAAACTGATACCCTTCCGAGATGAAACCCGGCACGAGAGCGAAGTCCGAATAGATGCTTAAAAGCGCGTAATCATCGCGGGCAAGCGGATAATACAGGAAAAAGACAACAATGTTCAGCCCGATCAAACCCCAGGTCACATAAGGTGTGCGCCCCGAGGGGTTATGATCACGGATCGGAAACATGGCGCGAGGTTGGCCCCGGGGCCGCGTGGCGTCAAGCGTGGAAGAGCAGGCCGCGCCCTGATGCAGCGCCGTCCGCGTGACAAAGGCGCGGGCATACTGATTTTCATGCCTCCGGCGGGGATATTTCCGGCCTTATGTATCAAACGCACCAGCCGCTCGGAGGGATGAGCGGTGATTGGATTTTTAGCCTCAATCCTTCTCCAGTATTACCTCTGCAATGCTGACATCAACGGGCGTGAAGTCAGCCTTTGC
>NZ_JBAPLA010000006.1:0-242665 GCF_037083845.1 Roseovarius sp. E0-M6 | reverse complement strand
GCTTCCTCCCCGGAATCTGAAGCCATACCCCTGCGGGGCTTCAGATTCCGGGGAGGAAGCTCAGAACAGATTCGCTGAAGCGGACCGGCTGGAAGCCGGTGGCTTCGATCCATTAGGTGGAAAGTTAATCGCGGCATCGACCTTGCGCAACAGATGATCGCCGGGAACCAATTGCTCCAGCGTCACCATCTCAAGCTCGGTCTGCTGCGGGGTGGGCTTGCTCAACATACCCCATTGAATCAAAAGTCCCCGCCAAAGGCGAGGACTTTGTCAGCAGTCTGAGGCCCCTCCCAACCGGAGGGGCCTTCTTCATTGGCGCCACCGCGCGACGGCTGCGGCATCGGTTGCGAATCAAAATATGGCGGGTTTGTTGCGCCAAGCGTGACAAACGCCGCGCGCGCCCAAGATTGAAGACAAGACCGCGCATAATGTTGCCGAAATCTTGACGCTGGGGCAGTTTGCCCCTGATTATCTCCACCTGATCTTAACGAAAGGCATGTCCTTCTGTCGTTGTCGGTGGGGGCCGACGCGGTTGTGACGCTCTGAAAAGGGACGTAACAATGGTCTATACCCCCTCGGCTTTCAGCCTTGAAACATCTTTGCGCGCGAACACCTCAGGCGCAGAATGCGACACCCTCCCCCGCCGCACCTCGAACCGGCCGGCTCTTAGCCGCCGAATTTACGAGATGTCCTGGCTGTGCCGCGATGGACGCATCGAAACGGCGCGGCAGTCCGCCCCGTCGGGCCAGATATTCAAGTCCGCGTTCTCGGCCTTTGCGCGCGGCACCCTCGTCACCACGACCACCGGTCCCGTCGCGGTCGAGGATCTTGTTCCCGGCATGCGGATCGTCACGAACGAACGCGGGCCCTCGCCGCTTCTCTGGATCGGGTCAATGTCACTGCTGCCCGACGAGGCCCGCGACGAGCCTCCACTCACCCGGATCATGGCCGATGCCTTCGGCATGGGCCGCCCGATGCCCGATGTTCTCGCGGGGCCGGGCGCCCGCCTCATGCAGCGCATGACGAATGCCACTGAAAACACCCTGCGCCCGGTGCAATCCTTTCGTGACGGAATGAACGTCATCGCCCTGCGTCCACCCGGCCCCACGCAACTCTTTCATATCCTGCTGCACCGGCATGCCACCATTTCGGTGGGCGGGCTTACGGCGGAAACCTTCCAACCCGGACCGGGCTTCGAATCAACGATGAGCTACGAGTCACGCACGCATTTCATGGCGCTCTTTCCGCACTTGCGCCGCCCATCCGATTTCGGAAGTCTTGCGTATCCGCGTCAACCGCTAAGCGACGCGACCGGGCCCTGCGCCATCTGACCACCGGGCCGCGCGGGCTTCACGCCTCCCGCGCGAGCCGATCTTCCAGCACATCGAACGGCACGCCCGGCTCGTCCTTGGCGTTACGGATGACAAGTGACGTCTTGACGCTCGCGACGTTCTCCGCCGCAGTAAGCTGTCCCGTCAGGAATTGCTGAAACGTGCTCAGGTCGGGGGCCACGCATTTGAGGATGAAATCCACCTCTCCATTCAGCATGTGACACTCCCGCACCAGCGGCCAGCCCCGGCACAGTGCCTCAAAGGCGCTCAGATCGCTTTCCGCCTGGCTCACCAGTCCGACACTGGCGAACACCTGCACCTCGAACCCCAGTGAGCGCGCGGCCACGTCGGCATGATAGCCCCGGATATACCCCGCTTCCTCAAGGGTGCGCACACGCCGAAGACAGGGCGGCGCCGAGATGCCGACCCGCTTGGCCAGCTCGACATTTGTCATCCGGCCGTCGGCCTGCAACTCGGCCAATATCTTGNCACGCCGAAGACAGGGCGGCGCCGAGATGCCGACCCGCTTGGCCAGCTCGACATTTGTCATCCGGCCGTCGGCCTGCAACTCGGCCAATATCTTGCGGTCGATGGGATCGAGTCGTGTGGTCGCCATATTCTGCCCTCTGGTATTTCGCGATTGTTATAACAGCGACGCCACCACACGCAATAATGTTTCACATTTGAGCAAGATCGTTTCACACGCTTGGCGGGCCGGGTCATGATCTCCCGAAATTCATGGGGTTTCGCGCCGTTGGACGGGCCACTATATCCTATGCCCAACGATCCGATTCCCACGCCCGAGGAGCTGCTCCATGTCCGACCCCCGCCACACCAGCGTTCTGATCATCGGCTCCGGCCCCGCGGGCTATACCGCCGGCATCTATGCCAGCCGCGCCATGCTCTCACCGCTCCTTGTGCAGGGGATCGAGCCGGGTGGCCAGCTCACCACCACCACCGAGGTCGAGAACTGGCCCGGCGACACCGAGGTTCAGGGCCCCGATCTCATGGTCCGCATGGAGGCCCACGCCAAGGCGATGGGCTGCGATATCGTTGGCGACATCATCACCGACCTTGATCTTTCTGAACGTCCCTTCAAGGCCCGTGGCGACAGTGGCACGCTATACACTGCGGATGCGGTGATCCTCGCAACCGGTGCGCGCGCCAAGTGGCTTGGCCTGCCATCGGAAGAGAAATTCAAGGGCTTCGGCGTCTCGGCCTGCGCGACCTGCGATGGCTTCTTCTATCGCGGTCAGGAAATCGTCGTCGTGGGCGGCGGCAACACCGCGGTCGAAGAGGCGCTCTTTCTCACCAATTTCGCGTCCAAAGTCACGCTCATCCACCGCCGGGACGAACTGCGGGCCGAAATGATCCTTCAGCACCGGCTGAAAAAGAACCCCAAGATCGAACCCCTCTGGTTCCATCAGCTTGAAGAGGTTTACGGCGGTGAAAATCCGCTTGGCGTCGAGGGCGTCAAGGTCAAGCATGTCGAGACCGGCGAAATCACCGACATTCCCTGCAAGGGCGTCTTCATCGCCATCGGCCATGCCCCCGCCAATGAACTGGTGAAAGACACGCTCGAAACGCATATGGGCGGCTATGTCGTGACCCAACCCGACAGCACGGCCACATCGGTGCCGGGTGTCTTCGCCGCCGGCGACCTGACCGATCACAAGTATCGTCAGGCCGTGACCTCCGCCGGAATGGGCTGCATGGCCGCGCTCGAGGCCGAACGCTGGCTTGCCGAGCAAGGTGACGAACCCGCCGCCGAAAAAGACGTGGCCGAACCGCTGGGCTATGGCGCGCCGGTCGACGCGGCCCATTGAGGCTGACATGACCCATGATTTCACGGCACAGGAGGCGGAGACCCGCAAGGCCTTCGCCGAGCTTCAGGCCAACCATCGCCTGCCCGATATTGCCGACATGGATTATTTCTTTGTGCCCGCCAAGACCGGCGCCGACTGGCGCACGCTGGCCGATGCGCTTACGCATGAGGGGTTTTCCTGCGAATGGATCGCCGCTGAGAAGGATGACGAGGCCCCCTATCTCGTGGCCACGCTCCCCGATCAAATGATCAGCGCCACGGCCATCTGGACCACCGAGGCCCTCGCCACCCGCATCGCGCTCGACCACGGCTTTGACCCCGATGGCTGGGGCCTGATGGACGACGAGGGCGCCTGATCCCGCCCCGCGGCGCGCGCTCTTTCCTTCCCCACTAACCTCCTGCCTGCCCCCGGCCGGGTACCCCCGTGCCGCTTCTTGTGCGATGCATCCGGGCCACAACCCGCTGGATGTCTAGAAAACGCCTGACTTTTCTCTTTTCCGCGCCAATAAAGAGTGAGAAGTGTTCACCAATGAACACACTTTGAGTCGCCTGACATGTCCGCCCACCCCGCCACACCGACGCTCCCGGAAGACGATCAGCTCTTTCGCCTCCTGCGTCAGCTGGAGAAAGCACCGGAGGCCCCGCAGCGGGCCACCGCGCGCGCGCTCGGGGTATCGCTGGGGCTGCTCAACGCGCAACTCAGAGCCGCCACCGAAGCCGGCCTGATCAAGATCAGCGACCGCGCCGGCCCGGACCGCCGTCAGCGTTTCGCCTACGCGCTCACCCCCGCGGGGGCGGCGACCAAGGATCGGCTCATCGACACGTTTCTCGCCCGCAAATTCGCAGAATACACGGCACTTCACGCCGAGCTTACGGGCTCGGCCAGTGACCTATTACCGATAAAATACAGGAGCAAACTCATGCAATCCAACCTCACCCCCATTCCCGAGCTTTACGTCTCTTACGACAGCGCGCAAAAGATGAAATCCGAGGCGGCGGACCTTGTCAGCCACGATCTCAGCCCGCGCCAGACCTGCGATCTCGAACTTCTGATGAATGGCGGCTTCAACCCGCTCAAAGGGTTCCTCTCGGAAGAGGACTACAACGGCGTCGTCGAAAACATGCGCCTTTCGGATGGTTCGCTCTGGCCGATGCCCATCACCCTCGATGTCTCCCCGGACTTTGCCGAAAGCCTTGAGTTGGGTCAGGACATCGCGCTCCGCGATCAGGAAGGGGTTATCCTCGCCACCATGACCGTGACCGACCGCTGGACCCCCGACAAGGCGCGCGAGGCCGCGCGCGTGTTCGGCGCCGATGACGATGCCCACCCGGCCGTGAACTACCTTCACAACACCGCCGGGTCGGTCTATCTCGGCGGGCCGGTGACCGGCATTCAGCCGCCCACCCATTACGATTTCCGCGGTCGCCGCGACACGCCCAACGAATTGCGCGCGCTCTTTCGCAAGCTGGGCTGGCGGCGCGTCGTGGCCTTCCAGACGCGCAACCCGCTTCACCGCGCGCATCAGGAACTGACCTTCCGTGCCGCCAAGGAGGCGCAGGCCAACCTGCTCATCCATCCCGTCGTTGGCATGACGAAACCCGGCGACGTGGACCATTTCACCCGCGTCCGCTGCTACGAGGCGGTTTTGGACAAATACCCAGGATCGACGACCACGATGTCGCTCCTCAACCTTGCCATGCGCATGGCCGGCCCGCGCGAGGCGGTCTGGCACGGCCTGATCCGCAAGAACCACGGCTGCACCCATTTCATCGTCGGTCGCGATCACGCGGGCCCCGGCAAGAATAGCGCGGGCGACGATTTCTACGGGCCTTACGATGCGCAGGAGCTTTTCCGCGAACATCAGGACGAGATCGGCATCGAGATGGTCGATTTCAAACACATGGTCTATGTGCAGGAGCGCGCTCAATACGAGGCGATTGACGAGATCGAGGATCGCGACAATGTCACCATCCTCAACATCTCGGGCACCGAACTGCGCCGCCGCCTTCAGGAAGGGCTGGAAATTCCCGACTGGTTCTCATTCCCCGAGGTGGTCGAGGAATTGCGTCGCACCCGTCCGCCGCGCTCCAAACAGGGCTTTACCGTGTTCTTCACCGGCTTCTCGGGCTCTGGTAAATCCACCATCGCCAACGCGCTGATGGTCAAGCTGATGGAGATGGGCGGCCGCCCCGTGACGCTTCTGGATGGTGACATCGTGCGCAAAAACCTCAGCTCCGAACTCGGGTTTTCCAAGGAACACCGTGACCTCAACATCCGCCGGATCGGCTATGTCGCCAGCGAAATCACCAAGAATGGCGGCATCGCCATCTGCGCGCCCATCGCGCCCTATGCCACCACGCGCCGTGCCGTGCGCGAGGATGTCGAAGCTTTCGGCGCCTTCATCGAAATTCACGTCGCCACCTCGATCGAGGAATGCGAGCGCCGTGACCGAAAAGGTCTCTACAAGCTTGCGCGCGAAGGCAAGATCAAGGAATTCACAGGAATTTCAGATCCCTACGACGTTCCGGCAAACCCCGAACTGCGTGTCGAAACCGAGAACGCCGAAGTCGACAACTGCGCGCATCAGGTAATTCTGAAGCTCGAACAGATGGGGCTGATCGCCGGATAAGCCCGACCCCGACGTGCCCCCTCGTCTAAGGGGGGCACATCGGGCCACTGCTACGTGCCGACAACCGCCTCTGCCGCGCGGCGCGTATAATCGCCCCAATCGGCCGCGCGCTCTTTCTGCGCGGCCAGCGCGGGGCGCCGCGCGGCATAATCCTCAGCCGACATCGCCGCCATCGCCGCCTCGATCTGCGCGGCGCTCTCACAGATGATCATCCCCTCCGTGTCGAAGAAATCCTCGACATTCGGACAACCCCAATAGATCGGCACCGTCTCGCACAGCACCGCGTCGATCAGCTTCTCGGTGAAATAGTTCCGTTCGCGCACATTCTCGATCACCACAGAGTAGCGATAAGGCGCGAGTCCTTCGGCCTTGGCCCCGAACGGTGCATAGCCGCCCCCCATCGCCGTCACACTGACCCCGGTCGCGCGCGCCCTCTCGACGATCTCATGACGAAGCCTGTGCCCCTCCTGCGATCGCTTGGCCGACGCGATGAGCGAACACATCGCGTGCTTCGTCACATCCAGACCCCGCCACTCCGGCACCCAGACCCCGCCGAATGGCCAGAATATACCGTTCGGCACCGCCGCAAGCAGGGCCTCGTTGCTGCTCAGAATGCGGTGAAAGCGGCGATGGGCCCGGACCAACTTTTGCATGTGATCGCCATGGATCGCCTCGGGTTCCGTCACCATGATCGAGACCCGCGCACGAATACCAAAGCCCGGTCGCCAGAAATGCGACTTGCGCGGAAAAACAAGCAGGTGATCCTCGGGACCCAGATCGGCCAATGTGCCACCGGCTTCGCCTTCGGGCCGGCCCAGCGGCCATTCCAGAGCATCAAGCGGAATGTGGCCCGGCCAAGGGCCAAGCTTCATTCCATAAGGCAGAACCGCAATTCTGGACGCCACGCCGCACCTCTCTCGTTTCGACGTCTCTCTATCGCGCTTTGCGGCCAAGCGGAACGCCCCATTTCCACGCGCAATATGCCCGACTTCAGTCTGGCCATACAGGCCCCAAAACCTGTCCCCGGCCTTCTGTCGCGGCATTTGCCTTGCCGCACGCGGTATCCTACCAAGGCGCACATGCGGATCATCTCGCTCACTTCCGTTCCGCCGCGCTTTGGCGGGCTCGGGCCAGTGCTCGAAACCCTTACGGCACAGGGGGCGGACATGGTGATCCTCGCTCTGCCCGTGCGCTACACATGTTTTACCGGCCCGGTCACGCCTCCGCCACTGCCTGCGGGCGTGACACTTCTGCGCAGCGCCTCGGATCATGGCCCCATGACCAAGCTGTTGCCGGCGCGCGCCGCATACCCTGACGCACATATCGCGATCTGCGATGACGATTGCCTCTATGATCCCGGCTGGGTCGACGCGCTCTGGGCCACAGGCGGGCCGGGCGCCGTGGCAGGGTCGACCTTTCCGGTCTCGCGCCTCGGGCGCGCAGGGGGGCTTGTCGCACAAGGGTTCGCCGGGGTGCTGCTGCCGCCCTGCGTGTCGTTCGATGCCCCACCGTCCGACTGCCATATGGCCGATGACCTGTGGATTTCGGCCTGCCTCGCACAAGCGGGCGTACCCATCACCCCCTGCCCCGTGGCCCGCGACCATGTCAGGGCATTCGCGGCCCCGGCCCCCCTGCAAAACGAAAACCGCGCCGGCATCTATGCCCGCGCGGCGCATTGCATACATGAGACAACCGGCCTCTGGCCGCCGCTCACCTGAAAGGTCTCAAAGCGTTTCGCGAAACGCTTTAGTGAACGGTGACCGGCTCCAGATCGTTCTGACGCGCCAGAACAAAGGCCATGCCGCGTTCGCGCACAAGTGCCAGACGCTCGCCCTCGGCGCTGTGGACCGCATAGATGACTTTGTCATCGGGCAGTTGATCCTGCACCTCCTGCGGAAGTTCGCTCACCTCCACGGGCCGCACATAGGCGATGCGCGACTCGTCGTTCGTATCGAAATCAAATGGCGTATTCATGACTTGCTCCCCTTCTCGATCCTGATGGTCTGCACTACGGTTTCCGGCTCCGCGCGGGTCAGATCCACATGCAAAAGCCCGTTTTCCATCACCGCCGTGCCCACTTCGACCCCATCGGCCAGCACGAATGACCGCTGAAATTGGCGTGCTGCAATCCCGCGATGCAGGAAAATCCGCTCTTCGGTGTCGTCGCTTTGACGCCCCCGAATCACCAATTGACGATCCTCGACCGCGACCGACAGGTCATCCTCGCCAAACCCCGCCACGGCAAGCGTGATGCGATAGGAATTGGCCGATGTCTGTTCGATGTTGAACGGCGGATAGCCTTCGTTCCCGGATTTCGCGCTGCGCTCAAGCAGCCGTTCCAGTTGTTCGAAACCCAACATATAGGGGTGCGCCCCCAGGGAAAGCTTGGTCATTGACACGTCCTTCATCAAGCGACTGGTCTATTGTCGCGGCCCCTATTCAAGGCAGCCGCCTGACGACAATATGGGATGACACCCGCGCCCATGCAAGTCTCGACCATGCTCATGGTTGCCAACGGTTTGATTTGGAGAAACACAAGCGGCGCGGTATCTTGCGGAACCTGCACACAAGAGAATCAAGGGGGCCCAAGCCCGGCCATGACCGCTTTCGGTGACCTTTCGATGAAATCCGACGACGTGCTGCACGTCGAGCTTGAACAATTCCGCCGCCAGCATCGCGACCTGGACGAGGCGATCGCGGCGCTCGAGGACAAGGGCGCGCGCGATCCGCTGACCGTCAAGCGCCTGAAACAACAGAAGCTGCGCCTTAAGGACAGGATAAGCTGGATCGAGGACCGCCTCACACCGGATATCATCGCCTGACAGATGGCACAAAAGCGTCCGATCGCCCCTCAGTGGGCCTATCGCCGGGCGCTTGGATGGATTATCCATTTCACGCACAGCCCGCACATCTTGATATGCACGAAATGCTCTGAGTTTCTGGGGCTGGAACCCGCCAAAAGGATCGCTATAGTGCGCGCTCAAATAATGCGAGGCATCACATGGCAGACATCCGCGTGGGCATCATCATGGGAAGTCAATCCGACTGGCCCACGATGAGCAAGGCCGCCGAAATTCTTGACGCCCTCGGGGTAAGCTATGAGACGCGCATCGTCTCGGCCCACCGCACGCCGGACCGTCTCTGGGACTACGGAAAAACCGCCGCGGAACGCGGCTTGAAGGTTATCATCGCGGGCGCGGGCGGGGCGGCGCACCTGCCCGGCATGATGGCCTCCAAGACACGCGTGCCGGTGGTGGGCGTCCCGGTTCAGACCCGCGCACTGTCCGGCGTGGACAGCCTCTATTCGATCGTGCAGATGCCAAGGGGCTATCCTGTCGCAACGATGGCCATAGGTGAGGCTGGCGCGGCCAATGCCGGCCTCATGGCCGCCGGCATCCTTGCCACCTCCGACGCGGCGCTGGCCGACAGGCTCGATGCGTGGCGCGATGCCCTCTCGGCCTCGATCCCCGAGGAGCCCGCCGATGACTGACCGCCTCGCCCCCGGCGCCACAATCGGCATTCTCGGCGGTGGTCAGCTTGGCCGCATGCTCTCGGTCGCCGCCGCGCGGCTTGGGTTCAAGTCTTGCGTCTTCGAGCCCGGTGGCGATTGCCCGGCCAGCCACGTGGCAAATTACCATTTTCAGGCCGCATACGAAGACGATGACGCGCTGCGCCGCTTCGGCGAGGCCGTCGATGTGATCACCTACGAATTCGAAAACATCCCGACCTCCGCGCTCGACATCCTCGAATCCCTCGCGCCCGTGCGCCCGGGGCGCGAGGCCTTGCGCGTCAGCCAGGACCGCATCACCGAAAAGGATTTCCTGACCGGGCTCGGCCTTGCTACCGCGCCCTACGCCCCCGTTGATGACGCCCAAAGCCTCGCCTCCGCCATTGAGGCTGTGGGCACCCCCGCCATTCTCAAGACCCGCCGCTTTGGGTATGACGGCAAGGGGCAGGCGCGGCTCGCCGCCCCCTCAGACGCTCAAAGCGCACTTGAGGACATGGCCGGCGCACCCGCAGTGCTCGAAGGCTTCGTCGATTTCTCTCACGAGGTCTCGGTCATCGCCGCACGCGGGCTCGACGGGGCCGTCGCCTGTTTCGATCCCGGCGAAAACATCCATCGTGACGGTATCCTGCGCACCACCACCCTGCCCGCCCGCCTGTCCACGGCGCAACGCACCGATGCGGTGCTCCTCGCGGGGAAGATACTCAACGCGCTCGATTACGTGGGTGTCATGGGGGTCGAGCTTTTCGTGACACCCTCGGGCCTTCTCATAAACGAGATCGCGCCGCGCGTGCACAATTCCGGCCACTGGACCCAGAACGGCTGTGCGGTGGATCAGTTCGAACAGCACATCCGCGCGGTTGCGGGCTGGCCGCTTGGCGACGGCACGCGCCATTCCGACGTGGTGATGGAGAACCTCATCGGCAACGACATGGACCGCGTCCCCGAGCTTGCCGGTCAGACCATGACGGCACTGCATCTTTACGGAAAGTCCGAGGTCAAGCCGGGCCGCAAAATGGGCCACGTGAACCGGATCGTCACACCCGACAGGCCGTCCTGATCGCAAACGGCGGGGGACGACGCCGGCGCCCGATGGAAGCCGCGCGGGGCGACAATTCACATGGTCCGCCAAAGGGCTCAAAACAGGCCTCCCCCGCATCGCGGAATATGCCAAAACTCAACCGTTTATGGCCGTGTCGGACAGGACGGTGCGTGCGGTCGCGGCGGTCCGCGCCCCCTCATGCATCCACGAACCGCGCCGCGACATCGCCACTCATATAGCTGATGCGGCCCCCTGCGACGGTGGCCGCCACGCGCCATGTGCGCGGCTCGAGCACGACCAGATCGGCGCGCAGCCCCGCCACGATCCGGCCCCGGTCGCCAAGGCCCAGCACCTCCGCCGGACCCTCCGAAATCAGATCCCAAGCCGCCTTCATATCAAGCACGCCCGACCCCTCCAGAAGCTTCACCGCCCGGATCAGCGACGGGTAGTGATAATCCGAGGCCAGCGCGCTCACCTGCCCCATCATTACCCGTTCGGCGGCGCTCACGTTGCCGTTATGCGATCCGCCCCGCACCACGTTGGGCGCGCCCATGATCACCGGGTCGCCCGCGCCCCGGGCCGCCTCGACGGCCTGCCCCGTCTCGGGAAATTCCGCGATCCGCACACCCCGCGCGCGCCATGCCGCGTGCGCCCCGGCCTCGCGCGCGTCATGGCTCCCCATCAGAACGCTCCGCCCGGCCAGCCTCGCACAAAGCTCATCGAGCGCGCCGGGCACCTCGTCCATGCGGGCATGCATCTCCTTCATCATCTGCAAATGCAGTTCGGGATTGCGCCCGATCCTCAGCGCCTGTCCTGTCAGGCGCGGCGGCCGCTTGCCCTTCTCGAGCGCCTCATGCGGCAGATGATCGTTAAAGACGACATAGCCGATCCCATGCCGCGCGACGAGCTTTTCCATCGCCGCGTAATCCTCGAGCATCGCGATCTCGAAGCGCAGTTGCATCAGCAGCGCCGTCACCACGCGGGGCCGCACCTTGGCCACGCCGTCGAACACGCGCTCGGCAAACTCCGGCCCGCGCATCCCGCCTTCCCAGCTGTAGAACTGCGCCAGAACCGCACTGGTGATCCCGTTCGCGGCCAACTCCGCCTCGGCGGCGATCAGCCCCTCGTCGACATCTTTCATGGCCCCCCGGCGCGGTGCCAGATGCCGCTCGAACCCGTCGCCATGGATATCCACGATTCCCGGCAGAACCGCATAGCCGCTCAGGTCCACCTCGCGCCCCGGCGCATCCTCCACGATGCCGCCATCCACGATGCGCAGCGGCTCCGGCGACAGGCCGTCGGGGCCCAGAACCCCGGCCCCGGTCAACCGCAGATCAACTGCACTCATCGCGGCCCGTCCCAGAAAATGCTGCCAAGGTCGATCACGTCACCAAGATCAATTTCCGGGTCGAACGCCCCCATTTCAAGGAATTCCACGACCTGCGCGATCACCAAAGGGCTGTTCATCATGAACGTATGCGTCACCGGCAGCGTGATATGATCCGCCATGCCCGCGACGCGCGTCGACGCGACCGAAACCTTGCCGTCATCCGGCCCGTCTATGAGGGTTGAGTAATACGGGTTGAGCGACCGCGACCCCGCGATCACCCCCAGTTCGAAATCCACATCCGGCAGCCCCTCGGGAATACCCTTCGGCCCGGTCTCAAGCTGTGCGCCCGCCGGTCCGTTGATCCAACGGAAAAGCTCGAGCCCGCCAAGCTCGTCCACAAGTTGCGAGCCATGGTTGGGCGGGCCCATCATCACCACCCGGCCCAACTGCTCGGGCCGGTTGTCGCGCAACCAGTGGCGCAGCAGGATGCCCCCCATGGAATGTGTGACGAAATGCACCTTTCTTCCATCACAGCGGCGCACCGCACGCGGCAGCGTCTCACGGGCGAGCCGGTCGATATCTGCGCGCGTTGACCGGTATCCCGGAGAAACCACCTCATAGCCGCGCGCCTCAAGCGTCTCCTCCAGAAGCAGCATCGACGCCTCGGTGCGCGCCAACCCATGCAGCAGCACGACACAATCGGCGGCCACTGGCGCAGGCAGAAAGAACAGCATGAGGGCAAAGAGGCGTGTCATGCCGTTCGAAATAGGCGCAATCGCGCGGGTGCAAAAGACCCCTTGCGCACATGACGGTGCCAATGGGCCGAAATGTTCCGAAACGCCGCGTCGGCTCAGCCTTCCAGCGCCTCTTTTGCCTCGCGCCGTTTGCGCTTCTGCTCCATCACGATATCGCGCGGCACCCATGCATAGCGGGTGTCATCCCGCGTTTCATCCCAGAAAAGCGGCCCGCCTTTGCGCCACGGATCCAGAACGATGCCATCATACATGTCATCGCCCCGCGCGCTGATGATGGCGGTCGAATGTTCGATGCGGAAGGGATTGTCGGCATTGGCAATGGCCCGATGCATGACCAGCGTCTCGAACTGTTCATCCCGCAGCCGCCACTCCATGTCCTTGGCCCAGTGATAGCACAGGCCGCGCGGCTTGAGCCCCATATTGACCTTGGAGTTATGGACAAGCGGCGGATCCTCGATCTCATACTGAATGGCCAGATTGCGAGATTGCGCAAAGGCCACCTGAGCGGCACGGTCGGCCTCCTCGGGGTCCACATCCGGTCCAAGCGCCCGGATCGCGGTCGCCAGTTGGCTCACCTCGTCGGGCGTGGCCGTGACCGGCCCGCCGGGTGCCCCGCACCCAACAAGGAAAACCAGCGTCAGAAGGGACATGAGCCCCGCAAAACGTCGCACCATTCGACTGTCCTCACCTCGAAATTTCGGCGGAACTTAGCCGCGCCCGCGACACTTGTCGAGACACCGGCATCCTCACGAACGCGTGACCCTGACGCGCCCCCCGACCGAGAGCGCGACACCCCCCAGAACAAGCGCCCCGGCCAGAACAATGCGCAGGCTCGGCGCCTCGGCCAGAAGCACCATCCCCCCCGCGATCGCGATCACCGGCACGCTCAGTTGCGCGACCGCCGCGACCGAGGCCTGAAGGCGCGGCAAAAGCGCATACCAAAGCGCATATCCCAGCCCCGAGGCGACCGCCCCGCTCAGCACCGCCAACACCACACCTTGCCCGTCCCAGATCGTGTCGCCCGGCGCCACAAGCCAAAGCAACACACCCACCGGCGCGGCAAGTGCGAAATTCGCCGCCGTGACAGACAGGCCATCCGACGCCCCCCGGCCCATCAATGAATAAATACCCCAGCCGACACCGGCCGCGGCCATGCTCGCGCCGTGCCACAGGCTCACCGTCTGCGCCCCCGCACCGGGCCAAAGCAGCCAGACAAGCCCGGCAAAACTCACTCCCGCCCCGATCCAGCGCCGCGGCGGCAACACCTCACGCGCGGCCAGCGCGCCCATAAACATCGTGATCTGAACCATCCCGAACAGGATCAACGCCCCGAGCCCGGCATCAAGCGCGTCATAGGCCGCAGAGAAGCCATAGATATACAACAGCAGCGCGGCCACACCCACCGACTGCCCCGCATGGCCCAGCCGCAGACCGCCACGCAGCGCCATGCAAAGCACGGCCAGCATCACGGCCCCCGCCACAAGGCGCAGCGTGCCAAAGCTCACCGCATCCATGCCACCCCCCACCAGCGCCATGCGGTTGAGCAGGGAATTGGCCGCAAACGCGATCATGGTCAGCGCGGTCAACAGGAAAAGACGCATTCAGGGGCTTTCAGATGCAGGGCATTCAACTGGCCTCCACCACTGGCATATCCGTCCTCGTCTCGCCAGTCACATGTATGATACCGGTCGGCGCACGCACTCTGGCCCGACCGGCGCCCATGAGCGCCCTTATCGCCACCCGTGGCCGCAGCCTCGCGCGAAGTTTACCACTTGGCCCTCGTCAGATCACGGTTTCCCGCTAAACTCTTCCCCGATACGTGAACCCAAGGAGACTGCCATGACCACCCTCACCCGCCGCTCCATCCTTGCCTCCGCTGCTGCCATTCCACTTGCTCAGGTCGCGCGCGCGTCGGCCCCGATGCTGGGTGCCGCCGAACCGCGCTTTCACCGTGTCACACTGGGCGACATGGACGTTACGACGCTCCTCGCCGACACGCGCGTCGTGCCCAACCCGCACACGATCTTCGGCCTCAATGTCGATGACGCGGCCTTCTCCGAAACCTCGGAGGCGGCCAACCTTCCCACCGACACCTCGCGTTTCTTCTTCGCGCCCACCATCGTCAACACCGGCGCGTCGCTGGTGCTTTTTGACACGGGCACGAACGGGGCCGACATCGTTCTGGCGCTCGCCGCGGCGGGCTATACCCCCGATCAGGTCGATATGGTGATGATCACCCATATGCATGGCGATCATATCGGCGGCCTGATGACCGACGGCACCCCGACCTTTCCCAATGCCGAATATGCCGCCGGCACGGTCGAATACGAGGCGTGGGCGGCCATGGACAACGACCTGTTCAATGCGAATGTCCGCCCGCTGGCCGACAAGATGACCATGCTCGGGGATGGAGACACCGTCCTGCCGGGCATCACCGCCGAGGCCGCCTTCGGCCACACCCCCGGCCACATGACCTTCGCGCTGGAAAGCAGTGGCAAATCGCTCCTCGTCGCCGGTGATTTCGCCAATCACTATATCTGGTCGCTCGCCCGTCCGGACTGGGAGGTGAAGTTCGACATGGACAAATCCGCCGCCGCCAAGACCCGGCGTCGCATGCTCGACCGTCTCGCCACCGAGCGTATGCCGTTTATCGGCTACCACATGCCCTTCCCCTCGCTGGGCTATGTTGAGCGTGACGGCAATGGCTACACCTATGCGCCCGAAAGCTATCAGCTCTCAGTCTGACCGATCCGCACCGCGCAAGAGCCCATGCCCGTGGACTTTTCCCACGGCATGGGCGACAGTCCCGGGGCGCGCATTTCATCGAGCCCGGGACATATTTCCATGACACGTTTTCTGATCGCCTCTGCGCTCATTGGCGCGCTGATGACCACCACCGCCGCCGCGCGTGAGCAATATCAATGCATCGTGCAGGACTTCATCGGGTTCAGCGATGACATGGCCTTCAAGGCCAGCAACAAACGCAAGACATTCGACCTGACGATCGACAAGGACGAGATCATCGCCCTGTCCAAATCCCAAGACTTTGACGACAGCGAAAAGCACTACCGCATCCATGAACGCGACCTGCTCGACACGATCGCGCTTGGCAAGGAAGTTACCTCGGGCCTCGACAGCCTTGTCCTGCCCTCCAACCCCGAAGACAGGATCGACCGCAAAGGCCATTTCAACGCCACCATCGCCCTGCAATCGAGCTTCTACCTGAACACATGGCTTCTGCGCTGCACGCGCTGACGGCCCTTTCCCCACCCGCGCCGCTCTGCCATAATCGTCCCAACCAATAAAAGCAGAGCAGCCGCACATGTCTCAGGACCTTCTTTCCGCCAGCCCGGACGCCACCGACTACGACGCCGCCTCCATCGAGGTGCTCGAAGGGCTGGAACCCGTTCGCAAACGCCCCGGCATGTATATCGGCGGCACCGACGAGCGCGCCTTGCATCATCTCGTGGCCGAGGTGCTCGACAACTCCATGGACGAGGCCGTCGCCGGCCACGCCACGAGAATCGAGGTCGAACTGCACGAGGATCATTCCGTCACGATCAAGGATAACGGCCGCGGCATCCCCATCGACCCGCACCCCAAATTCCCCGAAAAATCCGCGCTCGAGGTTATCCTCTGCACCCTGCACGCGGGCGGGAAATTCTCGGGAAAGGTCTATCAGACCTCGGGCGGACTGCACGGTGTGGGCGCATCCGTGGTCAACGCGCTGTCGGATTCCATGGTCGTGCAAGTGGCCCGCAACAAGGAGCTTTACGAGCAACGCTTCTCGCGCGGCATTCCGCTCGGCCCGGTCGAAAAGGTCGGTCAGGCCCCCAACCGGCGCGGCACCACCGTGACCTTCCACGCCGACGAAGAGATCTTCGGCTCCCACCGGTTCAAACCGTCGCGGCTCTTCCACTCCATCCGCTCCAAGGCCTATCTCTTCTCGGGCGTCGAAATCCGCTGGAAATCGGCCATCGCGGATGGCGACACCCCGCAGGAGGCGACCTTCCACTTCCCCGGCGGCCTGTCGGACTTTCTGCGCGAAACCCTCGGCGGCGCCTCCACCTATGCCGAGGCACCGTTCGCCGGCACCGTCGACTTTCAGGAACGCTTCGGCACCCCCGGCAAGGTCGAATGGGCGATCAACTGGACCCCCTCGCGTGACGGGTTCCTGCAATCCTACTGCAACACCGTGCCCACGCCCGAGGGCGGCACCCATGTCATGGGGTTCTGGGCCGCCATCCTCAAGGGGATCAAGGCCTACGGCGAACTTGTGAACAACAAGAAGGCCGCGAACATCACCCGCGAAGACCTGATGACCGGCGGCTGCGCTCTGGTCTCCTGCTTCATCCGCGAGCCCGAATTCGTCGGTCAGACCAAGGATCGCCTCGCCACCACCGAAGCACAAAAGCTGGTCGAAGGCGCGGTGCGCGACCATTTCGACAATTGGCTGGCGAATGACACCAAATCCGCCGGTGCCATTCTTGATTTCCTTGTGCTGCGCGCCGAGGAACGCCTCCGCCGCCGGCAGGAAAAAGAGACTCAGCGCAAATCGGCCACCAAGAAACTGCGCCTGCCCGGCAAGCTTGTCGATTGCACCACCAGCACCCGCGAAGGCACCGAGCTTTTCATCGTCGAGGGCGATTCGGCGGGCGGCTCGGCCAAAATGGCCCGCAGCCGCGCGACGCAGGCACTCCTGCCGCTCAGGGGCAAAATCCTCAACGTGCTGGGCGCCGCCTCCTCGAAACTCGGCAGCAACCAGGAAATCAGCGACCTCACACAGGCGCTTGGCGTCGGGCTGGGCACGAAATTCAACCTCGACGACCTGCGCTATGACAAGGTCATCATCATGACCGATGCCGATGTCGACGGCGCGCATATCGCGGCACTCCTGATGACCTTCTTCTTTAGCCAGATGCGCCCGATGATCGACGCGGGCCACCTCTACCTCGCCTGCCCGCCGCTCTACCGCCTGACCCAAGGGGCCAAGCGCGTCTACTGCCTCGACGAGGCCGAGCGCGAGGCATGGCTCGAAAAGGGCTTGGGCGGCAAAGGCAAGATCGACGTCTCCCGCTTCAAGGGCCTCGGTGAAATGGACGCCAAGGATCTGAAAGAAACCACCATGGACCCCGCGACGCGCAAACTCATCCGCGTGACCATCGATGAGGACGAACCCGGCGAAACGGGCGATCTGGTGGAGCGCCTCATGGGCAAAAAGCCCGAATCGCGGTTCCAGTATATTCAGGAGAATGCAAAGTTCGCGGGGGAGTTGGATGTTTGAGTAGGAAGCGGAATCAACGCTCGCTCAGCGAGGTAGCACTCCAATTGCATTTGGAAACCATTCAAGCAAACCTTGCCCATTGCTGGATGGCTGCAAGGCTTTATGCTCGTCTAGAAGCGGTTAAAAAGCACAATGAATATCGGCTTGTCATTAGCAAAGTAATTGCTGATGCGCTCATAGCACATGTAGTTATGACAATGTCCCGCATTTGGGACAAGGGCTCAAACAACAAAGACTGTCTTTCTTTTCCCAACTTGGACCGGCGGGTTGATTTGACGTTAACTGACCAACAGAAAGACCGGCTCAAACGATTAGCAACTGACAAAACCATAACCACTACAAACGCCATTCGAGACAGTTTTGTGGCACACAGTCTTGGAAAGCCGAAGTGCAAAGCAGGACAACCAATACCCGGTAGTGACATCCAAGACTTAATAGAGCGTTGCCACAGTTTATTGTCCGATATTCACGCCTCTCATTTTGGTGAAGAATTCGGGTGGGGAGACTTTTATGAAGAACTCCAAAAATGGGAAACATTAATTGCGGACATTGAAGCGGATTAACCGACCTATGTCGAATAACGTTGCACATTTGGGAACCCTATAATTTTCGAAACTCTCCGCGCGGAATCAAGGCGCAGCACGGGCCGCCGCGCGATCGCCAGTCCTGGGCTCCGCCCGGTCGCAGGCGAAACGCTCCCCCGGAGCGTTTCCGGGACGCCTGCTCACGCCCCCGGCCCGGCCCTCGCGCGGCGTCCATCACCGTTGCCGGGCTGAAGCAAGCGTAGGGCGGGAAATCCTGCCCACCATGCTACCAACGCTCCACAGGCCCCCGTGACCTGCTGCCTTCGCTCAACACCCATCGGTGGGCAGATTGCCCACCCTACATACCCACCACTCCCCGCGCGACGTCCACACCGTTACCGGGCTGAAGCCCGGCCTACTCCTGCGATCCGTAGGGTGGGCAATCTGCCCACCATGCCCACAGCAAGCGTAGGGTGGGCAATCCTGCCCACCACTCCCCGCGCGGCGTCCATCACCGTTGCCGGGCTGAAGCCCGGCCTACGCCTGCCCCCGTAGGGTGGGCAATCTGCCCACCATTCCGACGCGATGCCCCATCCCGCCCCACCGACCTGAGGCCCCACCGAACGCCCCGGTCACACATCCCCCGACTCGCCCTGCACCGACGTGATACATACGTGGATACCGACGTAATACCGACGTGCAGGGCGGCCCGTTAACCAGTCGCGTGACCGGCGCGGGCGCAAATCCCTCTCGCACCGTCCCCAAACCCTTGGTAACGTCGCCTCATGCGCCTTGCCCTGATCCTGCTTTGCCTGCTTGCCGCCTGTGGCCGTCCGCTCACTCCGGCGGAAAAATCCTTTGCAAAACAGATACATGGAGACACGATCACCACGCGCAATGTGCGCTTCGTGGTCGGCGCGCCCGTTGATGCGGTCACCTATACGCGCGACAAACGCCCGCGCCTCGCCTGCCGCGAGCGCATCTTGCCCGAGCCCGAGACCGACACCATCACCGTGGCCCCCGCCGCCGTTGCGCTCTATAACCGTATATTTTACGCTAAACCCTACTATCTAAAGGATTATTTGCGCGGCTACCCGAATCAAATGGGCCTAATCGAAGCGATGTTTTTCGCCCATGAGATGACCCATGTCTGGCAATGGCAGAACCGCGCCATCACGGGCTACACGCCCTACCGCGCCTCGCGCGAACATCGCGGCGGCGCCGATCCTTATCTCTTTGACATTAATACGAAAACCCGGTTCCTCGATTACTCCTACGAACAGCAGGCCAGCATTGTCGAGGAATATGTCTGTTGTGCCACGCTCGATGCCAAAGCCCCCCGCACAGACCGTCTCCGCAGTCTGATCCGGGGGGCCATGCCCTTGAAAACCCTCCATATTCCGGACGAGGTTTATCTGCCATGGGACGGTGTAGAGACCGAGGGCATCTGCCGTTAAAGCTCGGGCGGCACCCGCTGAATGCTTTCCAGATAAACCAGCAGCGCCGCGAGCGGCCGTGGTGTCGGCGTCATGCGCCCGTCCCCCACATCAAGCGGCACCGTATCCCCTTGTAATAGCGCACCAAATTCCGGCATTTCGTGGCCCGGAAGGCCGGTCCGGTCATAGCCGTCGATGATGCTGAGCACGCGCGCCCGATCGAACTTGCCCTCCTCCGAAAGCCGGGTCAGATCCGCCGGCGCGGGCTCGATCATCTCGGCCCACGGCCCGTCTCCGGTTCCCTGCGGCCCATGACACGACGCACAATTCTCGACATAAAGCGCCCGGCCCTCTGGAGGCTCGGGCATCGACACATGCGCGCAGGCAACAAGCCCCACCCCTAAAATCGCGAATGAAATGAATGACTTCATGCCTGCCTCCCTGATGTTATCCGGGGTCATTCTGACGCGCTGCGCCGCCCCGCGCCTTGATCCATCACAAACCGGATGCGCAGGTCAAGTGAGCTCCCCCGCGAGACCCTTGTCAATAAGCGCGATGGTCTCGTCGATCCCGTAAAGCGCGATGAACCCGCCAAAGCGCGGCCCCTGGCTCGCACCGAGCAGCACCTCGTAAAGCGCCTTGAACCAATCGCGCAACGGGTCAAACCGCTCCCGTCCGCAAGCAAAAACAAGGCTTTGCAGCTCTTCGGGGTCCGCAGGCCCCTCCCACGCAACAAGGCCCGCGCGCAACGACTCAAGCGCCTCGCGCTCCAGATCGGTGGGCGCACGGTAGGTTTTCGCAGGCTTAACGAAGTCATTATAAAATCTGACCGCATACCCCGCCGCCGCATCCAGATCGGGATGCGTCTCCGGGCTCGCTTCCGGCGCATAGCGGCGGATAAAGCCCCAAAGCTGATCCTTCTGCTCGGCCCCCGCGACCGACGCGAGGTTGAGCAACATCGAGAACGGCACGATCAGGTTGCTTTCGGGCACATTGCCGCCATGGATGTGCCAGACAGGGTTGTTGAGCTGCGCTTTTTCGTCCTGCCCAGGGAAGGCGCGCAATTGCTGATGATATTCGTCCATCGCCTTGGGGATGACATCGAAATGCATCCGCTTCGCCGTCTTGGGCTTTTGATACATGAAATAAGACAGCGACTCGGTAGAGGCATAGGTCAGCCACTCGTCGATGCTCACGCCGTTGCCGCTTGTCTTGGATATCTTCTGCCCGTTCTCATCAAGGAAAAGCTCATACGTGAAATGTTCCGGCGGGCGCATGCCCAGAACCCGGCAAATCCCGTCATAGATCGGCGTGTTGGTGGAGTGGTCCTTGCCATACATCTCGAAATCGACACCAAGCGCGGCCCAGCGCGCACCGAAATCGGGCTTCCACTGAAGCTTTACGTTGCCACCCGTCACCGGCAGGGTCCATTCGCGCCCGGTCTCGTCGTCGAAGGTCACGGTGCCGTCCTTGGCGTTGACCTCCTTCATCGGCACATAGAGCACGCGGCCCGTCTCGGGGTGGATGGGCAGGAAGATCGAATAGGTCTGCTGACGCTCCTCGCGCAAGCTCTTGAGCATGATCTTCATGATGTCGTCATAACGTTCCGCGGCGCGCAGCAGCACCTCGTCGAAGCGGCCCGACGCATAGAACTCGGTCGCCGAAATGAACTCGTATTCAAAGTCAAACGTGTCGAGAAACCGGCGCAGCATCGCGTTGTTGTGATCGCCAAAGCTTGCATGCGTGCCAAAGGGGTCCGGCACCGATGTCAGGGGCTTTTGCAAATGCTCGATCAGTTTTTCTGGATCGGGCACATTGCCCGGCACCTTGCGCATCCCGTCAAGATCATCCGAGAAACAGACAAGCTTGGTGGGAATGTCACTGATCAGTTCAAAGGCGCGGCGGATCATGGTGGTTCTCGCCACCTCTCCGAACGTGCCGATATGCGGCAGGCCCGAAGGGCCGTATCCCGTCTCGAAAAGAACGAATCCCTTCTCGGGCGGCACCTTCTCATACCGTTTGAGCACGCGGCGCGCTTCTTCAAAAGGCCAGGCTTTCGATTGCATCGCGGCGTCGCGCAAATCAGACATCGGGTCACTCCATATGGGCCATGCACCTTGCACGGCGCTCCCGGCTTACTATTGTCGGGGGGGCGAACAGTCAATATTCTGCACCGCAACATCGCTGTGCCACGAAAGGATTCACATGGCCGATATTCCCCACCCGCTCAGTCCGCAGGACTGCCTTGTCGCCGTGATGATCGCGGTGTCCGCCTCCGACGAGTCGATCCGCACATCCGAACTGGTCAAGATCGAGGTGGCGGTCAACAACCTGCCGATCTTCGCGAATTACGACCTGAGCCGCATGCGCCGCATGGGCGAGGTGGTGTTCGAACTCTTCGGTCAGGAGGACGGGCTTGACGCCCTCTTCGGACTGGTGCGTGACAACCTTCCCGAACGGCTCTTCGAAACGGCCTATGCGTTGGCCTGTGATGTGGCCGCCGCCGATGGCGCGCTTGCGGAAACCGAACTGCGGCTGCTCGAGGAAATCCGCTATGAGCTGAACCTCGACAGGCTGCATGCCGCGGCGATCGAACGCGGCGCCCGGGCCCGGCACCTGACGGTATGAGCGGCCTGCTTTCGCAACTGGCGCGGATCGTCGGGCCGTCCCACGTGCTGACCGGGACCGATGCGGCACGCTATGGGTGCGATTGGGCCGGACGGGATCAGGGAGCCCCGATTGCGGCTCTGCGCCCCGGAAGCACCAAAGAGGTTGCGGGCATCCTGCGACTGGCCAATGAAACATCTACGCCCATCGTGCCGATGTCGGGCAACACAGGTCTCACCGGGGGGACAAGCGCGGCCGGTGCCCTTGTCGTGTCGCTCGAGCGGATGAACGCCATCCGCGAGATCCGCCCCGAAGGCCGCGTCGCGGTGGTCGAGGCCGGGGCTATTCTCGCCTCGATCCATGACGCCGCCGAAGCACATGGCCTTATCTTTCCGCTCTCTTTCGGCGCGCGCGGCTCGGCGATGATCGGCGGTGCGCTCTCTACGAATGCGGGCGGCTCCAACGTGCTGCGCTACGGCAATACGCGCGATCTCTGTCTCGGGCTTGAGGCGGTGCTGCCCACCGGTCGGATCGTGACCCTCATGAGTCAGCTTCACAAGGACAATTCCGGCTATAATCTCAAGCACTTGCTCATCGGCGCCGAAGGCACGCTCGGGATCATCACCGCCGCGACATTGCGCCTTTTTCCGAAACCCCGCGCCTATGCAACGGCGATGGCGGCCACCCGCGACGTGAACGCGGCGCTTGCGCTGCTCAACCGCCTTCAGGAGGAAACGGGCCACGGTGTCGAGGCGTTCGAATACATGCCCGGCGGCTATATGGACACGTATCTTGCCCGGTTTCCCGACGCGCGCCCGCCCTTTGTGGACCG
The DNA here is from genome assembly GCF_037083845.1 of Roseovarius sp. E0-M6. Lineage (NCBI taxonomy): Bacteria > Pseudomonadati > Pseudomonadota > Alphaproteobacteria > Rhodobacterales > Roseobacteraceae > Roseovarius > Roseovarius sp. E0-M6. The sequence continues at coordinate 219,564 of NZ_JBAPLA010000006.1, read as the reverse complement.
CCACGAGGTCAATATCCTGATCGAACTGGGCGCCACCGCCCCACAAGACGCACAGCCCTCCGAAGATGGCAGCCTGCCCGTGACAACGCGGCTGGAAGAGGCGCTGGCCGCCGCCTTCGAGCGCGGCGAAGTGCTTGATGCGGTCGTTGCCCAGAACGACACGCAGCGACAGGAGATGTGGGCCCGCCGCGAAGCCGCCGCCGATGTCAGCCGCGCCTACGAGCCGCTTGTGCATAACGACATTGCCCTCCCCCTCGACCGGATGCAGGAGTTTCTCGAAACGACCCGTGCCATCCTCGACCGTCACGATCCCGGCGCACTCACCCGCGACAGCTCGGTCGCGCATCTGGGCGATGGAAACCTGCATTTCGGCGTGGGCCTCACGACCGACGATCCCGACCTACACGAAGTGATCAACCGCGAGGTCGAGGACGCCGCCGTCGCCATGGGCGGCAGCTTTTCGGCCGAACATGGGATCGGACTCGAAAAACGCTCCGCCATGGCCCGATTCAAGGATCCCGGCGCGCTCGAGGCGATGCACGCGATCAAATCCGCGCTCGATCCGAATGGCATCCTCAACCCCGGCAAGGTGTTGCCGCCACGCTGACCCCACAGGCTCCACATCTCGTTCAACCCGGGGGTTCGAGTATCTGAAGAACATTGAAAACAAGGCGCGCGCTCGACTTTCACCTTTCTTCAAATACTCAGAATCCCGGCCTCGAAGCTTGCCTCACGTTCGCCAGTCGAAAAACCCCGGCCCCGCCTGCGCCAGCATGTCGCGGGCCATCTCGCGGCCAAGTTCGGCCCCGTCCTCGACCGGCGCGTTGCGATCGTCGGCGATGCGTTCGCTGCCATCGGGCCGCAGCACTTCGCCCCGCAGACGCAGCGTTCCGCCGTCCAGCGTCGCAAGCCCGGCGATGGGCGTCTCGCACGACCCGTCGAGCGCGGCAAGAAAAGCGCGCTCCGCGGCAAGCTGCTTGCCCGTCTGTGCGTCGTGAATGGCCGCAAGCATGTCGGCCATCCGCGCATCGCCACGGCGGCGCTCGATCCCGATCGCCCCCTGCGCGAGGGCCGGCAGCATCTCTTCCGGCTCCAGCGGACAAAGCGCCACATCCGCCTGGCCAAGCCGATTGAGCCCCGCCATTGCGAGGAACGTGCAGGCCGCCACGCCATCGGCCAGTTTGCGCAGCCGGGTCTGCACGTTACCGCGAAACTCGACCACTTCCAGATGCGGATAGGCCACCAACACCTGTGACCGGCGGCGCAGCGATGAGGTGCCGACCTTCGTGCCCGCCGTCATCTCGTGCAGGCGCTCGCCCCCGGGCGAGACGAACGCGTCCCGCACATCTTCACGCGGAAGGTAGCAGTCGATGATCAACCCCTCGGGCTGAAGCACCGGCATGTCCTTCATCGAATGCACCGCGATGTCGATCTCGCCATCCAGCAGCGCCTGTTCGATTTCGCGGGTAAAAAGGCCCTTGCCGCCGATCTCTTTCAAGGGGCGGTCGGTGATCCGGTCGCCTGTCGTGGTGATCACCACGATCTCGAAGGCCGCATCGTCAAGGCCAAACGCGGCGGCCAGCCGCGCACGCGTCTCATGCGCCTGCGCCAGCGCCAGAGGCGAGCCGCGTGTGCCTATCTTAAGGGGGGTCTCGGGGGTGGGATGCGTCATTGTCATGCGCCTTCATTATGCCGCACGCCACGGCGAAGCAAGCCACCCGCTCTTGACATTGCCGCGCCGTGGCGGGACCACAGGCGCGCGCAGCCAAGGAGTGAGCATGGCCCAGACGAAACCCCTTCTTCGTGCCCTTGCGGGTGAAACGCTTCCCACCCCGCCGATCTGGATGATGCGGCAAGCGGGACGCTACTTGCCCGAATACCGCGCCACCCGGGCCGAGGCGGGCGATTTCCTGTCGCTCTGCTACAATCCCGACCTCGCAACCGAAGTGACGCTTCAGCCGATCCGCCGCTACGGGTTCGATGGGGCAATCCTGTTTGCCGACATCCTTCTGGTGCCACAGGCGCTGGGGGCCGACCTTTGGTTCGTCACCGGAGAAGGACCGCGGCTTTCGACAATCACCGACAGCGCCGGGCTGGCGGCGCTCAGGCCCGCGGCTGATATTCACGAAACTCTCGGACCGATCTATCAGACCTTGCGCAACCTTTCGGGCGCTTTGCCGCCCGAAGTGGCGCTGATCGGTTTCGCCGGGGCGCCTTGGACCGTGGCGACATATATGATCGCCGGGCGCGGCACCAAGGATCAGGGCCCGGCCCACGCGCTCAAATCACAGGATCGTGCCACGTTCGAAGGTCTCATTGATCTCGTGACCGACGCCACGATCGAATACCTCTCCGCCCAGATCGACGCGGGCGCCGAGGTGGTCAAGCTTTTCGACAGTTGGGCGGGCTCTCTCGGGGCCGCGGATTTCGAAGCCTACGCGCTCGGCCCGGCCAATCGCATCATCGCCGCCCTGAAGGAGCGCCACCCCGACACCCCTGTCATCGCCTTCCCGCGCGGCGCGGGTGCCGCCTATGAGGGGTTCGCCCGCGCCACGGGCGCCGATTGCGTCGCGCTCGATGACGGGGTCAGCCCAGAATGGGCCGCCCGCCACGTGCAGCCCGATGGCTGCGTGCAAGGCAACCTTGCCTCCTCGCACATGGTCACCGGCGGCGACGCCCTCGTGTCCGAGACCCGCCGCATCGTCGAGGCCCTCTCGGGCGGGCCGCATATCTTCAACCTCGGGCATGGCATCACCCCGGACGCCGACCCCGACAACGTGCAGCGCATGATCGACGCGGTGCGCAATGATCAGGAGCCCGCGAGCTCATGACCCAGATCATCCGGACCTTCGCCGAGATTTCCGATCGTTACGACGCGCTTTTTGTCGACCTCTGGGGCTGCATGCATAACGGCGTCGATGCCTTCCCCGAGGCCGTCGCCGCTATGCAGACCTATCGCGAGGGCGGCGGCACCGTCGTGCTCGTCACCAACTCGCCCAAGCCGCGCAAGGGGGTCGAGGCTCAGCTTGCGCAATTCGGCGTGCCGCAAGACGCCTATGACGCCATCGCCACCTCGGGCGATTCGGCGCGTGCCGCGATGTTTCGCGGCATGGTGGGGCAAAAGGTCTGGTTCATGGGCGAACCCGCCCGCGACGAAGGTTTTTTTGAACCGCTCGAGGTGATCGAGGATCCCGTGGATATCGAACGTGTGGACCTGAAGGAAGCCGAAGGCATCGTCTGCTGCGGCCCGTTCGACCCGCTGGCCGACCCCGAGGTGAACCGGCCCGAGTTTCTCTATGCCAAGCAGAAGGGGCTCAAGCTCCTTTGTGCCAACCCCGACATCATTGTCGACCGCGGCGATGTCCGCGAATGGTGCGCCGGCGCGCTCGCGCGGCTCTATACCGAGATGGGCGGCGAAAGCCTCTATTTCGGCAAACCTCACCCGCCGATCTACGACCTCGCCTATCGCCGCCTCGCCGCGCTCACGTCGAATGTGGATCGGTCCCGCATCCTGTGCATCGGCGATGGCGTTCATACCGACGTGATGGGCGCACAGGGCGAAGACCTCGATTCGCTCTTCATCACGGGCGGTCTGGCGGCCACCGACACGGCCACCACGGATCAGCCCGACAAAGCCGCGCTTGAAGCGTATCTGGCCCGCGAAGGGGTCAGCACCACATACTCCATCGGGCGGTTGCGGTAGGGGCAAGGCACCTCACATCGGCTGTGCCGATGCCCTTCCCGCAAAATCGGGCTTGATTTTCTGCGACTGCAAAGTAATAAAGTTGCCAACACCGGGGCACACATGTCCTGAAAATTACATCACCATGACCGGAGAGGGTGAGATGTTGGACAACCTGCCGCGCGGAACCATCACCATCGAAGAGATCGAGATGGGCATGGTGCGCCATGTGCAAAAGGTCGTGACCGATGAGGATATCGAGATGTTCGCGCAGGTCTCGACCGACCGGAACCCGGTGCATCTGGACGATGACTATGCGCAGGACACGATCTTCGAAGGCCGCATCGCGCATGGCATGCTGACCGCTGGCCTGATCTCGGCTGTGATCGGCGAACAGCTTCCGGGCCACGGCACGGTCTACATGGGCCAGACGCTCAAGTTCCTTGCCCCCGTGCGCCCCGGCGACACCGTCCGCGCCGAGGTCGAGGTGACGGGCATCGACTATGCCAAGCGTCGCGTGCAGCTTGATTGCCGCTGCCTCGTTGGGGGTAAGAAGGTGCTCATCGGTGAGGCCACGGTCCTCGCCCCCACGGCCAAGTTCGACTGAACCAAAGGATGCCGGGCTAAAGCCCGACCTACATCAGCGTCACCTGCACGAACCGGATGGAACCGGACGTAGCCCGGGCGTAGGCCGGGCTTCAGCCCGGCCCCCCTGCCATTCCTCCCCCCAAAGATCAGCTTAGATCAGGCTCGGTCGCCTTGAACGACTCGATGCCCTGCATCGCCTCCCACCAGCGCGCAATTTTCTCACCGCTCAGGAGTTTTTCCGCCTCGGGCGTCAGCGACACATAGAACGCGATCGGCCCCAGCAGGTAATCCGCCATCGTAGGCTCGGCCCCACAGATGAACGGATCGGCGCAGTCCATGAGCAGATCGGTCAGCTTGCCGCTCTCCTCGATGCTCTTGGCCAGCGCGTCATCGTCCTGTCCGCCGATAAGATCGGGAAAGAGATGATACCCCGCCGCACCGATCATCGCATCATAGCCATAACTGTTGATGAGCGAGATTGCTTCATTCATCTTGGCGCGCGCCTTGGCATCCTGTGGCACGCGGCTTTCGCCTTTGCCCGTCTCGTCGAGATATCGGCAGATCGCGTCGCTCTCGCGCAGGCGCATCCCGTCGATGTCCATGACCGGCACCTTGCCGAACGGGTGCCGTTTGAGGTGTTCAGGCTGGCGCGGCTCTCCTTCCAATACGTTCACATGCACCTGATCATAGTCGATGCCGTTTTCCTGCAAGAGCATTCGCACCGTGCGCACATAGGTCGAGCCGTCAAATCCATAAAGCGTGGGCTTATCTGCCATCCAGTCGTCCTTTCGTTTCCTCAGAAGTGGTCTCTGAGAAAGCTAGAGCGCGGACCGCAAAGTCAAAGACGTCCTTCGCGGCTTGCACCCCGCCCGCCTGCGCGCTACGCCTCGCTCATGAAGATCATCCGCGATTATACCTATGTGGACACCAGCGACCGGGGCGCCTCGGTGGCCATCGGTAATTTCGATGGCGTGCATCTTGGGCACCAGTCGGTGATCGACATCGCGCGCCATGCCGCCGCTGACCTCGGTGTCCCGCTCGGCATCCTCACCTTCGAGCCGCACCCACGTCAGTATTTCGCCCCCGAGTCCCCGCCCTTCCGCCTGATGAGCGCCGAGGCCCGGGCCAACCGGTTGGAAAAGCTGGGTGTGGACAAACTCTATGAGTTGAACTTCAACGCCGCGCTTTCGGCGCTGACGCCCGAAGAGTTTGCCGCGAACGTCATCCGCGACGGGCTTGGCCTGTCGCATGTGGTCGTGGGTGCCGATTTCTGCTTTGGCAAAGGGCGCGCGGGCGATGCGCAGGATCTCGTGCGCTTCGGTCAGGAAATGAACTTTGGCGTCACCATCGCGACATTGCTCAAAAGTGATCTGGGCGAAGTCTCGTCCACGGCCATCCGCAACGCCCTGAGCGAAGGGCGCCCGCGCGATGCGGCCTTGATGCTCGGCCACTGGCACCGCATCGACGGGCCGGTCGTGGGCGGCGAACAGCGGGGCCGCGAACTCGGCTATCCCACGGCGAACATGTCCATCGAGGGGCTGCACCCCCCCAAATTCGGCGTCTATGCCGTCGAGGTCGACGTCCGTGACGGCCCCCACAAGGGAAAATACATGGGCGCGGCAAGCATCGGCGTGCGTCCCATGTTCGACGGCGAGGTCGCCAATCTCGAAACCTTTATTTTCGATTTCTCCGGCGATCTTTATGGCGCGCATCTTTCGGTCGCTATGGTGGATTACCTGCGCCCCGAAGAAACCTTCGACAGCCTTGATGCCTTCATCGCGCAGATGGACGCCGATTGCGCCCGCGCCCGCGAAATCCTGAGCACCCCATGAGCGCGCCCGACGACACGGATGACCCGATCGACCGTTCGGGCCTGCCGCACCGCTACTGGGAGCGCAAGCCGCTTCGGCGGATGACACAGGCGGAATGGGAGGCGCTCTGCGACGGCTGCGGCAAATGCTGCCTGAACAAGATCGAGGACGAGGACACCGGAGAGGTGGCCCTCACCCGTGTCGCCTGTCGCCTCTTTGACGATTCCACCTGCCGCTGCGCCCAATACAAAACCCGCCACCAATTCGTGCCCGAATGTATCTCGCTGTCGGCCAACAACCTTGAATCCCACCTCTACTGGATGCCCGAAACATGCGCCTACAAGCTCTTGTGGCAGGGCAAGCCGCTTTATGACTGGCACCCGCTCATCTCGGGCACAGCCGAAAGCGTGCATGCCGCTGGCGTCTCGATGCAGGGGCGCACGGTAGCCGAGGTTCTGGTCGATGACGACGACTGGGAAGACCATCTGATCGAGGAACCCACCTGATGTATTTTGCCTCCGACAATGCCGGTCCCGCTCATCCGCAGGTCATGCAGGCCATGCTTGACGTAAATGCAGGATATGCCCCCGCTTACGGGGTCGAGCCGCTTATGGACGAGGTCCGCACCCGCATCCGCGAGATTTTCGAAGCACCCGAGGCGGCGGTCTATCTCGTGGCCACCGGCACAGCGGCCAACTGCCTTGCGCTCGCCACGATGGCACAACCTTGGCAGACCATCTTCGCCTCGCGGTTTTCCCATATCCACGAGGACGAATGCAACGGCCCCGAATTCTACACGGGCGGCGCCAAACTCACGCTGGTGGGCACCGATGACAAGATGACCGCCGAAACACTCGACGCGGCCCTCCGCTATGAAGAGACGCGCGGTGTTCATGGCCCCCAACGCGGCCCCGTCTCGATCACACAGGTGACTGAACGCGGGCGCGTGCATGACCTGAACGAGCTTTCGGCGCTTTGCGATATGGCTCATTCCCATGCCCAGCCCGTCCATATGGATGGCGCGCGCTTTGCCAACGCACTTGTCACACTTGGATGCACACCGGCCGAGATGACCTGGAAACTGGGCGTCAATGCGCTCAGCTTCGGCGGCACCAAGAATGGCGCTCCGGGTGTCGAGGCGGTCGTATTCTTCGACCCTGAACAGGCGTGGGAGTTCGAACTGCGCCGCAAACGCGGGGCTCATCTTTTCTCCAAGCACCGTTATCTTGCCGCACAGATGAACGCGCTGCTGACCGACGATCTCTGGCTGCACTCGGCGCGCAGCGCGAACGCCAATCTTGCGCGTCTTGCCGCCGGGCTGCGTGATGTGCCCGGTATGGAGTTCCATTACCCGCCTCAGGCCAACATCATCTTCGGCGCCCTCCCCCGCGTGGCCCACCGCCGCCTGCAAAAGGCGGGGGCGATGTATCATCTCCTCGAAGGCGAGCTTGAGGGCGACCCGGACGAGCCCTTGCCGATGCGGCTTGTCTGCGACTGGTCGATTTCCGAGGACAACATCGACCGCTTCATCGCGCTCGCGCACGGTCAGTGAATTGGGGGGGTGTGCGGCCTGTGACCAGAAGGTCGTCTAGGCTCAGCTTTCCGCCAGAAACCGCAGGATTTCCGCGCTCGACTGACCGGGATGCGTGATCGGCGCCATGTGACCGGCCCCGGCGACAACCGCTCTCTTCACCCGAGAAAGCCGCGCGGCCAGCCCCTCGTTGATGGCCGGAATGATCGCGGGTGATTGCGTGCCCTCGATCAACAGGACGCGCTGCTTGATATCCCCGATGCCGCCGTCGTCCAGAAGTCCGCCCGCATCGTCATAAATCGCCGCACTCCCCGCTTCGATCACGTGCATCTGGCTGGCCAGTTGCCCGCGCTGCTCCTCGCTCAGGTCGCTCCATGCCGTGTCGTCGCCCCAAAGCGCGGTAAAGGCCCGCGCGGCCTTGGTCATGTCGCCCGCCTCAAAGGCATCGGTGACGTCTTTCATCTGTTCTTCGAAGGCGTCGCGCATCTCGGGGCGATCGCGCAGCGCCACAGCGAAGAAAACAGGCTCGAACAATATCAGGCTGCGGACCTTCTCGGGCTGCTCTACCGCCAGCCGAAGCGCCACCGTCGCCCCGAAGGAATGCCCGATAAGATCGGTCGGCCCGTCGCAGAACGTTGCGGCGATATCGGTTGTGACCTTCTGTATCTCACCGCGCTCGTCCCATGCGCCGCTGCGCCCATGGCCCGGCATGTCAAAGGCCGTCATCCTGAGCGCACCAGACAGGTATCGCGCCAGCCCGCCCCAGCTTCCGCTATGGTCAAGGCTGCAATGGATCATCAGCGCCGAACGCGGCCCCTGTCCGAACTCGGTCCAGTATGTCGGGAACCCGGCCCTGTCAGCTTTGGGCATGACCTAAAGCTTTCCCGCCAGATGCGCATCGAGATCGCCAAGCCTGTCTTGCCCCCAGAAGGCTTGCCCCGTGTCCACCAGATAGAAAGGAGAGCCGAACACATCCCGGCTTACGGCCTCCTCAAGATTGGCGGCATAGATCTCGGCACCGCTTAGCATTCCACTCAGCGTGAGACCGCGTTCAAAACCCGCAGCATCAAGGCAATCACCGATAACCGCATCGTCCGCAATATCCCGCTCCTCGGCCCAGCTTGCCCGCAAAAGCCCGTGAACAAGCGCCCCCATATCGCCGCCGCCCGCGTTTTGCGCGGCGATGATCGCATAAGAGGACGGGGCCGGATTGACCGGCCAGAAGGCCGGCGCCATGTTGAACGGCATCCCCAGCTTTGTGACCTGCCGTTGGATGTCCTGATCGCGGTAGGCCCGTCGCGCCGGATGCCGGTCCTTGAGCGGCACACCGCCCGTGCGCGCGAACAGCGACATCATATCGACCGGTTTGTAGGTCACGCTCGCCCCATGCCGCGCCGCCATCTCCTCGAGCCGCGTGCCCGCAAGGTAGGCATAAGGAGACAAGGTCGAGAAAAAGTAATCTATATGGGCCATTTCGCATGTCTCCCTGCGGGCAGAAGCTTTGCCAGACCCTAAGCCCATGCTAAGCGGGGATCAACGTCACGAATCTGTCATTCCACTCATCGGACAGGACCCGCTGCCATGCCCCAGACCGTCGAACCCAAACTTATTTCCGGCAATGCGAACATGCCGCTCGCCACCTCCGTCGCCCGGCGCATGTCGATGCACCGCGGCGTGCAAGTCGGCCTTGTCGATGCGCGCGTTGAACGGTTCAACGATCAGGAGATCTTTGTCGAGGTTTACGAAAACGTGCGCGGCGAGGATATGTTCATCCTTCAGCCCACGTCGAACCCGGCCAATGACAACCTGATGGAACTGCTGATCATGGCCGACGCGCTGCGCCGCTCATCGGCCCGGCGTATCACCGCCGTGATCCCCTATTTCGGCTATGCCCGGCAGGACCGCCGCACCAAGGCGCGCACCCCCATCACCGCCAAGCTCGTGTCGAACATGATCGTCGGCTCGGGGATTGAGCGGGTGCTGACCATGGACCTGCACGCGACCCAGATTCAGGGCTTCTTCGATATCCCCGTGGACAACCTCTATGCCTCGCCCATCTTCGCACTCGATGTCATGGCGCAGTTCAAGGGCGCCCAGGGGGACGTGATGGTCGTCTCTCCCGATGTCGGCGGCGTGGCCCGCGCACGGGAACTGGCCAAACGCATCAATGCACCTCTCTCGATCGTGGACAAACGCCGCGAGAAGGCAGGCGAAGTGGCCGAAATGACCGTGATTGGCGATGTCTCCGGTAAGAAATGCATCATCGTGGACGATATGGTCGACACCGCCGGCACGCTCTGCAAGGCCGCCGAGGTGCTGCTCGAGAATGGCGCATCCGAGGTTCACGCCTACATCACCCACGGCGTCATGTCCGGCCCCGCGGTCGAACGTGTGACCAATTCGGTGATGAAATCGCTCGTGCTCACCGATACGATCCAACCCACCGAAGGCGTCAAGAACGCCCACAATATCCGCATCCTCCCCACCGCGCCGATCTTTGCGCAGGCGATCCTGAACATCTGGAACGGCACATCCGTGTCATCCCTTTTTGAAACGGAAACCCTTGGCCCGATCTACGAAGGTCAGTTCGGCGGCTGACCAAGGGCCAAGCTGATCAATACAAATCCCACTCGTCCTCGTGGGATAGCTCTCCGATCGATATCCAGCGCATCCGCGCCCGCGCCACGCGGGTGTCGGCCCATGTCCGAAACACACAGTCAAACCCGGTTTCAGTGACATTTTCCGCGCTGATTTCCATCCGCGCGTTGGTTGCGCTGTCCATGTCCCACATCGATAGCGCCAGATGCACCACGGGCGGCGACTTGTAGCGCTCGTTGAAGCGCACCGAGTGTCGGCGCGTCCGATCCCCATGCCCGGTCCACATGTCCCCGCCGCTCTCATAGTCCGAGAACAGGACCAATTCGCCCTGATCAATCCCGATCAGCCTGTTTTCCAGTCGTCTCATGTCGCGCCGTTCATAATTTCACCGCCAGTTTATGCGTAATTGCGGCAAAAGTGAGTGGCAAATTAAGCGTTTCACGAAAAACCTGGATCACAGATTTTCGCGAAACGTAGCGCGACATTCAGGCGTTGCACGCATTTCACCTTTCGCTGATGTCTCAGGTTAAAGGCGAACCCTTTAGGCCAGCGATCGCAAAATTTTCGCGTCGCGCAAAATGAAAAGGCCCGCACGATGGCGGGCCTTTTGTCATGGTTTCGGGCCTTTGCCTCAGGGCGCGGCGGCCTTCGAATTCACCGGCATGTCGATCTCGTCACCCATGGCGACCATATCGGCCAGAAGCTTGGCCGCGTCGTCCACCGGGCCCGGCTCGTTCTTGAAGGTTTCCTGCGCCTTGGCAAGCTTGTCCGTAGCCTCGTCGACCAGCGTCTTGACGTCGTCCTGCGTGATATCAGCCCGCGGAATCGCGCGCTCGGCCAGAACCGAGATCGACTCCGCGTTGATTTCGGCAAAACCGCCGGTCACGACATATTCGCTGTCGCCATCCGGTCCCGACACCTTGAGCAGACCGGGGCGCAGCCCGGTGATCACCGGCGCGTGGTCGGGCATCACCGTCATGTCACCCTCGGTTCCCGGAATCCGGACCTCGCGGATTTGCGCCGAGATCAGCTGACGCTCGGGGCTGACAAGGTCGAATTGCACTGTTTCAGCCATCTTGGCCTCCCGTTTTGGCGACCGAGGGGCGGATCGCCCCCTGCGCCGAATGTCAGGTGGGGGTGTCACCCCACCATGTCTTATGCGGCTTCGGCGGCCATCTTCTCGGCTTTGGCCTTCACCTCTTCGATGCCGCCAACCATATAGAAGGCGCCCTCGGGAAGGTGATCGTATTCGCCGGCCACAACCGCCTTGAAGGACGAGATCGTGTCTTCCAGCGGCACCTGCACACCATCAGAGCCGGTGAACACCTTGGCCACGTCGAACGGCTGGCTGAGGAAACGCTGAATTTTCCGGGCGCGCGCCACGGTCAGTTTGTCCTCTTCCGAAAGTTCGTCCATGCCGAGGATGGCGATGATGTCCTGAAGCGATTTGTAGCGTTGCAGGATGCCCTGCACGTCCCGCGCAACCTGATAATGCTCCTCGCCCACGATGGACGGGTCCATCAGGCGCGACGTGGAATCAAGCGGGTCCACAGCCGGATAGATACCCAGTTCCGAAATCGCCCGGTTGAGAACGGTCGTCGCGTCAAGGTGGGCGAAGGTTGTGGCAGGCGCGGGGTCGGTAAGGTCGTCCGCAGGCACGTAGACGGCCTGAATCGAGGTGATCGAGCCACCCTTGGTCGAGGTGATCCGCTCCTGCATCTGACCCATGTCCGTCGCGAGCGTCGGCTGATAACCCACCGCCGAAGGAATACGACCCAGAAGCGCCGACACCTCGGAGCCCGCCTGCGTGAAGCGGAAGATGTTGTCGACGAAGAACAGAACGTCCGATCCGGAACTGTCGCGGAACTGCTCGGCCAGTGTCAGACCCGTCAGGGCGACACGGGCACGGGCTCCCGGAGGCTCGTTCATCTGACCGTAAACGAGGGCCACTTGGCTTTCCTCAAGGTTGTCCGGCTTGATCACGCCCGATTCGATCATCTCGTGGTAAAGGTCGTTGCCTTCGCGGGTCCGTTCACCGACACCGGCGAACACCGAATAGCCCGAGTGAACCTTGGCGATGTTGTTGATCAGCTCCATGATGAGAACCGTCTTGCCCACACCGGCACCACCGAAGAGGCCGATTTTGCCGCCCTTGGCGTAAGGAGCCAGAAGGTCGACCACCTTGATCCCGGTCACGAGCACTTCGCTCTCGGTCGATTGCTCGGCGAATTCCGGCGCGGGTTGGTGGATCGCGCGGCTTTCCTTGGCCTTGATCGGCGCACCTTCGTCCACCGGCTCACCCACGACGTTGAGGATGCGGCCCAGCGTGGCGTCGCCCACCGGAACCATGATCGGGCCATCCGTGTCCACGACCTCCTGACCGCGCACCAGACCTTCGGTCGAGTCCATCGCGATCGTGCGCACGGTCTTTTCACCAAGGTGCTGCGCAACCTCGAGGACAAGCGTCTTGCCGTTATTGTCGGTGGTCAGGGCGTTCAGAATTTCGGGCAGGTGGTCGCCGAACTGTACGTCCACCACGGCGCCGATCACCTGCGTGATTGTGCCTTTTGCTTTTGCCATGTTTCGTGTCTCCGGGTTCGTTAGAGCGCCTCGGCGCCCGAAATGATTTCAATAAGCTCGTTGGTGATGACGGCCTGACGGGATCGATTGTATTCGATCGTCAGCTTGTCGATCATCTCGCCGGCGTTGCGCGTCGCGTTGTCCATTGCGGACATTCGCGCGCCCTGTTCGGACGCCCCGTTTTCCAGAAGCGCCGAGAAAATCGCCGTGGCCACCGCGCGTGGCAAAAGCTGTTCGAGGATCGCTTCCTCGCTCGGCTCATAGTCATAGACCGCGTCGCTTTCGACCTCGTCCGCGTCCGCTTCGGGCACGTCCGCCGGGATCACCTGCTGCATGGTCGGGATCTGGCTCACCACGTTCTCGAAGCGCGAGAAGAAGATCTTCGCCACATCGAACTCGCCCGCGTCGAAACGGTCGAGAATATCCGCGGCGATGGCCTGCGCGTCGGCATAGCCCACGTATTTGACCTCGGTCAGATCGACGTGGTGGATGAAGTGCTCGCCCACGTAACGCTTCATCGCGTCGCGGCCCTTCTTGCCCACCGTGATGATCTTCACGGTCTTGCCCTCACCCACAAGACGCCCGACCTCGGCCCGCGCCAACTTGGCGATGTTGCCGTTGAAGCCCCCGCAGAGGCCCCGCTCGGCGGTCATCACGACCAGCAGGTGAACATCATCCTTGCCGGTGCCGCGCAGAAGGCGGGGCGCGCTTTCGCTATCCCCGACCGACGCGGCCAGTTTGGCCATCACCGCGTTGAACCGCTCCGTGTAGGGGCGCGATTGTTCCGCCGCATCCTGGGCCCGCCGCAGTTTCGCGGCGGCCACCATCTGCATGGCCTTGGTGATCTTGCGGGTCGATTTGACCGAAGCAATCCTGTTTTTCAGGTCCTTGAGACTTGGCATGTGCCTTCGTCCTTTCTTTGGGCCTTAGGAGAAATCTCTGGCGAATTCGTCGATCGCGGCTTTCAGCTTATCCTCGGCGTCGCCCTTGATCTTGGGGTCCTCGTTGGTAATCCAGTCGAGCACATCCTTCTTGGCGTTGCGCATATGGTTGAGCAGACCTTCCTCGAAGCGCCCGACCTGATCCACCGCGATATCGTCAAGATAGCCGTTGGTGCCTGCATAGATGACACACACGATTTCCGCATTGGTCAGCGGCGAATATTGCGGCTGTTTCATCAGCTCGGTCAGACGCGCACCACGGCTCAGAAGACGTTGTGTCGCGGCATCGAGGTCCGAGCCGAACTGTGCGAAGGCCGCCATCTCACGATACTGCGCAAGGCTCAGCTTGACCGGGCCCGCGACCGTTTTCATCGCATTCGTCTGCGCCGAGGAGCCAACGCGGCTCACCGAAAGACCGGTGTTCACAGCCGGACGGATACCCTGATAGAAAAGCTCGGTTTCAAGGAAGATCTGACCGTCGGTGATCGAGATCACGTTCGTCGGAATAAACGCCGACACGTCGCCGCCTTGGGTTTCAATGATCGGCAGCGCGGTAAGCGAGCCTGCACCATTGTCTTCGTTGAGCTTGGCAGACCGCTCCAGAAGGCGAGAGTGAAGATAGAACACGTCACCCGGATAAGCTTCGCGGCCCGGCGGGCGGCGCAGCAGAAGCGACATCTGGCGATAGGCCACGGCCTGTTTGCTGAGATCATCGTAAACGATCAGCGCGTGACGGCCATTGTCGCGGAAATGCTCGGCCATGGCGGTGGCCGAATAGGGCGCGAGGAATTGCATCGGCGCGGGGTCCGACGCGGTGGCGGCCACGACGATGGAGTATTCCATCGCGCCGTTCTCTTCGAGCTTTTTCACAAGCTGCGCAACGGTTGAGCGCTTTTGGCCGATGGCGACATAGACGCAATAGAGTTTCTTGCTCTCGTCGTCACCGGCGGCTTCGTTATAGGTCTTCTGGTTAAGCATCGTATCAAGCGCCACGGCGGTCTTGCCGGTCTGACGGTCACCAATGATAAGCTCACGCTGGCCACGACCGATCGGGATCATCGAGTCGATCGCCTTCATGCCGGTCGCCATCGGCTCATGCACCGATTTACGCGGGATGATGCCGGGGGCCTTCACATCGGCAAGGCCACGGTTTTTCGTCTTGATCGGGCCCTTGCCGTCAAGCGGGTTGCCAAGGCCGTCCACGACACGACCAAGCAGCTCGTCACCGATCGGCACGTCCACGATGGACTTGGTGCGCTTGACGGTGTCGCCTTCCTTGATGTCCCGGTCCGACCCGAAGATCACGATACCGACGTTATCGGCCTCAAGGTTCAGCGCCATGCCCATGATGGCGCCGGGGAACTCGACCAGTTCGCCGGCCTGCACGTTGTCCAGACCGTGAACGCGTGCGATCCCGTCCCCGACTGACAGAACCCGGCCCACCTCGGCGACTTCGGCATCTTCGCCGAAGTTCTTGATCTGGTCCTTCAGGATCGCAGAAATCTCTGCAGCTTGGATACCCATTTATCCGACCTCTTTCATTGCATTCTGGAGAGAATTGAGACGCGAGCGGATCGAGGTATCGATCATCTTCGAGCCCACTTTTACGACAAGACCGCCAATGAGGCTTTCATCAACGGTCGCATTTATACGGACGTCCTTGCCCACCGTGGACTTGAGCGTCTTGGCAAGTTTTTCCGACTGCGTCTTGGTCAGCGCCTTGGCGCTGGTGACATCGGCAGTGACCTCGCCCTTATGTTTGGCGATCTTCGCGCGCAGATTTCCGACAAGCTGCGGCAGCGTGAAAAGACGGCGCTTTTCGGCCATCAGAGCCAATCCCTTGGATAGCTCGGCAGGCAGCTTCATCTTTTTTGACAGCGCATCTATCGCGGCGCCTTGCTCGGCGCGGCTGATCACCGGTGAGGCGATCATTTCTCTGAAATCTTCACTCGCGTCCAAAGCCTCGGCCAGCGCCTCGACGCCCGCCTCCAGCTTGGGCAGGGAACTGCCGTCCTGCGCAAGTTCAAAAATGGCCGTCGCATAGCGCTCTGCGATACCGGAGGAAATCGAAGCTGTTTCCGACACGTCCACCCTTCCGACAGTTGGCCCCGGTTTGCCGCGGTCAGCGCCGCGCCGGGGGCGTTGGCGAGCCTTTATTGGCTCAATTCACTGTGATCCGGCGTGGGTCTAGCAGAGCAATCCACAGCGGGCAAGCTACCATGCACCAAGCCAATAGCGAAGCTATTCTTTTTTTTTCAAAGGCTTAACCTCAGTGCGACGCTTTGCGCGCCAAATGTTTTACAAAAATCTCGCGTTTCACCTACAGGATTCGTGGCGCGCGACCGAATTCGTTAACGCTATCGCCACGCAGCCCACCGCGCCGCGCGCCCGCCGGATGGCCAACGATACACCTGTGACGCGTGTAATCGCGGTGCATGATACACAGCCCCCTTCTTCTCACGCCAGTTCACCTGACTGACCGCCAATGCGTCCAATGCGGCAACAGTCTTGCGCCCAAGCTTGACATCCATCGCACATAAAACCGTTACTAGATTATTCACGATCACCTTGGGGGTAATCTCATGGAATTCCTGCTTTTGGGGGCGCTCGCACTCGTGTTCGGCTCGGCGGCCTTCGATGTCTTCGGCAGCGATGATGACGATACCGCAAACACGGGCGACGGTGCAGACGGCGGCGATGATGGCGGCGACGACACCGGCGGCGAAGAGGTCAGCACGGACCTTATCGAGGGCACCTCCGGCGACGATACGCTCTCAGGCGACGGCGATGATACCGTGCGCGGCGGCGACGGCGATGATCAAATGAACCTGACCGACCGGGCACGGGGTTTCGGCGGAGAGGGCGACGATACCCTCTGGACCTTCGATGAGGCCCGCGCCGATGGCGGTGGAGGCAATGACTACATACCCACCTACGATACATCGATTGGCCAGGGCGGACCGAGCGACGACCGATTGATCGGCCAGGATCAATCCATCGTGGCGGGCAACTCCGGTAACGATTTCCTGACGGCAATCGACGATGCTCGGGCCTTCGGCGGAGAAGGCGACGATACGCTGCGCATCGGTCAGGACGCACAAGGATCTGGCGGCGCGGACAACGACCGCGTTGTTGTCAGATGAGACGCCAGCGCCGATGGCGAAGGCGGCGATGACACACTCATCGCCTCCGAGAATGCCCACGGGTCCGGCTCCGAGGGCGATGACAGGCTAGAAGCCTCAGACAACGCTACGGTCGAGGGCAACGAGGGCGACGACCGGCTCGTGCTCGGCAATATGTCGGTGGGGTATGCGCAGGCCGGCGCCGACACCGTCATCGCCGACGATCAGGCCGAGGGCTTCGGCGGATCCGGCGACGACACGCTCGAAGGCGGTGATCAGGCGACCATCCACGGCGGCGCGGGCGAAGACGTGCTCAGCGCCTACGCCGAAGCGCAGGCGCGGGGCGGCTCGGGCGACGACACGATGAGCGCCTTCAACAACGCCGACCTCTTCGGCGGGGCCGGAAACGACATTCTGACCGCGAACGGCTCGAACGACCTCGATGGCGGCACCGGCGACGACACGTTGGTCGTCGCGGCCGATGCGTTCAATTCCCCCGACCTGACCGGCGGGGCGGGAGCGGACACGTTCACCCTCGAGGTTGCGACCGGCGCCGATGGCAGCCCGAGCGCCGCGAATGTGAGCATCACCGACTTCGACATTGACGAAGACCTGCTGGTGATCGAGGCCCCGACCCCCGATGAGACCCGCATCGGCCCCTCGCCGTTGGGGGCCACGATGCTGACCCTCGTCTATGCCGGCGCGCCGAACCTCGAGGTGACACTGGGCGAGATTCCCGACCTCACGACCGAGCAAATCCGCTTCGTTGCGCCGGTCTCCTGATGGGCATGCGTGCCTTGTGTTCATCCGGTGCGCGGCCACAAGTGGCGCACCGACGTGATACATACGTGAATACCGACGTAAATACCGACGTCCCGGACGCCGCGCTCGGATCCCGTTAACCTCACCGAACGCAGGCCCTCGCTACACCGGCTTCGCGCTCGGTTTCGGCTGCAACACTTCAAGCGGCGAGCGTGCGGGCTCCTTGACCCCGGGCCCGCGCGGCGCCTGCACGCGCTTGGTGGCCTCGACCATCACGACACCCCCTGCCCCGATGATCCTGAGCGACCCGCCCAGCCGCTCCCACATGCCCGCGGTCTTGCGCCAGACGCCCCGCTCACTTGGTGGCTGATAAAGCGTCGTGACATGACGTTCGGGCACAAACCCTTCGGCTTTCAGGGTATTTTCAAGCTGTCCCTGACTATAGGGGCGGCCGTAACCGAATGGCGTCGCATCCGTGCGGGACCAGAGGCCGGCCCGGTTCGGCAACACGAAAAGCGCCGAGCCCCCCGGCCCCAGCACTCGGCAACACTCCTGCAACAGCTCGGAAGGCTTATCGCTGACTTCCAGAGCATGCACGACCAGAAGCTTGTCCACATGCCCGGTTTCCAGCGGCCAGAGCGTCTCTTCACACAGAACGCTCACATTCGGCATCCCCTGCGGCCACGCGATCACCCCCTGTGGCGCCGGCATCAGGCCCACCACCCGCCGCGCTTCGCTGAGATACGGGCGCAGGAACGGCACCGCAAAGCCGAACCCGGCCACAGTCTGGCCCTTCGCCTCGGGCCAGAACTGCGCGATCTCCTCGCGCAGGGTCTTTTGGGCCGCGCGCCCAAGCGTGCTGCGATAATAGAAATTCCTCAGATCCTGAACATCAAGATGCATTGCGGCTCCGCCCCGGATCAGTCACCATGATCCTAAACCTATTGCGGACAAGGGAAAAGCCATGACACTCGACATCCTGACCATCCCCTGCCTTTCGGACAATTATGCCTACTTGGCCCATGACAGCGCAACCGGTGAAACCGCGCTGATCGACGCCCCCGAGGCCGGTCCGATCCTCGCTGCTCTGGACGAAAGCGGCTGGCCCCTCAGTCATGTGCTGATCACCCATCACCATGCCGACCATGTCGACGGCCTGAGTGGCATTCTTGCACGGCACCCGGCCACCGTCATCGGGGCCAAGGCCGATGAACACCGCCTGCCCGACCTCGACGTTTCCGTGACCGAGGGCGACACCCTCACAATCGGCGGCGAAACCGCGCATGTGATCGACGTCTCGGGGCACACCGTCGGGCATATCGCCTTCCACTTCCCGCAAAGCGGCGTTGTCTTCACCGCCGACAGCCTGATGGCGCTTGGCTGTGGCCGGGTGTTCGAAGGCACGATGGAACAGATGTGGAAAAGCCTGTCCAAGCTTGCCGCGCTACCGCCGGAAACCAAAATCTACTCCGGTCACGAATACACCGCCGCCAACGCCCGTTTCGCGCTTAGCATTGACCCACAGAATTCCGACCTTATATCTCGTTCGAAGGCGGTTGATGCCGCCCGCACCGAAAACCGGCCCACGGTTCCATCGACCCTGTCAGAAGAATTGGCGACGAACCCATTCCTGCGCGCGTCCGATCCCGGCCTCAAGGCCGAACTGGGCATGAGCAGCGCCTCCGATGCCGAAGTCTTCGCCGAAATCCGCACCCGCAAGGACAACTTCTGAGCGAGCGGCTCTCGTAAAATCGACGCGGTTTCAGGAAAAGTGAGCGGTTTGTGACAAAAAACCCTTGAAGGTGCGGGCATATCGACCAAACTTTAAACTTATGAGGCCAAGGTCGGAGGGCAGCACGCCCGCCGGTACCAGATCAGAAGGAGCACCAGCAGTGCCTTCATTCTCGAACACACTTGAACAGGCAATCCACGCTGCGCTGGCCATCGCCAACGCGCGGCGGCACGAATTCGCAACGCTGGAACATCTGCTTCTGGCGCTGATCGATGAGCTCGACGCGGCGCGTGTCATGAAGGCATGCAGCGTCGACACCGAGGAATTGCGCGGAACCCTGGTCGATTTCATCGACGAGGATCTCAGCAATCTGGTGACCGATATCGAAGGCTCCGAAGCGGTGCCCACCGCCGCATTTCAGCGCGTGATTCAACGCGCCGCGATCCATGTCCAAAGCTCGGGCCGCACCGAGGTGACGGGCGCCAACGTTCTTGTCGCGATCTTTGCCGAACGCGAATCGAACGCGGCCTTTTTCCTTCAAGAACAGGACATGACCCGCTATGACGCGGTGAACTTCATCGCCCACGGTGTCGCCAAAGACCCCGCCTTCGGTGAGGCGCGACCCGTCTCAGGCGCCGACGAGGATGAGGCGACCGGCACGATGGGCGACGGAACAGAACAGGTCGAGGCGGGCGAAAGCGCGCTGGCCAAATACTGTGTGGACCTCAATCAGAAATCTCGCGCGGGCGATGTCGATCCGCTGATCGGACGCGCCTCCGAGGTTGAGCGCTGCATTCAGGTGCTCTGCCGCCGCCGCAAGAACAACCCGCTTCTCGTGGGTGATCCCGGTGTGGGCAAAACCGCCATCGCCGAAGGGCTGGCCTACAAGATCGTGCAGGGCGAGACACCCGAAATCCTGTCCAAGACGACGATCTATTCGCTCGATATGGGCGCACTGCTGGCCGGCACACGCTATCGCGGCGATTTCGAAGAACGTCTCAAGGCCGTCGTGACCGAGCTTGAGAATCACCGCGATGCGGTGCTCTTCATCGACGAGATTCACACCGTGATCGGTGCCGGGGCCACCTCGGGCGGCGCGATGGATGCCTCCAACCTGCTCAAACCCGCGCTTCAGGGCGGCAAACTGCGCTGCATGGGCTCCACCACCTTCAAGGAATTCCGTCAGCATTTCGAAAAAGACCGCGCCCTCAGCCGCCGGTTCCAGAAAATCGACGTGGTGGAACCGACGGTCGAAGATACCGTGAAAATCCTCAAGGGTCTCAAACCCTATTTTGAGGATCACCATGCGGTGAAATACACCAACGACGCGATCAAGACCGCCGTCGAACTCAGCTCGCGCTACATCAATGACCGCAAGCTCCCCGACAAGGCCATTGATGTCATCGACGAGGCGGGTGCGGCACAGCATCTCGTCGCCGCCTCCAAGCGCCGCAAGAGCATCGGCCCCAAGGAGATCGAACAGGTCGTGGCCAAGATCGCCCGCATTCCGCCCAAGAACGTCAGCAAGGACGACGCTCAGGTTCTCAAGGATCTCGAAGCCTCGCTCAAGCGCGTCGTTTTCGGCCAGAATCCGGCTATCGAAGCCCTGAGCTCAGCGATCAAACTGGCACGTGCGGGCCTGCGCGAACCCGAAAAGCCCATCGGCAACTACCTCTTCACCGGCCCCACCGGCGTCGGTAAGACCGAGGTGGCCAAACAGCTTGCCGATACGCTTGGCGTGGAGATGCTGCGTTTCGACATGTCGGAATACATGGAGAAACACGCGGTCTCCCGCCTGATCGGCGCGCCTCCGGGCTATGTCGGCTTCGATCAGGGCGGCTTGCTCACCGATGGTGTGGATCAGCACCCCCATTGCGTGCTTCTCCTTGACGAGATCGAGAAAGCGCACCCGGATGTCTATAACATCCTGCTTCAGGTGATGGACCATGGCCAACTGACCGACCATAACGGCCGGACGGTGGATTTCCGCAACGTGATCCTGATCATGACCTCGAACGCGGGCGCCACCGAACAGGCCAAGTCGGCCATCGGATTCGGACGCGACCGCCGCGAGGGCGAGGATACCGCCGCTATCGAACGGACATTCACCCCCGAATTCCGCAACCGGCTCGACGCCGTGATCAGCTTCGGACCGCTGCCCAAGGAGGTCATCCTTCAGGTTGTCGAGAAGTTCGTCCTTCAGCTTGAGGCACAGCTTCTTGACCGCAAGGTCACCATCGAACTGACCAGCGATGCCGCAGAATGGCTTGCTGACAAGGGGTATGACGACAAAATGGGGGCTCGCCCGCTTGGCCGTGTGATCCAGGAGCATATCAAGAAGCCTCTGGCCGAGGAACTTCTCTTTGGCAAGCTCGCCAAGGGCGGGATCGTCAAGGTCGGCGTCAAGGACGGCAAGATCGACCTGCAACTCGACGGGCCCGATGCGCCACGGATCTCGGGCAAGAAGCCACCTCTCCTGACGGCAGAGTGACGCTCCATATCAAAGCCTTGGCCGCCGCGACACTGTTCGCGGCGGCTCCGCTTCGGGCCGAAACCCCCCGCTTCCACCTGCCCCTTGCCTGCACCTTGGGTCAGGATTGTTTCATCCAGCAATATGTCGATCACGACACCGGCCCCGGCGCCCATGATTTCACCTGCGCACCGCACAGCTATGATGGGCACAAGGGCACCGATTTCGCCTTGCCCACCCTCGCCGATCTTGACCGGAATGTCGCCGTGCGCGCCGCCGCGCCAGGCACAGTGCGCAGCACCCGCAACGATATGCCCGACACGCTTTACCACGAAGATCACGCCGACGCGCTCAGAGGGCGCGACTGTGGCAATGGCCTGATCATCGACCATGCCGGCGGCTGGAGCACGCAATACTGCCACATGGCCCAAGGTTCGGTGCGCGTCACCCCCGGTCAGACGGTGCAGACAGGCGCCCCGCTGGGGGTTGTCGGTCTTTCGGGGCGCACGCAGTTTCCGCATCTTCATCTGACCATTCGTGAGGATGATCGCATCGTCGACCCCTTCGCGCCCGATGGCCATGTCGCGTGCGATACACGCCCCGCTGCGACACTCTGGGCCGGGGATGTCGCCTATATGCCCGGCGGTCTTCTTGCGATCGGCTTTGCAACCGGCCTGCCTGAATTCGACGCCGTCCGCGCAGGCAAAGCGGATCACCAGATCACGGACCAAAGTGCGGCACTTGTCCTGTGGGCGCTGGCCTTCGGCGGATACAAGGACGACAGTATTCGGCTCGACATAACCGGCCCCGATGGCCGGATCGTGCAGCATAACGCCAAACTTGAAAAAACGCAGGCACAGCTTTTTCGCGGCGCGGGCAAGCGGCGCCCCGATGGCGGATGGCCCGCCGGAGACTATACCGGCACAGTCCTCATGATCCGCGATGGCCTTGTGATCGACAGCCGCACGCGCCGGTTTACCCTGCCCTGAACGCGGCTTCGCTTCACTTAGCTCAGTTCCGGCTTCGCTTCACTTAGCTCAGTTCCGGCTTCGCTTCACTTAGCTCAGTTCCGGCTTCGCTTCACCTTACGCTTCACCTTGGCTGCCTTCTTCTTCGCCGCTCCCTGCTTGCGCCGGGGCGGGGCGCCGCGCTTCGACCCCGAGCCGCGCGGCAGGGCCTTGCCCTCGATCGACACCAGATCAAGCGCGATTCCCCCGGTCACCGGCGCCGCCTCGGCAAGGCGCACAGTCACGCGCGTGCCCAATCCGATCACCCGACCGCTATCGGCACCGGTCAACGTCGCATTATCCGCGTCGAAATGAAAATATTCCCGTCCAAGGTTGCGCATCGGAATAAGGCCATCAGCCCCCGTTTCATCCAGCCGGACAAACGCCCCGAACCGCGCGATACCACTGATACGCCCGGTAAATTCCTCACCCACCCGTTCGCTCAGAAACGCGGCGAGGTACCGGTCGTTCGTGTCCCGCTCCGCCACCATCGAACGCCGCTCGGTCTCGGAAATATGCTGGCCGGTGCTCTCCATGCGCTCAACATCGCGCTGGCTCAGCCCATCGTCGCCCCAGCCATGCGCCGAGATGAGCGCCCGATGCACGACAAGGTCCGCATAGCGCCGGATCGGCGAGGTGAAATGCGCATACGCCCTCAGAGACAGGCCGAAATGCCCGAAATTCGACGGTGCATAATAGGCCTGTGTCATCGCGCGCAGGGTCGCCATGTTGACCTGTTCGGCGTGATCCGAGTCTGCCGCCCCCTTGAGGAGCGCATTGAGATGCGCTGTCTTGATCACCTGCCCCTTGGCCAGTGTCAGCCCCGCCGCCTCGGCCACTTCGCGCAAACTGTCGAGCTTTTCGGGCGGCGGCTCTTCGTGCACCCGGAACAGAAGCGGTGACTTCTTGGCCACCAGCGTTTCGGCAGCCGCCACATTGGCCAGCACCATGAACTCCTCGATAAGCTTGTGCGCATCGAGCCGGTCGGCAAAATTGACCGACACCACCTTGCCCTCATCGCTCAGCACCACTTTGCGTTCGGGCAGATCAAGGTTGAGCGGCTGACGTGCCGAACGCGCCGTCTTCAATGCCTCATAAGCAGCATAAAGCGGGCGGATGACATCCTCCAGAAGCGGCGCGCATTTCGCATTCGGCGCGCCATCCATCGCCGCCTGCACCTCCTGATAGTTGAGCGAGGCCGGCGACCGCATGAGTCCGCGCACGAACCGATGCCCGATTTTCTGGCCATGGGCATCGACCTGCATGCGCACCACGATACAGGCGCGCGGCACCCCCTCGTGAAGTGAGCACAGATCCCCCGAAAGACGATCGGGCAGCATCGGCACAACCCGGTCCGGGAAATAACTCGAATTGCCCCGCTTGCGCGCCTCGCGGTCAAGGTCCGAACCCGGCGTCACGTAATGCGCCACATCCGCAATGGCGACCCAGATCACATGCCCGTCCGCGTTCTTTGGGTCGTCGTCGGCATGGGCGAAACAGGCGTCATCATGGTCGCGCGCGTCATGCGGATCTATCGTGACCAGTGGCAAATCGCGCAGATCCTCACGATCTCCCAGCCCCGCAGGCTTCATCGCGTCGGCCTCGGCGATCACCTCGTCGGGAAAATCGTCGGGGATACCGTGCTGATGGATGGCGATAAGCGACACCGCACGCGGCGCGCTCGGATCGCCCAACCGGCCGACGATGCGGGCCCGTGGCAGGCCCATCCGGCCCTTGGGCCCGGACTGTTCGGCCTCGACCAATTCACCATCGCGGGCGCCTTGCTCGGCGTCCGAAGGCACGGCCCATTCCTTGTCCTGCCCCTTGTCGATGGGCTGAATTCGGCCCCCCTCGGCTCCCTTGCGGAAGATGCCCAATATCCTGCGCGGATTGGTTCCGATGCGCCGGATCAGCCGCCCTTCATAGTCATGCGCCTCATCCTTGACCTTGCTCACACGCATCAGGACGCGGTCACCCTCTCCCAGCGCCGGATCGCCCTGCTTGGGCACGATCAGCACGAGAGGCGCTTCGCCTTCGCCATGCCATTCCATCGGATGCGCATAAAGGTCGCCGTCGTCATCGGCTTGGCCCACCCGCAAAAGCGCCACAGGCGGAAGCCGGTCAGGGTCACGATAGCTCTTCTTGCGCTTCTCGAGATGGCCCTCTTCCTCAAGCTCCTTCAGCAGGCGCTTGAGGTCGATCCGCGCAGCCCCCTTGATGCCAAAGGCGCGGGCAATGTCGCGCTTGGAGGTTTCGGCGGGATGATCTTCGATCCATTTCAGGATGTCGTCTTTGGTGGGCAGCTGGCTCATATGTCTCGCGTATCATGCTCAAATGCGGGCGTCACCCGCAATAGCATGCGGGCCCGGCCCTTCTTCTTGCAGGTAAGTATCCCCGCCGGAGGCAAAAGACTCAATTCCCGCGCCGGCCCTTGAAAAACTCCCTCAGGGTCTCTTGCGCCTCATCCGCCGAGATGCCGTCGACCACCTCGGGCACATGATGACATTGCGGATGCGAAAAGACCCGCGCGCCATGGGCCACACCGCCGGATTTCGGGTCATCCGCCCCGTAACACACCCGCGCCAGCCGCGCCGCCGCGATGGCCCCCGCGCACATCGCGCAAGGCTCGAGCGTGACATAGAGCACGCAACCGCCAAGCCGCTCTGAGCCAAGGGCCGCAGATCCCGCCCGGATCACCAGCATCTCGGCATGCGCGGTCGGATCGTTCAATTCGCGCGTCCGATTGCCCTCGACGGCCAGCACCCGCCCCTCGGGCGACACGAGAACCGCGCCCACAGGCACCTCACCCCGTGCGCCCGCGGCATGCGCCTGCGCCAGCGCCTCTTGCATATGGCTTTTGAACGTCATGATCCTCCTTGCCGCGTCATCACCGCTTTCGCAAGCGCGCGTGATGGGCTAAAGCCCGGACCATGTCCGACAAGACCCCTCCCGGCGACCGTATCGCCAAAGTGATCGCGCGCGCGGGCCTCGCCAGCCGCCGCGAAGCCGAGCGCATGATCGAAGCCCGACGCGTCGCCGTCAATGGCCGCGTCATCGACCGCGCCGCGCTCAACGTGACGTCCAGCGACCGCATCACCGTCGATGGCCGCCCGCTCGAGGCGCCCGAGCCGCCGCGCCTGTGGCTGTATCACAAGCCAACGGGCCTTGTGACCACCACCCGCGATGAACAGGGACGCCAGACCATTTTCGACGCACTCCCCGACGATCTTCCCCGGGTGATGAGCGTCGGGCGCCTCGATATCAATTCCGAGGGGCTTTTGCTCCTGACCAATGACGGCGGGGTCAAGCGCAAGCTGGAACTGCCTTCGACGGGCTGGCTTCGGCGTTACCGCGTGCGCGTCAACGGGCGGCCCGAGGACGCCACCTTCGAACCGCTGCGCAAGGGTCTTACGCTCGACGGCGAACAGTTTCAGCCGATGCAAGTCACACTGGACCGTCAGCAGGGCGCGAATGCGTGGGTCACGGTCGCGATCCGCGAGGGCAAGAACCGCGAAGTGCGCCGCGCGATGGAGGCCGTGGGCCTGAGCGTCAACCGCCTGATCCGGGTCTCCTACGGCCCCTTCCAGCTTGGTCAGTTGAAATCCGGCGCGGTCGAAGAGGTCCGCCCCCGGATCCTGCGCGATCAGCTTGGCATGGAAGAAACACCCGAAGAGCCCAAGACCGGCACCGCCACCAAGGCCCGCCGCAAAAAGCCCGTGCCCCGCCGCCGCCGCAAGTGACACGCGCTATCAGTTGGCCCACGGCGTTCGATAAAGCCCGAGAGATGGGGTGTCGCGGCCCTCAGCGCACCGTTTGAACGCTGTATGCATTTCGCCTTTATCGCTGCCCGTTTTCCCAGGTTCGACGATAGGCCGCGGGCGATTTGCCATAGCGTTGCCGAAACCTCTTGGCCAATTGCGACGTGCCCGTGAAACCGCTGGCGACCGCGATCTCGCCCACGCTAAGCGTCGTCTCATTGAGAAGTGCATGGGCGCGCGCCACGCGCAAATCAACGTAGTAATCCATCGGCGACACCGAGGTGTGCTGCCGGAAAAGCCGCTCAAGCTGCCGGCGCGAGATACCGATCTCCTCGGTGATCTCGTGGATGTCGATCGGTGTCTCGATGTTGTCCTGCATCAGGCGGATCGCCGCGATAAGATGCGGGTTCCGACTTCCCAGCGCGGCGGAATACGCGGATTTCTGCGCCACGCTTTGCGCCCCGCTGCGGGCATGCAGGCACATATCCGCGACAATCAGCGCGAGGTTCTTGCCATGATCGCGCTCGATGATGCTCAGCATCATGTCCGTCGCCGCGCTGCCCCCGCCACAGGTGATCAACCCGTCATCGATTTCATATAGATGACCGGTCGGGGTCTGATCGTGGAAAATCTCCAGGAAGGCAGGCTGATTTTCCCAATGCAACGTGAACCGTCGTCCCCGGATCACCCCGGCCCGCGCCAGCGCGAAGGCCCCGGTACAGATCCCGCCGACATCACAACCATGCGCCGCCTGTCGGCTGATCCAGGCCACGGCGCGCGGCGACACGGTTGTAACCGGCTCGATCCCTGCGCACACGAACGCGCCCGCCTGCCGCGGCACATCCTGAAAACTGCTGTCGGGCGTGATATGAACCCCGCAGGAACACGAAACCGGCCCCCCGTCTTCGGTCATCAGGAACCAGCGATACAGCGCCTTGCCACTGATCTGGTTGGCAATCCGCAACGGCTCCACCGCGGCGGTGAAGGCCAACAGGGTCAGCTTTGGCAGCAAAAGAAAATAATAGTCCTTTGGCGGCCCCTCATAGGCCACATGGAAGCTGGCCGCCCCCTTGGGTATGAAACTGCGATCCGTCATGACCGGAACGTCATAGCACCACCTCGCGACAGGAAAAATAGGGCTCGACGGTTTCATTTTGTCTTGGCCGTCAGCCTGGGCTAAACCGTCCGCAACAGTAAACGACTCCCGGAGCGGATCACATGGCCGACCTTCTCACAATCGAAAACCTGGGCAACCTCCTGATGCTGATCTTTCTTCAGGCGGTTCTGGGCTTCGACAATCTTCTCTACATCTCGATCGAATCCCAGCGCGCGCCGGTCGCGCAACAACGGTCGGTGCGGTTCTGGGGGATCGTTCTGGCGGTCGCGCTGCGGATCGTGCTGCTCTTCACGATGGTCGAATTGATCGGCCTGCTGTCCGAGCCGTTCTTCATCCTCGATTTCGAAGGCATCCTCACGGGCGGGGTCAATTTCGCCACCTGCGTGTTCATCTTTGGCGGGATTTTCATCATCCACACCGCCGTGCAAGAGATCGGGCACATGCTGACCATCGAAAAGCTTGACGCCGATCTTTCCGACAAAGGGGGCAAATCGGCATGGAAGGTGATCATGCTCATCGTGATCACCAACCTGATCTTTTCGTTCGACTCCGTGCTTTCCGCGCTCGCCATCACCGATGTGTTCCCCCTTCTGGCCTTCGCCATCATCCTGTCGGGCCTTGCGATGCTGGTGCTGGCCGATGGTGTGACCCGCTTTCTGGAAAAGAACCGAATGTACGAGGTTCTGGGCCTTTTCATCTTGCTGATTGTTGGTGTGGTTCTTCTGGGCGAGGCCGGTCAGGCCGCGGCGCATGCCGCCCATGATCCCGAACTGGCCTTGCGCGTTTTCGGCTACGAGGTGGTGCCGATGTCCAAGACGACGTTCTATTTCTCGGTCGTCGTTCTGGTTGTGGTCGAGATTATCCAGTCCGGCTATACACGGAAGCTCAACACCGAACGCCGCACCGGAGCACGGCACTGACCCGCCTGATACTGGCACATGACACCATACGTGCTTATGTTACAAGCCGGAGGTTATGATGGCGAGATTGTTGCTTATGGCGATTTTGGTGCTCGTGGTCCTTGCGTGCCTCGTCATTCTGGTGTCCGCTCTGACGCGCGCACTTCAGGATGGCGGCCGGGCCCTTGCGACCGGTAAGGGAGAATTGATGGCACCGACCACGTTTCAAAAAATCGCCTACGCGGCACTGGCGATCCTGCTGCTTGGCGTTTCGCTGGGCTGGCTGGGGGGGCTCTGAGCATGGCCCGGCGCTTTGGGGGCAAGTTCAGCCCTGATGCCCAATCCGGGGCTGAGGACACGCCCGCCCCCACATCGGTTCGGGTCGATCCGGTGGGCGCGCGCGCGAACCTGCTGTTTCTGCCGCCCGTGGTGCTTCTCTTTACAACGCTCACCGATGGGCCCGTTACAATGGCCTTGGGGCTTGCCGGTGCCGGCACACTCAGCCTTGCGGCATGGCTTCTGCGAAGCGGCCTGCACGCAGAAGCGGCGTACCACGCACGCAAGATCGCCCGGCGCCCGGCGCTTCCGCGCAAAATACTGGCCAGTGGCCTGACCGGCGTCGGGGCGGCTTTGGCCGTGCTGGCGCATCAGGGGGGCGACGGCCTTTTCGCACCGATCATCTATGCCATTGCCGGGGGGGCGCTTCACGTCGCCGCCTTCGGCCCCGACCCGCTTCGCAACAAGGGGATGGACAACGTCGACCTGCATCAGACGGATCGCGTGGCCCGCGCCGTGGACCGGGCCGAAACGCATCTTGCCAACATGTCACAGGCCATTGAACGCGCCGGCGACAGAGAGGCCGAGACCCGCGTCGAACGCTTTCAGTCCCGCGTGCGCGAGATGCTCCGCACGGTCGAGGACGACCCCCGCGATCTTACGGCGGCGCGACGCTTTCTCAGCGTTTATCTCAAAGGGGCCACCGACGCGACGATCAAGTTCGCAGATATCTACAGCCGGTCACGCGATGCCAAAGCCCGAGCGGATTATCTGACCCTGCTTTCTGATCTCGAAAAGAATTTTTCGGCCAAGACCCGCACACTGCTCGAAGACAACAACGCCGATCTCGAGGTTGAAATCACAGTCCTGCGCGAGCGTTTGCAACGCGAAGGCATTCACCTGAACCGCAACTGACGCACACGCCAACGCACCATACGAGGGACCCCAAGATGTCAGACACCACCCGAGCCAAGGCCGAAGCCACCCTGACCGAAGTCGAAGAAGTCAACGCCATGATCCTGCCCGAACCCAAGGAGGCGAATGCCGTTGTCCGCTTGAAAGAGGCCGATGCCCCAACCAGCGCGGAAATTCAGAGGCGGATGGATGAAATCAACATGTCCGATACGAATTCCATCGTGTCGTTCGGATCGGCCGCGCAGGCGGAATTGCAGCAGATTTCCCAATCCATGCTTCAGGGTGTGCGCAACAAGGATGTAGGCCCCGCCGGTGACAGCCTGCGCTCGATCGTGACCACGATTCGCGGTTTCTCGGTGTCCGAACTTGACGTCCGGCGCGAGCGGACATGGTGGGAAAAAATTCTGGGTCGCGCCGCGCCCATGGCCAAGTTCACCGCCCGTTTCGAGGATGTGCAGGATCAGATCGACCGCATCACCGATCAATTGCTGGGCCACGAACATACGCTGCTCAAGGATATCAAATCGCTTGACCTGCTCTACGAAAAGACCCTGCAATTCTACGACGAACTCGCGCTCTATATCGCCGCGGGCGAGGAAAAGCTCAACGTGCTCGATAGCGTGGACATCCCCGCCAAAGAGGCAGAAGTCAATGATGCACCCGAAGATGAGCAGGTTATGAAGGCGCAGGAACTGCGCGATTTGCGCGCCGCGCGCGACGATCTGGAACGCCGCGTCCACGACCTTAAACTTACACGTCAGGTCACAATGCAGTCGCTGCCGTCGATCAGACTTGTGCAAGAAAACGACAAAAGCCTTGTCACCAAGATCAATTCGACCCTCGTCAACACCGTGCCGCTCTGGGAAACACAGCTTGCACAGGCGGTGACGATCCAAAGGTCCGCCGACGCCGCCACCGCCGTTCGCGAAGCCAACGACCTGACCAATGAACTGTTGACCTCGAATGCGAAAAACCTGCGCGAATCCAACAAGATGATCCGCGAAGAGATGGAGCGTGGCGTGTTCGACATCGAGGCCGTGAAACAGGCCAATGCCGATCTGATCGGCACGATTCAGGAAAGCCTCGAGATCGCGGACGAGGGCAAGGCAAAGCGCGCCGCCGCCGAAGAGGATCTGCGCAAGATGGAAACCGAACTGCGCGACACGCTGGCCTCGGCCAAAGCCCGTCGCGATGGCACCGGCGACACCGCCGGAACCTCGGTTCCACAGTGATCCGCACCGGGATCATATCCCGGATCGCGGCGACAGTGGCCCTAGCCGCCGTCGCCGCCTGCGCCCCCTTGGCCGAACGCCCGGAGGTGACGCCACACGCGCGCCCTGACGGTCTTGTCCCGGACACTCAAGTTGTCGATCACGAGCCCTCTGCTCAAAGCCGCGCGCTCACCCGACGGTATGCCCGGCTCGAACAGCACCTCGTCGCCCAAGGTCTTCTGCGCACCGATGGCGGCGGTCCCGACACCTACTATTCCGACGAGGATCTTTTGCGGAACTTCGAGCGGATCGTGTTTTATGACGAACACGCGGTGGGTGCCGGTGCGAAGCGCGCGCCCAACCAACCCGGTGTTCTGCGAAAATGGCCGAGCCCTGTGCGTCTTTCGGTGGCCTTTGGAACCACCGTTTCCGAACAGCAGCGCAGCACCGACACAGCGATGGTCGCGCGCTACGCGTCCCGGCTTGCACAGGTCACCGGCCATCCGATTTCCATGTCCGACAGGGTGCCGAATTTCCATGTCTTCTTCATGACCTCAGATGACGGGGCCGAAGCACAGGCGATGCTGCGCGCCGTATCTCCCAACGTGAACACGGCGACCCTCTCACTCGTGGGGAACCTGCCGCGCTCGATCCATTGCCTCGTCACCGCCTTCGGACGTGACGGCGACGTGGCCAGCTATACCCGCGCCATAGCCTTCGTGCGCGCCGAGCATACCGAACTCATGCGCCGTAGCTGTGTCCACGAAGAGGTGGCCCAAGGCCTTGGCCTCGCCAATGACAGCCCGCGCGCCCGGCCCTCGATCTTCAACGATGACGACGAATTCGCGCTTCTGACCAGCCATGACGAGAAGCTGCTCAACCTGCTATACAATCCCCGCCTCACCCCCGGCATGACCCCGGACGAGGCCCGCCCCATCCTGCGCCGGCTCATTGCCGCGCAAGAGGGTGCAATTTAGATCACAGGAGACCCCATATGGGCATTTTCGATTTTCTTACCGGCGAATTCATCGATGTCATCCACTGGACCGACGACACGCGCGACACGATGGTCTGGCGCTTCGAGCGTGAAGGCCACGAGATCAAGTATGGCGCCAAGCTCACGGTGCGCGAAGGGCAGGCGGCGGTTTTTGTCCACGAAGG
Source organism: Roseovarius sp. E0-M6 (assembly GCF_037083845.1). Taxonomy (NCBI): domain Bacteria; kingdom Pseudomonadati; phylum Pseudomonadota; class Alphaproteobacteria; order Rhodobacterales; family Roseobacteraceae; genus Roseovarius; species Roseovarius sp. E0-M6. The sequence goes on along the minus strand of NZ_JBAPLA010000006.1, from coordinate 187,403 downwards.
ACAGCTCGCTGATGTGTTCACACCCGGCCTCTACATGCTCGAAACCAACAACATGCCGGTGATGACCACGCTTCAGCACTGGGATCACGGCTTTCAATCACCTTTCAAATCCGAAATCTATTTCGTCAACACGACGCGGTTCAACGATCTGAAATGGGGCACCAAGAACCCGATCATGCTGCGCGATCCCGAATTCGGCCCCACCCGCCTGCGCGCCTATGGCACCTACTCCGTCCGCGTCTCAGACCCCGCAAGGTTCCTGTTGGAAATCGTCGGCACGGACGGCGAATTCACGATGGACGAAATCAGCTACCAGATCCGCAACATCATCGTGCAGGAGTTTTCCCGCGCCATCGCGTCCTCGGGCATCCCGGTGCTCGACATGGCCGCCAACACCGCCGATCTGGGCAAGCTGGTGGCCGAGGCCATTTCCGCCACCATCGCCGAATACGGCCTGACAATCCCCGAACTTTATATCGAGAACATCTCGCTGCCGCCGGCCGTCGAAAAGGCGCTCGACAAGCGCACGTCGATGGGTGTCGTGGGTGATCTCGGGCGGTTCACGCAATACTCCGCCGCCGAAGCCATGACCGAGGCCGCCCAGAACCCCGCAGGCGGCGGCATGGCGGCAGGCATGGGCGCTGGCATGGGCCTTGCCATGGCGCAACAGATGGGCGGCTCGTCCCCTTGGGGTGCGCGGCCCGCGCCTGCCACGGCCGCTCCCCCGCCGCAACCGGTCGAACATGTCTGGCACATCGCCGAGAAGGGCGAGACGCGCGGCCCCTTCTCCAAGGCCGACATGGGCCGCATGGCGCAGGAAGGCGGCCTCACGCGTGACACCCATGTCTGGACCCCCGGTCAGGACGGATGGATGCGCGCGGGACAAGTGCAGGAACTCGCTCAGCTTTTCACTGTGCTTCCGCCCCCGCCACCTGCCGACTGAACCGCCCCTGAGCGCGCGCAAAAAACCACCTTGCCCTGCGTCTGCGCCTGTCTGGAAAATAACACATAACACCGCCGGTGCCGCCCCATGACCCCGCCCGACACCTCCGCTCCTCCCGCCCAACACCGGTTTCCCTGTGACAATTGCGGGGCGGATTTCCGGTTCGATCCAGGCCAGGATCAGTTGAAATGCGACCATTGCGGCAACACGAGCGTGATCGAAACACCGCCTCCCGCCCGCGCCATCCGCGAACTGGATTTCCGCACAGCACTCGAGGATCGTCTCCCCGAGCAGGAGATCGAGGAAACCCGCGTCCTCGCCTGCCCCAATTGCGGCGCGCAGGTTGAATTCGATGCCGACACCCACGCCGCGGAATGCCCGTTTTGCGCCACCCCTGTCGTAACCGGGACCGGCACGCACCGCCACATCAAGCCGCGCGGCCTCCTGCCCTTCGCGCTTGAGGAGCGGGAGGCGCGGCGCGCGATGACCGAATGGCTGGGCCGCCTGTGGTTCGCGCCGGGCGGACTTCAGGAATATGCGCGCAAGGGGCGCAAAATGCAGGGTATCTATGTCCCGTACTGGACCTTCGACGCCGACACCAAGTCACGGTATGCAGGTGAGCGCGGGACGGTTTATTACGAAACCCGCACCGTCACCCGCAATGGTAAGCGTGAGCGCGTCCGCGTGGCCAAGATACGCTGGCGCAATGTCTCGGGGCGCGTGGCGCGGTTCTTCGATGACGTGCTCGTTCTGGCCTCGACCTCACTGCCCAAACGCTACACCGACGCGCTGGAACCTTGGGATCTGGCCGCTCTTGAACCCTACAGGCCCGAATACCTCGCCGGGTTTCGCGCCGAAGGGTATACCGTCCCGCTCGAGGCGGGCTTCGACGAAGCACGCGGACATATGGACCGCGTCATCGCCCGCGATGTGAAATTCGACATCGGCGGTGACCGGCAACGCATTCACCGTATCGACACGGACCTGCGCGACGTCACGTTCAAGCATATCCTGCTACCGGTATGGCTTGCCGCGTATAAATACCGCGGCGAAACCTATCGGTTCGTTGTCAACGGGCGCACGGGCCGGGTGCAGGGTGAACGCCCTTGGTCGGCCATCAAGATCACCATCGCTGTCATCCTCGGTCTGCTTGTGGCCGGGGCTGTCGGCTATGGTGTGGCGATCACCCAATGACAGACACAGCCGACACCCTGAACAGCCTCCTTGCCGCACGCCATAGTTGTCGCGCCTTCCTCCCCGATCAGGTGCCCGTGGACACGATCCGCGACGTGATCCGCATGGCAGGGCGCGCGCCCTCGTGGTGCAACGCTCAGCCGTGGCAGGCGCTGATCACGCAAGGCCCCGAAACCGACAGGTTTCGCACCGGCTTGCAGGATGCCGTCAAGGCCGGACCGCCCGCGCCGGACCTGCCTTGGCCCGACTCCTATCCCGGCGTTCATGGCGACCGGCGGCGCACCTGTGGCTATCAGCTTTACGAGGCTGTGGGCATCGCGCGGGCCGATCGGGCAGGCCGCGCCGCGCAATCGGCCCGCAACTTTGCACTGTTTGACGCGCCGCACGTTGCGATACTGCATTCCGAGGCCGCGCTCGGGCCCTATGGCGCGCTGGATTGCGGCGGGTTTCTCATGACCTTCCTGCTGGCCGCCGAGGCCCATGGTCTGGGCACGATTGCACAAGCCTCAGTCGCGGCCTATCCGAATTTCATCCGCGCCCATTTCGGCCTGCCCGAAACCCGCCTCGTGCTCTGTGCCATATCCTTTGGTTACGCTGACACATCCCACCCCGCCAACCGCTTTCGCACCGAACGGGCCGGGATCGGGGACATTCTCGATCTGCGGGGGTGAAGTGTGTCGCGCAAAACCTGCCTCACAGAGCTTTGCGACATACAGAACATCGTCCAGCCGTTGCACGCGCTTGGCCTGTCGCTGAAACCTCAGGCTAAAGGTGAACCCCTTTAGATTCAGCTTCCACCGGGTTTTCGGAAAAGGCGTGTCTGATCGAATATCCGGTCCAGTTCCTCGTAGCGGTCGCGCGCGTCCGGCCAGCGGGCCTCCTGTACCGCCGCGATCATCGCTTCCAGAAGCATCATCGTCGCGATATTGCTGTCCCAGCCTGACGGAATTTCCACCCAGCAGGTGAAGGCATGATCGGCCACGCGCGCCACCGGTGAGGTCCACTGATCCGTGATCAGCACAACCTTCACCCCCCGCTCCGAGGCAAGCTCGGCCAGCCGGAGCAGGTTCGATTCGTATCTGCGGATATCAAAGATGAGAAGCGTGTCCCCTTCCCCCATGTCGAGCACGTAATGCGGCCATGTCGCCGTCGAGGAGGTCATGTGAACCACCCCCGGACGAATTGCCTGAAAATGCGTGAAGGCATAATCGGCAAGGCTCCGCGTGATCCGTCCGCCGACCACGTAAAGCTGCCCGGTCTCGCGCGCCATAAGCGCGACCGAGGCGTCAAAGCTCTGGCTGTCGAGATGCGAAAAGCTTTGGGCGAGGTTGTGGGTCACCGCCTGTGAGAACCGGTTGAGCAGATGCGTTTCAGGCGCCTCCGTGGCCCATGCGGCACGGCGCTGAGTAGGCCCCGAAACCTTGGCCTGCAACTCTCTGAGCAATGCCTTGTGAAATTGCGGAAACCCTTTGAAGCCCAGCTTCTGAACCATCCGCGCCACGGTGGGCGTCGAGACATCCGCATTCGCCGCCACCTCGGTGATCGAGGCCAGCCCAGCCCCCGGATAATCCTGCAAAAGCGCATTGGCGAACTTGCGCTCCGACGGGGTCAACCCGTCATATGCACTGCGGATCAGGTCACGAACGCTCTGGTCATTCTCGGGCATGTGCGGCAAGCCCTCCCTTCATGTTGTGAATATATTGACACAGACACCCACTTGTGGAAACATTTTTTCAGACAAGGGGACCCCAGTGACATCCAAAACCGGTGACAGCGTGGAAATGCAGGCGGTTGAGCGCGTGAATGAAGACGGCGCCGGTCCCGTGGTGATTCTCTGTGAGCATGCCTCGAACCGGTTTCCCGACGCGTTCGGCACCCTTGGCCTGAGCGCCGAAGACCGCGAAAGCCACGCCGCCTGGGATCCGGGCGCACGGGCCGTGGCGCTTGGTCTCTCGCGGGCGCTTGACGCGCCGCTGATCGCCTCGACCGTCTCGCGGCTGATCTATGACTGCAATCGCCCCCCCACGGCACCCAGCGCGATGCCTGCGCAATCCGAAAAGATTTCCATCCCCGGCAACAGCGACCTGACCGGCCCCGATCGGCAACGCCGCATCGACGCCGTCTATACCCCTTTCTGCGATGCCGCGGGCGAGGTGATCGCCCGCCGCAAGGCCCGGAAACTTCCCGCCGCGCTGGTGACGGTCCACAGTTTCACCCCGGTTTTTCACGACGCCCCCCGCGCGGTCGAGATCGGCATCCTGCACGATGACGACACGCGCCTCGCCGATGCCATGCTGAACTGTGCCACACAGCTTCCCCACCGCCGGATCGAACGGAACGCCCCCTACGGCCCCGAAGATGGCGTCACCCATTCGCTCAAACTGCACGGGATCGGGCATGACATGCCCAACGTGATGATCGAAATCCGCAATGACCTGCTGCGCACACGCGCCGAGGAAGAGGCCATGACCCAGGACATTCTCGCCCTGCTCCGGCCCGCGCTCGCGCGGCTTAAACTCGTGACGCCGGGGGGGCCTCATGCCTAGTCCCGTTCTTGCTTATATTCGGGGTATCGACGCGATGAATCGCTTTATCGGTCGCGTCACGATGTATCTGATCTTCGGTCTTATCGCTGTCCTGCTCTGGTCGTCGATCTCCAAGACATTCTTCCTGCCTTCACTCTGGACGCTCGAATCCGCGCAATTCATCATGGTCGCCTATTACGTCCTTGGCGGGCCTTATTCGATTCAGCTTGGCTCGAATGTGCGGATGGACCTTTTTTACGGCGGCTGGAGCACCCGGCAAAAGGCGTGGATGGACGCCTTTACCGTCTTCTTCCTGATGTTCTATCTCGGCGTGCTGCTTTATGGGGCCGTTGGCTCCACGGCTTATTCCCTGGGCTATTTCGGCACCGAGCCGTTTTCGTTCTTCTGGGATCTTCTGATCACGCTCGTGACCGAAGGGCCCGCGGCCGCAGGTGATATGCTGGGCTACATGGAGCGCAGCTCGACCGCGTGGCGACCCTTCATTTGGCCCGTCAAAACCGTTCTCTGCATCGGGGTCTTTCTCATGCTTCTGCAATGTCTCGCGGAGCTTTTCCGCGATATCGCGCGCCTGCGCGGGATGGAAATCTGATGCCCTACGAAATGATCGCCATCCTGATGTTCAGCTCGATGATGCTGATGCTTCTCACCGGTCAGCGCGTGTTCGGTGCGATCGGCTTTGTTGGCGCGGTGGCCGGGCTTCTGCTCTGGGGGACGGGCGGTGTCGACGTGCCCTTCACCGCGGCGATGAAGCTGATGAAATGGTATCCGCTGCTGACCCTGCCGATGTTCATCTTCATGGGGTATGTCCTGTCGGAATCGCGCATCGCGGATGACCTCTACAAGATGTTCCACGTCTGGATGGGGCCGGTCAAAGGCGGGCTTGCCATCGGAACGATCGGCCTCATGGTCCTGATTTCGGCAATGAACGGGCTGTCGGTCGCGGGCATGGCCATCGGCGCCACCATCGCCCTGCCGGAGCTTCTGCGCCGAGGTTATGACAAGATCATGGTCACCGGTGTCATTCAGGCTGGATCGTCCCTTGGCATCCTCGTGCCGCCCTCGGTGGTGTTGGTGCTCTATGCGATGATCGCCCGTCAGCCGGTGGGGCAACTCTGGCTCGCCGGTGTTATTCCCGGCCTGCTGATGGCCACACTTTTCATCATCTACATCTATGTGCGCTGCCGGATGCAGCCCGAACTTGGCCCCGCCCTCCCGAAAGAAGAGCGCGACATTTCCACCGCCGAGAAGCTGCGCCTGCTGCGCGCGGGGCTGCTGCCGCTTATCATCTTCGCCGCCATGATGGTGCCTTTCGTCAAGGGATGGACCTCACTGGTGGAAAGCTCGGCCATCGGCGCGATGACCGCCTTTCTCGCCGCGATCCTCAAGGGGCGCATGACGCGCGATGTGTTCGAGAATTCGGTGCGCAACACGCTGGCCATTTCCTGCATGTTCATGTGGATCATCCTCGCCGCACTTGGTTTCGGCGCGATCTTTGACGGGCTCGGTGCGGTCAAGGCGATCGAGGATCTATTCACCACGCAGTTGGGCCTCGGGCCGTGGGCGATCCTCATCCTCATGCAACTCAGCTTCATCGTGATGGGCACCTTCCTTGACGACACCGCCATGCTGGTGATCGTCGCGCCGCTTTACGTGCCGCTGGTGGACGAACTGGGGTTCGATCTCATCTGGTATGGTGTGCTTTATACCATCACGACGCAGATCGCCTATATGACGCCCCCCTTTGGCTATAACCTCTTTCTCATGCGCGCCATGGCGCCGCCTGAAATCGGGCTGCGCGACATCTACGTGTCGATCATCCCCTTCGTCTTCGTGATGGTCGCCGCGCTGTCGCTGGTGATGATCTTTCCACAGATCGCCCTCTGGCTGCCCGATTACATCTACGGAAAATAACCACCAAGAACCCCGATCAGGGGGTCATCATTCAACAAAGGAGAGAAGTCCATGACCACAAGACGCAAGTTCCTTCAAACCGCCGGTGTCGGCGCGATGGCCGCACCGCTGGCCACGCCCGCGATCGCGCAATCCACCATCACATGGCGCATGCAGACCTATGCCGGCGCCGCGCTGGCCGAACATGTGGCGAAACCCGCCATCGACATGTTCAACAAGATCGCCGGTGACCGCATGCAGATCGAGCTTTACTACGCCGATCAGCTGGTGCCCACGGGCGAGCTTTTCCGCGCGATGCAGCGCGGCACCATCGACGCCGTGCAATCGGATGACGATTCCATGGCCTCGCCCACCGAAGTCACCGTGTTCGGCGGCTACTTCCCCTTCGGCTGTCGCTACTCGCTCGATGTTCCGGTGCTCTTCAACGATTACGGGCTCGATGAGATCTGGAAAGAGGAATACGCCAAGGTCGGCGTTCAACACATTAGCGCAGGCTCATGGGATCCCTGTCACTTCGCGACCAAGGATCCGATCCGCAGCCTTGCCGACCTCGAAGGCAAGCGCGTCTTCACCTTCCCCACGGCGGGCCGCTTCCTGTCGCAGTTCGGCGTCGTGCCGGTCTCCCTCCCGTGGGAGGACATCGAAGTCGCCGTTCAAACGGGCGAGCTTGACGGCATCGCGTGGTCGGGCATCACCGAGGATTACACCGTCGGCTGGGCGGATGTGACCAACTACTTCCTCACCAACAACATCTCGGGGGCGTGGATCGGCCACTTCTTTGCGAATCAGGGCCGCTGGGATGAACTCCCCGAAGACCTCAAGACCCTGTTCAAGGTCTGCTGCGAGCAGTCGCACTATTACCGTCAACACTGGTATTGGGGCGGCGAGGCGCGCCTGCGCACCGAGGGCACGAAGCTGGAACTCACCACGATCCCAGACGCCGAATGGGAAAAGGTCGAGCAAGCGGCGGAAGTCTTCTGGGATGAAATCGCAGCCGAGTCCGAAACCAAGGCGAAGGTTGTGCAGATCTTCAAGGACTACAACAAGACCATGCGCGAGGCGGGCCGCCCGTATCGCTATGGCGTGACCTGAGCAGGCCGCGACCCTTACCAACCGGAAGGCCCCGCCGGGGCCTTCCACCACTTTAAAACGATGGAACACACGAACATGACCGGACCCCTCAGCTTCGATGATCTCAAAACAATGGTGTCGGACGGCACGATCGACACCGTGTTGGTCTGTCTCGTGGATATGCAGGGCCGCCTCATGGGCAAGCGGTTCCACGCCGGCCATTTCGTCAACGGCGCCTATGACGAAACCCATTGCTGCAATTACCTTCTGGCCACCGATCTGGAAATGGAAACACCCGACGGCTATGCCGCGACCTCATGGGAGCGCGGCTATGGCGATTACGTGATGAAACCCGACCTTTCGACCCTGCGCCTCATGCCATGGCTGGACGGGACCGCGATGGTCCTCTGCGATGTATTGGATCATCACACCCACCAAGAGATTTCCCACAGCCCCCGGTCGATCCTCAAGAAACAACTCTCACGCCTCAAGGCGATGGGCTTTGACGCGATGATGGCGACCGAACTCGAGTTCTTCCTTTTCGAGAAAAGTTTCGATCAGATCCGCCGCGACAAGTTTCGCGATCTCGAGCCGATCTCGGGCTATAACGAAGATTACGCGATCCTTCAGACCACGAAGGAAGAGCATATCATGCGCCCGATCCGAAACCACCTGTGGACTGCGGGCGTGCCCGTCGAGAACTCCAAGGGGGAGGCCGAGACCGGGCAGGAAGAACTCAACATCAAATACGCCCCTGCCCTCGACACCGCCGACTATCACACCATCGCCAAGCACGCGGTCAAGGAGATCGCATGGCAGCAAGGCCACGCCGCAAGCTTCCTGCCCAAATGGCACCACGACAAGGTCGGAAGTTCGAGCCACGTGCACCAATCGCTCTGGAAAGACGGCAAACCCGCCTTCTTCGACGCCGATGATGACCTTGGCATGTCCGGCCTGATGAAGAATTACATGGCCGGACTGCTGAAATACGCACCCGACTATACCTATTTTCTGGCCCCCTACATCAACAGCTACAAGCGGTTCCAGAAAGGCAGCTTCGCCCCCACGCGCATCATCTGGTCGGTGGACAACCGCACCGCCGGCTTCCGCCTTTGCGGCGACGGCACCAAGGGCATCCGGGTCGAATGCCGGATCGGCGGCTCCGACATCAACCCCTACCTTGCCATGGCCGCGCAACTGGCCGCCGGGATTACCGGAATCGAGGACGGGCTCGATCTTGCCCCCGCCTTCTCTGGCGATGCCTATGCGGGCGACACCGGGCTGATCCCGTCCAATCTGCGCGATGCGCGCGACACGCTGCGCGGCTCGGCGATGCTGCGTGCGGCGATGGGGGATGATGTGATCGACCACTACACCCGCGCCGCCGAAGTCGAGATCGAGGATTTTGACCGCGTCGTCACCGATTACGAAATCGCCCGCGGATTCGAGCGGGCATGACGCCTTCGGCGAGAGTATTTTTGGAAAGATAAAAGACGCATCATGACCACACTTAGATGTATCTCACCGATCGACGGCTCGGTGTTCGCCACCCGCGAAACCCTGTCCCCGGAGACCGCCGCCAACGCCGTCACCCGTGCCCGCAAGGCACAGGCCAACTGGGCCGCGCGCCCCCTTGAAGACCGCGTGCGGATGGTCATGGCCGGGGTCGCCGCCGTGGGCGCCATGAACGACGAGATTGTTCCCGAACTCGCGCATATGATGGGCCGCCCCGTTCGCTATGGCGGCGAATTCGGCGGCTTCAATGAACGTGCCAGCCACATGGCGAGCATTGCCGAAGACAGCCTCGCCGATATCATGGTGGGCGAAGACGCCAGTTTCAAACGCTATATCCGGCGCGTGCCCCATGGGGTCGTGTTCGTCGTGGCCCCGTGGAACTATCCCTATATGACCGCGATCAACACGGTGGCGCCCGCACTTATCGCCGGGAACGCGGTGATGCTGAAACACGCGACCCAGACGCTTCTGGTGGGCGAACGCATGGCGCGCGCGTTTCATGACGCAGGCGTGCCCGAGGACGTGTTTCAAAACGTCTTTCTGGATCATGACACCACGTCAGACCTGATCGCGGATCGGGCCTTCGATTTCGTGAACTTCACCGGATCGGTCGGCGGCGGGCAAGCGATGGAGCGCGCCGCGGCGGGCACGTTCACCCCGGTCAGCACCGAACTCGGCGGCAAGGATCCGGGCTATGTCATGGACGACGCAGACCTCGACGCAGCGGTCGACACCCTGATCGACGGTGCCATGTTCAACTCGGGCCAATGCTGCTGCGGAATCGAGCGCATCTATGTCCACGAAAGCCTGTTCGAGAGCTTCGTTGAAAAGGCCGTGGCCATCGTGCGCGGCTACACGCTGGGCAATCCTCTTGATCCCGAAACCACGATCGGCCCGATGGCGCATGTGCGGTTCGCACAAGAGGTCCGCGCCCAGATCGACGAGGCACTTACCGATGGCGCCACCGCGCATATCGAAAAGATGCCCGCCGATGACGGCGCGGCCTATCTCACGCCCCAGATCCTCACCAATGTCACCCACGACATGCGCGTGATGCGCGACGAAAGCTTTGGCCCGGTCGTGGGCATCATGCCAGTCAGCGACGATGACGAGGCCGTGCGCCTCATGAATGATAGCCGGTTCGGCCTCACCGCTTCGCTCTGGACCTCCGACATCGACCGCGCCGCCCGCTTGGGCGACCGGATCGAAACCGGCACCGTCTTCATGAACCGCGCCGATTACCTCGATCCCGGCCTCTGCTGGACAGGGTGCAAGGACACGGGGCGCGGCGGCGGCCTTTCGGTTATCGGCTATCACAACCTCACCCGCCCGAAATCCTACCATCTGAAAAAGGTAACATCATGAGCCTTGTTGGAAACTGGTCCTACCCGACCGCGATCAAATTCGGCGCTGGCCGGATCAACGAACTGCCCGAGGCCTGCGCACAGGCCGGGATCACGAACCCGCTTCTGGTCACCGACAAGGGCCTTGCCGACCTTCCCGTGACCGCACAAACACGCGATATCATGGACGCCGCCGGGCTTGGCCGCGCCATGTTCTCCGAGGTGGACCCAAACCCCAACGAGACCAATCTCGACGCCGGCGTCGCCGCCTACAAGGCGGGCGGTCATGATGGCGTGATCGCTTTCGGCGGCGGCTCGGGGCTCGACCTCGGCAAGATGGTGGCCTTCATGGTCGGTCAAACGCGCCCCGTCTGGGATTTCGAGGATGTGGGCGATTGGTGGACCCGCGCCGATGCGGACGCGATCGCGCCCATCGTGGCCGTGCCGACCACCGCCGGCACCGGATCGGAAGTGGGCCGCGCCAGCGTCATCACCAATTCCGAAACCCATGTGAAAAAGATCATCTTCCACCCAAAGGTTCTACCCTCGGTGGTGATCTGTGATCCTGAACTGACGGTCGGTATGCCGAAATTCATCACCGCGGGCACCGGTCTTGATGCCTTCGCCCATTGCGTCGAGGCGTTTTCCTCGCCGCATTATCACCCGATGAGCCAAGGCATCGCCCTCGAAGGGATGCGGCTGGTGATCGAGAACCTGCCCCGCGCCTATGCCGACGGCACCGATATCGAGGCGCGCGCCAACATGATGAGCGCGGCCGCCATGGGCGCCACCGCCTTTCAAAAGGGGCTGGGTGCGATCCACGCGATGAGCCATCCCATCGGCGCGGTCTTCAACACGCATCACGGCACGACGAATGCCGTGTGCATGCCCGCCGTGCTCGACCTCAACGCCCCCGCCATCGCGGACCGGTTTGACCGGGCAGGCTCTTATATCGGGGTGCCCGGCGGCTTTGACGGGTTCCGCACCTTCGTGCAGGATTTCAACGACAGTTTCGGCATCCCCCGCAAGTTGAGCGAAATGGGCGTCGCGGAAAACCGGTTGGACGATCTGGTGACCATGGCGCTCGACGATCCGTCCTGTGGCGGCAATCCGATCCCCCTCACGCGTGATACCCTTCGCCGGCTTTTTGAAGCGGCGATCTGATCCGTCGCACCGCGTCTTTTTGCCTCTCCGCAATGGTTGCGGAGAGGTTTACGCGGCGTTCAGACGCACCGACGTGATACCGACGCGAATGCCGACGTGAATACCGAAGTTGGGTCTTGGTTCTATGGCGCGCCTACATTTCGGCCATGACCCCAGCCAAGGGGCCTCGCTTCTTTCTGGTCACAACCACCCAAACGCTTGGGCCTCAAGCAGGCATAGCCGCCAGCAATTCTTTCCACCGGTGACACGCGACCTCATGTTCTGAGCCCGCGTTTTCAAGCGTCGGCTCCACCTTGCGACAATGATCCACAACATGCGGACAACGGGTATGAAACTTGCATCCCGAGGGCTGATTGGTCGGTGACGGGATTTCACCTTCAAGCTTCTGGGCACCACCTCTTTCATCAGGGTCAAGCGACGGAATCGCTGAGAAAAGAGCCTTGGTATAGGGATGTCGGGGGGCCTCGAAAATCGCGCGGGTCGGCGCGGTTTCGACCAACCGCCCAAGATACATCACCGCCACATGATCACAGGTATGGGCCACCACGCTCAGGTCGTGACTGATGAACATGAAGGTGATGCCCAGATCGCTCTGAAGCTCTTTCAGAAGGTTGAGAACATCCGCCTGAATGGACACATCGAGTGCCGCAACACTTTCATCCGCAACGATAAACTTCGGGCCCGAGACCAAAGCGCGGGCGATGGAAATACGCTGTCTCTGGCCGCCGGAAAACGCATGCGGGAAGCGGCGCAGATGCTCAAGATTGAGCCGGCACTTGGCGGCGATCTCGCGCACGCGCTTGTCTGTTTCCTCGCGCCCCTTGGTCAGGCCCATCACCTCAAGTGGTTCGGCGATGATGTCGCGCACAGTCATCCGCGGGCTGAGCGCGGCATAGGGATCCTGAAAGATAAGCTGCGCGCGTTTGCGGTAATCCTTGAGTTCGGACCCATCGAGGGTGGTAAGATCGTAGGACACCTCGCCATCGTCATATCGCGCTTCGCCGCCAGTGATCGGCACCGCCTTGAGAAGCGCGCGGCCCAGTGTCGTCTTGCCCGATCCGCTTTCGCCGACAATGCCATAGAACGACCCGAGCGGGATATCGAGATTGACCTTGTCGACCGCCTTCAGGATACGCTTGCCAAAGATCGAGCCACCGATGTTGAACCCCACCGAAAGGCCCCGTGTTGTGATCAGGGGTGTCTCGCTCATGATCCTTCTCCGGTATAGATATGGCAGGCGACCGCATGGCCCGGCTCGGCCTCGAGCTTCCGGGGATCTTTCTCTCGGCACACGTCACCCAGGTATTTCGGGCACCGCGTATGAAACACGCATCCCGGCGGTCGTTCGAGGGGCGAAGGGATGTCGCCCGGCACCGGGGTGAGCGAGGCATCAAGCTCGTCCAGTTTCGGCAATGCCGCAAGTAGGCCCTGCGTGTACGGATGCTTGGCGTCGCGGATAACGGGCCGGACGGGCCCCTCCTCGACCAGCTGGCCCAGATACATCACAGCGACCTTGTCGGCGGTCTGGGCCACGACGCCCAGATCATGGGTGATGAAAATGATCCCCATGTGGAATTCATCCACAAGATCCTTCATAAGGTCGAGCACCTGAGCCTGGATCGTCACATCAAGCGCCGTCGTCGGCTCGTCCGCGATCAGTAGCTTGGGCCTCGTGCTCAGCGCCATCGCGATCATGGCGCGCTGCCGCATGCCGCCTGACAATTCAAAGGCATATTGTTTGAAACGGCTGCTCGCGTCCGAGATACCGACCCGGTCCAACATCTCGATCGACACCTCCTTGGCCTTGGCCTTGGACATATCGGAATGAAGCTGCAACTGCTCGACCATCTGTTTGCCGATGCTCACCGCCGGCGCGAAACTCGCCATCGGCTCCTGAAAGATCATCGAGATCGCACCGCCCCGCACAACCTTGAGTTCGCCGGGCCGCCTGAGCGAAAGCACGTCCACGGGGCCGTCTTCGGTGTGCAGCGTGATCTTGCTTTCGGGGCTATAAACGGCGTTCTTGGCATTGAGATGCATCAGCGACTTGGCTGTCACCGACTTGCCCGAACCGCTTTCCCCGACAAGGCCCATCACCTCGCCTTTCCCGACGGAAAAGCTCACGTTGTCCACGGCCGTCACAAGGCCCTCATCGGTCCTGAACTGAAGGGTCAGGTTCTCAACGTCGATCAGCGCAGTCATTTGTTATTGTCCGAATAGGGGTCGGCGGCATCACGCAGCCCGTCACCGACGAAAACGAAGGCCATCACCAGCGCGATAAAGAAGATCACCGGGATGAAATACCATTGGTAGTTCAGAAGGACGTCGGCGCTCGTGGCCTTCTGAAGCATTACGCCAAGGCTGCTGACCGGGTCTTTGAGGCCAAGCCCGATAAAGCTCAGAGCCGTCTCGCTCAGGACCATATAGGGAAACGAGATGACCAGATCGACGATGATGTAACTGGTGAAACTGGGCAGAAGATGCTTGCGGATGACATGGCCGGGCTTTGCACCACAAAGCTGCGCCGCAAGAATGTATTCCTGATTTCGTTCAGTCAACAAATGGGTCCGCACCCGCCGCGCCAAGGTGGGCCATCCGATGAAGCCCAGTATGAGTGATATGTAGAAAAACCTCGATTCGGCAGTCATTTCCGGCGGCATGAAAGCAGCCACCGCCATGAACAAAGGTATCGCGGGCACCGTTCGCACTGCGTCGGTGATCATCTGGATCACCCCGTCAATCCAGCCTCCGTAATAGCCCGAGACCCCGCCGATGATCAGTGCCAGCACGAAGGCGATGAAGACGCCGATCGTGCCCACTTTCATTGATGTCCAGATCGCATGCAGTGTTCGACTGAAAATATCCTGCCCGTCCTCATCGGTGCCGAAAAGGTGGATCTTCGCATCCTCCACGCCGAAAAGATGCGTGTCCATGTGGATGAACCCGAACAGGCGATAATCGTCACCCTCTACGAAAAAGCGCATGTAGTGGCGCTTGTCCTCGTTGACCGTGGTGATCCAGCGGAAATTCGTGGCCATTGATCGCTCGCGCTCGACCGCATGAATGAACGGACGCACCGAACAGCCGTTGTCGTCGCAGAACTGAGGGAATTGCGGCGCGCCGTTGGTATAGTCCTTGTCGCGGCCCGCGATGGTCGGGTCATAGGGCGACAGAAACGGCGCGAAAAGCCCCGACAGGACAAGCACCAGCAGAACGATAGCCGCGATCATCGCCGCGCGCTGTTTCTTGAAGCGCGCCCAGATAAGCTGTGACTGAGAGGCGGTGAAATATGCCTCTTTGGCACGCCGTTCGACCGCGTCCTCGGTTTCCACGATCGACACATGCGGGCCGGTGGTTTCGGCAAGGTTCGGGTCGAGAGGATTGGGTGTATTACTCATGGCCGCTCACCTTATAATGCTCTTGCGGACGCGCGGGTCGATCACCGCGAGCAAAACGTCCGTCAGGAAATTGAGGGTCACGATGGACGCGGTCAGCAGGAAAATGATCGCCCCGGCCAACTGTTGATCGTTCGACCGCGCCAGCGCCTCGATCAGAAGCGCCCCTGCCTCGGTCAATGTCAAAATAAGCGCGACAATCGGCAATTCGTTGAAAATGCGATTAAGATCGAAGCCAAGGCTGTTGACGATCGGCCCAAGCGCATGCCGCGCAGGGTAACGCCACAGAAGCTTGCGCCCATGCACGCCACGCGCCGCCGCCGCGGTCACGTATAGCTTTCCGATCTCGTCGGACATGAGCGCGCGAACGGTCTGAAGCGCGAAGGCCGTAGCAGACCAGCCGAGGATGAAAATCGGAAGCCACGCATGCTTGAGCAGATCGACGAACTTATCCCAATCCCAAGGTGCGTCCCGATACTCCTTGCTGAACAATCCGGTCAGCGTTTCTCCGAACCAGACGGTTGAAAACAGCATAATCATCAGCGCCAAAAGGAAGTTGGGCATCGCAAGACCCAGATAGCTGAACAGGCGCAACCCGTTGTTCAGATAGGGATTGTTTGTGGCGACCGAGATGATGCCCACGGGAATGGCGATCGCATAGGCCAGCGTGAGAGACGCCAGACAAATACCAAGGCTCACCCAGAATTTTGAGCCCAAGAGCTGGGCGATGTTCACCCGGAGAATACAGCTATCGCCGAATTCCCCCTGAAACGCGTTCACGATCCAGAGACCCCAACGCTGAAGGAATGGCTGATCAAGGCCCAGACGCTTGCGCTCGGTTTCAATATCCTCAACCGAGATGCCCGACCCTTGGGTGTTCTTGAAGGCCAGATACCGTTCGGCACAGTCGCCCGGCACCAGCTCCATCAGCGAAAAGACCACCAATGAGACAATAATGAGTGTGATCATGGCCATGATGGCCCGCGTCACCACGAAGCGGCTGAAATTCAGCATCGCATTTCCCTGTTCGTCCCGTGGACAGCTACGAGGCCATCCATTTTGTTTTTATGGGTGGCAACGGGCGATCTTGGTCGCCCGTTGCCCTTGTCAATCGACGATACGATTACTCGTCCAGCCACCACTGCGTCGCGCGGTAGGGGTAGGTCCGGTAATACTCATACGAGTGCGTCTTGAAGTCGGTGAAGTTCTGAACGCGGTCCGAATGGAAGATCGGCGCGGGTGCATTCACAGTCCCGATGAAAAAGAGGTTTTCCACCATCTTCTTGATCATGCTGCGGCCCAGTTCCGCGAATTCTTCGCTTTCCTGATCCGCGGACTGGAAGGCCGTGATGTCATCGATCAACGTCTTCACATCCTCCGGCGGCTCGACACCGGCGGCACCTGCGCTATCGACCCACTCGGCCCAGAGCATGCCGCTGCGGTTACCGAAATAGTTCTCGAAAGGAGGCACCCACAGCTCGTTGTTACCAAGGACGATCGCCATTGGCTGCCCCTTGCGCCACATGCTGACGTCGAGGTTGTTCGAAGATTGTGCCGAACGGTATTCATCCGGCGTTACTTCCTTGACCACCGAGTCGATTCCGACTTCGCGCCAGAACTGAGACACCAGTTCCACGGTCTGGCCTGCAACCCCTTGGGTCGAGTAGTTGAGGTTCAGAACCAGCTTCTCGCCATTGGGCAATTCGCGCAGTCCGTCACCGTCCACATCCTCAAGGCCCAGCTCATCCAGCCGCGCGTTGGCACCTTCCGGATCATACTCGGCCATGTAGCTTTCCCAAGCCGGGTCAGCGAACTTGGGCAGAGGCGAGAACCCGACATACTGCTTGGGCGTGCCCTGACCGAAGAAGCCGGTCTCGTTCAGTTCCTCGCGGTTGATGGCCAAAGACATCGCTTCGCGGAACTTCACATCGCCAAAGACTTTGCGCTTTTCCGGGTCTTCATGGGTCACATTGAAGCCGAAGGCGCTCATCGTGATCTCGGGCCTGAGCTGAATGTTATATCCGGCCTTGTCCTGGTTCTCGAGAAGGATGGGCGCGGATTCCAATTGCAGGGACTGCGATTTGTAATCCACCTCGTTGTTCACGAGCTTGAGGATACGCACCTCATTGTCGTTGATATAGACCTCGTCCTGTTCGCTGATGTAAGGCAGCTGTTGGCCCGTGGGATCAACTTGGAAGAAATAAGGGTTCGCCACGAGATGACGGCCCTCGGTTGTGTCGGACACATAGATGTGGCTTTCCAGCGTCGGATAGGTCGCCTTTGGCAAACCTTCCACAAGGTCCGGCTTCGACAGCATCGGCGTGGGCGTGTCCGTCCAGTCCGAGTTGCCATAATAGGCCTTGATCGCGTCATACCCGTTCTCGAACCCGAGGCTTTGCGCATAGCTGTCGGCATCGTCGCTCAGGTCGGGGTGGAACTTGCCAAGAAAGTGCTTGGGCTGGAACGGCTGTGAGTAGTGCGTCGCGAAAAACGCAAGCAGCCCCGGCTTGGGCGCGGGCAGGTTGAAGATCACCGTGGTATCGTCCGGCGTATCAACCGTCATCGTCTCACCACCCACGGTAACGTAGTCCTTGGGTTTTTCGAAGATGTTGGCGTCCAGCATCAGGTTATCGTGCCAAAACCTCACATCGGCGCTGGTGAACGGCGTGCCATCCGACCATTTATGCCCCTCGCGCAGTTTAAGCGTCAGCTGCGTGAAATCATCGTTCCACTCCCACGACTTCGCGACATTTGGAACGATGGTCTGAAGATCGTCCGAATACCGTACGAAGTTGACGTGACGCACGGACAGGAAATCCGACGTGCCGGCCTCTGTCGCGTTCGAAAGCACGTCCAGAGTGCCGCCATATTGGCCGATGCTGTCATAGGGCACCACGACAAGCGGTTCAGCGGGCAGTCGTTCGGCAAGCGCGGGAAGATCCCCGTTGCCCTTGATCTTGCTGTTCAGGCTTTCGATGTCGGGATTCGTCTTGAATTCCATCTCGCAGCCTGCGGCGTCCTGAAACACGCTCAGTTCGAATTGCTGTGGATACGCACCGCCCGACACGCCTTGCATGTCGCTCAGTGTGATGGCGGGGCAATTTGCATAGGCCGCCATTGGCAGCGCAGCCATGGCCACGCCTGACAATAATATTCTTCTCATGTCCTCTCCTGTCGTTTGTCAGTCTGTTTTAGGTCGGGGTCTCTTCGCCCCTTTGTGTCGACTGCGGGTCGCATGGTATGCGCATCCCCGCTTAAGTGAATATGTCCAACCGCTTCGAGGCTATGATGCCAGATCGAAGCAAACCGTCTAAATATATGTCCCTCACCCCCCTTTTTCTGTCGCAGGCCGACCCGCACTGTCATGCGATACCTCTCAGCCATATGCACCGCGTTCATGACGTGCGGATGACGCCACGGTGCTATTTGGGCCATTCCGGGCCCCTGAATCCGGCAGGTCGGGCCCTCTTTTGACACCCTCGGAAGTGACCACCGTATGGGCAAACCGCCCCTCGGCATGGCGCATCCGATGGTTCAACATTGTTCGCGACATTGCCAGAAGAATCTTGTCGCCCTCCGGTGTGCCCGAGATGTCCGGGCCGTCCCCGTCTTGGTCGCGCCGGATCAGGAGCGGTGGCAGCCCCCCGTTGAAATGCACAAGGGCGTGCTCTTTGTCGCGCAAAACGGCAAGGTTGGCATCGTCGACATCAAGATGAAGCGCCCGCTGCCATGCCGTCGGCTCGAGCGGGTTACCAAAATCCAGCTCCGAAAAGCTGTGATTGCGCCATGATGCGGGCGCGCGCCCTTCAAGAAACGGCCTGAGGCTTTGACCATCCATCGTATCGGGTATGGATTGACCGATACTGTCCAGAATGGTCGGGGTCACGTCCACGGATTCCGTCATCTCCTCGATCACTTGGCCGAACTGTGCCGGACACTCCGGATCGCGCACGATCAGCGGAACATGGTAGGCGGCGTCGTGATAGCTCATCTTGCCCCATTGGTGATGATCGCCCAGCAACTCGCCGTGATCGGCTGTGACCACGATAAGCGTGTTGTCGTATTGCCCCGTCTGCTTAAGAAACTCGAACAATCGGCCAATATGGTGATCCACCTCGACCGCCAGCCCAAGATAGAGCGCGCGCAGCATCGCAACGGTTTCCGGGACGTCCTCAAGCTCGGGAAAGCCGATCACGTTGGACGCGGCAGACCGGCTCTCGATGGCGGGCCGGTGAAACGGATGCGCGGCCATTTCACGCCCAAGTGAAAGCGGGCGCTTCGGGGCGGGTACATCGGCGGGGTTGACGGCCGTATTATAAGGCGCAGGCGCAACCAGCGGCGGATGTGGCCGGATATAGGTCACATGCGCGAACCAACCGGGTGGACGCACCCGAAGCTCTTCGATCACCCGATCGGTCAGGAATGCCGTGTCGCTATCCTCGGCCCTGTAGAGCGCGGGCGCGTCCGGCGTTTCGCCATTTGGCCGGAAAATCTCGGGATATGGCGGCACGTCATACCCCTTGGCGGCCAGATGCGCGCGCCAAGGCCAGCTTTCTTCCAGCCGCATTTCCACCGCCTGCTCGAACCCGGTCAGCACCTCTTCGTAAGTGTGCATCCGAGGGTCGCCCGGATCATGTAGGCGCGGATCGGCGGCAACATCGGTATAGCCATAAAGATGCGGGGTATATCCGGCCTTGCGGGCCTCGGTGGCAAGATTGGGCAGATCGTGCCGCAGTGGTGTCCCATTTCGGACGGAGCGGTGATTCATCGCATATTGCCCGGTCAGAAGCGACACGCGCGAGGGGCCGCAGGGACTCGTCACCGAGTAATGCTGTGCAAAACTGACAGCGTCGCGCTTCAGCGCGCGAAGATTGCGCATGCCCGCCACACCCGAAAGCGCGCCAGCAACGCAATCGGCCCGCAACTGATCAATGACAACGAACAGGATGTTCCGCCGATCACTCACATGATTGCCCCCAATGCCCCATCGCAGTTTAGCAAAACCGTTCCGCCGAGTCGTTTCAAGAAAATTGTGGATATTTGTGTGGTTTTATGCGTATCCCATCACTCTCTCCTGCCATTCGACAAGGAAGACAGAAGTGACGGCGCCCGTTCTGGCTATCGTTTTATCGGCAGCCTTCCTTCATTCGCTTTGGAATGCTCTGGTCAAAGGCTCGGCGGATCGCGCTGTCATCCTTGGTCTCATCTCGCTGGGTCATGTGGTTCCGGCGGTGATATTGGCGTTCTGGCTGCCCTTGCCACCGGTCGAAGCGTGGCCCTATCTCGTCGCCTCCACCGTGATCCACTGGGGCTACTACTATTTGCTGAACCTGGCCTACAGGCTCGGCGATCTTTCCGTTGTCTACCCGATGGCCCGCGGGGCGGGGCCCCTGCTGGTCGCGCTAGGCGCGCAAGTTTGGGCGAATGAGTATCTTTCGGGTTGGGCGTGGGCCGGCATCTGCACGATTTCAGCGGGAATTTTCCTTTTGGCCCGCCCCTCTCGCTTCGGCGCACCGCCGCCCCTCCCCGGCCTTCTGGCAGGGCTTGCAACCGCTCTAAGCGTTGCGGCCTATTCCATCGTGGACGGCATCGGCGTGCGTATCGACGACGCCGCCTTGTCCTATATCTGCTGGCTCTTCATCCTTGAAATCACCGTCGCGGGATACCTGCTTTTCACGCGACGGGCGCGGGTGGCGGCGCTTACCCGAAAAACGCTGCTGCTGGGCTTCTGTGGTGGCCTCACATCCGGCGGGGCCTATGCTCTCGCGCTGTATGCCAAAACGCTCGCTCCCATCGGCATGGTATCGGCGCTTCGGGAAACTTCGGTCATTTTCGCGGCGCTCATTGGTGTCTTCTGGTTCGGAGAAGGGCCGCGCGCGCCCCGGATCGGCTCAGCGCTGATCGTTGCGGTTGGAATCGCCATCATAGCGACAAACTGATCTATTTTTCACACAAAATCACATAAAATCCCTCACGCAGACGTCACCACATCTGGACAATCCCCTTTTTATAGCGTGTATTCCTGCAAAACAGGTTGCGTTATGAAAACCACAGACACCCACACAACCCACCGCGAAGTTGAACTGCTCGAGACGCTGCGCGGCTGGGGCGGCTCAGCGCGCACCGCTGCCCTTGCGGAGGCGCTCGGCGTCTCGGAAGAGACGGTCCGGCGCACCGTAAAGGCTCTGGCGAAGGGCGGGCGCGTTCACCGTGTCCACGGAGGTGTCTATCTGGCAAATTCGGATGCTGGTGCGCCGGTGCGCTCACGTCTGGAAAAATATGCCGCCGAGAAAACCCGCATCGCCGCCGCCGCCGCGGGCCTTATTCCGAACGGGGCGTGCATCTTTCTGGATGTCGGCTCGACCACCGCATTCGTGGCCGAAGCGCTGCGCGATCATCGCGACCTGACCGTCGTGACCAACGGGCTTTATGCCGCGCAATCGCTCGTGCGCCGGAATGGCAATACCGTCTGGCTTGCCGGAGGTGAGCTGAGAGAAGCCGAACTCGGCACATTCGGCACATCAGCCATGGCCTTTGTCGAACGTTTCAACATAGATATGGCGGTGCTGAGCGTTGATGGAATCGATCCCGATTCCGGATTTCTCATCGCCGGTGCCGCCGAGGCCGAGCTTGCGCGCGCCGTCACCAAACACGCAAGGCGCAATCTTGTCGTGGTCGGCCAAACAAAATTCGGACAGACCGCCCCAATGGTGGCCTGCGCACCAACGGCGATCGACCTTCTTGTGACCGACGCACCGCTGCAACCGGTGTTTGAAAAGCGCATGCTCGACTGGGACATAGAACTTGTCGTTGCCCGCAAGGGCAGGACTTGAGGCTTGAACTGATATGGCAATCCTGAGTTTCCTTACGCAACTGGCCGGGGCGACGATGCTCCTGCTTTTTGCGGTGCGCATGGTCCGGACAGGGATCGAACGCGCCTATGGCGCTTCGTTCCGCCGTACCGTGACGACTGCGCGCAACCCCCTCGGCGCCGCAGGGGCAGGTGTGGTCATGGCGATCATTCTCCAAAGCTCTGCCGCGGTGGCGCTCCTCGTGGCGGGCTTTGCCGTCTCCGGCGGCCTGACCTTCGGTACGGGGCTCGCGATGATCCTCGGGGCCGATCTTGGCTCTGCCCTGCTTATTCAGGTTCTTTCGCTCAAACTCGACTGGCTTGTGCCGATATTGCTCGCCTTGGGTGGCTTTCTCTTTCTCAAAGCGTCGCGCCGGAGCTACAAACAGGCGGGCCGGATGATCCTTGGCGTCGCGTTCATCCTCATATCGCTTCGCTTTTTGCGTGACACCATGGACCCAATCCGTGACAGCACCTTCCTCCCGGCCATCTCGGAATACCTCGCCCGTGATTTCATTACGGCCTTCCTGACCGGTGCCGCGCTCGCCTTTGTGATGCATTCCTCGGTCGCGACCGTTCTCATGTGCGTCACAGTCGTGAGCATCGGCGCGCTGCCCCTCAATGTCGGCATCTCGCTGGTTCTGGGGGCCAATCTCGGCTCGGCGCTGATTCCGGTCTGGCTAAGCCGGGGGTTGCCACCAGTGTCGACCCGTCTGCCCTTTGCCAATCTTGGCATGCGCGGAAGTTTCGCCCTGCTTACGGTGGTCATTGTTAACCGAACCGACATCATGACCTGGATGCCCGAGATGAGCGCGGGGCAAACGCTCATCCTGCTGCACATCATGTTCAATACGGCGCTGCTTCTTATGTTGCCGGTCTGCGCTCGCCTCGAAGGTCCGATGCGTCGGCTTGTCCCCGACCCTCCCTCTCAGCTTGATGACGTGCCGATGCATCACCGCTCGGTGCTTGACGACACGGTGCTCGCCTCGCCGGTGCAGGCGCTTGCGTGTCTGCGACGTGAGACTCTGCGCATGACGCAGGTTCTTCAGGAAATGACAGAGCCTGTGATGGAGCTTTATTCCGAGTTCGAGTCGTCACAGATGCGCGCCATCCGCGCCAAGGACGACATCCTGAATACGGCGCTTGATGATATCCGCCGTTATGCCGCGGAATTACCATATGATCACATGAGCAAATCCGCCAAGAAAGAGCTGCGCGACCTGATGGAATACGCCATCGCCCTGGAAGCGGCGGGTGACATCATCGTCAAACGGCTGACCGCGCTTGCCGCCGACAAATCCGAGCAATCCCTGAGCCTGTCCCGGACCGGGCGCGACGAGCTTACGGCCATGCATGATCGCATTGTGCAAAACCTCGCGCTTGCCTCGAATGTGTTGATTTCGGGTGATGTCGAAAGCGCGCGGCTTCTTCTGGAAGAAAAGAACGAGATGGCACGTCTTCACCGGCGCACCCGTAAAAAGCATCTCAAGCGCTTGAGTCTGGGAAGCGGTATCAGCCTCGACAGCAGCGACATTCACCTAGAGACCGCCAACGCCTTGAAGGATATGAACAGCCAGATCGCTTCGCTCGCTTATCCGATCCTCTACCGGGAGGGGCAGCTCCTTGACACCCGTCTGGTCACCTCGCTGAGCCCCGAGATGGAGCACGACGACTGACCCACTTGGCAGCACGGTCAAAGACCGGTTTAGTCGGGCACAAGGCAGCAATCGGAAAGGTCATGCATGCGACTCGAGGGAAAAACAGTCATCATGAGCGCCGCAGGTGCTGGCATAGGTCGCGCCAGCGCGCTGGCCATGGCAGCGGAGGGCGCAATCGTTCACGCGACCGATATCGACGCCGGCGCACTGAGCACTCTCGCGGCAGAGCATGAGAACATTCACTGCGCGCCACTTGACGTGACCGATGCGGGCGCGATTTCGGCATTCGCCGCCACCGCACCCATCCCTGACGTCCTGTTCAACTGTGCAGGTTTTGTGCATGACGGCACGGTGCTCGAAGCCGATGACGCCGCGTGGGAGGCGACCTTTGCGCTCAACGTCCGGGCCATGGGCCGCATGATCGAACAGTTCCTGCCCCGGATGATCGAAAATGGCGGCGGGTCGATCATCAATATGTCGAGCGTGGCCTCTTCGATCAAGGGTGTGACACGGCGCTGCATCTACTCGGCCTCGAAGGGTGCGGTGCTCGGCCTTACCAAGTCCGTCGCTGCGGATTTCATTGGCGATGGCATCCGGTGCAACGCGATCTGCCCCGGCACGGTTCTGACCCCCTCGCTCAAGGCACGAATGGCTGCGGGTGGCGATTATGACACCGCGTTCGAGGCGATGCTCAACCGGCAGCCGACGCGCGAAATGGCCACCCCCGAAGACATCGCCGGAATGGTTGTCTATCTCGCCTCCGACGAAAGCCGGGTCGCGACCGGGCAAGGCTTCATTGTCGATGGCGGGTGGTCCCTATGAGCGGGCAGACCCCACGCATCGGCCTCATCGGGCTTGGCGCCATGGGGGCCGGGATGGGGGCGAACATCCTCGAAAAGACCGGTGCGCTTCATATCTGCGCAAACCGGACAAGGACGGTGGCGGACAAGCTGATCCATGCGGGGGCCATCGAACATCAGTCTCCGCGCGATCTGGCCAAAAGCTGTGACGTGATTGTCCTTTGCCTGCCCAATTCGGACATTGTCGAGACCACGCTTGAGACGATGCGCCCGGCCCTCACGCCCGGGAAAATCGTTATCGACACCGGAACATCTTCGCTCACTTCACTCAAAACGATTGACGCTGATCTGACCGCCATGGGTGTAGATTTCGCGGAAAGCCCCCTTACCGGCGGCGGCGCACAGGCCGAGGCGGGCACGCTTGGCGCTCTTGTCGGGGCATCCTCCGAAGGGTTCGAGCGTATCACGCCGACACTGTCGCTTTTTTGCAGTTCGGTTCAGCGTTTTGGCCCGGTCGGCGCGGGCGCTCGCGCCAAATTTGTCAATAACTACATGGTCATGGGAATCATCGCCCTTGTCACCGAGGCGTTTCACATGGCGGACCTGAACAAAACGGACTGGGACAAGCTTTATGACGTGGTGACACGCGGTTCGGCGGATTCGGGCGCGCTCAGACGGATTATCGGCCACGCAAAACAAGGCGATTTCACAGGTTATCGTTTTTCGGTCGGCAATGCCGCCAAGGACATGCGCTATATTTCCGAGATGGCACACGACCTTGATCGCGACACGCCTTTGGCAATGGCCGTGCATGATTTCTTCGACGGTGCGGAAAAGGCGGGTTTGGGCGACAAGTTGGTTAGTCAGCTCATGGAGCCCGAGACCCGCGACCGCCTTTTCCGCACCGAAGAGTGATCACCAAAGCTGTGGCGGCGCCAGCGGCTTGCGCCCAAGATTGAGATCGCCCGAAGCCCGCAACCGCGCCTGCGCGGCAGCCGCCAGCGCGGCGCAATCGGTCAGCGCCTCAGCCATGCGCGCGTGACTGAACTCGGTCAGGACCTGCGACGCCAGCGTCTCCTCGCCCGCATCCAGCAATAGCCGCGCGGCGCGCAGAACGTCCGGAAGTTGGGCGTTCGCCCCGGCCTCCACCGCCCGCCAGTGCGACCAGACTTCCCCGAGCAACGGGTCGATTTTCTGAAAGGCAAGGTGCATCAGGCGCTTGAACTCGCGCACCGCGCATTGGCCCGTCTCGATCCCTTGCGGCACATGCGACACCGTGTCGAAATCTTTGGGCTGCTTGCGCAGATCGAGAAACCGATGGCTTTCTCCCGTGGTCAAATAGCGATGTTGCCGGTAGGCGGGCGGCACGATGTCCTGGCCCATGAAGACCGGAAGCAATGGCGCTGTAACCGGCCCAACCGGTGCGTGCCACATCATCCGTAGCGCCGTATGCTCGGGGTGTGTCAGCGGCACGACCTGTCCATACCCTGCCGTATCGCCGGTCAGTGTCTCGGTGCAGATTGACCAGAATACATCTTCGAGCGTGATTTTCTCAGGCCGGGCCGCGCGTTTGCGCATCTCATCCTCGACCCAGGCGACACCTTCCCAACGGTGCTTGTCATCGCCATAGATCGCGTTGACGTTGAAAGCCCCGTCCTCGGGCCGCCACCAGCCCTTCTCCTGAGCCAAATCAAAGAAATGCGCCGGAAAGAGGAAATCCTCGTCAGGCTCGGCGGGAATGTCTTCGATATAGCCGGGACGCGAGGTGCGGATGCTGTCCGGGCCCAATCTTTCGGCGCACCAGAGGCCGTGACCTCCGGCGAATTCGATCACCACCCAAGCCTCGTCCGGGTCGGCGATCATGTGGGAGTTGCCACCATAGGTGGAATACCCGTGACGCGCGATCAGGTCGCCTATCATCTCGACCCCTTCGCGGGCGGTCCGGGCGCGTTCCACCACAATACGTGCAAGATCGGAATAGTTCGGCCCGGTCTGATCCTTGGGTGTCATCTCGATCAGGTCGTCCCGCGATGTCGACCAGATATCGCGCACGGCCACGCCATACTCGTTCAAGCCACCATTCGTCAGCGGCGCGGGCACGCCAAGATAGTAGCTATAGCTCACCCGTATGTTGCGGGCCGTCTCGCGCGTTTGTGGTATCTTCGTGAGTTGCCCGGGCATGTCCGCCTGAGGCGTTACCCCGACGGTGATCGTCGCGTCGGGCTCATGCGTGGCGCGCGGCATAATCTCGAGCCAATGACTCGAAGGTTCGTCGCCGTAGCCGGCAAGGTAAGGAAGTCCATCGGCGGTATGATTCCGCCCGATATAGATGCCATAGCTCATGGAAAGCCCGTTCAGTTGATGGTTATGTCAAGTCAGGGGAAAGAAGCACGCATGGCTGCGGTTCTCTTCTGGATGGAAATGCGGCGGTTTCTCGGTTCGGCACTTGTCCTGCACATAGGGGCACCGTGTGCAGAAATCGCACCCCTTGGGCCGGTTGAGAAGACTCGGGACTTCACCCGAGATCGAGACATGCGCGCGCCTGCGGTCCGGGTCGGGTTGCGGAACCCCTTCGACAAGGGCCTGAGTATAGGGGTGCATCGGATTTGCAAAAATCTGATCCGTCGGCCCCTGCTCGACGATCCGGCCCAGATACATGATCGCCAACCGGTCCGCGATGTGACGCACCACCGGAAGGTTATGCGTAATGATCAGGTACCCAAGCCCGTGTTCGGCCTGCAAATCCGCCATGAGGTTCAGAATTTCGCCCTGCACCGACACGTCAAGCCCTGCGGTAGGCTCGTCCGCGATGATAAGCTTGGGATTGAGTGCCAGCGCCCGCGCCACGCCAACCCGCCGTGCCTGCCCACCCGAAAGTTCATGCGGATAGCGCGACAGAAGTGGCTTGGCGAGCCGCACCATCTCGGCCAGACGCTCGGCCTCGGCATCAAGGTCCACCCCGGTGATGCCGTGAATCTGAAGCGGTTCGGTGATTAATGCGCGCACCGATTTACGCGGGCTGAGCGATCCCGCCGGATCCTGAAACATCATCGCCATATCCCGGCGCAGCGGCTTGAAGCTGCGCTCGGGCATGTTGCGAACCTCCTGCCCTTCGAACCGGACCGATCCGCCTTGCGCAGGCGTCAGATTCAGCACCGAACGCCCCAGCGTCGTCTTGCCCGATCCGCTTTCACCCACAAGGCCCAGCGTTTCGCCCGGCCCCACTGTCAGGCTCACGTCAAGGACCGCGTCGACATGGCGCTGATCCACGCCTTTGAACATCGCACTCAGGCGGCCCACCGTCTCGAATCGCACATTGAGGTTCTCGACCTCGAGCAAAGGCTTCTCGCTACGCTTCGCCTTAAGCTTCTCGGTCGTGTCCTCACCGCGATAGACGGTCAGCACGTCTTGCGGGGGGGGCCAGTCTGGATCTTCGTGCGGCCCACCCAGAAGGTGACATTTCGCAAAGCTGTCATCACCGCGCTCCACGGTTGGCGGCACCTCGCTTCGGCAGACGTCCATCGCCCGCTGACAGCGCGGCGCATAGATACAGGCAGGCAATTGCCGGGCAAGATCGGGGATATCGCCCGGAATGACCGGAAGCTTGCGCGACACATCGTCGATGCGTGCCGGATCGCATTCCAGCAAGGCGCGCGTATAAGGGTGCTGCGCATTGTGAAAGATTTCGCGCACGTCGCCCGCTTCGACGACATCGCCCGCATACATAACCACCACGTCATCACAAAGCTCGGCGATCAGGCCGAGGTTGTGCGACACAACAACGACCGTGGCATCAAGCTCTTGCTTCAACTCCTGAAGCAAGTGGATGATCTGGGCCTCCATCGTCACGTCAAGCGCGGTTGTCGGCTCGTCCGCCAAGAGAAGCTTGGGTCCAGTGAGAAGCGCCATGGCGATGCCCGCGCGCTGACGCATTCCGCCCGAAAAGTGGTGCGGATATTGATCGATCCGCCGGTCGGGGTCCGGGATGCCGACTTTGCCCAGCATGTCCACAGCCATCTTGCGCTTTTGCGCGGCGCTCAGGTTCGGGCGCCGGTAAAGGATGTCGAGCATCTGCCGCCCGTAGGTGAGCACGGGAATCTGGCTTGTCATCGGGTCTTGGAACACGACCGAGATGTCCTCACCACGCGCCGCACGCAACTGCGCCTCGCTTGCATGCAGAAGGTCACGATCCTCGAACAGGATTTCGCCGCCGGTCACATCCGCATTCTTGGCCAGAAGGCCCAGCATAGCCCAGAGCACTGTCGATTTGCCTGATCCGCTTTCGCCGACGATCCCCACGATGCGGTTCTTGCGAATCGAGAAGTTCACGTCGCGCAGCGCCTTGATGCGGCCTCTCGACGTGCGGAAATCAACTGACAGGTCGCGCACATCGAGCAGGATGTCATTGGTCTGGCTCATGTCTTTGGCCATATCAGCGCCCCTTTCCCATCCGTGGGTCGAAAATGTCACGCAGCGCTTCGCCAAGGAAAGTAAAGCCGAGCGTCGTCAGGATAAGCGGCACGCCCGCCGCAGTAACCATCCATGGTGTATCTCGAATGACCAGATACCCTTCGTTGAGTATCGTTCCCCAGCTTGCGGTCGGCGGCAGCACACCAAGCCCCAGAAAGCTCAGCCCGGCTTCGACGGTGACAACAACCGGCACGTCCATCGCCGCGAGAATCATCAGCGGCCCGACCACGTTGGGCGTGATATGGTGCCACAACAGACGCACCTTTCCCGCCCCAAGCGATCTTTCCGCAAGGATGAACTCGGAATTCTTCAGGCTGAGCGTCGCCGTGCGTGCGACCCGCGCGTATTGCGGAATCGAAGTGATGATCACGATCGCCAGCACAAGTTCAAGGCTCGGTCCTGTCAGCGCCACAGTGGCCAGCGCGAGAACGATCGTCGGAAACGCCCGCACCGTATCGAACAAAAGCAACAGCAAATTATCCAGCCAGCGCGGCCCCGAGCCCGCGATCATCCCCAGGATAAGCCCGACGACCAGTGCCACCGACACCCCGATCGCCGCGATTTTCAGGGCAACCCGCCCTCCATAGAGCAGCCGTGAGAACGTATCCCGGCCCAATTGATCGGTGCCCGCCAGATGCTCAAGCGTCGGAGGCGACAGGCGCGCCGGAATATCAAGCGCGTTGGGATCGTAAGGCGCCAGGAGCGGGGCGAAAATCGCGCTGGCGAAGAAAAGGATTACAAGGATGAGCCCGGCCAGCCCCTGCCAGTTGGTCAGGAAAAGCTTGAGCTTCTCACGCCGCTCGCGGGCGGCGGATTCGCGCACCTCGGTCTCGGTGATGTCTTCGGGAACGCTACCGGAATCAAGCTCCGGCACGCCAGTTCGGGGATCAGAGGGATTCACGGACACGGGGATCTAACCAAGCTATGAGAATATCGGAAAAGAGAACGACGAAGATATAAAGCGCCGTTGCGACAAGGACCGCCCCCTGCACCACAGGGAAGTTGCGCGCCATCACTGAATCAAAGATGAGCTTGCCGATACCGGGCCGCGCAAAGATGATCTCGGCAAAGACGGTGGCCGAGATAAGACCGCCGAACCCCATACCGATCAGCGTGATCGTGGGCAGGATCGCCACCCGCAGCGCATAACCGTAAACCACCTTGCGCGGCCGAAGACCGAAGGCACGCGCGGACCGGATATAGTTTTCGCCCATCACTTCAAGCATCGAGGCGCGCACCATCCGGGCCAGATATCCGACCCAGCTCAGCCCGATGGCAAAGGCCGGCAAGACGAGGTGGCTGAGTTGATCGCTGAAATCGCCCGGCTCACCGGCACCGATGGCCGGAAGCCAGCGGAACTCAACCGCGAAGATAAGCAGCGCCCAGATCGACACGAGAAACGATGGCAGCGCGATGCTCCCCACGGCCAAAACACCGGTGATGCGGTCCAGAAGACTGTCTGGCCGCACCGCCGCCAGACAGCCAAGCGGGATACCCAGCACCACGGCCCACCCCATGCTGGCAAAGACCAGCGCTAAGGTGAACCCGATCCGGTCCAGAATGATCGCCGTAACGGGTCGGTTGGAAAAGACATCAAGCCCCAGATCACCCGACGCTGCATTGCCGATGTAAATCAGGAACTGCTGCCAAATCGGGTCGTTGAGATGCATTTTCTCGGCATAGCGCGCGATCGCTTCAGGCGTGGCGCGCGGCCCCAAGGCGATCGTCGCCGGGTCGCCCGGAATAAGGTGCAGGAGCGAAAACAGCACCAGCACCACCAAGCATACGACAACCATCGCAAGGCCCAGCCGCTTGATCAGATAGACGAGCATTCAAACTCCCTCGCAGATGCGACAACCTTCCCCGCGCGCCCTTGCGCGCGGGGTGGCATTGCTTTTCTTGACAGCCGATCAGACTTGTTTGAACCGGCGATAGTTCAGTTCGCCCGACGGTGCGGCATTGATCTCGATCTGGTCGATATGGGCATAGGATTCGGGCTCATGGTTGATCCAGACATACGCACCCGTATTTTCCATGATCTCCTGCATGCGCACATAGATGTCGCGCCGCTTGGCTTCGTCGGTTTCCGCGATGCCTTCCTGGTAGAGACGGTCATACTCTTCGTCTGTCCACCGCTCCCAGTTCCAGATACCAACCTGATCCGAGACGAACCATTGCGTCGCTTCATAGGGATCGGGCGTGGTGCCATAGCGCATGATCCAAAGCTCCAGATCCTTCCAGGTGTCGCCCTTGCTTTCCTGACCCATTTCCCAGAACGGACCACTGTCAAGCGGGAGCACCTTCACAGTGATACCCACCGCGGCCAGGTTGGCCTGAATGATCTGCGCGGTCAGCATGCGCTCTTGGTTGTTGAGTGTCCGAAGCGTCAACTCCAACCCCGACACACCCGCCTCGTCAAGAAGCGCGCGCGCCTTGGCCGGGTCATAGTCGTAACCCGTCTCTTCGCGATGTCCCAAAAGTCCGGGACAGATGATGCCATGCATTTCAGCCGTCGTGTCGGAATATGCGCCCGCAAGGATGGAATCCACGTCAACAGCACGCTGGATCGCCTGGCGCACCCTGATATCCTTGAGCTTGGGATGGTCGGTATTCATACCCATCCACATATACTGAAGCTGACCCGCTGTCGTAACGGCGGTGCCTTCGGGCATGGACTGGGTATAACGCGCCAGCGTATCCGAGCCCAACTCGGTGCAATCAAGCTCGCCTGCGTCAAAGGCCAGCTCCGAGGCTTTGACTTCGGTGATGACAGTGGCGATCACCTTGTCGAACTCGGGCTTGGGGCCGGTCCATTCGGGGTTCGTATCAAAGACCACCCGCTGACCCGGCGTGTAGGTGTAGGTGTAGGGGCCACAGATCGCCGGGAAGTCGATCGTGAACTGGCCGCCCGCATCCTCGGTTGCCTGCTTGCAGACAATGGCGCCCGGCCCGTGGCACAGCGTCACCATGAAGAACGGCGCAAAGGCCTGCTTCAAAACGATCGTGCCGGTCAACTCACCCGTAACCTCGACACTATCGAGCGCTTCGAAATACCCGGCCCAATCACCGTCTTTCATGCGCTCATACGAGTATTTCACATCTTCGGCGCTCAAGGTGCCGTATCCGTTCGACCACTTGAGATCGGGGGTCAGTTCAAAGTCGATATGAGTCGGATCACGCAGTTCGAGCTTGGTCACGAACATCGTGGGCCGCCACGAGAAGCTGCCGTCTTTTTCGACATATTCCGCAAGGAAGGGCAGACACTGTTTCTGCGCCTCGACTTCGGTGCCGCCGACCATGTAGGCCGGATCGAGAATGGCGTTATCGCCGTCCTGACGCACGCGCAGCACCTTTTGGCCACCCTCCTGCGCCACGACCGCGCCCGTCCAGGCCGGAGCCACGGTCAGGGCACCAAGCGCTGCCGTCGATCCAAGAAATTGGCGACGTGTTGTTTTCGGCATAGTCATGCAAAGTCTCCCATTGGTGTGTTGTTATCTTGTGATTGCGCGAGATTATCCACGTTGTTCCGCGCATATCCATTTCGCAGTGCTTCGCGATGTGACGCTATTAGGGCGGCTACGCGCGACATCACACAAGATGCCGAGGGATGCTTTCATCCCATTCGACCTCTTTTATAAGCTTCTCACCCTCCCACGCCCTGAGACTGGCCTTGATGTGGAAATGGTCGGCATCCGCGGTCAGCGTCGTTTCGGTCTCTGATCGCGCCGACCATTCATCGCGCTCGAGCCCAAGTGACCATTTGAAATGTCCTCGCGCTCGGGTCACGTCATCATGCGGCACGGAGTAAGTCTCATAGCCTTGCTCATGCACCACCAGATCGTTGTCATGCAGCCGATATTTCCCGTCGCCATCACCGATCTTTACATAGGTTTCATGGGCCGCCGCATCCTCTACGATGAGATAACAAAGGTCCGGCTCCTCGATCTGGTCGGCGCCACGTTGCGGTGTCACTTCCACATCCTCGAATGGTGCCAGTTCACCATCGAGTTCGCGCCTTGGGCGCAACGGCAAGTCCAGCACACTGCCCTCGGTATGTAGCGTCAGGCGCACAGGCTCGGGCGTGGGCCAGATCATCGGAAAATAGCTCGTCGATATGGCCAACCGAAGCCGATGCCCCTCGGCAAAGCTTTGTGCCACATGCTTCATCGGGATCGTGACCTCATAAATTTCGCCCGGTGTCAGGGCTTTGGGCGCATCGTGCCCGTCCCTATGCGTGAGGTTGAGGACGCCAAACGAAACTCGTGTCGACTGCCCATCGGGGTTCACATCGCATATGCGCGCCGCGATTTGGGCCACGGGCTTGTCGACACTCACCCGCAAACGCACATTTGCGTCGCCCGCAAATTCCAAACGCTCGGCCAAGGGCCAGGTATCAAAGCAAAGGCTTCCTGCATCCTCGGCACGCTGATCCACCGGCGCGTCACCGGGGCTTGAATACCCGCACCATCGGCCCGAAGCGACACCGACAGATGCCGGGGACATGATGTCTACGGCCCCCCGCTTTTTCGGCTTGGTGCGGTCAAGCAAGCCATCCGACCCAAGATGAAACTCAGTCCTGCGAATGTTGTTGGAGGGCCAGGAATCTTCGGCCACCCAGCGGCCCGGCCGGTGCCCATACCACCCCTTCGGCGGCACGCTGTCTTGCATGTAAAGGCGCAGTTGCGGCTCATCCATGATGCCCGTCTCGCGCCCCTTGAGCCAGCGATCCCACCAGCGAAGTTCCTCCTGCAAGAAGCCGATCGCCGGGCCAGGCTCTCCGATGTGCGGATAGCGATGCGCCCAAGGTCCAACGAGACCTTTCTTTGGTCCCTGAAGGTTTTCCATCAGGCGAAAGACAGCCCGGCAATAACCATCCGCCCAGCCCGATACGGCATAGACCGGGATCTGGATATCCGACCAATCCTCGCACACTGATCCATGCTTCCAGAAATCATCGCGGGCTTGATGCTCGAGCCAGTTTTTCAGCCACAGACCACTCCCCTCAAGGCGCTCCATCCACATGTCCCGCCACTTGTCACCGACATTCGCGGGATCAGGTGCAAGGCTGTTGCGGGCGAACATGATCGAGGCCCAACTCGGCTGTTCGCCGAGCATACCCCCCCCCATATAGTGGATGTCATCGGCATACCGGTCGTCGGTGGAACACAGCGTGATAATGGTCTTGAGTGCGGGAGGCCGCATCGCGGCGATCTGCAAACCATTGAAGCCCCCCCACGAAATGCCGATCATGCCGACATTGCCATCGCACCAAGGTTGCGCTGCGATCCACCCGATCGCATCATATCCATCCTGCAACTCTTGCGCGGTGTATTCATCTTCCATCAGTCCTTCGGAATCGCCCGCCCCGCGCAGATCAAGCCGGATCACAGCATAGCCATGCCCCGCGAGATAAGGCTGCATCGGCGCATCACGCCCGGTCGTGAAGTCATTTTTGCGATACGGCAGGTATTCAAGAATCGCGGGTACCGGCGCCTCCGCAGCGTTCTCAGGCATCCACATCCGCGCGGCCAGCTTGCACCCATCCGGCATTTCGATTTCGGTATGGTGTATCTCTTTGACGGTATTGTGAAAACGATCTACCTCGGCCATTCTGATCACCCTCGTGAATTATGGTTAGCGCCCGTCCGGGCAGCTTTTCGGGCGCGAGCCTCGGCTGGGGTTTAACAAATCGCAACTTCGCGCCCCTTCGCGACTTGACACTTATGTCGCTTCAGTATGCAGTTTGCCCATGTCGGATGAATTTCAAAGAAATCTCGCGCTGCTATGCAGCTACCAGCGGTCCATCGCCGATGTCTGCCGCAAACTCGGTCTCAACAGGCAGCAGTTCAACAAGTACCTCGCCGGACAATCGCGCCCGTCGCGTCACAATATGCGCCGCATATGCGACTATTTCGGCGTAACCGAGGCCGAACTTTTCTCCGACACCTCGCGGTTCGAGGATATGATCACCCTCAAACAAAAGCCCATAGGCGACGGAGATTACAAACCGCTCTACCACCTCGAACAACTTTACAAGCGCAGCCAGAGCCTTGAAAAATATGTAGGATATTATTTTCGCTATTTCTATTCCTTCGGCAATCAAGGCATGGTGTTTCGCTCGATCGCGTCAATCCACGAAGAAGAGGGGCGCTATTTCTGGAAAAACATCGAAATCCTGCGCGACCCTGAGACCGGTCAAAACCGCGGTCTCAACAAGTATGAGGGGGCGCTATTTTATCTCGCGGATCGTATTTATGTCATGGAATACGAAACGCTTGAGAAAAACTCCGTCACCCAGATGACCCTCTATCCCAGCCACCAGAGCCGCCTTGACACATTGGTCGGCATTCAGACAGGCGGACCCACCCGGCGAGGCCGCAAGCCGGGGGCATCGCGTGTGGCGCTTGAATATCTCGGGCGCGACATCAACTTGCGGCAGGCCTTCCGGCGCATCGGGCTTTTCGATCCAGCCGAGGGTCATATTCGTCAGCACATGCTTGAGCTTATCGACAACCATCTTGCGCCCGGCGCCTTTGTGCTTGATGTCGAAGAGCCTTGAACAGCCACACCCAACCGGCGCGGTTTCCGCTCGCTCACACTGACTTTTACGACTATCCTGCAACCCCCGTCATGTCAGCCGCGCACCCTGTTCGTGTCTGACCCCACCGTAGCGAAGGAAGGTTGCGCCATGGCCACAGGCAAGCTCGGTCAGGATCCGCACAAGGTAAAAGACAAGCGGGAAAAGCACCTCGAAACCGCGATCGGGCGAGAGGTGCGCGATTTTCGCCACCAGCGCGGCATGACAGTGGCCGATCTGGCCGACTCCACGGGCCTATCGGTGGGCATGCTCTCCAAGATCGAAAATGGTGTCACCTCGGCATCGCTCACCACTTTGCAGGCGCTTTCGGCAGCTCTGAACGTGCCTGTCACATCTTTTTTTCGGCGGTTCGAAGAGCGCCGCGAAGCGGTACATGTCAAGGCGGGCGACGGTGTCGAGACAGTGCGCGCGGGCACGCGGGCGGGCCATCAGTATAATCTTCTGGGGCACCTCGACACCAATAGCAGCGGCGTCGTGGTCGAACCCTACCTCATCAGCCTGACCGAGGAGTCCGACATCTTCCCCACGTTTCAACACGAGGGCGTCGAACTTCTTTACATACTCGAAGGTGAAGTCGGATATCGGCACGGCGATCATAGCTTTCACCTCATGCCCGGCGACAGCCTGTTCTTTGACGCGGACGCCCCTCATGGGCCGGACAAATTGATACGCCTGCCCGTGCGCTATCTTTCGGTCATCTCCTACCCGCAATCGAACGCCTGAAATTCCTCTCAGGAAACAAAAATTCTCACAATTGAATAAACACCCGAAACGCGCTAAGGTCGGACAACCGATTCATGGAGGGTGCGATGTGCGGAATCGTTGGACTGTTTCTGAAGGATAAATCTCTCGAGCCCCGACTGGGCGAGCTGCTGACCGACATGCTCATCACGATGACGGATCGCGGCCCGGACAGCGCGGGCATTGCCGTCTACGGCAATGACAACGAAGGCCGGGCCAAGCTTACGGTGCAATCGTCGGACCCCGACGCCGATTTCTCTGATCTCGACGGCGATCTCGGCAAGGCGCTTGATGCATCGGTCTCCATACGTGTCAAAGACACTCACGCGGTGCTTGACCTGCCCGAAGACAAACTGCCCCAAGTCCGCGCGGTTCTGCGTGAGCTTCGCCCCGACCTTCGTATCATGAGCGCGGGGGAAACCATCGAAATCTATAAGGAAGTCGGCCTTCCCGAGGACGTTGCCAAGCGTTTCGACATCTCGGCGCTGACCGGCACGCATGGGATCGGTCACACGCGAATGGCCACCGAATCCGCCGTCACCACGCTCGGTGCGCACCCGTTTTCAACCGGTGCCGATCAATGCCTTGTCCATAACGGATCACTTTCAAACCACAACTCCCTGCGCCGCGAGCTGGCCCGCCACGGGGTCGAGGTTGAAACCCTGAACGATACCGAGGTCGCCGCGGCCTACCTCACTTGGAAGATGCAGACCGGATCGACACTTGGCGAAGCACTGGAAAGTGGCCTTGACGATCTCGACGGGTTTTACACCTTCGTCGTGGGCACCAAGGATGGCTTTGGCGTGGTGCGCGACCCGATCGCCTGCAAACCCGCTGTCATGGCTGAAACCGATCAATACGTGGCCTTTGGAAGCGAATATCGCGCGCTCGTCGGTCTTCCCGGCATCGAGGACGCCCGCGTCTGGGAACCCGAACCAGCCACCGTTTACTTCTGGAAACACTGATATGCAGACATTTGATTTGGAAGAAAAAGGCCTGCGCGCCCTTCACGAAACGCTTCGGTCGGTCGGCCCGGACAGCAATGAAACCGCATGGGAAGTTGTGAATGCCAAAGGCAGCCACGCCATCGCCGTCGGGCTTGATGCCCCTCTGGACGTGACGGTGCGCGGCTCGACCGGTTATTACTGCGGCGGTATGAACAAACAGGCCACGATCCGCGTCGATGGCTCCGCCGGTCCCGGAACCGGCGAGAACATGATGTCCGGCAAGATCGTGATCGAAGGCGACGCGAGCCAGTATCTCGGGGCCACCGCCCATGGCGGTCTTATCGTGGTCAAGGGCAACGCCTCGTCGCGCTGTGGCATTTCCATGAAGGGTGTCGATATCGTGGTTCACGGCAATGTCGGCCATATGGCGGCCTTCATGGGCCAATCGGGCAACCTCGTGGTGCTTGGCGATGCGGGCGACGCCTTGGGCGATAGCTGTTATGAGGCGCGCTTTTTCGTGCGCGGCAAGGTCAAAAGCCTTGGCGCCGATTGCGAACAGAAGGAAATGCGGCCCGAACATATCGACTTCCTCAAGGCCATCTTGGCCGAGGCGGAATGCGACGCCAGCCCCGAGGAATTCACACGCTACGGCTCGGCCCGCAAACTCTATAATTTCGACATCGACAACGCTTCGGCTTATTGAGGGATCGACACCATGGCAAACAGCAAAATCCCCCGGACGACCCCACGGCAGTCGGCGACCTTTTCTCTCGATGTCAACAGCGACATCCGCCGCGCAGCAGCCACGGGCATCTATGATATCCGCGGTGGCGGGGCCAAGCGACGGGTGCCCAATTTCGACGACCTTCTCTTCATGGGCGCGTCGATCTCGCGCTACCCGCTCGAAGGGTATCGCGAGAAATGCGACACTGACGTCACCATCGGCGGCCTGAACGCCAAGAACCCGATCAAGCTTGATATTCCGATCACCATCGCCGGGATGAGCTTTGGTGCGCTTTCCGGCCCGGCCAAGGAGGCTCTGGGCCGTGGCGCGTCGGCGGCGGGCACTTCGACCACCACGGGCGACGGCGGCATGACCGCCGAGGAACGCAGCCATTCGGACAAGTTGGTCTATCAATATCTGCCATCGCGCTACGGCATGAATCCCGATGACCTGCGCAAAGCCGACGCCATCGAGATCGTGGTGGGCCAAGGCGCGAAACCGGGCGGCGGCGGTATGCTTCTGGGTCAGAAGATCAGCGATCGCGTCGCCGAAATGCGCAACCTGCCCAAGGGCATCGACCAACGGTCGGCCTGCCGTCATCCGGACTGGACCGGGCCGGACGACCTTGAGATCAAAATTCTGGAACTGCGCGAGATCACCGGCTGGAAAGTGCCTATCTATGTCAAGGTCGCGGGCGCGCGGCCCTACTACGATACGACGCTGGCGATCAAGGCGGGGGCCGACGCCATCGTGCTTGATGGAATGCAGGGCGGCACGGCGGCCACGCAGGACGTCTTCATCGAGCATGTGGGGCAGCCCACCCTCGCCATCATCCGCCCTGCCGTGCAGGCGCTTCAGGATCTTGGCATGCACCGCAAGGTTCAGCTGATCCTGTCGGGCGGCATCCGCTCGGGTGCGGACGTGGCCAAGGCGATCGCGCTCGGGGCCGATGCCGTTTCGATCGGCACCGCGGCGATGATCGCGATCGGCGACAACGATCCGAAATGGGAAGAAGAGTATCAAAAGCTCGGCACGACGGCCGGAGCCTATGACGACTGGCACGAGGGACAGGACCCCGCTGGCATCACCACGCAGGATCCCGACTTGATGGCGCGGTTCGATCCCATCGAGGGTGGGCGCCGCCTTCGCAACTATCTCAAGGTTATGACACTCGAGGCGCAGACCATCGCGCGTGCCTGCGGCAAAAGCCACCTGCACAACCTTGAACCCGAAGACCTCGTCGCGCTCACCATGGAGGCTGCCGCCATGGCGCGTGTGCCGCTTTCGGGAACCGACTGGTGGCCGGGTATGCCGGGCTCCAATTTCTGATATGACACCGTCAGGGGGCGGCATGACCGCCCCTTGCAACAACAGACAACAAGGAACAGGGAAACACCATGACCACAGATCTGGCCGCCTTCGCCAAGAAGAATGACGTCAAGTATTTCATGATCTCCTTCACCGACCTCTTCGGCGGTCAGCGGGCCAAACTGGTGCCGGCACAAGCCATTGCTGACATGCAGGAAGACGGTGCAGGTTTCGCCGGGTTCGCCACTTGGCTCGACATGACCCCCGCACATCCCGACATGCTCGCCGTGCCCGACCCCGACAGCGTGATTCAGCTTCCGTGGAAACCCGAGGTCGCGTGGGTGGCCGCCAACCCGGTGATGGAAGATGCCGATGTCGCGCAGGCCCCCCGCAATGTCCTGCGTCGCCTGATCGCCGAAGCTGCGGACGAAGGCATGCATGTCAAGACCGGCATCGAAGCCGAATATTTCCTGCTGACCTCCGATGGGTCGGCCCTTTCGGATGAATTCGATACCGCCGAGAAGCCTTGTTACGATCAACAGGCGGTGATGCGCCGTTATGACGTGGTCCGCGAGATTTGCGACTATATGCTGGATCTCGGTTGGGGCCCCTATCAGAACGATCACGAGGATGCGAATGGCCAGTTCGAGATGAACTGGGAGTTCGATGATGCGCTGCGCACCGCCGACAAGCATTCCTTCTTCAAGTTCATGACAAAATCCGTGGCCGAGAAGCACGGCTTCCGCGCCACCTTCATGCCCAAACCCGTCGAGGGCCTGACCGGCAATGGCTGCCACGCGCATATCTCGGTCTGGGATGCGGTGGGCACCGGGGCCAAACGCAACGTCTTTGCCATCGACAAGGGTGAGGGCCCCACCGGCGAGTTGGGCCTCTCCGAAGCAGGCACGCACTTCCTCGGTGGCATCATGAAACACGCAAGCGCACTGGCCGCGATCACCAACCCCACGGTCAACAGCTACAAGCGGATCAATGCGCCGCGCACCACATCGGGGGCCACATGGGCGCCCAATACGGTGACATGGACCGGCAACAACCGCACCCACATGGTTCGCGTGCCCGGCCCCGGTCGGTTCGAACTTCGCCTGCCCGACGGTGCGGTGAATCCCTACCTGCTTCAGGCGGTGATCATCGCGGCGGGCCTTTCGGGCGTGCGCTCCAAGGCCGACCCCGGCAAGCGCCACGACATCGACATGTATGCCGAAGGCCACAAGGTCCGTGGCGCGCCCAAGCTCCCGCTTAACATGCTCGATGCGATTCGCCTTTTCGACAAGGACAAAGAACTCAAGTCGATGCTGGGCGAGGAGTTTTCCGCCGCCTACATGAAGCTCAAGTTGAAAGAGTGGGATAGCTTCGTCGCGCATTTCAGCCAGTGGGAAAAAGACAACACGCTGGACATCTGAGCCCGCCACCGGCGTCGCGCCCTTGGCGGGCGCGACCACCTGATTCCCGGGTGGCAAGAGCCTGCGGCTCTCCGTTATACTGCCACTTATGGTTTCATCCACTGACATAGGTTTGCCCCTGCGCAGAGCCCGCGTCCACGAGGTCTGCGGGCCAGGGGCCATAGGGTTTGCCGCGGTATCAACCGCCTTGGCGGGGACTGTCTTGTGGGTGCGCGAAGCATGGCGGGGGGATATGCTTAATCCCGTGGGTCTTTCGGCATTTTTCGATCCGGCAGGACTGCTGGTCGCGCAGACAAAGGAACAAACCGAAAGTCTGGCCGTCACCGAAGAGGCCCTGAGGGATGGGTCAGTGCCCCTCGTGGTGACCGAACTGACCCGCCCCCTCGATTTGCGCGAAGGGCGGCGTCTGCAGCTTGCGGCGAAGGCGGGAAATACGACGGGGCTATGCCTCATTCCCGACGGAATGGGCAGCAACGCGGCGGAAACTCGCTGGCATTGCAGTCCGGTTTTCGATGTGGGCGACTCGACTCTGATGCATTGGGAAATTATTAAGAACAAAACAGGAACACTAAGAGCTTGGCATGTTCGATGGAATGCAGAAACGCGTCGTCTCGATGTGGTTTCCCCGGTTGGCGAGCGACCGGGTTCTGCGCGCACGTCCGCTTGAAGGGCCATTTGCCCTGACCATCCGGCAGGCCAGCGCCAATCGCATTTACTGCCTGAACGACATCGCAGAACAACACGGCCTGCATCGCGGCATGTCCCATGCCGACGCGCGCGCCTTTTGTCCCGATTTGCAAAGTCGCCCGGCCGATCAGGCCAGCGACGGGCGTTTCCTCAATGTGCTGCGCCGTTGGGCCATGCGCTATTGCCCCTGGGTCGGGTTCGAAGGCGTGGACGGGCTGGTTCTGGATATCACCGGCGCGGCGCATCTTTTTGGCGGTGAGGCAATGATGCTGGCGGATATGCGCCAGAAGTTAGGCCGTGCGCGGCTGACCGCCCGGATCGGGCTTGGCGATACCCGCGGCGCGGCTTGGGCCCTGGCCCATTACGGCGAGGGATGCGCCGAGCCCGGCCACCTGCTCAGGGTTATGTCGTCGCTGCCCGTGGCCGCATTGCGCCTTGACGACAAGACCGCCACAGCTCTGCAACGGCTTGGCCTGCGCACCATCGGCGATCTGGAAGGAACGGCACGCGCCCCCCTCACCCGCCGCTTCGGACCTGATCTTCTGATGCGGCTGGATCAGGCGCTTGGCCGCCAACCCGAGCAGATCACCCCCCTGCCCGAGCCGCCCAAATACAGCGTGCGCATGACCCTGCCCGACCCGATCGGCCTGTCGGATGATGTGATGGCCGCAACCTCCCGCCTTCTGGATCAGCTTTGCAGCAGGCTTCAGGCCCGGGAGGCCGGGGCACGCGTGCTCTGCCTCACCCTGCGCCGGGTCGATCAGGAGGCTCAGACGGTGGAACTGCGCCTTGCCCGCCCGTTGCGTGATGCGGCCCGCATCCTGCCCCTGTTCGAGCGGGGTGTGGCCGGGATCGACGCGGGCTTCGGGATCGATCAGATACGGCTCGAGGCGGCGCAGGTGGAATCATTGCCGGTGCAGCAGGTCAGCCATGTCTCGGCGGGTCAGGTGGATCGGCTTGATGATCTGATCACCCGGATCGGCACCCGGATCGGGCTGGACAATATTCAGCGTTTCCTGCCCGCCAACAGCCATATTCCCGAACGCAGCTTTCTCATCACTCCAGCAGCCTATTCCGAGGCGGAGGGGCCGTGGATTGCCCTGCGTCCCCGCCCCCTGCGTCTGTTTGCGCCCGAACCCATCGGCGGCACCGGTGCCCGCCCGCCACAACGGTTTCGCTGGCGGCGCATGTCGCTCAGCACGGCGCGCGCCACGGGGCCGGAACGTATTGCCCCCGAATGGTGGCTGGAAGACGATAACTGGCGCAGCGGATTACGTGATTACTGGCATGTGGAGACATGTCAGGGGCGGCGGCTCTGGCTGTTTTACACGCCGCAAAATCCCGGCTGGTTCGTACAAGGGGAATTCGCATGAGCTATGCGGAACTGTGCGTGACCACGAATTTCACCTTTCTTACCGGGGCCTCCCACCCCGAGGAAATGGTGATGCGCGCCGCCGAACTGGGCCTGGACGCCATCGCCATCACGGACCGCAATTCGCTGGCCGGGGTGGTGAGGGCCCATGCGGCGCTGATGGAATTGCAGCGCGAAACCGAAGAGGCCATTCGCATCCGGTCGCACAGCCAGGTTGACCACTCTTCACGCCAAGAAATCGGAGAGGCCGCACCGATCAAACGGCCCGGCACCGTTTCCCTGCCCAAGCTGATCATCGGCTGCCGTCTTGTGCTGCGCGACAGCCCCGTCCACTGGATCGCGCTGCCACGCGATCGCGCCGCCTATCAGCGGCTCACCCGTCTTCTGACCTTGGGCAAGCGGCGGGCCGAGAAAGGCGCCTGCCATCTCGACGTGAACGATATGCTCGAGGGCTGCACCGGCATGATACTGATCGCCTTGCCACAAGGGCCCTTGCGACATACGGAGCCGTATATTCACAAGATGCAGCGCCAGTTCCCGGGGCATGTGTTTCTGGGGGCCGCCCCGCGTTATGACGGCTCAGATCAGCGCTATCTGGCGGCCTGCGCGCGGCTCGCCCTGAAAACCTCCACTCCGATGGTCGCTGTGGGTGATGTCCTGATGCACCGCGCCGCGCGCCGGCAACTGGCCGATGTGCTGACCTGCATGCGCGAACATGTAACTATCGACGAGATCGGCACCCGTGCCCTGCCCAATGCCGAACGCCGCCTCAAGGGCCATGAGGATATGGCGCGGGTCTTTCGGGATCATCCCGCCGCCCTGCGCCGCACCCTTGAAATCGCCGCGCGATGCAGCTTCTCCCTTGAGGAACTCAGCTATGAATACCCCGACGAGGTCTCTGAAGGAGAAGCGCCACAGGCCCGGCTGGACCGCCTCGCACGAGAGGGCATAAAGCGCCGCTATCCCCATGGTGCGCCGCGGCAAATCCATGACCTCATGGAAAAGGAGCTGACCCTTGTGGCCGAACTGGGTTTTCCCGCCTATTTCCTCACGGTCCATGACATCGTGCAATATGCCCGCTCCATCGGCATTCTCTGTCAGGGGCGCGGTTCGGCGGCCAATTCGGTCCTGTGTTATCTTCTGGGCATAACCGATGTGGGCCCGGATCAGATCACCATGGTGTTCGAGCGTTTCATCTCGAAATACCGGGGCGAGCCACCTGATATAGACGTGGATTTCGAACATGAACGTCGCGAGGAGGTGATCCAGTGGATCTATGAGCGGTATGGCCGCCACCGCGCCGGCCTCTGCGCCACGGTCATTCATTTCCGATCGCGCGCCGCAATCCGCGAGGTCGGCAAGGTCATGGGGCTTTCCCAGGATGTGACAGCGGGACTTTCCAGCCAGATCTGGGGCATGTCGGATGGCGGGGCCGATCCCGAACGGATCAAAGAGCTGGGCCTTGACCTGAACGATAAGCGGCTGGCACAGACCATCCGCCTCATCGGTGAGATCATCGGCTTTCCCCGGCATCTGTCACAGCATGTGGGCGGGTTCGTCATCACCCGCGGGCGCCTTGATGAGCTTTGCCCGATCGAGAACGCGGCG
Source organism: Roseovarius sp. E0-M6 (assembly GCF_037083845.1). Taxonomy (NCBI): domain Bacteria; kingdom Pseudomonadati; phylum Pseudomonadota; class Alphaproteobacteria; order Rhodobacterales; family Roseobacteraceae; genus Roseovarius; species Roseovarius sp. E0-M6. The sequence continues at coordinate 143,137 of NZ_JBAPLA010000006.1, read as the reverse complement.
ATGGAGGATCGCACGATCATCGAATGGGACAAGGACGACATCGACACGCTCGGTATCCTCAAGGTGGATATCCTCGGGCTGGGAATGCTGACCTGTATCCGCAAGGCGTTCGAGCTGATGGAAACACACGAACGCCGGCACCTCACCATTGACAGCGTTCCGCAGGAAGATGAACAGACCTATGACATGCTGTGCCGGGCAGATGCGGTGGGGGTCTTTCAGGTGGAAAGCCGGGCCCAGATGAATTTCCTGCCCCGGATGAAGCCCAGAACCTTCTATGACCTCGTGATCGAAGTGGCCATCGTGCGCCCCGGCCCCATTCAGGGCGGTATGGTCCACCCTTACATCAACCGCCGCAGCGGCAAGGAATCCGTGCATTTCCCCTCATCCGAACTGGAAGGTGTGCTGGGCAAGACGCTGGGCGTGCCGCTTTTTCAGGAACAGGCGATGCAAATCGCCGTGGTGGGCGCCGGATTTTCACCCGAGGAGGCCGACCGGCTGCGCCGCTCTCTCGCCACGTTCCGCAAGATGGGCACCATCGGCACGTTCCGTGACCGGTTCGTTTCGGGTATGCTGGCGCGCGGGTATGCGGCCGATTTCGCCGAACGATGCTTTGGACAAATCGAGGGATTCGGCGAATATGGATTTCCCGAAAGCCACGCCGCCGCCTTCGCCATGCTGGCCTATATCTCGGCTTGGTTGAAATGCCACCATCCGGCGGTCTTTGCCTGCGCCCTGCTCAACTCTCAGCCGATGGGCTTTTATGCCCCAGCCCAGATCGTCCGCGACGCCCGCGATCACCGGATTGAGCTGCGCCCGGTCTGTGTCAACAACAGCGCATGGGACAACACCCTCGAACGCCGCGCGGACGGCACGCTGGCCCTGCGGCTCGGGTTTCGTCAGATCAAGGGCTTCCGCGAAGAAGACGCAAGTTGGATCGTGGCCGCCCGAGGTAACGGCTACCGCGATCCCGAAGCTGTCTGGCTGCGGGCCGGGGTCGCGCCGGCGGTGCTGGAACGGCTGGCCGAGGCGGACGCGTTTTCCGACTTGGGCCTGACCCGGCGCGACGCGCTCTGGCAGGTGAAGGCAATCCGCGGGCCCGCCCCCTTGCCACTTTTCAACGACCCTCTTGACGGAGAGGGCGTGCATGAGCCGAAAGTGCTTTTGCCCTCCATGCATCTGGGCGAAGAGGTCGTCGAGGATTACGTCTCGATGCGCCTCACCTTGCGGGCCCACCCGATGGAACTTCTGCGCCCGTCGATCTCCGATCTGACACCACATGACAAGCTGGCCATCACACCCCTCAGACAGGTCAGTGTCTGTGGCCTCGTCATCACCCGACAGCGCCCCGGCACCGCCTCAGGGGTGATTTTCCTGACGCTCGAGGATGAAACCGGCGTGAGCAACGTGGTGGTCTGGCCCAAGATGTACGACCGATTCCGCCGGACTGTCATGGGTGGGCGGCTTCTGCGTGTGACCGGATATCTGCAACGCGAAGGCATCGTCGTGCACCTGATCGCCCGGCATATCGAAGACCTCTCACATCGACTTTCGGACCTTGGTCACCCGATGGAGGACATGGTCGGCCTGACAACACCGCAAACCGACAATGCCCCCCGACCGCGGCCCGCCCCGCGCGCCATGCATCCACGGGATCAGGCCAAGCGCCTGTTCCCCAGCCGCGATTTTCACTGAGACGCCTCGCGCCAAGCGCGCGACACGCGCTTGGCACAAGACATTTTTTTGATACACCCGTCACCGTCAGTGAGATCAGAAGGTTCTCGACAAGGTGAACTTGAAATTGCGGCCCGGCGCTGGACGCGTGGCAAGTCGCGGCTGATACTGCTGATCGAACAGGTTTTCCACTCCGACGCGGAACTCCACACCCTCCCATGCGCCTTGTTGCGGCGCGATTGTCGCCCTCAGGTTATGCACCGCATAGCTCGGGCTGCGAACGCCGTTCACCGTAATCGAATCCGCGGCCACCGTTTCCCAGCTCAGGTCATAGGTATTGCCGATCTTCTTGCCCAGCGTGAGCCGCAGACTGTCCGCCGCAAGCCCGGTCCAATCCTGACTGGCAACGCCGAAACGCGCGACGGCAGCGGGCCCAAGTTTCTGTTCGCCATCGGTGATATTGGCGTTCAGATCGGCGTAAAACCCATTCGCCGCCGCATAGGACGCTTCAATCTCGATCCCTTGCAAGTTGACCTGATCAAGTGTTTCGAACATCGGCGGGCCCGGCGGAAACGGCGGCGCGACGTTAAGCGCATAGGATGTCACGTCTCTGAGGGTCGTGTCATAGTAATTGGCCTTCACGGAAAACGAGTCACCATCACGAAGCACACTGTCGCCTTCATAGGCACCGCCGATTTCATAGGTGGTCGATTTCTCGCTCTGGGTCATCCGCGCCACATTGTCCAGATCGTCGATCGGCGGCAGAACCTCGGTATAAGCGGCACTGCCAAAGACCGAGACCCCGTTGCCGAACGCATATCTGAGAGAAAGACCGCCCATCAAGGCATCATGGTTGAACCTGCCATTATTGGGCGCGGTCGACCCCTGCACCGTGGATGTCTCATAGCGCAGCGCCGGGGTCACCGTCCACGCCTCTCCGATCGACATCTCGTCAATCGCGAACAGGGCCCACCGGTTGTCATCACCTCCCGGCGCAGACGAGGCGTCAAGACGCTTACGATGGACATATTCAAGACCTGTCACCATGTCATGGCCCACCGCACCCGTCTCAAAGAGTGCGCGGTTCTTAAGTGTCACGGTGGTGGTCTCGTAGCTATGGTCGGCATCCAGAAGGGGATTTGGCGGAAACGCGACGACAGGTGATTGGATGATTTCCTCATCAGCGTAGGAAAATTGTAGACTGAGATCGATAAGATCGTTGTCCAGCGGATTGAAACCATAGCGCAGCATGGCGGTCTCGCTTGACACCGCCCTGTCGACATTCCCGAAAGCTGTTGTGCCGAATGTATCATAAGGGACGTCCTGCTGTGTCGACGTGGTCTTGGTATAAGAGGAGGTCAGCGAATGCGCGTCATCCTCACCGAATGTCAGCTTCCCCTTGACGAGCCAGGATGGATCACTCACCTCGCCGGCCGCAGGGTTGATCTGATTGCCGTCCCCGTCCTCCTGAATGCCGATATGGCGATTGGTATAATTCACGAGGAATTCCAAACGCTCGCTCGGTTGCCAGGCCAGAATGCTGGATGACGTCAGCCCGTTTCCGTTGGTCTGAAACTCAAGCGTCTGGCGATAGGCGAACCCCGGCATTCCGCCAGTGAAATCCGACGCGTCCTTGGTCTTGAGCCGGACAACACCGCCCACGACGCCAGAGCCGTATTCAAACGATCCGACCGTGCCGCGAATGACGCTCACCCCTTTGTAAAGCGCGGGATCGGTGAAAAGCTGATTGCCGATACGATAAAGCTCTTCGCTTCCGCGCGTGACACCGTCCACCTGAACAAGAACTTTCTGATCGGTGCCAAACGTGTCCGTCGCGCCAAACCCGCGAATGTTGATCCCCGATCCCTGCGGCGTCGCCCCGTTGATCAGGTTCACACCCGGCACCGAGTCGATCAGTTCCGCCACCGTGCCGGCTTGCCGGTCCTTGATCTCGGTCTCGTCAATCTCGGTGACCGGGGTCGCGGTGTCCGTGCGGACATCCCGTTTGCTCTGACCAAGCTTGATCGTTCCGAGGAACCCGTCCCCTGCGTCCTGCGCCGTGGCCGGAGCCATGGCAAGCAGCGTCGTGCACAAGCTTGTCGCCCCAAGAAGTGCAATGCGCACATGTCCTGTCATCGTTAGTCCTTTCGCCCTCATACCGGGTATGAGCCGTCATACTTGCGAAAGGCTGGCGCGGCGTTTTTGTGATTTTAAAAGCCCGGAAAATCGGGCCTTGTGCGGCAATAGTGAATCAGACTAAAAGAGTCAAGAATGAGCTGCCGCATTCCGATGCATCGCAGCCAAGCCACGCCGCAGCCTCGGCCCGCCGCGCAGCCATAAACCCCGAAATTGTATAGACCAGAGGTGATCATGGCTCACACAGCAGGCCTGACTGCGCAGGACATCCAGAGCGCGCGAAACGAAAATCCCAAGATGCGCGACCGCGATCTCGCGGACAAGCTGGGCATTCCCGAGGCACGGCTCGTTGCGGCCCATTGCGGACACGGGGCAACGCGTATCGACGCACATCCCGACCGCGTGATCGCCGCCGCCCAAAAGCTGGGTGAGGTCATGGCGCTTACCCGCACCGATAGTTGCGTGCATGAAAAGATCGGGCGTTATGACAATTACCATCCCGGTGGCCATGCCGCGATGGTGCTGACGGACGAGATCGACCTGCGCATCTTTCCTGCACATTGGCAGCACGCCTTCATGGTCGAACGCGACGGTGACCATGGGCCGCGCCGCAGCCTTCAGGTCTTTGATGCCGCCGGCGACGCGGTTCACAAGATTTTTCTGCGCGACGCGTCGAACCACGATGAATGGCACGGCCTGACGCAGGAACTGCGCCTTGATGACCAATCCACCGACCTCGAAACCGCCCCGCGCAAACCCAAGGAAGCGCCCAAGGCGGACCCGGGCAAGGCCGACCTCCTGCGCACCGAATGGGCCCGCATGACGGACACCCATCAGTTCCTTCGCCTGACATCAAAGCTGAAGATGAACCGTCTCGGCGCCTACCGGATCGCCGGTGAACCATTCGTGCGCGCACTTGATCCAGCCGCGCTCGACATGGCGCTGAACACGCTGGCTGCGGATGGCACCGAGGTGATGATATTCGTCGGAAACCGTGGCTGCATCCAGATACATTCCGGCCCGGTGCAAACGCTCAAGTCGATGGGGCCGTGGCAAAACGTCCTCGACCCGGGTTTCAACCTGCATCTCAGGCTGGATCACGTGGCCGAGGTCTGGGCCGTCGACAAGCCCACGCAACGCGGTCCTGCCGTATCGCTCGAGGCGTTCGATGCCGAAGGCGGGCTGATACTTCAGATGTTCGGCGTCCCGAAGGAAGGCCGCGACAGCCGTCCGGCATGGCGCAAACTGGTGGCTCAACTGCCAACCATCGCAACAAAGGAACCGGCCTGATGCATCGCCAGACAATCACCCGCACACCAAGGGCCACCCGCCTCAGGGCGCTGCTGGCGGCAACGCTAAGCTTGGGCCTTTTTGGCACGGCGGCACAGAGCGGTGAAAGCACCTCGGCCGATGTTCTTTCGATCGGGGGCTCCGTGACCGAAATCGTCTATGCGCTGGATCAAGAGCACAGGCTGGTCGCACGTGACACGACATCGACCTACCCGCCCGAAGCGACCACGCTACCTGATGTCGGCTACATGCGCGCGCTCTCGGCCGAAGGCGTGCTGTCGGTCGCGCCCAACCTCGTGCTAGCCGAAGAAGGCGCAGGACCACCCGAGACCATTGACGTGCTCAATGCCGCTGGGATCGCGATCGTCACCGTTCCCGACCGCTACGATGCCGAGGGCATCGGGCTGAAGATCCGCAAGGTCGGAGCCGCGCTCGGTGTTGCCGACAAAGCAGACAGGCTTGCCTCACGGATCAAGACCGACCTCAACGAGGCCGCCCGCAAATCCGACGCCCGCGCCGACGCGGATCGCAAGCGCGTGCTCTTTGTCCTGAGCACCGAAGGCGGCAGTATCCTTGCGTCGGGCACCGGCACCGCCGCGCATGCCATAATCGGCCTTGCCGGGGGCAAAAATACCGTCACCGGCTTTGAGGGATACAAGCGCATGACAGACGAGGCGGTGACCACCGCCGCACCCGACGTCATCCTCGTCATGGACCGTGAGGGCAATCACGCGATCACCGCCGAAGGCCTTTCGACCCTGCCTGCCATCCGACCAACCCCCGCAGGCCGGAACGGCGCGGTCATTCGCATGAACGGGCTTTACCTTCTGGGATTCGGGCCGCGCACGGCCAAGGCTGTGGCCGATCTCAGCACCGCGCTCTACGGGCCGTAACCGTGGCAACGATCACCGATATCGCGCCCATGCCGGCCCACGCCGACAGGCGGGCAATCGCCCGCCGCGCGCACTTGTGGCTGGTGCTCTTTCTCGCGATCTCCTGCATTGCGAGCCTTGCTGCCGGCGCCTCGGGCGCGTCCATTTGGTCCGCGCTGCGCGACATTGCCACCGGCATGCCTGTCGCGGCCACAGACGCGATCGTCCTGTGGGAAATCCGCCTGCCCCGCACCGTCATGGGGCTGATCGTCGGGGCCGCGCTCGCCGTGTCGGGCGCGGTGCTTCAGGGCCTCTTTCGCAACCCCCTCGCCGATCCCGGTATCGTCGGTGTGAGCGCGGGCGCAAGCCTCGGCGCGATTGCCGCGATCATCTTCGCTTCGGCCCTTCCCGTGGCGATACAGGCACGCGTGGGAACCTTTCTCGTACCGCTCGCGGCCTTTTTGGGAAGCTGGGTCTCGGTGGTGCTGCTCTATTCCGTAGCAACCCACAGGGGCCGCACCTCGGTGGCGACGATGCTGTTGGCGGGGATCGCCCTGACCGCGCTGACGATGGCCCTGTCCGGGATCATGATCTACGCAGCGGACGATCAGCAACTTCGAAGCCTGACCTTCTGGCAGATGGGCTCGCTCGGCGGCGCGACATGGCCCAAGCTCGCCATTGCCGGGCCGCTCATCGCCGTCGCCCTTGCGCTGGCCTTTACGCTCGGTCGGGCGCTCAACGCGCTCGCCCTTGGCGAAGCGACGGCGATGCATCTTGGTATTCCGCTGCAACGGGCCAAGAACCTCGCCGTGGTGACCGTCGCCGCCGCCACGGGTGCTGCGGTCGCGGTGTCGGGGGGCATCGGCTTCATCGGCATTGTCATTCCGCATCTTCTACGCCTCGCCACAGGGCCGGATCACGGACCGCTCCTGATCAACTCGGCGCTTCTTGGAGGCGCTCTGCTGATCTGGGCAGATGTGGTCGCGCGGCTTATCATCGCGCCCGCGGAATTGCCCATCGGCATCGTGACTGCTGTGATGGGCGCACCGGTCTTTCTGTGGATTCTGCTGCGAAGCCGCGGGGTGCTTGACCTGTGACCCTGAACGCACAACAGATCAGCCTTGCGATCCGCGGCAAACCCGTCCTGCATAACGTGGATTTCACCGCCCTCTCCGGCGCGGTCACGGCCATTGCGGGGCCCAACGGGTCGGGCAAGACCACCCTTTTGCGCGCCATGATCAACGAAGAGGCAGCAACCGGACAGATCACCCTCAACGGCATCCCTGTCACGCCCCGAACGGCGGCCTCGCTTGCCGCGACGCGAGCGGTCCTGCCTCAGTCATCCCGCATCGCCTTTCCGTTCAAGGTGGCCGAGGTTATTCGCATCGGCCACCTTGCCGGGCCGCATGCCCACCATACTGACATTCCCGACCGGGCCTTGGAGGCCGTCGGTCTTTCCGGCTATCAGACGCGCTTCTTTCAGGAGCTTTCCGGCGGCGAACAGCAACGGGTTCAGCTTGCCCGTGTACTGTGTCAGGTCTGGCAGCCGGTGTTCGAAGGACAGCCCCGCTGGCTCTTTCTGGATGAGCCTGTGGCGAGCCTCGATATCGGCCATCAGCTCGGAATCATGCAGCTTGTCCGGGACTATGCCGATCAGGGCGGCGGCGTGGTTGCGGTGATGCATGACCTGAACCTCACGGCGATGTTCGCCGACCGCGTGACGATCATGAAGTCGGGCCGCGTCCTTGCCGAAGGCACCCCACCAGAGGTGATGACGAACGATATCCTTTCGCGCACCTATGATGCTGACATATCGGCCAACTCCGCGCCCGGGCCCGGCACCCCCTTCGTGCTTCCGCAAATGGCGGCAAGACCATGTCCCGCCAAGCGGCCTTCAGGTCGCGCTCATCATCTGGCCACCCCATGACAATCCCGAGGCAAGACATATGACCCCTTTTCTACGCAACGCATGCCTTATTGGCCTTCTCCTCCCTGCGGCGACGACCGCAGGCGCTCAGGAAACGGAAATCGGGCGCAATATCTCGATCGAACTGAATGCCGCAGTCTCCTCAGACGCGGGGTGCAAACTCAGCTTTTTGGTCATTAACGGTCATGCGAGCATGATCGCCAAGGCCGTATACGAAACCGTTCTGTTCGACGCCGCGGGACAGGTAGACCGATTGACCCTGTTCGATTTCGGCGCGCTACCTCCCGGGCGCCCCCGGGTCCGTCAGTTTACCGTGCCCGGAGCGGGGTGCGACGCGCTTGGGCAAATCCTCTTTAACGGCGCGCATGCCTGCGAAGCAGCCGACCTTGACGGCATGGCATGCGAAACCGGGATCGAGCTTGAAAGCCGCACGGACATCGAGGTGACAGGATGACAGGCATGCTTGACACAGTCCGTGAGTTGGCCGCGCTTGGCGGTCCCGTTGTTCTTGTGCTGATGCTCGCCTCGGTCGTTACACTGGCCACCGCGCTCTACAAGCTCTGGCAGTTCTCTGTCGCGGGCGTCGGACGGCACCACGCCCTGTCGCGGGCAGTGACCGCATGGGACGCCGGAGACCGGGCCGAAGCGCTTGGCGAACTGGCTCAATCCAAAAGCTATCTGGCCCCCGTGGTCCGTATGGCGTTTTCCGCCACCCCCAACGACAGCAAACGCCTCAGGGCCGAGGCGGAGACACGCTTTGCCCGTCTCGAGTCTGGCTTCAGGCTGCTCGACTCGGTGGCACAACTTGCCCCGCTTCTGGGCCTTTTCGGCACCGTGCTTGGTATGATCGAGGCGTTTCAGGCGCTGCAATCAGCCGGAAGTCAGGTGGACCCCTCTCTTCTGGCCGGCGGAATCTGGGTGGCGCTCATGACCACTGCGGTCGGCCTCGCGGTTGCGATGCCCACCTCCCTTGTTCTCAGTTGGTTCGAGGGGCGTATGGATGCCGAACGCGTCATGGCCGAGCGTGCCATTTCGACAATCCTAAGTCCCTCGGGCAGACCCTCCGCCGCGCCCGTAGCGGACCCTGTAGGGACGCTCAGCCGTGCGTAAACGCCACCACCGCCGCAAGCTTTCGATGACATCGCTGATAGATGTCATTTTTCTCCTGCTGCTTTTCTTCATGCTGTCCTCGACCTTTTCCCACTTTGCCGAGGTCGAGCTTGCGGCCGCCGCCAGCGGCGCAGGTGGCGCGGCACAGACCAAACCCGCCTTTCTGCAGCTGGGCGCGGATAGCCTCAGCTTGAATGGGCGCGATGTGGCGCTTGAGACGTTGGACGCCGAACTGCCCGCGATACGCACCGACACCGGCCTCCCGCCCCTACTGGTCAGCCTGCGCGCGGATGTCACCGCTCAGCGCCTGACCGATCTGCTCGTGACACTGCGCCGGGCGGGCGGTGGCGATGTGACCGTTCTGGAGGCAATGTGATGCGCGCCAGACCGAAGCCCACACGCGAACCCACCATCGCGCTGATCAATATCGTCTTTCTGATGTTGGTCTTTTTCATGGTCGCAGGCACCCTCGCCCAACCGCTCGACAAGGCGGTGACCCTGGTGCGCACCGCCGATCTTGAAGGTCGCGCAACACCCGATGCGCTTGTCGTTCATGCCGATGGCCAACTCTGGTATCGCGGCCAGAAGATCGAAAGCATCAGCACCTTTCTGACCCTCCTCGATGCGCCCGCCCGCACATCCGTTCGCATCGTCCCGGATCGCGATCTGGCCGCGCACCAGCTCGTGTCGCTGGCCGCCCGGTTGCGCGCCGAAGGCGCAGAGCGCGTCCTGATCGTGACTGAAAGGGGGATATGATGATCGCCTCGTCCAGACCTGCCGCCCTGGCCGCTCTTGTCATAGCGGGCATCCTGCACACCACGTTGATCATTGCCATGGCCGGGCGCACCACGCCCACCGCCGAGGTCACTGGCGGCAATGGCGGTATGCAGGCCCGCATCGGAAACAGCTTTGCGGACATGGCGGCGGGCACGCTCTCGACCTCATCGGCGGAGGAAATGCTAGAGACCACTCCACCGCTCGAAACGATCGAAAAGGCACAGCCCGACAACGCGATACCGCCGGACACGCCGGCTCAGACGGCGCGGACAGATGCGCCAGATCACGCTGAAACGGTCAAACCCTTGGCAATTCCGGTGGAACAGGCGCACGCCGACACGGCTCAAACCGCCCCGACCGAAACAGGGCCTACGCCGACATTCGAAATGTCCGCCGCCCTGTCCCACAAGCTGACCGAGCCGTCGCGCACAACGCAAGCCCAAGCCGTGAGTGTTACACAACCGCAACCGCTGCGACCCGAGGTGACACCAAATGCCGACCCCCTTCAGGCAGATCAGAATACAGGGTCCGCCGTAACCCGGTCGCGCCGCCCAAAAACCCGAAGTGCAACCTTCGAAGAGCGGCACACGTCCAAGACACCCGCGGCGCGCAAAACTCCCAAGGCCCAGCCCACACCAAAGAAAACAGCCACCACCCGGTCCGGCAATGCGGCCAAGAATGCGCGGGCCGGATCTGCCACCGGGCGCGACTCCGCAACCTCAAAAACTGAAGGTCAGCAAAAAACAGCGGCGGCGCAGGCCGGAAATGCCACTATCAGCAACTATCCCGGCCTTGTCATGCGAAAAATCGCGCGCGTGCCCCGCCAAAAGGTCGGCGCCCGTGGAACGGCGATTGTGTCTTTCACAGTCTCACCCGCAGGCGGACTGAGTGCCGTCTCGCTCGGGAGAAGCTCAGGCTCTCGCGAACTCGACCGTGCCGCACTTCGGGTCATCCGCCGCGCCGCACCTTTTCCCGCGCCGCCGGCGGGTGCCCGTCGCAGCTTTTCGATCCGGATCGAGGGCGGCTGAGAGCGCCGCTCAGGCGCGTCTCCGGCCCGGTCTCGGAGGTGGGGCAACGCCCCTTATTGAGAAGACATATCACGGTCCGTTCCCTCCGGCGCATCTCCGTTGGCCTGAATGTCCTCTATATATCGCTTCATTTCCGCGATCTCGCCGCGCTGCGCTTCGATGATCGCCACCGACAGCGCCTTGACCCGCGGATCAGAAAGCTCGGCGCGTTCACTGGTCAGGATCGCAATGGAATGGTGCGGTATCATCGCTTTCATCCACGCGATGTCTTCTACCGTCTCCTGTGATCGCACCAACCAGAGCGACACTCCGAACGCGAGCACGGCCCCCGCGAAAATCGCGATGTTCGCCGTGCGGTTGGAATACATGCCCAACATGAAGGACAGCATGATCACGGCCATTGCGCCCCCCATGTATAGCGCCATCCACATGCGGGTCTGAGAAAAGAATACGTGATCGATCGCATAGGTGTTGAGATACATCAGCCCAAACATCACGACGGTGGACGTTGCGATCATTGCAAGAAAACGAGTGTAGCTCATGTGGTGTGCCCCCTTCCTGAGAACCGGAACGCCTCAGGCGGGGAATGGTTCAATCGCAACACCGATTTTGTTCACGAAACAAGCCCCTTCGTTCAAAGGGTGTTGCCGATAGGACTTGAAAACGAAACGCCATCGCGGGGTGTGAAACAGGGACGCTACTCCGAAATAAACCGGCTCTCCATCTCGACTTCCTGTCGGCGCATGAGCTTCCAAGCGGTTTTCATATGGTCCTTCATGATCGCGCGGGCGCTGTCGGCGTCGCCCTCGCGCAGCGCCCTGACCAGCGCCTTTTGATGGTCCCGTCCCTGCTGCCAAAGCTCGACATTGGGTGGTGAGTAGAGCCGACGATAGACGGTCAGATCGGACAGCAGATTCACCATGAAATCGATGATAAAGCCCAGCATTGGATTGCGGGCGTGTTCCGCGAGAATGGCGTGAAACCTGAGGGAAGCCACGTGCTGAGAGCGTTCTTCCTCAAGATCGCTCGCAGGGGTGGAATATTCGGCAATGTTCGCGTCCAGCTCCTCCAATACATGGTTTGGCAGAGTGCCGGCCAAGGCGGCGGCCAGTTCCGGCTCAAGTATCAGCCGAAGCTGATAGATATCGCCAATGGTCAAGTCCTTGAAATAAAAGTAGTTCCCGAGCAGGGCCTTGGCGCGTTGGCGGCTTACCTCATGTACGAAACTGCCTCCGCCGGGGCCCGTGCGGGTTTTGATCAGCCCTTGTGCCTCAAGGATGCGCATCGCCTCGCGAATGGTGCCCTTGGACATGCCAAACCGGTCTATCAGTTCGGCCTCTCCAGGGAGACGATCGCCCGCCTGCAAGCCTTGTTCGACCACCCAATCCTTGATCGCTTCGGCGACCTGAACCGGTCGGCTGAACTTTGCGTCAGTCTTCGAGCGGGTGGTGACAGGCGGCAAGTTGGTCTTCTCCCATCGGTTTCAAGTCCGGCTCTTGGCTCCGGCAGATGTCCGTTGCGCGCGGACAACGACCGGCAAAGGCGCAACCGGGCGGCGGGTTCAGCGGGTCGGGAAGTTCGCTCCCCTTTTGCTCGGGCGCGTTCAGGGGGCGCCCCACGACTGGCGCTGAGTCTGCAAGAAGCTTGGTATAGGGATGACGCGGGGTTGCAAAGATGCGTTCGGCTTTGCCGATTTCGACCACCGCACCGAAATACAGCACGATTATCCGGTCACTCACAGCTTCGACAACAGCAAGATCATGGGTAATGAAAAGATAGGTTAGGCCAAACTGCGCCCTGAGATCAGCCAGCAGGTTCAGCACCTGAGACTGCACCGACACATCCAGCGCCGAAACGGGTTCGTCCAGAATGATGATCCGGGGGCTTGCCGCCAGCGCACGCGCAATACCGATCCGCTGTGCCTGACCGCCGGAAAACTCGTGCGGATAACGGTTCAGAAAGTCTTCCCGCAGGTTCACAGACGCGAATATCTCACGAATGCGCGCATCCCGTTCAGGCTTGGCCATGTTGTGGAGGTTCTTAAGCGGCGCCTCCATGACTTGCCGGATCGTCTTGCGCGGGTTGAGCGAGCTGTTCGGGTCCTGAAACACATACTGGATCAGCTTGCCGAATTCCGCCGGATCAGCGGTGTTGAGCGCGAGGCCATCAATTTCGATACTCCCCTCCGAGGGGGGCAGAAGACCAACCAGCATGCGCGCAAGCGTTGACTTTCCACAGCCGGATTCACCGACGACGCCAAGCGTCTCGCCCTTTGCCACCTCGAAACTCATTGGGCGCACGGCGCGCACGCCGGGTCCGGCAGCACCAAAAAGCGGCTTCTTGAGCGGAAAGGTCTTGGCGAGGTTCTCAACCCTAAGCGCGGGCATCAGACCACCTCCTCTGGATGGAGGCAACGCACGCTCCGGGGGGCGGTGCCTGCTAGCGGAATGTCTCCGTGCCTGCAATTATCCTGCGCTTTGTGACAGCGCGGCGCAAATGCGCAGCCCGGTGGCAGGTTATTGACCTCCGGTGGAAGGCCGGGAATGGCGGCCAATTCACGCCGCCCTCCGCCCAGTTCTGGCACGCATGCAATCAGGCGTTTTGTATAGGGATGGGCCGGAGCATCGAGTACCGCTTGCGTCGGTCCTTCTTCAAGGATGCGTCCGGCATACATCACCGCCACGCGGTCACAAAGCTGCGCAACCACGCCGAAATCATGAGTGATAAAGATGATCGCCAACCCCCGGTCACGGCGCAGATCGTTGAGCAGCGAAAGAATTTGCGCCTGCACGGTGACATCCAGCGCCGTTGTCGGCTCATCCGCGATGATCACATCGGGCTCGTTGGCCAACGCCATGGCAATGCCCACGCGCTGGCGCATGCCGCCCGACATTTCATGCGGATAATTTTCTATGCGGCTTTCGGCGTTCGGAATGCGCACGTCCTTCAGCAATTGAATTGCACGGGCCCGCCCCTCGGCATCTGAAACCTTGTGATGCGATTGAATCGCTTCGGCAAGTTGCTGACCCACACGGTAAAGCGGGTGCAGCGTCGAAAGCGGATCCTGAAAGATATAGGCCACCCGGTCGCCACGTTTCCGGCGCAGGGTTTCGTATGGCGCCCCGATCAGGTCCTCTCCTTGGAAATACACCGCCCCGCCGGTTATGACGCCGGGCGGTGACGCCACAAGCCCCATGACGCTGAGCGCGGTGACAGATTTGCCGGAACCGGACTCACCGATGACTCCAAGGCATTCTCCGGGTTTGACCGCCAGCGACACGCCGCCGACCGCACGGTAGACGCGTTTGCCAACCCGGAACTGCGTCTCAAGGTCACGTATGGCAAGCAAATCATCCGTGCCGGCCGGGGCTTTATCCTTGCGGTCAACAAGCGTTGTCGCCCGAGGCCGGCTAAGGGCCCCCGAACGCAGGCGCGGATCGAGCGCGTCGCGCACCCCATCGCCCAGCAGGTTGATCGACATGACAATCAGGAAAATCATCACCCCCGGCACAATCGACGTGTGCGGATGCGAGATCATCGCCGAACGCGCCTCACCAAGCATTGAGCCAAGATCGGCCTGCGGCGGCTGACTGCCCAAGCCGAGGAAGGACAGGCCCGCCGTTTCCAGAATCATCCAGCCCACGGTGGTGGACATGGCGATGACGATCACCGGCAGGACGTTCGGCAGAAGCTCGGTCAGGATGATCCGCGCGTGGCCCATGCCGGCAAGGCGGGCGGCATCAATGAATTCGCGCCCGGCAAGGCCCACGGTTATACCCCGGATATTGCGGGCGAAAAACGGCACATTGACGGCGGCAACTGCGATCAGGGCATTCATCAACCCCGGGCCAAGGGCCGCGACGATGGCCAGCGCCAGCAGGATATAGGGAAAGGCCATCAGCATATCGACGCCGCGCATGATGATATTGTCTGTGCGCCCACCAAAATAGCCCGCACTGATGCCGATGGCCGATCCAATGGTCGCGGCGATTAGGGCGGCGGCAATCCCCACGGCAAGGCTCAGTCTTGTGCCGTGGAGAAGGCGGCTCAGCAGGTCGCGGCCCAGGTGGTCAGTGCCGAGCAGATGACCTTCCGTGAACGGGCGCTTGAAGCGGTCGGCGGTGGCCGTCACATCCGGGTCTTGCAACGGCAAGAGTGGCGTAATCAGCACCAGCAGTACAATCGCCGTGATCACGACGCCGCCCATGGCCGCCAACCTGTTGCGGAATAAAAGTTTGAGAAATGCGCTCATGTCTTGATCCTCGGATCAAGCAGGCTTTGCGCCACATCCACCGCGATATTGAACATCACATAGCAGGCAGCGACAAACACCACGCCACCCTGAACCAATAACAGATCACGCTTGAGGATCGCATCGACAAGCATCCGGCCCACGCCGGGCCATTGGAACACGATCTCGATATAGACCGCGCCCGACAGCACGAACCCCGCCTGAATGCCCAGAACCGGGATGATCGACACCATCGCCACCCGAAGCGCATGCCCCATGATCACCCGCCGCTCTGGCACGCCCTTGGCGCGCGCGGTGCGAATATAATCCTGCCGTAAAACCTCGAGCATGGCAGAGCGAGAAATCCGCGCGATCACACCGGTGGCCACAGCGGCCAGCGCCAGTGCGGGCATGATCAGGTGACGGATCAGATCCGGCAGATCGCCACCGCCATAAATCGCGTACATGCCGCTGACGGGAAGCCAACGCAGGTTCACCGCGAACAAAAGGATCATCATCATGCCAAGGAAGAAAGACGGCACCGAGATGCCGATCAACACGACGAACGTGATTGCCTTGTCGGCAAACCCGTATTGCCGAGCGGCCGACACGACGCCCGCAAGGATGCCCAGCACCGAGCAGAGCGCAAAACTCGTGCCGGTCAGGATGAGGGTGGCGTTGAATCGCTCCAGTATCTCGTCCAATACTGGGCGGTTGAGCGAAAACGAGCGACCGAAATCTCCGGTCAGCATGTTGCCCAGCCAGATGATATACCGCTGCACCATAGGCTTATCGAGGCCAAGGTCGCGGTTCAGCTTCTCGACATTTTCAGGCGTAGCATAGGAGCCAAGGATCGCGGTGGCCGGATCGCCGGGGATCAATGACATGATCAGGAAGACGATGATGGTGATCCCGATCAGCACCGGGATCGCCGAGGCCAGTCGTTTCAAGATATAACTGCCCATGTGACGCCCCCGTTCGTCTGATATCCGAGGCCGGTGCGCCCGGCCTCGGAAGGTTTCGCATCAGTTTTTGACGACATTCTTGAGATGCAACAGGAACGACGGTTCCAGACCGAAGTTTTCGACCCGGTCGCTTGTCACCGCGTTCTGTTTCCAGTTGGCGACAAACACCCATGGCGCGTCTTCCTGCACGATGGTCTGCATTTCGCGGTAAAGACGCGCGCGTTCGTCCTGATCGGTGGCTGTGCGGGCCGCTTCGAGCAGTTCATCGACCTTCGGATTCGCATAATACCCCGAATTGAACCCGCCATTGTCGGGCCAGGCTTCCGAGCGCAGCGCAAGATAGGGGAGCGTGTCCGGGTCATTGGTCATCCACGCCATTTCGGCCATGTCCGCCTTACCCTCGAGCCCCGGGTTCACCTCACCCAGGAAAGTGTTCCACTCGTAAGTTTCGATTGTCACATCCAGTCCCACCGCCTGAAGATCGGCTTGGATCGCAGTGCCCATTGGAATCGGATCAAGCATGCCCGAACCGCCTTCGGTGACGAAGAAGGTCAGCTCCGCCCCCTCGGCACCCGCCTCCGCAAGCAGCGCCTTGGCTTTTTCCGGGTCATAGGGATAGGGGTCAAGCGACTCGTTATAGGCCCAGGCAAAGGCAGGTGGTGTCGGACCGGCTGCAACGGTTGCGGTGCCTTCCAGAACGTCGTTCACGATCGCCTCTTTGTTGATCGCATAATTGGCAGCCTGGCGCACGCGTTTGTCGGCAAAGGGGCCTTCCTTGGCGTTCAGGATCAGGAACCATACATGCGGCCCGGCCTGTTCAGCGACCGAGAAACCGTCTCCCGAGAATTGGCCAAGCGAGGTTGGCGGCACCTCGACCATCAGGTCGATGCCCCCGGCCAGCATTTCGGCCACGCGGGTATTGGCATCCGTGATCGGGCGGAACACCACAGCCTCCGTGCCCGCCTTTTCGCCCCAATACGCGTCGTTACGCTCTACCACCACAGCCTCGTTCGAACGCCATTCGGCGAATTCGAACGGGCCGGTGCCGACCGGATTGCGCCCGAAGTCCTTACCGTCCGCAGTAACCGCGGCAGGAGAGACGATCAGGCCGGTCGGATACGCAAGGTTCGACAGAAAGGGGGCATAGGGCGCGTTCAGCGTGAACTTGACAGTCATGTCGTCCACAACTTCCGTTTCTTCGACCGCGCCGAAGAAGAAGCTGAGCGGGAAGGGCCCGGTATCGTGAAACGGATGATTCTCGTCGAGCATCCGGTCGAAGTTGAACTTCACCGCTTCGGCGTTGAACGGTGTGCCGTCGTGGAACGTCACGCCATCGCGCAGCGTAAAGGTGTATTCGGTGCCGTCCTCACTGATGGTCCAGCTGGTCGCCAACGCCGGCTCAACTTCCAGAGTGCCGGATTTATACCGGGTCAAGCCTTCGTAAACATTCACAAGAATTCGGAAATCATTGACCGCGGTTACCGCTGCGGGATCAAGCGATTTGGGTTCGGCAATCTGCCCGACGATCAAAACGCCCGGCGGCGCTTGGGCCGTTGCCGGTGCGGTCAGGCCACCTGCGACAAAGACGGCTCCGGCAGCAGCCAGAAGACCTCGGCGGGTCCAGGAAAGTAGCGTCATTTCAGTTCTCCCTGTTGAAGTTCTGGGCGTTTATTTATCATGATAAATTGCATTGGTCAATTTATCATGATAAATGGAAAGAAACCGACCAAGGTGAAACATGACGTTTTCAATTCTTGCACGCGATGCCGAAACAGGCGCCATCGGCGGCGCCGCGGCCACAGGTAGCCTTTGTGTCGGCGGCTGGGTGCTTCGTGGCGATCTCCTTGCAGGTATGTCCGCCAGTCAGGGCGCTTCGCCATCGACCTTCTGGGGGGACGATGTGCTTGAGCTTATGCGGAACAGTGTGACACCCGAGCAGGCCGTTCACCAGATCGTGTCGTCTGACACTGGCCGCGAATACCGGCAACTGGCGGCGCTTGACCTGCACGGCAACGCGGCGGCCTTTACCGGCGCGGAAAACCAAGATCTGAAGGGGAGCCTCGTCTTTTCGGGCGGAATCGCGTCGGGCAACATGCTGGGCGGTGAGGGCGTGCTGCCCGCCATGGTCGAGGGGTTTACCGCCTCCGATCAGGTTTTTGAGCGCCGCTTGTTGCGCGCGTTGACAGCGGCCCGAGAGGCGGGCGGAGATTTCCGCGGGCTTTTGTCGGCGGCAATGCTGGTTCTGCACCCTGACCGCCCCCCCATGAGCCTGCGCATTGATCATCATCCCGATGATCCGATCGGTACGCTGGAAGAGATTTTCGACCACGCAACGACGGGCGACTATGCCGACTGGGCCCGTCAAGTGCCCGTCCTCACGGACAAGGAGCGGACACTTGACTGACCAAGGCGCACGCGCCGCCGCTATTTTGGCGGAGGTATCGGAAATATCCGAACCCGGACCGGGCGTGACGCGCTTGCCCTTCACCCCGGAACATCGCGCGGCGCTCGATCTGCTGACACCCCATATGGAAACGGCGGGCCTGACGGTCACTCTCGACGACGCCGGAACGCTGATCGGCCGCAAGGAAGGCCCGCCGGGATCCGGCACCTTCCTGATAGGATCGCATCAGGATTCGGTGCGTGACGGCGGTGCCTTTGACGGGATCATGGGCGTCGTGTTGCCCATCCTCGCGATGGAAAAACTGCACTCTGACGGGATAGACCTGCCTTTCTCTGTCGAGGTTCTTGCCTTTGCCGATGAAGAAGGCGTCCGCTTTCCGACCGCCCTCATCGGATCACGGGCCTTGGCCGGCACATTCGATCCCGCGGTTTTGTCCATGCAGGATGCTCAGGGGACAAGGTTGCGCGGCGCCATGGCGTCTTTCGGCCTTGTTCCCGACCGGATCAGCGCGCTCGCACGAGATCCCAATGGCGTGCTCGGTTTTCTCGAAACACATATCGAACAAGGCCCCGTGCTTCAGACCGAAGATGAGGCTGTGGGGGTCGTCACTGCGATCTGCGGCATCGAACGCCACTTGATCACCCTAACCGGAGAGACCGGTCATGCAGGAACCCTGCCAATGGAAAACCGGCGCGACGCGCTTGTCGGAGCTGCGGCCATCGTCGCCGAAGTGAACAGGCTGGGGCAAGAAACCCCCGGTTTGCGCGCGACGGTCGGCGCATTGACCGTTGAGCCGAATGTCGTCAACGCGGTGCCACGCTCTGTTCGCATGACGGCTGAATTCCGGTCCCCAGACGATGACACCCGCCGAGACGCAGGCGATACATTGCACCGATTCAGTCAGGCAGTCGCGGCGCAACACAACCTGAAAATCGAAGCCGAACTGACCTACAGCCAAGTCGCTCAGCCTTGTGATGAAACATTGTCCGCCCACCTTTCAACGGCCGCTCGCGCGGTCGGCCTCCGCGGCTTGGCGCTTCCATCCGGCGCGACCCATGACGCATCGGCACTGGCAGATCTTTGTCCGATCGCCATGCTGTTCGTCCGCTGCCGCGACGGGATCAGCCACACACCCGAAGAATTCGCGTCAGCGAATGACATGGGGCTGGCCATTTCGGTGCTGTCCAAGTTTCTGCGTTCGCTCTGACACGCAGGGGGCGCTCAGGGAAGATTGCGCAGGTTCCTTATCCGTTCGACACATCAAATTCAGCATGCAAGCGGTGCATACTGAACAGGCGTGCGCAGAATTTTTTTGCCACGATACGATCAGCTAGGCGCGCTCAATTTGCACGCCTAGCGGCCGACCGCTCAGTTGGGCATGTCATCACCTTACGTCTCGCGTCATCCACAGCTTACGTAGACCACTCCATCGCCCGAGATGTCCCGGCCACCCAGTTGCACGGCGCCGCCGTTTGGCGGCATCACCGCCACGCCATCCGGTCCGCGACTTTCAAGGTCGAACTCGCGGCGCGGCTGATCGAAGATAAACGCCGGATCATCGCCTAGCGCGACAAACCCGGTGCGCGGCGCCCCGTTCAGCGACGTCTCAACGGTGAGGGCCCCCGTCGGGGTTCGCGTCACGTCGAAATCGGGTCGGCTGCAATCGCTACCCTTCGCGGTCCACGCCCCGATCATGTAGTCACGGGTCAGCGCAACCCCTCCGGCGCGGTCCGGGTCGCGGTCACGCGCGGGCGGCGACACCTCGCGCAGGTCCGTCACGTCAAGCGTGGCTCGGCCCTCCATGCAAAAGGACATCTCGACCTTATCGGCCGTGATCTCCACATATTCCCCGATGGTCACCGGCGGCTCATCCCCCGCAAGCGCGTAACGGTCACCGTCGGGCGTCACCAGAACGGGGCACTCGACCCCCGAGCGGACACGCCCCTCAAGGGTCATACCGTTACCATCGTTGCCCCCATCCCCCGGCGACGCCACTTCTTCAATGTCATAGACATCGACAGTGGTCAGACCTTCGGCACAATAGCTGGGGTCGCGCACGCCCGAAATCTCGACATACTCTCCAACCGTCACAGGTGGGTTGCTGCCAGCCAGCGCATAGCGATCACCGTCCCGTGTGACCAGAACCGGACACTCCACCCCATCCTCGACACGCCCCTCAAGGGTCATCTGGGCGGGCGCCTCCGCGACCACGTCGAAGGGCTCAGATTTGAAGGTCACACCCCGGTCAGTATCGACCACGAAAATGAACACGTCACCCGGATCGGCATGATCCGGTAGCGGCACCCGCGCCCGCAAAGCACCGTCGCTGCCGGTCTGAATCTCGCGCAAGGATTTCCACTCGGCCGCGCGCGGTCCGGCCCCGATGGTCACATAATCGTTTGGCCTCAGCCCCTCGGCCTCGACCGTGATCATGCTGCCTGGTGTGCCACTGCGCGGCGTGATCGACACCGTGCCATCAGGTCCGTCACCGGGGATTCCGATCACCTGTCCGACATCAAGCTCGGAGGGGTCGAAATCACCCTTCTGGGCGATCAACTCAAAGACCGACACGCCGAACCGCGTCGCGATATCGTTAAGCGTGTCGCCTTCGCGCACCTCGTAACGGCGGCCATCACGCCCGGCGCTACCGCCCGGCGCACTCTGCGTCCCGGCCACCAGACGCAGATCTTGACCAACCGAGATGTCGCGCGGGTTTCCCAGCCCGGGGTTCAAATTCATGATCCGCGCCAGCGACACCCGGCAGGCTTGCGATATGCTGTAAAGCGTATCACCCGCATCCACCTCATAGCTGGCGCCACAGCGTGATTGCGCCCGCGCGTCACTTGCCGAAACGGCAAGCACGCCGCTGGCCAGCACGGTTGAAAGCATTATAATTCCCTTGGTCGGCATGAGAGGTCTCCCTTCTTCTGCTGTCATTGATCCAACAGAACCCACACTTCCTATGTTCCGAGAAGCGCGCGCCAAAAAACCTTCGGCACTCTGGCGAGCAAGAGCATGCCGACCCACTGGACATGCCGCCCGGGCGTTGCTATATCGCGGGTTCCTGCAATCTATCGCAACTTTAACTAGGAAGGTGGTGACACCACATGCAGGTCAGTGTTCGCGACAACAATGTCGATCAGGCGCTTCGTGCCCTGAAGAAAAAGCTGCAACGCGAAGGCGTGTTTCGGGAAATGAAGCTCAAGCAACATTTCGAGAAGCCGTCCGAGAAGAAAGCGCGCGAGAAAGCTGAAGCGATCCGCCGTGCCCGTAAACTGGCACGTAAGAAAGCCCAGCGCGAAGGCCTTCTCTAAGGTTCAGCTCCGGACAGAAAAACAGACCCCCGCGGCCCCGCCCCGGGGGTTTCGTTTTGCCCGGCCTGCGTTTTACCCACCCGTGCAACACCAAGGTCAGGATCACCTCACAGCCCGCGCGCATCAAGCCTGCGATAAAGCATGGCCTTGAGGCGGATACCGGTGCGACGGGCCCCATGGAACGGAATTGCCTTGGCCGGTGTCATCGGAAAATCGAGCGCCTCAGGCGCTGTGCCGGTGGCCCAGTCGGCCATAACGCGCCCCATTGCCGTGCCCATCGCAACGCCGATCCCGTTATACCCCAGCCCCGCGATCACACCCGGCGCGATCTCGTTCAACTGCGGAAGACCGTCAGGCGTTACCGCCACGGACCCGCCCCAGGCATGGGCCCAGTCCGCATCGGCCAACTGCGGGAAAAGTCGCAAGCTCGCCACGCGCAGCTTCGCTTGCTGATCTATGTTTTCCTCCGGTGAGAGGCCGCCGCGCCCTCCCATGAGGAACCGTCCTTCGGCATCCAGCCGGAAATAGTAAAGCAAGCGGCGCGTGTCCGCTGCGGTCTGATCTCCCGGCAGGATCGTGGCACGGATATCATCGGCTAACGGCGCGGTCGCCACCTGCACGGAGGTCACCGGCACCACACTGCGCCGCACGATCGGCGCGACATCGTCGCTATATCCGTTGGTGGCGATGATCACCCGTTGCGCCCGCACGGTGCCGCGTGCGGTTACGAGCCGATGGGCCCCACCGGTCGCCTCACGGCGCAAAACCCGCGTCTGCCCATAGATCGCCGCCCCCTCCCGGATCGCGGCCTCGGCCAGTCCCAGCGCGTAATTGAGCGGATGCAGCTTTCCGCCGCGCGGATCAAGATACCCGCCAACGTAATCGCCCCCGCCCAGATGCGCCCGGATTGCCTCGGCATTCAGCGGCTCGACCGCCACACCGCGCGCTTGCCACTGCTCCACATGACGTGTCACGAACTGCATCGCGCGGGGCACATGTGCGGCCCTGAGAAACCCGGTGCGCACCGCGTCGCAGAAAATACCGTAGCGCTGAATTAGCTCGAACACGAGATCAGGCGCCGCGCCAGCTGTGGCAACCATCCGTTCACCCGCCGCGCGTCCGGCCCGCGCGATCACGTCCTCTGGCAAAAGCTTGAGGCCGGGATTGATCTGGCCACCATTGCGACCCGATGCACCCCACCCCGGCGTCTCCGCCTCAAGCACCACGACCCGCTTGCGCCGTGCCGCAAGATGCAATGCCGCCGAAAGCCCGGTAAACCCCGCACCAATCACCGCCACATCCGCAACGCTATCACCCTCGAGCGGCGGACAGTCGGGCGCCTTCCGCGCCGTGGCGGTCCAAAGCGCATCGGCAAGGTCCGGGGTTTCGTTGGCGATCATCGTCTGCGCCCTCCCCCAGCACGGACGTCTCAAGCAGTGGTGATGCCAAAGAACCCGGCCACCGCCAGCTTGACAAGCCACGCAGTCTCTTTCGCGCTCTGGCTGTATCCCGAATGCCTCATTCGCGCGTGGCCGTGCAGGCATTTGCTCAAACGAAAAGGCGGCGCACCCCGGCAAGGGTGCGCCGCCTCGTGATTGTCCCCAAGTCGCGCCTGCACCGCTTAAGGGAATAAGACGCGTCTTCTATGCGCGACCGATCACACGGGCATCTTGGTCTTGCGCAGATAGGGCAGAACAGCGTCGTATTCGCCGAACTTGGCCTTGGCGTCCTCATCGCTCACGCTTGGCGGGATGATCACATCTTCGCCCATGGTCCAGTCGGCGGGGGTTGCAACGCCCTTCCCGGTTGAGGTCTGAAGCGCGTCGAGCGCGCGCACGATCTCACCGAAATTCCGGCCCACGGTCATCGGATAGGTCATCATCAGCTTCACCTGCTTGTCCGGTCCGATGATGAACACGCTGCGCACTGTCGCACTGTCGGCAGGGGTGCGCCCGTCGGGAAGATAGGCTTCGGCGGGTAGCATGTCGAAGGCTTTAGAGACGTCAAGCCCGTCATCAGCGATGATCGGGAAACCGGCCGTGGCGCCGCCGACCTTCTCGATGTCGTTCTTCCATTTCTTGTGGTCCTCGACACCATCGACACTAACGCCCATGACCTTGGTCCCACGTTTCTCCCATTCATCGGCAAG
The DNA here is from genome assembly GCF_037083845.1 of Roseovarius sp. E0-M6. Lineage (NCBI taxonomy): Bacteria > Pseudomonadati > Pseudomonadota > Alphaproteobacteria > Rhodobacterales > Roseobacteraceae > Roseovarius > Roseovarius sp. E0-M6. The sequence goes on along the minus strand of NZ_JBAPLA010000006.1, from coordinate 119,260 downwards.
CTTGGCCACAGCGCCGAATTCGGTCGTGCAGACCGGGGTGAAATCCTTGGGGTGCGAAAACAGGATGGCCCAGCTGTCGCCAACCCAGTCATGCAGGTCGATATCACCATGATCGGTGGTCACATGCAGGTTCGGAATTTCATCATTGATGCGCAATGCCATGGCACAGCTCCTTTCAGATTGGTGGGATTCGGTCATTTCCACCCCCAAGATAAGCAGCATCGCCTCGATTTGCACCCCATCCGCTTGCCCCTTCCCCCGAGCGGTGACAATGTGGCGCCAAACTTGCCGGAGCAGCCGTTGCTCTCCGGTAGCATCCAATTTAGTCAAGGAGCCTCGAGATGATCGAGAAGAAGCAATTCTATATCGGTGGCCAATGGACCGACGCCAAGGCCGGCACCGATCACAACGTGATCAACCCCTCGAACGAAGAGCCCTGCGCGACGATCTCGCTCGGCGGGCAGGCCGACACCGACGCGGCAGTCGCCGCGGCCAAGGACGCGTTCAAGGGGTGGATGAATACCCCCGTGGAAGAGCGCATCGCGGCGGTCGAGCGTCTGCGCGAGATCTACGCCAAACGCACCGAGGACATGGGTCAGGCCATCAGCCTCGAAATGGGCGCCCCCATCGACATGTCGAACACCAGCCAGGCAGGCGCGGCCCTGTGGCACATGGACGGCTTCATCAAGGCCGCGCGTGAGTTCGACTGGATCAAACCGTTGGGCGATCATGCGCCGAATGACCGCATCGTGCACGAACCCATCGGCGTTGTCGCGATGATCACGCCTTGGAACTGGCCGCTCAACCAGATCTCGCTCAAGGTCGCGGCCGGTCTGATCTCGGGCTGCACCATGGTGCTCAAGCCGTCCGAGGAATCGCCGCTTTCCGCAATGCTCTTCGCCGAAATGGTCGACGAGGCGGGCATCCCCGCTGGTGTCTTCAACCTCGTAAACGGTGATGGCGCCGGCGTCGGAAGCCAACTGACGGCGCATCCAGACGTGGATATGGTCAGCTTCACGGGCTCTTCACGCGCCGGGAAACTGATCTCCAAGTCCGCCGCCGACACGCTCAAGCGCGTCTCGCTCGAACTGGGCGGCAAAGGCGCGAACCTTGTGTTCGCGGATGCCGATGAAAAGGCCGTGAAACGCGGTGTCCTGCACTGCATGAACAATTCCGGTCAGTCCTGCAACGCACCCACCCGGATGCTTGTCGAGCGCGAGATTTACGACCAGACAGTCGAGGTCGCGGCCGAAATCGCCACGTCGGTCGAGGTGGGCCCTGCCGATCAATCCGGGCGACATATCGGCCCGGTCGTGAACGAGGTTCAGTTCAACAAGATACAGGATCTCATCCAGCAGGGCATCGACGAGGGCGCGCGCCTCGTCGCCGGTGGCACGGGTCGCCCCGATGGCCTCAATCGCGGATTTTTCGTCAAACCCACGGTCTTTGCCGACGTGACGAACGACATGACCATTGCCCGCGAAGAGGTGTTTGGCCCCGTGCTCGCGATCATGGCCTTCGACTCCGAAGAGGACGCCTATGAAATCGCCAATGACACACCCTACGGCCTGACCAACTATGTTCAGACACAGGATCCCGAGCGGCTCAAGCGCGCTGCACTGTCGTTGCGCTCGGGCATGGTCGAGATGAACGGCAAGGGCCGCGGTCAGGGCGCCCCCTTCGGTGGGATGAAACAGTCCGGCAACGGTCGCGAAGGCGGAAAATGGGGCCTTGAGGACTTTCTCGAGGTCAAGGCCGTCTCGGGCTGGCCCGAAAGCGCCTGAAGCCCGTGCGGCTCTGTGCGTTCATCCTGCACCTCACGCGCGCTACCGCGCGGCGGGAGAATGCGCAGACCTTGCGCGACACCTGCGGCGTGCCCGCCGAAATCTGGCCCGCCGTGGACGGTAAGGCGATGCCCGCCGGTGAGCTTGAGGCCCGCGTTGACGCGGGCCTTTTTGCGCCCGCATATCCATTCCCGCTCCGCATGGGCGAGATCGGCTGCTTTCTCTCGCACCGACAAATCTGGGCCGAGATGCAGAACCGCGACATCGACGCGGCCCTGATCATCGAAGATGACGCGGGCCTTGAACCCGCTATGTTCGACAAGGCCCTGTCGCTGGCTCAGGCCAATATCACCGACCTCGGCTATATTCAGTTTCAGACCCGTCCACCCCGCTCATCAGCACGTCTCATCGACACCAATGCGCCTTGCAGGCTGCTCCTGCCCACCGTTGGCGGCCTGCGCACCACCGCCCAACTGGTTAGCCGCGACGCGGCGGCACAGCTCCTCGAAGTTTCAAGGGTCTTTGACCGTCCGGTCGACACTTTCGTGCAATCACATTGGCAAACCGGACTGCGCCCCGCCATGATCCACCCGTCGGGCATCTCGGAAATCGCCGACCTGCTCGATGGCTCGACGATCCAGAGCGCGCGCAAGTCCCTCGCCGAAAAACTCGGCCGCGAATTTCGTCGCGGCCTGTATCGCCGCGCGGTGGCCCGTGCCGCGCGTCATTCTCCCGCTCCAGAGCCCACCAATGACTGAAACCCGCCCCTCCGATGTCATCACCACCCGCCTCTTCGGGGGCGCGGGAAATCAGCTTTTCCAATATGCGGCCGGCCGCGCTCTGGCCGATCATCTGGGCTGCGACCTGATGGTCGACGCGCGCTACGTTTCGGGAAGCCGCGACCGAGGCGATTGCTTCACCCATTTCGCCGAGGCCCGGATGCGCCGCGACGTGGCGCTCCCCCCGGCCAAGCAGGACGGGCTTGCCGCCTATGCGCTTTGGCGCCTCTTCGGCCGCTCACCACGTTTTCACCGCGAACGCACGCTGGCCTTCGATCCGGGCTTCTTTGATCTGCCGCGCGGCACCTACCTGCACGGCTACTGGCAGTCGCAGCGGTATTTTGAGCCGATCCTTGACCAGCTGCGCGATGATCTTGCGTTCACCACCCCGCTTGATCCCGCCAATTCCGACATGGCCGCGCGCATCGCCAGCGCCGCCTGCCCCGTCTCGCTTCATGTCCGGCGCGGCGATTACACGGCCACCGGCGCCTATGCCCACTGCCCGCCCGACTATTACCGCGACGGCGCGGCCCATATCGCCGCCGCCACCGGGGCCGACCTCACCTGCTTTGTCTTCTCGAACGATCCCGACTGGGCCCGGCACAACCTCGCCCTTGGCCACGAAACGATCATCGTCGACCTCAACGACGAAGCGACAGGCCATTATGACATGCAGCTCATGTCGCTCTGCGCGCATCACGTCATCGCCAACTCGACCTTTTCGTGGTGGGGCGCATGGCTCAACCCGAACCCCGGAAAGGTCGTCGTCGCCCCGCGCGACTGGTTCGCCACGCCAAAGCTCGCCAACCCCGATCTCCTCCCCGATGACTGGGTCCGAGTATGACACGCCCCGCACTTCCCTCGGGCGCCGTTCCCCGCTACACCCGCGCCCATGACCCAGACACCGCCCGCTGACGCCCGGTTCATCCCCGACACCGTGCACAAGCGCGACATCTTCTCGGAAACGGTGTCGGGCACGCTTGAAGGTGTGCCCGATTTTCCCGTCGTCCTGCGCAAGCTCGATGGCGTCCCCGTTTATGCGCGCCCCGTCGCATGGTGGCTCGCCCACAAGGAAATCCGCGGCCTACGCGCCGTTCAGGGGATCGAAGGCTGCCCTGTCCTGATCCGCGCCGACCGCACCGGACTCTTGCGAAGCTGGACACGCGGCACGCCGCTCCAACTGGCCAAGCCTGACAGTCCCGCATGGTATGCCGACGCCCGCCGCCTCCTGCGCGAGATGCGCCGCGCGGGTGTCACGCATAACGACATTGCCAAACCCCAGAACTGGCTCACGACACCCGAAGGCCGCGCCGCCGTGATCGACTTTCAGCTCGCCTCGGTGCATCGCCGTCGGGGTCGGCTCTTCCGCGTCATGGCACGCGAAGACCTGCGCCACCTCCTCAAGCAGAAGCGCGCCTATGCCCCCGGACTGCTCACCCCGTCCGAGCACCGGATGCTGGCGCGAAAATCCCTGCCCTCGCGCATCTGGATGGCCACCGGAAAACGGGGCTACAACTTCGTCACCCGGCGCCTCATGAACTGGTCCGACGGAGAGGGCACCGAGGACCGTATCGAACGCGATGGCCCCGCGCTTCGCGCCGCGTGGGAGGACCACCCCGACGTGACCGGCGTGGCGTTTTGCACCTATGCGCGCGCGGCCAAGGGGGTTGGGCTCTATGCCTTCGTCGAAACACCGCTCGGCGAAGATGCGCTACGCGCCATGGCCCCCGATCCCGCGCCGGACCTCGTTCAGCCCGTGACGGCCCTGCCGCGCCACGCCGACGGCACGCCCCGCCTCGACGCGCTGACCCTGATCGCGGCCAACCGGCTCGATGAACTTGAAACCCTCGTCGAGGGCGACCCCGACCTCGCCCGCCAGATCGCGCCGATCAAATCCGCCCGCCTCAACCTCACGGATCGCGACCGCGGCGCGTGACGCGATGTCTATTGAAGGGGTGGCCGCGGTGCGCTGTTGATAAGGCGAACGGCGATAGGGCTTGGCGATCGTTGCGAAGTGATCCCCGCGCGGATTAAAGCCGAAGACGCTGTCCGGCAAACGTAGGGTGGGCAATCTGCCCACCATCCCGACCACAAAACCCGTGCATCGGTGGGCAACATTGCCCACCCTACTTGCTTTGGCAGACGTTGTGAGTTGAAGCGCCGTGCGGAATCAAGCCAAAGGCATCCACCCGCTCAGAACGGCGCTTTCGCCCTGAACTTCACGCCCTCGCCGCCGTCGGGGTGGCGGATGCGCAATTCCTCGGAATGCAGCATCAGCCGCGGATGATCCGCCGCAGCCCCTGTCGCATAAAGCGGATCGCCCAGAATCACATGTCCCAGCGCCAGCATATGCACGCGCAACTGATGGCTGCGCCCCGTCTTCGGGAAAAGCCGCACCCGGCTTTCATCCTCCTGCGCCTTCATGACCCGCCAGTCCGTCTGCGCCGCGCGGCCCGTCTCAGGGCACACCATTTGTCGCGGGCGGTTCGGCCAATCCACGGTCAGCGGCAGATCGACGGTGCCGGTCTTCGGCTCCATCCGCCCGGCCACCCGCGCCACATAGGTCTTCTTGGTCTGCCGCTTCTCGAACTGAAGCCCCAGATGCCGCTGCGCATGGGGGCTGAGGCCAAAGATCATCACCCCCGACGTGTCCCGGTCCAGCCGATGCACCAGAAGCGCGGTTGGAAACACGTCCTGCACCCGGCTGAGCAGGCAGTCGGCCAGATGCGCGCCCTTGCCCGGCACGCTCAAGAGCCCGGCGGGCTTCTCCACGACGACGATCTCGTGATCGTCGTGCAGAACCGTCAGCGGATCGTCGGGCGGGTCATAGTCGGTGGCGGCGGTCATGCCCGCCCTTTACACCGTCGCCCCGCCCGGCGCCACCATCCTTCCCGAAGGCCGAAGCCTCCCGCAGCCCCCTCATGCCTTCGCGCGCTCGCCCTTCGGGTCATACATCGGTCGCAGGCTCGCCTCTGCCTTCACCCGCGTGCCCGCCACGTCGATCTCATAGCTCGAGGCCAGCACCTCCTCGGCGCTCTCGCCCGCGCAGGGAACATAGCCCATCCCCATCGCCCCACCAAGGTGGTGGCCATAACTGCCCGAACTGAGATACCCCACGATCTCTCCGTCCCGGATCACCGGCTCATTGTGATAGAGCAGCGGCTCGGGATCGGTCAGGCGGAATTGTACCATCCGGTTGCGCAGCCCCTCTTCCTTCTTGCGCAGCACGGCGTCGCGGCCGATGAACTCGGGCTTCGAGGTTTTCACCGCAAATTCCAGCCCCGCCTCAAGCACATGGTCCTCGCAGGTGATGTCATGGCCGAAATGCCGGAACCCCTTCTCGATCCGGCAACTGTCCATGACATGCATACCGCAAAGCTTCAGCCCATGCGCCTGCCCGGCCTCCCACAGCGTTTCAAACGCATGGCCCGCCATATCCGCACCTACGTAAATTTCCCAGCCAAGCTCACCCACATAGGTCACGCGATGAACCCGCGCGAGCCCCATACCAAGCTCGATCTCCTGCGCCGTGCCGAAGGGGTTTACCTCGTTCGAGAAATCGTTCGGGCTGACCGCCTGCATCACCTCGCGCGCCTTCGGCCCCATCACGGCCAGCACACCTTCGCCCGCCGTCACATCGGTGATCACGACGCGGTAATCGCCCTTGTGCCGCTCCATCCATGTCTGATCGGCCAGCCGCGTCGCCGCCGGCGTCACCACCAGATAGACGGTCTCGCTCAGGCGCGTCACGGTCACGTCCGCCTCGATTCCGGCGCGCACATTCAGAAACTGGGTATAGACGATCTTGCCCACCGGCACGTCATATTCGCCTCCGCCCACATGGTTGAGAAACGCGGTCGCATCCGGCCCCTCGACCCGCAGCTTGCCGAAGGACGACATGTCATACATACCCACCCCCTCGCGGATCGCCTTGTGCTCGGCGGCGGCATTGCCGAACCAGTTCTGCCGCTGCCATGAATATCGGTATTCGCGCTCCTGCCCCTCGTCGGCAAACCAGTTGGCGCGCTCCCACCCGGCGGCCTCGCCAAAGACGGCGCCACGCTCCTTCAGGTGGTGATGGAACGGCGTGCGCCGGACGCCCCGCGCGGTGCGCTTCTGAAGATAGGGGAAGTGATCGGCATAAAGCAGGCCCAGCGTCTCTTTCGAGCGTTCAAACAGGTAATGCCGGTTGCCCTGAAAGGGCTGCATCCGGCTGATATCTACATCGCCCAGATCGAACGGCTTCTCGCCGCTGTCCATCCATTGCGAAAGGGCATGTCCGGCCCCCCCGGCACTCTGAATCCCGATCGAGTTGAACCCGGCAGCGACCCAGACATTGTCCATCTCGGGACACAGGCCAAGGTGATAGGCGTCATCGGGGGTAAAGCTCTCGGGGCCGTTGAAGAACGTGTGGATGCCCGCCTCGGCCAGCATCGGCATCCGGTTGCAGGCCGCCTCGAGGATGGGCTCGAAATGGTCGAAATCCTCGGGCAACTGGTCGAACTCGAAACTCTCGGGAATGCCATCCATGCCCCACGGTTTCGAATGCGGCTCAAAGGCCCCGAGCAGGATTTTGCCCGCATCCTCCTTGTAATAGGCGCATTCATCCGGCACCCGCAGCACTGGCATCTGGCTCAGCCCGCTGATGCCCTCGGTTACGATATAGAAATGCTCGCACGCATGCAGCGGCACGTTCACACCCGCCATGCGGCCCACCTCGTGGCCCCACATGCCGGCACAGTTCACGATCATCTCGCACGCGATATGGCCCTGATCGCTGCCATCGTCGGCGGCCCAGTCCACGCCCGTCACGCGCCGTCCCTCGCGGGCGATCCCGGTGACCTTGACACGCTCCTTGACCAGCGCGCCGTTCTGCCGCGCCCCCTTGGCCAGCGCCAGCGCGATATTGGCCGGATCGGCCTGCCCGTCGGTCGGAAGCCACACGCCCCCGGTGACGCCATCAAGGTTGATATGCTCGTATCGCTCCTTGACCTCTTGCGGCGAAAGCTCCTCCACCGGCACGCCAAAGGCCCGCGCCATCGCCGCCTGCCGAAAAAGCTCTTCGCGCCGCTCATCGGTCAGCGCGACCGAAACCGAGCCGCCCTGCCGCAAGCCCGTCGCCACGCCCGTCTCATCCTCGAGCCCAAGGTAAAGCTCCGCCGAATACCGCGCCAGCCGCGTCATGTTCTGCGACGCCCTGAGCTGCCCGATCAGGCCCGCGGCGTGCCACGTCGTGCCGCTGGTCAGCTGCTTGCGCTCAAGCAGAACCACATCGCTCCAGCCCCTCTTGGCAAGGTGATAGGCCACCGAACACCCGACGACACCGCCACCGATGATCACGACACGCGCTTGGGCTGGAAGGGTCATGGAAGATCTCCTTAAACTGGGGCACGGAAGGCCCGGATTCGAAAGCTTTCGGCGAAATATGACAAAATCCCACCGGTCCGAGGGAAGGAGTTTCGTCAAGAAGACCGAAAAATCCGCAAATTGCGCATGAAATCGGGCCTGTGACGCCGATAGATGGCAAAGTCCCGCCAACCGCTGTGCAAACATCTTGCTCGAAACGGGCCAAACGCGCATGACAGACCAAGTGAAATCGCCGGAGCCGTCCCATGCGCCGCCTTGCCGTCTTGTTTCTGATGCTCTCGCTCACCGCCTGCGGTTCCCGCGATGTGGCGCACCGAGCATCCAGCGGCCCCGACCTATACCCCAATGAAACACCGGAAATCCGGCTGCTGGTGAACAGGTATGCCGATACCAACGAGGTGCCCCGCGCGCTCGTTCACCGCGTCATTCAGCGCGAAAGCGATTACCGTCCGCACGCCCGCAACGGACCTTATTACGGCATGATGCAGATCTTGCCCGAAACCGCTGGACAGATGGGCTTTCGTGGCGCGCCTTCGGACCTGCTCGATGCCGAGACGAACCTCAAATACGCGGTCCGCTATCTGCGTGGCGCGTGGCTTGTTTCCGACGGAAGCATGGACGACGCGGTCATGTGGTATGCGCGCGGGTATTACTATCAGGCCCGCGACCGCTGTCAGCTTGTCGAAACGGGGCTGCTAAACCGCGAAATCGCGCGCCACTGCCGCTGAACAAAACACCGCGCGCACAAACACACCAAGTCACGGCAACGACACAATCAGTGTCAGAGCAGCCATAGTTATGCCAAACGCGAAATCTGAAATCGAAAAAATGCAATAAAATCAAAGGCCAAATTTTTTCGATCTCAAAGTCGGCGGGCGTTATTGCCAAGGGGTGCGGTAATGTTTTGCCAAACAAATTCAGGATTAGCCTTGCCAAACAGGCATCAGGCAACAAAAAAGCCGCCCGGTTGGGCGGCTTCATTCAGCAAGATCTTCGGGAACTGAGACTACAAATCGGCGCGCCTGTAGATTGCAGCGTTCAGGAGTTCCCGCCTCATAATCGGCTTTATATCAAGTTTCCGCAGCTCCATCGCGACCACCTTCGGGGCCTTGCCCCTCGCCCTGGCCAGATCCGCAAGCGCGACGTAGTCCGCCTGGAACCGTTTCAGTTCCTCTTCCGCGAAGCGATGACGGACGGTGCCGCTCGAGGCCACGGTTTCGAGTGAGGGGAGAAACGGGCGACCCGACCTGTCGACCTTCGTCCGAGGGTGTGTGACGCCGGATGTGAATATTCCGAGACGGGCGGCAACATCATGCGTGGACAAACCGATCTCGCCTTCAAGTTCCGAGATCACGGCGCGGACCTCGTCCGGGGAGACCAGTACCGAACGAAACCCCAGGTCTTCTGACAAGAGTTCAAGCGATGTCAGCTTGCGATCCAGAACAAGCTGAACGATGTCCATCACCGGTCGCCGCACGATCTCGGACGCATTGATGACGTCGACCATTCCGTCGCTTGCCTGGCACACCGGTGTCCCATGCGCCCGAAAGCGAGATATGAAATCATCGAGGTCCCGGACGGCCACCTTGGTGAGGACACCACCGCCGCGGCCGAGACCCGGCACCAGCTGAGATACGGTGCCCCGTTTCACGAGCATCTGCGCCTGGGTCCGATTGCAGTTCAGGTACTCCGGGATCTTGCTGATCGGAATTGAATTGCAAATGCGATCGGCCAGCTTTTCCCCCTGCCCTGCGTCGACGGTAAACTGATCGTCGGCGTCCACGTCAGCCAGAAGAACATCTGTGAGTTTCAGCGCCCGGCGCAAGGTCGCCTGGTGAACACCGGTCGACCGCGACAGGCTGGCCAGCGAATGACGGCGACGCGTATCGACAGGAGTGCCGAATAAGGTGCTGCCGGGGTCAACCGGCATCGTGTCCAGAACAAACTCCCTCACGACATCCCGGATCGGTCCGGGATCCGTCTTCGACTTCTTGAATTGCAGCCACTGGTACATTCTACTCAGGGCAGCTTGCGGGCCACCCTTGGAAATTTGGCGAAAGGACACGCGTGAAATCTCTTCAAGCGCCTTGCGCAACCCGTCGACGCCATCGCGAGCCGCCTCGAATCCGGCGCTGCCGGCCTCCGACCAATCACCAAGCGAGAGCCTATCAAGGTTGGTATGCGCTCCGAACACAAGGCAGGCCCCGAGCATCTCACAGGCTTTTGTCGCCTGGTCCACATCCTGGGTGTCGAGCCAGTCGGGACCGGACACGCCATCGAAGCGCCGCTCGACATAGGACTGCAAGCCAAAGGTATTCGCTGACGGCGCATTGCCCGCCAGCTTCTCCAGGGCGGCATCGTCCGGCGCCACGAGGGTCATGTCCTGAAACTGCTCATGAAACCCGCTGTTGGGGCGCCGATGAAGAACAAGCCCGTGCCGGGGGCATGTTCTGACAGGACTGAACATCCAGCCGATCCGGCCAACGCGCTGCCCCGAGCTGTGCCCAGCGGGATCTGCATCCTCCAGCAAGCAGGCCGGGCAGAAAGACGTATGGGTGCGCAGCGCGAACCGCATGCCGAAAACCTCGTCGCGATGCTTGAAGCGCGCCTCACCGACACGCTGCACGCCGGAGGTCCGTATGCGGTCCGCGGCGATCCCGGTGAGGTCAGCCAGCCTGCCAATGCAGTCATCGGTCGTGTCGACGACGCTCTGGCGACTGATCTGCATAAGCTTCAGGAAGTCTGGACCGGACAGGCCGGCGTGAAACGGACCGAGCCGAGAGCACCAGGAAACGGTGCTCTCACCCTCGATCAGTGGGAGGACAGGCAGCATGACCATGGTTCAACCCCGCTCGATCTTCTTCTGCTGGCGCTTGGAGCGCGCCTGTTCGTATGCCTCGGCCCCTGCATCCAGTGAGATGGACATCCAATCAGGCGCCCAAAAGATGTTGGAGCCGGGATCACACCCTTCCTGCATGGCCCAGGCCTCGGCGAAATGATCGATGGTCAGGAAGGTCGCACCGTCGAAAATGGCGCACTCGATCGCGTTGACGATGGTCTCGATCGCCCGCCCGAAACGATAGCGACTGCCCGTCATCAGGCGGACCGCCAAATCATCGGGCAGCCGCGCTGTGATGCCAGCCTCGTCGCAGTAGCCGTCGATCATCCCGAAAATGTCGTCCTGGTCTGTGCTGTGGTCGAGATCCGACGGCGCGATCTTGGTGAAGCGCCGCGACACCTGCGGATCGAAGCTGGTCATCTCACCGAGCCTCCGTGTTCCGCTGAGGATCGGGATCACCGCGTTGTCACCTTGCATGAGCGTCTTGATCGTCCTCAAAGTCGTTTCGGTCTCGTTTGCCGACTGCGCCATGACGAGGTCCTGGGCCTCATCCAACCACAGGACCTTGATGCCCATCTGACCCAACCGCTTCCGCACGGCGCCCCAGATTTCCCAGGCCTTGGCAGTCGAGGAGACACCGGACATGCCGGTTGCCTCCAGGATTGCAAGGCCAACACTCTTGTGCGTCGCAGGACTGGGAATCTGGATCTCCAGGTACCGCGGATGGCCCGTTTCGGGGTTCATCTTCAGCGCGCTGGTCGATTGCAGCACGGTCCGGATTGCAGTGGTTTTACCACCTCCAGCAGCTTCGATGACGGCAATGCCGCGCGTTTCCTTGTCCGCGGTAAATCGGCATGGCTCGGCGGTCAGGCGATCCTCGTCATCGACCTGCAGTAGCCGGGCAAGGTGTTTCTGCACCGCAGCGGTGCGCTCGTTGGGCACGTGCATGTCGCGCAGGCTCTGCACCAGTTTGCCCTTGGGAATTTTAATGGTCATTGGTCGTCCTCCTTGGGTTTGCGCGGAACCCATGCTGTCCGCTGGCGGGTGGCTGATTTGACAGGCGGCGTGTCCTGGCCGCTGCGAGGTGCCGCGGATCCTTGGTCAGGGTCTTGGTGGTTCTGGACATCCGGCGACGCGGGCACATCATCGGAGGTCTTGCGACGGGTCGTGGTCCTGACCGGACGGTCGGGATCGGGCTCGCGCGGGGCGATTTCACGGCCTGCTTCCTTGCCATCGACCCGAAGCGAGCGCGCTTCGGTGGTGCGGAAGGACGTGAACAGCTCCGCCTCGATCTCTTCCAGACGCTTGTCGGAAATGGAGGTGTCCAGGATCCCAAAAGCCGTGGATTTTTCCTGCACAAGAGCTTCGATGTCATCGATGGCCTTGAACACGACCTCTTCTTCCCAAGCCCGTCGTGACGCTGATTTCGCGCGCAGGGCACGGCGGGCTTTCAGCCAGACATGCAGGTTCACACCGCGGAACCGGTCGTGCACAGAGGGAACCTCACGCCACGCACCGTCGAGATAAACCTCGATCGCACCAAGATCAGTTTGATCCCATCTTACGTCCACCCGATTGGAGCCCGGCTGCATGTAGAACAGGGCGAGGTCTTCGCTGTGATACCGAACGCCCATCACCGTGATACCCTCGCGCGTTACGGTGCGCGGGAGTTGGCTTCCGAAGGCGAGCCGTTTCGAGCGAACATCAGGCAGAGCACGCAAGGGGTAATTCCCGCTTTCCATGTCGGCGTCCCACTGTTCAAGCGGCGTACGACCCCCAAGACCTTCGTGAGGCTTGTTGTGGTAAATATCGACGATCCATCGCACCAAAGCGAATGCCACATCTTCGGCGTCGAGACAGGCGCGGTCCTCGGCCGGGTAATCGCCCCGTTCGCGAGGGTTGGAAAACGTGCGACCAAAAAGTCGCGGCATCAAATCGAGGACAGCGGTGTAGAACAGTCGTTCGATTTCCCCGCGCATACCGGGAATACCACCAATCGTGCGCAACACAATCATCTGGAGATCGAGGCAGGCGTTCTGGAAAACGCTCGCCTTGAAACCTGGACCATTGTCGGAAGCGAGGAGTTCCGGAACAAGGGCGTGTGGCCACGTGCAATTCGATCTGACACTGTCAGACCATTCGCCCTTGTCGCTGACCACCATGCGAAGGCATTCGCGTGCCGCGCTGCCCGATGGATTGCGGGTCAGCTTCATTCCGAGGCAGATCCTGGTGCGGCAATCGATGGCGGCAACAAGCCACCACCGGGCTTTTTCACCATCAAGACCAAGCGCTTTGAGATGTTCTTCGCCAAAGACCGTTTCGAGCTTTGCAGATCGCATGATGGAGAGCAGATCAATGCACCATTCATCGATTTCGACGCGCTCGCCCGGGCGTGAGACTTCGAGCCCCTTACCGACGGGCCGGAGCTTCTTCATCGCTTCCTCGCGCCCGTACCGAGCGATAAGAACCGTCAAACGGTCAAGCTTCTTGATTGTCCGACGAACCGCATCACGGCCCGGCACGTGCAGTAGTGTAACCTCTTCTTCCTCACTGCGTTTGTTGCGCTCACGGCGATTGTTTTCGTCCCTAAACCCTCGCTGCACATCCACGACCGTTGCCTTGATCGACTTCTGCTCGGGCGTGAGATAACTGCGCTTGATGATGTCCATCAGCAGCGCCTGTTCCTCAGGCCGAAGAAGGCTGGTCCTGTTGCCGGATTTCGAGAGGTCGTCGGCCAATGCCGGAAGTCCGTGGGCTTGGTAATCTGCGTAGAGTTTCCGTAGGTAGTCGGAGCTATAGAGTTTGACGCCCTCCTTGGCCACGCCCCCCCGATTTCGGCGAACACCCTTGCGTACCCGATCCGGCAGGCGACCTTTTTCCATTTCGCTTTCGAGCAGGTCGCGTTCCGTCGCCTCGGCTTTCAAGTAAGCTTCTGCGCGCGATGCGATCTCGGGGCGCGCGGCCTCGATCTCCACTGTGTTTGGACGAATGAGACCTTCAGACTCCATGTCACTGATTGCCTTGATCTGGCTGAGGCGCGACTCAAACCTGAACCTGGCTTTTCCGGTCAGGTTCGATGGATGGAAATCAAAGGCCGAAGTCGCCGGCGATGGCTTTAGCTCGTCCGGTAGGTAGTAGCCAACCTCGTGCTTGATATCACCCGATGTGCTCAAGCGGGCCAGCGTGCCCATCGGGAAGACCTCTGTCAGCCCGACACCGCTTGCGGGTATCAGCTCGGCGTTGTCGCCAGACATGCCGAGGAAACGGTAGGGCTTGCCATGAATGAGAAGCCGATCATGGATATCCAGACGAAATCTGGTCTTCACCGGCTTGGCTTCGCCAAGGCTGTGCTTGTTGGGGACGATGGTCATTGACGCTTTCCTTTCCATTCAACGAGGCTCTCAGGGGTGATTTTTTCGGAATGCAGGGGCGCGAGCTCACCTGCTGAAATCAGCCGCAGAAGGGCTCGATAGCCGCGGGCTGCGAGGCCAGTTTTCTGCGTGAGAAGGTCAAGGCGAACAGCACCGCACAACTCCTGCGCCACGGCACGCGCTGCGTCCTCTGCTTCCGGATCAATGTCGCGCAATGCTGCGTTGATGTTCGCGTTGTGAAGGACGACCCGATCGATATCGGCCTCGGTCAAGAGACGCACCGACTTGGCGAACCCCTTCTCTTGAACCCACCAGGCGATGGTGCGCATTTCCTCGACATGACGACCGGACTTGAGGCGCACTTCGGGCTTGACCGGATATGCAATGCGCTCTCCCGAGGCTTTGGTGACGACCATGTCGAAGAAGTGCCATTTCTCATTTTGCCGGCCGAATGTGAAAAGCACCTGCTCCTGGACTGCGGCGACATCGGGCCGGGTGGCCTCGATCTGCAAGTGGCAGAGTTCAAGGTGTGACTCCGCTTGAAAGCGGGTACCTGAGTTCTCACCAAGGACGGTGAAGCCGGTACAATGTGCAGTCGACGCATTCTTGATACTGCGATCCCCACGGGATTGCGCAGGCAATACGCGACCCTCCGAATAAATCGGCATTTTGATTTCCTTTCGTATAGGAAGACCACCCGCCGGACTTCAGTCCGACGCTGCCCGAAGGCGGCGGTTCTATTTTCGGGATTTTCTGAAAGCGACCACTTGGATTCCCGTTGGTGATCGCTTGGCCCTTTTGGATCTATCGATCCGCATGGGTGGATTTGGATTTAGATGTAAACAGCCACTTTTCGTGTCCTCTTCAATCGCGTGTCTGACGCCCCACTTCCCAGTCTTTCAGGCCCGACAGATCAAACATTAGCCCTTTGCACGTAGCACGAAACGAAAGGGTCAATTTTTTACTAAAGTTCGCTGCCGCATGTTTCATGTGGCCTTCAAGGTACGCACTGTTCCTCGCCAAACAACCGCGATTTTCGCCCGAAATTTATTTTCGAAAATCGTTTCGTCGCAGGAAAATATGGACAATGTGGGATCAATGAAAATTACTAACCGATTGTTATTTATGTATATATTATTGCAAAGTGTTGCAGAGGCGGATCAGCTGCGCTCTCGCCCTCAGCGACAAGCGTCAAATTTCCGGGCAAACAGCGTGATATCCAATGATTTAGGTGTTGCAGAAATACCAATGCCGGGACGCTCTTAAAGCCATGCGCTTACGTCGAAAGACCTCGAATGATTCGAGGATGCATAGAGCCGATGATCCTAACCCGCGGATTTTCCAATGGGCGTGACCGCACCTCCGGTAGCTATACCCGAAAGTTGGTGACGGCGTGATCAGGCGGCGGCGTGATGGTAGGCTTCGTCATGTGGCGTATCCTTTTCTCTTCGGAGAACTGACGGCGCGTAAACACCGCCATGATATGCCGCCCCTCAGGGGCCATTACCAACTTTCAGCTATATCTCATTACATCCCGGACCCGAACGTTACCCACGATTTTATCGTCCCAGGCATCGAGGTCTGAGCGGCGTATTACGACGGCTTCGCGCAGATCTCGGCAGCTCTTGCAGTGCTCGACGCAGGCACAGCGACTGAAGAAGAGGCCGTCGCGGCAATCAATGCAATCGTGCCAGGGGCGTGAACTTCATCAAGAAGCCATCGCGTATTTTCGGATATCCTCGTCGGTCGCGCTCATTGCGACGATATTTGCGACATCACCAACCATCTGAGCTTTTTCGTCCAACGTCTCTATGTCTTTGACCATTGCATTCAGCGAAACGGCCTCATCTGCCGCGCGTATATCTGAGAACATAAGAAACCTACTCGAAACCGAGTTCGCGTGAAGCGACATAGCCTCGAAGACTGCCTTCTGCCTGTTTGGGAAAACCACAACGTTGTGTGCGTCCCAGTGCGCATGTCGGCCTGCAATGTCTGCTGTCTTGGCGACCATCTTTGGTCCGAAAACGCTACGGATGCGGTCAAAGATTTTTTCGTTTTCCTTGCGTTCCTTCGCTTCAGATGCACTCCGGATTGCCTCGGATGCTGCTTGGTTTGACGCGTTGGCGACGCACACGATAGCCGCCTCCAGTCGCCCTTCTGGAACCCAGAGGGCAAACATGGAGTGACCATCAAACTGCACGGCGAATTCATCTGCAATCCTTTTCGCGGCGTTCGCATAGAAGTCTTGTGCAGCGACGAATTCGGTCTCGACGAGACCATGGCCCATGTCAGAAACCCAGTATTTATCGTTGTTCCGCTCAATCTCAACAACGGCAGTTGCCCCGCTCGGATACATGACTGGAACGTCAATCACGAGTCGGCCATCGATGCCGCGGACGGCAGCAATGCGAGACAGAGCTTTATGAACTCTATCAATGGCTTGTGTATCGTTCTCAGTCGTTTTCACAGCAGTTGGCCTTGGTCGCCCGGATTTGGGACGTCCCCTTCGTTTATTATGTTGGTTCTACGACAAACATAGTCGAGAGCGGTAGAAAAATCTTCCGGCGGGTCTTCAACAATTCGCGCTTGCTCGTCTGTTCGTTTGCGCAGAGAGCCATCGTTGCGTAGGCTATCGTAAAAGATATGCTCATGCGGCACGCCGGCATCAATGCGAAGGCCGTTGATTTCGTCTGGGCCGTATAGCCTATTCATGTGTGGCTTAACCGGATTCAGTTCGAAGCGATACAGCGCGATATTTGTCCTACCTGTAGGTAGATCGCAGTCGAGCTGGAAAGTTACGTGGGTGAGCGAGCCAGGGTAAACCATGGCACGGAAAAACACGCCGCGTGGGATCCCTGAGTCTATCTGAACGCGTGCCTCGAGTTTCCTGAAATATTCGGTTTTCTTGTTGCTCTTTGGAACAGATTCCCAACGCAGCGGCTTCAAGAGCCGCTTCTCCGAGACAAAAATTCTATCGGCATCAGCGTAAGGAATAGGCATTTCGACTCAGGACCATAGCCGAGATGCATGTGCTTGTCCTGTCTAAGTGGCGCACGAGGCGGGACCGGCCATCTTCGGTCGTCTCATCGGCATGGGCGGCAAGCAGAGTTGACAGCTCTGCTTCCACCGCCTGCTCGATCAGGCGACGCGCGCCAGAACGCAGGATGTCTGTCAGCGGATCGGGTGAAAATCCCGTTGGATCAGGCAACGGCGTGAGGGTAGACTTCGTCCTGCGGCATATCCTTTTCTCTTCGGAGAACTGACGGCGCATGAACACCGCCTTGATATGCCGCCCCTCAGGGGCCATCACTAACTTTCAGCTATATCTCCACCTCCGGACGATCAGGTCACTATGTCCGGCGTGATCCTGGCTGTCACACCACCTTCAAAACCTGGTTCATGGGCAAGAGGTAGCGCGTTGAGATCTGAGCGAACTTGTCGCCACCCGGGCATGTGGCGGTCAAGTGTGGAGACAAACCGGTCATCATGGCGCGGTGATACGAAATGCGCCATTTCATGCAGGATAATATAGTCGAGGCAGTGAAGCGGTTTCTTGGCAAGTTCGAGGTTGACCCAAACCTTTCCGCTATCCGGGTTGCAGCTGCCCCACTTCGTTTTCATGCGTCGGATGCCCCAACTCGGCACAGGGACATGCAGGCGGTTCGACCATTTCGCAATGCGCGGCTCGACCTTGGCCCGGAGAAGTCGTCGATACCAGCGCCCCAGCTGTGCATGGCGGTCCTCGATGCCAGCGCCTTCTGGTGATGTCATGGCGAGCCGATTGCCGGGCTGCAGGTCCAGCTTGGGACGCCCGATTGTAAGTTCCAGTCTGCAGGCCCGTCCAAAAACATAGTGGGTTTCACCTGAGACGTATTCGCGAGGGCCTTGCCGCGGCTGCTTTCGGAATTCGGCTTGTTTCCTCTTGATCCAGGGGAGGCGGGTCAGCACGGCCATCTTGACGGCGTCATCGCTGATGGCAGGCGGTGCAGCAACGCGCACATGCCCCATGGGGGGATAAACCCCGACATGCAGGTTCTTGATGTTCTTCCGAACGATCTCGACCGTGAGCCCGGCGATCTCGACCTGCGCGACGGCGTCAGTACTCATCGTGTTCTCTTACGAGATCCAGGACTTCCTGGGACATCTCTGCGGACCCGAGTATATCCTCCAGAGCACGCAGGACCTTCCGCTCCTTCATACGGTTGCCACGCCAACCGGCCTGCGCGGTTGTCCTGACCGCACGATCCAACTCCAGGGTTTGCTTAATGTCCTGGTCAAGGTTGTCGTAGAGGGCCTTGCAGCCGGGCGTTGATATTTCGTCTGGATAATCAGTCCCGTGTCCGGATTTTATCTGACGGACCAGCGAGCAGACAACCCGGTCCTCGGGGCTGGCCAGCGCATCCATCAGGTCGGCGCCGCTCTTGGCGCGGCGCACCTTGTCCCCTGTCCCGCCGAAGACCTGGTTGACGATCTGTTGGTCCAGCTCCTTGCGGTCGGTGATGATAAGAACCCGCGCATCCGGGTTATGCTCCTGGATCCAGCGCGCCAGCATCACCATGATCAGGCTTTTGCCCGAGCCTTGCGTTTGCCAGATGATGCCGCCCTCGCGGTCGCGCACCCGGTCCTGTGTAGCTTTCACCGCGAAATACTGATTGGGGCGGGCGATCTTCTTGGTGCCGGCGTCGAACAGCGTGAAATCGTGGACCAGCTCAAGAAATCGCTCCGGCGCCATCATCTGGGTGATGTCGCGGTCCAGCCGGTTGATGATCTCGCTCTCTTCCTTCCAGGCGAGCCAGTAGGGCTGTGGCGTCTGGATCGCGGCATAGCGCAGGCCCTCGCTGTCATTGCCGGCGAAACACATCTGCACTGTGGTGAAGAAATGCCGGATGAAGCGCGGGTCCTGATTGTCGAGGGTCTGGCGGATGCCTTCTCCGACGCCGACGGTCGACCGTTTCAGCTCGATCACGCCCAGGGCGATGCCATTCGCGTAAAGAACGATATCGGGGCGCTTGCCATATAGGCATCGGTGATCTTGTGAATGTCCCGCTCGCGCAGGCGGTTCTTGTTGCCGTCCTTCAGGAAGCCCCGCGAGGCATCGATCATGTAGACCGGGCGCTCCTCGGTCGCCTCGGACTTGTCCAGCACCAGGATCGAGGCAGGGATACCCGTGCCGTAAAACAGGTTCGGCGGCAGGCCGATGATCGCCTTGATATACCCCCGCCGCAGGATCTTTTCACGCAGCACCGCCTCCTTGTTGCCGCGGAACAGAACACCATGCGGAAGGATCACCGCACCGGAACCTGTAGCCTTCATCGAGGCGAGGATATGGAGAAGGAAGGCGAAGTCGCCATTCTTGTCGGGCGGGGTGCCGATATGAAACCGCCCGAAAGGCTCTTCCGCCGGGTCGGTCTCGAAGCCATTGGCCCAGGCCTTTAGCGAAAACGGTGGATTGGCGACGACAAAGTCGTGCTGCATCAGCTGCCCGCCGGATGTCGTGAACTCGGGATCGGCCAGCACGTCGCCCTGGGCGATTTCCGCCGTTTCCTTTGCGTGCAGGATCATGTTCATCACCGCGAGACCGCGGGTCGTGATGTCCATTTCCTGGCCGAAGATCGACAGATCGATCGGGGCGGACTCCGCCGCTTTCAATAGCAGGGACCCCGATCCGCAGGCCGGGTCATAGACGCTTTGCTTGGGGTTTGTGGCCCGTTGAACGCCACAGACCGCGGCGACGACGCGCGAGACCTCTGCCGGGGTATAGAACTGACCTTTGCTCTTGCCGGACTCGGTCGCGAAATTCCGCATGAGGTATTCGTAGGCGTCACCGAGCAGGTCGTCGCCGTCCGCGCGGTTGCGCGCGAAGTCCAGTTCCTCACGGCTGAAGATGTTGATCAGGTTGGTCAGCGTCCCGATCATCTTTTGACCGCGTCCGAATTTCTCGGGATCATTGAAGAAGGCACGATCGACCACGCCGCTGAGATCATTCTCCTCGGCAATGCGCGAGATGACCTTGTCCATCTTCTCGCCAATTTCCTTGTCGCCACGCAGGGCGCGGAGATCTGACCAGGAACATCCCTCAGGCACTTCGATCAGGGCGTTAGACTGGCCGGCACGGTCGGAGACATACTTCAGGAAAAGAAGTGTTAGGATGTAATCCTTGTAAAGCGAGGCATCCATGCCTCCGCGGAGCTGGTCGCAGCTTTCCCAGAGGGATCGATAGATATCGCTTTTCTTAATTGCCATGAAGTGCCTCTGTGCTCGCTAAGCGTCCTAAGAACCATAGAAAATATGGGAAGGTAATGCTTATACCCAAAGCAGAATTTCAACTAATGCTCAACAAACTTGACGTGCCTTGAGGTCGACCGCTCGCTGCTGCACCCGCAGGGGTTGAGTTGGTCGGGCCTTGATCGGCATGGCGCAGGAGGCACGCCGTTCAGCGTCCAGCGCGTTGGCGCAGGCTTCAGAACTTTTTGAGCCAGCCGTTTTTGTCTCGAGAGATCTGTGCCTATATGCGCGATGTTTCATCGTTCTGCTAACAACAACGAGCCAAGAAGCTGCTTCTACTGCCTCGCACCCGGTTAGAAGCTTTTTATCTGGCGTACCTTTTAAGGGCATGCTGCTCTTACAAGCAATCCTTGATTGCATGATTGTGTCTCAAAGGCCTATTTGTTCTAAAGTGCCCCCTAAAAGCGCTTAACCATTGGTTGCCCAAAAAAAGAATGCGCATGTCAAAGAAAATCATCCGAGAAGTTATCCTCGACACTCCCACCGACAAAGACCAGTTTCGGGGAAGAGGGCATGACCGAACAGCCCAATCTCTGGCTGACGCCATTAGAAGCTTTGACGATGCCGATCGAGCAATTGGCCTTGAAGGCCCTTGGGGAAGCGGAAAATCCAGTGTCGTCGAGATTGCAGCTCAGAAACTGAACGACGGCTCAACCAATAAGGACGTCTCTCATCATTTCTTCACTTTTGACATTTGGAAGTCTCAAGGGGGTGGTTTTCGTCGATCGTTCTTGGAGCATTTTGTTGCTTGGGCGATATCCGAGTTCCCGCAGAAAAAGAAACATCTAAGGGAAATCGAAGCAGACATTCGGGGCAAAAAGAGAGAGATTACGACCAATAACCAACCAATTTTGGGATGGTTTGGGATCATTCTACTCTTCCTGCTGCCATTGTTCCCGATCTACTACTTTTGGGCCAAGGTCGAGTTTGACGAGTTGAGTAAGCTACCGGAAACCGACCTCCTGGATTACCTGTCTTCAGCGCCGGCGGCAGTTTTTGGCGCTTTGGCAATTAGCACAATACTCGCAGCGTTGCATCGTCAGTTCTACGGGTCCAACGAAAAAGCTGGGTTCAAGGCGGCAATTTCAAGCGTGTTGCTGATTACTTCAAAGCAACACCAAGACCACAAATCGGTCCAACGTGGTCGTGAAATCGACCCTAACGATTATGAGTTTCAGTCGACTCTCAGGAAAGCTCTCTCTGCCGTCCAAGACAAGCGTAAGCGTGTCGTGGTTGTATTGGACAATATCGATCGACTTCCTCAGGGAGAGATACAGGAAACGTGGGCGCTTGTGCGCTCCGTATTCTCAGGCTCTTTAAGTC
Organism: Roseovarius sp. E0-M6; assembly: GCF_037083845.1. Classification (NCBI taxonomy): domain Bacteria; kingdom Pseudomonadati; phylum Pseudomonadota; class Alphaproteobacteria; order Rhodobacterales; family Roseobacteraceae; genus Roseovarius; species Roseovarius sp. E0-M6. The sequence goes on along the minus strand of NZ_JBAPLA010000006.1, from coordinate 97,512 downwards.
TAAATGATACCGTCCCGGATGAAACCATCACTGCGATTGTTCCTTACGACCGGGCTCTGATCGAGCAGACCGTTAGTGAGAGCGCAGGATTTACTTCTGGAACTCAAACCAATGGGGTAACTCGTCTGTCGTCCCGAGAGCTGTTCTCGAAAACCTTTGATGAGATCCTCACGGTTGCCCCTCCGATCATGTCTAACGCGAAAGAGTTTTTTTCCGGTATTCTGGATCGATCTCTACGAGGTCAAATCTCAAGCGATGATAGCTTTCGCACCTATCGCATATTCTCAGAGATACTTCGCGCAGAGGGTGGTGTAACAACACCGCGCCAAGTCGTTTCGTTTGTGAACGATGTAAGTGGCTTATACGCGTTGCATCAGGGGCGGTTTGCTTTGCCAACTGTTGCAACCTTTTTGGCTCATCGGGATCTGATTACATCGGATCCGGGAGTTTTGAACAACGAGGAGGCGCTTGACTCAAGAATTGTTGATCTCGCGTCTGATCCACATCTTGCGAAGAATCTCGCGGCAATGGTTTTCAACGTTGAACCCGAACATGCCTTCGAAGTTCTTCTGGATGATCCCCTGGCCAATGCGATCATTGCGCCTGACAGCGCAGAGTTGGAAAAACTATCAAAATCATCCGGCTTTGATCTTCGCGTTGATGATGTAGTGAACCAAAACGCGGCAGAATGGCAGTCTACCGGCGACTTCGGAACTGCGGTCATAAATTTTTCCGAAATTTTCACTGTTTATGACGGAGAGGCGACAAGACTGTCACCCTCTGCGCGGAGCCAGCGCAGAAACTCACCAAGCTTGTTCATGTGCCGGAGCAGGGCACGGATATCGGGAATGTGTTTCATGGGATCACCTTTCCTGGTGGAATGCGCGGGCCCGCCATGGGCCGCGTCAGAAGATCCCTGCTCCGGTCAAATGATTTCGTTTCCAGCGTCCGCGTCATCACCGGCACGAGGTTGCTCGGCGCGGCCTCATCAAGAGGGCCGCGCCCGACACACCCCTGCCGGTGCTGGCGCGCAAACTCAGTCTGAAGGGCCAGATTTCGGGGTCCGAAATCTACTTCGGAAAAAGTCTATACCTGCCAGTGCCTTACAGACGCTGGCAGAACTTTCGCCGACGCGTGGCAGTAAAATTCGCCGATTTGGCATAACTACGCCCGCAACGACAATCAGCACGCCTCCCTCTTCACTCGCATTTGGAATAGCCACAGCTCGGGCAGGTCATGCACCCCTCGATCATCTGCATGCCATAGGCCCCGCAGGCCGGACAAGCCGTGCCGCGGTTGCCGAGATTGACGACCTCCGCACGCGGATCGGTCTTGAGGCCCATCCCCTCTCCTTCGAGAAAACCGGTGCGGATCATGTGCTGTTCGAGAATGCCGCCAATGGCCGCGAGGATCGACGGCACGTATTTGCCGCCCATCCAAGCACCGCCGCGCGGATCGAACACCGCTTTCAACTCTTCGACCACGAAACTCACATCACCGCCGCGCCGGAACACCGCGCTGATCATCCGGGTCAGCGCCACGGTCCATGCGAAATGCTCCATGTTCTTGGAATTGATGAACACTTCGAAGGGCCGCCGATGCCCGGCCAAAACGATATCGTTGACGGTGACATAGATCGCGTGGCTGCTGTCGGGCCATTTGAGCTTGTAGGTCGCACCCTCCAGCTCCGTGGGCCGGTCCAGCGGCTCGGCCATGTAAATGACGTCGCCGTCGTCGAAAGTGCCCCCCATTCGCGGCTGCGCACCCTCAAGCTCTGAGGGCAGTTCCCGGCCGCTGGTGGGGGGGAAGCCACCGCCCGTGGGGGCGGCCGTGCGCAGCCCGGCGGTGCCGCCGGGCTTGGTAGCTGTTACCTCATCGTTGCCAAACAGAAGCCAGCCTGCTGATACACCAAAGGTCCTTGCGACTGAGTCCGCTGCGTCACGTGTCAAGTTTCGTTCGCCAGTTATCCAGTTGTTGTAACGCGTCGTCGTCACTCCAACTGCTTCTGCTGCCGCCTTCTGAGTTTCATAGCCTGCATGATTCTGCGCCCAAATAAGTCGTTCCATCGTAGACGCGAGTTTTGGCAGCTCAGTCTTCGGTTTTCCCTCCCCAACACTCAACACCGACCCCGTCACATCGTTCGGCCGGTATGTCGTGCAGCCCTTGCAGCCGGTATCCCACGCCTGCATGTAAACGTCCTTGAAATCGGCAAAGCTGATATCCGCCGGACAGTTGATCGTCTTGGAAATCGAGCTGTCGACCCATTTCTGGGCCGCCGCCTGCATCTTCACATGCTCCTCGGGGGCCAGCGTCTGTGCGTTGACGAAATGGTCGGGCAGCTCTGCGTCGCCGAATGTATCGCGCCACATCTGCACGGCGTAATCCACGACCTCCTCCTCGGTGCGGCTTCCATCCTTCTGAAGAACCTTGCGGGTGTAGGAATAGGCAAAAACCGGCTCGATCCCGGAGGACACGTTGCCAGCATAAAGGCTGATCGTCCCGGTGGGCGCGATCGAGGTCAGAAGCGCGTTGCGGATGCCATGTTTGGCGATGGCCGCGCGTACCGAGTCGTCCATTTCCTGCATGGTGCCCGACGCAAGGAATTCGTCAGCGTCAAACAGAGGAAACGCTCCCTTTTCCCGCGCCAGATCGACGCTCGCAAGATAAGCGGCAACGGCAATCTTGTGCATCCATATTTCGGTCTGCCGCACCGCCTTGTCCGAGCCATAGCGCACGCCCAGCATCAAAAGCGCGTCCGCGAGCCCGGTCACACCCAGACCGATGCGGCGCTTGTTACGTGCCTCCTCGGCCTGTGCCGCAAGCGGGAATTGCGACACGTCCACCACGTTGTCCATCATCCGCACCGCCACGCGAACCAGGTCCTTGAGCGCCGCCGCATCGAGCCGCGCCCGCGGCCCGAACGGATCGATCACCAGCTTTGCGAGGTTGATACTGCCCAACAGGCAGGCCCCATAGGGCGGCAAGGGCTGTTCGCCGCAATTGTGCACATATAGACCGTTGGCATCGAAGGCATTCACCCCCGGCACCGAGACGTCGAAGACCTCCGCCTCGCCATCCTTTGCCACATCCGCCACCACGGCAGTGAACCGTTCACGGTTCAGCGCCCGGCGATAGCCGCTGAGCGCTGCCTGCAGCCGGCGCGCTTTTTCCGGATCGGCAAAGCCTACCTTGTCGGCATAGACCGGCAGGTTGTCTCCGGAAATAGCCAATTCGTGCTGCGCGCGGACCGGATAGGCGCGCTGCCCGCCCTTGCCGTCCGGCAATGTGCTCTCGCCCGCCGCTCGGCGGTCGCGGTAGAGGGATGATTGAATCCCCAGCCGGGCCAGCATCCTCTGTGCCGCCTGCAACAGGCTGGCATCGCTCTGCGCAAGTCGAACCGAAACACCCTTCTCCTGGCTGCCCTGCACCGACCCGTCGGCATCGAACACCCCGCGCAGCACGGCGGCACAAAAACCGGGCGAAGCAGCCTCGATTTCGGCGGTCAGCGTCTTGTGACCTTGCCGCAGCCCATACGCCTGTGCCAGCGTCGTCAGCGCGGCGGTGCCGATGCGATACTCACCCCGGCCCGGAATCTCTTGCCATCCGGCAAAATCGGCGCGGTGCGGCAGGTCGCGCAGCAGCGTCTCCACGTGCTCCATGACCGGGCTCGCCAACAGGGTACCATTGCCACAGGCCGCCTTGGGCCAGACCGATATCAGCGTCTTATCCGCCCGGATCACGCCATCGCCGATCAGCAGGCCCAACAGGTAGCCGCGTTCGTCCTCGGGCTTCGTCGTCGCATCGGCACGACGGTGATCGTGCAGCATCACCTCGTCACCGGGCCGCAAATCGCCCGCCGCCACCCAATCGCTTTCCAGCCGCCAGCGGGTCTTCTCCGTCACCTTGCGCACCCGGTGATCGGCAGTTAGCCGCAGGCTGCGTCCGCAGGTCGTGGCGAGGCGGAGCACCGGCTTTACCCCTGTAGCAAAGAATCCCTCCGGCCCGCTATCATATGCCTTGCCATCCACCACTGCCCGGAACGGCAGCCCGATCAGGTCGCGCACCTGTCGCGCGCCTTCCTCGGTCGCGACCCATGTCCCGGCGGTGACGCAAGGGTTGGTCGCCGAGATCGTCTCACAGTAATGCAGGTTGTTGGCGGCGTTGATCCGGTCGATGAAGATCACCCCCGGCTCGGCAAAATCATAGGTCGCCTGCATGATCCGGTTCCACAGGTCTCGGGCCTGGATCGTCTTGTAGACCTTGCCATCAAAGCTCAGCTCCCAAGGCCCGTCCGCCTTGACCGCCTCCATAAAGGCATCGCTGACCAGAACGCTCAGGTTGAACATGCGAAGCCGCGCCGGATCGGCCTTGACCGCCACGAACTCCTCGATGTCGGGGTGATCACAGCGCATTGTCGCCATCATCGCGCCACGCCGGCTTCCCGCGCTCATGATCGTGCGGCACATCGCATCCCACACATCCATGAAACTAAGGGGGCCGGAGGCATCGGCGCCCACCCCCTTCACGTCCGCGCCTTTGGGCCGGATGGTCGAGAAATCATACCCGATCCCGCCCCCCTGCTGCATGGTCAGCGCCGCTTCGCGCAGCGCGTCGAAAATACCGCCCATGTCGTCGGGGATCGTCCCCATCACGAAACAGTTGAACAAGGTCACACTGCGCGCCGTGCCCGCCCCCGCTGTGATCCGCCCCGCCGGCAGGAAACGGAAATCTTCCAGCGCGGCATAGAAGCGGTCCTCCCACATCTTCGGATCCGCCTCGACCTCGGCCAGCGATCGTGCGATCCGGCGCCAGGTATCTTCGACCGAGGCATCATGCGCGGTGCCACAGGCATCCTTGAACCGGTATTTCATATCCCAGATCGACCGGGAAATCGGAGCAGCGAATCGGGACATGAGGAAACCGTATATATGGGGTGAACGAAAGGTAAACACACTAGCTGTTGCGGCCAATCGGGTCAAGCTTCCGCCTAGGCCACATCGCCCGAACGTCCCGCTTGGCCTCATGTTCCGCCGCATCTTTCATGCCTTCGGCGAGGATATTTGCGGCAAGAACAAAGCACCTCGGGGTATTTAACGCTAACAGCCGCGCTTTATGGCTTTCGGGCAATCTCCCCCGCCTCTATATCGCGGCCAACGCCATTCAGACAGGAGAACCCCATGACCATCAAAGTCGGCATCAACGGGTTCGGCCGCATCGGCCGCTGCACGCTCGCTCATATCGCGCAATCGGGTCGGGATGACATCGAGGTCGTCAAGGTCAACGCCACCGGCCCGCTCGAGACGGCAGCCCACCTGATCAAATACGACAGCGTGCATGGCCGGTTCGCAAACGACATCACGCTCGGCGATGGCACCATGGACCTCGGGCGCGGCCCGATGCAGATGTTCTCGACCTATGACATGGACGCGCTTGACTGGTCTGGCTGCGATGTCGTGCTTGAATGCACGGGCAAGTTCAATGACGGCGAGAAAGCGAAAAAGCATCTTGAGCGTGGCGCCGGCAAAGTGCTTTTGTCCGCCCCCGGCAAGAACGTGGACCGCACCGTCGTGTTCGGTGTGAACGATGGCGATCTGACGGCCTCCGACACGATGGTTTCCAACGGGTCTTGCACCACGAATTGCCTCGCACCCGTCGCCAAAGCCCTGCATGACGCGATCGGCATCGAAAGTGGCATCATGACCACGATTCACGCCTATACAGGCGATCAGCCCACGCTCGACCGCCGGCACAACGATCTATACCGCGCCCGCGCCGCCGCGATGTCGATGATCCCCACCTCCACCGGCGCCGCCAAGGCCCTGGGCGAGGTGCTGCCCGCGCTCAAGGGCAAGCTTGACGGCTCTGCCATCCGGGTGCCCACACCCAATGTTTCAGCGGTGGATCTGACCTTCGTCGCCGCCCGCGACGTGACCGAGGCGGAGGTGAACGCCGCCATCGAAGCGGCCGCAAGCGGCCCGATGAGGGGTGTTCTGGGCTACGACCCCGAGCCCAAGGTCTCGATCGACTTCAACCATACCGAGGAAAGCTCGATCTTCGCACCGGACCAGACCAAGGTCATCGGCAACCGCCTTGTCCGTGTGCTGGCCTGGTATGACAACGAATGGGGCTTTTCGGTGCGCATGGCCGACGTGGCCGTCGCCATGGGCAAGCTGGGCTGACCTTTACCGACCCCTTGTCGGGCCTGTTTCGCGAAACATACCGCAGGGATTGCTGACGTCCCGCCACCGAACACCCCCGAGGCCCTGAGCTTCGGGGGTTTTTTGCGTCCGTCGGCGGAAACCGGCCATAAACCTTGGGTCTATGCACCCGCTTCTATGCCCCCGGTGCAATGGCCCGCGCCGCCCGGTCTTGTCAGGGTGTTCCCAGTCGGGAGCAAATCCGCATCCCGCAAGACAAACCCGGAAAGGACAGCAAATGACTCGCATAATCGCCCTCACTCTGGCCATCGCCGCCGGCGGCATGGTCCATGCCTCGGACAGCTACAGCTCGATGGCGCTCGATGACACCACCCGCGCCAAGATTGCCGAAACCCTCACCGCAGACGGCTACGACGTCCGCAAGGTGGAAACCGAAGACGGCATGTTTGAGGCTTACGCACTGAAAAACGGCCAACGCTACGAGATCTACCTCGACCGCGACTTGAATGTCGTGAAGACAGAGATCGACGACTGACGCCCGCGGCGGCCTGCATACCCCCTGTGCAGGCCGCGCCAGGAAAGGCAATTCCATGACTGAATATCGCATCTGGGATCCGTTTGTGCGGATCTTTCACTGGGCATTGGTGGCAAGCTTCGCCGCCAACGCGCTGGTGATCGACGACGACAGCACCCTGCACGAATGGGTGGGTTACGCCGTTCTGGCGCTCGTGGCTACGCGCATCCTATGGGGCCTTGTCGGCTCTCACAGTGCGCGCTTCGCCGCGTTCTGGCCACGCCGCAGCACGGTGATGGCCCAGATCAGCGACATCGCCACCCGCCGCAATCGCACCCATCTGGGTCACACGCCACTTGGGGCGCTGATGATCCTCAATCTTCTGGCCACGATGCTGGCTATCGGTGCGACCGGCTACATGATGACCACCAATGCCTTTTGGGGCATAGACTGGGTGGAAGAGACGCACGAGGCGCTGGTCAACTGGGCCTGGCTCTCTGTGGTGCTGCATGTGGCGGCGGTGATCTTCGAAAGCTGGCGCACCGGTGTCAACCTGCCGCGTGCCATGGTAACGGGTCGCAAAAAGGTGCCGGACACGGTAAATCTCGTCAAATGACCCAAAGGGTTTCCGACAGGCCCGGCATGCTGGGTGCCCTGATCGCGGTGCAGTCACTCTGCGCCGCGTTCTTCCTGTGGGATGTTGTGGACGATCTCGGCCCGAACGGGCTGCGCGGGTTGACCAACCTGCATATCGCGGTCGAGACATTGGCGGCTTTGGCACTGATCTCCGCGATCGTGTTCGAAGCGCGCTACCTGATGCGCCTTCTACGCCGCAAGGCGCACCTTGAGGACCAAGTCTCGATCGCCTCGGGCGCGTTTCACGACATCATGCTTGCGCATTTCGATCGCTGGGGCCTCACCCCTGCCGAAAACGATGTGGCGCTTTTCGCCATCAAGGGGCTGTCCATCGCCGACACCGCCCGATTGCGCGGGTCGGCCGAGGGAACGGTCAAAGCCCAACTCAACGCTGTTTACCGCAAGGCGGGCGTGTCGGGGCGCGGGGCGCTTCTGGGCTTGCTGATCGACGATTTGATGCAAGGGCCACTAACCACTCACGCCTCCACCCAAAGCCAAGGCCGCTTGCGGTAAATCGCCCGGTCGGGCATACCCGGCAGGACGCTTTCCTTTTCCGGGCCGCCCCATCATGACCAACCGCATCGCGCTCATTCTCGGCCTCGCCATTCTGGTACTGCTCGCGCTTGACTGGGTCTATCAGGACTGGGCGGGCACGCTCTTTCTTGGACGGAAATTCGCAGCGTTGGTCGAATGGACAGCCTTCTGGCGGTGATTCCGGTCTGTTGACGCCATCACCGACAGGCGCATTGTCAGCCTGCTGGCATGGTATGACAATGAAGGGGCGTCGTCGTGCCAAATGGCGGTTACCGCCGTGACCATCGACCGGCAGCTATAAGCGTTTCACCCGATCAGCGCATTTTCTCTTCAAGCGCGGCGTTCACCTCGGGCGTCACGAACTTGCGCACATCCCCGCCAAGCCGGGCAATTTCCTTCACGAGCTTCGAGGCAATCGCCTGATGGTTGGCATCCGCCATGAGAAATACCGTTTCGATACTGTCATCCAGCGCGCGGTTCATACCAACCATCTGAAATTCGTATTCAAAATCCGCCACGGCGCGCAGGCCCCGCACGATCAGGCCCGCGCCGACATCCTTGGCACAGTCTATCAACAGGTTGTCGAACGGGTGCGCGACAATCTCGATACCGGTCAAATCGCTCAGCTTGGCGCATTCGGCCTCGATCATCGCCACGCGCTCCTCAAGGTCGAAAAGCGGCCCCTTGTCGCGGTTGATCGCCACGCCAATCACCAAACGGTCGACCAGTGCGCTCGCTCTGCGGATGATATCGATATGGCCCAGCGTGATGGGATCGAACGTGCCGGGATAAAGGCCAATACGCATGTGGGACTCCGTCAGTCAGGTCGCGTTGCAAGCAACACCGATGCGCGCGGATTTGCAAGCCTCGAAAGCAGGCGACAATTGAGGCGACCGCCCCATGATGGTCCGGGGCTCATCGCCCCATGATCATACCCTGAAGCGCGTCCTTCTCCATCGAAAGCTCGCTCAGCCGCGCCGACACCACGTCACCGATGGTCACGATCCCGATAAGCTTGCCCTCCTCGACAACCGGCATGTGGCGGAACCGCCCCTCGGTCATCCGGGTCAACACCTGATCCGAGCTGTCTTCGCGCCCACAGCAGACCGGGTTGCGCGTCATCAGGTCTTCCACCTTATCGTCAAGACAGGTGGCCCCGCGTGCCGCCAGAGACCGTACGATATCGCGCTCCGACAGAATGCCCTCAACCGTCTCTCCGTCGGTCGACACGATCACCCCGCCAATCCGACGCTCCGCAAGGATCGCCGCCACCTCCGAAATGCGATCTCCGGGCTTGACCGTGATCACCTTTCCGGCCCCCTCACCCTTGCCTTTGAGTATCTGCCGCACCAGCATCTGCCATTCCTCCTGTCCTACATGGTGTTTAAGCGTCGTGCATTGCGCACCTGCCTGTCAAGTCAGGGCCTCAAGGCGCGCCACCTCTGCGCGCATCCCGTCACGCAGCACCGCAGCAAAACGGTTGAGCCGCTCCAGTCGCAGATTGTCCGCATGCCGGATCAGGTAGAAGCTCCGCGTGAGGCTGACTTCATCTGTCAGGATTTTCTCCACCCCCGGCGCCGAGGGGATGGCGAAATCATGCACGACCCCGACCCCGGCCCCCTGCCGGATCCAGTTGATCTGAACCGAGACCGAATTCGAAGCGAGATGCACCGCATCAAGCCCCGTTTCACCCAGATAATCCAACTCACGGTCAAAGATCATATCCTGAATATAACCGACGATGCGATGCTGACCGAGGTCCGCCAGTGTCCGTATCGGCGGGGCCTGATCCAGATATCCGCGGGCCGCCGCCAGATGAAGTTTGTAATCCGAAAGCTTTTCGACATGCAGCCGCCCCGCCGTCGGCGCGCTCACCCCGATTGCCATGTCCGCTTCGCGCTTCGACAGGTTGAAGACCCGTGGGAGGGCCACGATCTGGATTTCCAGATCGGGATTGCGCTCGGCGATGGCGGCGCAGACCTGCGGCAACAAGTAATTCGCCGACCCATCGGGCGCCCCAAGTCGTATTTGGCCGCTAAGCTGCCCGGTTTCTCCGGCCAGCCCTTCAAACGCACGGCTCATCTCATCTTCGGCGCGGATCGCCCGCATCATCAGCCGCTGCCCCTCAGCGGTCAGCGCGTAGCCCTGCGGCGATTTCGTGAACAACAGCGCGCCCATCTGCGCCTCGAACCGCGCGATGCGGCGGCCCACCGTGGCCGGATCAACCTTGAGAACCTTGCCCGCCCCCGACAGGCTTTCGCTTCGCGCCACCGCGAGAAACACCTTGAGATCGTCCCAGTTTGCCACTGCCTTCAGCCCCCTTTTGCATTTTTGCAAATCCCCTTTTGATACATTGCCTCTTTTCCAGTCAATTTTGCAACGCTACCCTGCGCGCAAATCTGCAGGAGGATGACACATGAACGAGCTGTATCACTTTATCGACGGCACCCGGACCAAAGGCACGTCCGACCGCTTTTCCGACGTCTTCAACCCCGCCACCGGCGAAGTTCAGGCCAAGCTGCCCATGGCCACGGCTGAGGAAACCGCCGACTACGTCGAACGCGCCGCCAAGGCACAACCGGAATGGGGCGCCACCAATCCGCAAAAACGTGCCCGTGTCATGATGAAAATGGTCGCGCTCATGAACCGCGACATGGACAAGTTGGCCGAGGCGCTCAGCCGCGAACACGGCAAGACGCTGCCGGACGCCAAGGGCGATCTTCAGCGCGGCCTTGAAGTTGTCGAATACTGCATCGGCGCGCCGCAAATGCTCAAGGGCGAGTATACCGACGATGCCGGCCCCGGTATCGACATGTATTCCATGCGTCAGCCCGTGGGCGTCGTCGCCGCGATCATGCCATTCAACTTTCCCGCCATGATGCCGCTCTGGCACGTGGCCCCGGCGCTCGCATGCGGCAACGCCGTCGTGCTTAAGCCGTCCGAACGTGACCCCTCCGTGCCACTCATGCTGGCCGAGCTTTTCGTCGAAGCGGGCCTGCCCAAAGGCGTGTTTCAGGTCGTCAACGGCGACAAAGAGGCGGTCGATACGCTTCTGGATCACGAGATCATCGGCGGCGTCTCCTTCGTGGGCTCCACCCCGATCGCACAATATATCTACAGCCGCGCCACCGCCAACGGCAAGCGCGCGCAGTGCTTCGGCGGCGCCAAGAACCACCTTATCGTCATGCCTGACGCCGACATGGATCAGGCCGCCGATGCGCTGATCGGCGCCGGGTTCGGCGCTGCGGGCGAACGCTGCATGGCTGTCTCGGTGGCCGTGCCCGTCGGCGAGGAAACCGCCGACCGCCTTGTTGAAAAGCTTGTGCCGCGCATAGAGAAACTGCGCGTGGCGCCCTATACGGATGGCGACGATGTCGATTTCGGCCCCGTGGTCACACGCGAAGCCAAGGAACGTATCCTCGGCCTGATCGAAAAAGGCGTCGAAGAAGGGGCCGAGCTTGTCGTGGACAACCGTGACTTCTCGCTTCAGGGCTACGAAGACGGCTTTTTCGTCGGTCCGCACCTGTTTGACCGCGTTACGCCCGACATGGAGATCTACAAGACCGAGATCTTTGGGCCCGTCCTCTCCTGCGTGCGCGCGGGGTCCTACGAAGAGGCGCTGAAACTGGCCATGGATCATGAGTATGGCAATGGGACCGCGATCTACACCCGTGATGGCGACACCGCGCGCAACTTCGCCCACCGCGTCAATATCGGCATGGTCGGTGTCAACGTGCCCATCCCGGTGCCGCTCGCCTATCACACCTTCGGCGGCTGGAAGAAATCCATGTTCGGTGACCTTAATCAGCACGGCCCGGATTCCTTCAAATTCTATACCCGGACCAAGACCGTGACGGCGCGCTGGCCCTCCGGCATCAAAGAAGGTGGCGAATTCAACTTCAAGGCGATGGACTGACCCACCGCCACACAGGATGACAGGAACGGCCCCGCCCCGGCGGGGCCTTTTCTTTTGACCCCGATCCCCCCTCCTGACACCACCAGACAGCACAGCCAGCACCATGGCTTTGCACGGTCGGGAAATTTTCCTTGGCACAGCCGCCAAATCACGCTTTCCTGACATCACCAGACCGAAAGGCGCGCCATGGCCATGACCGAGCCCGATTTCACCATCGGCATCGAGGAGGAATATCTCCTCGTCGATCGTGACAGCTTCGCCTTGGCCGAGGCGCCTCCGGGCCTGATGGAAGACTGCCAGAAAGAGCTTCAGGATCAGGTCGCGCCGGAATTCCTGAATTGTCAGATCGAGATCGGGACCAAGGTCTGCGGCACCGTCGGCGAGGCCCGAGAGGATCTTAAACGGCTCCGCGCTTGTGTGTCCCGGCATGCCGCGCGGCACAACCTCGTCCCGATCGCGGCCTCCTGTCACCCTTTCTCGGACTGGCGCGATCAGAAAAACACCGACAAGGACCGGTATAACACGCTGAAATCCGATCTCGCGGGCGTGGTCCGGCGGATGCTGATCTGTGGCATGCATGTTCACGTGGGCATCAACGATCCAGACCGTCGCACCGACCTGATGAATCAGCTCAGCTATTTTCTGCCGCATCTCCTCGCACTCAGCGGGTCTTCCCCCTTTTGGCAGGGACAGGATACCGGCCTTGCCTGCTACCGTCTCTCGGTTTTCGACAATCTGCCCCGCACCGGCCTGCCCCCCCGAATGGAAAGCTTCTCGGAGTTCGAACGCTCCGTCTCGACGCTTATCGACCTCGGCGTGATCGAGGATGCCTCCAAGATCTGGTGGGATCTACGCCCCTCCTCAAGGTTTCCCACCATCGAATCGCGCATCTGCGACGTGCAGCCCCGGATGGAGCACGCGCTCACCCTCGCGGCACTTACTCAGGCGCTCACCCGCATGCTTTGGCGTTTGGCCGTCCGTAATCAGCGGTGGCGCATTTATGATACGTTTCTCGTCTCCGAGAATCGCTGGCGCGCCCAGCGTTATGGCACCAAGCGCGGCCTGATCGACTTCGGTCGCGGTGAAATCGTAGAGTTCGCCGACCTTCTCGAAGAGATGATCGCGCTGGTGGCCGAGGATGGCAGTCATTTCTCCTCCCTGCGCGAGATCGAGACAGCCCGCGAAATGGCCCAAACCGGCGGCTCCTCCACACGCCAACGGACGGTTTTCGAACACTCACTGGCACAGGACAATTGCACGGACACGGCCTTGCGTGCCGTGGTCCGCCATCTCATCGACGAATTCCATCACGATCTTTGAAGTGGGCCGCAGAGACCGCAGAGCGCGGGAATGGGCTTGGTTTTGGCATCTTGCCGCACATCACCAAGGGCACCTGCCACACCGCTTGCAACACTGTCGCAAACTTTGGTAATTAAACGCACGTTCAATTCCATCAACCGGGGGCCGCCATGGATTTCGCACTGACCGAGGAACAGACCGCCATCTTCGATATGGCCCACGCCTTCGGGCAAGACCGCATCGCGCCGCATGCCCGCGCATGGGAGGCTCAGGGCACCATCCCCAAAGACCTTTGGCCCGAGATCGCGGAACTGGGCTTCGGAGGGCTCTATGTCAGCGAAGAAACAGGCGGCTCCGGGCTCTCGCGGCTCGATGCGACGCTCGTGTTCGAGGCGCTCTCCATGGCCTGTCCCTCCGTAGCGGCGTTCCTGTCGATCCACAACATGTGCGCCCGGATGCTGGATACCTTCGCCAGCGACGAAATGAAAGCGCGCGTCATGCCGGACGTTCTGTCGATGAAAACCGTCTTGTCCTACTGCCTGACGGAACCCGGCTCCGGCTCGGACGCCGCGGCGCTCAAGACCCGCGCGACCAAGACCAACGATGGCTACACGCTCAACGGGACCAAGGCGTTCATCTCGGGCGGCGGCTATTCAGACGCCTATGTCGTGATGTGCCGCACTGGTGAGGACGGTCCCAAGGGGATATCGGCCCTGCTGGTCGAAGATGGCGCGCCCGGCCTCTCCTTCGGCGGGCTCGAGGACAAGATGGGCTGGCGCTCACAACCAACCGCACAGGTCCAGTTCGACGATTGCAAGGTGCCCGCCGCCAATCTCGTGGGCGACGAAGGGCGCGGCTTCTCCTACGCCATGGCCGGCCTCGACGGGGGCCGCCTCAACATTTCCGCCTGTTCGCTCGGGGCCGCGCAGACCGCGCTCGACATGACGCTCGATTACATGGCCGAACGTCACGCCTTCGGCAAACCCATCAACGAGTTTCAGGCCCTTCAATTCCGCCTCGCCGAGATCGAGATCGAGCTTCAGGCCGCCCGCACCTTCCTGCGCCAAGCAGCTTGGAAACTGGACACCGGCGCACCGGACGCAACGAAATTCTGCGCCATGGCCAAGAAATTCGTGACCGAGGCCGGAAGCCGCATCGTCAACCAATGCCTGCAACTCCATGGCGGCTACGGCTACCTCGCCGATTACGGCATCGAGAAACTGGTCCGCGATCTGCGCGTGCACGAGATTCTCGAAGGCACCAATGAAATCATGCGCCTCATCGTCGCGCGCAAGCTCCTGTCGGAACATGCCGCCTGATCATCCGTTGCCCTCTCAGAGACAACAAGGAGACGGACCATGCTTCATTATGACGACGAAAACGGCCTGCTGCACCTCACTCTTTCGGGCAAGCTCAGCACCGAGGATTATGACCGCTTTGAGCCTGCCTTCGCGCGCATCGCCGAACAGCATGATGGTCCGATGCCGATGCTGGTCGAGATCACACCGGCCTTCGATGGCTGGGACGTGGGCGCGCTCTGGCGTGATGCGAAAATGGGGGCCGAATATCGCAACGCCTTCTCTCGCATCGCGATGGTCGGCTCTCAGGACTGGCTGGACTGGGCAACAAAAATGGCCGATGGGCTTTTCCCTCAGGCGGAAATGCGCTTTTTTGACCCCAAGGATCGCGACAAGGCCCGCGCTTGGGCCAGAGACGGAACCTGATCGGCCCCAATCGGAGACTTTGCCGCGTGACATCATCTGACATCAACATCCGCAAGGACGGCCGCGCTGGACGCATCACCCTCAACCGGCCCAAGGCGCTTAACGCGCTCACCTATGAAATGGCAATGGCGATAGAAGAGACGCTTGATGCCTGGGCCCAAGACGATGAAATATCAATCGTCATCATCGACGCGACGGGCGACAAGGCATTCTGTGCGGGCGGCGATATTCAAAAGCTTTATGAAATCGGCCGCGCGGGCGATTTCGCCTATGGCCAACGGTTCTGGGCTGACGAATACCGCCTCAATGCCCTGATCGCCGAATTTCCCAAGCCCTACGTGGCCTTCATGCAGGGCTTCAACATGGGCGGTGGCGTCGGCATTTCCTGCCACGGCTCACACCGCATCGTCTGTGACAGCACGCAGATTTCGATGCCCGAATGCGGCATCGGCCTTGTGCCGGATGTGGGCGGTTCGCTGCTTCTGGCGCGCGCGCCGGGGCGGGTCGGTGAATACCTTGCGCTGACCACCACGCGCATGGGTCCGGGCGATGCGATCTTTGCCGGCTTCGCGGACAGCTACATCCCAAGGGACGATTGGCCCGCCCTGATCGCGACCCTCTGTGAAAGCGGCAGCCCCACAGCCATCCAAGAGGCGGCCCGCACCCCCCCGGACGGCGACCTGCCGGATCAGCGCGCCAAGATCGACACGCTCTTCGCGGGCGATACGCTGCTCGATATTCTCAACGCGCTCCGCCACGATCAGGGCGATTTTTCCAGCAAGGCCCTCAAATCCATATCGCGCAACTCGCCGCTCTCCATGGCCTGCGCGGTCGAGATGATCCACCGCCTGCGCGGCCCCTCCGCCGATATTCGCCGCGCGCTCGATCTCGAATACCGTTATACCTTCCGCGCCATGGAGCATGGCGACTTTCTCGAAGGGGTGCGCGCCGCGGTAATCGACAAGGATCGCTCACCCAACTGGCAACACGATCTCGAATCCCCTCCCACGATGGCGGCCGCACAGATGCTGATGCCGCTCAAGGAAAACAGCCTGACTCTGGACAAGAAGGATGCGACAGCATGAAAATCGGATTCATTGGACTCGGCAACATGGGTGGCCCCATGGCCGCCAATCTCGCACGGGCTGGCCACGAGGTGACGGGCTTTGACACCGCCGAGGTCAGCATCGAAGGCGTCACAATGGCAGACGATGCACATCAGGCCGCCGAAGGGCGGGAGGTCGTGATCACCATGCTGCCCAATGGCGGCATCTTGCGCTCGGTGGCCGAGGCGATCATTCCCGCGATGACCAAAGGTGCGGTCCTGCTCGATTGCTCCACCGTCGATGTGGCAAGCGCCCGCGCGGTGGCAGAGATGGCCAACGAGGCCGGTCTTCTCGCTCTTGATGCGCCGGTCTCGGGCGGTGTCGGCGGCGCGACCAACGGGTCGCTCACCTTCATGGTCGGCGGCGATGAAGACGGTTTTGAAAAGGCTGGCGCATTATTCGACATCATGGGCCAGAAGGCGGTGCATTGCGGCCCGTCCGGCAATGGTCAGGCGGCCAAAATCTGCAACAACATGATCCTCGGAGCCACGATGATCGTCACCTGCGAGGCTTTCGCGCTGGCCGACAAACTTGGCCTCTCGCGCGAGGCGATGTTCGACGTGGTTTCGACCTCTTCGGGCTATTCATGGTCGATGAACACCTATTGCCCGGCCCCCGGCGTCGGCCCGCAATCGCCCGCCGACAATGATTATCTGCCGGGCTTCGCCGCCGAACTCATGCTCAAGGATCTGCGCCTTTCACAACAGGCCGCCGAAGACGCCAACGCAGACACGCCGCTCGGTCAGGCGGCCACCGATCTTTATGCGCAATTCGTCGAGAACGAAGGCGGCACGGGCCGCGATTTCTCGGCCATGCTCCCCCGATTCGAAAAGCGCAAGCGCGGCTGACGCCGATCAAATCGGCACGCGCGCCGTCGGTGTATCCTGCTGTCATCATTTCACGACAGGAGACACGGACAGGTTCGCCAAGAATGTCGGCACCACCGATCGCACTATTGGCGGGCTCATCGGCGCCGCGCTGATCCTCACGTTTTTCTTCGTACATTCAGGAACTTGGTCTTGGGTCGCGCTGATCGCCGGGATCGTTCTGCTGGGGACGGCCGCGCTGGGCATCTGCCCGCCCTATGCGCTTTTGGGGATCAACACCTGCGCGCGGCAATAAGCGAGATGTCGCGAATTTGGGCGATTCGGCCCCCTGTGATATCCTAGTGATCGCAAAATGGAGGGAAACATGCCACAGATCACCAAATTTCTCGCAGCGCGACTGACATCGGCGCGCGCGGGCATAGCCGCCGCGCTGATCACTTTGACAGCGGTTTCGGGAACTGCAATTTATGCCCAGCAGACGATCTATTACATCTTCATGAACAGCTATACGACGCCGCCCACGATTGGCGTTGCGCCGGCAAACTGGTCTGGTCAGGGCTGGCTCAAACATGCGGGGCCCTACTATTCGTCCTCGGCCGCCTGGGTCAATGCCTGCAACATGCACGCGACAAACCGCTTCTTCTCGCCGGATATCGCCAACGGCGTCGTGAACTGCTGAACAGCTCGAATTCGGCTGATCTGCGAAGGCTCGGTGGCGTTTCGCCAGTGACAGGTGATCTTGCGCGCGTCGCGAAGCGAAGTCCGAAGCACATTGCACATCAGTCTGCCAGACACGCGCCAGAATTGGCAAAACGGGGTAGTCTGACCAACGTCACAGCGCCGCAGCGTGCGAGGCTCGCACGAGAACCCCATGCTCGAGACGACAACCATCGTCGTGTCATTCGTTGGCGTTTTCGCCGTTCGGGGAATGATCTGGCTCTACCGCGCCGGGCTCTGAGCCCTACTCCGCCGCCAGTTTACGCACCGTAAGCATCGGTTTGAGGTAACTGCCCGTGTGGCTCGCCGCCACCTCGGCCACCGTCTCGGGCGTGCCCACGGCCACGATCTCGCCACCGCCATCGCCCCCCTCCGGACCGATATCAAGGATCCAGTCGGCGGTTTTGACAACATCAAGATTATGCTCGATGACAACCACGGTGTTGCCACTATCCACAAGCTCATGCAGGACTTCTAGCAGTTTTCGAACATCTTCGAAATGTAACCCCGTCGTCGGTTCATCGAGGATATAGAGCGTTCGCCCGGTCGACCTCTTGGCCAATTCCTTGCTCAGCTTGACGCGCTGCGCCTCGCCGCCCGAGAGGGTGGTCGCCTGCTGACCCACCTTGATATAGCCAAGGCCAACCCGCATAAGCGCATCCATCTTCTCGCGGATGCTGGGCACCGCCTTGAAGAACTCCTGCGCATCTTCCACCGTCATATCAAGGACATCCGCGATGCTCTTGCCCTTGAACTTGATCTCCAGGGTCTCGCGGTTATACCGCGCGCCCTGACAGGTCTCGCAGGTGACATAGACATCCGGGAGGAAGTGCATCTCGATCTTGATGACACCGTCGCCCTGACACGCCTCACAGCGCCCGCCCTTGACGTTGAACGAAAACCGTCCCGGCTTGTAGCCGCGCGCCTTGGCCTCGGGCAGCCCGGCGAACCAGTCCCGGATCGGCGTGAAGGCCCCGGTATAAGTCGCTGGATTCGAACGCGGTGTCCGCCCGATGGGGCGCTGGTCGATGTCGATCACCTTGTCGAGATGCTCGAGCCCCTTGATCGTCTCGCATGGGGCTGGCGTCTGGCGTGCTCCGTTAAGCCGCATGGATGCGGTCTTGAACAGCGTCTCGATCGTCAGCGTGGACTTGCCCCCGCCCGACACGCCCGTCACACAGACGAAACGACCCAGCGGGAATTGCGCCGACACCTCCTTGAGGTTGTTGCCCGTCGCCTTCACCACCTCCACGGTCTTGCCGTTGCCCTCGCGCCGCGATGCCGGCACCGCGATCTCGCGCATCCCCGACAGGTATTGTCCGGTCACCGAATTCTCGTCCGCCGCCACACTCTCGGGCACCCCGTGGCTCACGACCTGCCCGCCATGCACGCCCGCGCCGGGGCCAATGTCAAACACGTAATCGGCCTC
This sequence comes from Roseovarius sp. E0-M6, assembly GCF_037083845.1. Taxonomy (NCBI): domain Bacteria; kingdom Pseudomonadati; phylum Pseudomonadota; class Alphaproteobacteria; order Rhodobacterales; family Roseobacteraceae; genus Roseovarius; species Roseovarius sp. E0-M6. The sequence goes on along the minus strand of NZ_JBAPLA010000006.1, from coordinate 78,652 downwards.
GCGTATGGCCTCCTCATCATGCTCCACGACGATCACGGTATTGCCCTGATCCCGCAGGTTCTTGAGCGTGGTCAGAAGCCTGCCATTGTCGCGCTGATGCAAGCCGATGCTGGGTTCGTCCAACACGTAAAGCACCCCGGTCAGCCCACTGCCGATCTGGCTGGCCAGCCTGATCCGCTGGCTCTCGCCGCCCGACAACGTCCCGGCGTTCCGGCTCAGGGTCAGGTATTCCAGCCCGACATTGTTCAAAAACCCAAGCCGCTCGCGAATTTCCTTGAGAATGGCCCGCGCGATTTCGTTTTTCTGCGCGCTCAGCGCCCCGGGCACGGTTTCGCACCACTCATACGCCTCGCGGATCGACATCTGCACGACCTGCCCGATATGCAGGCGGGCCCCCTCGGGACCGATCTTTACCGCCAGCGCCTCTTCACGCAGCCGATAGCCACCGCATGTGCCGCAGGGGCGATTGTTCTGATACCGTTCGAATTCCTCGCGGATCCAATTGCTGTCCGTCTCGCGATAGCGCCGCTCCATGTTGGGGATGACCCCCTCAAAGCTTCGGGTCACCTGATAAACGCGCCCACCCTCGTCATAGCGAAACGGGATTTCATCGTCTCCCGACCCGTATAGGAAGACCTGCTTCACATGCGCGGGCAGGTCTTTCCAAGGGGTTTGCGTATCAAATTCGTAATGCTTCGCGATGGCCTCGATGGTCTGAAGGAAATACGGGCTCTTGCCTTTCCGCCACGGAGCCAGCGCCCCGTCGTAAAGCTTGAGCGCCGCATCCGGCACCACGAGTTGCTCGTCAAAGAAAAGCTCGATCCCCAGACCGTCACAATCCGGGCAGGCCCCGAACGGCGCGTTGAACGAGAAAAGCCTCGGCTCGATCTCGGGAATTGTGAAGCCACTGACAGGACAGGCAAAATTCTCCGAAAAAGTCAGCCGCTCCGGCTCCCCCTCCTTCGGCGCTGTCTCCAGAATGGCGATTCCGTCAGCAAGATCGAGCGCGGTGCGAAAACTGTCGGCCAGCCGCGTCTCAAGCCCGTCTTTGACCACAAGCCGGTCCACCACCACATCAATGTCGTGCCGGAACTTCTTGTCGAGCGTCGGCGGCTCGTCCAACTCGTAGAAGGTGCCGTCCACCTTCACCCGTTGAAAGCCCTGCTTGCGCAGCTCAAGGAATTCCTTGCGGTATTCGCCCTTCCGGTCGCGCACGATGGGGGCCAGAAGAAAGGCGCGCGTGCCCTCGTCCATGGTCATCACCCGATCCACCATGTCCTGCACCTGCTGCGCTTCGATGGGCTTGCCGGTGGCCGGGCTATAGGGCGTGCCCGCCCGCGCGAACAAAAGACGCATGTAGTCATAGATTTCCGTCACCGTGCCGACGGTCGAACGGGGGTTCTTGCTGGTGGTCTTCTGCTCGATGGAAATTGCCGGGCTCAGGCCGCTGATATGGTCCACATCCGGCTTTTCCATCATATCGAGGAACTGCCGCGCATAGGCGCTGAGGCTCTCGACATAGCGCCGCTGCCCCTCGGCATAGATCGTATCGAAAGCGAGGCTCGATTTACCGGACCCGCTGAGGCCGGTAATCACCACAAGCTCATTGCGCGGAATGTCCACGTCGATGCTCTTGAGATTGTGCTCGCGCGCGCCGCGCACCTCGATATGTGTCTGCTCTGCCATGTGGCCCCCTCGGCTACGAAGTTAACAGATAGTGTATCGACTCCCGGACTCCAATGAAAAATTGAGAACATTTCACGAACGGATGAGCAGAAAAACTCCACCCTCGCGGCGCGTGGGATGACATGCCGCAAATGTCGCCTACCTTCCACCATAGCGAAGGAGGATACCATGCACAGGACAAGACGCGCATTCATAGCCATGACCGCCGGCCTTCTGGCCGCTCCGGCGATGGCGCATCACGGCTGGCGCTGGACCGACTCGGGCGAATTCGAGTTGACCGGCATCATCACCGAGGCCGATCTGGGCAATCCCCACGGCGTGCTCACCATCGACGCCGAGGGCGAGATTTGGACCGCCGAAGTGGGACAACCCTGGCGCAACGAGCGCGCGGGCCTCACCGACGACATGATGGCACCCGGAACCGAGATCACCATTCAGGGCGAACGCTCCGCCGATCCTGACGAGAGGCTCGTCAAGGCCGAGGCGGTGGTGATCGACGGCACCCGCTACATTCTCTACGAAGGCCGCGTGTGACCGATCTTGCCGCGTGGCTCGAAGCGGGCGCGCTGGCGCAGTTCCTCAAGCAGTCGCGGTGGGTCTATCCGCTCGTCAATGCCGGGCACATTCTGGGCCTCGCTCTGCTCTTGGGGGCGGTGGTGCCTATGGATCTGCGCCTTCTTGGGCTCGTGCGGCGCGGCAGGGTTGAGGACGCGGTGGCGCTGTTGCGCCCCTTCGCCGCCGCTGGCTTGGCCTTGGCCATCACCTGCGGGGCGCTCCTCTTTGTCACACAGGCGACCGACTACATCATGAACCCGTGGTTCCGGTGGAAAATGGCGCTGCTGGCGGCCGCAATTCTGAACGCCGCTCTGCATCTCCACTTGGCTCGCCCGGGCCATGCGCACCTGCGGCTGCCCGCCGCTCTGTCGCTGGCGCTCTGGCCCACCGTGCTGATCTTTGGCCGCATGATCGCCTATAGCTGAGCAACGACCGAAGGAGACCTTTTTGGATATCCGTCTCAAACGCGCCTATGACGAGCCCGCCGACAATGACGGGCACCGCGTTCTCGTGGATGCCATGTGGCCCCGCGGCGTCTCGAAAGAGGCCGCACAGCTCGATGACTGGATGAAAGACGTAGCCCCCGGCGAGGACCTGCGGAAATGGTTCGGCCATGACCCTGAAAAATGGGATGACTTCCGCAAACGCTACCACGGTGAGCTTGACGACAACGACGCGGTGAATGGCCTGATCGACCGGGCGCGCGAGGGCCGCGTCACGCTGGTCTATGCCGCCAAGGACGAAGACCACAACAACGCCATCGCCCTCCGCGACTACCTCCGCAAAAATGCGTAGACCGGGCTTCAGCCCGGCACTCTAACCAACCGCTCACCCGTAGACCGGGCTTCAGCCCGGCACTCTAACCAACTGCTCACCCGTAGGCCGGGCTTCAGCCCGGCACCCTCGCCGCTTCATTTCTCCGCAAGCGCCCATGCGCAAACCGGACAATCCGGATCGTTCGTCAAATCGTCGCGCTCGGGATCATATTCCGGCGGCCAGTCATCCTCAAGATTACGCCGCGCCGCGTGGCGATTGCCCCATTGCGCCGCCCGTATCTTGCCTGCTTCAAACCCGGCTTCGATCAACAGATTTTTCAATCCCCGCGCCGTCCAGCGCGAACAATCCACAGGCGCCCCGTGGTAGGGTATGAAAAATGGAACCGCGACCCAGAAATATCCACCGGGGCGCAGCATCTCGCGCACATGGCGCGTGGCGGCATAAGGCCGGTCCAGATGCTCCCAAACCTGATTGGCCAGCACGATATCGAAACTCAGAACCGCGCCATCGCGGTCCATATAGGGGCTGTCGCAGATATCGTATTTCGGAAAGCGGAACCGCTCATAGCTCCGGAAATTGTAGCGCCGCCCGTTCTTGCCAGACACCTCTGCACAATCCATCCGGTCAAGAGGCAGCGCGCTCAGCCACTCCTTCGAGGTCTGCTGCATCACGATGCGGTTAATACTCGGCACGTCTTCTCCTGCCCCCGTAGGGTGGGTTTTCAACCCACCGGCACCCTAGATATGAATGGCGCGGTCATAAGCCTGAAGCACGCTTTCATGCATCATCTCGCTCAGCGTCGGATGCGGGAAAACGGCATTCATCAGGTCTTCTTCCGTGGTCTCGAGCTGTCGGCCCACCACGTAGCCCTGAATAAGCTCCGTCACCTCGGCCCCGATCATGTGCGCCCCCAAAAGTTCGCCGGTCTTGGCGTCGAACACCGTCTTGATCAGGCCCTCCGCCTCGCCAAGTGCGATGGCCTTGCCGTTCCCGATAAAGGGAAAGCGTCCGACCTTGATCTCGTGCCCCGCGTCCTTGGCCTGCGCCTCGGTCAAACCGACGCTCGCCACCTGCGGATGACAATAGGTGCAGCCCGCAATCGCTTCGGGGCGCACCGCGTGCGGATGCCCCCCCGCCACAAGCTCGGCCACCATAACGCCCTCGTGGCTCGCCTTGTGAGCCAGCCATGGCGCGCCCGCCAGATCGCCGATAGCGAAAAGCCCGTCCACGCCGGTGCGGCAATACTCGTCCACGATCACGTGGGTCCGGTCGACCTTTACGCCCAGATCCTCAAGGCCCAGCCCTTCGATGTTGCCGACGATGCCCACCGCGGAAATCACGCTGTCGAACTCGTGTTTCTCGGTCTTGCCGCCGCGCTCGATATGCGCCGTGACCTTGCCTTTGCCCCTGTCCAGCTGCTTGACCGTGGATTTCTCCATGATCTTCATGCCCTGTTTTTCAAAGGCTTTCTTGGCGAAACCGCTGATCTCGGTGTCTTCCACCGGAAGCACGCGGTCCATCACCTCGACCACGGTCGTCTCCGCGCCCAGCGTATTGTAGAAACTAGCGAATTCGATCCCGATCGCGCCCGATCCGATCACCAGAAGCTTTTTCGGCATGCGCGGCGGCTGCAACGCGTGCTTGTAGGTCCAGACAAGATCGCCGTCCGCCTCAAGCCCCGGAAGTTCACGGGCCCGCGCCCCGGTGGCCAGAACGATATGCTTGGAGCTAAGCTCCTGCGTCTCGCCCTTGTCGGTCTTGACGCTCACCTTGCCCTTCGCCGGAAGCGTGGCCTCGCCCATGATCACCGTGACCTTGTTCTTCTTGAGAAGATGGCCCACGCCGGACGTAAGCTGCTTGGCCACGCCGCGCGACCGTTTGACCACCGCATCAAGATCATAGTCGATCTTCTGCGCGCTCAGCCCGAATTCCTTGGCCCGGTGCATCAGGTGAAACACCTCCGAAGACCGCAGCATCGCCTTTGTCGGGATGCACCCCCAGTTAAGACAGATACCGCCAAGATGCTCGCGCTCCACCACCGCGACCTTGAGGCCCAGTTGCGCCCCCCTGATAGCCGCCACATAGCCGCCCGGCCCGGCCCCGATTACGATCATGTCAAAGCTTTGCGCCGCCATAGTCCAACTCCGATCCTATATTTAAAGCGTTTCGCGAAAAACCCGCATCACGGCTTTTCGGGAAACGCCTCGCACAGATTTAGCGTTGCGCGCGTCTCGCCCTAAGTGAGTGCCTCAAGTTTGAGGCGAAGCGCTTTAGTTCAGCATTAAACTATTTCCCGCCGGGCCGCAACGCGGCACGAAAAAGGGCGCGGCAATCATTGCCGCGCCCCACCATCCTAAAGGAGAATTAGGCCAATGTCAGGCCGCGTCGGCCCCTTGCAGTCGACGGAGCGTCTCGCCATAGGCGCCCGCGTCCAGATACCCGCGCTCAGGGCCCGTCGTCGCCCGGCCCAGCGCCTCGTTGCGATAGGGGAAGCGCCCGAACTGCCGGATCACCTCACGGTGCGCACGGGCATGCAGGAGCGTGTCAGCGCCGGTCTCGGGCATCCGCTCACAGACAAGCCGGATCGAGCGTTCCTGATCACAAAGGTTCTCGGAATGCATCAGCGGAAGATAGAAAAACTGCCGTGCGGGCTCATCGATGCGCAAATCCCATTTGCGGTTGATCGCCGCCTTGGCCGCGGCCAGCGCGGTCCGATCGGTCGAGAAGGCTTTGCCTTCGTCCCGGAACATGTTGCGCGGAAACTGATCCATCAGAATGATATAGGCCAGCGTGCCGTTGGGATAAGTCAGCCACAATCCGTAGGTGCCATCGCGCGCCTGCTGCCAGGCTTCCAGAAACTTGTCGCGGATCGTCTCATCCAGTTCGTCGGAACGCTCATACCAGCCCTTCGGACCAACCTCGTCCAACCAAAAATTCAGCACCTCTTCGGGCGTTGCCATGGAATGCTCCTCTTCAATCCATACGACAGATTTATGAATGTTAACGCGCCGTTAACATAAGGTGAAAGTCATAAAATGCTTCAATAGCGACACTCCGCTCACGTTAACGCAATCATTTCGCGCGTCATGCCTCTTTGGCGGCTTCGTCTTCGTCATCTTCGCTTTGCGCCTCGTCGATGGCCCATTCCTGCGCGATCGCAACCGCCACCGGTGAGGCCGACGGCATCACGACCGCATAGGCATCCTGATCCTCGACCGAGATCGCGGGGCGCTGCGTCATGCGGTATCCGGCATACCCCGCCATCGCAAAGCCAAGCACGGCGATGAACATGAAAAAGCCCCAAGGCCCGAGAACGCCCATGATCCACCCGGTCAAAAGCGGACCGAACACAGCACCCAGACCGTTGATGAAGACCATCCCGCCGGCGGCGGCGGCCATGTCACTATGTTCCAGAAAGTCGTTCGTATACGCGATGAGCAGTGAATAGAGCGGGTTCGACATGCCCCCGATCATCGCCGCCGCCACACACAGAAGGATGAATACGTCCCCAAGGAAAACTCCGATCAGACCGCCAACTCCGATGATCAGGGCCCCCGCCATGATCATCACGCGCCGGTCCATTCGGTCCGACAGCCAACCGATGGGATACTGCACGATAAGCGCGCTGATAAAGAAGAACGACACGAAGGTCGAAATCTGCGCAACGCTCAGCCCCGCCTCGGCCCCGTAAACCGGCGCCATGCCGAACTGTGCCGAAAAAACCCCGCCCAGAAGGAACATACCGACACAGCCGAGCGGTGAAATCCGCATGATTTCCCTCAGGCTGAGCGGCTTGGTCGTGTCGAAAGCGGGCGTCGGGCTCACCGAAAGAAGGATCGGCGCGAAAGCGATCGAAACAAGAACCGACGGAATGATGAACAGCACGAAACCGCTCGGCTCACCAAGGATCAGAAGGTATTGCGCACTGACGATACCGACCATCTGCATGATCATGTAAAGCGAAAGCGCCTTGCCCCGATTCTCGTTATCCGCCGCCTCGTTGAGCCAGCTTTCGGCAGTCACGTAAACCCCCGAGAAGCAGAACCCGATCAAGATGCGCCCCGCGCCCCACGCCACCGGGTTCGGAAGCACCGGATAAAGGATCATCACCGCAGAAATGAGCGATCCGAGCGCGGCGAACACACGCACATGCCCGACCCTGCGGATCATATCCGGCGCCATCCGTGACCCAAAAAGGAACCCGACGAAATATCCCGACATCACGAGCGACATTTCTATCGTAGAAAAGCCCTCGATCTCGCCCCGAATACCAAGAAGCGTGCCCTGCATGCCATTGCCGACCTGCAAGAGCATCATGCCCAGAAGCAGCGCCCAGGCGCTTGACATAACCTTGATCATTCGCTGACTCCGAGTCTTTCCGCGGCCTTCCTGCCACGTCGCGGGTGGTCTGTCCGACATGAACGCGACTCATCCGCGCCAAGTTTCGCCCCCGTTGACAGGGTTTCATTCCGGGATCAACAACGAGGCGTCACCGTATGAGAAAAAGCGATATTCCGCCTCGACAGCGTGATCATAGATGCGGCGGATACGCTCCTGCCCCATCAACCCCGAGACCAGCATCATCAGCGTGCTTTTCGGCAGGTGAAAATTGGTCATCAGCGCATCGGTCACGCGAAAATCAAAGCCGGGATAGATGAATATGTCCGTGTCGCCCTGCCACGGCGCGATCTCACCGGTGTCGCGTGCCGCCGTCTCGATCAGGCGCAGCGCGGTCGTGCCCACCGGAATGATCCGCCCGCCCGCAGCGCGCGTCGCGGCAATCTCGGCGGCGGCGTTCGGGCTCACCTCGCCCCATTCGGCATGCATCCGGTGGGTGGTCACGTCCTCTACCTTCACCGGAAGAAACGTGCCCGCCCCGACATGCAGCGTCACATGCGTCGTCTCCACGCCCTGCGCCTTCAGTTTGGCCAAAAGGGCCTCGTCAAAATGCAGCGATGCGGTCGGCGCGGCCACAGCCCCCGCATGGCGCGCCCAGACGGTTTGATAATCCTCGTGGTCCTGTGCATCCGCCGCCCGTCGTGCCGCGATATAGGGCGGCAGGGGCATCGCACCCGCCTCGGCCAACGCCGCATCGAAATCCGTGCCATCAAGGTTGAACCGCAAATGCCCGCGCCCCTCGGACTTGTCCACCAGATCGGCACTCAGCCCGGCACCGAAGACAATCCGCTCGCCTTCGCGCAGCTTCTTGAGCGGTTTGACAAGCGCGGCCCATTGCCCACCCGGCACCGGCTCCAGCAAAGTCACCTCGATCCGCGCGCCGCTCTCTGATCCGTCGCGATGGCGCATGCCACTGAGCCGCGCCGGGATCACCTTGGTATCATTCAGGATCAGGCGGTCCCCCGGTCGCAGCCACCGGCCCAGATCGGCCACATGCGCATCCGTGATCGCGTCGCCCTCGGCCACCAGAAGCCGCGCCGCCGGGCGCGGCCGCACCGGCCGCGTCGCGATCAGGGCCTCGGGCAGATCGAAATCGAAATCGCTCAGCTTCATCTCGCGGCCCTGCCCGGTCTTTTATCGTTCACCCTGCGGCCCGCCCGTGGCCACGCCGCTGCGTCCGGTTTCCTGCTCTAATTCGCGCAGCCGATCCTCGGCGCGTTGTTCGCCGGGCGGCGCGCGGCGGAATATGTTGCGAAACATCCCCGGCGTAAAGAGCGTGAGCGGAAGCACCTTGACCCTCGGATCCTGTGCCGAGCCCTTCATCTGATAGTTGAAACCGACAAGCCCCTCGCCCTTGCGGGTCAGAACCCCGCCGATCCCGTTGAGCATATAGACCGGTGAAATCACGCCCTGCATGTCCATCCGGCCCTGATCCATCCAGTAATAGCCATCCATCGTGATCCCCAGCGACGCCCCCGTAGCCCGCCCTTTGTAAAGCGTAAGCTGCTCGGGACCGAGTTTGAATTGTGCGTCGACATCCCCGAAATGAATGCCATTGCCCGACATCTGTTCAAGCAGCCCCACGACACTCAGCGCATTGAGAAGCGCGGCCATCGCCGGCGCATCCGTGAGCCAAAGGTTCTCTCCCTTCAGCCGCCCGTTATAGCTCCCCTCTTCGTCGGCGGGTTTCAGGATAAGTTCCATCGACCCGCCACGCGCCTGTTTCAAAAGCCCGGCCGAACGCAGCACGCCGCCAGCGTTGTCCGATATGATGCGAAACGCGCTGCGGCCCTTTTCGGGGATGATCGTGCCGTTGATCGGCGCGCCGCCATTGACCTTTCCCGAAAACTGGCCACTCGTGCCTCCCTTGGTATCAAGGTTGGCGCGAAACGCGGTCAGTGCGATCCCGTCCGAAATCGTCAACCGGTCAAGCATCAGCGTCACAGGCGCCCCCCGTCGGCTTTCCGCACCCGGCCCCGCACTCAGCGATGTCTGCCGAAGATCGACACGCCCGCCCGAGACCTGAACCGCCGGGGTGGCGCCCGCACCCCGCCCGATCAGCGTCACCGGCGCATCGAGCCATTGACCGACCCGCACCTTGGTAAAGGCGGCTTGGTCAAGCTGACCGTCGGGACGCAGCCGCACCGTTCCCGCCGCCTCCAAGCCCGGCGCATCCAGCGCGAGACGCTCGATCGACGGCGGTTGTCCAAGCTCTCCCTCGACCCTGAGCGACCCCGCGCTTGCCGCGGGCTTCGCCCAGTTGAGTTGCGACAGCCGCATCCCAAGCCCCCGAAGATCCGACTCAAGAACAAAACGTCCCGCGCCATCCTTGGTCAGGTTGACCGTGATCTCGCCGGTGCCCCGGCCACTGATCGATCCGGGCGGCAGGCCGATGCCGAACTCCTCCACGAACTGCTCCGAAAGTTCGACACTGCCCTCAAGGCGGCTGCCGCCCGTGGCGTTCGCCTTGCCCAGCGCGCTATGCCACACGCCACTGATCGGAACCTGCCCAAGACGCGCGTCGCCGGTGATGCGCACCTCCTCGCCGCTCGCCTTCACTTCAAGCGTGTCGGCCGACAGGACGCGCCCCTCGACAATGGTCTCGCTGTGCAGATTTCGGAGCGTCCCCGCGACGTCAAAGGCCACGTCCTCGGTCTTGAGCTCGGGCTTGAGGAGGAACTCAAGCCGCCCCTCCAGTTCGGCCCGCCCCTCAGCCAGCGTCACAGGCTGCCCCGCCTTGTCCATAAGGTTGAGCGGCGCTTCGTTCAGAAGCGACAGCGCGCCGGTGATGGTGCTGTTCATCTTGACCTCGGCGCGCGCAGGCCCCCGACGTATGCTCACATCCGGGATGATGAAACTGGTGCCCGCGATGTCGATGCGCCCGCCTTCCTCGGCCTGCACATGCCCGCCCGTCGCCGTGATCGCAAAGCGGTTGCCATAAAGCGACGCCTGTCCAACACCGTTCTCAATGGGCGGCATCCCCTTGGCGAAGGTGGTTTTCAGATCGTGATAGGCAAAATTGATATAGGCGTCCGGCACCTCTCCCGGGTCGGACCGCACCGCCATCTGGATATCCGTCAGTTGCCCGTCCGAGATGTTCTCCACAAGCCATTCGCGCGTGTTGGTCTTGACCTCGGTGGGCCACAACTCCACCAGACGCTGATAGCTCAGCGCATCCATCTCGCCATTCATCGCAAGATCCCAGCCTTCGTCCACGGCCTTGAGCGATCCGTTCATGACAAGGCGCTGCCCCTGATCCAGAAGCGTCAACTCTCCCAGCGTCAGGTCAAAGGGATCAAGGACAAGCCGCATGTCCATGGTCGCGGCTTCCATGCGCACCGGCTCGGGATAAAAGTCCATCGGGTTCGCCACGATATCGCGCAACCGAAGCTGCGCCTGAAGCTCGGTAGGCCAGCCATCTTCGGGGCCGATCAGAAACGCCTGCCCCTCGGCCCGGACCTGCCCCCACTTGCTGTCTATCGCAATTTCATTGAATCTCAGCGCCTGTTCGCGCGGGTCATAGGTGAAATAAGTCTGCGCGCGGGTAAAGGCCACGGGTTTCACCGCGTCATTGGGTTTGAGAACCCCCTTCCCGATGTGTAGCGTCGCATCCAGCGGGCCAAGCCGCCCGTTTTCGTCAAGCCGCGCCCGAAGCGCACCCGAAATCGGCGCATCAAGTGCGGCAAGCCAAGCCAGCGCCGGCGATTGCCCCGCGATCTCACCGGCTGGCATATCCTCGATGTTGAACGACATTTCCGCCGCCGCGTCACCGATGCGGCTGGCGAAACTCATCTCGAGGGTGGTGGCATAGGCCCGCGCGCCCAATAGGGTGAAATCCCCCCGAAGGCGCAGGTCATCACCGGTCCGCGTGAGTCCGAGGCTACCGCCATCGACATTCCACGCGCGTCCCGCCCGCGCATCTTCATAGCGCAGCGTGATGTTGTCGGCCCCGACCCGGCTCAGCGTCGCAAGGCCCGGGCTTTGCATCGCCCGGTCGATCTGCGCGATCACCTTGGCCAGATCCACATCGCCACCGCCGCCCAGTGCAATGTTGATATTGCCGTCCGTGTCCCGCCTGAGCGACAGCGCGGCCCCCGAAAGATCGATCACCTTGGGTTGCAACTCGCCCCGCAGAAGCGGCTCCATCGCGACGGTCCCGCTCAGACGCGACAGGGAGGCAATCGGCGCGCCTCCACGCTCTGAAAAGAGGACATCCCGAAGTTCGAGGCGCGGTTGCCAGCCCTGCTCGACCACCACGACAACCTCGCCCATCTCAACCTCAACGCCGCCGGTCTCCTCGTTGAGGCGCTCGACCACCTTGGCATGAAGCCAGTCGGGCACCACGATGGGGGTGCCCAGATAGGACAGCACGAAAAGCCCGCCCATAATCATCAGAAGAGCAACACTCAGAAGCGACCAAAGACCCACCGTCCGACGCCGTCTCCGGCGTCGGTGTCGCGTCGCGTCCCGCGCCGGGCCGTGGCCCCGCTCCGTTCGGGTCATATGATCCTGTGCTGCCATGCGCCTCTTTATACTTGCCCGCCGCGGCCTAATTTGAAATTCCTAAAGCAGCAACAGCGAGCGTGTTATGACAGAAATAAGCGATATTGCCCCCGATTTTACCCTCCCGCGTGACGGAGGTGGCGAAATTCGGCTCAGTGACTTGCGCCCGGCACCTGTCGTGCTGTTCTTCTACCCCCGCGACGACACGTCCGGCTGCACCAAGGAAGCAACGGCCTTCACCGCACTTGCGGACGAATTCGCCACCGCCGGGGTCAAGGTTATCGGCATTTCCAAGGACAGCGTGGCCAGTCATGACAAGTTCGTGATCAAGCACGATCTGGGCATCCCGCTCGTCTCGGACGAGGCAGGCGACACAGCAGAGCGCTACGGCGTCTGGAAGGAAAAGAAGATGTATGGCAAGACCTTCATGGGCATCGAACGCACGACCTTCCTGATCGACGGCGACGGGCGCATCGCGCAGGTCTGGCGCAAGGTCAAGGTGCCGGGTCACGCCGAAGAGGTGCTCGAGGCCGCGCGCGCCCTCTGAACCATCCGACGCAAACCGCAGCTAAAGCGTTTCGCGAAGCGCTTTAGCCATTCTCGGCCTGCTGGCGTTCGGCCACGGCACGCAGCCGCTCATAGGGCCCCCGCAGCCGCGCCAGCCAGTCGCGCAGGTGCGGGGCCTCTTCCGCCGCACGCTCGAATTTTTCGTGCGCGCGGGCCTCGTGCCCCGGCTCCATCGGGCGAATGCCCGTGCTCTGGCTGACCGCACCATGCCATGCACCCACCTGCTCCCAATCGTCCGGTATGGCGTCGCCCTCCCACTCAAAGGCATGTGGCGCATCACCAAGCCCGACCGACCGCCACCAGCGTCCGATCTCGCGCGCCGGCGCGTCGCGGATCGCCTCCGAGATGAGCACCACGGGATCGTGCCCGGCTGCGCGCAGCCCGTCATAATGCTCCCACTGGGCCGTGATCCCGATCTCTTCTTCGCTGAAATTCGGATCAAGCCGATGATAGGACGCGATCGCCGCCTCCGGGTTGCGGATCAAAAACGCGTGCCGCACCCGGTCACGGAACCGCGCATCTTCAAGTAGGCGGGGCATCACGTAATAGCTCATGTCCTTGAAAAAGACGCCGCGCGTCTCGGCCCGCCGCAACAGCATGTCACGGATGTCGTCATAGGCGGCGGGATGATCCTCCTGAACGTCGAAATGCGGCGTCACACCCGCGCCACGCGCAACGTAATAATCGTACATGAACGGCTCATGCGCACAGTCCAGATCGCCTCGCTCACGCATCACACGCTCGGTCGCGGTCGACATTGATCGGGGATGCGCCCAAAGCGCGATAATCGGAAATGACATGCCTGCGGTCTCCTTTTCCCGGCAATTTCGCGCCGATCAGACCCGGTGTCAAACCAACGGCGCTTTGCGTGCAGCATCCATTTCAGCTCTCAAACCGTTGCATATCGGCAATTTTTCGCCATTCGGCGGGGTTTAGCCGGGTTTCAGGGGCCGGGGCTCGTAAATTTCTTGCCCACGCGTTATCCGCTCGGGTAATCACCTGCCAAGGCACGCCGGCAAGAGCGGGCCATTCAGGGGACGGACAACACAGAAGGACGGATTTTGCGCACACGTCTGGCTATTCGGCTTCACGCCATATTGGAACGGTATTTCCCGGAACGCAGGGTCTTCCTGCGGTCGGATACCGAAACCCGCTTCATTCGCCTCAAACCGGGATCTCAACTCCTTGCGTTCGCGGGCGCGTCGCTCATCGTGTCCTGGACGATCATCGCCACCGCGATCCTGCTGATGGACAGTATCGGATCGGGCAATTTCCGCGAACAGGCCAAGCGCGATCAGCGCATCTACGAAGAGCGCCTCAACACGCTGTCGGCCGAACGCGACAAGCGCGCCGAAGAGGCCCGCGCGGCACAGGAACGCTTCAACGCGGTTCTGGCGCAGGTCTCCACCATGCAATCCGAGCTTCTGGCCTCCGAAACCCGCCGCCGCGAGATGGAAAAAGGGGTCGACGTCATTCAGTCGACCCTGCGCCGCACCATGCGCGAACGCGATGCCGCGCGCGAGCGCGTCGCCGCCCTCACCGACGAGACCGGCGCCGCCGCCACGACCCGAAGCGCCAGCACGGATGAAACCCAGACGCGGACACTCGATTTCGTCACCAACGCACTGGCCGAAACCGCGCAGCAGCGCGACAAGGTCATCGCCGATGCGCGCGACGCGATTCAGCACGCCGACGACATGGCCTATCAGATCCGGCTGATGCAGGATCAGAACGATCAGATTTTCAGGCGGCTCGAAGACGCCATGACCATTTCGGTCGAACCGCTGGACAAGATGTTCCGCAAGGCCGGGCTCAACACCAAGACGCTTCTCGACAGCGTGCGGCGCGGCTATTCGGGTCAGGGCGGGCCGCTCCGGCCACTCTCGATCTCGACAAGCGGTGGTGAGCTGTCGCCGGACACGACCCGCGCCAACGCGATCCTCGATCAACTCGACAAGCTGAACCTCTACCGCATCGCGGCCGAACGCGCACCATTCGACGTGCCGCTCAAGACCGCGTTCCGCTATACCTCCGGGTTCGGCATGCGTTGGGGGCGTTTGCACGCCGGCACCGATTTCGCCGGCGCCCACGGAAGCCCGATCCACGCCACCGCCGACGGCGTTGTCACCTATGCCGGGTGGCAATCCGGCTATGGCCGTCTGGTCAAGATCAAGCACGATTTCGGTATCGAAACCCGCTATGCGCACAACTCCAAGCTCTACGTCAAAAAAGGCCAAAAGGTATCGCGTGGGCAGAAGATTGCTGCTATGGGTAACACTGGACGTTCAACCGGCACACACCTACACTACGAAGTCCGCGTCGGCGGCAAAGCCGTAAACCCCATGATCTACATCAAGGCTGCACGAGATGTTTTCTAAGAGCAAAATCAACGACCCAAGCCCCAAGCCCGCCGACAGCGGCGCGCAGAAGGCTGACACAAAACCCACCGAGACGGCCAAGCCCGCGACCCCCGCGTCGAGCGACTTCAAGGCCTCCGCGCCCAAGGCCAAGCCGCCCGCATCGGTGCTGTCCTCGGACCTGCACATCACCGGCAATCTCAAGACAACCGGCGATATTCAGGTCGAAGGCACCGTCGAAGGCGACATCCGCGCGCACCTGCTCACGATCGGCGAAGGCGCCACGATCAAGGGCGAAGTGATCGCCGATGACGTGGTGATCAATGGCCGCATCGTCGGTCGCGTCCGTGGCCTCAAGGTGCGCCTGACCTCCACCGCGCGCGTTGAGGGCGACATCATCCACAAGACGATCGCCATCGAATCAGGGGCCCATTTCGAAGGCTCGGTTCAGCGTCAGGATGACCCGCTCAACAGCAAGGGCAAATCCGGCAGCAGCCCGCAACAAGGCAGTGCCGCCCCCGCCCAAGACAGCGCGAAGCCGTCCACGCCGACAGCCGCCCAATAATCGGCACGGCCGAGATCGCATCCCAGTAGGTGCCCTGCTGCGCAGCCAACCCTTTCCGGGCCATGGTGCGGAGCGCGGAATCAGCCTCTGCCGCTATATGACTCCCGCGTCATGAAGCTCCCGAAGCCCCCTTCGGGAGCTTTGCTTTGTGCTCCGAAGCGGTTCAGGAAAACCTGAACACAGCCTTTCGCGACACGCTTTGAACATTCACTGACCGTCCCACCGCCTCAGCATCCAATACCATTGATCCGGGTTCGCCATGATCCGCGCCGAGAGACTGTCATTGAAGGCGCGGGTCATGGTGATGCTATCGGTGTGCGGGATCGGACTTTCGAACTCCACCCGGAAGGCATTCTCATCATCCAAGCGGGTTCCATAGGCGGGGATCAGGGGCAGATCATATTTGAGCGCAAGCTGTGCCGCGGACAACGACGTAAGAGCGTTGTGTCCAAGGAAAGGCAGGGGCACCCCCTCCGCATATTTTTCATCGAGCAGAATGGAAATGATGCCACCATCCTTGAGATGCCGCACAAGGGCTCTGGTGCCCACCCGACCGGTTGCCAGAATCGGCCTGCCCGCCGCCTCGATCCCGGCACGAAGCCGGCGCTCATAATGGCGGTTCTTGTTCGGGCGGTAGACGGCCCCGCTTTCAAGCCCGTGCATCTTGAGTACGGCGCGAATGGCTTCCCATTGCCCGAAATGCCCGGAAACGATGATTGCCCCCTTGCCGACGGCCTTGGCCTCGAGCAACGCATCAAGGCCGGGGCCCGAGGCCCTGAATTTCTGGTGCTGTGTCTGAAACTCGGCGTCGTGATATATCTCGAAGAGCGTCCGCCCCATATATCGGCCCATGTCTTGCCCAAGCTTCGCGCGAGCACCGCGCGTCATGCCCGGAAACACACGCTTTGCCTCGCGCTCAAATCGCCGCCGCGCAGGCGGAAACCATCGCATGACCGCTGCGAATGTCGTGCCCAACCCACGAGAGCGCAAATCAAAGGACCGCCAGCGAACAACAGTCAACGCCGACCACAACGGTAGGTATCGCACGTAATGAGCAACTGATTTCAGAGGAACGGTCAGCATATGCCTGTATGACCATTTCCTGCGGCGATACCAATCAAAAAAGCAGGTGGGGGCGACAATCTCGTTTGCAGCCAACGACATGACCTGACCCCTTTTTCATGATTTACAGATCATCACATCGACCCGGCTGATACCGGTCCCAAAGAGCGGCCAGTCGGTAGTCAACCTCGTTTTGGCGGTTGCGATTGGCGCTACGGCAGCAGGGGTCAATGCCGATACACCTTCACCCCGTCGATGCGCAGCGGCTCTGCGCCGTGTTAACGCCCTGCCACCGGGCGCCCTGTTAACCCCCTGCGCGACTCGCCATTCACCGACGCGATACCGACGTGAATACCGACGTGTATACCGATGCGGGTTTTGCCTGTTAACCTTGGGGTTTCGGCGACATGCGGGGCGTCATGCGGAAAATCTCCCGCACGCTGCGTTAACCTCCGGCGCGGTTCACGCCTCCAGTTCCGCATCCCAATACAGAAAATCGAGCCAGCTTTCGTGCAAGTGATTGGGCGGAAACTTCCGGCCCATATTGCGCAGCTCCTCCGCCCCCGGCGCCCGCGGCGGCTTGCGAAGCGCCATACCCGTCCGGTGCAGGCTCTTGGCGCCCTTCTTGAGGTTACAGGCCGAACAGGCCGCCACCACGTTTTGCCAACTCGTCACACCGCCCGCCGCCCTCGGCACCACGTGATCAAAGGTAAGCTCACCCCGCGTCCCGCAATACTGACAACAGAATTCGTCCCGTAAAAACAGGTTGAAGCGCGTGAAGGCCACGCGCTTCTGGGGTTTGACATAATCTTTGAGAACGATGACCGAAGGTATCCTGATCTCGGTCGAGGGACTTCGGACCATGTGGTCGTATTCGGCCACGATATCCACCCGGTCAAGCCAGGCCGCCTTGACCGCCTCCTGCCATGTCCACAGCGACAGCGGATAGTAGCTCAGCGGCCTGTAATCGGCATTGAGAACCAGCGCGGGATGATCCCTCAAGGCCCCGGGGCTGCGCACAAAATCCGTCCTGAAATCACCATCCATCATCGCAGTGTCCCGCCCTCACGCCGGTCTCGTCAAATCCACTATATCCGGTGGTAAAAATCTGACAAGCCACCAGATGCACCGCTTGATTAGCGCGGTTGCATGACGCGGATGTGACGGTCGCCGATGCCTCATCCAACCGTTGCCGCGCCGCCGCGTCACGGATACACTTCGCGTTAACCAAGACCCGTCATCCTGAACGGGCTTATCCGGGGGCGTCTCAATGAACCACCTCTATTACGGCGACAACCTTGCCGTCCTGCGCGAGAGCATCGCGGATGAAAGCGTGGACCTCGTCTATCTCGACCCGCCGTTCAACTCGAACGCCTCCTACAACGTGCTGTTCAAGGGGCCGAAGGGGAACGAGAGCGCCGCCCAGATCGAGGCGTTCGATGATACCTGGCACTGGACCGATGCCGCCGAGGAGGCGTTCGGAGAGGTGCTGCGCTCGGGCAACGGGGCAGCGGCGGAGATGCTGCGCGCGATGCGGTCGTTTCTGGGCGAGAACGACATGATGGCCTATCTGACCATGATGGCCGTGCGCCTGCTGGAACTGCACCGGGTGCTGAAACCCACCGGCAGCCTCTACCTGCACTGCGACCCGACGGCGAGCCATTACCTGAAGATCCTGCTGGACGCGGTGTTCGGGGCACGCTGCTTCAAGAACGAAATCATTTGGAAAAGAACGACGACCCATAGCGACTCAAAGACTTGGAGTCGGGTTGCAGACACGATTTATTTCTACGCAAAATCTCCGAATGACTTTATCTGGAACACGCCGCGCGCACCGCATTCAGAGGAATATCTGGCCTCGAAATATCGCCACGATGATGGTGATGGACGCGGAAAATATCAGCTTGATAACATGACAAGCCCCAACCCCAGACCAAATATGATGTATGAATGGAAGGGCCATGAAAGCCCGCCGAAAGGTTGGCGTTATTCTCTCGAAACGATGCAGCGCTTGCATGACGATGGAAGGATATATTATCCGACGCACAAAGACGGGTCGCCGGATACGTCCAAGCGACCAAGATTGAAACGCTATCTGTCCGAAATGGACGGGGGCGTCATGGGCACGGTTTGGACCGATATTTCCCCAATAAACTCTCGCGCCCAAGAACGCCTCGGCTACCCCACGCAGAAACCCGTGGCCCTCTTGGAACGCATCGTCGCCGCCTCGTCCAATCCCGGCGACGTGGTGCTCGATCCGTTCTGCGGCTGCGGCACCACCGTCCACGCCGCCGAGAAACTCGGGCGGCAGTGGATCGGCATCGACGTCACCCACCTCGCCATCGGCCTGATCGAGAAACGCCTGCGCGACGCCTTCCCCAAGGTTGCCTTCACAACCCACGGCGTGCCGCAGGACATCGCCGGCGCGCGCGACATGGCCAATCGCGGGCGGGAGGACAAGAATTACTATTTCGAATTCGAGAAATGGGCGCTGTCGCTCATCGCCGCCCAACCCGGCAACCTCGGAAAAAAGGGCGCCGACCGGGGCATCGACGGCAATGTCTATTTCGGCAAGACGCAGCGCGCCATCGTCTCGGTCAAGGCGGGCGACAACATTGGCGTCGGCATGATCCGCGACCTGCGCGGCGTGATCGAACGCGAGCACGCCGAGATCGGCATTTTCCTCACCCTGACCGAGCCCAAGAAAACCATGATCGCCGAGGCGGCGGCGGCGGGGCAGTTCGAGATGGAGGGATTCGAGCCGGTGCCACGCATTCAGATCGTGACCATCGAGGAGGCGCTTCGCCTGCGCGACCGCGCCGTGCGCCTGCCCGCGCGGCGCGACGACGCCTTCAAACGCGCCGCGCGCGAGGAGGATCGCGGCGCGCAGGGCAAGCTGGATATCTGACCACCGCCCGTCCCGTTAATCAAATCTGAACCGTAGGGTGGGCAATCTGCCCACCATCACGCAGAGGCTCAGAGCTGCGCCATCACCTCGTCGGACGCGTCGAAATTCGATGTCACGCGCTGCACGTCGTCATCGTCCTCAAGCGCCTCGATCAGCTTCATCAGCTTCTGCATCCCGTCGAGGTCCATCTCGGTCGTGGTCGTGGGCTTCCAGACAAGCTTGGTCGACTCGCTCTCGCCCAGTTCGGCCTCAAGTGCATTCGACACATCATTGAGGTCGGTATCCGCACACCAGATGACATGTCCATCCTCGCTGCTCTCCACGTCTTCGGCGCCGGCTTCGATCGCGGCCATCATGACCGTGTCGGCATCCCCCGCCTCGGCGGGATAGATCACCTCGCCCTTGCGTTCGAACATGAACGCCACGCTGCCCGTCTCGCCAAGGTTGCCGCCGTTCTTGGAAAAGGTCGAGCGCACCGTGCTGGCCGTGCGGTTGCGGTTGTCGGTCATCGCCTCGACAATCACCGCCACGCCGTTCGGGCCATACCCCTCGTAACGGATTTCCTCATAGTCCTCGGCCTCACCGCCGATGGCCTTCTTGATGGCCCGTTCGATCACGTCCTTGGGCACCGAACTGGTCTTGGCTTCCTTCACCGCCAGCCGCAGGCGCGGGTTCTTCTCGGGGTCCGGGTCACCCATTTTGGCGGCGACAGTGATTTCCTTCGCAAGCTTCGAGAAAAGCTTCGAGCGCGCCGCATCCTGCCGCCCCTTGCGGTGCTGGATGTTGGCCCATTTTGAGTGGCCGGCCATGGTGACCTCCGAAATATTGGTGACGATCTGCATTTCTATATGTCACCCGGCGCCATCGCTGCAACCCGGTTGCGGTCTCGTGCGTTAGGGCTTGGTACGCATGCCAGCCACGGAGGTCATCGTGACCCAAGATCAAGTGATGCTTTTTGCCCTTTTCGCCGTTATTTTCGCGCTTTTCATGTGGGGGCGGGTGCGCTTTGATCTGGTGTCCTTCGCGGCCTTGCTCATAGGGGTCATTCTGGGCCTCGTCCCTGCCGAGGATGCATTTTCCGGGTTCGGCCACCACGCCACGGTTATCGTCGCATTGGTGCTGCTTGTGTCCGGCGGGTTGGTGGATTCTGGCGCGATTCAATTGATCACCCGCACGCTGATCAAGAAAAGCTACGCGATGCGCACCCATATCAGCATCATGAGCGGCCTGGGCGCCGCGCTTTCGGGCTTCATCAACAACGTGGCCGCATTGGCCCTTCTGATGCCGGTCGATGTGGAAACCGCGCGCAAGGCAGGGCGCGCGCCGGGCCTCACGCTCATGCCGCTTTCCTTTGCCACGATCCTCGGCGGGTTGGTCACACTGATCGGCACGCCGCCCAACATCATCGTCGCGTCCATCCGCGAGGAGGAGCTAGGCGAAAGCTTTGCGATGTTCGATTACACGCCCGTCGGGGCCCTAACCGCGCTGGTCGGCGTGATATTCGTCGCCCTGATCGGTTGGCGGCTTATGCCCGCCCGTGTCGCAGACCAGGACAGCAGTGCGCACCTACGCGATACATCAGTCTATATCGCCGAATTGTCCGTCCCCGAGGACAACGATCTGATAGATCACATCCTCGATGAGCTTTACGACGAGATGGGTGTCAAAGGCGCAAACATCATTGGCCTGATCCGCGATGGCAAACGCCGCTTCGGCAGCAACCGGCGGACAAAGATCAAAGCTGGCGACATTTTCCTTCTGGAAGCCACCGCCGAAGCCTTGGAGGAGTTTCGCTCAAGCAAGGATCTCGAGTATACCGATGCGGAACGGCGCGACGCGACCAAGGAGAATTCCCACGGGCTTGAATTGCTGGAACTGGTGGTACCCCGCGATGCGCGAATCGCGGACAAGACCGCCCGGGACATCGGCCTGAACTGGCGTCACAGGACCGTGGTCGTAGGCGTTTCACGACAGGGGCAACAAATCCGCAACCATCTACAAAATGCTCGGATTCAGCCCGGCGATATCCTGTTGCTGCTCACCCCCAAGGACGATGCGGCCAACGTGAGCGATTGGCTGAACTGTATTCCGCTGGCCGAACGCGACCTGTCGGTGATCCAACCGGAAAAGGTGTGGCTGGCCGTCGGGTTTTTCGCCGCAGCCGTGTTTGCGGCCACTTTAGGGCTTGTTTCGCTACCGATCGCGTTGGGCTGTGTGGTGGTGGCTTATATCGTGACAGGTGTCCTGACCGCCGGCGCCATTTATCAGCGGATCGAATGGCCCGTGGTGGTGCTTCTGGGCTCGCTCATTCCGCTTGGCACCGCGCTCAAGGACACCGGCGGGACAGACCTGCTTGCCACTCAGCTTGTGACATTGACCGAGGGTCTGCCGCCATGGGCGGTGATGGCGGCGCTGATGGTGCTGACCATGACAATGTCGGACATCCTCAACAACACTGCGACATCCATCGTCGCCGCCCCCGTCGGAATCGAGATGGCGCGCGCGCTGAGTGTCTCGCCTGATGCGTTTCTGATGGCGGTGGCCGTGGCAGCGTCCTGTGCATTCCTGACGCCCATCGGACACAAGAACAACACGCTGATCATGGGCGCGGGCGGCTACCAATTCAGTGATTACTGGCGCATGGGCCTGCCGCTTGAGATTCTGGTCGTCACAGTCTCGGTACCATCCATCCTGGTTTTCTGGCCCCTTTGATGGAACCACCCCGCACAGCCTTACGTTGCAGGTGAACCGTGACACGGAAAAGGAGGCCATCATGTCCGACAGCAAGAGAGCCACGATGCCCATCGTCAAGATGGCAAAAGAAAACGATGAGTTCCGACAGGTCGTCCATACCGGCGAAAAAACTCAGGTCGTGCTGATGTCGGTGCCCGAAGGCGGCGAGATCGGTGGCGAAGTTCATGAAGGCCACGATCAGGTTTTGATCTTCGTCGAAGGCAATGGCAAAGCCGTCATCGGCGACGCGGTAACCCCCATAAACGAGGGCGATCTAAGCTTCGTGCCGTCGGGGGCATATCATAATTTCGTCAATACCGGCAAAGGGCCCCTCAAGCTCTACACGACCTATTCGCCACCCGAGCATGCGCCGGGCACCGAGCACGAAACCAAAGCCGAGGCCGACGCCGCCGAGGAGTGAGCCCGTGCCCTAAAGTGGCCAGATCAGCGGGATCAGCGCCGAGGCCAAAAGCCCGACACTCAGATTCAAAGGCACGCCTATCTTGAGAAAGTCGGTAAAGCGATAGCCGCCCGGCCCATAGACCAGCGTGTTGGTCTGATAGCCGATGGGCGTCGCGAAACTCGCGCTGGCCGCAACCATCACCGCCACCACAAGCGGCCTCGGGTCGATGCCCATCGCCTCGGCAAGCCCGATCGCGATGGGGGTGATGACCACGGCCACGGCGTTGTTGCTCACCATTTCGGTCAGCACCGAGGTAATAAGGTAAATCGCCCAGATCACCGCGACGCCGGGCAACAGTATGAGCCACGGCGACAGCATCTCGACGATCAGCTTCACCGCGCCCGAAGCCTCAAGCGCGGCCCCCACCGCCAGCATCGAAAAAATCAGCGCCAGAAGCTGCCCCTCGACAAAGGAGAACGCTTCGTCCGCATCAATGCATCGCGCCAACAGCACCACCGCCACCGCGATCACCGCAAGCGCCAGGATCGGCGCGATACCCAGCCCGGCCAGAACCACGATCCCCAGAAGCGCGGCGATGGCCACGGGCGCATGACCCCGCCGGAACCCCCGCGCCGAGGGTTTCGAGACATCGACAAGGTTCATTTCCGTGGCCAGACGTTTGATGTCGTCAGGCGCACCCTCAAGCAGCAGCGTATCCCCGACCCGCACGATCAAATCCTCAAGCTGCCGGCCGATATTCTGGTTCCGCCGATGCACCGCCAGAGGATAGACCCCATAACGCCGTCGCAGGCGCAACGACCCGAGCGACCGGCCCACCATCTTGCAATCCGGCGTGATCAGCACCTCGACCGTTTTGGTCTCGACCGCCGAGACCTGATCGACCCGCTTGAGGCTCTTGTTGCGTTGCAGGCTCAGAAGCTCGGTCATCTGCGTGCGCAGAACCACCCGATCCCCAACCCGAAGCTCAACCCCGTCAAGGCTCCGCCTGAGCGACTGATCCCCCCGGATCACATCGACAAGTCGCACGCCCTCGCGTTTGAAAAGTTGAACACCCGTCACCTCGCGCCCGATCAGGTTCGATTCAGGCGGGATCACGGCCTCGGTAAAGAATTTCATCTTCGACCGATCCGACAGCATGTCCGCCATGCTGTCCCGACGCGGCAGAAGATAGGGACCGATGAACCGCAAATAGATCATGCCCCAGATCACCAACGCGATGGCAAGCGGCGTGACCTCGAAAATGCTGAACGGCTCAAGCCCCTGCGCCCGCGCCACACCATCCACCAGAAGGTTCGTGGACGTCCCGATCAGCGTGAGAGTGCCCCCTAGAATCGCCGCGTAACTAAGCGGGATCAAAAGCTTGGAGGCCGGAAGGCCCATCGTCCGCGCGATCTGCACAAAAACCGGGATCATCACCACGACCACAGGCGTGTTGTTCATGATCGCCGATCCAAGGATCACCAGAGCCAGAAGCATCGCAATGGCGATTTTCGGATTGGTGCGCGCCTGCATCTCGGCCACGGCGGTAAACGCCTCAAGCGCGCCGGTCCGCACCAGCGCCCCCATGATGATGAACATCGCCGCAATGGTCCACGGCGCGGGGTTCGACAAGACGGCAAGCGCCGCGTCATAGGGCAAAAGCCCGGTCACCAGCAACGCAGCGACGCCCCCCATGGCCACCACTTCCACGGGATAGATTTCGCGAACGAAGAAAACGAACATCACCGCGACAACGCTCAGCGTCATCAGGGCCTGTGTCGTTTGCGACAGGTCAAAATAGGAAATCACGTGCGCGGCGCCTCGTCTGGTGGATGCCCATCATCCTCCATGGCCCGCCCCGGCACAAGCACCCGCACCGCCCGCGGCTGAACAAGGAACATACCCAGCATCATCACCCCCAGCGCGAGCCAGACCCACGCCGAATAGCTCTCTGACAAAAGGCCCATGGACCACAAGACACCGGTCGCCGTTACCACATAGCTTGTCTGCGCCGCAAAGACGGACCCCGCGCGCCCGACAAGCCAGACATAGCAGGCGTAGACAAGCCCGTGCACCATGGCTCCGACCACCAGCGCAAGCTCGGGCAGGCCCACACCGTCCAGCGGGTTGATCCATTGCCCTGTGCCCACAGCAACCGGCAACGTGATCGCCATCCCGATCAGGGACGCACTGAAAATAACCTGCATGGGATCAAGGCCCTGCGTCCCCCATTTCGACACAAGATTGCCCTCGGTCGCATAGAGCAACGGCGCCAAAAGTGCGATCAGCACCCAGATGCCCGACGATCCCTCCGAAAGGCTCGCATCCGGTCCCACCAACAGAATGATTCCCAAAAGGCCGCACCCGACGCCTAGGAACCGGCTCGCCTCGAACCGCTCATTGCCAAGCGCCAGGGCGATCGGCAGCGAAAACATCGCCACCGTCGAGGTGGTGATCGACATCACCCCCCCGGTCAATGTCATCGCGGCAAGGTAATAGAATATGTCCGGAAGCACCGCCCCGCACAGCGCCACCATGACGAAAAGCGGCATGTATTCGCGTTTGAAGACAAGCGGCTTGCCCCGCAGAACCGTGATCGAGCCAAGCAGGATCACCACCGTGACAAGCTGCCAGAAAATCAAGCCGAAGGGCTTGTGCCCGGTGCTCACCGCGACCTTGGCCAGCGGAATCGTCAAACCCCATCCCGTGCCCATCAAGAACAGCACGGCATAAAGCCCGATACGCTCCATCATGCGCCCGACTCCTGCAAGCGGCCACCTTGGCGCACCATCTCGATGCGGGTTGCCTTGCCCGTGCGATCATCGGTTTCCACGTAAACACCCGAGAGTGTCGCCTCCCCCATCGCCGGCTCGAACCGAGCCGAGGGCATGCCGGTGACAAAGCGGCGCATCGGCTCGGTCTTCTCCATGCCGATCACGCTCAGGTAATCGCCGCACATGCCGGCATCGCTCAGATATGCGGTCCCGCCCGGCAGGATCATCGCATCCGCCGTGGGCACATGGGTATGCGTGCCGACCACAAGGCTTGCGCGGCCTTCACAGAAATGGCCTGCCGCCATCTTCTCGCTTGTCGCCTCACAATGAAAATCCACGATCGCGGCCTGCACGGCACCACCAAGCCGATGGGTCGAAAGCACCCGGTCCAGCGCCGAAAACGGATCATCATAGGGCTGCTTCATAAAGACCTGCCCCAATGCTTGCGCCACAAGAACCTTGCGCCCGCGTGCATCCGAAAAGACCCGCGCGCCCTGACCCGGCGGGGTCTTGGCGATGTTCAGCGGGCGAATGACGCGTGGTTCCGTCTCAAGAAATTGAAGCATGTCCTTTTGATCGAAGGCGTGATCGCCCAGCGTGATCACGTCCGCACCCGCCTCCATCAGGGCGCGCGTATGCCCCGCATTGAGGCCCCGCCCGTTGGTCGCATTCTCACCATTGACGACCACGAAATCCAGCCGCCATGCCTCACGCAGGCCCGGCAGCCGCTCGATCACGGCCTGCCGTCCGGCCCGGCCCATCACATCACCCAGAAAAAGCAGTTTCATGGGCGCGAGTTAATGCGTTTCGCTCTTCGCCTGCAACAGGCAGATCCCGTCGAACATATATTTCTCGCACCACTCCCGCCCCTCGTCCACAATCGCCCCGCCCCTGCGCGAGGCAATTGCCGGACCCCGCGCCCCCTGCTAATGTCGTCTGAACGAGGCAGAGCAGGCCCGGACAGCATGACCGCACTCAGCGAGTATCAAAGGCTCGAGGCAACCGGCCTCTGGCGTGCCTCCCCCGAGGCGCAGCGCAGCGAGGTGATCGTCTCGCTGGGCGACGCGACGCTCGTCGTGTCGGACATGGCCGAGCGCCCGCTCGCCCATTGGTCCCTGCCCGCGATCATCCGCGCCAACCCCGGTGAACGGCCCGCGATCTATCATCCCGACGGCGATCCGGCCGAGACACTCGAACTTGCCGACAGCGAAGCCGAAATGATCGCCGCGATCGAGAAGCTGCGCACCGCCATCGCCCGCGCTCGGCCCCGCCCCGGACGGCTCCGCCGGATGATCGCGCTTGGCATCACCCTGACGGTGGTCGCGGGGGCGGTGTTCTGGCTCCCGGATCAGTTGCGCCGCCACGCGCTCGCCGTGGTGCCGCCGGTCAAGCGGGCCGAAATAGGTGAAAACCTGGTCAACCAGATGCGCGGCGTCACCGGAACACCTTGCTTTGAACCGGGTGGCGTCGCGGCGCTCGACCGGCTGGCGCAACGTCTCGCGCCGCCCGACGGGGCCACGCGGCTCATGGTGGTGCCCGATGGTGTGACCGACACGGTCGGCCTGCCCGGTCGCACCATCCTGATCGGCCGCACCCTCGTCGAGGATCACGAAGACCCCGATGTTCTCGCCGGTCATATCATCGCCGCGCATCTGCGCGCCCGCAACGCCGATCCGCTCGACCGACTTCTCGAGCATGCGGGCACCATGGCCACGATCCGCCTACTGACCACCGGCAACCTGCCCGATGACATTCTGCGAAGCTATGCCGAACACCTGCTTGCTGCCGACCCGCCACCGCTATCGGATACGGAATTGCTCGACGGTTTTCGCGCATGGTCGGTGCGCACCACGCCCTATGCCTACGCACGCGACATTTCCGGCGAAACCACGCTGAGCCTGATCGAGGCCGACCCCTTCGCCGGTCAATCGCTTGATCCGGTTTTGCCCGACAGCGACTGGCTCAGGCTACAGGGCATCTGCGAGACCTGATCATCCCATGTCCCGGATCGCCTTGCTCACGGCCCCAGGAACAGAAATGCCGGGCGCGGTTTCGGCCCGGCCCGGCATAGTCTCTCTCTGTGCTCTCCCGCGCTCCTGCGCAGGTCAGCGATACGTCGCGTTGCCAAAACCGGCGGCACGAACCCGCGCCAGCGCCGAACCCAACGCGCCCTGCGTCCGGAACGGACCGGCCAGAACGAGGCTGTAGGATTTACCCCCCTTGGTCAGCGTCCCGAGCCGCGTCGTCAGGCCCGTGCGCGCCACGCGCTGCGCGGCCTGTTCGGCCTGCGCGCGTGTGGCAAAGACACCGGCCTGCACATAGCTGTGGCTCGCGGGTTTGGATTGCGCCACAGGCTGCGCCTGCTTGGCCTGCACCTGCGACTTGGCCGGGGCCGTTCCACGTGACGAAATCACCGGCGCGGTCCCGTGCCCCTTGCTGCCATAGCCACGCGAATACCCTGTCTGCGGATCGGCGGGCTGAACCACGGGGCCGACATCCCGCTGAATTAGTTCACGCGGAAGCGTCTTGGTCCAGACCTGCTCCATCCGCGCCTTGCCCTCGAAATACTGATGCGCGCGCTTCGGATTGAGACGCCCGTCCATCCAGACCCGCTTGTAGCCTTCGGGAATGCGCACACCCGCCGTTGCGACACGCTGCTTGGCATAGACATGCTTCGGCGCGACGCGCACCGGCGGGCTCTGCACCGTATTGGGCGTGGCGGCAGGGCGCCGAACGGCCGTCGTCGTGGCCTGCGCCGGGCTATAGCTCCGCGATGGCGATGCCACGGCACCGTTATGCGGCGGCTCGGCCTGCGGACCGCACCGCACATTGTGACCGCGCAGATATCGCGCCGACACCGCGCTCAAGCCACGGCAGGGCGATGCCCCGGCGACACGCCGCACGGTCTTGGCCGGTTTCCGGGTCACAACTTTTTTCGCGGGCGCGGTCTGCACGACGGGGCCCTGAGCCACCGGCGCGGCAGGGCGCACAAGCTGCGGTGCGGGCTTGCGCACCGGCTTGGGCTGCGCCGCCGCAACGGTGCGTGGTTTTGCCTGCGTGCGCACGACCGGCTTCGCTGTGGCAACCGCCTCGGGCTTCGGGGCCGGTTTCGCCGCTGGCTCGGGCTTGGCCCGCGCGGTCAGCGTCGGCTGATAGCCACAGACAAGTTTCCGGCTCCGCGACACCCGCGGCACCCATGTGACATTGCCGTCGATACCGGCCCGGATGAAGACGCATCCGTCGC
Source organism: Roseovarius sp. E0-M6 (assembly GCF_037083845.1). NCBI lineage: Bacteria > Pseudomonadati > Pseudomonadota > Alphaproteobacteria > Rhodobacterales > Roseobacteraceae > Roseovarius > Roseovarius sp. E0-M6. The sequence continues at coordinate 50,120 of NZ_JBAPLA010000006.1, read as the reverse complement.
TGTCCACATATTGCCGCCCCTGAAAAGAAGATGGCGGGAATTCGGCTGGTGCCTCCGCATCGCGCAGCGTCTGCGCCTGGGCAAGGCCCAGCGCGCCTGACGCCGTGATCACGGCAATCGCAATAACTCTGGTAAGTTTCATTTTGCCCCCACAAGATGTGGGGGTCAGCTTGCCGTAAATCCTGTGCGCAGTAAACCGAAAATACAGCTATTTCGTGCCGAACATCCGGTCTCCGGCATCCCCGAGCCCCGGCAGGATATAACCGATATCGTTCAGCCTCTCGTCAAGTGACGCGGTGACGATGGGCACGTCCGGATGCGCCTCCTTCATCCGCGCGACACCTTCGGGCGCAGCCAACAGGCACAGGAACCGGATATCCTTGGCGCCCGCCTGCTTGACCAGATCGACCGCAGCCGCGCTCGAATTGCCGGTGGCGAGCATTGGATCGACCAGAATGACCAACCGTTCGTCAAGGTGATCAGGTACCTTGAAGTAATATTGCACCGGCTGAAGCGTGGCCTCGTCGCGGTAAAGGCCGACAAAGCCCACCCGTGCCGATGGAATGAGCTCAAGCATCCCGTCCAAAAGGCCGTTGCCCGCCCGCAGAATCGAAATCAGCGCCAGCTTGCGCCCCGCAAGCACCGGCGCGTCCATCTCTCCGAGCGGGGTCTCGATGCGGCGCGCCTCCGTGGGCAGCTTATAGGTGACCTCATAGGCCAGAAGCTGACTGATCTCGCGCAGGAGCTGCCGAAACACGGCGGTCGAGGTCTCCTTCTCGCGCATCAATGTGAGTTTATGTTGCACGAGCGGATGCTCGACGACGGTCAGGTGCTGGTCCATGTCCCCTCCGGTCCGTTGCGGAGGCAGGTCGCCTCCCGGCTTCATCTTTCTACAAATACTCATAATCCACCCCCGGACGCCAGACCGCACATCGCATTTGCACGCGCGCGCCTGTCGTGCGAACGTTACGTCAAGCCTCCGGCGCGCGGGTCGCCCCCGATGACGTGCGGATAGTTTAGCGCTGAACGATATATCAATCCGCCCGAAGGATCATATGATGACCGACACCCCTGACCCCGAGGCCACCGACACCGCCCGCGAACAGGCGCGCAAGGCCGCGCTGGATTATCACGAGTTTCCCGAACCCGGTAAGCTCGAGATTCGCGCGACCAAGCCGCTGGCCAACGGGCGCGATCTGGCACGGGCCTATTCGCCGGGTGTGGCCGAGGCCTGCCTTGAAATCAAGGCCGACGCCACCAATGCCTCGCGCTTCACCGCACGCGGGAACCTCGTGGCGGTGGTCACCAACGGCTCGGCGGTGCTGGGGCTGGGCAATATCGGCGCGCTCGCCTCCAAGCCAGTGATGGAGGGCAAGGCCGTGCTCTTCAAGAAATTCGCCGATATCGACTGTTTCGATATCGAACTTGATGAGCCCGATCCCGAACGACTGGCCGAGATCGTCTGCGCGATGGAGCCTTCCTTCGGCGCGATCAACCTCGAGGATATCAAGGCGCCCGACTGTTTCATCGTCGAAAAAATCTGCCGCGAGCGCATGAATATCCCCGTCTTTCACGACGATCAGCACGGCACCGCCATCGTCGTCGGCGCGGCGGCCACCAACGCGCTGCATGTCGCGGGCAAAAAGTTCGAGGACATCAAGATCGTCTCGACGGGCGGCGGGGCCGCGGGCATCGCCTGTCTCAACCTGCTTCTGAAGCTGGGCGTCAAACGCGAGAATGTCTGGCTCTGCGACATTCACGGTTTGGTCTATGAAGGCCGAACCGAGGACATGAACCCGCAAAAAGCCGCCTTCGCGCAACCCTCTGACAAGCGCACGCTGGACGAGGTGATCGCTGGGGCGGACCTCTTCCTCGGGCTTTCGGGACCAAAGGTTCTCACCCCCCCGATGGTGGAGAAAATGGCGGAGGACCCGATCGTCTTCGCCCTAGCCAACCCGACCCCTGAAATCATGCCCGACCTCGTCCGCGACGTGGCACCGCGCGCGATCATCGCCACGGGCCGAAGCGATTTTCCCAATCAGGTCAATAACGTGCTGTGTTTTCCGTTCATCTTCCGTGGCGCGCTTGATGCGGGCGCGACCGAGATCAACGACGCGATGCAACTGGCCTGCGTCGAAGGCATCGCGCAGCTTGCCCGCGAAACCACCTCGGCCGAAGCGGCGGCGGCCTACAAGGGCGAACAACTCACCTTCGGTCCCGATTACCTGATCCCCAAGCCGTTTGATCCGCGCCTGTCGGGGATCGTCTCGACCTCGGTTGCGCGCGCCGCGATGGAAACCGGCGTCGCCATGCGGCCCATCGAGGACATGGAGGCCTACAAGGCCCGGCTCGATGCCGCACAGTTCAAATCCGCCTTGCTCATGCGGCCCGTCTTCGAGGCCGCCCGCAAAGAGGCGCGCCGCATCGTCTTTGCCGAAGGAGAGGACGAGCGCGTGCTCCGTGCAGCGCAAGCCGTGCTCGAGGAGACGAGCGAACAGCCGATCCTCATCGGTCGCCCCGATGTGATCCAGACGCGCTGTGAACGCATGGGCCTCGAGATCAGCACCGAACGCGACATCACCATCGTGAATCCCGAAAACGACCCGCGCTACCGCGACTACTGGAGCAGTTATCACCAGATCATGCAGCGCCGGGGTGTGACCCCTGATCTCGCCCGCGCGGTGATGCGCACCAACACCACCGCCATCGGCGCGGTGATGGTCCATCGCGGCGAGGCCGAAAGCCTGATCTGCGGCACCTTCGGGGAATATCGATGGCATCTGAATTACGTCAATCAGGTGCTTGGCAATGACGGGTTCAGCCCGCACGGCGCGCTTTCGATGATCATTCTCGAAGATGGGCCGCTCTTTATCGCCGACACCCATGTGCGCGTCTTTCCCAGCCCCGAGAACCTCGCGCAGTCGGCCATCGGCGCCGCACGCCATGTGCGCCGCTTCGGTATCGAACCCAACATCGCCTTTTGCTCGCAATCACAATTCGGCAATCAGGGTGAGGATTCGGGCAAGCGCCTGCGCTCCGCCATCGCGCTCCTTGACGCGCAGAATCCCGGCTTCTGCTATGAGGGCGAGATGAATGTCGACACCGCGCTCAATCCCGAACTGCGGGCGCGGCTCCTGCCTGACAACCGGATGGAGGGGGCGGCCAACGTGCTTATCTTCGCCAATGCCGATGCCGCGTCGGGCGTGCGCAACATCCTCAAGATGAAAGCGGGCGGGCTCGAGGTGGGCCCGATTCTCATGGGCATGGGCAACCGCGCCCACATCGTGACGCCGGGCGTCACCGCCCGCGGGCTTCTCAACGTGGCGGCCATCGCGGGCACACCGGTCGCGCATTACGGCTGATCACGAGACCGCCGGCGGTCTGCGCGCCGGCGGTCATTTTCTGGATGGGGTGAAGACTTACTTCTTGGTGGGTTTCGTGCCGGGTTTGGCCGGCTTGCGTTCCTTGTCGCCCATGGCAACGGACCTTTTCAAAGCGGGAGGGGCACCATGCCGCTCCACGATCTGAGTCGTAGCACAGACACGGCTCAGGATCTGGCCGGTTTTCGACCTGCCGGATGTCGAAAATCCCCCTGCACGCGAAATTCGGTCGCGCGTCCTTGGCCCCTCGGGCCGCCTCAACCCCGGTGATCACTGTGCCCGAGGCCACACATGGCCGCCACCCGGCGCAAAAACGGCGAGAGCGGACCCGCAGAAGCAAGGATCATGACGACGATCCCTGCGAGCATGGCCACAAGGCCAAGCGCCGCCATTGGAGCGCCCGTTGTCAGTCCAAAGAAAAGCAAGCTGGAATTGCCACCGGGAAGCATGACACTGCCCGTTCCCATAAGCACCCCGCCAATGAGTCGGCGTCCAAGTCGGCCAAAGCCCGGCCAACTAAGATTGAACCCGTCAGGTATGACAAGCCCTGCCCCAATCGCGCCCGCCACCACAGAACCGGCGATCCACCATGACAGCGCAGTCGCCATCCCTGGATCGTTCAACAAGGCGATCCATGGGAATCGCGCATGATTGACCGCGATGGCGGTGAAGCACGCCGCCCCCACTGCCATCGCAACACCAAGGAACAATACCCGCCCGACTGTCCGTCCACGCCGCAACCAAAGCCGCACAAGAACAAGCGCAACCGCAAGCATCACAGCCGCGGACCATGTCCCGACCGGCGCCATGTCCATGCTCTCGGTCACAGGTCTCATGCCGCCCGACGCCTGCACCGCGATCCAGACCCCCACACCGGTCAGAGCATATTCGAACCGTCCGGTTCCCACCTGCGCGATCACGCCAAAGGCGCAGGCGCCGTTCACCGCCGCGCCCATCCCGAACACGAATGCCCCCGCCAGCCCCAGCAGCATAGACTCGCTGAACCGAACACCCAAAGGGTAGGCCCCGATCAAGGTCAGAGCCACAAGTGCCCAGCACGTGCCTTCTGCTATCAGTAACGCTCGGGACGGGTCGCGCCTGCGCAGGAATGCCTCGGTCGCCGCCACCATACAGACCGACCCCGATCTGAGCACCGCCCCCAGCAGCAGCGCCAGCACAAGCAACCATAGGGTCATGCTATGCCCCCGGATCGCGATAAGGCCCTCACCTCACAGATCATCGCCGATCCCCGAGACACGGTTACATCGGGATCGAATCGGCGGTCTGTGGTCCCGGAATCCGGCATCTGCGCCCCTTTCCCGGCGATGATGAAGTGCGGCACGGCATCGCTCAAGCACGGGCTGACCGCATCACGCGCTCTTGACTTTGCAAACCGTCTCGCCACGGGCCGCTAAAACACCGTAAAAAAGGCGATTTGCAAAATTTGCAGCGGCATTGGCGGAAAATTGCAAATTTTTGTGATCATACCGGCCCGCGTGATCGGTAACAGCCTTGTCGGACCTGCCCACGCTGCGTAACACCTTGCCCCAAGGGAAAGAGGGAGAGCTTCATGAACTTCAAGGACGTTTACAAGTCGTGGCAGAACGACCCCGAGGGGTTCTGGCTGAACGAGGCCCGCGCGATCGACTGGGTCGAGCCGCCAAAGAAGGCGCTCTATGACCGGGGCGATCATCTCTATGACTGGTTCGCCGAGGCCCGCGTCAACACCTGCTGGAATGCGGTGGATCGGCATGTTGAAAACGGTCGCGCCGATCAGGTGGCCATCATCCATGACAGCCCCGTCACCGGCACCAAGGCGAAGATCACTTTCGCGGACCTGAAGGACCGCGTCGCGACGCTTGCCGGGGCGCTGCGCGACAAGGGCATCGCAAAGGGCGACCGCGTCATCATCTACATGCCCATGGTCCCCGAGGCGCTGGTGGCGATGCTCGCCTGTGCCCGTCTCGGTGCGATCCATTCGGTCGTGTTCGGCGGCTTCGCAGCCAGCGAACTTGCGGTGCGGATCGACGATGCGACCCCCAAGGCGATCATCGCCGGGTCTTGCGGGCTCGAGCCCGGGCGCGTCGTGCCCTACAAACCGCTGGTGGACGGGGCCATCGCCGAGGCCCATCACAAGCCCGAGTTTACCGTGATCTTTCAGCGTGAACCCGAAACCGGCGATCTCAAGCCCGGTTTCGATTTCGACTGGGACGAGGTTCAACGCGATGTCACGCCTGCCGACTGTGTTCCGGTCGAAGGCGACCATCCGGCCTATATTCTCTATACATCCGGCACCACCGGCGCGCCCAAGGGTGTCGTGCGCGCCACCGCGGGGCATCTCGTGGCGCTGAACTGGACGATGAAGAACATCTACAACGTCGATCCCGGCGATGTGTTCTGGGCCGCCTCCGACGTGGGTTGGGTCGTGGGCCATTCGTACATCTGCTATGCGCCGCTCATTCACGGCAACACCACGATCGTCTTCGAGGGCAAGCCGATTGGCACGCCCGATGCGGGCACATTCTGGCGGGTGATCTCCGAACACAAGGTCAAGAGTTTCTTCACCGCCCCCACGGCCTTTCGCGCGGTCAAGCGTGAAGACCCCAAGGGCGAGTTTCTCAAGAAATACGACCTGAGCTGTCTCAACGCGATCTACCTCGCGGGCGAACGCGCAGACCCCGACACGATCGAATGGACCCGGGAAATGACGGGCAAGCCGGTCTATGACCACTGGTGGCAGACCGAAACAGGCTGGACCATTGCCGGCAACCCGGTCGGAATCGAGCCGATGCCGGTCAAGCTCGGTTCGCCCACCGTCGCGATGCCCGGCTACGACGTTCAAATCCTCGACCCCGAGGGCAACGAGCTTCCCGCGGGCGAACTTGGTGCCATCGCGATCAAGCTGCCGCTTCCGCCCGGAACACTTCCGACCCTCTGGAATGCGCCGGACCGGTTCCGGAAATCATACCTCTCAACCTTCCCCGGCTACTATGAAACCGGCGACGCGGGCATGAAGGACGAGGACGGGTATCTCTGGATCATGGCGCGCACCGACGACGTGATCAACGTGGCGGGTCACAGGCTGTCGACCGGCGGCATGGAAGAGGTTCTGGCCTCGCATCCCGACGTGGCCGAATGCGCCGTGATCGGCATCTCGGATTCCTTCAAGGGGCAACTTCCGGTCGGATTCGTCTGTCTCACCAAGGGCGTGAACCGCCCCACCGAAGAGATCAGCGCGGAATGCGTCAAACTTGTGCGCAACCGTATCGGCCCCGTTGCGGCATTCAAGCTGTGCTGCGTCGTGGATCGTCTACCCAAGACACGCTCGGGCAAAATTCTGCGCGCAACCATGGTCAACATCGCCGATGGCAAGGAATACAAGATGCCCGCCACGATCGACGACCCGGCCATCCTCGACGAAATCCGCGAGGCGTTGCAGGGCCTCGGACTGGCAAAAACGTAAACGCGGGGCAGGCCCGGGCCGACATGGCCCGGGCCCGCCCCATCAGGCGACCTTCGCCGCCGGGCGGTCTTCGAGCAGGCCGGTCGCACCACGCGCCACAAGGGTGCGGTAGGTGCTCCACGTCGCGCCCCGGTCGGTATAGCAACCGCGCAGGTGCCGCGCGCCGCTGTCGGCCGAAAACGCCTCACGTCCATGCACGATCCGATGATTATCGAACACGATGCATTCGCCCGCATTCAGCCGGAACCGGCACAGGAACCGGTCTTCCTGCATCATCCGGATGAACTTGCACAGCGCCGGGTAATAGTCGTCCAGCAGGTCTTGCGGCAGGTCGATATCGTCCTGAAGATGCTGTGACACCGTGACCCCGGCCACGTTCCCCCGCGCGTCCAGCTCGATCACGCGCTGATGCGCCCGGTAGTCCCAGCCGTCATGCCGGTAGAAGAACGGAATATCGTGGCTGGCCAGAAGGTTGAACGCCTCCGGGTCTTCCTCGCGCAGGGCCGCGGCAACCGCCGCCCCGTCAAGGAAAAGGCTCCGTCCGCCCTCCACGGTGTTCTCGCGGCAATGCAGGAACTGCACCCCCGGTGCCATTTCCTCGCCCGGCAGGTCGGTATGCATTTCCAGCGGTCCGGCGGTAAAGGCAAGGTTCGTCGGCGCGATCTCAAGCCGCACCTCGAAATGATCGCCCTCCGCGGATGGCGTGATCGGGCCAAGGCTGTTCACCAGCCGCGTCAGGCTCTCGTCGCTGTTCTCCATCTCGGTCACCAGCGCGACCCCGTCCTCGACCAGCGCCCGCGCGAGGGTCGCACGCCCGTCATCCGTCGTCAGAACATCCGACTGCGTCACGCGGCGGAAATCGTCATAGCCATCCGAATACCACAGCTTGCGCGGCAAATCCGCAGGGTCGGGTTTGCGGCCATTATCGGCAAAGGCCTGAAGCTGCGACAGCGGCAGACGCGTCTCGTGATCCTCGCTTTGCCAGTCGATCACCAGATGACCGCCGTCAATCCGCGCGGCCTGCGCCCGTGGACCGGCCTCCAGCGATGAGATGTCGAACACACGCTCGCGCGTCTGCGGATCAATCGCGCTGGGACACGCATCGCGCAGCCAATGATAGTTGAAATAGGTTTCGCCGTCGGCGAGCGGAACGAAAAGGCCCTTTTCGGACAGGCGTACGGATCGGGTCGTCATGATCCCTCCTTGCTGATGGTGTGTGTCGGATGTTCAAGCGGCGTAATCGGAGCCTTCTGCGTCCAGAATCGCCTTGATCTCATTCAGGTGCGCTTCGGCCTGACCGGGATAATCATCTAGTTCCCGTGCCGTTTTCTCGGCCACCTCGTCGGACAGCAGGCGCAACGGCTGCCCGGTCTGGAGCGCCCGGATATAGGTCTCGGCGGCGCGCTCGAAATAATAAAGCCGGTTGAACGCATCCGCGACAGTGTCGCCAATGACCAAGACACCGTGATTGCCCATCACCAGCACCTTGATCTTGGGGTCCGACAAAAGGCCCGCGCACCGCGTGCCCTCTTCCTCGAAGGCCAACCCGCCGAATTGGTCATCCACGGCATGGCGCCCAAAGAACGTGGCCGTGTTCTGATCAATCGCGGGCAAATGGCTGTCGGCCAGACTGGCCAGAACGGTGGCATGGATCGAATGCGCGTGCATCACACAACGCGCATGCGGACAGTGGCGGTGAACCGATCCGTGCAGGCCCCAGGCGGTCGAGTCTGGCGCGCCGGGTTTTTCCATCGCGTCCGGGTCATTCGCATCGAGGTGAAGCAGGTCCGACGCCTTGATCCGGCTGAAATGCATCTGGTTGGGATTCATCAGGAACTCGGTCCCGCCCTCGTTCACCGCAAGGCTGAAATGGTTCGCCACCGCCTCGTGCATGTTCAACCGAGCAGTCCAGCGGAACGCCGCCGCCATATCGGCACGCTCCTGCCAATGGCCAAGGTTCGGGGTCGCGTCATGCGTCGCAAGGCGTGTCATATCGGCTCCTTTTGCTCTTGCCACGACAGATGGCAAACCGCCCAAGCCTTTACAAATTATGGATAATGCGCCATGGCATTAGTTCTTCTAATGGACGGGGCCCCATGCCTGCGAATACCTTGCCTCACCTGACATGGCTGCGCGCATTCGAGGCGACGGCGCGACATCTCTCATTCACCATGGCCGCCGAGGAACTGGGCCTGACCCAATCCGCAGTCAGCCAGCATGTCCGAAACCTTGAAAACTTTCTCGGTCGCGATCTCTTTATCCGGCGGACTCGCGCGCTCGATCTGACCGAGGCCGGGGGCAACTACCTTCCCACGGTGCGCGAAGCCTTCGACATGCTGACCCAAGGCACGCGATCCGTCTTCGGTGAGAATCGGGGCGAATCCCTGATCGTGCAATGCAACCTTGGCTTCGCGCTTTTCTGGCTGACGCCCCGGCTGCGACACTTTCAGACGGCGCATCCCGAGATCGCGCTGAACATTGTCACCCCGATCTGGGATCCAGAACGCAATTCCGACGCGTCGAGCCTCGAAATTCGCTTTGCACGGCACGGCGACCTGCCACATGGCGCCGAACGGCTGACACAGGACAGGTTCTATCCCGTCTGCCGGCCCGATTATCAGAACGGCGCGTTTGATCTCGACACCGCCACGCTCTTCGAATGTTCCGGGCATACCGGAACTTGGGAATCGTGGTTCAACTCTCAGGGCCGCCCGTTCACCCGTTGGGCCGAAGTCAATCGCGGCTCGACCTTCGGCATCGCGGTGAATGTTGCCCTTGAAGGGGCGGGCATAGCTATGGCGCATGACACGCTTGTCGCCCGCCTGATTGGCGAGGGTCGTCTGGTGCGCCCGTTCGATCACGCGCCGCCCCTGTCCGAGGGATATTTCCTGATCCCGCCCGCCAAACCCGACGAAAGCGCAGCCTCACGCGCATTCGCCGATTGGCTCAAGGAACAGGTCAAAGACAGGTGATTTGTCCTCGGACACGAAAAAGGCGGCCCGCCGGGGCCGCCTTACTGTTTCGTGAAGGCTTTCTTCACATGCGCGATGCGAAATCGTCCACTTCCCGCTCGGCCTGTTCCTTGGCCATGCCGTATTTCTCCTGAAGTTTACCGACAAGCTGATCACGCTCGCCCGCCGCTTCCTGAAGATCGTTGTCGGTCAGCTTGCCCCATTGTTCGCGCGCCTGACCCTGAATCTGGTTCCAGTTACCTTTGACTTGTTCCCAGTTCATGATGTGCTCCTCTCGGTTTTGAAATTCCGTGGCGCATGTTGGCGCCCGTGTGATCCGACAACCGGAAGCCTCTCGAAATGTTCCGCACCGCAGCGGCAAATTCCACCCTTTTCCAACTGCACCGAACGCCGCGTTGACGCCATTCGCGACTCAGCAATCACCGACGCGATACTTACGTGAATGCCGACGTGATACCGACGTGCCGGACGGCGGATTAACCTTTCAGACGAACTGTTCGCGCAACAGCCGCTCCTCAAGACCATGGCCGGGATCAAAGAGAATGCGATGACGGATATCAGGCCGGGACATGACCTCGACCCACAGCACGTTTTCCACGTGCCGGCTATCGGCGTCGGCCATCACCGGACGCTTGGCCGGGTCGAGCACATCAAACCGCACCTTCGCAGTCTTTGGCAGGAGTGCCCCGCGCCAGCGCCGGGGACGGAACGCCGCCACCGCCGTCAGCGCAAGCACATCCGAACCGATGGGCACGATCGGCCCGTGCGCGCTGTAATTATAAGCCGTGGAGCCTGCGGGCGTCGCCACAAGCGCCCCGTCGCAAACCAGCTCCTCAAGGCGCATATGCCCGTCCACATGGATCTGAAGCTTGGCCGCCTGCGGCCCCCCTCGCAGCAGCGAAACCTCATTGATGGCAAGCGCCTCACGGATATCGCCCGTGGTCGTTTTTGCCCGCATGAACAAGGGGTTGATCACCTCTTCCTCGGCGGCTTTCAACCGGTCGGGAAGGTCGTGCTCACTGTATTCGTTCATCAAGAAGCCCACGGTGCCGCGGTTCATCCCATAGACCGGCACGTCAAGTTCCTGTGTCCTGTGCAGCGTGCTCAGCATGAAGCCATCGCCGCCAAGCGCCACGATCACATCCGCCTCGTCTTCGGGCACATCCCCGAACCGCTGCGCCAGGAGCGACCGGGCATGCCCCGCCTGATGCATTTCGCTGGCCACAAAGGCTATGGCGCGGCTCATGCGTCCGGCCTCCTGTTTCCAATAGGCACATTCGGGGGCGCATTTGCGCCACTCATATCCGACCTGCACCATACATGTCGCAACCTCAAGCTTTATTGTCGATTTAGCGCCTTACATGAAGGCGGGGTTTCCTATAGGAAATCGGCGAATGATACCTTTGCCACGGAGCCTTCCCCATGTCTGATTCCGGTTTCTTCACCGAATCCCTCAGCCAACGCGACCCCGACCTTTACAAGGCCATCACCGATGAGCTTGGCCGGCAGCGCGACGAGATTGAACTCATCGCCTCCGAGAACATCGTCTCGGCCGCCGTGATGGAGGCGCAAGGCTCGGTCATGACCAACAAATACGCCGAAGGCTATCCCGGGCGTCGCTATTATGGCGGATGCCAATACGTGGATGTCGCCGAGAACCTCGCGATTGACCGCGCGAAAGAGCTGTTCGGCTGTGACTTCGCCAATGTTCAGCCAAACTCGGGCAGCCAAGCCAACCAAGGCGTCATGCAGGCCCTGATTCAGCCGGGCGACACGATCCTTGGCATGAACCTCGCCTCGGGCGGGCACCTGACCCATGGTGCGGCCCCCAACCAGTCAGGCAAATGGTTCAATGCCGTGCAATACGGTGTGCGCCAACAGGACAACCTGATCGACTATGACGAGGTCGAGGCGCTTGCCAAAGAACACCAGCCCAAGCTGATCATCGCGGGTGGCTCGGCCATTCCGCGCCAGATCGACTTTGCCCGTTTCCGCGAAATTGCGGACATGGTCGGCGCCTATCTGCATGTGGACATGGCCCACTTTGCCGGCCTCGTGGCGGCTGACGAGCATCCTTCGCCCTTCCCGCACGCCCATGTGGCCACCACCACCACCCACAAAACCCTGCGCGGTCCCCGTGGCGGCATGATCCTCACCAATGACGAGGCCATCTCCAAGAAGGTGAACTCGGCCATATTCCCCGGCATTCAGGGCGGCCCGCTCATGCATGTGATCGCGGCCAAGGCGGTTGCCTTCGGCGAGGCATTGCGCCCCGAGTTCAAGACCTATCAGAAGCAGGTGCGCGCCAATGCCGTGGCCTTGGCCGATCAGCTTATGAAGGGCGGGCTCGACATCGTGACCGGTGGCACGGACACACACGTCATGCTGGTGGATCTGCGTCCCAAGAAGGTGACCGGCAACATCACGGACGCGGCTCTCGGGCGCGCGCATATCACCACCAACAAGAACGGCATCCCCTTCGACCCCGAGAAGCCCACGGTTACCTCCGGCATCCGCCTCGGAACGCCCGCTGGCACGACCCGCGGCTTCAAAGAGGATGAATTCCGCGAGATTGCCGATCTTATCGTCGAGGTCGTTGACGGTCTGGCGATCAATGGGCCCGACGCCAACGGCGAAGTCGAAGAAGCGGTCAAAGCGAAGGTCGCGGCACTCTGTGCGCGCTTCCCGCTTTATCCCAACATCTGAACAAGGCGAGCAGTCTTTTTCGCGGGCGGTGACGGACAATCCGGCGCCGCCCGTTTCTTATTTGTGGGGCACCGCGCTATCAGCGGCATGCCCTTGCTTAAGGCGTTCGCCTTTCGCTGATGTCTCGGGGTAAAGGCGAAACGCCTTAGATTAAGCCTTGCCACTTCAGCACGGCCAGAAAAAATGCGAGCACAATCAGAATGTTGAAAACGATACCGCCCAGAATGCCCAAGATGATCCCACGGCGTCGGTCCACGGGGTCTATGGTGTCGAGATGGGCATGAATACGCTCGAACGCGCGCTCGGTTTCCGTGGCGTCGACCTGCCGCCAGATCTTTGGATGACCCTCTTTGGCCTGTGCGCGGGTCAAGACTGCGCCCGACTTTTGCACCCAACCGGGAAGGCGCCGCCCCGCATGCCGCAGCTTTGCGGCAAGCGTTCTGCCGCGCGCACCAACCTTCTCGCGAAGGCGCGCTTCCAGCTCGGCAATGCGCGTGTCAAAGGCGTCGCGGTCGATCATCTACTACATCCCAAGGAAATCAGAGATTTACGCGATTCCCATCAGGCGGTAAACCTGTCTGCATGCTGAACACGATCACACATGGCTCTGACACACGCCACCCCGGCCTTTTGATGGCACACGGGCTCTATGGCTCGGCCCGCAACTGGGGCGTCATCGCCAAGCGGCTGTCGGACGATCGGCAGGTCACGGCGGTCGATATGCGCAATCACGGCGACAGCCCGCGCACCACATCCCACAGCTATCCCGACATGGCCGAAGATTTGGCCAAGGTGATCGACGCCGGGGGCGCGCCGTTTCATGTTATGGGGCATTCCATGGGCGGCAAGGCGGCGATGGTTCTGGCGCTCACAAGGCCCAATCTTGTCCATAGCCTCATCGTGGCCGACATCGCGCCGGTGCCCTACAGCCACAGCCAACTTGGCTATGCCGAAACGATGCGCGACACCGATCTTTCCGGGATTGAGCGCCGCTCGGATGTGGCCGAGCGGCTTGCCCCGCGCATCGACAATCCCGATCTTGTTCCGTTTTTCCTGCAATCCGTGGATGTTCAGGGCCAACGCTGGAAGCTCAACCTCGACACACTGATTTCGGAAATGCCGACGATCATGGGTTTCCCTGATATATCAGGCTCATATGACGGCCCGACACTGTTCCTGACAGGTGCCGACTCCGACTATGTCAAGCGCGAGGACCGCGACAGGATCACCGCGCTTTTCCCTGCGGCACGCTTTGTGAAAATCCCCGACGCGGGACATTGGCTTCATGCCGACAAACCGCGCGAGTTCGAGGCGGCGTTGCGCGCCTGGCTTGACCGTCAGGACACCCGCGCCACAACATAATCCGAAAGCTCGGCCAAGATGTCGCGCACCGGGTGTTCCGGCACTTTGGTCAGCGCGGCATGCGCCTTGGCCGCCCAGCCCTGTGCATCTTCCAGCGTCCGCTCAAGCGCCGAATGCTTGGCCAGAAGGGCAACCGCCGTATCGAGGTCGCCCTCTTCCTGGCGCCCCTTCTCGATCGTGCGCTGCCAAAAGGCGCGCTCTTCTGCATCGGCCCCGGCAATCGCCTTGATCAGCGGCAGGGTCAGCTTCCGCTCGCGGAAATCATCACCGACATTCTTGCCTGTCACGCTACTATCCCCTTGGAAATCAAGAAGATCATCGGCAATCTGAAATGCGATGCCCAGCGCATCTCCGTAGTCATAAAGCCCCCGTGTCACCGTGTCATCGGCCCCCGCAATCACCCCCCCCACCTCGGTGGCGGCCGAGAAAAGCGCGGCGGTCTTACCGCGCACGACCTGAAGATAGGTTGCCTCGGTTGTCGCGATATCGCGCGACGCGGTGAGTTGAAGCACCTCGCCTTCGGCGATGGTGGCCGACGCATTCGCAAGGATATCAAGCACCCGAAGCGATCCGGTTTCGACCATCAACTGAAACGAACGTGAAAAGAGGTAATCGCCAACAAGCACGCTGGATTTATTATCCCACAGAAGGTTCGCAGTGGGCCGGCCGCGCCGCTTGTCGCTTTCGTCGACCACATCGTCATGCAAAAGGGTTGCCGTGTGAATGAATTCGACCGTCGCGGCGAGCCGGATGTCGTGATCGCCCTCATAGCCACAGATATCCGCAGCAGCGAGGGTCAGCATCGGTCGAAGCCGCTTGCCCCCGGCTTCGACCAGGTGGGCCGTCACCTCGGGAATGCGCGGAGCATGTTCGGACGCCATGCGCGTCCGGATCAGCGTGTTGACCGCCTCCATCCGCGCGGCGAAACGCTTGGCCAGTCGGTCATGCGGTTTGGTGGCGGCGTCATCAAGGCTCATCGCTGGTCCATACTGCCGCTCGACAAAGGCGGTCGGCAACCTTAAGTCGGTCTCATGAAACTTCTACTGCGCAGCACCGATCCGGCAACACTCGCTTTCGCTCAGGCTTTGCTTCAGGGCGAGGGTATAGACTGCTTTGAAATGGACGTAAACATGAGCATTCTCGAAGGCGGCATCGGTATATTTCCAAGGCGTTTGATGGTCCGCGAGGATGACATCGACGCGGCCAGACGCACGTTGCGCGACAACGGGATCGAGCTGGATGGCTGAAACGCGGTCAGACGCGTTTCTGGGTGGCGTCCTGTCGATCCGCCAGCCCTCCAAAGGATACCGCGCGGGCATTGACCCTGTGCTTCTCGCCGCGAGCATCCCCGCCCAACCGGGCCAGAGCGCCCTTGATCTGGGATGTGGCGTGGGCGTGGCCGGGCTTTGTCTTGCCCACCGGGTGCCCGGCGTGACGGTTGCGGGCCTCGAGCGACAGGAGCTATATGCAGCCCTCGCGCGGGACAACGCCACGGCCAATGCGCTGAACTTCGATGTGAAAGAAGGCGATATCGCGGAGATGCCCGCGGCGCTAAAGGCCCGCCGGTTCGACCATGTGTTTGCCAATCCGCCCTATTTTGACCGCCGCGCGACCACCGCGGCCATCGACCCCGGGCGCGAAGCCTCAATGGGCGAGGAAACCCCCCTCGAAATATGGGTCGAAGCCGCGGCCCGCCGCGCCGCGCCCAAAGGCACCGTGACCTTCATCCACCGGGCCGCGCGCCTGCCTCAACTTCTGAGTTGCATGCAGGCGCGGCTTGGCAGTCTCGAGGTGCTGCCTCTGCTGTCGCGTGCCGCGCGCGCGCCCCGTCTGGTGCTCGTGCGGGGGCGCAAGGGAGGGCGCGCGGAATTTTGCCTTCACGCGGGTTGGGTCTTGCATACCGGTGACCGACATGAGGCAGACCGGGAAAGCTACACAAAACCAACCACTTGTGTCCTGCGCGATGGTGCGCCACTCGATTTCCCAAAACGGGTTTAGACAAATTCACGCAACATTCCTCGGCAAAATGCTGCGCTCGCGGCGTGACACGAAGCTGATTATGTGATGGACTTCTCGTGTTCAAAAGCAAAATTGAGAGGAGATCGTAGATGAGCCTGAGTTCACACGTTGAGGAACTGAAGAAAAAGCACCATTCCCTCTCGCTTCAAGTCGAAGAAGCACAGCGCGCTCCGGGATCGAACGACCTTGAGATTGCGGAACTCAAAAAGCAAAAGCTCAGGATCAAGGAGCAGATCGAGAAGCTTTCCGTCTCGGCCTGATCGCGGTTACCGACCAGACGCACAACCATCTGGGATAAGAGTGGACCGGACCTTTAAAGCGTTTCGCCTTTCACTGCTGACGCGGGGCAAAGGCGAAACACCTTATAATGATATTTCCAAGCAAAGCGCAGATATCTGGGGCCGTTTATCGGCCCCTTTTTCATAGCGCCTGCGGGGCCGGTCACTCGCGACCGGCCCTGTGCATTGTCATGACCCAAAAGGATCAGGCGAAGAACTGTGCCCCGTTGGCCGAGATGGTCGAGCCATTGACGAACTGCGCATCCTCGGACGCGAGAAACGTCACACAGCGGGCTATCTCTTCGGGTTCACCCAGACGTCCCGCCGGGATCTGCGCAACAATGGACTCGCGCACTTTCTCGGGCACGGCCATGACCATTTCCGTGGCGATGTAGCCGGGGCAAATCGCATTCGCGGTAATACCGGCACGCGCGCCCTCCTGTGCAAGGCTCCTGACAATGCCGAGATCGCCGGCCTTGGTCGCAGCATAGTTGACCTGCGCGAACTGACCCTTTTGACCATTGATGGAACTGATCACAACGACGCGGCCAAACTTGCGCTCGCGCATGCCGGGCCACACCGGGTGAACCGTGTTGAAGACCCCTGTGAGGTTGGTGTCGATGACCTGCTGCCACTGTTCCGGCGTCATCTTGTGGAAAGGCGCGTCGCGGGTGATGCCGGCATTGGCGACGACAATATCGATCGGGCCCACCTCTTGCTCAACCTTGGCGATGCCTGCGGCGCTCTCGTCATAGTCGGCGACATTCCATTTGTAGGTCTTGATCCCGGTTTCGTCGGAAAAGGCGGCGGCGGCTTCGTCATTACCCGCATATGTGGCGGCGACATTGTAGCCTTCGGCCTTGAGTGCCTTGGAAATGGCCGCGCCGATACCACGGCTGCCGCCGGTGACGAGTGCTGTTCGTGCCATAAATAAATCTCCTTGATCTAGTGTTTCAGTCGTTTGGCTTCAGATATCTCACTTCAGCCTTGATACCTTTTTCCCACGTTCGGGCAATCTTTTCCGGGTCGGTGAAGTCGATCTTGTCGGCCTCTGTTTCCTTGGGAGGGCTCAAATATAGACGATCATCGCGGTCAGGGATATGATCATAATCACGCGCCAGCAGAATGGAAATGTTGCCCTTGCCGCGGTTGATCGCGGGGCCACTTGCGCGCGGGTGCAATGCACAAACTCAGCTGGCCAGAAGCATAGCGTGCCCCCGCCGAGAAACACGACCTGTTCGGATGGAGGTTTCGCCGCACTCATGAAAGGTCGGGGCGACCGCTTTGTTGGCGGTCGCCCATGCTATCAGATCAGGTCCGTTCGACGCACATGGCAACACCCATGCCGCCACCGATACACAGCGTGGCGAGGCCCTTTTTGGCGTCACGCCGCTTCATCTCGAACAGCAGGGTGTTCAGCACACGGCAGCCCGACGCACCGATCGGGTGGCCGATGGCAATGGCGCCGCCGTTCACATTCACGATCTCGGGGTCCCAGCCCATTTCCTTGTTAACGGCGCAAGCCTGTGCCGCGAAGGCTTCGTTCGCCTCAACGAGATCGAGGTCCGCCGCAGTCCAGCCCGCCTTCTCCAGCGCCCTGCGCGACGCGCTGACCGGGCCCACACCCATGATCGCCGGATCAACGCCCGCAGTGGCATAAGAGGCGATCCGGGCAAGCGGCGTGATGCCACGCGCTTCGGCGTCGTCGGCACTCATCAAGAGTGTGGCCGCGGCCCCATCGTTAAGCCCGCTTGCGTTGGCCGCCGTGACCGAACCGTCCTGTGCGAAGGCGGGGCGCATCTTCTGCATTGCCTCGATCGAGGCACCGTGGCGGATATATTCGTCATGCTCCACCACGCTCTCGCCCTTGCGGGTCTTGACCGTGAAAGGCGCGATCTCGTCCTCGAAGCGTCCAGCCTTTTGTGCGGTTTCCGCCTTGTTCTGGCTTGCCAGTGCGAATTCGTCTTGCTGGTCACGGGTGATCTGAAATTTCTCGGCCACGTTCTCGGCGGTCTGACCCATGTGATAGCCGTTGAACGCATCCCACAGGCCATCGCGGATCATCGTGTCGATCAGCTTCATGTCGCCCATTTTCTGACCTTGGCGCATATTCTGACAATGCGGGGCCATGGACATGTTTTCCTGACCGCCCGCGGCCACGATCTTGGCGTCGCCAAGCTGAATGTGCTGTGCCCCGAGCGCGACAGCCCTGAGGCCCGAACCGCAAACCTGATTGATACCCCAAGCCGCGGCTTCAATAGGCAGACCGGCATTCACATGGGCCTGACGCGCGGGGTTCTGACCCTGACCGGCGGTCAGGACCTGACCGAGGATGGTTTCCGACACCTCGGACTTGTCGACGCCTGCGCGGGCGCAAACGGCCTCGAGCACTGCCGTGCCAAGATCATGCGCCGGTGTATTGGCGAATGCGCCGCTGAAAGAGCCGACAGCGGTGCGTGCGGCCGAAGCGATCACTACATTGGTCATGTGAAATTCCCCATCATGTGTTGGGCAGGTCCACGCCCGACGACCGAATTGCCATGCCGGTGCGAATCTCTCTGCCAGGTTGATAAGGAATGTAGCCCAGCCGCCGCAGTGCGGCAACGGGCGCTCTTGCACCGGTCAGGCGCTTGCCTGCCGCGCCTCTCCTAGAAGCCAGCCGGGCCGCACCGTGGGCGCACCAAAATAATAACCCTGCAAGCAATCGATGCCGATCTCCGTCAGGTAGCTGGCATCATCGGGCCTCTCAACACTTTCGGCCACCGTGAACATATCGAATTGACGACCGATTGTCGCCAGCGCATGTGTCAGAACCTGATTGTCGGGGTCGGTCGCGATGCCGCGAATGAATTGGCCGTCGATCTTGAGAATGTCGAAGAAAAACTCCTTGAGATATCGGAACGAGGTGTATCCCGCGCCGAAATCGTCGAGAGCGAAGCTGACCCCTTGGGTCTGAAGATCGCCCATGAAGTTGATGACCAGTTCCGGCACCACCATCGCCGAACTTTCAGTGATTTCCAGGATCAGACGCTCCCCAACCGTGCGATCCCGGGCAAGACCCTTTTTCAGTGATCGCATCCAACGTCCATACCCGATCGAACGCGCCGACATGTTGATCGAGAGCCTGAGATCAGGGTATTGCGCGAGGGTCAGCAACCCCTTTTCAAGAGCGAGGCAATCGACGATTCGCCCGGTCTCCGTGGTTTCGATTGTGCTGATGAATTCGCGTGCCGGGATGATGCGCCCGGTTTCGTCGAGCACGCGGATAAGCCCCTCATAAAAGGCGGGGCGCCCCGTCTGCTGCGCCGGGACCACGGGTTGAAACGCCAGCATCACCTGTTTGTGCCGGACCGCGGCATCGACCATGTCGATCACCGACCGGTCGCGCGCGGAGACCGCATAGGACAGCGGATCCTGTTGCCCCGGAGGAACATCCCTCCATTTCGCCTTGGCCTTCGCGCCCATGACCGCTCTCCTCATTCGCTCGCGACAGCATGCCTTTATTGCGCTAAGGAAGGTTTAAGATAATCCGTCAAAATTTGGACAAGCGAGGAAAATAGCAAGCATGGAGACACGCTGCGGCTGGGTCGGTCACGAGAAGATTTACCAAGATTATCACGACACCGAGTGGGGCGTGCCGGAATACGAGAGCCGTGCGCTCTGGGAGAAATTGATTCTCGATGGGTTTCAGGCTGGCTTGAGCTGGATCACCATCTTGAAAAAGCGCGAAAACTTTCGCCGCGCTTTCGAAGGGTTCGATCCGCATGTCATTTCCAATTGGGACGAAGCGGATGTCGCGCGGCTTCTGGCCGATCCCGGCATTGTGCGCCATCGGGGCAAGATCGAGGCGACCATCGGCAACGCCCGCGCCTGGCAAGTGATCGAGGCCGAGCAAGGCTTCGACACCTATCTGTGGTCATATGTGGGCGGCGCACCGCTTCAGAACACCTGGCGCACTCTCGATGAGGTGCCGGCACACACACCGTTGTCGCACGAGATTTCGCGCGACCTCAAGCGTCGTGGGTTTCGCTTCTGCGGACCCACGATCGTATATGCGTTCATGCAGGCCTGCGGGTTGGTCAACGATCATATCGTCACTTGCCCGCGCCATGAAGAGGTGGCGGCGCTGGGCACCCATCGCTGACGCCACATTCCCGACACATTGGCAGGTCTGGTGGTCACGGTCTGGCGGCCCGCAAAATGTTGAAGGCTTTGCACTGAAAAAGCCCGAAATCCATTTAAAATGAACACTTTATTCAAAGCACTTCCTGTGCTAGCGTCAGGTCATAAATGATAGTCAGCCGGAAAACCGGCGGCATGAGGCAGTAAAAAGAGCAGGTTCATGAGAACGCGGGACACGCATCCGGTGCGCTGGATTTTGGTGGCTTTGGCCGCTTTGTGGATATTCGTCGTCGTGCCACTAAGCGCGGCAGCAGCCCCTTATGCGGCCATGGTGATTGATGCCAGGTCTGGCAAGGTTCTGCATTCACGCAACGCCGATACCCGCCTGCATCCCGCGTCTCTGACCAAGATGATGACGCTCTACGTGGTTTTCGAAGCTGTTGAGAACGGTGAAATCGGCCTCGACGACGTTATAACGATATCGCGTCACGCAGCCAGTGAACCCCCTAGCAAGCTGGGCCTCAGGTCCGGGCAGAAGATCAAGCTGCGCTATCTCATTCGCGCGGCTTCGGTGAAATCGGCGAACGACGCCGCAACCGCGCTGGCCGAGGCGATCGAGGGGTCCGAAGCACGTTTCGCCCGCCGCATGACCCGCACGGCCAAGTCACTCGGCATGACGAAAACGACGTTCAAGAATGCCCACGGCCTGACCGAACAGGGCCATCTCTCGACCGCGCGCGACATGACCACGCTGGGGCGCCACCTGTTCTATGATTATCCCGAATACTACAACCTTTTCTCCCGCACGAGCACTGACGCGGGCGTTCGCAGCGTGCGCAACACCAATCGGCGCTTGCTTGGGGCATATCGCGGTGCCGACGGGATCAAGACAGGCTATACTCGCGCGGCGGGCTTCAATCTTGTGGCCAGCGCCGAGCGCGGACGCGAGCGTGTGATCGCGACAGTATTCGGCGGTCGGTCGTCGCACTGGCGCAATGCTCGCGTGGCCGAACTTCTGGACATGGGCTTCAAGAGGTCACCGACGCGCGTGGCGCTCAACAAGCCGGCCAAACCCGCCTATCTCGGCAAGTTGAAGGGCGGCGCATCTGGCGGTGTTGGCAAGACCGTGCGCCTGGCTTCGGCTGCGGCGGTCAAGAAAAGCCTGCGTCCGACCGCCCGCCCCGTCCCGGAAACGCCGGCAGCGACGGTCGTAGCCAAGGCTGACATAGAGGTGGCGCTGAAACAGGCGCAAGCGGTCGAACTCACCCCTGAGACGACCGCAAAAGAGCCCTCAGACACCGAGGCCGCCGAGGCGGTCGGATCCGCCAGCGTTGCCGAAGGGACCGTGGCCGAAAAAGCCGTCCTCGCCAGTGTCAAACCCGAGCTGCGTCCCAATAGTCTTGTTCTTTCGGATGTGTCCCGTGAAGAGCCCGAACAACAGGTCGTGACGCGAATCTCCACCTCGGGCGGGCGCAATTGGGGCATCAATGTCGGGCGCTATCCCAGCCGCTATAAGGCGCGCAAGGTGCTTCTCAAGACCGCGCTGAGCGAACTTGACACCCTCGACGAGGCATTGCGCAAAGTCGTGGACCGTCCCAGCGGCTATGACGCGAACTTCTTTGGGCTGACCCGTGAAACGGCCGATCTTGCCTGCCGCAGGCTTCAGGCCAAGCAGATGACCTGTTTCATGATCGACCCCGGCTAAGGTATCCGGCCACAACTGAGTGCGTTTTACGTTCCTCGAACATGCGACATCAGGGAGCCGAAGCCCGACGCGACACTCCGAATGCGCGCGACATGGCTGATACACTCCACTCAGGGTTTCGGCTTGTCGTCCCAGTCATCCGACAGGATGCGCCGCGCGTCGCCTTCGGGATCGTCATACTGATTGCTGCGCACGGTATAGATGAACCCCAAAAGCCCAGCACCGCCTAAAATTAGCGAAATCGGAATGAGATAGGCAAGGATCGTCATGATTACCTCAGGCGCAGGGCGTTCAGGGAAACAGTGATCGAACTGGTCGACATGGCCAGCGCGGCAATAAGCGGCGTGGCGAGTCCCGCAACCGCCAGCGGCACGGCAATGATATTATAAATCGTCGCAATGCGAAAGTTCTCGGTGATCCGGCTTCGTGCCTGCCGCGCAAGCCCGAGCGCACCCGCAACCGGTGCAAGGCTCCGCCCCAATAGAACGATATCAGATGCTGCACGCGCGGCATCCAGTGCCGACGCCGGAGAAATCGACACATGCGCCGCCGCGAGCGCGGCCGTATCGTTGAGACCGTCACCCACCATCAGAACATGCGCGCCATCCCGAGCCAGTGCTTCGATTCTTTGAACCTTGTCTTCCGGGCGCGCCGCAGCCACCCATTCGGCGATGCCCACACGCGTGGCCAGCCCCGCCACAGCGCTTTGCGTGTCGCCCGAGACAAGAATGACGCGCTTGCCGTCCTTGATCAACTCGCTCACGGTTTCGGCGGCTCCCTCGCGAAGCGCGTCCTCGAAGGCAAAGTGCACCGGCGCGTCGGCCCCCACCCGCAAACAGGTTTCGGTGCCCGCGCCCGGCGCGACACCGACCCAATCGGCGCGGCCCAGACGCACCTCACCCTCCGGCGATTGCCCCAAAACGCCATAGCCTGGCACTTCGCGCACATCCTCAAGCGTGACCGCCGTGACGCCGCGTTCCTCCGCCAGCCGCACAATGGCGCGCGCCAGCGGATGCGAGGTGCCCTCGGCCAGCGCGCGCGCCAGCGACAGATTTTGCGAAGTGATGGCCGCGGTCGCGATCAGCTTCGGATCGCCTTCGGTTAGCGTGCCGGTCTTGTCAAAGACCACGACATCCACCTCGGCCAGCCGCTCGAGCGCGGTTTCATGCTTGATGAGCATCCCCCGACGAAACAGTTTGCCACTGGCAGCCGTTGTGACCGCTGGCACCGCGAGGCCAAGCGCGCAGGGGCAGGTAATGATCAGGACCGCCGCCGCGATATTGAGCGCGGTGCGCATATCCCAAGTGGCGATGAACCATCCCAGAAACGCCAACGCCGAGAGGATATGCACGCCCGGCGCATAAAGCTTGGCCGCCCGATCCGCGAGCGATGTGTAACGTGCGCGTCCAGCTTCGGCCACGGCGACCAGATCCGCCATCCGGTGAAGTGAGGTATCCGCCCCCACTGCCGTCGCCCGCACCGTCATCGGCCCCGACAGGTTCACCTCGCCTGCCGAAACCGCATGCCCGGGCCCGGCGAAAACCGGTATCGTCTCACCGGTCAGGAAGGACCGGTCAAGCTCGGACGTCCCGTCGGTCACCTCTCCGTCCACCGGCAACCGTGATCCTGGCCGCACACGAATTAAGTCGCCGGGGGCAAGAGCCGTTACGTCCACCTCTTCCTCCTGCCCGTCCGCGCCTATCCGGCACGCCCGTGGCACCTCAAGTGCGGTCAGCTCCTCGGCGGCGGATCGCGCCACGGCGCGGGTGCGATGATCCAGATACCGCCCCGCCAACAGGAAAAACGTCAGCGCCACGGCGGCATCGAAATAGGCATGCTCACCAGACAGCACCGTTTCCCACAGCGATGTGGCGACCGCGAGGAGGATCGCCAGCGAAATCGGCACATCCATGTTGAGCCGGCCAGCACGAAGCGCGGTCCACGCGTTGCGGAAAAACGGCTGCCCGGCAAAGGCGATGGTCGGCAGCGTGATGGCCGCCGAAATCCAGTGAAAGAGATCGCGCGTGGCGTCCTCGGCCCCGGACCAGACCGAGATCGACAGAAGCATCACATTCATGCTGGCAAAGCCCGCGACGGCCATGCGCATCAGCAGGTCGCGGCCTGCCCGGTCGGTCTCGGTGGCCCTCAGGCTCGCTGTATCAAGCTCGTGCGCCTCGTATCCCAAAGCCTCGACAACCCGGACCAGATGCGCCGGAGTGATCTCGGGATCGGCTGTGATGCTGGCGCGTTTACGGGTCAGGTTGACGCGCGCGCCTCTGACCCCCGGCTCGGCCTCGAGCCCCTGCTCGATCTTGGCGATACACGCCGCGCAATGAATCGTGGGAAGCGATATGAGGATCTGGGCGGCGCTCTCGCTTGGGCTTTCCGCCACCGCTTCGGCGGCGGGGGCGGCCGCGCAGGCAGGACAGGCCGAAGGGCGAAGCGCGGCAGTCATGTGGTCAATCCTTGATCAGAACGACGCGCCGCGCGAATTCCGTGCCATCAGCGGCCCGCGCCGTCATGCGAATGTTCCAGTTTCCTCCGCCCAGTTCGACCGGGGCGACATAGCCTTGCGGTGTCATCGTGAATTCGGGACTGACATCGGCATAGACATGCGTCGCGCGGCCCACGGTCGCATCCAGCGCCTCGACCGTGATCACCTGCCCGGTCTTGTCGCGAATGCTCAGGGTGAGTTGACCGTCCTTGTGATGCGCGGCGACATCCCAGCCCAACGCATCTTGCGCCGCCTTGCGTTCATTGAAGGTTTGGCTCGCCACGTAAGAGTTTTTGACCTCGAGGCCCGGGAAGGTACTTACAGCCGAAAAGGCCAGAACGAGGTTAACCGAGATGATCACGGCAAACGCCCCTGCAAAGCCCGCAAAAACGTGCCATCCTTTGATCGTTCGTTCCGCCATCAGTTGCCCCTTCCGTTGAAAATGGTGTCCTTGTAGGCGCGCTCGTCGCTTCGCAGGTCTTCTATCCAGATCCGCACATCGGTGCTCTCGGCCTCGGCGGGCGCGCTGCCGGGCGGGGCCTGAATATATACCCGCTGATTAAAGGTCGAGTCTGCGGGTACGGTGACTGTCTGGTCCGTCTCGCCCTCAAGCAAAACCTCCATCGCGGAATCTCCGGTGATCGCCACTCTGAAAGGCCGGTCTTCGCCATGTTTGTTCAGCACACGCACCTCATAGCTGTTGCGGATCGTGCCGTCGGACATGGTGATATATGTGGGGTTGCGCACCGGCGCGACCGTCATCTCGATATCCGCCCGGATAAAGAGCGCAAAGACAAGCCCGACCCCGACAAGTGACCAAAGCGCGGTATAAAGCATCGTGCGCGGGCGCAGGATATGCTTCATGATCGGCTTGGGCGGCTTGCCCGCGCGTTCGTTCTCCTCGTCGGTCAAGGCCATGTAATCAATCAGACCTCGCGGTTTACCAATCTTGGCCATGATATCGTCGCAGGCATCAATGCACAGCGCACAGGTAATACATTCCAGTTGCTGGCCGTCGCGGATGTCGATGCCCATGGGGCACACATTGACGCAGGCCATGCAGTCGATGCAATCCCCCTGAGGCACACCCTCCTTGACCGGCTCGGAGTGCTTGCGCGGCTCGCCCCGCCACTCGCGATACCCCACGGTCAGCGTATCCTCGTCCATCATCGCCGCCTGAATGCGGGGCCATGGGCAGGCGTATATGCAGATCTGCTCCCGCGCGAAGCCACCGAAAAGAAAGGTGGTGCCGGTCAGGATGGCAATAGTCGTATAAGCGACCGGGTGCGCCTCAAGCGTGAAAAGATCCACCAGAAGCGTTGGCGCATCGGTGAAATAGAACACCCATGCCCCGCCGGTCGCCACCGCGATCAGAAGCCAGACAAGCCATTTGGTAAACCGAAGCCGCGCTTTGCGGAAATCCCACTTCTTCTGTCTATGCAGCCGCAGCCGCGCGTTTCTGTCCCCCTCGATCCATCGCTCCACGAGGATGAAGAGATCGGTCCAGACCGTCTGAGGACAGGCATAGCCGCACCAGACCCGGCCCAGTGCCGAGGTGAACAGGAAAAGCCCAAGCCCTGCCATCACCAAGAGCCCCGCCACGAAATAGAATTCATGCGGCCAAATCTCGATCCAGAAGAAAAAGAAGCGCCGGTTGGCAAGGTCGATCAGAACCGCCTGATCAGGAAGCTGCGGGCCCCGGTCCCACCTGATCCAGGGCGTGAGGTAATAGATACCCAGCGTCACCGCGAGGATCACCCATTTCAGGTTGCGGAAATTGCCATACACCTTCTTAGGAAAGATCGGTTCGCGGGCGGCATACAGTTCTGTTTGTTGGGAATCTGCCAAAGGATCACTCCGGGACTCGGGCTTCTGTCATCGTGCTTCTCGCATTCCGGCGCAGCGATAGCCTTGACCTGAATCAAATCCTGACTCTGAAACTGATCTATTCCGCGTCGGGCGCATTTTGCTTTTGCCGTCGCAGCCATGTCACGAATGCTTTCGCAGGGGGCCTTAGAACGCCGGGGCGGGTCACGATATGATATCCGGTCGCGCCTCGGTCGCGAAAAAGGATGCGAAGGCGGCCGGCGCGCACATCGGTCTCAACCGAAGACATCGCTGTGCTGATCACACCCTGCCCCGCCCGCGCACCGTCTAGCATGAGGTTTCCCGGCACATAGGTGATGCTTTTCGCCCGCCCCTGATTGACGCCGTGCTTTCTAAGCCAGTCCTGCGCCTCGTTCGTGCCCAGCTCCTCCAGCCACGGAAAGCGCAACAGATCTTCGGGACAGTCGATCACGCAGTCGCCCACAAGGCTTGGTGCGGCGGAAATCACGATATCGGTTGGCACCAGCATGTCCACATCGAAGCCGGGCCAGTCGCCATTGCCAAATCGCAGGCAGAGGTCGATACCGCCGGGCTCCGGGTTCTGAAGGCTCGCGGTGGGATTCACCATCAGGTCAATACCCGGGTGCCGCGTCTGAAAATCGAGAAGTTTCGGCATCAGCCAAGTCGATGCGAAGAGCTGTGTGGTGGACACCTGCAAGGGCCGGTCGGCATCAGCACCGGTGATCGCCTCAATCGCATGACTGATCGCCCCGAACCCGGTGCGCAGTGCCTCGGCAAGTTGCCGTCCCTCGGCTGTCAAAGCCAGTGACCGTCCACTCCGGTCCAAAAGCCGCGCGCCCAAATGGGTCTCAAGTGTGCGCAATTGCTGGCTGATTGCGGCATGGCTCACGTTGAGAGCCGTGCCGGCATCCACCACTGAGCCGGTTTCGTAATAGGCCGCGAACGCGCGCAACGCGCTGAGAGGCGGCATGTTCAGCCAGTTCATCATGTTACCTCAGGTTACACATCAAAAGCATTGCTGGCTCGCGCCGCGCACCATCAAGGTCCATATTCATAGCATGAAAGGCACCTTGAAAGGATAAGAGACATGCTGGGAATTTATGCGAAAAGTTTTATGACTGCAACGCGGGCCCGCAATTGGGACCACTGGCAAGGTGGGACGCGTTTCGACACGCGAAAAGATGCCGAGCTTGCGGCGCATAGGGTGGGCCGCCGCCGTGACTGAGCCATGCATCACGCCCGAGCGTCGGCATACGCGTCGCTGGCCTTGGCGAACACACCGGTGGTCAGGGCCCCGGAACCTAAACTGCCCGCCTTGGTGAGACCAAAGTTCTGTCGAAGACAATCGACCGCCCGCGGGAATGCCATGGGCGGTCGGTGCGGTCAGGTAGCCTGTCCCAAAGACGTGCTATAAAGCGGTTAAGTGACACCGATCCTTCTGGAAACGCGCGAACAGATCGAAGGATCGGTGTCTGACCCGCGCCTCGCGGCGCGGGATTCAAATGACGCGTTACTCGCCCCCACCAAGCTGGTGAACATAAGCCGAGACAGCTTTGACTTCCGCATCGGTCAGGCGGTTCGACCACGGCGGCATAACACCAAAGCGGCTGTAGGTGATGGTTTCGACAACGGTCTCATAGTCCCCACCAAAGAGCCAGATCGCATCCGCAAGGTTGGGTGCCCCCTGTGTCCGGTCGCCCGTGCCATCTTCCATGTGGCAAACGGCGCAGTTGTCCATGAAGACGGTCTCGCCCTCATCCACGAGGCTCGGATCCTCGGGCTCTCCCGAAAGTGACAGGACATAGTTGGCCGCCGCCGCGATCTCTTCGTCTTCGAGAAACTCACCAAACGCGGGCATCTGGGAATACCGGGCCTCGGGGTCCACGTCATTGCGGATGCCATGCGCAACGGTGGTATAAATCGCCTCGATATCGCCGCCCCAAAGCCACTCATTGTCAAGAAGGTTCGGATAGCCCTTGGCCCCTGCCGCACCCGACCCATGACATTGCGCACAATAGGTCAGGAAGACCGAAGAGCCCGCCTTCTCGGCGTAGTCCTGAATTTCGGGATGTTCCGCAAGTGCGGTCAGATCGACCTCGGCCAGCGCCGACATGTTTTCGGCATTCGCGCTTTCGACGCGCGCCATCTCTTGGGCCACCTCTTCACGCGTGGAATAGCCCAGAAGGCCGGGTGTCGCCTTACTGATCATGGGCCAGGCGGGATAGGCGATAGAATAGCCGATGCCCCAGATGATCGTGACGTAGAAGGTCCAGAGCCACCAACGCGGCAACGGATTGTTGAACTCCTCGATGCCGTCCCACTGATGGCCGGTGGTTTCCGGATCTTGGTTCTGTTTCTTTTTAGGGGTCTTGGCCATGTCTCTCACAGCTCCCTTTTATCGTCGTCCGCAGGCTCATCCTGTGCGGGCTTGTCTTCGTGGCGGAACGGAATGTCGCTCGGATCTTCGTATTTCTTCGTGGCGCCGGGGCGGAACACCCAAATCACGACCCCGATAAAGAAGAGGAAAAGAAAGAGCAGCATCCAGCTGTCTGCAAATTCTCGCAGGAAGGAATAGGTTTCCATATCCCGCTCCTACCTGTTGTCCACGGGCGTGAAAGTCGAGAAATCGACCAACGTGCCCAGCATTTGCAGGTAGGCGATCAACGCGTCCATCTCCGAGATACCGGGACGCATATCAAAATTGCGCACCTGCACCGTTTCGCCATACCGCTCGAGCAGACCGTCGTAATCCGCGTCCGGGTTGGCCTGCACCTTGAAATCGGCACTGGCGTTCTCGACCATTTCGGGGGTGTAATCCACACCCACAAGCTGATGGGTACGTACCAGATCCTGCACATGCTCACCTTCGATCAGGCGATTTTCAAGAAAGCCGTATTTCGGCATGATCGACTCGGGCACAACCGATTGCGGATCGCGCAGGTGGTCCAGATGCCATTCGTCCGAATACCGCCCACCCACGCGCGCAAGGTCGGGGCCCGTCCGCTTGGACCCCCACTGGAACGGGTGATCGTATTGCGACTCGGCGGCAAGGCTGTAGTGGCCATAACGCTCGACCTCATCCCGCATCGGGCGGATCATCTGGCTGTGACAGACATAACAGCCCTCGCGGACATAGATTTCGCGTCCGGTGAGTTCGAGAGGCGTGTAAGGGCGCATACCTTCCACTTTCTCGATCGTGTTCTCCAGCCAGAAGAGCGGCGCGATCTGAACGATCCCGCCGATCGTCACCACGAGAAAGGCAAAGATCGTCAACAGCGTGATGTTCTTTTCCAGTACCTTGTGACGATCCAGGATTGACCGCTTCTTGGGTCGTTCGCCCACACCGCTCGAGGAGGCCGGCATCGGGGGTTTCTTGTCGGAAGCCATTTCAAAGACTCCTTATTCGGCCGGCACAGCAGAGCTGGTCGGCGCGATGGCCGGGCTCCGTTTGACGGTCATGTAGAGGTTATAGCACATGATGATTGCGCCAGTGATGTAGAGCACCCCGCCCAGGGCCCGCACGACAAGCATGGGGAACTTGGCCGCCACCGTGTCAGCGAACGAATTGACGAGGAAACCGTTAGCGTCGACTTCGCGCCACATCAGGCCTTCCATGATGCCCGTCACCCACATAGCGGCGGCATAAAGAATGATCCCGATCGTGGCGAGCCAGAAGTGCCAGCTCACAAGGCTCAGGCTATAGAGCCGCTCACGGTGCCACAGCTTGGGCACGAGGAAGTAGAGCGCCCCGAAGGTGATCATGCCGTTCCAGCCAAGGGCGCCGGAATGCACGTGCCCGATGGTCCAGTCGGTGTAATGCGACAGGCTATTGACCGCGCGGATCGACATCATCGGACCCTCAAAGGTGGACATGCCGTAGAAGCCGATTGAGATCACCATCATGCGGATGACCGGATCGGTGCGCAGCTTGTCCCAAGCACCCGACAGGGTCATCAGACCGTTGATCATCCCGCCCCAGCTGGGCATCCAGAGAATGACCGAGAACACCATCCCGAGCGTCGAGGCCCAATCAGGCAACGCGGTATAGTGAAGGTGGTGCGGTCCGGCCCAGATATAGATGAAGATCAGCGCCCAGAAGTGGATGATCGAGAGCTTGTAGGAATAGACCGGACGTTCCGCCTGTTTGGGCACGAAGTAATACATCATGCCAAGGAAACCCGCAGTCAGGAAGAAGCCCACGGCGTTGTGGCCATACCACCACTGCACCATCGCGTCCTGAACGCCCGAAAAGACCTGCACCGATTTCGAGCCGAAAATGGACACCGGAATCGCGAGGTTGTTCACCACATGCAGCATCGCCACAGTGATGATAAAGCTCAGATAGAACCAGTTCGCCACATAGATATGCGGCTCTTTGCGCTTCACGATCGTGCCAAGGAAAACGGCGAGATAAGCGAGCCAGACAATGGTCAGCCACCAGTCCACATACCATTCAGGTTCGGCATACTCCTTGGATTGAGTCGCACCCAGAAGATATCCCGTTGCAGCCAGCACGATGACAAGCTGAAAGCCCCAGAAAACAAACCACGCGAGGTTTCCGCCCCAGAGCCGCGCCGCGCTCGTGCGTTGCACCACGTAGAACGACGTGCAGATAAGCGCGTTACCCCCAAAGGCGAAGATCACCGCGCTGGTGTGCAGTGGCCGTAGCCGTCCGAAATTGGCAAGTCCCTGCGCCCATTCGAAATTGAGCTGCGGAAACGCAAGCTGAA
Source organism: Roseovarius sp. E0-M6 (assembly GCF_037083845.1). Lineage (NCBI taxonomy): Bacteria > Pseudomonadati > Pseudomonadota > Alphaproteobacteria > Rhodobacterales > Roseobacteraceae > Roseovarius > Roseovarius sp. E0-M6. The sequence continues at coordinate 19,041 of NZ_JBAPLA010000006.1, read as the reverse complement.
ACGCGATGAACGTGCCGACGAGAAAGCCGACAACCCCCCAAAGCGCCGTGGCAATGACACCGGCACGGATCACGCCGTCCATGTATTCGCCCGACAGGTCCACCTTTTCGACCGGTTCATCGGTCCTGCGCAGAACCCACAAAAACATCACACCCGCAACGAGCGCGATGGTCAGTGCATTTACCAAATAGGCCAGATCCCGTGCATAATTGGCCCCAATCAGCGCCAAAAGCGTGATCAGACCAAGCACGATCAGCTTGAAGTAGTTCGTCATTTCTCATGTCCCTTCGTCTCTCTGTCCACGCGGCTGGGAATCGCCGCTTGGGCGCGTTCAGACAGTCCGGGTGATGCGCCTTTCACCCTATGATCGCTTTGATCTGTATCAAGAAAGCTGAACCAATTGATTGATACGGGTCAACGACGCAGGCCCTTCGCGATTCTAGCATGGGCTCGTCAAGAAATTAAAAGGAGTGTGGCCATGGCCTACAAGACCTTGTTTTCCGCGCTGACCGATTCTGAAATCATAAATGAGGTTTTGCCAACGGCAACTGCTCTCTCCGGCTTGCTCGATGCACATCTGGATACCTTGTGTCTCGGTGTGGATCGCACTCAGGTCGCCAGCTATTACGGCGGAGCCACTTCCGTACTCGTTCAGGAAGCGTTCTCGCGCGCTCAGGAAGAGGCGGCGGCCCTAGAAAAGTCTGCGCGCGCCGAGCTTGACCGCAGCGATGTGCGCTGGAGTTGTCAGTCTGACATCGTCCAGATGGCCGATCTGGCGCGGATTGTCTCTTTGCATGCCCGGTTCTCCGACCTTGCTATCGCGCCGCAACCCTATGGTGACGGGCGCGGTCAGGATATCGAATCCGCGCTTGAGGCCTGCCTGTTCGATGCTGGTGTCCCGGTGCTTGTCACACCCGACAAATGCAGCCTTACGGCGCTTCCAAAGCAGGTTATGGTCGCTTGGAACGAAAGCGCCGAGGCGCTACGCGCGGTCAAATCCGCCTTGCCAATGATCGCCCAGGCCGATCGCGTGCATGTGGTCATGGTAGATCCTCCGGCCCATGGTGCGACGCGCTCGGACCCCGGCGGTCTCCTGTCACAGTTCCTTGCCCGCCACGGTCACAAGGTCGAAGTGGAGGTGCTCTCGCGCACATTGCCGCGTGTGGCGGACGTGATCATCCGCCATGCCGAAGATATCGAAGCCGACCTTGTGGTGATGGGGGCCTATGGGCATTCCCGCTTCCGCGAAGCGGTGTTCGGGGGCGCGACGCTCTATATGCTTCAGCACGCGACGCGTCCTGTTCTCATGGCGCATTGAGGCAATACCGCCACAAGCGGCGGCCGCATGGCGGGCTCAGACCAGGAGCCCGCCATCGGCATCATCGCCCGCCTCGTCCATCAGCAGCCGGAAATCCGGCACTGTGACGTGACGCTTGCCTTCAAGTGCGATCACCCCGTCGCGCTTGAGCGCACTGATCTGCCGACTTACGGTTTCCAGCGTCAGGCCCAGATAATCCGCCATCGCCTCACGGGTGAGCGGCAGGTCGAACACGATCTCGCCGCGCGCTTCCTGAAGCGTGAGAGATGCGGTTCGCCGCCCGATGATCGCCAAAAGCGAGGCGATCTTCTCGCGCGCGGTCTTGCGGCCAAGCACGACCATCCATTCACGCGCGGCATCAAGCTCGTCCAGGGTCATTTCCAACAGGCGTTCGGCGATATGCGGTGTATGCGCCATCATCTCCTCGAACGGTTTCTTTCGAAAACAGCACATGACCACATCGGTGGTCGCCACCGCGTTGTAAGCGGCCGTATCCCGGCCCGGGCGCCCGATGAAATCGCTGGGCAGCAACAGGCCCACCATCTGCGTGCGCCCATCCTCAAGCGTCTGGGTCAGTGTCGCCACGCCCGTTACCACGGACCCAACGAAATCCATTCGATCGCCGGCCCAAATAACGGTCTGTCCCGCCTCAAAGCTGCGATAGAATTTCATCTGATCCAGAACAGTCAGCTCGGTCGGTTCGCACCGGGCGCACACCGCGCGGTGTCGAATCGGGCAATCTCCACATTCATGCGGCATGGCCTGAAGGTCGGATTTGAGCATGTACGATACCTGTTTTTTCTGACTTGATCTGCATCAAGGATGACGTGTGCGACCGTGTCTTAAAGCTAGGCGCATGGATACGAAATCACAACTTGCGGACCTGGGGCTCTTTGACGCAAAGGTGCCGCGCTATACGAGTTATCCGACCGCGCCGCATTTCTCGCGCGAGGTCGGGGCGGATACATTCACATCATGGATATCATCCGTGGCGCCGGGATCAAACATATCCCTTTACGTGCATGTGCCTTTCTGTCGCAGGCTTTGCTGGTTTTGTGCGTGTCGCACTCAGGGCACGCAGACCGATGCGCCGGTCATCGCCTATCTCGAAACATTGCGTGCCGAACTGGCGCTTCTGCGCGCGATACTGCCCGACGGCGTGCGCCTGTCGCGCTTGCATTGGGGGGGTGGGACGCCGACCCTCCTCTCGCCCGCGATGATGAGCGACCTCGCCGGAGAAATCGCGGACGTGGTGCCTTTCGGACCGGATGCGGAATTTTCGGTCGAGATCGATCCGAACGAAATCGACGGTGCCCGGCTCGATGCGTTGGCAGAGGCGGGTATGAACCGCGCCTCGATCGGTGTTCAGGATTTCGATCCCCAAATTCAGGAAAGCATCGGCCGTCGCCAAAGCTTCGAGTTGACCCGCGACGCCGTCACCGAGCTTCGCGCGCGCCGTATCCACAGCCTCAACGCCGACATCCTCTATGGCCTTCCCCATCAGACGCCCAACCGCATCACGGAAAGCGTTCAGAAACTTCTCTCGCTCAGCCCCGACCGCGTGGCGCTCTATGGCTATGCACATGTGCCGTGGATGTCCAAGCGGCAACAGCTGATTCCGTCCGATACGCTCCCCACGCCGCAAGAACGGCTCGAGTTGTTCGAAACCGCGCGGCGGCTCTTTCTATGGGATCACTACGCGGAAATCGGAATCGACCATTTCGCGCTTCCCGATGACAGCTTGACCGTGGCCGACCGCGCCAATCGGCTCAGGCGCAACTTTCAGGGCTATACCGACGATCCCGCTGAGGTGCTTATCGGACTTGGCGCCTCTTCGATCTCGCGGTTTCCACAGGGGTATGCGCAGAACGCGCCGGCCACCGGGGCGCATACCGCAACAATCCGCGCCGGGCGTTTCTCAACCACGCGCGGACATGAGTTCAGCACCGAGGACCGCCTGCGCGGCCGCCTGATCGAATGGATCATGTGCGACTTCCGTATTGATCTGGACCGGATTGAAGACGAATTCCCGGGTCAGCGTTCCACGGCATTGAAGCTTCTGACAGAGGTGGCGAACTCTTTCGAAGGACATCTTGAGCTGGACACCACCGGCCTGCGCATCCCACCTGCCGCGCGGCCGCTGACCCGCATGATCGCGCGCAGCTTTGACGCCTATGAACTCAGCAAGGCGGGGCACAGCAGCGCGGTCTGATCCGATGCCACGGTCTCGGCGGCTCTCAGGCCGCCGACTCCTCCATCGACGCCTTCAGAAGCGATTGGGCATATTCGGTCTGTGGCCGCTCGAACAGATCGTCGGCGGTGCCTGCCTCGACAATATCGCCCTGTTTCATCACCGCGATCTTGTGGCTCATTGCGCGCACTACGTTAAGATCGTGACTGATGAAGAGATAGGCCAGACCGTGTTTGCGCTGTAGCCTGCGCAGAAGGTCGACGATCTGAACCTGCACGGTCATGTCCAGCGCCGAGGTCGGCTCGTCCAGCACCACCAACTTGGGACGCAGAATCATCGCCCTTGCGATCGCGATCCTTTGCCGTTGCCCGCCCGAAAACTCGTGCGGGAACCGGTTCATCGAATCCGTCGGCAACTCGACCTCGCGCAGCACTTCGGCCACCATTTCGCGCTCGGTCCGCCCCTTGGGGCACCCATGCACGCCCAGCCCCTCGGCCACGATCTGTGCACAGGTCATCCGCGGGCTAAGGCTGCCGAACGGGTCCTGAAACACGATCTGCATGTCCTTGCGGCGCTGGCGCATGGCGCGGGTGGACCATTTGCGCACATCTTCGCCGTCAAAAGTGATGCCGCCCTTCGAACTGATCAGGCGCATCGCGGCAAGCGCAAGCGTCGTCTTGCCCGATCCGCTTTCGCCCACAATGCCCAGCGTCTCGCCCGCGCGCACCTCGACCGACGCATCCTTGACCGCTTTGACATGGCCGACCTTGCGCTTGAAAAAGCCCTTCTCGATCGGAAACCACACGCGCAGGTTCTCGGTGCGCACGATCACAGGAGCGTTCTCGGCCACCGGCTCGGGTTCTCCCGTGGGACGCGCACCAAGAAGCTTACGGGTATAGTCGTGCTTTGGGTCGTCGAAAACCTCGCGCACCGGACCTGCCTCGACAAGCTCACCGTCCTTCATGACACAGACGCGATCCGCAATACGGCTTACGATCCCAAGATCATGGGTGATAAAGAGAAGCCCCATGTTCTCTTCCCGCTTCAATTCGGCCAGAAGCTCGAGGATGCGGGCCTGAATCGTCACGTCCAGTGCGGTCGTCGGTTCGTCCGCGATCAGGATGTCAGGCTTGTTGGCCAGCGCCATGGCGATCATCACGCGCTGCCGTTGTCCCCCCGAAAGCTGATGGGGATAGGCGCCGAGCCGGCTTTCCGGGTCACGCACGCCCACTCTGTCCAGAAGTTCGACAATCCGCCGCCGTGCGGCGTCACCCTTTATTCCCTGATGCAGGTCAAGGCTCTCGCTGATCTGACGCTCAAGCGTATGCAAAGGGTTGAGCGATGTCATCGGCTCCTGAAAGATGAAACTGATGTCGTTGCCGCGCACATCGCGCAGCCGCTTTTGCGGTGCGCCGATCATCTCTTGCCCGTCATAGGTCACCGATCCCTCGACAATCGCGGATGCGCCAAGAAGCGACACAGTGCTCAGCGCGGTAACGGACTTGCCCGAGCCGCTTTCACCAACCAGCGCCACCGTCTCGCCCCGGTCGACATCGAACGAAACGCCGTGAACGGCAGGCTTGACCTTGCCATCCTGCTGAAAGCTCACCTTAAGGTCGCGAATTTTGAGCAAGCTCATTTGAACGTCTTTCTCGGATCGAACGCATCGCGCACCCCTTCAAAGATGAAGACCAGCAGCGACAGCATGATGGCAAAGCTGAAAAAGGCGGTGAAGGCCAGCCACGGCGCTTGTAGGTTTTGTTTGGCCTGACGGCTCAACTCTCCAAGGCTCGGAGCCGAGGACGGCAGGCCATAGCCCAGAAAGTCGAGCCCGGCGAGCGTGGCAATCGTGCCCGTCACGATGAAGGGCAGGAACGTCACCGTCGCCACCATCGCGTTAGGAAGCATGTGGCGGAACATGATCGTCATGTTGCCCACACCCAATGCCTTGGCCGCCCGCACATATTCAAGGTTGCGCGCCCTCAGGAATTCGGCCCGCACGAGCCCGACAAGCGCCATCCAGCCGAAAAAGACCATGATCCCGATCAGAAGCCAGAAATTTCGGGGCAACACCGCAAACAGAATGATGATCACGTAAAGCTGTGGCGTGGATTCCCATATCTCGATGATCCTTTGCATCACGAGATCGACCCAACCACCGAAATAGCCCTGCACCGCGCCCGCGATCACCCCGATAAGGGTGGTCAGAACCGTCACGATCAATGTGAACATCACCGAGAGCCTGAAACCATAAATCACCCGCGCCATCACATCACGCTTGGTATCATCGGTGCCAAGCCAGTTCTGATTGTTGGGCGGTAGCGGCGCGGCACCGGGCCTGTCGACCGCGGTGTCATAGGAGTAGGGAATGATGGGCCAGAGCGTCCAGCCCTTTTCGATCGCGTCTCCCCCGACAACGCTGTCCGCCGCGTCCTCGATGATCCCTTCCGGGTCATCGAAACACGCATCAAGCCCGCCGGACACGATCAAGCACTCGACCTCAGGATCGCGATAGATCGCTTCGGTTTCGAAATCGCCGCCAAAGGCCGTTTCAGGATAGAAGTTGAAAATCGGTGTGTAATACTCGCCGCGATACTGCACGAGGATCGGCTTGTCATTGGCCACGAACTCTGCGGGCATAGTCAGCAGCATCAGCACGCTGAATATGATCAGCGACCAATAGGCCCGTGCATTGCTGCGGAAATTGAACCAGCGGCGGCGGGTAAGCGCGGAAACGGCCATCGTCTCAGCCCTCGCGCTTCTCAAAGTCGATCCGCGGATCGACAAGAACATAGGTAAGATCGGTCACCAGCTTCATCACAAGCCCGATAAGCCCGAACAGGTAAAGCGTGGCGAACATCACAGGGTAATCCCGCGTCACTGCGGCCTCGAACCCAAGCCGCCCGATTCCATCCAGCGAGAAGATCGTCTCGATAAGGACGCTGCCGCCAAAGAAAACGCCGATGAAGACCGCGGGAAAGCCCGCGATGACGATCAGCATCGCATTGCGGAACACATGACCATAAAGCACTTTGCGCTCGCTCACGCCCTTGGCGCGTGCGGTCATGACATACTGCTTACCGATTTCGTCCAGAAAACTGTTCTTCGTCAAAAGTGTCAGCGTCGCAAAGCCGCCGATCGACATGGCCAGCACAGGTAGCGTGATATGCCACAGATAATCCACCGCCTTGCCCAGAAGGCTCAGTTGCTCAAAATTGTCCGAGGTCAGCCCGCGCAACGGAAATATCTGCCAGTAGCTTCCCCCGGCAAAAAGCACCAGAAGCATAACCGCGAACAGGAACGACGGAATGGCATAGGCCGCGATGATGATACCGCTTGTCCACGTGTCGAACGGCGTGCCGTCGCGCACGGCCTTCCGAATACCAAGCGGAATGGACACGATATAGGCGATCAGCGTGGACCACAGACCCAGCGTGAATGACACCGGCAGTTTCTCCAGCACCAGGTCGATCACCTCGATCTTGCGGAAATAGCTCTCCCCGAAATCGAAGCGCGCATAGTTCCACATCATGTTGAGAAAACGCTCAAGCGGAGGTTTGTCGAGGCCGAACTGCGCCTCCAGCTCTTCGATGAACTCGGGCGGCAGGCCGCGCGCGCCGAGATAACCTTCGTTCTCGAAATCGCCGGTTTCGGTCGTGACATCGCCACCGCCACCGGCAAAGCCCGAGAACGCATCCCCCTCGCCCTGCATATTGGCGATGATCTGCTCGACAGGACCACCCGGCACGAACTGAACCAGCACGAAATTGATCGTCATGATTCCCAGTAGCGTGGGAATGATCAGCAGAAGCCTGCGCAGGATATAGGCACCCATCGTGCGGCTTACCTCAACGGGGCGCCTGCAGCCTTGAGGGCTGCGGCATTCTCTGTGTCATACCACCAGAAATCGAGCGCCCCCAGCGCATAGGGTGGCATCTTGTCGGGATGGTCATAGATGTCCCAGTAGGCGACCCAGTGGTTGGGCGCGTATCCATCGGGCAGAACAAAGAATTCATAGCGAAGCGCTCGGTCCAGCGCCCGGATCGCCACATGCTCTTCCGCCTCGCTCTCGGTCATGAGGGATTCCTCGATGATCCGATCCACCATCGGGCTGGCCAGCCCGGCTGGATTGAAAAGACTGTATTCAGCCGCCTCCGAACCGAACCGCTGCGCAAGGCCCGTCCCGGTCCCCAGAAGCGCGGGATATCCGTCAAAGATAAGATCATAATCCCGGTCGCGCTCTCGCTTGGTATATTGCGCGGCATCGACGCTTTCGAACCGCGCATCTATCCCCATCTTTTCAAGGTTGGACACGAAATTCTCGGCCGTGGCCCGCGCCGAGGCCGAGTCGTTCGCGCTAAAGAGGAAATCAAGCCGCAGAACCTCGCCTTCATCGTTGCGCCGGATACCATCAGACCCCACTGGCCAACCGGCCGCGTCCAGAAGCTTCATCGCCGCGCGCAGGTTCCGGCGCGAGACAAGTCGATCCGGGTCGGACTCGTGCGGTGTCCACGGCTCTGTCGTCAGAACTTCCTCTGGCACCACATCACCCAGAGATTTGAGAAACTCCAGTTCTTCGCCCTCGGGCAACCCGGTCGCCTCGAGTGGCGTGCCCTCAGAGAACGACCCTTGCTGATCAAAGAGCCCGTAGAGAAGCGATTTGTTGGTCCATTCGAAATTAAATCCGAGCGCCACCGCCTGCCGAACCCGACGATCCTGCAACGGCTCCGAACCAAGATTGAAAACGATGCCGCTCATATTGGGCGGAAAGCCATCGGGCAGTTCCTCGCGCTTGACCCAGCCCTCGTCGATTGCGGGAAATTCGTAGAAGCTTGCCCATTGCTTGGGGTCGTTCTCGGTGCGGAAGGTGACCTCGCCTGCCGTGAACGCCTCGAATGCGCCCGTGGAATCCGCGAAATATTCAAGCCTGATCCGATCGAAATTATGGCGTCCCTGATTGATCGGAAGATCCCAGCCCCAGTAATCCGGGTTACGCTTGAACGTCACGCGACGTGGCGGATTCACCTCGTCGAGGACATACGGCCCCGACCCCGGCGAAACCTCCATGCGCGGCTCATCCAATCGGGCCCCCGTCTCTTCGTACCAATCCTGCGACCAGATCGGCACGGTGCCTACCTGATCAATCAGACTGCGCCGTGAGATATCTTCGGTGAAATAGAACTTCACAGTGTGATCGTCGATCACCTCGACCTTTGGAATACGCGCACGGACCGCATCCGCATAGGATTTCAACCCTTGGTCCAAAAGCAGATTATGACTGAACGCCACATCATGGGCGGTCACCGGCGTACCGTTCGAAAATTCCGCTTCGGGCCGCATATGGAAAATGACCCAGGCCTTGTCCTCAGGATATTCGATGCGCTCGGCCAAAAGGCCATAATATTCATCATAATGATCCGACGGCAGGCTGCCCGATCCCGCCTGTATTTGCCCCAGAAGGCTTTCATACATGACAGTGGACAGCGCTGACGCCCGGCCAAGCCGCGCATAAGGATTCATCGAATCGAACGTGCCGCTCAGTGCGAGGGCAATCTCGCCACCTTTGGGCGCATCCGGGTTCACATAATCGAAATGTTCGTAATCGGCGGGATAGCTCAGGTTTCCGAAGAAGGAATAACCATGCGATTCGATGATCGTCTCTTCGGACAGGGCCGGTTGACTCAGAAACGCCGCAAAAATCACGACAGCCCCCAGTTTTCCCCTGATCGCTTTCACCGCTCTGGACACTGCCATAAACATTCCTCCCTAGGCACGCTGCATGTGGTGCATGTGGTGCCTTTCCCTGAGATCGCAAGCTAATGCCTTTCCGTGATGTGCCGCAACCGCACAAATCCGATTAAAGCGTTAAGTCTTTCGCGGATGTCTCTGGCCAAGGGCAAAAGGTGTCAGGGCGCTGTGCCATTCAACTCACGCACGAAAAAGCCGCCAGCCCACATGGGGCGGCGGCTCTGTCGGTCAGGTCTGAGGGAAAATCACTCGCCGATCGTATCCAAATACGCGATGAGATTCGCGCGGTCCGCTGCCTTGTTCAGCCCGGAGAAGCTCATGGACGTGCCCGACGCATACCCGCGGGGATCCTCAAGAAATCCGTTCAGGTTTTCCGCAGTCCAGACATCGGCAGCCTCGCTCAACGCACCGGAATAGCCGTACTCGGCGACCGCGCCGACGTCGCGCCCGACGACATCATAAAGGTGCGGGCCGGTCGCGTTCGCGCCATCCTCAAGCTTGTGACAGGCGCGGCATTTGCCGAACACCCTCGCCCCCTTTTCGACATCCGCTGACGCCAGAAGTTCATCAAATGACGGGCCTTCCTCGGCCTCAGCACCGGCATCATCGCCCGCCTCGACTTCTATCGCGTATCCTGCGGCATGCTCTTCGCCGCCATGGCCGCCTCCGGTATGATAGATCGTCTCAGCCGCCCATTTGCCCATCAAAAAGATCAGGAACGCCCCGCAAAAGCCGCCCAGTATCTTGGTGAATGTCATCGTGTCGAACATAGGTACGCATCCATTTCATATCTCTTGCGCGGTATCTATCCGCTTCCCTTGCCGTTGCGCAAGGTATAGTTTGCGCGACTAAATGCCCTCCCCCGGGCCAAGTTTGATTACGAGACTCCCATGACCGGAACCATAGCCTTTCAGGGCGAACTTGGCGCCTATTCGCATCAGGCGTGTCGCGACACCTACCCCGACAAAGAGGTGCTGCCTTGCCGGACGTTCGAGGATGCGATCGCCGCCGTCCTCTCGGGTGAGGCCGATCTCGCGATGCTTCCGGTCGAAAATTCGACCTTCGGACGGGTCGCGGACATCCACCATCTCTTGCCCGAGTCGGGCTTGCATATCATCGGAGAGGCGTTCGTTCGTGTGCGGATCGCCCTCATGGCGCTGCCCGGCGTGACGCTCGACCGCGTGACCGAGGCCATGAGCCACACCATGCTTCTTGGACAGTGCCGCAGCTTTCTCGCCGATCATCAGATCGCCCGTGTGACCGGTGCCGACACCGCCGGTTCGGCGCGGCATGTTGCGGAGGCCGGTCAGGAACACCTAGCCGCGCTTGCAAGCGAACTGGCCGCTGATATCTACGGGCTCGACGTGCTGGCCCGCGACATCGAGGACGAAGGCGACAACACGACCCGCTTTCTTGTCATGGCCCGCGATCCCGATCTGACCCGGCGCGGCGCGCACGGCATGATGACCACCTTCATCTTTCAGGTGCGTAACATTCCCGCCGCGCTTTATAAAGCGATGGGCGGTTTCGCCACGAACGGCGTCAACATGACCAAGCTTGAAAGCTACATGGTTGGCGGCTCGTTTTCCGCGACCCAATTCTATGCCGATATCGAGGGGCATCCCGATGACCCGTCGGTCAAGCTCGCGCTAGAGGAGTTGGACTACTTCACATCGTATGTGAAGATTTTGGGAACATATCCCGCCTCGCCCGAAAGATCCTGAGCAAGCGCTTGATTTAAAACCTTTATTCCCGTGATGACTTGTGAAGGGTCTGATCGCTCTTCACGGGACCGTCACTGTTCATTCACGCCGTCGCGCGTTTGGCAACACGTGGTGTCACGATGCCGAGAGATAAGCTTTCAATCCCCGATCCGGTGCCCACCTTGATGAACAGGAGCGCGGTTCATTCCGCGACCTGCACATCGAAACACCGAACGAAAGGACATTCCAATGCGTACTCTCAGTATCCTCGCCATCGTCGCCGCGACCTCAGCGCCGGCTCTTGCTGAAACGCCTGACGCGGCAACCATCACACCGTCCGCGGGCACGGTGATTTCCGAACTGTCCGGCGATGAACGCAAAGGCCTCTTTGCCGAGCTTTCATCAGACGAACGTGACGGGCTTTTTGCCGAACTGTCCACGGAGGAGCGCAAGAACTTCTATGCGGAACTCTCAGGCGATGAGCGGAACGATCTTTTCGCTGAACTCTCCGGGGACGAACGCGGAAACCTTTTTGTTGAGCTTTCGTCAGACGAACGCGACCGGCTCTTCGTGGAACTCTCCGGTGACGAGCGCAAGGGGCTCTTCGCGTGACACGTCACGGACATCACTGTCTTGAACACTAAAAAGGCGTCTGCTTGTCAGGCGCCTTTTTGATCGCCGCACATCACCGAAAGCCCGACATCACATCCTGACCAATGTTTCAGAAAATCGGACGATTTGACGCTCAGTTTGTTTCATTTTCAGCCCGCAAGCAAACTCAGAGAATTAGAAAATGCAATGTTTACAAGGGAAATACGGATTTCAGACGTCCCGAATAATCGCTTCCCACGTCACCACTCTCCACACGGGATTTCACGTAAATGCGAGAGGGCTTACCATGCGGACCGATTGGTCCTAAATTCGTTTCATCACCGCGGAACACACCGCACAACAGATCAAACAATGACCCGAAAGGACTATTGAAATGCGTATCATCTCCACCCTCGCCCTGATCGTCGCCACGGCCACTCCCGCCCTCGCAGACTCCACCTCACCCTTCGCCGTGACGCCCTTCGACGCCACAGTGATTTCGGAACTGAGCGATGCAGAGCGTAACAGCATCGTCGCAGAACTCAGCGACGCAGAGCGCAAAAGCATCGTTGCGGAACTGAGCGACGCGGAACGCAACAGCATCGTCGCGGAACTCAGCGACGCGGAACGCAACAACATCGTCGCAGAACTCAGCGATGCGGAGCGCAAGCATCAGGTCGCGGAACTGAGCGATGCAGAGCGTAAAAGCATCGTTGCAGAACTCAGCGACGCAGAGCGCAACAGCATCGTTGCAGAACTCAGCGATGCGGAACGCAACAGCATCGTCGCGGAACTGAGCGATGCGGAGCGCAAGCATCAGGTCGCAGAACTGAGCGGAGCCGAGCGCAAAGCGCAATTCGTCTGAGACAAGGGGATGGGCGGCTCACAAATCACGGCCCACTCTATTGGAAAGCGTCAGGTCACCTGGCGCTTTCCCGCGTTTCAGGCCGTCCGATGATACCGCTCTTCAATATCGCGTGCATAATCCCGCAGCCGGGCATCAAATTTCTTGTTGAGGGAGGATCGGGCCAGCTTCATCGACTGAACCAGAAGTCGTGCCGACAGGTTGCGCGGCGTCAGCAGCACTTTCAGCGCGAGCCGAGTCCGCGTTCGCGACAGCGCCACAAGCTCGACATCCAGCCGCCCCTCGATCGCGTTCGAATGAGAGTTGAATGCCATCCAAGTGGGCGGATCATATTCCGCCAGTTCGATGGTTGTGTGCCGTGTCTTGCCCCGAAACTGGAAACTGGCCTGCCATTGCATGCCCGGCCCAGCGGAGGTGAGATCATCCACACGCTGAACTTCCGCACCGCGCCGCAACGCAGAGCGTTCCAAAGAAGCAAAATCAGATACCTGCGCGAACACGAAGTCAATCGGCGCCTCGATATCGTCCCGTGACGAAAATTTCATTGCCCTGCCCCACGTTTCGACGTGCGTCTCGTGTCTTTTTACATTCTCGCCTTAATCCAGCGTATCCGCAAGCCAGTTGCGCAGCAAAAAATGCGCGATTGCGCCAGGGCGGGCCGGCTTGATGACCGGGTGATCCCCCGCCATTGCCGCCATGACCTCTTCGCGCGGCACCCAGAGTGCGTCAGCGATTTCCACCGGGTCGATCTCGATCTCACCTGTCACCGCCCGACCCCAACACCCGATCATCAAGGATGTGGGAAACGGCCATGGTTGGCTGGCCAGATACCCGACTTCGGACACCTCTATACCGGATTCCTCTTTGACCTCACGCCGAACCGCTGCCTCGAGCGTCTCACCCGGCTCAACGAACCCGGCCAGAAGCGAATACATCCCGTCGGGCCACCCCGGTGACCTTCCTAGCAAGACATCATTGCCGCCCGTGATCAGCATGATGACAACCGGATCGGTGCGCGGGAAATGCTGCGTGCCACAGGCGCGGCAGCTACGTTGCCACCCCGATTGCGCTATCTCGCTTTGCACACCACACGCGGCACAAAACCCATGGCTCAAATGCCATGAATGCAAGGCCTTAGCCGTGGCAGCCAGTTCTGCGTCACGCGCGTTCAACCGGGTAAGAAGTTGCCGCAGCTCGCAAAAAACCTGACCCTCGGCAAGATCGGGATGCCGCTGAAGCGTGTCATCGAGAAAGCCCTGACCGGTCTGACCCGCTTCACCCTCCGGCACCCATGCCGAAACGTCACAGGCAAACACCAGCCGCCCGTCATCCTCACGACCAAGAAAGAAGCGCGGCATGTCAGGGTTAAAGATCGGATGATTGTCCGGCAACCGAACAAGCCGTGCCTCGGCATCCCCCTCGATAAGCGGCTTACCCCACCAAAGAGCGATCACCTCTGCACCATGCCGTTTCGCAGCCGCCACCAGTGCGGCATCGTCGCCCCGCAACTGCGCCGCCCGGTCAAGTGCCGATCCCCCGAATGTCACTGTTTCCGCCAGTCGCATAGCCACCCTCCGCCAGAAGTGACTGACACGACCGGCGACCCGGCTCAAGCCCGTTGCTCTTTTTTACCACGTGGAAATAGATTTTCCCGACATGCACAACTGCGGGTTGAAACACTTTGGGAAATCGATAGTCTTCTGACATGTTTACTTACATCACTTGCTGGTCAATCGAACACCAACGGGATTTACGATGAAGGTCTTTCCCGGGCCAAACCCACCTTCAAACGCGCCGACAAAGGCCGACGCGAGCGTACAGCTTCGCATTCTGGCCACCTCGGATGTTCATGCAAATCTTCTGCCCTACGATTATTACCTCGATCGCGATGACATGCCTTTCGGTCTTGCACGGCTGGCAACCCTCATCGCGGATGCGCGGGCCGAGGTGCGCAATTCCATCCTTCTGGACAATGGCGACATGCTTCAAGGCACCCCCATTTCCGATATCATCGCTCAGCCGGATGGGCCTTGGCAGGGCATTCACCCGGTCATTCTGGCGATGAACCATCTCGGCTATGATGCCGCCGGATTGGGCAATCACGAATTCAACTTCGGCCTTGAATGGTTGCGCAACACCGCCAAAAACGCCCGCTTTCCATATCTTTGCGCCAATATCAAACGCGTGAGCGGTTCGAACCACGAGACGTTCTGGAGCCCTAGCCTCATCCTCGAGCGCGCAGTTCAGGACGACAGCGGCACAACACACACGCTGCGGATCGGAGTGCTGAGCGTGATGCCCCCACAGGTCACGACTTGGGATAAATCACATCTTGATGGCCGTGTGCAAAGCGCCGACATGCTCGACGTGGCCCGGCGCGAGGTGCCGCGCCTGCGCGCCAAGGGGGCCGATCTCGTTATACTGTTGGCCCATACCGGGATCGAGGGATCCGGGGAACGCCCAATGATGGAAAATGCGGCCATTCCGCTGGCTCATATTGATGGCGTGGACGCAATGATCACCGGCCATATTCACAGTGTTTTCCCGTCACAGAGGTTTCACGATACACAGGGTGTTGACCCCGCACGTGGGATGATCGGAAATATCCCGGTTGTCATGCCAGGCTATCGGGGGTCGCATCTCGGGGTGATCGACTTGGACTTGCAACATGCTGACGGGCGCTGGTCGATGGCCTCCTCACAAGCCGCCGTAAGGCCCGTGGATTCCCCGAACCAAGAAACCGTGAAAAGCGATGTAACCCTCCGAGAAGAGCTCGA
Organism: Roseovarius sp. E0-M6; assembly: GCF_037083845.1. Classification (NCBI taxonomy): domain Bacteria; kingdom Pseudomonadati; phylum Pseudomonadota; class Alphaproteobacteria; order Rhodobacterales; family Roseobacteraceae; genus Roseovarius; species Roseovarius sp. E0-M6. The sequence goes on along the minus strand of NZ_JBAPLA010000006.1, from coordinate 3,848 downwards.
ACCTGCTCACAAAATCACGTTACAAAGCACAAATCAAAGCATCGGGGCCTCTAAGGGACCGTTGCACAGCTATCTCTCGCTCGTCGGTGTGAACCCGGCCGAGCGTTTGGTGGCGCGCGCTCAATGTGCCGCGCTCACCTTGGCCCTTCGTGCCGGTCCCTACGCCGACCTGCCTGTGCTCGCATCGGTCGCACCATTTCGCGCAGGCGGTCGTGGCGGTCCACACCACTACACCGACATCGCCCCCGGACCACTCGCCCTGCGTCACGTCGCGGACCTTTATGCATTTCCCAACACGCTTGTGGGGTTGCTCATGACGGGCCGCGATCTTCGCGATTGGCTGGAACGCGCCGCGATCATCTTCAACGGCATTGATCCCGGCACCACCGATGCGCCGCTTTGCGATCGTGCCATGCCTTCGCACATCTTCGAGATCGTCGAGGGCCTGACCTACGAGATCGACCTGTCACAGCCTCCGCGCGTGGATATCGCCGGCAGCATCCTAAACCCGACCGCACGGCGCATTCGCAAGCTGCGCCATGCCGGGCGCGCCGTGAAAGATGACGACCGGTTCGTGATGGCCACCAACAGCTACCGCGCCGCCGGGAGCGGGCCATTCCCCGCCGCCAAACCCACACAGGTGATCCATGAGGACCCGAGACTTGTCCGCGAACACCTGCTGACATACCTGCGTCAGGCGGGCCCGCTCACCCCGCCGGACAAACCTATCTGGCGATTTTGTCGCATGCCCGGCACCAGCGTGATCCACCGCACCGGCCCGGGTTTGCGTGATGTTGCGCCGTCGCCGCTGCGGGAGGGCATGACGCCACTGGATCTCGATGCCGACGGTTTTCTGCGGCTGCGCATCGCACTATGACAGCACCCGGTTGCACTCGGGCGCCAAAGCCCTTAAATGAAACATCGAGAGGTTGGCGCGGGCAAGCGCCTCGCCAACCCGGTCAGGTCCGGAAGGAAGCAGCCGTAACGAGCCCCGCTTGGGTCGTTGTCCAGCCTCTCACCTTATCCTACTCATGTGAAGTGCGACGAACGCGGCCAACATGGCGCGCGCACCCTACCCGTGCCGCGCGATCTGGTGCATAACGCAGTCCGACAGACGATTCACTTTCGACCAAGGACCAAGACGATGCATGACATCCGCGCCATTCGCGACAACCCCGACGCTTTCGACGCCGCGCTCGCGCGCCGCGGAGCCGATGCCGCATCGTCCGATATACTCGCATTGGACGAGGCGCGCCGCGCCCGTATCCACGCCGCAGAAACAGCACAGGCCGAACAGAACAAGGCATCCAAGGCAGTGGGCGCCGCCAAGGCCAGCGGTGACGAGGCCGAGTTTGAACGTCTGCGCGCCCTCGTCGGTCAGAAAAAGGCCGAGGTCGCCGAGATGCAGGCCGAGGCGAAGACGCTTGACCAAAAGCTTACGGATCTTCTCATGGGGCTTCCCAACATCCCCATGGAGGATGTCCCCGACGGTTCGGACGAGGACGACAACGTAGAAATTCACCGCTGGGGCACGCCGCGCGACCTCGATTTCTCCCCGGTCGAGCATTACGAGATTGCAGGCGTCAAACCCGGCATGGATTTCGAAACCGCGGCCAAGCTTTCGGGCGCGCGGTTTGTTGTCCTGTCCGGGGCCGTGGCGCGCATTCACCGTGCCCTCGCCCAGTTCATGATCAATACACATGTCGACGAAAACGGTCTGACCGAGACATGGACACCCGTGCTTGTGCGGCCTGAAATGATGTATGGCACCGGCCAGCTTCCGAAATTCGGCGAAGACAGCTATCAGACCACCAATGGCTGGTGGCTGGTGCCCACCGCCGAGGTGACCCTGACCAACATCGTGAACGGCCTCACCGTCGAGGAAAGCTATCTGCCGCGCCGCTATGTCGCTCATACGCAGTGTTTCCGCTCGGAGGCCGGCAGCGCAGGGCGCGACACCGCGGGCATGCTGCGCCAGCATCAGTTCGAAAAGGTCGAAATGGTCTCGGTCACGCATCCCGGCGCATCACGCAATGAGCTGGATCGCATGACGGGCTGCGCCCAAGGTGTGCTCGAAAAACTCGGCCTGCCCTACCGCACCATCGTGCTTTGCACCGGTGACATGGGATTCGGCGCGCGCCGCACCCACGATATCGAGGTATGGCTGCCCGGTCAGAATGCCTATCGCGAGATTTCGTCCGTCTCGGTTTGTGGTGATTTTCAAGCCCGCCGCATGAATGCCCGATTCAAACCGGTCGGAGGTGGCAAGCCCGAGTTCCTGCACACGTTGAACGGCTCCGGCCTTGCCGTGGGCCGATGTCTGATCGCGGTGCTCGAAAACGGTCAGCAGGCCGATGGCTCGGTCAGCCTTCCCGACGTCCTCAGCCCCTATCTGGGCGGGAAAACAACGTTGGGCGCGGATGGCACACTCAGTTGAGAATAAATGCGCTCGGGCTTAGCGCAAACTGCCGGGCCTGTAGTCAGACCGCGCCTCGATCCGCACCCGCACCGAGGGATGTACATCGCGCCCATGCTCAGGCCCCTTGCGCCAGCGCCGCAGAAGGCCCTTTTTCGCTGGCAGGAGAGGCGTTGAGACCGCCGCATCGCCTGGCACCTGCGGCACCCGCGCCCCGGTCTTCAGGGTCAGCTCCGGGGCACCCTCGAGCATCCATGCCAGTGTGAATGCACCCAGTTCGCGCGCGCCGGAGCTACCACCCACAATGCTGTGCGTTCCGATGAACCAAACCTGCTGATAGGGGCGCGTCGCACTGACATTCCCACCATTCAGCCCCGGCTGTCCGGGTCTGTCGTCAAGGTTGTCCCAAAGCGCAGGCTGATAAAACAGACGCATTTCGTCAAGCGCCACGGCATGCCGCGCCCGCGTCACGAGACGCGACAACTGCATGTCATGAAACCGGTAACGCCGGTTCCAAAGCGCCGCGACGGGCCCGAGGATCGCAACAGGTATCCCCTTTGCACCGACTGTGTCCCACACTCCCAAATAAGCCACCCGCACCCGAGCAATCCCCCCGCCCCGCCACACCTGATCCTCTTTCGAGGTGGCGAAATCCGGCGACATTGCTGCGCGTGCCGCTTTGATATGGGGTTCATCAGGGGCATTGGTCCGCCCCCGTTTACGGTAAAGCGCGAAGGCGCAGTTCACGCCTTCGGTGCTTGTGTCCGCGATGATCCCACATTTGCGAATCATCCCGACAACCGACCGCGCGGTATAGGCCCCGCGCGAGAAGCCCAGCACGTAAATCTCGTCACCCTCGCGATAGGCCCGCGCGATGAACTGATAGGCTTGCTTCACCTTGGCATCGAGTCCCCAGCCAAAAAGACCCCCGCCCCAGCGATTGAGAAACCCGGTCACCGGCCCATCGAACCGCCTGTCGGTTCCGATGCCGGCGAAATAGGCCACAACCTGACCCTGCGCCGGATCGTTGATCAACGCGCGGCTCATGCGCACCACATGCGTGGGCTCAACGATCTTGGGTGAATTCCAGGTGCCGTCACAGAAAACGACGATGCGGGTCATGGGCGCCTCCTTGACGGACGCGAGCGCGCACTAGTTCACTCACTAAAGCGTTTCGCCTTTAACCTGAGACATCAGCGAAAGGCGAAACGCGTGCAACGCCTGAATGTCGCGCTGCGGTTCGCGAAAATCTGTGAGTCAGGTTTTTCGCGAAACGCTTTAGGAACAGATTAAGCGACATCCGATTCAAGTGAAGGACGCACCGGCTGACGCCGGAGGCATCATTTGGAGGAATGTAATTCCAGGTACTGCCTGATGACGTCGTCAGTCACGTTCCCAGAGGTCGTGGAGAAATACCCACGCGCCCAAAAGC
>NZ_JBAPLA010000005.1:0-257162 GCF_037083845.1 Roseovarius sp. E0-M6 | reverse complement strand
GCTTCCTCCCCGGAATCTGAAGCCATACCCCTGCGGGGCTTCAGATTCCGGGGAGGAAGCTCAGAACAGATTCGCTGAAGCGGACCGGCTGGAAGCCGGTGGCTTCGATCCATTAGGTGGAAAGTAAATGGTGGTATACCATGCCCTACCTGCTTCTCATCGCCGCCGTGCTCTTTGCCGTGTCTCCGGCCTTCTCACCGAGTTTCAGCGGCTACGAACCCAATCAGTACCCCATCCCTCAGGTGTCACCACCCGGCCTTCCGGCCTCGTACGCCTTTTCCATCTGGGGCCTGATCTATGCGTGGCTGATCGTGAGCGCGGCCTTCGGCGCCTTCGCACGCCGCGACGCCGCCGATTGGCAGCCCATGCGCGCGCCGCTTCTTCTGTCGCTCGCCGTGGGCGTGCCATGGCTCACGGTCGCCTCGGTCAGCCCGGTCTGGGCCACCGTTCTCATCTGGGTGATGTGGGCCGGCGCGGTGGTCGCACTCTGGCAGGCCCCACGCCGTGACATGTGGCTCGCCAGTGTGCCGACCGGGCTTTATGCCGGTTGGCTCACCGCCGCCTCATCTGTCTCGACGGCGCTTCTTTTAGGGGGCTATGGCGTATTTTCGGCACCCAACGCCGCGCTGGTGGGCACGGTGCTCGCACTCGTGCTGTCGCTCGGCGTCATGAGCACCCGCGCCCGTCCCTACGGATTTGCCGTGGCGGTGGTCTGGGCGCTCATTGCACTGGCTGTTCGAAATGCGTCTGATGGTTCGCTCGCCGTGCTCTGGCTTTCTTGCGCGGGTGTTGTGCTTATCGCGGGCTATGCGCTGTGGCAGGCGCGCAGCGCCACGGCCCGATCGTGAATCAGCGCCCGCCCGCAGGCCCCTTGCCCAGATGCTTGCGCAGGCGCGACGGGGTCGATTTCTTCTTCGACTTGTAAGGGTTCTTGTCCGACTGGCTGCGCATATGCAGGCGGATCGGCGTGCCCGGCATGTCGAAATCCTCACGCAGCCCGTTGATCAGATACCGGGTATAGCTGTCTGGCATCTTGTCGGGCAGGCTGCACATCACCACGAACCCCGGTGGCCGCGTCTTGGCCTGCGTCATGTAGCGTAGTTTGATCCTCCGCCCGCCGGGTGCGGGTGGTGGATGCTGCTCCAGCATCCCGGTCAGCCAACGATTGAGTCGCGCCGTGCTTACCCGCCGGTTCCATACGTCATGCGCCTTCGTGATGGCTGCATGAAGCCGGTCAAACCCCTTGCCTGTCTTGGCCGAGACCGTCACCAAAGGCGCCCCGCGCAGCTGCGGCAAGAGCCTCTCGAACGCCTCTCGCAGATCGCGCAGCTTCTGCTGTTTCTCGGTCTCCACGTCCCACTTGTTGACCGCGATCACGACCGCGCGCCCTTCGCGTTCGGCCAGATCGGCAATGCGCAAATCCTGTTGTTCGAAAGGAATAGCCGCGTCCAGTAGGACGACGACAACCTCGGCAAACTTCACCGCGCGAAGACCGTCGCTCACCGATAGCTTCTCAAGCTTTTCCTGAACGCGCGCCTTTTTGCGCATGCCAGCGGTGTCGAAAATCCGCATCGGGACCCCGTCCCAGTCGATGCCGATCGAAATCGCGTCACGGGTGATACCCGCCTCGGGCCCCGTCAGGAGGCGCTCCTCGCCGAGGATCCGGTTGATCAGGGTCGATTTGCCCGCATTTGGACGCCCCACCACCGCCACCTGAAGCGGCTTTGCGGCGGTCGGCGCGTGATCTGGCCTGTCGGTTTCGCCCTCTTCGTCCACCGCCACATCGGTTTCAGGCGCCTCGGCCTCGGCGCGGGCCGCATAGTCATCGGCCAACGGCATGAGATGCGTATAAAGATCATTGAGCCCTTCGCCGTGTTCAGCCGACATGCGAATAGGCTCACCAAGACCAAGTGCATAGGCCTCGATCACCCCTGCATCCGCCGCCGAACCTTCGGCCTTGTTCGCAGCAAGGATCACATGGGCGGACCGCTTACGCAGAATCTCGGCGAAAATCTCGTCTGTGGGGGTAACCCCGGTGCGGGCATCCACGATGAACAGACAGACATCGGCCATGTCCACCGCCCGCTCGGTCAAGCGCCGCATCCGCCCCTCGAGCGAATCGTCGGTGGCATTCTCAAGACCAGCGGTGTCGATCACGGTAAAACGCAGATCGCCCAGCCGCGCCTCGCCTTCGCGCAGGTCGCGGGTCACACCGGGCTGATCATCGACAAGCGCAAGCCGCTTACCAACCAGACGGTTGAACAGTGTGGACTTACCCACATTGGGGCGTCCTACGATGGCGAGAGTCAAACTCATGTTTCGGGCTCCGGATCAGGCACGGCCCGTGCCTCAGGCCGCCCCTCTAGCGTATCGGGCGGTCAACGGAAAGCGTGCAGTTGGCCTGTGGTCGACACGACATAAAGCGTGCGCCCCGCGACCACCGGGTTGGTCGTCGCTCCACCAGGCACCTCGACCGACCGCCTGAACGCGCCGGACGCCGGATCGAAGAAGCGGATCAAACCGTCATTCGACGCCACGACAAGCTGCCCCCCCGCAAGAACCGGCCCGTAATGTGCAAATATCTCGGCCTTTTTCTTGGGCTTGTCCTTGGTGAAAAACGGAAGCTTCTGCGACCAGACCTCCGTGCCATCCTCGGCGCGCATCCGGATCAGCTCGTTTCGGTCCGAAATCAGGAAGAGCGACTCACCTGCTGGCCAAACCGGGCTGAGCGGTCCTTCCTTGGCGGTCCAGATACGTTCACCATTGCCAAGCTTGAGCGCCACGAGACGCCCTGCATGGGTGCCCACGAACACGCGGTCGCCCACGATTAGCGGATCACCGGTTACATCGACCACCAGCGATTGCGACAGGCCACTGCGCCGCCCGGCCACCTGCGTGGACCAAAGCCGCAGACCGCCCTTGCGGAACGCCCCCTGCAATTCGCCCGCGCCAAAGGCAAAGACGGCATATTTGTCGGACACCGCCGGGGCCGGCCCGCCAAGAATGTTGTTGGCGTCAGGTGCGGCGCTCAGACGCCATTGCACCCGGCCCGTCTCGGTGTCGATGGCCCATGCTTCGTCATCGCCGGCCACAAGATAAACCAGATCGCCTACCACGGTCGGGCTGCCGCTTCCGGTGCCGCGAAGTTCCTGTTCCCAGATTACGGCGCCAGTGGCGGGATCAAGCGCGGTCAGCTTGCCAAAGCCCGATGTCACGAAAACCTTGCCGTCGCCATATGCCAGCCCGCCGCCACTCGCGTCATTGGCCGAGTCGTTGAGCGGCACGAGGTTCTGTGTCCAGAGAACCTCTCCGGCAGTTGAAACGCCCGTGACCATTGCCCCGGAATCCAACGTGAAGATGCGCCCGCCCGCAACGACCGGGTCTGCGGTGATACGCGCCTTATTGCCATCCCCCGATCCGATCCCCACCGACCAGATACGGTTTGGTGCAGGGGCGAGTGCGGGATGCGCCACGCGTGTTGACGGTGTTCCGCTGCGCTGTGTCCAGTTGGCATTGGCCTGCGCGGCCCCTACTGCGACAGGTGCGGTCTCGTTCTGGTCATCCGCGTTCTCGACGATGCCGAACCCGTCGTCAGCCTCGGCTCGGATTTCTTCGCGGGCACCCGGAAGGATGGGTTCATTCTTCGCACATGCGGCAAGGGCGCATGAGGCCACCAGCCCCGCCAATACTGTCTTGCTGCTCACAACCATGTGCCCCCCGACTTTTCGTCTTGTGCTGCCGTCACCCGGCATCCCGTGCCGGGTCGATCTCGCCGCCCAGCGCCAAGATCACCTGTGACACGCGTCTGCGCAAGCCTTGCGTGGCCTCCGCGTCGGCATTTATCTGCTCCAACCGCCCGATCGCGGCTTCCGTGTCGCCTGTCTCGATGTCGAGATAGGCCAGTTGTTCCTCGGCCAGAAGGCGGATCAGCCCCCCGCCCGCCGTCAATCCTACGAGCCTCTCGCGCCGTTCGGCAACATCAAGGCCCGCCTCGGCGATCGAAACCGCCTTGAGCGTCGCGATCTGACGATAAATCTGCGGAACATCGCTTCGGTCGGCCAATGTCAGCAACCGGGCCGCGGCCTCTGCGGGCGCACCCTCGATCTCTTCGCCCGCCGCCAGAAGGGTAACAACCGCATCGGCGCCCGGTGTCGGGCCATCAATCCCCGCCAAAGCATCGGCGCGCGCCGCACGCTCATCCCGTTCCAGCGCGGCAAGGATATTGTCACCAAGCGCCTGAGCGGCGGCCCGCTCTCTCGCCTTGTTCCACTCGTTATATGCCGCACCGCCCACCAGCAGAAGCACGGCCACAACAGCGATCCAGCCATAGCGGCGCATCCGCGCGAACAATTTGTCGCGACGGACCTCTTCGGTTACCTCGTCGATAAAGCTATCGGTATTACTCACGGAAAGGCTCGCTTCTTTGTCATTCGCCCCGTCTTAGCGTGTCCCTCCGGTGCTGCCAAGGGCCGCAAACCGGGCAGCTCCACACCATATTGCAACGAGATAGGGAAAAGTTTAATCTGAACTGGATAGTTCAGCGTTTTGAGTATAATGGTCGCGCAGCCCGAAATGACGGCATCGGCCGCCTCCGGGCGAATTGATACGCAAAGGGCTTGTCATGCGTTTGTTTCCGATCCTCGCCGCCATCATTGTTTCGGCGCTGATATATGTTTTCGTGCTCGAACGCGACCTGTTGACTGGCGGGGCGGCGCCCGAAGACAATCCCGAGGCCGCGACAGAAGCGACAACTACCACACAAGAGTCCGAAACCGACACCAAGACCAGCCTTCTACCCGGCGTCGTGGTCCAACGGTCCAAGGCGCGCCAGATCGACAGCGCAGTTATCCTGCGTGGCCAGACCGAGGCTGATCGACAGGTCGAGATGCGCGCCGAAACCTCCGGTCAGGTCGTTTCCACCCCCCTTCGCAAAGGCAGCTTTGTCGAGGAAGGACAGGATCTTTGCCGCCTTGACCCCGGCACCCGCGCCGCCACTCAGGCCGAAGCCCGCGCCCGCCTGCTCGAAGCACAGTCGCGCCTGCCCGAAGCACGCGCCAGAAAACCCGAGGCCAAGGCCCGCGTGGCCGAAGCCAAGGCACGCGTTGAAGAAGCCAAATCCCGCCTGAACGAGGCGCAGATCAACGAAAACGCCGCCAAACGCCTTAGCGAGGACGGCTTTGCCTCCGATACCCGTGTCGCCGCGACAGAGGCCGCCGTGCGCGGCGCCGAAGCAGCACTGGTCAGCGCCAAAGCTGGCCTCGAATCGGCGCGCTCGGGCCTCGAAAGCGCCGCCGCCGGGGTTGAAGCGGCCAAGGCCGGAATAGAAAGCGCGCGCGCCGCCATTGCCGCCGCCGACAAGGAGGTTGAGCGGCTGACCATCTCGGCGCCCTTTTCAGGCTTGCTCGAATCGGACACGGCCGAGCTTGGATCGCTGCTGCAACCGGGCGCGCTTTGTGCCACGGTGATTCAGCTTGATCCGATCATCCTCGTGGGCTTCGTCACCGAAACCGAGGTCGGCCGCGTCGCCTTGGGCGCGCGGGCGGGTGCGGAACTGGCCTCGGGCCTGCGTGCCGAGGGAACGGTCACCTTCCTGTCCCGCTCGGCTGATTCCACGACACGCACCTTTCGCGTGGAAATCGAGGTTCCCAACCCCGACCTCGCGATTCGTGACGGACAAACCGCCGAAATCCTGATCGCGGCCGACGGGCAGGCCGCACACCTTTTGCCGCAATCTGTCCTGACCCTCAACGATGAGGGCGATCTGGGCGTGCGTATCGTGACCGAAAGTCAGGAGACACAGTTCGTTCCCGTGACACTCCTGCGTGACACGCCCGACGGTGTCTGGCTTTCGGGGCTGCCGGACGAGGCGGATGTCATCGTCATTGGCCAAGAATACGTCACCGATGGCGTGCGCGTCCAAGCCGCCTATACGGAGGGCGCAAAATGACCGGTTTGGTAGACTGGGCCTCCGAACGGGCGCGCATGGTCCTCGCGTTCATCGTGCTCTCGATCCTTGCGGGCACGATGGCCTATATCGGCCTCCCCAAGGAGGGTGAGCCCGACATCGAAATTCCCGCCCTGTTCGTTTCGGTTCCCTTTCCCGGCATCTCCGCCGAGGACAGTGAAAAGCTTTTGGTCAAGCCGATGGAAACCGAACTCTCGGACCTTGACGGGCTCAAGGAAATGACCGGCACCGCCGCCGAAAACTATGGTGGCGTGGCGCTCGAATTCGAATTCGGCTGGGACAAGACCAAGATCATGGCAGATGTCCGCGACGCCATGAGCACCGCCGAGGCGGAATTCCCGGAGGGTTATGAGAAATATTCGATCAACGAGATCAATTTCTCTGAATTTCCCATCATCGTGGTCAACCTTTCCGGCGCGGTTCCCGAACGCACGATGGCGCGCATAGCGAAGTCTCTGCAAGACCGGCTCGAGGCACTGGACCCCGTGCTAGAGGCCGGCATCGCGGGCAACCGCGATGAGATGGTCGAAGTGATCATCGATCCGCTGAGGCTCGAGGCCTATAACGTCACGGCGGGCGAACTCATAAGCGTCGTTCAGAACAACAATCAGCTTATCGCGGCAGGCGAGGTCGAGACGGACAAGGGCGCCTTCGCGGTCAAGATTCCATCCTCCTTCGCCGAGACGCGCGATATCTACGATCTGCCGATCAAGACCAATGGCGACCGCGTGGTCAAACTCGGCGAATTGGCTCAGATCAACCTCACCTTCGAGGACCGTCTCGGTACCGCCCGGTTCAACGGCGAAGACACGGTTGCCCTTCAGGTCGTGAAGCGCAAGGGCTTCAACATCATCGACACCGCCACCCTCGTGCGCGAAACAGTTGAGGAGGCACGCGCCCGCTGGCCCGACGAGATGAAGGCGACGGTCAGCGTTGGCACCTCGGGCGATCAATCTCGCACGGTGGCCTCGATGGTCAAACAGCTCGAAGGCTCGGTGCTTACCGCCATTGCGCTCGTGATGATCGTCATGCTGGCCGCACTTGGAATCCGGCCTTCGCTTCTGGTTGGCTTTGCGATCCCCACCTCCTTTCTTCTGTGCTTTGCGCTTCTGGCGGTGATGGGTGTGTCGGTCTCGAACATGGTGATGTTCGGCCTGATCCTCGCGGTGGGCATGCTCGTCGATGGCGCAATCGTCGTGGTGGAATACGCCGACAAACGGATCGAAGAGGGCTCGGGCCCCATGCATGCCTATGTCGAAGCGGCCAAGCGGATGTTCTGGCCGGTGGTCAGTTCCACCGCCACGACGCTTTGTGCATTCCTTCCCATGCTCTTCTGGCCGGGCGTTCCGGGTGAATTCATGGGCATGCTGCCCGTGACACTGATTTTCGTGCTCTCGGCCTCGCTTCTTGTGGCGCTGGTCTATCTGCCTGTGGTGGGCGGCGTCACCGGACGGATAGAACGCTGGCTCAACCTGCGGATCGAACATATCGCATCGGGCTTCTGGCTCTGGCATCTGTTACTCTTCCCCGCCGCCGCCGGCGCCGTCGCACTCGCGGCGATGGGTATCCCGGCGGTGAAGGGTCTTGTGACCGGACTCTTCGGCGCGATGAACATGGGCGCGATCTTCACCTCGGTCATCCCTACGCTGATCGGGGCTTTTGCCCTGCTTGTCGGCGCGGTGGTTCTGGCCGCGGCGGGCCTGACAGGCGCAGTCTCGATCCTTGTCGGGCTTGGTGCGCTTTTCCGGCGGATTGGGAACGGAACGCGATGGCTGCGCGACCGGCTTTTGCCGCGGCGCGCACACCGCGTAACGAGCGGCTATCGCCGATCGCCGTTCGGTAAGTTCATCAACCTCATCGCGGCCAACCCTTTCGGCCCGCTTGTGGCGTGCTGCGCGGTCTTCCTTGTCGTCGGCACCACGCTCATTTTCTACATGGGCAACAACAAGGGCGTGGAGTTCTTCGTCGAATCCGAACCCGAGAACGCGCTCGTCTATGTCCGGGCGCGCGGCAACCTCTCACTTGATCAAAAGGACGATCTCGTCCGGCAGGTCGAAGAGATCGTCCTGCAACACGCCAATGTCAAAACCGCCTTCGCGTTCGCGGGCGATGGCGGGCTCGACAACAACACCGGCGGCGCCCAGCCCCCCCGCGACACCGTTGGACAGGTTCAGCTCGAACTTATTCCGTGGGAGGATCGCGAGACCCAGAAAGAGGTTTGGTTCACCGTGCCTTTCCTTGATTTCGACGTCACCCGGCAGGTATCCGACCCGGCGGCGGACGGCGACCGCACCATCGCCGAGCTGACCGAGCAGCTCTCCCGTATCCCCGGGATCAAGATCGAGATACTCGCGCTCGAACGGGGGCCCGCCTCCGCCAAGCCGGTGCATCTGCGCATCAAGGGTGACGACTGGAGCAAGCTTCTTGCCTTCACGGAAACGGCCCGCACACAATTCGATGAGACCCGTGGCCTCACCCTTGTCGAGGATACGCTGCCCTTGCCCAGCATCGACTGGCAGATTGATGTCGATGTCGAGCGCGCCGGTCGCTTCGGGGCGGATGTCGCCACTGTGGGCGCGATGGTGCAGCTTGTGACACGCGGCATCCTGCTTCACACCATGCGCGTCGATACCAGCGACGAGGAAATCGACATCCGCGTTCGCCTTCCCGAAGAGGACCGCGTTCTCTCGACACTCGACACGCTCAAGGTGCGCACCACCTCCGGGCTCGTGCCCTTGTCCAACTTCATCACGCGCAAGCCCGTAACGGGCCTCGCTCAGATCGACCGGGTGAACCAGACCCGCTATTTCGACGTCAAGGCCGGCGTGGCAGACGGGCTGACCAAGACCGTGACCGACGAGAACGGCAACGAGACCACGACCCCCATCACCCCGAATGAACGTATCGAGCATCTGACCCAATGGCTCGAGAGCGGTGTGCTGCCCGACGATATTGCTTATGAGTGGACCGGCGATCAGGAGGATCAGGCCGAATCCGGTGCCTTCCTGCAAAAGGCGTTCATGGGCGCGCTCGGCCTCATGTTCATCATCCTGCTGGCGCAGTTCAACAGCGTCTACAACGCGGTCCTCGTGCTTCTTGCGGTGGTGCTCTCGACCACCGGGGTTCTGATCGGGATGATGGTCATGAATCAGCCCTTTTCGATCATCATGACGGGCACGGGTATCGTGGCGTTGGCCGGGATTGTCGTGAACAACAACATTGTTCTGATCGACACCTACCAAGACTATGCGCGCTACATGCCCCGTGCCGAGGCGATCACGCGTACCGCCGAGGACCGCATCCGCCCTGTCCTGCTGACGACGATCACAACCATGGCGGGGCTTGCGCCTATGATGTTCGGCCTCAGCCTCGATTTCGTCAACGGCGGATATTCCTTCAACTCGCCCACCTCCCTGTGGTGGAAACAGCTTGCCACAGCGGTCGTGTTCGGGCTTGGGATCGCCACGATGCTGACACTCGTCTTCACCCCCTCGATGCTGGCGATGCGGGTCTGGGCCACGACGTATCTTCTGTGGCTGTCGCGCCTCATGGAGGCGCTTTCGATGGGCCGGGGCAGCAAGGCGGCACGTGACATGGCACTGGCCCGCGAAGCGCGGCGCGCAACCCTTACGGAAATCATCTGGGATGATGGCACCCCCGAGCGCACGCTCGGGTACCCGCCCTCTGCCGGAAAATCCCTGCGCGCTGCCGAATGACCGACCCGCGCGATCTGGCCGAGAGGCTGGTCCGTGACGCACCGGGCGGGGCTGGTGGTTCCCCTGCCATGCTCGAACTGGAAGGGCTCCGCTGGCTTGCCTCCGAGGGCGCTGGCGACGATGTCGTGACCGCGTTTACTGACCGGTTGGCCGAATTGACCGGATACACCGCGCCGTCGCGCACCGCACATACCCCTATCGCGGATCCGATCGGCCCCGGACCGGACCCGACCGACGCCGCGCTTGAACAGGTCGCACAAGCCTTCTCGGCACCTTTCGATGGCACCGACGCGCGCCTCGCCACTCTCGCAGACAGGGCGCGCAGCCTCGCAGCACCCCACCTCGCCCAAGGCGCGGACGCCGACCGCATCGAAACCCGGATCAAGCTTGAGGCGTCCGAGCTTCGGAACAAGTGGACAGCGCGGTCCCGCTGACGCCCGTGATTCGCCACCGTAGGGCCTGATTCATCTAAGGTCGCACCGTGATTGGACCATGACCCGGCAACAGTCTTTGGCAATCGCTCCGCTTGTTTCCGGATTTTTCGGGAATTAGACAAAATTTCGGCAAATGCTTGGTAAAACTGCGCGGGTTGGCGTAATCATACTTCATTGAATAACCCGGAGATTTCCCATGTTGGATCTTTTGAAAACCACAACTGCATCCGCTACCGCGCTCGTCCTGAGTACGGTCGCGGCGTCCGCTCAATCCCACGGCGGATGGTCGTTCTGGGATTGGTATTATGGCTACACGGGCGGCGGTTCTTCCGGCTCGAGCCATCAAACAAACTCGGTGCCCGAAATCGATGCCGGCTCAGGTCTTTTGGCCATTGCCGCCGTGCTCGCCGCCACCGCCCTCGTCTGGGAGATCAAGCGCCGCCGCGCCTGATCCCTGCGACACCCAAGTTACCGGACCCTCCAGCCGGACAAAGCGGCCCGCGCCTCTCTCGCGGGTCGCTTTTATTTTTCAGATCAGCCACCAGTCGCCACGCCATACCGCCACTGCGGCGATGATCCCGTTGGCCAGAGCGTGTGCGGCCACCGCATCGGCCAGCCGCCCACGATGCAGATAGACCAGCGACAGGATCACCCCGGCCACGCCCGCCAAAAGCCATCGGCCATGCAACATCCCGAACAGACCCGCCGATAGCAGCACAGACAGGCCCCGCATCATGTGCCCACCGCGATCCAGCCGCGCCTGCACATATCCACGAAAGAACAACTCCTCAATCACCGGAACAAGGACAACCGTGCCCAGAATGCGCGTGACGACCCATACCGTCAGACCCAATTGCGATAGCGCGAGAAGGGCGTCCTGCCCTGCGCCGCCATCTCCGCCCGAGCCCCAGATCCAGCCAAGCCCGATCACCACACCGGCAACAAGGCTCAGCGACGTGGGGCGCGCCCAAAGCGCGGCGCGGCAATCGGTCGCCTGAACCACCAGAGCGCCACAGCCATCGCCACGGCCTGTGCCGGATAGGCCAGCATCGGATCACGCCAGAAGGTCTGCGCCACGACCCCGCTCAGCATGAACACGATGAACGGCACGATCCGCGCTGCCGTGTCGTCTTGCGAGAGCCGCACCTGTATCGGCGCGCGCCGATGAAGCCAGGCGATCCGGTCGGCCGTGATCAGAATTCCCAGCGCCAGAACCGTAAAGAACAGCCACCCGGCAAAGCTGTGGAAACCGTTCACCGCCAATTCCGGCGACGCATAAGCACCTATCAACACCAACACGGCGATCCGTACGACGTTCAAAAGCCAGCTCAGGAAAAGCGCGACGGGCCACACGACAAGCCAGAACCGCCCCATGCGAAGGGTGTCCCGGAAAAGCATCGCGTAAAGGCCAAGGAAAACTGTGACCAGCGCAAAGCCCTCCACCCCGGAGCAGCTATCGGCAACCGCCACGAGAAATCCATTCGTGCCAATGATCTGCGCGCCCGGTTCGACCACCGGCGCCTCGGCCAACAGCCAGATGACAAAGGCCACCGCCATGAAGGTCACCTGCGTCAACGTCTCCCAATACCAGATCGGCCCGATCAGTTCGGCAAGGTCGGGAAGCACCATCGCAACGGCCCCAAGCGCCAGAAGAACGCCCCACCGTTCCCCAGCCCATTGGCCAAGCAGCGCCGGGGCCGCCATCCAGAACATCCCGCCCAGCGCCATCAGAGAACCGCCAGCCACCAGCACCGGAAAGACCCGCGAAAACTCCGCGTTGAGCGCCGCATCAGGGATCACTGCAAGCGGCAGAAAAATTGCGATCAACCCGGCCACATGTGCAACGACCCAAACCCGACCGCCCGAACGGGTTTCGACCATATGCAGAAAATCCCGTCGCGCACGCTCAACCGCCCAGAGGTAAAGGCCAAGCATCACCCCAAGTGAAAGGGCCCGAACCAAGACACCCCGCAGGCCGCGACAGGCCGTTTCAATCGCCGTTTCCCGGCATTCGACCGAGGCCAACACCTGAAACGCCACGACGACCGCCACAAGTTCGGCAGCAAAGAGCGCGGCAAGCCAAAGGGCCCGCGAGGGCAATATTTCGATCCGGTCAGTCATGTCATGCGCGGCTATGCCCGACAACTATGGGAAAATCATGGCAGGCGTCCGGCAATTCATGTCACCGTTTATCCGCCTCGCCCCGCGCGCGCGCTGCATCATCAAGAGCGGCCCACCAATCCGCGTAGGAACTGTTGGCCGGATGCATGCCACCTTCATCCGGGGCGCCGTCCTCCCACCAGACCGGGCCGCGCTCTCCCAGACGGCGCTTGGCGGCGTCGACTGCGGCGCGCGCGGCGCGCTCTTCGGTCTCGTTTGTGGCCTGTCCAACCGCCCGCCGCGCCCGCATGAGCGCTTTTATCGCGGCCCGCCTTTCGCTCGGGTCAAGGCGTGGATCGGTCCTGCGCCAAAGGCGGGCACGCGTTACGAAATACCGCCCGTCCGGCGTTTCGGGATAATTCTTTCGCCCCGTCATGCCGCGCGTTCAGCCTTCTGCGTTCGCCACATTGCGGCATAGCGTCCGCCCCGCGCGACGAGTTCGGCATGCGTGCCCTCTTCGGTGATGACACCCTCCTCCAGAACGATGATCCGATCCGCATCTGCCACGGTTGACAACCTGTGCGCGATGGTGATCGCCGTGCGCCCCTCCGTGGCCCGGGCAAGCGCGTCCTGAATGCCGCGCTCGGTCTCGCTGTCCAAGGCGCTCGTCGCCTCGTCCAAGAGAAGGATAGGCGGGTTTTTCAACAACGTGCGCGCAATGCCGACCCGTTGCTTTTCACCCCCAGAAAGCTTGAGACCCCGTTCACCAACCTGCGTGTCATACCCATCGGGCAGCCCGATGATGAAATCGTGGATCTGCGCATCCTTCGCCGCCTGCTCGATCTCGTCATCATGTGCGCCCACGCGGCCATAGCCGATATTATACCGGATCGTGTCGTTGAACAGGACCGTGTCCTGCGGCACCACACCGATCGCCTCATGCACGCTTTGCTGTGTGACGTCGCGCAGATCCTGCCCGTCGATCCGGATCGCGCCATCCTGCACGTCGTAGAACCGGAAAAGAAGCCGCCCGATGGTGGATTTTCCCGACCCGCTCGGACCCACGATGGCCACGGTCTGTCCCGCCGGCACCTTAAAGCTCGGCCCCTTCAGGATCGGTCGCTCCGCGTCATAGCCGAACCTCACATTCTCGAACTTGATCGCGCCCTCGTTCACCTTCAGGCGCCGCGCACCCGGTTTGTCGGTCACGTCCGGGGGTTGATCCAGAAGGCCGAACATCTCGCCCATATCCACAAGGCTCTGCCGGATCTCCCGATAAACGGTGCCAAGAAAATTGAGCGGCATGGTGATCTGGATCATATAAGCGTTGACCATCACGAAATCGCCCACCGTAAGAGTGCCCGATTGCACACCCATCGCCGCCATCACCATCACGATCACAAGCCCCGTCGTGATCAGAAGCGATTGGCCGAAATTCAGCAATGACAGCGAATAGGTGGTCTGAAGCGCCGCGCGCTCATATCCCGCCATCGCGCGGTCATACCGGTTCGCCTCCCAGCCTTCGGCACTGAAATACTTGACCGTTTCATAATTCAGCAGGCTGTCGATAGCCTTCTGGTTGGCGTCGGTGTCCTGATCGTTCATCTCGCGGCGCAGGCGCACCCGCCATTCCGTGACACGGAAGGTAAAGGCGACATACGCCGCGATCACGACGGCGACGACCACCAGATACCAGATGTCGAACGCGATCCACAGCACGACACTGATCATCGCCAGCTCAAGGATAAGCGGCCCTACCGAGAAAAGCAGGAACCGCAGAAGGAATTCCACCCCCTTCACGCCCCGCTCTATGATCCGGCTCAGC
This sequence comes from Roseovarius sp. E0-M6, assembly GCF_037083845.1. Classification (NCBI taxonomy): domain Bacteria; kingdom Pseudomonadati; phylum Pseudomonadota; class Alphaproteobacteria; order Rhodobacterales; family Roseobacteraceae; genus Roseovarius; species Roseovarius sp. E0-M6. The sequence continues at coordinate 243,122 of NZ_JBAPLA010000005.1, read as the reverse complement.
CCACCGGTCTTGCGCGTGATATGATAGCGCATGGACATGGCATGAATATGAGTGAACGTCTGAAGCGCGAGCTTGCGCAGCGCCCGCTGCGCCACACGCGCGAAAATCGCATCGCGAAGCTGTTGGAACCCGACATTCATCAGCCGCGCCATGCCATAGGCCACCGTCAACCCGATCGCGCCCGCCCCCAGAAGCCACACATCGCTCGGCGGCTCACCCGAGAGGCTGTCCACCGCCGCCTTGTAGAAAAACGGTGTGCCCACGGCGACCAGTTTGGCGATCACAAGTGTGATCAGCGCAAGAATGACGCGCCACTTGATGCCCCGCTCTCCCTCGGGCCAGAGATAGGGCGCCACACGCCGGATCACCCGCCATCCGCCAGCGGGCAATTCGGGCTCGGATGGGGCGGTCTGTCTCATGCGGGAAGTATCCTTTGGGCGTCAAACCCCCGAAATAGTCCGCCCCGTCCCGATTGGCCAGTGGCCGCACGCGCAGATCGAACTTGTGCTTCATTGGACACGAATGCCGGTCAATCAAAAGGCGACGAATTTGCGCAACCGGCATCACCGATCACGTCGCAAGGATGCGCGTATCCTTGACCATCCGGTCGGCGCATATGGCCTGCCGCGCCACGGCCAGCTCCACTTCGGTGATCACATGGCCTTTCGGATCGCTGCGACGCCGTTTCTCGAATTCTGCCCCGAACCCGCCACTGGGAGGGACTCTGGGCCTTCGCTATGTTAGCGATCAAGGGTCATCAGCGTGGGCAACGCTCCCGACTGGATTGACCAAGTATCGGAATTCGAAGGAGCTTACCCATGCGAACCGCCCGTTTCACCCCGACCCTTTGCGCAGTGTTTTCCAGCCTCACGGCCATCCTGATCGGCCAGCCTTCCATGGCACAGGACACGCGCACGATGACGGTGCTTGGCTCGATTGATGGGACGGCAGATGGCACTGACCGCGCTTGGCTGACCATCTCAGGAGAGGTCAACTGCAAGACCATGTCGTCAGCGGCATGGCGGCCCCATTCGATGCCGAACGTGATGGGAGACGCGCTTGCCGGAATGAGCGATGAGCAGCGCGCGCAGATGCAAGAGCGCATGGAAATGATGTCGGAAATGATGGGCGATGGCGCGGAAAACCCCTTCGCACAGATGCTCGGCGGTGACGGGCAGGAAAAGGTCCAGTTGCGTATCATGGGGGTCGACCCCAAAGCCGAACGTATCCTGCGGCAGGGCGGACTGACCCTCGATCTGCCGGCATTTTCCACCGAGGATGTCGGCAAGATGCTGAACGGCAAAAACAAGGCCGAGATTTCCTATCACAAGAACTTCGGCGAAGATGCGGGGCTCTATGCATCGTCGCATGATGTGGGAACCGCGGCCACGGTGGCCTTTGACCGGCTCGAAATCGTCGAAGGGGGCGGATTCGCCGCCGGCACATTCGAAGGTAGTCTCTGCCCGATCCGGGCCTTGATGGGCGGTGATCCCGACCCCGAGGTCTGTATCCTTGTCACCGGTCAATTCGAGACGGAGCTTGGCGAGGAGGAGGCCGACTTCCCTGCGTCTTCCTCCACCAACTGATGCGGCACAGCCCGATCTTGCGCGTCGCGCTTTTATCAGTCGTGGCTTTGTCTCTCCTGTCGCTCGGGACGCCGGCCCAAGAGCAATTGACGATTGAAATCCCGGAATACGAGTTTGAGGCCGCCGAGGACTACAAACCGAGACCGGTGCCCGATCCGTCCGGCGGCCCCGTCAATCAGATGTTCGAGTCGATGGACCTCGACATGACCGGCACTCTGCCCGAAGCGGTGTTGGATGAAATGCTGGGTGGCGCACCCTATGATTTTGTCGACGTGGTCTGGGGCATGGAGGTGACCGGCGACTGGACCGACCGGATGACCGGACAGGGCACGCTTCAGATTACCGACTTTACAGAAGGACGGGGAGCGTCTCTTACTGTCGATCCCGAGTGGTTTACAGGGCAAGAGGGCTTTCGCATGTTCAACGCCCGGCTTCAGACCGACGGCGATCACCTCTTCACGCTCAGCGCGGCATTCCCGCCAGAAAACGGCGGTGAGGCATTGGGCACCAAACTCGACGAAGCAAAGGGCCTATTCGAGGTCACATGGCTGTGCCACATGTTCGAGCCGTGGCGCACTGGCTGCGTCGACTTCCCCGATGAATATTATGAGACGGAACTTCCCGTCCTCAACAGGCTTTACATTCAGCGCGGGTCCGGTGGCTACAAGATCGACTTTGCCGCCCGCGTCCGTGAATCGCGCACGCACAGCGACCGGGGCTACCGAATGACCGAACCAACAGGTCGATTGGCTGACGTGCGCGGTTGGATCTGCGACCGCGCCTCATGGGAGGAAGACCCCGAAACCTGTGTCGGCTCCTTGCAGGTGACGTCGAATAGCCCGCCAGACCGGCGCGAGAATGTGCATCTCAAGACGCCACAGATCAACGTCGAATTCAATTTCCCTGTCGATGCCGATGTCCTTGACGACACCTTTTCCCTGACCACCCGCGACAATCAAGATGAGCCTTTGAAAATGCCGGGCGACGTCGTCGCGCTTTCGGACACCCGCTTTCGGTTTGAGCCGGACAAGGCGCTCGAATCCGGTGTCATTTACGAAGCACACATCGAAGGTGGCGAAGACGGTGTGCGAGGGCGCGCCGGAGAGGTCTTGAAATCCGACGACCATTCGTGGCGTTTCACGACGCTGGTCGATCTTGAGAACCATGGCAAACCTGTTGAAGAGCCCGTGCGCAGTCATGTATTCCAGACCGTCCGCGACGCGCCGCTGGTGGTGAACAAGCCCGCGCTTCAGCGCATCTATGTTAAATGGCAACCGCACGATCACATTCACAAGAACTGGCAACCCGAGACGTTTCCCGCAAAGCTCAGGATCAATGTGCTGGATCAGAGCCAATGGCGCATCGACCCACAGGCGGGCGGGTCCGTCGAGGGCGATGTGGTGCGTGTGGTAAGGAGTGATCTACCCGAACAGAAGGACGCCAGACGCGAGGTCGAGCGGCAGGCCCGCAACACGATCAACGTCTATGGCTGGACCCCGGACAAACAAGGTGGCACTTCGGTTATCGAAACCCGGCTGGCCCCGCATGACCCATACCCGCAATCCGTCGCGGCCAAAGATGTCATCGCTGAGCGCGATGTGCCGCACTGGCATACAGACCCCGCGCCATTGGTGTTCCGCTACACCTTTCTCAAGGTAGGCTCATGGGAGGGCGGCGTGCCCGAAGCCGAGAAGCAAGCCGCCCTCACCGTGGTCCGTATGACAGAAGAGTTCACCGTGCAGTTGATGCCGGTCCGGGACGCCTATGGAATTGATACCGGGCGCGACGCCGACAAGGATTATGCGAGCAGGCACCGTGACTTTGTCGTGGCGGCGATGGACACCATCGTCCAGATGGCCGAGGCGGCGGGGGCCGACGTCGAAAAGCCCGAGGCGGTCGGGGACGATCCGGTCGATGACCCCTATTTGGTGAGAATGCGCACATCGGCGAACCTCGAAGCGTTAAAGAACACGGTTCGGGCGATGCGCGAGGATCTCGGCAGCTTCGGAAGCGGAAACGACATTCTCGTCGTCTTTTATCCGCCCGATTTCTATGGCCCCGGTCAAACCTTCAGCCAGACCCCGCATACAGAGGGGCGCCATGGCATCGCGATGCCGATCATGTTGGACCGCGCCCCATCGGAACTGGCAGAGGGGCTCGTGCATGAATTCGGCCATTACTTTGGCCTACGGCACCGACCCGGCGAAAGCAGCGACATCGATTATCAGCCTTGGCAGTTCCCCGTCGGCGATATCGAAGGGTTCCGACTGGCGATTGACGGGATGTCGGGCCACAACAAATCCTCCGAAGAGGGCAACAGTGAGCACCCCGTCACGCTGGCCCCGCTGATGTGGCCCCGCTTGCTCGAGCCGGGTATGGTTTGGCTCAGCAATGACGAATACCTGACGCTTATGCGCGCATTTGCAACGCGGCTTCCCTGATATCTCTCCCGGTTGGACAGAAGGATGACCTTTCGAATTGCCTGAGCGGCCTCCTGAGGGCGATCGCTCTGGGCACCTGATAGCACCCTCCTGCCGCAAGTCAGACGAACGATACCGGCCGCTTTTGCCGTTTGTCGACCGAGAGCGAGAAGACGTCAGGGCGTGAATAATGCCCGCTCGCGTCGAATTTCCGGCGCGAGGCCCGGGCATCGGCGACATTGACCTCAGCCATAAGGAGACCCTTTTCGCGGTGCATCGGCCCTGCGGCAATGCCGCCGAAGGGCTTATAAACCACGGCGTCACCCGGATTCACCCATTCATCCTTGTTCGGAAACAGAATGTCGTAATGCGGGATGTCCGCGGGAATGTCCGACGCCTCGAGCGCCGTCGCGCACCCGATCACCCAACAACCGCCTTCGCGGGCGATATGCTGCATCGTGGCAAGCCAAGTGTCGCCGCTGTCCCAAGTCGGTGCGACATAGATATCGATGTTCTGGGCATAAAGCGCGGCACGCGCCAGCGGCATGTAATTTTCCCAGCACAGCAGCGCCCCGATCCGCCCCACCGCCGTCTCGACCACGTTGAGGCCAGACCCGTCGCCAAAACCCCAGACCATACGTTCCGGGTTGGTCGGCATGAGCTTGCGGTGGTTGTTGGCGATGGTGCCATCTGCATCGATGATGACGCAGGAATTATAGAGGGTCGAGCCCGACACCGCGCCATCAAGCTCCTGATACCCGGCCACGATGACCATGTCGTGCTCGGCCGCCGCCTCCTGCAACGGGGCCATTCCATCGCGGCTGAGATCGACCGAGTTAGCCTGCAACAGCGCAAAGAGTTCATCCGTCTTGCCCATGTCGGCCCCCGGCGAAAGGCGCCAGCAAAATGTCGGATACCCGGGAAACCACGCCTCGGGAAAGACCAGCAGGCGCGCCCCTTCACCGGCGGCTTGCGCGACCAGTCCAACGGCGCGCTCCATGCTGGCAGCGAGGTTGAGGTAGACCGGCGGCTCTTGAACGACTGCGATCTTCATGGCGAAATCCCTTCGGTCGGTTGAGCAACCGGTGACTGTCGGATGCTATAGATCAGATGCCCGTGCGGGCGGCGCTTAGAAGATGTGATCAATCGGTTGACCAAGCGCCATGGCACCGGCGTATTCGGCCTGCACCTCCTTTTGTAGCGGATGATAGCGCGCCGCCTGAATGTCACGGAACCGCCGCTCCAGTTCGGTGCAGCGATAGAAACTCGCTCCGCCTACCAACTCCATGGCCAACTCCACCGTTCGGATGGCGTTTTCTTCCACCAAACGACGACCGACCATCACATCGTTGACGGTCTCGGCCGAGGGCGCGTTGCGTTCGGCGGCCTCGATCATAAAGGCTTGGGCCATCCGCGCCCCGGCCAGAGCGGTGTCCATCCGACCCGCCAGCGATTGGGTGCGGTGAGAGGCCGGCTTCATCCCCGCGATACCGACCGCGATGTCGCGCGCACTTTCCGCCACCCCAAGATAAACCGAATAGATCAGCGGAAAGGCAATGGTCGCGATCATCTGGAACGCGGGATGCCATTCACCCGCACGGCGCCGCATCGGTATCTTGTCATCGGCAATAAACAGACCGTCGATCTGCACGTCATGCGATCCGGTTCCCCGCATACCCATCGTGCGCCAGGTATCCAGAACCGCCACCTCCGGGGCCGCCATCGGGACGCCGAAATGCAGGACAGTTCTTTGACCTTCCTCCTCACAGATGGCGCCGGTCATCAGAAGATCACCCGCCGGTGCCCCCGACGTAAAAACCTTGCGCGCCGTGATCCGGTATCCACCCTCGACGCGCTCGGCCTCGCCGGACCCGCCAATCCAGTCTGATCCGCCGGAACTCAGCAGCACGAGGTTCTCTGTGGCGACCCTGCGCAAAAGCGGCTCCACCACCGGACGGGCCGCCTCCTGATGATGCCAGCGCCATGCCGGGATCGCCACCTGATGCGTGTGCATCGACAGGGCAAGCCCGGTAGACCCGCAGGCCCCGCCGATGATGCGCAAAGCTTCGCAAAGCTCACGGATATCGGCCCCGCCTCCGCCAAGAGCCGACGGCACACCGGCCGAGATCATCCCGGCCTTCTTCAACTGCACATAATTTTCGGCAACAAACGCGTCGCTGCTGTCATGGTCTGCGGCCCGTTCGGCAAAGGATTTGGCCAGTTTCTTGGCGGTGTCTTTGACGTCGACGGTTTCCTTGCGATCAATCACATTGCTCATGTCTTGGTCTCCCTGGTCTTCGAATTGCAGGTGCAGACTCGCCGCTATGACCCCGTCGCGATAGTCCTGAAACTGTACTGGACTGGCACGGTCTGGGCGCTTACGCTCACCCAATCAGTGTTTCACAGGAAAGCGAGGCACAAAAATGCGTGGCGGATACGGTCAGTTTTGCCCGATCTCTATGGCCTCGGAAGTTCTTTGCGCACGATGGACGCCGCTTTTGCTCCGAGAGCTTTCATGCGGCAGCATCCGGTTCAACGACCTGCGGCGAGGTCTGCCGCGGATGTCCCCATCGCTCCTGTCCAAGCGGCTCGGAGAGCTGGAGGCAGCCGGAGTGATCACGTCCGTCACGAGAAACAAGAACATCAAGGAATACCGTCTGACCCAAGCCGGAGAAGAGCTTCGCCCACTTGTCATGGGGATCGGCGCTTGGGGGCAGCGGTGGGTGGAAAGCGAGCTTTCTCTCAGCAACCTCGACCCCGAATTGCTGATATGGGACATGCACCGAAGCCTTAATATCGACCCGCTGCCGGACCACCGGATTTGCCTTCAGTTTGTGTTCAGCAATCTTCCCAAAGCGCGTCAGAATTACTGGTTGCTCATTGATCCACAATCCGGTGTCGAAGCCTGCTATTCTGATCCCGGCCATGAGGTGGACCTATATGCCGATTGCCATCTGCGCACCATGACAGCAATCTGGATGGGTCTGGATACAGTCGAAAAAGCGGTGAACGAGGACAGGCTTGAACTGACCGGCACGCGCGCGATCGCCGCCCGAATGCAGGAATGGCTCGGCCTCAGCCCATTTGCACAGGAAGAGCGAATGGTCGGGTAATGCGCGTTCGTGCCTATCATCTATCCGCACTCACCGGGTCAGTATTCTAGCGGGTATTCTCCGCGGCGGCATCTCTGCGCGTCACTCTCAATCGCCCGCGTTCACGCGATGACAGTCCACTGGCAGCCATCATCTAGAGGTAGCGAAGAACCCAAGGCATTCGGCATTACCCCGCTAAACCCTGAAAGTCCTTTCTGAATCACAAGGCAGTCTCTCGCACTCAATCTGTTAGAAACGGGACGATACCAATCCTTGTGCACGACAGCATGCCGCAAAGCGCATAGCTGTCCTGTGCCCCGAGCAAGAGAGCCCCGATGCAAAATTTGGAACATTCACGACCCCAGACCCACGGACTGAGCATTGATCCCACCCTCAAACAATTTGTCGAAGATGAGGTGCTCGATAATCTCGACATCTCTGCGGACCATTTTTGGGCAGCGCTTTCCCGGATCGTTCATGAATTCAGCCCTCGCAACAGGGCGCTCCTGAAACAACGGCAAATAATTCAAACAAAAATCGACGACTGGCACAAAGCCCACAGGGACGCGCCTCACGACCGGGACGGATACAAGGCCTTCCTCGAAAGGATCGGTTACATCGTGCCCGAGGGCAGCGATTTTACAATTGAAACCAAGCAGGTCGACCCCGAAGTCGCACTGGTCCCCGGCCCACAATTGGTTGTTCCGTCGACCAATGCGCGTTTCGTTCTGAACGCCGCAAACGCCCGCTGGGGGAGTTTTTACGATTGCCTTTATGGGAGCGATGCCGTGGCAGGCCCGACACCGGAGGCCGGGTTCAATGCCGGTCGCGGTGCGCGCGTCGTCGCAAGGTCCGCCGTCTTCTTGGATGATGTCTTCCCACTCGACTCCGTCAGCCACGCCAACGCGTCGGACTATCGGGTCGTCGACGGGAAGCTGAAAGTCGACGACGCGCATCTCATCAATCAAGCGGCTTTCGTTGGATACAGCGGCAAAGCAGACATGCCACAGTCCATCCTGTTGCGAAACAATGGCCTTCACGTCGAGTTGGTCTTCGACGGCTCTCATCCCATCGGAGCGAACTCGCCGTCCCGACTTGCCGATGTCGTTCTGGAATCCGCCATGTCCGCGATTATCGACCTTGAAGATTCCGTGGCGTGCGTCGATGCCGCCGACAAGGTTGCGGCCTACCGAAACTGGCTTGGGTTGATGCAGGGAACCTTGGAGGAGGCGTTTGAGAAAGCCGGCAAGCCGATAACACGCCGCCTTGCCGCCGATCGCGAATATACGGCCCCCGACGGCGCACCCTTGGTGCTGAAAGGCCGCGCGCTACTTCTCGTCCGCAATGTCGGTCACTTGATGACCAGCCCTGCCATTCTGGACGGTGAGGGCAACGAAGTTTTCGAAGGTTTGATGGATGCGATGATCACTGTCCTCATCGCGATGCATGACCTGAAGAAATCCACCGGTCCGCGAAATTCGGTCAGCGGCGCGATTTACGTAGTCAAACCCAAGATGCACGGCCCCGAGGAAGTTGGCTTTGCCAACGAGGTTTTTGGTGAGGTCGAGACGGCCTTGGGCTTGCCTGAATACACCGTCAAACTTGGTGTCATGGACGAAGAGCGCCGGACAAGCGTCAATCTCAAGGAATGCATTCGCGCAGCCAAGCATCGGGTCTGCTTCATCAACACCGGATTTCTGGACCGAACAGGAGACGAGATTCATACCTCGATGGAGGCCGGAGCGTTCAGCCGCAAGGACTTCATCAAGCGCAAAAGCTGGATCACTGCCTACGAAAACCGCAACGTCGATATCGGTTTGGAGTGTGGATTGTCCGGAAAAGCACAAATCGGAAAGGGCATGTGGGCCGCACCGGATCAGATGGCCGCCATGCTTGAACAGAAGATCGAGCATCCCCGTTCAGGAGCGAGCTGTGCTTGGGTTCCCAGCCCGACAGCCGCGACCTTGCACGCCACGCATTATCACAAAGTGGACGTGCCCGCGGTGCAATCCAAGTTGGCAAAGGGCGGTCGACGCGCGCACGTTGACGCCCTCTTGGACATCCCGCTTGCGGCATTCCGCAACTGGACGCCCCGGCAAATCAGGCGCGAAGTCGCGAACAACGCCCAAGGCATCCTTGGATATGTCGTCCGGTGGATCGACCAAGGCGTCGGGTGCTCCAAGGTTCCGGACATCAACAATGTCGGCCTGATGGAGGATCGCGCAACCCTGCGCATCTCGGCTCAGCATATCGCGAACTGGTTGCATCACGGAGTGGTTTCAACCGAAGAGGTGATGGATATCATGCGTCAGATGGCCGAAATCGTAGATCGGCAAAACGCGGATAGTCCGACCTATAAACCAATGGCACCGGGTTTTGATGGCATCGCGTTCAAGGCGTCATGCGATCTGGTCTTTGAGGGGCGCACGCTGCCTTCCGGCTATACCGAGCCGGTTTTGCACAGGCGGCGCCAAGACCTGAAATCGCAACTCCAAGGCTAAAAGGCTTGCCTGATCAGCGGCATGGCCGTTTATATACCTCTTCGCGCAAATTCTGGAAATTATCAAATATTTCCGAAAATAGCTGCTGTCTCTTTGCGGCTGGTCGTCACCCCCGACCCACCGCATACATATATGAAACCGGTCCTTGCCTTCAGGAGCCCCCCAATGAGCACCAAGTATTTCGCACCGCGCGGGGGACACCCCGGTCAGGAACAACTGCTGACCGATCGCGCCGTATTCACGGAAGCTTATGCAGTGATCCCGAAAGGGACGATGCGCGACATCGTCACAAGCTTTCTTCCCTTTTGGGATGACACCCGCCTTTGGGTGCTGTCACGCCCCCTGAGCGGTTTCGCCGAGACGTTTTCGCAATACATCATGGAAGTGCAACCGGGCGGAGGATCCGACCGCCCCGAGACCGATCCCAGGGCCGAGGCTGTTCTATTCATCGTCGAAGGAACGGCGTCCCTCTGCGTCAACGGCAAGACACACGAGATGACACCTGGTGGATATGCCTATCTACCGCCGGAAAGCGGCTGGACCCTGCGCAACCGGCAGGACGAAACGCTGCGCTTCCATTGGATTCGCAAAGCTTACGACGCGGTCGAAGGGCTCGGCACACCTGACGTTCTGGTCCTCAACGAAAACGATATCGACCCCACGACAATGCCCGGGACGGATGGCAAGTGGGCGACAACGCGTTTCGTGGACCCGTCAGACCTGCGTCACGACATGCACGTCACGGTCGTCACTTTCGAACCCGGCGCGGTCATTCCCTTCCTTGAAACCCATGTCATGGAGCACGGGCTATATGTGTTGGAAGGAAAAGCCGTTTATCGGCTGAACAATGACTGGGTCGAAGTCGAGGCGGGCGATTACATGTGGCTGCGCGCCTTTTGCCCACAGGCGTGTTATGCCGGTGGTCCGGGGAAATTCCGGTATCTGCTCTACAAAGACGTGAACCGGCATATGGCGCTATAGGATCACCACCTCGCAACAAGGGTGATCTCAAGACATCACCGCGCCTGCGACGCACGTTGCCCGCGATCCCTTCGCGCCGGCTTCAAGCACCCGGAGTTTCCAGACGCGTGCTGGCGCAATCTGCACTTCGCGTTGTCGTGCGGCGGGTTGACCCCGCCGGCACAGAGTGACAGCGCCCGCCTACAGCCTGCCCTCCTCAACCGCGTGACAGGCCACGACCACATCTTGCACATGTTCCAGCAAATCAGGCTCTTCGTGCCGGCACCGCTCATTCGCGAACGGGCATCGCGGATGAAACGCACAGCCTGGGGGCGGGTTGAGCGGACTCGGTGGTTCCCCGGCTTGAGAATCCTTGGCGCGATGCGGGGCGTGAATATCTGGAATGGTATCAAGCAGGAGCTTCGAATATGGATGCAACGGACGCTGAAACAGCGTCTCTACCTTTGCCTGCTCAATAATGCGACCAAGATACATGACCGCGATATGGTCCGACATATGCCGAACCACGCTCAAGTCGTGGCTGATGAAAAGATATGTCAGGCCCAGTTCCTTCTGTAACCGACGCATCAGATTCAGGATTTGCGCCTGAACCGAAACATCCAGCGCCGATGTCGGCTCGTCACAGACAAGAAGGTCCGGCTCTGAAGCAAGGGCCCGCGCTATCGAAATGCGCTGCCGCTGACCGCCGGAAAACTCATGCGGGAATTTCACCGCATCTTCCGCCGAAAGCCCCACGATCTCCAGTAGCTCAGCCACGCGCTGTTTCGTCTTTGCCCGGCTGTCACGAAGCTGCAATTCGTGAATGGGTTCAGCGATGATATCCCCGACACGCCAGCGCGGGTTCAAGCTTGAATGCGGGTCCTGAAAGATCATCTGAACTCGAAGCCGTCTGCCATCGCGATCTGTGAAATTCACCGCGCCGGCTGTTGGCCGGTAAAGGCCGGTGACAAGGCGCGCGACCGTTGACTTGCCGCATCCCGACTCGCCCACGATGCTAAAGCAAGAGCCTTCCGTCACGTCGAAGCTGACATCGCTCACGGCTTTCACAAACTGCCGCTCGCGCCCTTCCAGCACCCTGTTCAACCATGGCGCCGAAACATCGAAGGTCTTCGACATTCCCTTTATCGACAAAGCTGCGGTCATAGCTCGGTTCCTCCTTGCTGAAGCCAGCATGCGGCCATGGCGTTGTCCACCGGAACAAGTGGCGGCATTTGCTTGCGGCAACGCGGTCCTGCATGCGGACATCGCGGATGAAAGCTGCACCCTCCCGGACGCGCCGCGAGTCGCGGCATCGAGCCGTCAATCTGTTCAAGCTCCTCGACCCGCTCGTGCAGACTTGGAATCGCGTTCATCAGGCCTTGGGTATAGGGATGGTGGGGCTTGTGTATCACGTCTTCCACCGGCCCGCTTTCGATGACCTTCCCCGAGTACATCACGGCGACGCGATCCGCCGTCTCAGCGATGACGCCCATGTCGTGAGTGACCAACATGATACCGGTCCCGTAATCCTCACAAAGCCGCCGAAGCAGCGCGATGATTTGCGCCTGAATAGAGACATCAAGCGCCGTCGTCGGCTCGTCCGCGATAATGAGCTGAGGGTCCGCCGCAAGGGCAAGCGCGATAACGACGCGCTGCCGCATGCCACCCGAAAACTGGTGTGGATATTGTTTGAGCCGGTCTTCCGGCGCGGGGATGCCGACCTCGCGCAACAGGTCAAGCGCCTTCTCCCGCGCTTGCGCTTTGTCCAGATCCGTGTGCAGGCGGATGGTTTCGACCAACTGCGCTCCGACCGTGAACAAGGGGTTGAGCGCGGTCAGCGGATCCTGAAAAATAGCGCCCATCTCACGTCCGCGCACCTTGGTCAGTTCCGCTTCAGTAAGACCGTCCACGCGGCGTCCACCCACAGTGATGCTGCCCCCGGCAACCCGTCCAGGGGCCTCAAGCAGCCCCAGAACCGCCAAGCCAGTGATCGACTTGCCTGCGCCCGACTCGCCCACCACACCCAGGATCTCACCGCGATGGATCTCCATCGACACATCGTCAATCGCAGTGAGAACGCCCCGGCGGCTCGGAAATTCCACCGTCAGGTTCTCGACGCTAAGCGCCGGATAGGTGCGGCTGTCTTGGGGGGCGGCCTCGTTTCTGCCGTCAAACATGATTGCCTCCAGTTAAATAAGGATAGCTGGGCGGAAAGATTTCCGAGATCGGTGGATGGCCCCAGGTGCGATCGGGATACTTTGCGACAAGGTCATCGAATTGCCGCTGCGCACGGGCGCGCGCCTTCGCCATGTCAAACCCGGCCACCTGCCCATCGCGCATCGACAGCCGCCCATCCACAATCGTCGCCCGCGTCACCCGGCCCGTCGCACCCAGTATCAGGGTCTGGATCGGGTCAATGGCAGGGGCCATCGCCTGATCCGCCATATCGAACACCGCGATATCCGCCTTGCCACCCACTCTCAGCCGTCCGATATCGTCCCGCCCGAGCGCATCCGCCCCGGCGGTCGTGGCGGCATCAAAGAAGTTTGCGGCGCTACAACTGGCGATATCGTTTTCGACGATCCGGCAGGCGGCCATGCCGATCACCATATTCAAAACCATATCCGGTGGCGCGGTGTCGGTGCCCATGGCCAGACGAACGCCCATGTCCCGCAGCTTTGCAAAGGATTGCAACGCCCCGCCGTGCCGGCCTGCAACCAGCGGACAATGCACCACCGTGACACCCGCATCTCGATAGAGGACCAAGTCGTCATCTGTGGCATTCGTGGCATGTGGCGCCAAGAGCCTCGCGTTCAAACAGCCGATCTCGTTCAGCCAAGCCGGCGCAGTCATACCATGAAGCCGCTGGACGGTATCCACCTCCATCTGTCCCTGCGCCATATGAAGGCGTACCGGGCAATCAAGGCTGTCTGCCGCCTGCATCGTGCGTCTGAGCAAATGCTTGGTGCAGGTCTCCACGCGATCCGGAGCGAGCATCGGGCGGACAAGATCGTCCCCTTGCCAGCGTTCGGCAAATGAGATGGCATCGGCAAGCCCCTCGTATCCGCGGGCCTCATCGAAATCCGCGCTCAGCGTCCCGTCCTCTTCCACGACCATGCCACCCGAGCGATAGGCCGGACCCAGCCACACCCGCAGCCCCAACTCCTTCGCTGCGACTGCGGCCGCCTCGAACTCGGTGACCGTCTCGCCCCATTCACGATAGAAAAGCGAAGCGATCGGTGCGGCTGTTGTAATCCCATTGCACAGGAGTTGCGCGAACGCATAGCGTTTCTGGAACTCGAGTTCTTCGGGCGAATACATCTCGTAAGGGCCGCGTTCTACATAACTGCGCGGCCAGACACGCCCCTTGCGCGCGCCGGGGTGGTAATCAAAACCAAGCAGCGTGGTATCCAAATCGGATAATGCGTCAAGGTCCACGAACCCCGGCGCGATCAAAACGTCGCCAAGATTGAAGGAGGCCTCGGCAGAGACCTCCCCGGCCTTGCCAATCTCCAGAATACGACCCCCCTCGATCACGATCTCACCATCGGTCAAAAGGTGACGACCCGCCTCGGTATCCGCAACAATCCAGCGGCCCTTCAGGGACCAGCGTCCTTTCGGCTGCTGGCCCAAGGGGAGATCGGCAAACCCGCTCATGGTGCCTCCGTGAGGGCAGCGCCGTTGCGCGCCGTTACCTTGCCCGCCTTGACCACAAGATGTCTGGGCGCGTGGGTGACAACCGCGTGTGCCAGCGACTCGCCTTTCACCACGACAACATCGCCACGCGCCCCAACCTCAAGCTTTGGAGGCTCCACATTCATGGCCTCGGCACCCCCGGTGCTGCAAACATCGAACGCGAGCGCCACCTCGGTATCCCGGCGAAAATTGTTGCGCAGACCGATGAACTTGGCACGCTCAAGCATATCGCCGTTGCCATAGGGCCCCCAGGTGTCGCGAATTCCGTCGTTGCCAGCGCCGACCTTTATACCGGCCTCGCGAAGCTGCATGACTGCTGGCGCCTCGCTCGACGCTGGCGCGGTTGTCATGATGCGCACATCGTTCCGCGCCAGCCGTTCAACAAGCCCGGCCACACGCACCGGGTCCGGCATGCCAAGGCAGAAGGCATGCGAAACGGTCACTTGCCCCGCCATCGACAGGGCCTCGGTGCGGTCAAGGATCATCTCCATCGAGAACGCACCCATTTCACCGGGCTCGTGAAGATGTATATCAATCGGTTTGCCGTGCTTCTCGGCCAGATTGAAAATGAAATCCAAATGCCCTTTGGGGTCGCGGTCAACGCCGCACGGGTCCAGCCCGCCAACAACATCCGCACCCATGGTCATGGCCTGATCCATGAGATCGGTCGTGCCGTCACGGATCATGAGACCGGATTGCGGGAAGGCGACGGTTTCGATCTCGACCACATCGCTGAGCAGTTCCGCGGTTTTCATGACCCCTTCAAGAGGGCGCAGCTTGCCTTCGGTGTCGATGTCCACATGGCTGCGAATGACCGTCGCACCGTATGCAACAGTTTGCAGCGCGTGCCGCATCGACTGAACATGCGGATCAATGCCCCACTCTTTTTTGACAGCACGCTCGTTGGCGATCATGTCCAGAAGTTCGTTCCCGACATCGTTGTGATACCACGGCCATCCGATCAGAGATTTGTCGAGATGCGTATGCGCCTCGACAAACCCCGGCAGGGCAAGCGCCCCGGCGGCGTCCTCGACCGGCTCGCCCTGCGGCGCGATATCCGGACCAATCTCCGCGATACGCCCGCCCTTGATCCGAATATCGGCCTTGGGCCCCGCCATGGGGCGTGTGTTCTTGATAATCATGTCTGTCATGTTCACTGTCCTTCAGCGTAATTTCGGGTTGAGGGCATCGCGAAGCCAGTCGCCAAGCATGTTGACCGCCACCACGAGCAGGCAAAGTTGCAGCGACGGGAAGAGCACGATCCACCAGGATCCGGAAAACAGGTATTGGTTGCCGATCCGGATAAGCGTGCCGAGCGATGGCTGGTTCGGCGGCATCCCAACCCCGAGGAACGACAGCGTCGCCTCGATCAGGATCGCCAATCCGAAATTCAAGGTTGCCGTCACAAAGATCGGAGTCATCGTGTTGGGCAGAATGTGCTTGAGCATCAGGCGCCGCGCTGGCGTTCCCACCAGTTTCGACGCCATCACGTATTCCTTGCGGCGCTCGACCATGGTCTGGGCCCGCACGACCCGAGCGTATTGGACCCAGGAATACATGGCGATCGAAAGCACCAGAACCGCGGCCACACCGGCTTCACGCAAGTGTGGCGGCAAGAACGCCTGCGCGATCGAACTGACGAGGATCGCCACAAGAATGATGGGAATCGACAGGAGTACATCCCCGATCCGCATCAAAAGGTTGTCCACCCAACCCCCGAAATAGCCCGCAATCAGCCCGAAAAGGATGCCGACGACCAAAGACACGGCCACCGAGGCGATCCCGATGATGATCGAAATCCGTGTGCCGTAAAGGATTCCCGAAACGATGTCCCGGCCCTGAACATCGGTGCCAAGGAGAAAGGGCAGGCGCCCGCCCTCGATCCAAACCGGGGGAAGTTCGGCATTCCACAACTCAAGGGAAGACAGGTCATAGGGGTTTTGCGGCGACAGCACCGGCGCCAGAAACGCCGTGACGATCAGGACCAACAGCACGATAGCTGCGCCGACCGCCGCCTTGTGCGACTTGAAGGACCACCAAAGGTCACCGTCGAAGAACCGCTGCAACCGCGTAGGCTGAGCGGCGGGTTTGCGATGTTCTAAATTGGCCATCGTTTACTGCTCCGATCCCCGCAGCCGCGGGTCGATGATCGCGTAGGTCATGTCGACCACGGCGTTCAGGAAAACAAAGATGAATGCCACGACGCACAGATATGCCGCCATGATCGGCACATCGACAAAGGTCACAGCCTGGATGAAGAGAAGCCCCATGCCGGGCCACTGGAAAACCGTTTCGGTCACGAGGGCAAAGGCGATGAGTCCGCCGAACTGCATCGCGGTCATTGTCACCACAGGCATCAGCGTATTGCGCAGCGCATGTCGGAAATGCACGACCCTGGCCGGGATGCCCCGCGCACGGGCGAACTTGATGAAATCGGCGCGCAGAACCTCAAGCATTTCAGCCCGCACAAGGCGCATGACAAGGGTGATCTGAAAGAGCGACAGCGACAACGCGGGCAGAAAGAGTGCCATGCGCCCCGACGAGGTCAGCAATCCGGTGCTCCACCAGCCGATATCAACCGTGTCTCCGCGTCCGAATGCCGGAAACCATCCCAGCCAAACCGAAAACACCAGGATAAGTCCGATGCCGACCACAAAACTGGGAAGCGAAATTCCAATAATCGAGACGAACTGAAGGGATTCCGCATACCAACTTCGTCGCCGGATCGCCGTCAGCACCCCAAGAGGCATGCCCACCACGATCGAGATAAACGTAGCCACCAGCACAAGCTCAAAGGTTGCGGGGAAGCGATCGGCGATCATCGTCATCACGTCCTGTTGATTGCGGAACGAGACCCCGAAATCACCCTGCACGGCGTTGCCGACAAACTTTCCGAACTGCACAAGGAACGGATCATTAAGCCCGAGTTTGTCACGAAGTGCATCGCGTTGCGCTTGGGTCGCCTGCTCGTTGAGCATCTGGCGCACCGGATCACCCACGAACTGGAAGATTATAAAGGCCAGAAACGTCACCGACAACATCACGAAAATGGCGTTGATCGTTCTCTTTATTATGAAGGCAAGCATGCGGGGGCCTCGTTATAAGTGACCACCCGGGCCCAATCGCCCGGGCGGTCAGTGATTTCAGCGCTTAGCGGGTGACGTACCAAAAGCGCGGCTTGTTATCGGGGAACTGCGGGAAGTCCTCGAAATCCGATGCAGCGGCCCAAGCCATCGGCTGTTGGTGAAGCGGGATCATGATGATCTGCTCACGCGCAACCTTCAGGGCTTCGGTTTCCATTGCCAGCCGTTTTTCGCGATCCATCTCGACCGAAGCAGCCTTGGTAAGCTCGTCGATCTTGTCGTTCGTCCAGCCGCCCCAGTTGAAGACGCCGAAATTGCCTTCCTTGCTGTGAAGCACCTGCGCAAGAATGCTGTAGGTGTCGAGCATGGGAAGCGTCGCCCAACCAAGGGTGTAAACATCCGCCTCGCCATTGGATTGCTTTGGCGTCTGCTTGGCCGACGGCCCGATATCCAACTGTGGATTCAGCCCGATACGCGACCACATAGACGCGATCGCCTGACAAATCTGCTCTTCGCTGACATAGTCGGCATTGGCGCAAACAAAGGTAAACTCGAACCCGTCGCCATATCCGGCCTCTTCCAGAAGCGCCTTGGCCTTCTCGACATTCGTTTCGATCGGCGCATCAAGGGCTTCGTCATAGCCCGGAATGGATGGCGCCACGAGGGTTCCGGCGTTGCGTGACTTGCCCCGCATGACCTTATCTCGAATAAGATCCTTGTTGATCGCCATCTGCATGGCTTGACGCACACGCAGATCGTTCATCGGGTTTTCTTCCCCGTTTGTCAGTTCGGGACGCCGATTCATGCCCAGCATGACGGTCCGAAGATCCGTGCGCTCAAGCACGTCGACATTCGCCGCGCTTTCAAGACGCGGAATATCCTGAACCGGCACAGCCTCGGTAAAGTCGATCTCGCCCGACAAAAGGGCCGACACACGCGTCGCAGCCGAGGTGATCGGGCGGAATTCGATGCGCGTGATGTTATGCTGCGGATCGTCCCACCAGCCCTCGTTGACCTCGAGGATGGTCTCGACATCCGGCGTCCGGGACACGAATTTGAAGGGGCCCGTGCCGTTGGCATTGAAGGTCGCATGCCCCTCGACCCCGGCCGCCACGTCGGTCGGCATTTCCGCATTATGCTCGACCAGCCATTCCTTGTCGAAGATATGGATATTGGTCAGATCATTGAGCAAAAGCGGATAGGTGCCCGTCAATTCGATGTCGAGCGTGTAATCGTCAACCTTCGTTGCACTCTTGTAGGCCGGCAGGTTGCCCTTGAGCGGCGACGACTCCGCGCTTACCCGCTCCAGAGACGCAATCACGTCATCGGCGGTGAAGGGATTGCCATTGTGGTAAGTCACGTCCTCGCGCAGCTCGAACCGCCATGTCGTTGGAGACGTGATCTCCCAGGACACGGCCAAGGCTGGCTCGATCTCCAAATCCTCGTTGTACCGGACAAGCCCTTCATAGACGTGATTGAGGAAGCTGATCGTATAGCTGCTGCCATAGGAATACGGGTCCATCGAAAAGATGTCCCGGGCAGCGCCCCACGTGACCTCTTCCGCGAAGGCCGGCCCGCTTAGCATCGCGGCCGACAGGGCCCCGGCCATAGTCGTGCGGCCTAAATTTTTCACACTTATCATACATTAATCCTCCCATTTCGGATACACAGTTGTGCGCATCATGTATCTCAACAACGTCATAACCATCGGTATGCCGCCATCTAAATCTCGCCTAGATCACGCGCATTAATGCCACTTGAGCCAGCAGAGACGTGATGATCCTAGCTCTGATTCGGTTTTTTGGCTACATTTTTTAATTTATTTGCATACAATCATTGGATACACTATGATCATAGGTAGATGGAAAAGTGCATTTAGGCAGGAAAAAACATGCTGAAATCCTCTACACGAAGCGCGCCTGTATACGATTCTCTCCGCCGCGCCATTATCGAGCAGGCCCTGAAACCGGGGCTCAAGCTCCCCGAGGATTCGATTGGAGAAACCTTCGGCGTGAGCCGGACAACCGTTCGAAACGCCCTTGTCCGCCTCGATGCCGAAGGCCTCGTCGACCTACAGCCCAATCGTGGCGCGTCGGTCGCAACGCCGACAATCGAAGAGGCGCATGACATCTTCGAAATGCGCCACTGCCTGGAGACCGAAGTGATGCGCCGGCTCTGCGAGATGGACCCGGCTCCGATCGTCAAGGCCTTGCGCGAGCATCTCTCCGAAGAGGAGAAGTGCCTCGCGACAGACAGCACGCAATCGATTCGGCTTGCCGGTGAGTTTCATATTCTCATGGCCGAGATGACCGGCTCCAAGCTCCTCGCCAACTATGTCAACGAGGTGGTATCGAGGTGCTCGCTCATCATCGCGCGCTTTGCCAAGGCGCATTCAGGGCAATGCGGGCTCGAAGAGCATACGCAAATCATCGAAACGCTTGAGCGCGGCGATGCCTCAGGGGCGATGGAGCTGATGTCAACACATCTTCAATGTGTTCAAGACCGGGCCTTGCTGAACACGACGGAGGACGGCGCCCAAGACGTCTCTAACATCTTGTCGCGCTACATCCCGTCGCCCGCCAAATAACCCTCCCAAGGAAAGCAATTGCAGTGACGCACGCTCCCCCACCCGAGACCTCCAGCCGTTTTGATTTTTCGGAGCTGGAGGCACGTGACAGATACAAGCTGCTCATCGGCTCGGTCGTGCCAAGGCCCATTGCATGGGTGACCACGCTAAGCACCAGTGGCGTGCCGAATGCAGCCCCCTACAGCTTCTTCAATTGCTTGTCGGCTGATCCGGCGATCGTGGCCATCGGCGTCGAATACCGGTCCGACAAGACATTCAAGGACACCGCCCAAAACATCCGGGACACAGAGCAGTTTACGGTAAACATCTGCGACCACAGCACATTGGAGCAGATGAACATCACCGCAATCGCGTTCCCCCCCGAGACCGATGAACTCACCGAAGCCGATCTGACACTGGTGCCCGGTGAATTCACCGATGTGCCGCGCATCGCCGAGGCACCTGTCAGTTTCGAATGCCGGCGATACATCACGCTCAATATCGGACTATCGCGCGACATCGTTCTTGGCCAAGTGCTTGGGATGTGGGCGCGTCCGGGACTGGTCAACGAGCGTCTTCATGTTGACGCCACACAGCTCGACGCGCTGGGCCGGATGGGCGGACATGCCTACTGCCGGAGCAACGCCACCTTCGATCTTCCCACCCCCTCGCCCGAACAATGGGCGCAAATGCAAACTAAAATACGCGAGGATGCACAATGACCCGGATACTCGTGGCGAACCCAAACTCCACGGCGGCGATGACCGACCGCATGGTGGCCCAAATCTCAAACCAACTTCCGAACACCATAAGCGTGACTGGCGTCACGAATGCAGACGGTCCACCTGCGATTCAAGGGCTTTCGGATGGCATTCGTTCGGTTCACGGCACAATGTCGTTGCTGCGAAGCGCCGAGTGCGACCTTGCGATCCTTGGTTGTTTTGACGACACCGGCATGAGCGAGATACGCGACGCGATCGACACTCCGCTGATCGGACTGGGAGAAAGCAGCTTTCAGCAGGCGAATGCGTCTGAGGGGCCGTGGTGCGTACTGACCACGATGTCGGTCTCGGTGCCGGTAATCACCAGTAAAATCAAACGCCTTAATCTTGGCGGGCGCTGTGAGGGCGTGTTCGCATCGGACATACCCGTCCTTGCCTTCGAACACGAACGCGATCGCTCCTATCAAAGCCTGATCGAAAGTGCCGAAGCCATCCTTAAACGCAACCCCCATATTTCCTGCCTTATTCTCGGCTGTGCCGGCATGGGCGGCCTCGCAGAGGAATTCGGCGACAGCCTCGGCATCAAGGTGATCGACCCTGTGGATGCCGCAGCAGCCAAGGCGATGGAAATTCTTGGACAGCCGACCGAAGTCGCACAATCACGGGCGGGGTAATCCCCGCCCTGGCTTCGTCGGAGGCGATCGACCGGGCGACACTCCTTTATTCCGGGATAATGACAAGACCCGAAAAATATCAGAATAATGTCTTACATTGACAACATCCGAACCTTTGTCCGCGTCTACGAGTTGGGCAGCATGTCCGCAGCAGGCCGTGACTTGCGGATATCTCCGGCCGTCACGTCGTCGCGGATTTCGCAACTCGAGGAACACCTCGGCGTCCGCCTGTTCCAAAGAACAACCCGAAGCCTCACACCGACAGAGCAGGGTCAATCCTTTTACCAAGGTGCCACAAATATCCTCGACGCGGTTCAAAGCGCCGAGGCACAGATCGTCAATATCACCGAGAACCTGAAAGGGGCCCTTTATGTTGCCGCGCCTTTGGGCGTGGGCCGTCGCTTGATTGCCCCGCAGATCCCTGATTTCCTGAACGCCTACCAAGAGATCAGTTTCAGGCTCAGGCTGACTGACCGAAAGGTCGATCTTACGGCCGAGGGATTGGACCTCGCCTTTTTCCTTGGCCAACCTGAGGACAGCAATCTACGGATTCGCAAGATCGCGGACGTGGCGCGGGTTCTCTGCGCCTCCCCCGATTACATCGAGAAAATGGGCATGCCCACAAGCGGAGACGACCTGCTCTCGGGTCGGCATGAATGCCTCAGCTTGCGTTTCCCGGGCGCAACCGAATTTCAATGGCTCCTGACGACACCGGCGGGACCAAAGCGATATCGCGTTTCAGGGCGCTATGAATCCGACGATGGCGATGTGTTGACCGACTGGGCGCTTGCCGGACACGGCATTGCGATGAAACCGATCTTCGAGATCGCGGAACATCTCAACGCGGGCACATTGGTTCCCGTCGCCCGGGAAACGCCTCCGACCGCGATTCAAATGGCCTGCCTCTTCACCCATCGCCGCATGCAGGACCCCAAAACGCGTCTGTTCATGGAATTCATGATCGACAGGATCGCCGCCACCATCAACATCACGGATCAGGCGGGCCGACCCGCCCACAGATAAAAGCCAGCACGGGAATATCCGTTTTATACATTTCCCGATCAGAAAGGGACCAAAGTGACACGATATCCCCGAGACATGACAGGTTATGGTGCCGAGGTGCCCGCCGTAAGCTGGCCGAACAGCGCCAAAATTGCTGTCCAGATTGTTCTGAATTACGAAGAAGGTAGCGAAAACAACATCCTGCATGGTGACGCCGCGTCAGAGGCGTTCTTGTCCGAAATCACCGGTGCAACCCCGTGGCACGGTCAGCGGCATTGGAACATGGAATCGATTTATGAATACGGAAGCCGCGCCGGCTTCTGGCGGCTCCACAGCCTGCTCAAAGATCTGCCGATCACCGTCTATGGCGTCGCCACAGCGCTCGCGCGCGCGCCACAACAATTGGCCGCGATGAAACAGGCCGGATGGGAGATTGCCAGCCACGGCTTCAAATGGATCGAACACAAAGACATGAGTGCCGACGAAGAACGCCTGCAAATCCGCGATGCGATCCGCCTGCACACCGAGGTCGTGGGCGCCCCACCCCGCGGCTGGTATACCGGGCGTTGCTCGATGAATACGGTCAATCTTGCTGCCGAAGAGGGGGATTTCGCTTATATCGCGGACAGTTACGCCGACGACCTGCCCTACTGGATGGTGGCCGGTGGCAAAGATCAACTGATCGTGCCCTACACAATGGACTGCAATGACATGCGGTTCGCCATTCAGGCTGGCTTCACCAATGGGGATCAGTTCGAAAGCTATCTCAAAGACAGCTTCGACATGCTCTATGCCGAGGGACAGGCCGGCGCGCCGAAAATGCTCTCGATTGGCCTGCATTGCCGCATCGCCGGACGTCCCGGTCGCGCAATGGCGATAAAGCGCGCGCTTGCGCATTTCATGGCCCATGACGGGGTCTGGTTCGCCACGCGCGCGCAAATCGCCGATCATTGGGCCCAAGAGCACCCCCCGTCACCGCGCCTCAAACCCTCCGAGATGGACCGCGAAACCTTTGTTGCCGAATTCGGCGGAATGTTCAAAGACAGCCCGTGGATTGCCGAGGGCGCATTCGGGTTGGAGCTTGGACCGACCCACGACAATGCTCAGGGCGTCCACAACGCTCTTGCCCGCATTTTCCGCAGGGCCCCCCGGAACGCGCGCACCGATGTGCTCATGGCTCAGCCCGATCTTGCAAAGGAATTGTCCGGCCCAAACATCGCCGGAGTGTCAGGGGCAGAATGCGATCTTCTGAGCGAACGGGATCGTGACGCTCTGACTGACCTCAATGCGGCTTACATCAAGAAGTTCAGGTTTCCCTTCATAATCGCCTTGGGCGGCATCACCAAGGAATCGATCATGGATGCCCTCCATCGCAGGATCGAGAACGATCCCGAGACAGAATTCATCGAGGCCTGCCACCAAGTTGAGCGGATCGCCGAATTGCACCTGATCGAGAAGTTTCGCGCATGACCGACAGCATCCGAACCCGGCCGCTCACGCCCGAGGCCTTCGCCCCCTTCGGTGACGTACTCGATACGCACGGTGCCCCCGACAAACTGATCAATCAGGGGCTTTGCAGTCGCTATCATAACCGCGCGGCGCTCGATTTCGGGGATGGATGCGCAGGCATCAGCCTGTTCGACGCCACGCCCCGGCAACTGCCGATCCGCCTCGACATGGTCGAGCGCCATCCGCAAGGCAGCCAAGCTTTTCTGCCCATGACCCAAAACCGGTTCCTTGTCGTCGTCGCACCCGACCAAGATGGCAGGCCCGGACACCCCATCGCCTTTTTGACGCAGGCCGGGCAAGGCGTGAACTATCACCGCGGGGTCTGGCACGGGGTTCTCACACCGCTCAGCGCGCCGGGGCTCTTTGCCGTGATCGACCGGATCGGCGCGGGACAAAATCTGGAAGAACACTGGTTCGACACGCCCTATTCGATCATCGAGTGATGGGGCTGTAAAGAACACGCCAGACGGGTCTGGAGAGTGAAGGCGCGGAACATCGAACCCAATCTGACCGAAGCTGACATGTCGTTTGGCTCGATATCCAAACTCAGTTTTCACTGCCGCGCATCGGCACCTTGGCCGAAGAGAGCCTCCGGCTTTTCGTTGCGCTTGATGCTGAAGCCAACTCGGCGCGGAGTGCAAAAGAAACCCAAGCCGCAACATAGCTAGAAAGTCTGTCGTTCCTGTATTTTGCAATCGCAATTGGCAGAGACAACGACTGGGTAACGCCTCCCTTATGTCAGAAATTCGGATTTCCCTACACCGTTTCGCGCTCGAATACCTCGGTCAGGATTTGCAGACACTCGATCGTCTCGGCCATATAATCTTCGCAATACCCGGACGCGTTCTCCAGCACGCTAAGATATGCACAGGACAAACCTGTCACTTTTTTCCAAGCAATTACAAAACCTAATGATGCATTGCGGCATGTCGAAAGCCTGTATCGCCGGGTTCTCTTTGGGGGGGATGATCGCCCGCCGCTTTGCGCAGGACGTGCCGTCAATGACGCGTGCGTTGATCATCCTCCATTCCCCGCACAAGCGCAGCGCCGAGGCGCAAGCCGCCATTCTGGCCCGTGTGGAACAAGCCCGCGAGATGGGCCCGGCGGCAACGGTCGATGCGGCGCTCGAACGCTGGTTCACAGATGCCTACCGGACGGCCAACCCGGCGATGATGGACACCGTGCGCGGCTGGGTTCTCGCCAATCGCACGGGCATCTATGACACGATATATCGCGTCCTCGCTGACGGCATTGACGAAATCGTGTTGCCTGAGCCGCCGCTCTCCTGCCCGGCGCTGGTGATTACCGGAGACGAGGATTTCGGCAACGGGCCTGAAATGACCCACGCCATCGCGGCCGAGATCGACGGCGCCGAGGCGCTTGTTCTGCGCGGCCTGCGGCACATGGCGCTCGCCGAAAACCCCGGCGCTATCAACCTGCCGATCCGGCGTTTTCTGGACGATCTTGCAAAGGAACCGGAATAACGCCCCGCCGATCCTCAAAGCCGTCCGCGTTCCGGACCCGAGCGTTCCGCCTTCCGTGGACTGACAGGGGCAGACTTATGTTTCGGCAACGCGGCAGGCGCGGTCTCAAAGCGCCGGGATCCACTGCCAAGTTGATAGGCGCCGCAAACGCCTGACCACGCACAGTCTGCTTTTGGTCACGGTCGCAATTATCCAAGCTATGGCTCAGACCTCAACCCTTGCGGCCACGACGGGAAGACCCGGGCAACCCATATGGCCCCGCTCGCTGCCCCCTAAGCTTGTGACGCAAGCGCCACAGCATCTTGATGCCCCGCGCACAGATTTGAATAACCGTTGACTTCAAGGTGCATGACGCCAGCTAGCTAAAGAGCAAACTGACAAAGGTAGTTTACGTTTGAGAACTTATCCCATTCCCTTCAATGAAGAAGCGCGGCTTCGAGCGGTATTTTCAGTACCGGGATTAACCGAGGACAATGCCGGGGTATTCACTGCGATTTGCGAAGCAACGAGGAAGCTTCTCGACTGTCCGATCGCTCATATCAGTGTCGTTGAAGACGATACTCAATGGTATAAATCCGTGGTGGGGATCAAGCTTGAGCGGATGCCGAAGGACAACAGCTTCTGCGCTCATACCATTATGTAAGGCGAGCCTCTGGTCGTCCCCGATTTGCGTGCGGACCCTCGGTTTGAGGCGCACCCCATGGTCGTCGACGGGGGGGCCGGGCGCCCGTTTCTACGCCGGAGTGCCGCTGATATTATCGTCGGGGCATCGTTTTGGAAGTTTGTGTGGGCTTGATCTGGTGCCCCATGACGCGCCCACAGATCAGCAAATGGCTATTCTTGCGGATTTGGGCAAGGCAGTCGTGGCTGCATTGGAAGGTGTCCCGCCAGCGCCGCTGGACCAAAAAGAAGATGACGCCGCAAAGTCCACTTTCATTATCCTGGTGGGGCATGAGCTGCGGACCCCACTAACAATTCTCTTTGGCAGTTTACAACTTCTTGAAGCAACTGCCGAAAATGGCACAAACAAAACTCTGATGAGTTCCGTCCGCAAATCGGCCAAGCATCTGATCGGGCTTGTTGAAACGATTATCGCTTATAGTGATGCCACAACCGGCGAACTCCGGCTTAATGAGAAAATCTACAATTTGGAAGACCTGCTCGCCGATACCGCCGACGTGAGTCTACCGGGCGCAGACGGTGTGCTAAAGACGGTTCGTGTCGCGAGCGCTTCCCATGCGACGCCCATCTACATCGACCCCGATCAGGTGAAAATGGCTTTGAACGCTCTGGTTCTCAATGCAATAAATCACGGGGGCAACAAGATCACCGTGGGAAGTCGCCTCGACGCATCCGGGAACATCGAGCTTTCGATCACCGACGATGGTAGGCTTGACGAAAATGTCGAGCTGGCGGGACTTTATGAACCGTTTGTTGTCGGCGGTGACATCAACAACAGGGATACACGGGGCGGACTGGGCCTGGGGCTGCCACTGACACGGAAATTGGTTGAGCTTCATGGCGGCGAATTCGAGGTGATCGCTGCCGAAGATCACACATCTGCCATCATCCGCCTACCTTCGTGGCGTGCAAAAGCCGCTCAAGCGGGCTAACTGGTTTTTATTCTTTCTTACTGGCGTGGCCATTTCGAGGGCACCTCTAACTGCAGAAATTTCAGGCATTACAATCCCGGTCATCCGAACAGTATCGGTGCCGATACTGTCCAAACACTGGTTCAAATCATGTATGACAATCGGCCCGAAGCGCATGCAACGCCTGAATGCCGCGCTGCGTTTTGCAAAAATCTGTGAGCCACGTTATTCACGAAACACTCCAAGCGAACGCTCAGCTCCCCCTCTACCATGATCCGGGCGGCCTGTGCGCCTGTTACCAATGCTTGCACAGGCCGCAAACCTCCCCATATTTCCATCATTCCCTTGACGTGAAATCAAAGAGGCCACGATGGGCTATGTGAAGACAGCGATGCTGATGGCGGCGATGACCGCGCTTTTCATGGGCGTGGGTTACCTGATCGGCGGAACGGGCGGCGCGGTGATCGCACTTGTCGTTGCGGCGGCAATGAACGGTTTTACATGGTGGAACTCCGACCGCATGGTCCTGCGCATGCACAACGCTCAGCCGGTGACAGCAGGCGACCGGATGAGCCTTCATGCCTTGACCGCCAAGCTTGCGCGGAACGCGGACTTGCCCGAACCCAAGGTCTATCTGATCGACACGCCGCAGCCCAATGCCTTCGCCACCGGTCGCAACCCCGCAAACGCGGCGGTGGCGGTGACGACGGGTCTGATGCGCAGCCTGACGCGGGAGGAACTGGCCGGTGTGATCGCCCACGAGCTGGCCCATATCCGCAACCACGACACCGCGATCATGACCATCACCGCAACCTTCGCCGGTGCGGTTTCGATGCTGGCCAACTTCGCGCTTTTCTTCGGCGGCTCGCGCGAGCGGCTGGGACTGGTCGGCACGCTCCTGATGATGTTTCTTGCGCCCATGGCGGCGGCATTGGTGCAGATGGCGATCAGCCGAACACGGGAGTATGCCGCCGACAAGGCCGGTGCCGAGATCTGCGGTCAGCCACTCTGGCTGGCCTCGGCCTTGAAAAAGATTGCAATGGGCGCATCCCGGATCGACAACCACGCGGCCGAGCGCAACCCGGCGACGGCGCATATGTTTATTATCAATCCATTGCACGCGCACAAACACGACAGCCTCTTCGCGACACACCCTGCGACCGAAAACCGCGTGGCCGCTCTCCGCGCAATGGCAGCGCAACGCAAACCGGGCTCAGGTGCGGCCGATCCGCCCCTATCCGCCAGCCGTGTTCCCAATACTCGGACCCGTGGAAAAACCGGACCTTGGGTCTGAACACGTCCTTTTTCTGTACGATAAGCCGCGGCCATCGAATTCGACTTGTCGCAGGATTGATATCTTTGCCAAGAAATTCGTCCTGAAACCACCACTTAGACGTGCTTCCCAGTGGCATCTCCCACCAATCCGATGCGGATGCGGCACCCCCGCGTGGCGGCCCGCACATCCTGACGTGAGGTTGGCTTGATCGACATCAATGAAATTGATCGTTTGATCCTTCATCATTCATTTGGCCTTGAAGGGAGATGAGAAAATGATTTCGAATATCTTGGTCGCAACGGACGGCTCTGACACGGCGGATCGTGCCATTGACCTTGCCGCGAACTTGGCATCCAAACTCGGCGTTCCGCTGACTATAGGGCATGTGCTGCAACATGGCGCCCGGGCGGAGGAGTTGAACCGAATGGCGGAAGTTGAGCATTTGGTGCGCCACGCCGCCGCTGAGACACGCTCGGGTCTCGCTAACGTCCCGTTAAACCTGGATGCCATGGTCGCTGGAGACATCTCCGGCGCAGAAAAGCAGCGGATTATCGGCGTAATCGGCGACGAAATCGTGAACCGTGCTGCAAGGCGCGCGCAAGACGCGGGCGCAACGGATGTTTCCACCCATGTCGTGAACGGAGATTACGACGACGGCATACTGGAAATGGCCAAAGACGTTGGGTCAGATACGATCGTGATCGGCCAACGCGGCTTGGGAAGAGTCCAACGGATGTTCCAGGGGAGCGTATCCAAGAAGGTCAATGAGAAGGCTGAATGCACGGTCGTAACCGTGCGTTGACGGGGCTTAAACCTATGACCACGCCCGGGCGGTCAGGCCCGCGTTCCGGCGCCGACAGGTGTTCGGACAGGACATCACGCCGGCCTCGACCGGTTTGTTCCAAACATCGGTAATGGTGGCACCTAAAGCATCCCAATAAGCGCCTGTAGTGAACTGATCCCGGATGGGCATGTCTGCGATGATGCAGCGCAGGTGCGCTGCAGTCGCAAAGCAAGTCGGCACGCAAAAAAGGGATGCCACCCATGTGGCCCGAACCACGCCCGCCTTATTCCGGCAGGCTGAACACCTGTCCCGGATAGATCAGGTCGGGGTCACGGATGCGGTCGCGATTGGCGTTGAAGACTCGGACATAGAGGATTCCCTTACCATAGCGTTCACGCGAGATGGCCCATAGGGTCGACCCCGGCTGCACCGTCACGACGTCGACGCGCGTGGTGCCAGTCTCGGTATCGGCCTGCGCGCGGGCCTCGGTCTCGGCGATCACCGCCTCGTCCTCGCGCTTGAACGGGGTTTCGATCCGCGATGCGACCGTGCCGGAGTCAGTGACCTCGTCGATGCGCAGCGTATAGACACCGGTATCGACCTGCGGCAATTCGGTGCGCCAGCGGCCATCCTCGGCGATCCGCGACGTGGTTATCGGCGTATTGTCGAGATAGACCCGCACAAAGGCCCCTTCGGCCCCCCGCCCGGCAAGCTGCACCTCGCCCGCGTCGTCATAGGTGATCGCATCAAGCGCGACACGGCTGAGAACCTGCGGTGCCGCCGCGGGCTGAAGCACTTCAACTCCGTCCTCCCCCGCCAAAAGCACCGCCTGTCCGCCGCGCGCGTCTGGCTCCGTGGTATCTGCCGAAGGCGCGGCCTCTTCGGCCTTGGTCTCGGCGGTTTCGGTCGCCTGTGAAGGTTCCGTGCCGTTGGCCGGGTCCACTGCGGTCGCTGCCTCAGGTGTCTCTTGCGCATCTCGGGTCGCGATATCTTCGGGCTGCGTCTCTTCCGAAGGTGCCTCCGCCACCTGTTCCTCCTCTACCTGCTCCTCTGCGACCTGCTCCTCTGCGGGCCTGCCTTCAGCGACCTCGGTATCTTCGCGATCTGCCTCCGTGGGCTCTACATCCGGGGATGGCGCGCTCTCGGCTTGCCCGTCCAAAGGCTGCATCTCCACGGGCTCGGACCCGGAGTGTTCAGTGCCCGTCGCCTCATCGGGTTCCGTCTCGGACATCGGTTCTTGTGGGTTGGTCTCCGGCGTCAGGGCCGCCACCTGATCTGATGTCCCGGTCTCGTCCGCCTTGGCGTCGGGCGGCGTCGGCGCGACGATCACCTCCTGGCGCGCCTCGATCGTCTCACCGTCCTCATCCCGCGTCATACGCAGCGACACAACACGCGGCGCATCACTGGGGGCAATGGTGACGAACTCGGCAAACTCTCCCTTCGCGTCGATACTGGCCTCGGTCATGTCACTCCCATCAAGGGTGATCACCGTGCGCCAGCCCTGCGCGCCGCGCCCCGCGATGATCGCGCTGCCATCAGGGTCCAGCCGGAACAGGCTTATCTCGGGCGGTTCAGGAAGGTCCGGGGTCGGTTCGGGCTCCTTGACACTCTCGCGCTCTACCGGGTCGGCGCTCTCGGGCTCTACGGCCTTCGCGCTCTCGCGTTCCACGTTTTCCTCCGGTGCCTCCACCGCAGGACGCGCCGCGTCCTCCGCGCCGGGTCCGGGCACGGTTGCATCACGCGGATCGGGCACAATGCCCGATACCATCAGGGCGCCGCCAACCACGACCGCAACGGCCACGCCGCCCAGCGCCGCCAAGGCCTGACCTCCGGCCATTCCCGCGAATTTACTCATGAGTGTCCTTCCACCGCTCCGCGCTTTCGACGCGCGGTTGCGCGACCTTAGCAACAGCGCCGCGGGCGGTCAAAACAAGGCTGCACAAAGGCCCGTGAGCGATGCAAAAAGGCCCGCCGCGGAGATGTGTCCGCGCCGGGCCGGCAATCTGTCAGAATGTCATGCGACATCCGCTCACATGCGGCTGGCCACGTTCTCCCAGTTGACGAGGTTGTCGAGGAAATTCTCAAGATAGGCGGGCCGCTTGTTGCGGAAATCGATGTAGTAGGAGTGCTCCCATACGTCACAACCCAGAAGCGCGGTCTGACCAAAGCAAATGGGGTTCACGCCATTCTCGGTCTTGGTCACCTTGAAGCTGCCATCGGTATCCTTCACGAGCCATGCCCAGCCGCTACCGAATTGGCCAGCACCTGCGGCCTTGAACTCGTCCTTGAACTTGTCGACCGACCCGAACGTGTTGTTCAGCGCACTTTCAAGCTCTCCGGGCATCTTGCTATCGCCAGGGGTCATCATTTCCCAGAACTGGTTATGGTTCCAAAGCTGGCTGATATTGTTGAAAATGCCCGACTGCGCGACGGCGTTCGGCTCATAGGTGCCCTTGATGATCTCCTCAAGAGACTTGCCATCCCACTGGGTGCCCTCAATCGCCTTGTTGCCATTCGTGACATAGGCATTGTGGTGAATGTCATGGTGATATTCCAGCGTCTCGGCGGACATGCCTTTATTGGCCAATGCGTCATGCGCATAGGGAAGATCAGGAAGTTCGAATGCCATGGTGGCCCCCTTATCGGTTAAACTTTGACTTACGCCATTGATTGAGGATTCCCTCGACTGACGTCAAGGGCAGAGCCTCATTATCTTGGATGCAACGCAAAGAGCGGGGCCGAAGTTCCCCTCCGGCCCCGCTCTTTCTACTTGTGCCACGACCCGAGACGCGCGATCTCACGCGTCGTGATAGCCAACCTCGCCACCGCTCAGCGCCGCCGTCTTGAGAAGATTGAAGGCATATTCAGCGACCGAACGGAAACAGACGATCATGATCGTCTCATTGTCGGGCATCCAGAACGCTCCGGCAATCTGCGCCAGACGCGTGCGCCGGAAATCGCCCGGCTTGAAGGCGTCACGCGCCATGTCCACCGGTGCGAGCTTGGCCAGAACGTCGCGCACCTGCCCGCCCCTGAGGGCAAAGATCGCGCGCGCATCCGACACGTTGACCGCAAGAAAATGCTCTCCCGCAAGGGCCGCCTCAAGCCCCGACAGAATATCACCCACCTCGCTATAAGGCACCAGCAGAAGAAGCTCGTCGGGCGACATCCACGCCACTGATTTTTCCCCCGCCGAGGCGATCATCCGCTGTCCCGGTACATCCGCGCCCACAGCCGCCTTGACCGCCTTTTTCACCTTGGCCGACGACAGGTCGCCACGCAGCGTGATCATCCCGTGAAGGCCGGCATCTTCTACCCGGACGATACCATCATGGAACGCGCCCGCCATTGCGCTGACTGGTTCAGACATTCTGCTTCTCCCCGTCCTTGTCATAGAAGATGGGATCGACCACCTTGGCCTGCACCACCGCGCCATCCACCTTGGGAAAGTCGATCACCTCGCCCATGCGGTCCGGCCCGTTATGCAAAAGGCCCATGGCGATACCGCGCTCAAGCGTTGGGGAATAATAGGTCGACGTGACCCGCCCCTGCGTGTTGCGCTGGCCGTTCTTGTTGGTGCCTTCCGCAACGGCATAGGCCCCTTCGGGCAGAACCGAACCGTCCAGCGTTTCCAGCCCCACCAGTTTCCAGCGGTTCGGATCGGCCATGTGCGACCGCTCCTGCGCGCGCTTGCCCAGATAGTCCTCTTTCTTCTTCGAAATGGCCCACTGCATGTTCAGGTCTTGCGGAATGACCGTGCCATCCGTCTCGTCCCCGATCATGATAAAGCCCTTCTCGGCCCGCATCACGTGCAACCCTTCGGTGCCATAAGGCATCACGTCATGCTTTGCGCCCACCTCCAGAAGCTTATCCCAGAGGGCGCGTCCATAACTCGCTGGCACGGCGATCTCATAGCTGAGTTCGCCCGAGAACGAGATGCGATAGGCCCGCGCCGGAATGCCATGGAGCGTGATGTCCTTCCAGCCCATGAAGGTCAGACCATCGGCGCTGATATCGTCCTCGGTCAATTCCTCGAGAACCTCGCGCGCCTTCGGGCCCACCACGGCGATCTGGGCGTATTGCTCCGTCACGTTCGCGGTATAAACCTTCCAGTCCCACCATTCGCATTGCAGCCAGTCTTCCATGTGGCCATGGACACTCTCGGCCCCGCCGGTGGTGGTGTGGCACAGGAAGGTGTCCTCGTCGATGCGCGCAACCACGCCGTCATCCATTAGGAACCCGTTCTCGTTACACATCAGCCCATACCGACACCGGCCCGGCTTAAGCGTGCTCATCATGTTGGTATACAGCATGTCGAGGAATTTCCCCGCATCCGGCCCCTTGACGATGATCTTGCCAAGCGTCGAGGCATCCAGAAGGCTCAGCTTGCCGCGCGCCTGATTGATCTCACGCGTGACGCTCTCGCCGTGGCTTTCGGTGCCCCGGGTATAGCAATAAGGCCGCCGCCACTGATCAACCGGCTCAAAGAACGCGCCGTTTTCCTCGTGCCAGCCATGGATCGGCGTCTTGCGGATCGGCTGAAATATCTCACCCCGCGCCTCGCCCGCGATCGAGCTGAGCGAGATGGGCGTATAAGGCGGGCGGAACGTGGTGGTGCCCGTCTGCGGAATCGGCTGATTGAGCGCATCCGACAGGATCGCCAGACCATTGATATTACTCAGCTTGCCCTGATCCGTCGCCATCCCGAGGGTGGTATAGCGCTTGGCGTGCTCAACGCTCTCATAGCCTTCGCGCGCGGCCAGTTGCACGTCGCTCACCTTCACATCGTTCTGGTAATCCAGCCACGATTTCATCCGAAGCTTGATGCCCGCCCCCTGCGGCATGAGCCAGACAGGCTCGATCGGGTTCTGCGCCGGGCTCTCGCCCTTGGGGGCCTTGCTACCGGCCGCATCGTGACCTGTGGCCTTGGCGGCCTTGCGGCCCGCGGCGTCCGCATCGGAGAGCACCGCACCAAGGTTCGTCTCACCGTTGGCCGTGCCCGCGACAATCACAAACGGCTCACCGCGCGCGCCGGTCGGCGCTTTATCCACATCCGGGCGGAAACACGCCTGAGCTTCGTCCCACACCAGCTTGCCACCGCAATGCGACCACAGATGCACGACCGGCGACCAGCCACCCGACATTGCCACCGCGTCACAGGCGATGTCCTCAAGGACCGCGCCCTCGCCCGCCTGATTGCAGATTGTGACACCCTCAACGCGCTTGCCGCCCTTGACCGATGCCACGCCCTTTCCGGTCTCGACACGGATACCAAGCGCCTTGGCCTCATCCCCCAGAGCGCCCGCGCCGCCGGGACGCGCATCGATGATGGCGGGCACATCAAGGCCCAGTTTCCTAAGCGTAATTGCCGTAAGGTAAGCGTCGTCATTATTCGTCACGACGACCGTCCGGTCGCCCACCGACACCCCGTAATCAACGGCGTAATCGCGCACCGCACTGGCCAGCATGACCCCCGGAATATCGTTCCCGGCAAAGCTGAGCGGCCGTTCGATCGCGCCGGTGGCTGTGATGGTCTGACCGGCGCGAATACGCCACAGACGGTGGCGCGGTCCGGGCGCGTCAGGCTGATGGTCGTTCACCCGCTCATAGCCAAGAACATAGCCATGATCATAGACCCCCGCGCCCATCGTGCGCAGGCGCATGGTCACGTTGTCCATCGCATCCAGGTCCGAGACGATTTCCTCCACGAACTTATCCACAGGCGCGCCATCGACCTCGCCGCCATCGACCGGCGCACGGCCACCCCAATGCGCGGTCTGCTCGATCAGCATGACCTTCGCACCGGACTTGCCCGCGGCCTTGGCCGCCTGAAGCCCGGCGACACCGCCACCGATGATCAGGACATCCACGAACGCATAAAAATGCTCATACCGATCCGGGTCACCGGCCTGCGGCGCCTTGCCAAGACCCGCCGACTTTCGGATGAACGGCTCGTATATGTGTTTCCAGAACGGCCGGGGAAAGATGAAGGTCTTGTAATAGAACCCGGCAGGCAGGAACCGGCTCAGCTTGGTGCTCACCGCGCCCACATCGAACTCAAGACTCGGCCAATGGTTCTGACTGATACAGCTCAGCCCGTCATAAAGCTCGGTCGTGGTGGCCCGCTGGTTCGGCTCGAACCGCGCGCCTTCGCCCAACCCCACGAGCGCATTGGGCTCCTCGCCACCGCTCGCCACGATACCGCGCGGGCGGTGGTATTTGAACGACCGACCCACAAGCATCTGGTCATTGGCCAGAAGCGCACTTGCGATCGTGTCGCCCTCAAAGCCGCGCATCCGCTTGCCGTTGAAGGTAAATTCCATCGCGCGGCCCTTGTCGAGAAGGCGACCGCCCTTTGCCAGGCGCGTGCTCATGAGAACTCCCTCCAGCTCCAACCCGGCCGCTTGGCCGAGATCTTGTCCTTGATATCCTGCGGCGGCTCATGGGTCTGGGCGCTATAGGTGCCGTAAACTTCCATGGTCACCGTATCGCGCGCGGCCAGAAACCACTTGCCACAGCCATTGGCGTGCCGCCAGCGTTCCAGATGCACACCCTTCGGGTTCTCCTTGGCAAACAGGTAGTCATGGAACTCCTGCTCGCTCGAACCGGGGCCATATCGCCTGAGATGCGCTTCACCCCCCGCGGCGAATTCGGTTTCTTCACCCGCCACACCGCAGCAGGGACACTCCAGGATCAGCATGTGACACTCTCCTCACGCATGTGCGCACAAGAAACACGGGCGCACGCCATACGGCGCGGCCCGTGCCGCAAATTATAATTTTCCGTTGTTCCGCCGTTATTCGACCGTGTCGTCACCCTCACCATCATCTGCGGTGATGGCGTCTTTGACGTTTTCGCTGGTCGCTGGCATTTCGATGTCATCGCCGTCGTCGCCGTTGTCGCCGGCCATGGTGAGGACCACGACACCCAAGAGGACGACGAAAAGGACCACAAGCCATTTGTAGCCTTTGCCGGGCGACACTTCGGTCGAATCTCTGCGTTTTGACATGACACACCTCCGATCTCTGGCGTCATCCTCAAAACAAATGGCTTGCCCGCTTTGTTCCGGCCTTTGTCACTGACACGTGGAATCCCGCAAACCGTCTGCAACGCGGCAGACCGGAGATGCGTGACAACGCTCCCCCCGGTCCGGTGTTTATCAATGGTCCTGCGATTACTGCGTGCTGTCGCCGTCCGTGACATCGTCGGCCGCATCGCCCACGCTCTCGGCCGCGTCCTCGACGGCATCGGCGGCGTCACCGCCACCGTCGACATTGATGTCAACATCGCCGGATTCGTCGCTGCCATACATGATCCATGCGATGATCCCCACCGCGACGACAAGGCCACCCACGACGAAGGCAAGGAAACTGTTGCTCGAGTTCTCGTGCGGTTCTTTCTGATCGGACATGGTTTGCCTCCTGTGAAATATGTCACAGGACGAACCTTGGCCGTGCAGGATTTGTTCCCACCCGTCATCAGTGCGCGACCCCTGCCGCGACACTCTCGTCGATAAACCGCCCTTGATGGAACCGGTCGAGTCCGAACTCGTCGCAAAGCGGCGAATAATCCTTGGCCATCAGCTCCGCAAAGCCCCAGCCGGAGCCGGGGATCGCCTTGAACCCGCCAGTGCCCCAACCCGCGTTGATAAAGATGCCATCGACCGGCGTCTTGCTAAGGATCGGAGAGCGGTCGCCAGTCACGTCCACGATGCCGCCCCACTGTCGCAGCATTTTGAGGCGCGCGACCATCGGGAATGTCTCGACCAGTGCGCGCACGGTCTCTTCGGCGTGGTGGAAACTGCCGCGCTGCGTAAAGGCATTGTGCCCATCGGTGCCGCCGCCGATGACCATCTCGCCCTTGTCCGATTGGCTCATGTAGCCATGCACCGTGTTCGCCATCACGACGCAATCCATGCACGGCTTGATCGGCTCGCTCACCAGCGCCTGAAGCGGCACGCTCTCGATCGGAAGGCGGAAGCCCGCCATCCCCGCAAGATCGCCCGAATGCCCCGCAACCACGATGCCCAGCTTGTCACAGTCGATGTCGCCGCGGTTGGTGGTGACGCCCTGAACCTTGCCGCCCTCCTGCCGGATGCCGGTCACTTCGCATTTCTGGATGACGTCCATCCCCATGT
Source organism: Roseovarius sp. E0-M6 (assembly GCF_037083845.1). Classification (NCBI taxonomy): domain Bacteria; kingdom Pseudomonadati; phylum Pseudomonadota; class Alphaproteobacteria; order Rhodobacterales; family Roseobacteraceae; genus Roseovarius; species Roseovarius sp. E0-M6. The sequence continues at coordinate 206,038 of NZ_JBAPLA010000005.1, read as the reverse complement.
CACTGCACGCGCGGGCATAGCCCCACGCCACGGCGTCATGCCGCGCGGTGCCACCACGGGCCTGCCACAACCCGCCCAGAACCGGATAACGCGGGCCATCAAGGTTGATGATCGGCACGATCTCTTTCACGCGCTGTGGCGTTATGAACTCGGTCTGCACACCCTGAAGCGCGTTGGCATGCGCGGTCCGCTTGTAGCCGCGCACCTCGTGCTCGGTCTGCGCCAGCATGATCACGCCACGCGGGCTGAACATGACGTTATAGTTCAGGTCCTGACTCATCGTCTCATAGAGCGAGCGGGATTTCTCATAGATCGCCGCTGACGGATCCTGAAGATAGTTCGAGCGGATGATCGTCGTGTTCCGGCCGGTGTTGCCACCACCCAGCCAGCCTTTTTCGAGGATGGCCACATTGGTGATCCCGAAGTTCTTGCCAAGGTAATACGCCGTGGCAAGGCCGTGACCTCCGGCTCCGATGATGATCACATCGTATTTCTTCTTCGGCTCGGGCGAGGCCCAGGCCCGCTCCCATCCCATGTGATAGTTCAGGGCCTCACGGGCGACAGCAAAAGCGGAATAGCGTTTCATGTTCGGGTCCGGGCGTTATGGCAGAATCGGGCCGGGGTTCGGCTCGGCATGTATTGCGACAAATCGCGGCACGACCCGCTTGCCTGTGCGGCGTGAAATGCCCGATTTGCGACATCGTATCGGTTAATTTTGCGTCACCGGGGCGTGCAACCGCACCGACGCGATACCGACGTGAATGCCGACGTGAATGCCGACGTTGCAATCGGGCCTTTTTTCCGGCGCCCTACATCGCTACATGAGGACGGCAAGGAGGCCGCGCTGCCCATGACATTCTGGATCATCAGCATAGTGCTCGCACTCGGCGCGGCGTTGCTTCTGGCTCGCGCCCTGATGAAAGGGCGCATCGGCTCAGAGCCGCCCGCGGCCTATGATTTGAAGGTCTACCGCGATCAGTTGCGCGATGTGGATCGCGACCTTGCCCGCGGCGTGGTCAGCCCCGACGAGGCCGCGCGCCTGCGCACCGAAGTGTCGCGCCGCATCCTTGCCGCCGATGCCGCGCTGACCCGCGAAACCGATGAGACGCGGCCCCATCGCGCCGGCCCGGCCTTGGCCGCATTCCTTCTTGTAACTCTTTTATCAGGCTCGGTTTTTCTCTATCTCAACCTTGGCGCGCCGGGCTATGCCGACCTGCCATTGTCGGCCCGCCTCGAGGCCTCGAACGCGGCCCGCGCCGACCTACCGGCCCAAGCCGAACTGATGGCCGACACGCCCGAACAGATGCCCTCGGATCCCAATATTTCCGAGGACTTCCTCATCCTGATGGAGCAGCTTCGCACGGCGATCGAGAAAAAGCCTGATGATATTCAGGGGCTTACCCTTCTGGTGCGGAACGAGGCGCGGCTTGGCAACACCCGCGCGGCCCTACGCGCTCAAAACCGGATCATCGAACTCAAGGGCGCGGCAGCCACAGCTCAGGATCATGCCCGTCTGGCCGATCTATTGATTTCGGCCGCCGGTGGCATCGTCTCCGCCGAGGCCGAAACCGCCCTGCGCAACGCCCTGAGCAAGAACCCGGAACAGCCCGAGGCGCGTTATTATCTGGGGTATCTGTTCCTTCAGATCGACCGCCCCGACGCGGCGCTTCGGACGTGGGATTCGCTCCTGCGTGACAGCCCCGCCGAAGCACCATGGGTCGCGCCCATTCGGGCCGCCATCGGCGAGGTGGCCGCCCGCGCGGGTCAACCCCGCTACAACCCGCCCGAGGCCGCCCCGGCCCTCCCCGGCCCCGATGCCGACACCCTCGACGTCGCCCGGGACATGACCGAGGCCGAGCGCGCCGAATTCATCGAAGGCATGGTGGCACAGCTCTCGGACCGTCTTGCGACCGAGGGGGGCACCCCCGCCGAATGGGCCCGGCTCATCACCGCGCATGGCGTGCTGGGCAATCGCGAACAGGCCAGTGCTATCTACGACGAAGCCCTTGGAGTGTTTGCGGAAAATCCAGATGCCCTGTCTGTCCTGCGTGCCGCTGGGGCGCGTGCAGGTGTCGCGGAATGATCCATGAAGACATCACCGAATTCGCCGCCATCCTGCCCGCCCACGGCACTGTGCTTGGGCTTGATCTTGGAACCAAGACCATCGGCGTTGCCGCGTCCGACACGCTGCGCAACGTGGCCTCTCCGATCGAAACGATCAAGCGTCGCAAGTTCGGCCTTGATGCCGCCCGCCTGCTGGAACTGGCCACCGCACGCAGCGCCACCGGGCTTGTCCTCGGCCTGCCGCGCAACATGGACGGAACCGAAGGGCCCCGCGCCCAGTCAACCCGCGCCTTTGCCCGCAACCTCTCAGCATTGACCGATCTGCCCATCGCATTCTGGGACGAGCGACTTTCGACCGTAGCCGCCGAACGCGCCCTGCTTGAGGCGGATACGTCCCGAAAACGTCGCGCCGAGGTGATCGACCATGTCGCCGCCTCTTATATTCTGCAAGGGGCGCTTGACCGACTGCGCCATCTGAGGAGTGGACCATGACCGACATCCCCGTCTGGACCCGTGACGAAATCGAAAGCCCCTGCGTGCGCGTTTGCGTCGTCCACCCCGAGGCGCGCATTTGCACCGGCTGCCTGCGCACGATGGATGAAATCCGCGACTGGTCACGCATGTCGCCGGAAAAGCGCCGCGATATCATGGCCGAGCTACCCTCACGCGCCCCGATGCTCAAAAAACGCCAAGGTGGTCGTGCCGCCCGTATATCGCGCAGCTCCTAAAGCGTTTCGCCTTTGATCTGGGCATCGTGAAAGGCGAAACGCATTAATAACTGAGAGTTTTTTCGCCTCCGGCGGGGATATTTTACGCAAGAAGAAAGGTGCCGCGCGTCATGGGGCGCTTAGCCATTTGTCGTCCCGCATGGCAAATTCCGGTCGGAAATAAGCGATCATCCGTCCTTCATCCGCGGCCTCTGCCTCGGTGCCCCAAGGCGCAACGCCATGCAGCGCAAGACGGTGCACGGCATATGCCTCGCCCGGGGTGGCCGGCACCGCGATGCGTTGACAGGTCTCGAACACCTCGCGGCGGGCGGCCTGATAGGTGTCTGTCACATCCACCTCGCCCCATCGCCCGGGCGGAACGTCCGCGAAGGCCGCCTCGAAGGCGCGACGCATGACATGATGGCTCCCCTCCCAAACAACGAGCGGGCTTGCCATGGCATCGGCGCGGGTGAGAGGCAGGCCAAGTATATAGGCGTGACGTTCCTTGAGCATGCGCCGCCGATCAGCCCCCACAGCCAGCAACCCGTCCACATGGGCCGCATCGCGCCTGAGTCGATAGCGGAAGGCCCCTTCGCCTTCGCCCTTGCGGGGCCGCGGATAGCCCGGATAGATCACCGAAACCTGCCCGCGGTGAAGTGGAAGATCACCATAAAGACCGCGCAGCGCGGCCTGCGCTGCGCCGGAGAGAGGCAGGCCACCCGGCACCGCGCCTGTGGCATCGTTGGGAAGCGTGTCGACGCCCACGAACCACGTGCCCTCACATTGCAACCATTCGGCACGGTGCACAGGATCGGCAATCCGCGCGAGGGCCGCGCCGCGCGCCGCATCGGCCCATTTCGCGACCGCAGCCTCGGCCGGGAACACGGCCCAGCCGCGCGTCAGCAGCCTCTCTACCATCCCATCGCCTTTCGCAGCATGTTGAGCGCGACAAGCGTCAGGAAGACCGCGAACACCCGCTTGAGCGGTTTGGGATTCATCGCATGGGCGAGCCGCACACCCAGCGGGGTCGTGACAAGGGTCATCGCGATCACAACGCCAAATGCCACGAGGTTCACCGCCCCCACGGTATAGGGCGGTCGTGTTTCGGGCGCGATTTCAAGCAGCAGGAACCCCGCCACCGACGGCACCGCGATCAACAGGCCAAACCCCGCCGCCGTTGCCACCGCGCGGTGAATGGGTCTGCCATAAAGGCTCATCACCGGCACGCCGAAACTGCCGCCGCCAATGCCCATCAGCACCGATAGAAAGCCAAGCAACGGAGATAGAACCGCACGTGTCACGCCGCCCGGCATCTCGTGTGCGATGCGCCAATGGGCGCGGCCAAACCCCATGTAAAGCCCGATGACCATGCCCAGAACACCGAAGATCGCCGTGAGCGTGTTCGACCGCAACCCCGCCGCCACCAGCATCCCGGCAAGCGCGCCCAGGATGATCCCCGGCGCCCAGCCTTTGAGGATATCCCAATCGACCGCGTTTTTCTTGTGATGGCTGAGCACCGAACGGATCGAAGTGACCACGATCGTGGCCAGTGACGTGGCCAGACACATCTGCATGAGCTGTGGCCCATCGTAGCCAAGTGTCTGAAACGCATAGTAGAACGCAGGCACCAGGACGATTCCGCCACCGACGCCCAGAAGCCCCGCCAAAACACCGGCGAACGCGCCGATCACCATCAAGAGCAAGAGCATCTGAATCAGCAGCGCGGTTTCTGGCATGGGGGATCTCCCGGTTGGTTTCGCAAGCCTTACACCGACCGGCACCGGGGGAAAAGCACCCGCGTCAGGCTGCGACGCCGGGCGCCACTTCGGTCAGAGCCTCCCGGACAAGCTCCGGTCCCGCCCCTGGCCGCGCGGCGCCCTCGGACAGCATGCGCCGCCATGCACGCGCCCCGGGCCGCCCTGCAAACAGGCCCAGCATATGCCGCGTAACCTGAATGAGCCGCCCGCCTTCAGAAAGATGTGTCTCGATATAAGGCAGCATGTTCAGCACCGCCTGCTCGGCCGTTGTATCCGGACCGGAGGCCCCAAAGATTCGGCGGTCCGCGGCGCAGAGAATGTCGGCGGGCCGATGATATGCCGCACGTCCCAGCATGACTCCGTCGAACCCCTCATCGAGAAAGGCACAGGCCGCGTCCAGCGAGTCGACCCCACCGTTGACCGAGAGGTGAAGCTCGGGGAACATCCCGCGCACCCGGCGCACGAGATCATAGTCCAGCGGCGGGATATCACGATTCTCCTTGGGGCTCAGCCCCTTGAGCCACGCCTTGCGCGCATGGATCGAGAACCGCCTCACCCCAGCAGCACTTACGCGGGACAGGAATTCGGGCAATACCGTCTCGGGGCTCTGCTCATCTACGCCGATCCGGCATTTGACCGTCACTTCAACAGGTTGTGCGGCGATCATCGCGGCGCAGCATTCGGCCACAAGATCCGGCTGCTTCATCAAGACAGCGCCAAACGTTCCTGATTGCACCCGGTCCGACGGACATCCGACATTGAGATTGATCTCGTCATAGCCAGCTTCGGCCCCGAAACAAGCAGCCTGCGCCAGTTCCCTGGGATCGGAGCCACCCAATTGAAGCGCCACCGGATGCTCGTCCTGCCCATGATCGAGCAAATGCAACGCCCCGCCCCGCACAAGCGCAGGCGCGGTCACCATCTCGGTATAAAGCAGCGCATGGCGGCTCAGTTGCCGATGCAAATACCGGCAATGGCGGTCGGTCCAATCCATCATCGGTGCCGTAGATAGGCGCGCTGCCTCGGTGGCTGCGTTCAGGGGCATTCAGCAATCTCCTCGGATGCGCCCAATACCGGAGCGGACCCGCTGTGCACACCATACGCACACGGCGACTGTCCCGCCACCCCACCCCGTACATAGACAGGAAGACGGCGGTGTTTGGGTGGGGCTGGCTTGAAGCAAGGGCACGTCCGAACCGAGGATTCCAAGAAAGCCTTTGAGCAGATTCGCCGCGAAGAATGCAAGCGCGCCGGATTCAAACTACTCCATGCCATGTTATCAGATTTCCTTGCCGCGACGGAGGATCTCTGAGCCCCCCCCGGAGCCTCTCAGGGTCGCTACATCGACGAGCGAGGCCACCCGACTCATGGTTAACGTTTTCTAAAGCGATCATCGGCACAAAGGTGTTCTGAATAGGCAGCCTGCCGCGTGACATGACTCTGATCGATCCGCAAGAATATCGGGAAGCCTTTGTGCAATATTTGCGCAAGGGAACTCCGATCCGGTTTGAGACGAAGAACACTCAGCCAACCACGCACTACATCTGGCGGACCAGACGCGATGGAAAAGTTCGTTCATCTCATGCCGAGCGCGAAGGACAAGTTTTCTCATGGGACAATCCGCCAGAAGGTGGGCACCCCGGGAAAGACTATGGATGCCGCTGTACGGCGGAACCATACCTTCCAGACACCTCCGAGTTCATGGAAATCACGTTGCAGGATGTCCTAGACGGCGGTGCGGCTTGGAGCAGCAGGGATTTTGCGAACCACTACTACCGTGGAAACAGTAGAGGCGTCACCGTACACGAGACCGGCCATCTTTCCGCAATCGTTGATGAGTAAATGGCTCAGGTGGAAAAACGGCTGAAGGACCAAATTGCGTGGCGAGCACGAGACAAGCGAAGTGGGATGTTCCGTGAAACCTTTTATCGCTCGTACAATATGACCAGTGTTGTTTTCAGCATCGGAGATACCGTGATCGGCGGCACGTTTTCGGGCAGCGTAGAGGAACAGCATGGTGTTCTAGCAGTTGAAGGATCGTTTGATTTCTATTTAAGGGACGAGTTTGCCGACCCCGCCGACATAGGCATTGAGGTGATCGATCCCGGAGAGACCATCTTTGAGAACATCCACAGACCTCTCGACAACCATCTCAGGGGACGCACTCGCCTTCCGCCGCGTGGACCTCAACGGCTTGGAGTTCAAACCGGTGAGCCATGCTCGATAACTGACTATTGGTCAGGGACATTAAGCGGCCAAACCTATTTGGACCCTGCGCGAAGCGCCTATGGATAGATTCATGCCAGTTTTGGCAATCGGGGTGATCGCAACCGTTCTTTCCTTTAGGGTCTACTGGGGGCTGCCAACGCACTGCGTGCAGCTTCCCAACGGGCTGAATATCGGAAGACAGGCGCTGATTGATTTGAGTAAGCCATATTTCAGGCCAGACATTGTTCCCAAGTTTGACAACGGGCAATCTCTGCTACCCGGAGACGCATGGCCATTCTTCTCAACAGAAACGACGGTTCATGGGCTTGCTGAAGAAACTGACCCCCAAGATGATTTCTGGTTCGCATGGCGGAAAGACACTGGCCTAGTTCTCAAGGCTGAGAACCCTGCGCTTTATGAAAACCTAATTTCAGAAGCTGGCGCACCGATGGGAAACAAAGGCATCAATGTCGTGGATTCTCATATCGTCCTGATGGAGCTGCAAAGACAGCCGGAATATGCCAATCAAACGTGCCGAACGCGATGGGTCACACGGTAATCCGCATGTCTGGACCATCTCAAATTTTATCGCTTCGAGATGAGTGGCCGGACGGGATAAACTATTTGGAAAACTACATCCCGGAGGACGAAGCCGATAGGCTCGTCCGCGAGATCGACGCGGCCCCCTGGCGCACTGATCTGAAACGGCGGGCCCAGCACTACGGCTATCGTTATGACTACAAGGCGCGGCAGGCCCGGCGGGAAGATTACCTCGGGCCGCTGCCTGACTCTTTCCAGCAGCTGGCAGAGCGTTTGGCCGCTGAAGGTCATTTCCAAACCATTCCAGACCAAGTCATCGTCAACGAATATCAGCCCGGACAGGGCATCTCGGCCCGTATCGACTCCCAACCCTGCTTTGGGGGACGATAGCCTCCCTGAGTTTGCTCTCGGCATGTCTGATGCGGTTTTTTTCGCAGAATTCTTCCCGGCGAATGGAACTTCTGCTTCAGCCCGACAGCCTTTTGGTCATGGCAGGTGTCAGAACGTCGATGAAATGAAATACTGCAGCAATTTTAATCTCTCAGAAGTTGAGCTTGATGTGTGCGCGATAAGGTGCTTGAGTTGAACGCAGAGCTTCGTGCAGGATTGAAAGATATCGTAAAATTACCCCCCTTAATTGCCGAATTTTCAGTCAGTGAGTTTTAAGACTTGAGACTGCTCAAATGAATGTGAGAACTTTTCAACTGAGAGGTTTGTGAACATTTAGGCAGTTGTAAAAGTAGGTTTCTTATACCGTTACACCGTTTTTCTGAAACATCAGCCGAAGTAGCGCGCGCGTGAAACCCCCAAGACTTACGCGGCATTCCGACAATAACCGTGAGCCGGGTTTTACAGAACATTCTCAGGGGAAATAAAGAGAGCGGCTTAAAATGAAGGTTCTTTCGAGCAGGGCTTTTGCGGCAATTTTGTTCATTGTCGCGGCGATAGCACTTCCGGAAAAAGTGTTTTCCGATGCGTCTGATGCTTCAGCTATAGAAGCGCATTCGGCGCTCCAGAAATCAGTTGAATCCGGGACCTATCCCTTGGCACTTTCGGATGCGGACAATCTTCTCTCGAAGGCAGAAATGACGCTGGGTGAGAAGCATCCCACGGCGTTGGCGATCCTGAATGACGTGGCGTTCGTTTATAAGGCCAACGGGTTATACGCGGAGTCGGAAGCTCTCTACCTACTGGCAATCGAGCGAAACGTTGAGGCCTTTGGAGAAGAGCACCTGAATACCTTGCGCAGCCAAGGTGATCTCGGGCGCCTTTATGCCACTGCCGGTCGTTTCGAAGAGGCCAAACCGCTATTGACTCAGACCCTCTGGGCGCGCCGAAAGGCCCTGGGAAGCGAGCACGCAGATACGCTTGAAAGCTTTGTCGCACTTGCCGGTCTGTATGGCGCCACCGGCCGTTACGAAACCGCAGAGGAGATGTTCCTGAAGGCTCTGGAGGCCCTGGAAAGAACGGAAGGGTTGGAGGATGAGGAGACCCTGATTGTGGTGGACAATCTCGGAACCCTTTACCACAGGACATCACGCTTTAATCGAGCAAGGGATTTTTTAGCCCGTGCATTCGATTCAAGGAGCAGGACTTTGGGGGCTGAACATCCCGCCACACTGACCAGCATGACAAATCTCGGTGCCCTGTACCGTGACACTGATGATTTCAGTTCAGCGGAACCGCTTTTGGAACCGGCGCTGGACCTATTTCGAAAGACACTCGGCCCAGATCATCCAAATACGTTGAGTGCGCAGAATAATCTTGCTGTGCTTTATCAGCGCACAGGTAAAGAGGGAGAGGCGCTGAAGCTTTTGGAAAACGTCTATGAAGCGCGTGGGAAACGCCTTGGAGAGACCCATAATCTAACGCTCCTCAGCCTCGCAAATCTCGCACGCGCAAATTTTGCCCTGAATCGAACAGAAGTGGCTGAAACACTTTTGCTGCGCGCTGCAGAAAACTATCAGGAACGTTTTGGGCCTGATCATCCCAAAGCATTGGCCAGCATCAACGAACTTGGCGGTTTCTACTATCAGACAAGGCGCTTTGATGAAGCCGCGGATCAATACCAGAAGCTGTCAGAGGGTTATAAAAGGCAGAATGGGAGGGAGCACAGCTCTACTCTGAGAAGTCTCTTGTTTTTAGCGATATCCTACAGAGAGGCGGGGCACGATCGCAAAGCTGAGGCAGCCTTCGCCGACACACTCGACATCAGTGAAAAACTTTATGGTCCGGAGCATCCGGCCACACAAAAGATCAAAGAAGAAATTACCAAGAAGTGAGGAGAGAATGGCCAGCCCCACTTGAGTGGTCCAATTTGATTGTTAGTGCATGATCGGCCTGGCCCAATCCGCCGGTTCAACGACACGCGGCAGCCAATAATGGCTGGGAATTGTGTGGCTTGACTGGCAAGGGTGTGCTGTCACTGAAATTGCACGGACGCACGAAATGTGGATTAGAGCCCCATCCGGCCGGCAATGGCGACAATCCGGTACATGTCGCGCAGCACCGGTTTTTCAATCAGCTTGCCGTCGATCACCACAAGGCCTGTATCGGCGGCCTCGAACTCGGTGATGATGCGGCGTGCGCGCGCGATCTGCGTCTCGGACGGCGTGAACACTTCGTTCAATGCGGCGATCTGCTTGGGGTGGATCGAGCCTTTGCCCGCAAAGCCCATATCACGGACTTTTTCCGCCTCGATCCTCATTCCCTCGGGGTCATCAAGATCGAGGAAAGGCACGTCGATGACATCGAGGCCCGCTGCCGCAGAGGCATGCACCACGCGGGCGCGGGCATAATGGAGCCCATCATAGGAATTCACACATCGCAGTTCGGCAGCCATATCCACGCCGCCGAAGAACATCGCATCGATCCGGTCCGAACACCGCGCGATCTCGACTGCGGCCTCCAGTCCTTCGTTCGTCTCGATGATGACGTGCAGGCGCGTAGCGTGTCCCGCCTCGGTCAGAAGCTGATCCAGCATCACCACCTCGTCCGGCGTCCGCACCTTGGGCATCATCAGCGCAGGCGGAGGCGTGTCGGTGGCGAGGATCGCGGTCACATCCTCGATCCCGAACCGTTCTCGCATCGAGTTGATCCGCACAATCCTCTCAACCCCGTCATCGGCCTGAGGCTGCTCGAACAGCGCCAGCGCCTTTTGCCGCGCATCGGCCTTGTCCTTGGGCGCGATCCCGTCCTCGAGCTCGACACAAACGATGTCCGCGCCGCTGGCTAGCGCCTTGGAAAACATGTCAGGCCGCAGCCCCGGCGTGAATATGAAGCTTCGACGGGGGCGCGGGGTGCGTTCAGTCATTGTTGTAGCTCCGTTCCTGTCAGTCTGTTCCGGTCAGGTGATGCCGTGCAGGGTTTTTGTTTCAAGGTAATCTTCCAGCCCCATCAGGCCGCCTTCGCGACCATTGCCAGACTGCTTGTATCCCCCGAAAGGAGAACCGTAGTTGAAAGCCCCGCCATTGATGTGAACCGCACCAGCGCGGAGGCGCGACGCGACGCGTTCCGCCCGGGCCGAATTGCCGGTCTGGATATAGGCGGCAAGCCCGTATGGCGTATCGTTGGCGATCGCGATAGCCTCATCCTCGTCCTCAAAGGGAATGATCACCAGCACCGGGCCAAAGATTTCCTCTTGCGCGATGCGCATATCGTTGCGGACATCGGCAAAAATCGTGGGTTTGACGAACCAGCCGGTCTCGAACCCGTCAGGCTTGCCGGGGCCGCCCGCCAAAAGGGTCGCGCCTTCTTCGATCCCTGCCTGTATCATCGTCTGAACCCGGTCGAACTGAATCCGGTCGAAGAGCGGGCCGATATGATCGCCCTCCTGCGCGGGATCACCGACTGTTATGGCCTCTGCGGCGCGCTTGGCAATCTTCAGCGCCTCGGAATAGCACGACCGCGCGACCAAAAGTCTTGTAGGCGCATCACAGGATTGCCCGGTGTTGAACATGCAGTCCTGAACCGAGGCGGTCACGCGCGTCTCCAGATCGCAATCGGCAAACACGATGTTGGGGGATTTGCCGCCGAGTTCCAGCGTCACGCGCTTGACCGTCTCGGCAGCATCCCGCGTCACGGCGATGCCTGCGCGAGTCGAGCCGGTGAAGGACATCATCTGAACATCCCGGTGACGCGACATGGCCGAACCGACCGATACGCCGTCACCATTCACCAGGTTGAAGACCCCCGGCGGATAGCCTGCTTCGTGGATGATCTCGGCATAGACCATGGCCGAGACCGGCGTGTGTTCGGATGGTTTGAGAATGCAAGCGCAGCCAGTCGCCAGCGCGGGGATCACCTTGAGCGCAATTTGGTTCATCGGCCAGTTCCAAGGGGTGATCAGCCCGCAAACGCCAATCGGTTCGAGCAGCATGACATCGCCGTTGGCCAGCGTGGTCCGCTCCTGAAGCTCCTCCAACGCATCGATGAACCCCTGAAGGTGGCCCACGGCTGCATCGGCCTGCACCTCACGCGACATGGTGATCGGCGCCCCCATTTCCATGCGCATCGCCTGAGCCAGATCCTCGAACCGCTTTTCGGTGACGGCCTTCAAGCGGTAAAGAAGGGACAAACGGTCTGCCTTCCTGGTTTGCGAAAAGCTCTCGAAGGCGGTCTTGGCGGCCATAACTGCCTTGTCCACATCCGCCGCGTTGCCCATTGCGACGGTGCTGATCTGCTTGTCAGTCGCAGGGTTCAAAACGGGCATAGTGAGATCCGAGTCCGGTTCGACCCATTGTCCGCCGATGTAGAACTTTCCAAGTTTTTCCATGGGCTTGCTCCCTGTCAGCGTGCTTTGACAATTGCCGTTGCGGTCAGTTCGCGTATCTGTTCCACGCTGGCTGCGCGCGGGTTCGTTCCCGCAGCACTGTCAAGGATCGCCTTTTCGGCAATGCGCTGGGCGCAATTCTGAGGCACGTCTATTGCATCCAACGATCGCGGGATTCCGATTTCATCCAACAGGCGCTCGATCTCGGTGATGAACTCATCGATGCCATGATCCAGCAGGCCCATCGAGTCAGCCATCCGTTTCACCTTGTGCTCCAAACCCGGAAGGTTGAACCGCAGGACGACCGGCAGGACAATCGCATTGGTCAGCCCGTGCTGAGTGTTATATTCCGCGCCAACCATGTGAGAGATCGCGTGAACGAGGCCAAGACCCTTCTGAAATGCGATTCCAGCTAGGCAAGACCCAACCAGCATGCCGCCGCGCGCCGCCATGTTCTCCGGTTCGCGCACCGCCACCGGCAACCATTTCGAGACCAGTGCCAACCCTTCAAGCGCCAGACCATCGCAAAGCGGGTGAAAACCGGGCACACAATAAGCCTCTATCGCATGTGTCAGCGCATCGGCCCCGGTCCACGCGGTCAGGTTGACGGGCAGACCCACCGTCAGTTCAGGATCAAGCAACGCCAGTGCCGGTTTGAGGTCGGGATGCCAGATACAGAACTTCATGCCCTTTTCGACATGAGTGACCATCGCGGTGCTCTCGGTCTCGGCCCCGGTCCCAGCGGTGGTAGGGATGGTGATCAGTGCGGGAAATCCGCCGTCGATCTCGGGCGGGGCCTGCTCAAACTCGAACGCCCAGAGGTCGATCTCGTTTTCCGCCGTCAGGCAGATGGCCTTGCCGCCATCCATCGCGCTGCCGCCACCGATGGCGATGATCGCGTCATGACCGCCCGACCGGAATGACGCACGCCCCGTTTCGATCTCATCATCGCGCGGGTTGGGTGAAATGTCCGAGAAAACACCTGATGAAAGTCCAGCCTCGGCTAGATGCGATTGCAATTGGCCAATGAATGGCAGGTTACGGCTGCCGGAATCTGTCACGATCAGCGGGTTTTTGAGATGCATCGTGCGGCATCTCTGACCGATTTCGGTTAACCGGCCCGGCCCAAAGGCTATAGGTACGGGAAAACTCCAATCCTGCGGCTCCAGAATTTCTGCCTCTGTATTGGTCTGCATTGCTATTCTCTCTTAGTTTGAAGGGCGTTCCGGAATGGTCCGATCCACGCCGCGGACGATATTCTTTTCTTGGTCGAAGAACGGCACGTTTACGATCTGACAGTCATGGAGGTCGCCATCTGGAAGGTGCATCTTCAGGGTGCGGCCGACCCAATCGTCGGGGGCGTTGAAGTGGACATAGCCCACGCCCAGCCCCAGCGTTGGTGAGGGGATACCTGCGGTGATCCGGCCGACCACTCTGCTACCATCCATTACCGCACCGCCCGCCGCAGGGGTTTCAGTTTCACAGGTCAGCCCGAACAGGCAGGACCGCGTGTCCTTGCCCACCAGCGCCGTGCGCCCGATGAAGTCCCCCTTATCCATGTCAATGAACGGCGCGAGTCCCGCCTCGAAGGGCGTCATGTCGGGCGTCATGTCCGTAAGATTGCCAAGGATACCGCCCTCGATCCGCCGAATGGTCAGCGCACGGGTCGAGGAAAACTCCATCCCGTGCGGCGCGCCGCAGGCCATCAGATGATCCCACAGCGCCAGATGGTCCGTATTAGCGCCGTCGCTGTATATCTCGTATCCCAACTCATTGGTGAACCCGGTGCGCGAGACATAGAGCCGCTGCCCGCCCAAGTCGAAATAGCCAGAGCGGAAATATTTCAGCGTCTCGTCGATCGCCCCATCCGAGGCCGCGCTCATGATCGCCATCGAGGCCGGCCCCTGGATTTGCAGAACCCGGCTGCGCGGGTCGGATATGGTCACGTCGAAACTGCCGGAATGGGCGATCAGCCAGGTCTCGAACGGCCCGTCGGCCTGCACATACCAGAAGCGGTTTTCATCGAGGCGAAACACGACACCGTCCATGAAGACGCCGCCCTGCGGCGTGCACGCAATGGCATAGTAGCCGCGCCCCTGTGTCATCGTGGCGACCTTGCGGGACAGCACCTTTTCCAGGAACGGCACCGCGTCGGGACCGGAAATTTCAACCGGCTTTTCCGGCACGTCGAAGATCAGCGCCTTCTGACGCAGGCACCAGTACTTCTCGATCGGGTCTTCGCCCAGATACATCGCAAAGAACCGACCGGCATAAACGCCACGCACCATCTGCGGGTTGGCAGTACGGGCAATGAACGGCGATTCTTCAAATCTGCGCGCACTTACGGCGACTTTACTCACGAGGTCGGAGGCTTCCTGAAGATTGCTCATGTCTTTGTCTCTGTTTCGCTTGGTTGAAGCCTGACAATGCTCGGCGGCTCGTGGGCCGTGACAGGCGGAGGTGTTTCGTTAAAAAGCTCGACCTCGATCAGGCACGAATGCGCGCTTGGTCCCTGGCCCAGTTTCGATGTGCCTTTGTCGCGGGTCAGAACGTTTGGGTTGCCATGTTTGCACAGGCCGGTTTCGTCCGGGTCGTACCAGGCCCCGGTGCTCATCTGTACAACGCCCGGGCGGATCGAAGCGTCGAGGACCGCGCCACACAGACAGGCGCCACGATCGTTGAACACCCGCACGACATCTCTATCCTTCAGCCCGCGCACGGCAGCATCATCGGGGTGGATGTGCAGCGGTTCGCGCCCGGCCACCTTTCCGGCGCGGCTGACACCGCCGTGATCCAGCTGCGAATGCAGCTTGTCCTTGGGCTGGTTCGAGATCAGGTGGAGCGGATAGTGGTCGCATTTGCCCAGCCACTCATAAGGTTCACGCCAGACCGGGTGGCCAGGGCAGTCATCATAGCCGAATTCGGCGACAGTCCCACTGAATATCTCGATCCTGCCGCTGGGGGTAGCCAGCGGATTGGCCAGCGGATCGGCGCGGAAATCACTGAGCATGACAATCGGGTCGGCGGGATCGTCGATCCTGAACCAGCCCTTTTCGAGGAAGCTTTCGTAGTCAGGGATCGTGATCCCCACAGCGCTGGCCCGCTGGACCGTCTGGTCGTAAATCCGGCGCTGCCATTCGAGCTGGGTACGGCCCTCGGTAAACGCCTCCTCGCAGCCCATTTCGCGAGCGATGCCTGCTAATATCTCGAAATCGTCACGGGCCTGTTCGTAGGGGTCTGTCAGCTTCGACATCGACACCACGTAGGGGTCGCGCGGGGTCATGGCGATATCCTGCCGTTCTAGCGGCGTGGTGCAGGGAAGGACGATATCTGCGCGTTTGGCGAGGGGGTTCCAGCACCATTCATTGACGATGATCGTTTCGGGCTTCTGCCAGGCCTGCATCATCAGGTTGAGATCCTGATGGTGGTGGAACGGATTGCCACCGGCCCACCACACAAGGCGGATATCGGGATATTCATGACGAGAGCCGTCGAAATCGAAAGGTTCGCCCGGGCGCAGCAGCAGGTCGGTGATCCGAGCCACCGGGATGAAATCGTTCACCGGATTCTCGCCCTGCGGCAGGGATGCGCCGGGCAGGATGGTGAATTTTCCGCCAATGAAATTCATCGCGCTGTAGCCAAAGCCGAAGCCGCCACCGGGCAGTCCGATCTGACCCAGCATCGCGGCCAGTGTGATTGCCATCCAGAACGGCTGTTCGCCGTGATCCTGTCGGGTGAGTGACCAGCTGACCGAAATCATCGTGCGATCGGCCGCCATGCGCCGGGCCAATGCACGGATCGTCGCGGCCGGAATTTCACATATTTCGGCGGCCCAGTCGGCGGATTTCGCCACGCCGTCGGTCTCGCCCATCAGATAGGGCAGGAAATGTGCGAACCCGGTCGTGTAGCGGTCAAGAAACGCCCGGTCGCTCAACCCCTCGGTCTGCAAGGTATGCGCCAGCCCCAGCATCAGCGCCACGTCGGTGTTGGGTCTGGGCGCCAGCCACTCACCACCCACCTCGTCCAGCAGATCGGATTTCAGCGGGCTGATTTTGACGAAATGAATATCTGCGGTCCCGGCGTCCACCAACCCATCGCGCTGGATATGGCAGCCGGTTCCGCCCTGGCTGATCTGCCCGTTCTTCAGCGGCACGCCGCCAAAGCAGACGAAGAGCCGTGTGTTGTCGCGTATCGACTCCCAACTGGTGCAAGTGTCCAGATAGGCGCGGAAACTGCCGAGGACATGTGGAATCATCGCCTCGGCGGCGGCAAAGCTGTAGGTGAACTTCGAGCCGGTGAAGCCGCCAATGCAATTCAGAAACCGCTTGAGCTGGCTTTGCGCGTGGTGGAACCGCCCGGCGCTGGCCCAGCCGTAAGAGCCGCCAAAGATCGCGCGATTGCCAAAGCCGTGGCGCACGCGATTCAGTTCCGCCGCGACCAGCGTGTTGGCCTCTTCCCAACTGACCGCGACAAAGGGATCGATGCCACGAAGATCGGGACGGGTGCCCGGCCCGCCCTCGAGCCAGCTTTGCCGCACCATCGGCGCGTCGACACGGGTAGGTCCATGCTGTGCGTCCAGAATGCCCGGCCCGATTGGCGACGGATCCTTGTCGTGCTCGAAGGCAAGCAGGTCCTGCACTCGGCCATTGCTGACCCATGCGCGATAGGTGCCCCAATGGAAACTGGTCAGGGGAAGATCGTCATGTTCTGTCATGCTAAGCGAAGCCCTAGTTTTTCTTGGCGTTTCCGGCTCCAGGCGTGGGTCATGCGGTCGGTGATGATCGCGATGATGGCCATGCCGATCCCGGCGGTGATGCCGATGCCGAAATTCCCGTCGCTCAGCCCGATATAGACGATCTGCTCAAGCCCGTTGGTCCCGACAAGCGCCGCGATCACCAACATAGCGATTCCGTACATGATGGTTTGGTTCAGCCCCAACATCATCACCGGAAGGGCCAGAGGTATCTTGATCTGCCATAGCATCTGCCGCTTGGTGGCGCCGATCATCGTGCCGGCTTCAATCACGGTCTCTGGCAGGTTGCGCAGCCCATGCTCGGCATAGCGGACCGCCGGAACAATCGCGTAGGCGATGATTGCCAGAAGCGCCGTGAACTCGCCGATCTTGAAAATCATCACGAAGGGAATGAGGATTACGAAAAGCGGCATGGTCTGAAGCGTGTCGTTTATGGGGCGCACGATTGCCGAAACCGTATCGTTATGCGCGGCCCAAACTCCAATTGCGGTGCCTACCGTGAATGACAAAAACACAGCAATGCCGCAGAGATATACCGAAAGCATCGCCTCGGGCCACGTGCCTGTCACCACGATGAAGCCAAGTCCCAAAAAGGTTCCGATCCCCAGTTCCCGCCCTCCGATCCTCCAGCCGGCCAGAGAACAGATTAACAGCAGGGCGGGCCATGGCATCCCCGTGAGCCCGAAGTAGAACAGGATGGCAAGAAGGAGTATGGTAATCGCCATCGTGTTCTTGCCCCGGATCATGGCCAGGACCGTCAGTATCAGGATCGTCACGGCATAGGCAATGCGAAGCGGTGGCGTCAGCTCAAAGCCCCATGTGAACGGACTGACCGCCTGTTGCAAACCGATCTTGGTGGGCAGCATGACGAAGAAGAAGGCGAAATTCTTTATCGCCTCGATCTGGTCACGGAAGTTGACGATCAGGTAGGTCAGCCCGTCATTCATCACCTGGGCCGGATAATATTCCCAGCCGCGCGGCCACTCGCTCAGAAACCCGAGCACCTGCGCCAGCGCCCAAAGCAGGGCCGCTCCCACACCTGCGATGAGCCAGTGACGATACCGTTGCGCAACGCCTTGGTGTTCAGGCTCGTAGCGGCCTGAACGTGCCGCAAAGCCGGCGGTCACCCTGTCGATCACCATCGCCATAAGGGCAATCACCATACCGGCCAGAAGGCTTTCTCCGAATTGCGCCTTGCGGATCTGGGTCAGCACCTCCCAGCCGATGTCAGAGGTGCCACCGATGATCGAGGCAATGATGACCATGCTAAGAGAGGCCATCGTTGTCTGATTGACACCCAGCAAGAGTTGCCTGAGCGATGAGGGCACCCGGACCTGCCAGAAAAGCTGACCGGGGGTTGCGCCGGACATAAGGCCGGATTCGATCACTTCCGGAGAGACACCCCGCAGGCCCACAATGGTGTTGCGCACCATCGGGGGGAAGCAATAGAGCACGCTGGCGATCAACCCGACCACGGTGCCAAAACCAAAAAGCATCAGGATCGGCAGCAAGTAGGCAAAAGACGGGACCGTCTGCAGGACATCCAGCATCGGCATGATAGCCCGCTCCGCCCGATCCGAAAAGAATCCCCAGACACCAAAGATGAAACCCACAAGGATGGCCAATGGTACGGATATGGCAACCAGCGACAGCGTATTCATGCTTTCGCTCCAATAGCCGATCACCAGCATGTAGAGCAGCGAGCCGAGCGTAAATACCGCCAACTTCCAGCCTGCGGCGGCCCATGCTACCAAACAGAACAAGAAAGTAGTGACCGACCAGGGAAGCGCCTGAAGGACTTGCCTGACCGCATCAATCGGCCATTCAAGAACCTTCGAGACGCCAAGAAAGAACCAGCCGGTATAGGTGACAATCCCGTCCATGATCACGTTCAGCCAGCGGGCAACCGGCAGGATCATATCCTCGGGGTACTTGGTCATCCAGGCCCATTCGCCCTGAAGTGCCAGACAGGCAAACGTGATACAGATCACGCAAACCCAAAGTAGATCATCGCGGCCAAGCTTGAAACGCATCGCCTAGCCCTCCTGCTGGGTCATGGTCGTGGCACATCCCGACGCCAGCGCGGTGGCCAATCCCCGCGCGGTCGCGACGCCAAGGCACTTGCCGCTCGCATCCTCAACGACAAGCCCGGCAGCATTTCCAGCAAGCTTGGGCAGCAGGGATTCCACCAGCGTTCCCTCGGGCACCCGGTCGAGCCCGTCAGCCTGGCTTATCGTATTGTCCAGAATGTCCTCGGCCCGCAGGATACGCTCCCACGGCACGTCCTGGGTGAACTCTCGCACATAATCGTCGGCGGGGTTCAGGATCAGGTCGATCGGGCTGCCGATCTGCACCACCGCGCCATCGCGCATGATCGCCATGCGGTCAGCGATGCGCAGAGCCTCCTGGAAATCATGAGTGATAAAGACGATCGACTTGTGCAGCTTGGATTGAATGCGCAGGAACTCGTCCTGCATCTGCTTGCGGATGAGCGGATCAAGTGCTGAAAACGGTTCGTCGAGAAGCCACACGTCCGGTTCGACCGCCAGCGAACGCGCGATCCCCACCCGCTGCTGTTGTCCACCCGAAAGCTCTTTGGGATAGTTGCTCTCCCGACCTTCCAGACCCACCAGTTCGATCACCCGCTTGGCCTGGGTATACCGCTCGCGCTCACCGACCCCCTGAAGCTTGAGCGGAAAGGCGATATTGTCGATGACATTGAGATGCGGCATCAGCCCGAAGCTCTGAAACACCATGCCCATCTTGTGGCGGCGTATGTCGGTCAGTTCTTCATCCGATTTTTTCAGCAGATTCTCACCATCCAGTAGAACCTCCCCTGCGGTGGGCTCGACCAGCCGTGACAGACAACGCACGATGGTGGACTTACCTGATCCCGACAGCCCCATGATGACGAAAATCTCGCCCACATGCACATCAAAGCTGACATCGGCATTGGCGACGATGTGGCCGCTACCGCGAATGATGCCCGCGTGCTGCCCTGCGTCAGCCATACGGCCCCCTACCCCCTGGAAAAACTGCTCGGGCTGTGCGCCATAGATTTTCCAGACGTTCCGGCACGACAGTTTCACCTCTCTAAGGTCACTTGCTGAGGGTTTCATGCGATGCTCCGGATGCGGGTTGTTCGGATTGCGGGCGATGCGCGCTGGTCGCGCATTCAGCCCTTGCCAAGATTTGCAATGGCTTGCGGTTGGCTTCTGTAAAGGCGATCGGGGCGGCCCTTGAATGACATCAGCCCCGATCCAAAGCGACGCAGCAACGCGGTTACTGCATGGCCTCGTCAATCCAGACCTTCCAGCGGTCTTCGTTGTTTGCCAACCATTCCTCAACGACTTCGTCCAGATCGCGACCTTTTTGGTCGATTTCGAGGATAGCGGCATTTTGATCCGCGTTGGTCTGTTCGTAGAGCAACAGCATCCTGTAGGCGGCCGGCCATTTGTCCTCGAACCCGCTCCAGACGACCTTGACCACGGTGGGCTGTTCGAACCCGCACATGTTGTCGGGTGTCTGGCTGTCCTGCTCTTCCAGAGTATCGCATTTACCCCAGGATTCGTGCCACTCGATCCACTTGAAATCATGTTCGGCAAACACCCAGTGCGGAGCCCACCACATGATCAAGATCGGCTCTTCGACGGCATAGGCCGACTGGATTTCCGCCATCATCGCTCCTTCGCTTCCGCCGGGTATGGGCTCGTATGGCAAATCAATGGCCTCAACCAGGTCGCGCGATCGCGTACCCCAATCCGCCGGGTAGGTGATCAGTCGGCCCTTGGGAAAGGTTTCCGCCGTCGCAAAGAGCTGCGCGCAGTCCCAGAGCGCGGTATGGCTCGGCAGGCTTGGGCATTTTTCCTCCAGATAGGCCGGGTACATCCAGTCCTGCCAAGCATCGAGCCCGAGCTCTCCTATTTCAACGATATCGCCCTTTTCCACTGCTTTAGGATAGATATCGCCGACATTGTTGCTCCAGACCTCGGCCTGGAAATGCAGGTTGCCCTGAGACAGCCCCGCATGCTGAGGGATCGCGCCGGCGCTGACATACTCGATGTTGTAGCCCATCTTCTTGAGCAGCTCGCCAGCGATTTTCGCCGAGACGTATTGGCCGGTCCAGTCATTCAGGATGACCTTGATCGGCTCGTCGCTTTCCGGACCCTCCGCCGCAACAGCCATCCCGCCCGCGACGCAAAGCCCAAAGGCCATCAATCGTGCCGTTCTTGCGATATTGAACATCTTGTTTCCTCCCTTTGGCCGTCAACGATCAGCTCATGCCATCGCGCAGCCATTTCTAATTGCTGTCTACGTTACTTACCTTTGGTCAGTTTTGTGTGTCAATAGTCTATAGTTGTGCCCGCGTCGCAAACAATTTATTACGCAATTACAAAATCAACGAACCAGGAAAGCGCCCAATGAAATCCAGATCAATTAGTGCAATCCGGCGTTCCGAACTGTCACGTGCGACATTCGAGGCCGTCGTCCGCTATGGGCTGCGCGGGACGACTCTCGAAAAAGTCGGCGAGATTGCAGGTGTCTCGAAGGGCGTGGTGCTTCACCATTTCAAGGACAAGAGCAATCTTCTGGAGGCGGTATTTCGCAGATCGAATGGACTTCTGAGCGACTGCGTCGTTGAACTCTACAGATATGCGGAAACCCCCTATGAAAGGCTCTGGGCCATAATCGTGGCCAACTTCCACGACTCCATCTTCAACAGCGGGGTCTGTCAGGCGTGGGTGTCACTTTTGGGAGAGGTGCCGCACAACACCCAATGTCAACGCATCCAGATCGCAAACAACACCCGGATTCAGAACAACCTTGTCCACGAACTGAAACACTTCCTCGACGAGGACGAGGCGCGGAACGCCGCACGGACCCTCGGCATTCTCATCGACGGAATCTGGAGCCGGACCGGTGCGCGAGTAGAGCCCGTGGACAGCAACGAGGCAATTTCTGACATGGAATACGCATTGATGAAACTTCTTCCCAGCGATCCCGAAAGCGTCCGCAAGCACCAAGAAGCCCGAACCAAGATCGAGGGCATCGCGAGTATTGCGCTCGGCTCCAAGGCATTTCAGGAAAAGGCCCTGTTCGCCTGAAACAGGGCTCATCCGGCCATGCATGATTTCAGATGCGCCGCGATCCGGCGAATCGAACATCTCGCCTCCGGCAGGTGATCGTACCATTCGAACACATGCCACAATCCATCCCAGACTTGCAGGTCGACGCGCGCACCGTCGCCTCTGAGCACCTGCGAAAGCCGCACCGCCTGACTGAGATGAAGGTCGCGGGTGCCCGTGGTGATGACAAATGGCGGAAACCCTGGGTCGAACACGCCGTTGACCGGCGAGATGCCGGGATCATTCACCGCGTTTTCACCGACATAATATTGAGCCGCCTGCCACGAACTTCGTGCGGAAAGCGACGGATCGCGTCCGTCGTTGAAGCTTAGGCTGTCGCCGGAATTGCTTAAATCACACCAAGGGGACAAAAGCGCGGCGGCCAAGGGCAGTGACAGCCCCGCCGTTCTAGCGCGCAGCATGAGGGCAAGCGCCAGGTTTCCGCCGGCGGATTCTCCGACGATTGCGAATGGCCGCCGCGCCATTTCCCGATAGACTGCGAAACCGTCATCCACAGCCGCTGGCCAAGGATGCTCAGGCGCGAGACGGTAATCGGGAATGATCACACGCGCGCCAGTAGCTGCGCAAAGCGGTGCGGCTATTGGCAAATCCTCGACCGGACTGCCCTGAACAAAGCCGCCACCGAACCCGTAGAGGATCGGCCATGAAGCGGTCGGCGCGACCGGAACCAGTTCCAAGCAGGGAATGCCACCGATAGCAGACTTGCGTGACGCAACCCCGGTAGCCCGCAGAATTTCTTTGAGACGTGCGTTCGCGCGCACCTGCGCACGTCGACGGAGCTCAGGCAAACCGGCCGCCGACCTGTCAGGACCGGGCGAATGCGGCACAGCAAGAATGCGCACAGCTTCCACGCTGAGAAACGACTGATCTCGCATGGCGCATACTTCTGTCGAGGTGCAATCAGTCCGAACTTGCAAATCTGTGGACCATATTTACATCTATTGACTCATATTACAAACCATTGGTAAGTTTAACTACCGTCGGTATGATCTCAATGCTTGCGCTAGATGTGCACAGGGATCCGGCCACATGGACGGCAGGGAGGAACTGAAATGAATTCAAATGAAAAACACGCCAAATGGCTGATCGCTCAGATCGAAAAGGGCCACATGCGCGGCGAGAGTTCATGGGCCGGACAGCGGCCCTGGGCATGGCCGCGAGCTTCAGTGCGGGCCTGCTAACCAAGGCACAGGCCGCTACACCAAAGCGCGGAGGGCATATGCGCCTCGCCATGGGACATGGCAGCACGTCGGATACGCTTGACCCGGCGACGGTCACCAACGGCATCCAATGGACGGCGGCTTATGGTGTGTCCAATACGCTGACCGAAGTGGATGCCTCCGGCAAGCTGGTCGGCTCGCTCGCGACGGAATGGTCGTCGTCGCCCGACGCCACAGTCTGGACCTTCAAATTGCGTGAGGGGATCGAATTCCATAACGGTAAGACCATGACCGCCGAAGATGTGGTCGCCTCAATCAACTACCACCGGGGCGAGGACTCCAAGTCGGTCGGCAAGCCACTTCTGGCCGCCGTGACCGAGGTCAAGGCAGACGGGCCCGATACGGTCGTGATCGCGATGTCCGAAGGAAACGCCGATTTCCCCTTCAATTTCAACGAAGCGTTCTTTGGCATCTACCCCTCGAAGGACGGGAGTATCGACTGGCGTTCTGGCGGAACCGGACCTTATGTGCTCAAGGTCGAAAAACCGGGCCAACTCTACAAGTTCGAACGCAATCCGAACTACTGGAAAGAGGGCGCGGCCCATGCCGACACGATCGACCTGCATTCGATCATCGATCCCGCCGCCCGCACCAACGCGCTGATCACCGGCGAGGTGGATTGCATCGACAATGTGGAACTCAAGACCCTGTCGCTCCTACAAAGAAACTCCGACGTGATCATCGAGGAAGGCGCGGGCCCGCTGCATTACAGCCTGCCGATGCTGGGCACCGTCGCCCCGTTCGACAATCCGCACCTGCGCAAGGCGCTGAAATTCGCCATCGACCGGCAGGAGATCCTCGACAAGATCCTGTTCGGCCATGGCGTGATCGGCAATGATCACCCGATCGGCCCGTCCTACCGCTACCATGCCGCGGATATCGAGCAGAACAGCTACGATCCGGACAAGGCGCGGTATCATTGGCAGCAATCGGGGCTGGGCGAGATTTCCGTCGATCTCAGCGCGGCCGAGGCCGCATTCGGTGGGGCCGTTGATGCGGCCGTCCTCTTCCAGGCGTCGGCCAAGAAGGTTGACGTCAACATCAACGTGGTCCGCGAAGTCAATGACGGCTACTGGTCAGACGTTTGGATGAAGAAACCGTGGAGCGCCAGCTATTGGGGCGGCAACGCAACCGAAGACGCGATTTTCTCGACCGCATATGCGGCGGGAGCAGCATGGAACGAATCCCAGTGGGATAATCCGCGTTTCAACGAGCTTCTGGTGTCCGCTCGCGCCGAACTCAACGAGGGGCTGCGTGCGGAAATGTACCGCGAGATGCAAATTCTTCTGCGCGACGAAGGCAGCGTTATCGTTCCGATGTTCGCCAATTCCGTTCATGCCAGAAACGACAAGATCGCCCACGGCGAAGTTTCTTGGGTGCGCGGCTTCGATGGTCGGCGGATTCTGGAACGTTGGTGGATGGCGTAGTTTCCTCCCGCACCGCACCGCTTTCCGCGCCATTCGTGGCGCGGAAGGCCTATCGGGTTTCATGTCTGGGGTTTTGTTCTCGCATGCGCCACTTCTGGCGCCCCAGCTCAGGCGCGGCCGCACGCTTCACAATCCCACGAATGAGACCCGCAGATGACACGCCTCGCCGATCTCCTTTCGACGGTATTCGAGCGCCGATACCGGCCATCGCCACCGCTGGCCCTCCAGGACCTTTCACTGGCCGAACTGGCCGAGGACCTTATCGGTTCCGCAGGGGAAACCTCTGGCATTGCCCTTGCCGGCGAATTCCTGTGTCGGTTCGATCGACTTGATGATGACGAAAAGCTCACGATCTTCCGTCACATCGCCACGGCCATGGACATTGACGCAAGCGCTGCTCGGGCGGCACTCGACGCCTATCAGCATGCACCGTCCAAAGTCACCTATCGCGCCTATGTAGAGAAGGCAGAACCGCGTCGACAGGAACTTATCCGGCGTCTCAACCGGGTGCCGGGCGCCACCGGTCAACTTGTCCGGATGCGCGCGGAACTGTTGCGGCTTGGGGGCAAGGAGCCTGCATTAGCGGCTCTGGATCTCGATTTTCGCCACCTCTTCGTCAGCTGGTTCAATCGCGGCTTCTTGGTCCTACGTCCGATCAGCTGGGAAAGTCCCGCCCATGTTCTCGAGAAGATCATCGCCTACGAGGCCGTGCATGCGATCGACAGCTGGGACGATCTGCGGCGCAGACTGGAGCCCGGCGACCGGCGTTGCTTCGCCTTCTTCCATCCTGCCATGCCGGACGAACCGCTGATCTTCGTCGAGGTTGCCCTGACCCTCGGCATCGCAGGGTCCATCCAGAAACTGCTGGCAGAAACCCGCCAAATCATCGACGCGGAAGACGCGGACACGGCCGTCTTCTATTCGATCTCGAACTGTCAGGCGGGTCTTGCCGGCATCTCTTTCGGCAATTCCCTGATCAAGCAGGTCGCGGCCGATCTGTCGCGGGAGCTGCCCGGCTTGAAAACCTTCGTCACCCTGTCGCCGATGCCCGGCTTTGCCCGTTGGTTGCAGGAGCGAGAATTGTCCGACGACATCTTAGAGCCAGAGGTTCTGCGCGCTCTGGCCGCCCTTTACCTGCTCGCGGCAAAGCGCGCCGACGGGCTGCCGCTGGACCCGGTGGCACGCTTCCATCTGGGCAACGGTGCCATGGTACGTGAGGTTCATACCGGCGCGGATGTATCGCAGAAAGGGCTGAACCAATCGGTCGGTGTGATGGTGAACTATCTCTATGACCTCGCCAAGGTCGCGCAGAACCACGAACGCTTTGCGACCCATCATGATATCGCCGCCTCCTCCGGTATCCGTGCGCTGGCGGCGACGGCACAAAAAAACCTTTCCCAGGACAAGCCGATATGACGAACCCGCTCTACGATCAGCTGTTCGGCAAGCATGCTGGCAGTTCCAGACCCTTCCTGTGGCTCAAAGACGGATCGACGATCAGTTACGACGGCTTCCTTCAAACCGCGGCGCGGCTGGCCCATGTTCTGACGCGAAGCGGCTTGCAGCCTGGTGACCGGCTTGCCGTTCAAGTTGCGAAATCCCCCGAGGCGCTGGCGCTCTATGCGGCCTGCGTGCAAACGGGGATCGTCTTTCTGCCGCTCAACACGGCCTATACCACCGACGAACTGCGCTACTTTGTCAAAGACAGTGCCGCTGCCGCATTAATTTGTGATGCAAACTCATACCAGGCGCTTTCACCAGTTTGCGAAGGATTGGGGACACGGGTCGAAACGCTGGACGCGGATGGCTCGGGAACACTCATGGAAAAGGCACGGGGCCAGCTACGGGAATTTCCGACGATCAGCCGTTCGGAAGACGATCTCGCCGCCCTGCTCTATACCTCAGGCACCACGGGCCGGTCGAAGGGGGCAATGCTAACCCAAGGGAACCTGCTTTCGAACGCCATGACACTGGCCGAGGAATGGCGCTTCGGCGCCGACGACGTGCTGCTGCATGCCCTGCCGATCTTTCATACCCACGGACTGTTCGTCGCCAGCAACGTATCCCTCATGGCGGGTGGGGCGATGATCTTTCTGCCTCGGTTCGATCTGGACCGATTGATCGAGTGGATGCCGCAAGCCACAACGCTGATGGGTGTGCCTACGTTCTACACGCGACTTCTGGACGATCCCCGTTTCACTCGCGGCTTGACCGCTCACATGCGCCTTTTCATCTCGGGCAGCGCGCCGCTTCTGGCCGAAGCCAACGTTGCCTTCGAGACCCGCACCGGGCACCGGATACTGGAACGTTACGGCATGACGGAAACCAACATGAACACCTCGAACCCTTATGAGGGCGAACGCCGCGCCGGCACTGTGGGCTTTCCGCTGCCGGGAGTAGACCTGAAGATCACCGATCCGGCCACGGGCGAGGCGCTTTCGCAAGGCCAGATCGGCCAGATCGAGGTGCGCGGGCCGAACGTCTTCAAGGGCTACTGGCGGATGCCAGAAAAGACCGGGGCCGAACTGCGCAGCAACGGCTACTTCATCACAGGCGATCTTGGGAAAATCGACCGTGAGGGCTATTTGCATATCGTAGGCCGCAATAAGGACCTGATCATTTCCGGCGGCTACAACATCTACCCCAAGGAAATCGAGGTGGTGCTGGACTCTCAGCCCGGCGTACTGGAAAGCGCGGTGATCGGCGTGCCGCACGCGGATTTCGGTGAGACCGTTCTGGGTGTGCTTGTCCCCGAACCGGGAAATGCCCCGAACCTCGATCAGGTTATGGCAGGTTTTCAGTCACGGCTTGCCCGGTTCAAGCATCCTCGAAAGCTTGTTCTCGTGGATGAATTACCACGCAATGCGATGGGGAAAGTTCAAAAAAACGTGCTGCGCGATCAGTTCAAGAGCGTGATTTCGACCGACTGATCCACCAATTGAATGCATGCGCTTGGACATTGCCATCCGATGTCACGTCAAACCCTTCTGCGCCGGAGCGATACCAGGGGTTCCACAAGGCTTGCTCCGGCGATCAGCAGCACGCCGATCGCTTCTCGGGCGGCGAATGGCTCTCCTGCCAGAAGCGCGGCCGAAATCGCACCAACCACGATTTCGGTCATGAAAAGCAGGCCGACAACGCCCGGGTTGAGGAACTTCGGCCCCCAGAGCGACGCATAGGTGCCCGGAATGACCAGCAGCAACATGAACAGCAGCAGCAGAGGCAGGGTCGGCTTTGTCTGATCCCATGACGGCATGTGCTCGGGCGCGAGCATCAGTGCGGCAGACGCCGAAACTATCAGCCCCCAAAAGAAAAAGCCGACCGTTAGATCGGCAGAGGCATGATGCTGGTGGCACCGAACCCGGACCATCGTAATCGCCCAGAACACACCGGCCGCAAGCCCCATCCAGTCCCCCACATTTCGCGGAACAGGAAACCGGACACCGAGTCCGAACATGATCAGCATTCCGGAAATTGCCATGCAGATCGCAACAATACGTATCGGGGTAATCCGCTCTTTGAGCACAACACGCGCCAAAAGCATGCTCCAGACTGGCATCAGGTAGAACAGCATCAGCGCGCGCACGACATCGGTAAAAACAATGGATGCCGAATAAAGCGTCAATGCCGCTCCGCTCGCGGCCACTGTGATCTGAAACGCCAGCCCAGCCCGCCGGATGTGGGGCCAGCGCAGCACCGCGAGAGGCAGGATGCAGACTGCCGGAACAAGGAAATAGACGGTCGTGATCCACAGGCTGTGCAGCCCTGCCCCTTCAAGCGCGCGCAATGGTATCCAGAACAAGCCCCAGACGGCACCGGCATACAGGCAGGCAAGCGTTGCGCGCCCCTCAACCACAGTGCTCATGCTGGAGACGCGTATACACCCAACGCGCTTTCTTGATAATCGGACGAGCATGCGTGCAAAGCCTGCGCATCAATCTCGACACCAAGGCACTGCCTGTCCGAAACCAGCTTGTCCGCGCGTCTGAAAAGCGACCGGGTGTTCCACTGAGTTTCGCTCCAGATGTTTCCGTAAATCGGAACGGCATGTTCGCGCGCGCCGCCGAGGAGTTCGCAAAGAGGTTTTCTCAGGCGTTTGCCTTCCAGATCCCACAGCGCTATCTCCAAAGCGCTGGTCGCGGTCGCGAAGTCCATGCTCCGGTGATTTCCGGCGATGTCAGCAGCAATCTCGCGAAACAGCCACGAATTGAGAACATCCTCCGAAGCCATCCTGCGCCCCAATGCGTGGATGATTTCTGCAACCGCGCGTTCACGGCATGGCAGGGTATAAGCCTCGCCCGAGCCAACAGCGCCATCTGCGACAGTCAACCTGAGAATGAGGAATGGCTTGACCATCCCCCACCCACGACCGCCAGGGGTTGCTTCCGTGATCCAGGTTTCCAGGTTCTCCAGTCTTGATCGCCGCCCGGCCGTATTGAAGCCGATGCTGCCCCCATGAGGCCATCTGACATCGGCAATCTCGTTTGGCATTGCGATCAGGCTCCAAGATGACTAAAGCGGCAACATCGCTAACTAACCATTGGTAAGTTTCTTGTCAAAAGGTTATTTTTACAATAATTAAGTAAGCATGGGAAGGGCGCCGAACGTGAACCGCGCACGAATGGCAGCCCTCTTTCCTGCGGCAAAGTGGCAACCGGGAAAATCGGAATGGAATATGATTTTGTAATCGTCGGCGCGGGTTCGGCCGGGTGTGTTCTTGCCAACAGGCTTAGCAGCGATAGCAAGACCACCGTTCTACTACTCGAAGCCGGACCGGAAGACCGCGGGCTGTCGCTCAAGATGCCGGCGGCTGTGCTGTCTAATCTCAAGAGCACAAAGCACAACTGGGCCTTTCAGGGAGAACCCGAGCCGGAGCTGAACGACCGGCAAATCCAGCATGACCGCGGCAAGACCTTGGGCGGATCGTCGTCGATCAACGGGATGGTGTTCATTCGCGGGCATGCGCTGGATTACGAAGGCTGGCGCCAGGCCGGATGTGACGGCTGGGGCTATGCCGATGTGATGCCGTATTTCAAACGGATGGAAACCTATTGCGCCGGCGGGGATGCGTACCGAGGCGATGGCGGCCCGCTGCATGTGCATCGCGCCGCGCCGAAGGATACGATAACCCGCGCCTTTCTCGAAGCCGGGCAGCAGGCAGGATACCCGCTGACCGACGACATAAGCGGCTATCGCCAAGAAGGGTTCGGCGTCTCGGATCGCACCGTATTCAAGGGTGAGCGATGGAGCACCGCGCGCGCCTATCTCGATCCGGCGAGCCATCGATCAAATCTGAAGATTCTGGCCCAGGCAAGCGTGCAGCATCTGGTCTTTGACGGAAACAGGGCCGTCGGGGTCGCCTACATGAACCGGGCGGGTCAGATCGCGACTGCGCGCGCCCGCAGGGAAGTCATCCTGAGCGCTGGCGCGGTTGGCTCACCGCATATCCTGATGCTGTCCGGCATAGGCCCGGCGGACCATTTGCAGGACAAGGGCATCGAGGTGCGTCACGATCTGCCCGGTGTCGGTCAGAACCTGAACGATCACCCAGATTTCGTGCTGAAATACAATTGCCTGAAGCCCGTCTCGTTCTGGCCCAAGACAAAGCCGCTGGCGAAGGTCGCGGCGGGTTTTCAATGGTTGATGACCCGGCGCGGCATCGTGGCCTCAAATCTTTTCGAGGCGGTCGCTTGTGTCAGGTCCGACGCAGGGGTGGAGTATCCGGACCTTCAGATCATCATTTCGCCGATCGCGGTGGACGATGCGACATGGAAGCCGCTCAAAAAGCACGCGTTTCAAATCCATGTCGGCCTCATGCGGGCGCATAGCCGCGGTGAATTGCGGCTGCGCAGTGCCGATCCTTCGGCACCGCCGCGTATCCTTGTGAACTATCTCAAGGACAGCCGGGACAGGGCGCTGATGCGCAAGGGCATCCGGCTGGTTCGTGAACTTGTCGAACAACCTGCGTTCTCCGATCTCAAGGGCGATGAAATATTCCCAGGCGCGGCGGCGCAATCGGATGCGGAACTCGATGCGCTTTTGAATACGCACACGACCACGCAATGGCACCTGTCTTGCACCGCGCGCATGGGGGCCGAGACCGACAAGGGTGCCGTTGTCGATGCCCGCGGACGGGTTCACGGTCTGGTCGGCCTTCGGGTCGTTGATGCGTCGATCATGCCTTTCGTGACGAATGGCAACACCAATGCCCCCACGATCATGCTGGCGGAAAAGCTGAGCGATGACATTCTGGGCCACGCGCCGCTGCCCCGCATCGAGGCTGAGGTTTGGAGAAACCCGGACTACGAGACCCGCCAGCGCTAACTGGCTTACCTAAAACAAGGGAACCAAGAAGCGATCGGTTATGTCATGGTCGGAACCAATGATCTGGGCCGGGCGGCAGAGTTCTACGATGCCGTCCTAACACCAGACGCAATCGAATTCTATGTCACCACACCATTCGATCAACGGCTGCTTGATGTCGGCGTTAGGGACCGCGCGAAGGCGCCATTGTCGCCTCAACAGCTCGATTGGCCGCAACTACACCCTCAATTTTGGCTCGCTCAGGTGGCCAGTAATCCAAGCCTTTCCAACAGTTGAACCTTTTGCGCGTCAGCACGCGTTGCATTCGCGGCTTTGACATGCCCAAAACCTTTGATCGTTTCGGGAAGCCGGGCAAGCGTGATTGCGTCTGCGATCGTTTCGACAGACAAAACCGGCATTACCTGTTCGATGTCGTGCTCAAACTGACGGATCATACGTCTTTCATGCCGTCGCTCGGCGGTATAACCAAAGATGTCGAACGGGGTGCCGCGTAGCCGCTTCATCCCCGATAAAACCCGAAAAACATGACGTATCCAAGGACCGAATTCTGACTTGACCGGACGTCCGTCTTTCCCCACCCGACTGAAGAGCGGGGGCGCAAGATGGAAGGTCAGCCGCTCTACGGAAGAGAAATTCGCCTCCAGCAAGGTGTCAAGTTCGCGTGTGTGAAGCCGGGCGACCTCATATTCGTCTTTGTATGCCAGAAGTTTCCAATACCCATCGGCAACGGCTTCGGCAAAACCTGTCACGCCTTTGGCTGCCTCGGCTTCGCGGGCCCGGGCCACCATGTTTACAAAGCGCGTTTTAAGCGCGGCACCTTGGTAATCGATCAGAAACTCAGCAAGCTGGTCAATCCGTTCTTGTGCGGTATCGGTGGTAGACTCCGGGGGGGTTACACTGTCGGATGCCTGCAAGTGACACCAGCGCCCGGTCTCAAAAGCTTGCAAATTACCTTCGACGCCGGCACCGTTCAACTCTATTGCCCTGCGCAGCGCCGCACGACCAAGGGGCACCAATCCGGCCTGCCAGGCGGCCCCGAGCAAAAGAACATTGCTGTAGATACTGTCCCCTAAATGGTCCCGCGCAGCCGAGGAGGCATCAATCAGGGTCATGGCATCAGCGCCGACGCGCTCTTTGATCCGGTGCTGCAACTCGGGACCCGGAATTTTGAAAGCGTGATCAAGGGTGAATTGGCCAGTCATCGCGGTGGTCTCATTGGCAATGACGCGGGTTCGGCCCGGTTCCATAAGGTTCAGGGCTTTACCTCCGGCTGCGACCACAAGGTCTCCGGCGATGACGGCGTCTGCTTCGCCGGTCGTCAGACGGGTTGCCTTTATGTCGGTCGGGCTGGGCGCAATTCGACAATGTATCGACACGGCGCCGCCCTTCTGAGCAAGACCTGCCATCTGCAATTCGGCGGCCCCCTTGCCTTCCAGATGCGCCGCCATTGTCATTAATGCCCCCAGAGTGACCACGCCTGTGCCGCCGATCCCGGTGATCAGAATGTTCCAAGGCCTATCCAGTTGCGGTAGCACCGGATCAGGAAGATCCCGAAACTCTGCGCCAGTTGCAGTCCATGCCTTGGGCGTTGCGCCCGACAGGGTAACAAAGCTGGGACAAAACCCGTTCAGGCAGGAGAAATCCTTGTTGCATGCCGACTGATCTATCTGCCGCTTGCGTCCAAAGGGCGTGTCCAGCGGCAGGATCGCCACGCAATTCGAAGCCTTACCGCAATCACCGCAGCCTTCGCAGATTGCGGGGTTAATGAAGACCCGTTTGTCCGGGTCGGGGAATTTACCGCGCTTGCGGCGGCGGCGTTTTTCGGCGGCGCAGGTCTGGACATAGATGATCGCCGTCACGCCCTTGATGCTCTGCAACTCCTCTTGCACATCTTGCAACTTGCCGCGGGGCAGTGATGGCACCCCGCTTGGCAACCGTGGTGTTTCCTCTTTTTCGTCGATGACAGCGACAACCTTGCGCACGCCGAAGGCCAGCAACTCTGCCGCGATCTGATAGGGGGTCATGGCGCCTTCATGCTCTTGCCCACCGGTCATCGCCACAGCGTCATTATAGAGGATTTTATAGGTGATGTTGGTGCCGGCATAGACAGCCGCCCGGACCGCCTGATTACCCGAGTGATTATAGGTTCCATCGCCCATGTTCTGAAAAACATGAGGGCGTTTGGAGAAAGGTGCTTCCCCGATCCAATTGGCCCCTTCGCCGCCCATATGGGTGTAGCCGCTGGTTTCCCGGTCCATCCACTGTGCCATATAATGGCACCCGATCCCCGCATAGGCGCGCGCGCCATCGGGCAGGCGGGTCGAACTGCTGTGAGGGCAACCTGCGCAAAACCAGGGTTTGCGTTCGGTCAGGTCTGGCGCCGGGTTGTCCTGCATCAAGCTGCAAAGCCGCTCCGCGCGGCCTTTAAACTGGCTTGTATCCATGCCGATCTGGTCAAGCGCATGCAGGAGACCAAGCCCAATGTTCGCGGGATCAAGATCGAGAACCGAGCGGAAAAGCGGCGCGCCTTGCAGGTCATTGTTACCCAGCACTGTCACCCCGGCAGGCACGCTATTCCTGACCTGTGGCTCCAGAACCGGGCGCTTTTCCTCGACGACGATCACGTGGTCCAGGCCCGAAGCCCAGTCGCCAAAGTTGACAGGTTCCAGTGGCCAAACCATCCCGACCTTGTAAGTCGTGATCCCCAACCGCTGTGCTGCGTCGTCGTCGAGGCCCAGAAGGTCAAAGGCATGGGCAAGGTCCAACCAGCTTTTGCCGGATGAGACGATACCGATCCGCGCACCTTTGGTGCCGTGCATGCGCCGGTCCAGCCCGTTGGCGCGTGCATAGGCCTGAGCCGCCGGTATCTTGTGCAGATGCAAACGGCCTTCCTGTTCCTGAGGTGTGTCGCCAAGGCGGATGTTGAGGGCCTGCTCAATCCTCCTGTCCGGAATCCGAGTTTCGATACGAAAGGGATCGCCATCAACAACGGCCGTCGCTTCGATCGTATCCTTGAGCGACTTCAGACCGACCCAACAGCCGCTATACCTGCTGAGAGCCCAGCCATGGATGCTGAAATCCAGCAGGTCCTGCAGACCTGCAGGCGACAGGATCGGAATCATCGCGTCGATCAAGGCCAGTTCGGACTGGTGGCAGGTCGTCGAGCTTTCGCAGGTGTGATCATCACCAGCCGCAACCAGAACCCCTCCCATGGGTGAGGTTCCTGCAAGATTGGCATGGCGAAAGACATCGCCGGACCGATCCACACCCGGACCCTTGCCATACCACAGCCCGAATACGCCCTCATAAAGCCCTTCGCCCCGAAGTTCGGCCTGTTGGGTGCCCCAGATCGCGGTGGCAGCCAGATCTTCGTTCAAACCCGGTTGAAACCGGATTTCCGCGGACTCCAGAAGTGGCTGCGCTTTTTCAAATGTTGCATCCACAGCACCCAAAGGGGACCCACGATATCCCGAAACATATCCCGCGGTATTGTGACCTGCGGCCGCGTCGCGCGCCCGCTGCATCAACGCGATCCGCAACAGGGCCTGTGTGCCCGACAGCAATACAGTGTGTTTGCTCAGATCAAACCGATCGGCGAGAGATACCTCTCGCAGAGAGTCGTCAGGATTCATTCTGTCTAAACCTTTGCGTTCAGGCGGTTTTGGCTGTGTCGTTGCCTAATGCAATCCCCGACCAAGGTTCGGGCCCTGCTGGGATTGTCGTATTGATCCCGCGTACAAATTCGCCTTTCGGATCATACATTGGCAGGGCGCAAAGTTCTGCCCGGTGTCTTGTGCCATCCGTACAATCGACGTCGACAATGCTGCCGGGGCCGAAGGTATCATCGTCCATGTGGACGATCCCAATGCCGCATACCTGATAGGGCGACCATGTGCTGGATGTGACCCGACCTATTTTCTCAACGTCCTGCTGTAAGGTTTGACCGCGCAAGGCGATGCCGCCTTCGACCCGGATACCCCAGCTGCGGCAGGTCTTGTCTGCCGCCATGAGCGCCTCGCGCCCGATAAAGTCGCCGGACTCGAAGTCGATGAACTTACCCAGCCCCACTGAAAAAGGCGTGGTATGGCGGTTGAAGTCTTGGCCCGCGGACAACAGGCCTGCTTCAATTCGGCGACCGCGGAACCCAGGGGTCGCGGTCAGGAGCAGACCCATCTTTGTGCCCTCGTCCAGGATCAGATCGCCCAGCGTCTCGATATCGTTTTCCGGGCGGAAATAGATCTCCCAGCCGAGCTCATTGGTAAAGCCGGTGCGGCTGATGACAACCTTCTGGCCAGCCATGCTAACCTCGGTCCAATCAAAATAACGCCACGGATCGGGCATAGGGCCGTCCAACAGGTGTTCAAGTAATTTCATCGAATGCGGACCTTGGACCTGGCTTACCCAAACGTCCGGGTCACCAATCGTGACATCCAGCCCCTCAGAATGTGCCATATACCACGAGAACAGATCGCCGTCGGCCTGTGCAAACCAGTAGCGGTCGTCAGCCACCCGCAAAAGCAGACCATCGGTGATCATGCCACCATCATGATAACAGGCGAATTGATAGGAACAGCGCCCGGTTTTCACCTTGGATACATCGCGTGGAAAAATCCTTTGCAACAGCTTCAACGCATCCGGGCCGGCGATCTCGAACGGATGTTCGCCAGTATGTCGCAAGATGATCCCTTGGCGCGCCGCCCAATACATTTCGTCCGGGGTGGCGTTGGTCATTTTTTCGGGCGTCAGCCGCCCGGCATAAAGCGAATACTCAGGCTCATAGGGCAACTCCTGATAAGTCAGCGGATGCACGGCCATGGTGCGGGCCAGTTCGATAGGGCGGTTTCCCTCAACTGGAAAAGGTTTAACCGAAAATCGCAATTTTTTAAGCTCTGAATGCATGGGTGTCGTCCTATTCGGCCGCCTGCGCGGCGACTTGATTGCGCAACATGCCAATGGCCGGGATATCGACCTCGACCACGTCGCCGGGGGTTAAAAAGGCTGTTGGGCTCCGGCTGCCGCCGGTGCCATCAGGTGACCCGGTGGCAATGACATCGCCGGGGTTCAACTGGGTGATATGGGCCATGTAGGCGATCAGCTTGGGCAAAGAGTGGATCATGTCGGCGCCGGTTGCCTGCTGCATGACCTTGCCGTTGACCCGCGTGATCAATGCCATGGTTTCAATGGGCCCGGCCTCATCCTTTGTGGTGAGCCACGGCCCCCATGACCCGGACGCGAGAAAATTCTTTCCCGCATGGACCGAATGTTTCTGCCAGCCCCTCACCGATCCTTCATTCATGCAGGCATAGCCCGCGATATAGGACAAGGCATCTGCTTCGGTGACATGGCGGCAGGTTTTGCCAATAACGACAGCGATTTCGCCTTCGAAGTCGAAGCTGAACGCCGCGTCACCTATGGGCATTTCAAGCGATGCGCCGTG
This sequence comes from Roseovarius sp. E0-M6, assembly GCF_037083845.1. Lineage (NCBI taxonomy): Bacteria > Pseudomonadati > Pseudomonadota > Alphaproteobacteria > Rhodobacterales > Roseobacteraceae > Roseovarius > Roseovarius sp. E0-M6. The sequence continues at coordinate 169,683 of NZ_JBAPLA010000005.1, read as the reverse complement.
GCCAACCAGCGTGTCATCGTGCCGCCCGAAAATAACGATATCGTCTGACTGAACAGCGGCCCCGGCCACGGGGTAAGGCTTGCGATAGTTCAGGCCGACGCAGAGGATTTTTGAAGGGCTCGGGATTGGCGGCAAGAGTTGCACAGAGGACAAATCCAGCGCCAGCCTCGCGCAATTACCGGCAAGCTCTTCCAACATACCGGCGTCCAGAAGCGCGCGTAAACTGGTATACTGTGCTGCAAAATCCGTCGTCACCGGGTGCAGCCCGTCCGCAGAAACAAGACCGTAGCTTTGCCCTGAGGCTGAATGGAAACTGGCGATCTTCATTGCACTGCTCTGGCGAAGCTTGCTTCACGGGCACGGACTTCTGCGCTCAGACGGTCATTGACGGGTGTTGGGATGCCGTATTGCTCACCGATATTCGGGATCGCCCCGTTGATGAAGTCAATCTCGGACGCGCGACCAGCTTGGTGATCCAGTCGCATTGAAGGGCTGGCATGTCGCACCATGTTGGCGAAGGTGGTGACATAGGCCTCTGGATCGTCGAATGAAAACGCTATTTTCCGGGCGTTGCCGCAAGCATAGGCCTCTTGCATGCATTCCAGAGCCTCAGCCCATTTTGCAGGATGGCCCATCAGCTCTCCGACGGTGCAGTCATGCACGGTACAGGGGGCAGACAAGGTGACGTTGCACAGCAGCTTTTCCCAGATCAGCTGGTGTATATCGCTGAACGCACGCGCGGTCAGGCCCGCGTTCTGCCAGAGCGAGGCGATGCGTTCCAGTCGCGGCGTCAGGCCGCCTGTCAATTCGCCCAACCGGATCAGCTTCATGGCCGTGTGGCGCGCATGGCCCGGCCCTTGCATCGACGCACCAAACCCGTCGGCAACACCTAGCAGCACGTTTTCTTTGGACAGATGGCGGGTAATCCGCTCGTCGGCCCCAAGCCCATTCTGAATGGTCAGAACGGTCGTGTCAGGGGTCACGAATGGACACACGGCGCGCGCCGCCGAGCCGACCCCGGATGCCTTGGTCGCTATGATGATCAGATCAGCGCCGCGCGCCAGACCGGGATCGCCGGACGCGGTAATTCCGCTGACAATTCGATCAGCGCCCGGCCCCTCCAGCCGCAGCCCATCGGCACATATGGCATCTGTGTGGGCCTTCCAGGGATCAATCGCCACGACGTCCTGTCCCGCCTCGGCGAAATGGGCAGCGTAAACCGACCCCATTGCTCCGACTCCGAAAATGGCGACCTTCACCAAGGCATTTCCCCTATTTGTCGCTCCGTCGAAAGAAAGAGCTAGGTTTCATCCATGTCGAAGGGTCATGGTTCACAATGATTTTGACAAACGAGATTTGCGGGCGCTATGGATTGCAAATTCTTCATTCATCCGGAGGAATGACGTGCCGATAAATGCCCGGCGATTGCCGCTTACCGCACTTCGAACCTTTGAGGCCGCCGCACGTCATCTCAGTTTCAAAGACGCAGCAGCCGAACTCTGCGTCAGCGCGACAACGGTTAGCAATCAGATCAGGCAGCTTGAAAAAGACTGGGGCTGTAAACTGTTCAACCGTCACACGCGGGCGGTCAGCCTGACAGAGCGTGGCGGCTCACTTGCCCGGGTTCTTACCTCGGCTTTCGACGAAATACAGGTCGAAGTCGAAAAACACATCGTGGTGCCACGCAAAACTGTTTCAATTGCTGTTGGCCCGATTTTCGGATCTCGCTGGTTGGGGCCGCGACTGGCTCAGTTCAGCAAGGAGCATCCCAAGATCGACCTCGTGGTGCATCACGGATCACGGATCACCGATAGCAACCAGATGCAATCGGATTTGGCGATTGATTGGGGCGTCGGGGCATGGCGGGGGCTTGAGGCGACGCGCCTTATGGAGGCACGATACTCTCCGATTATCGGCCCGGATCTTGCGCGTGCAACCGGCCCACTGACGGATCCTTGTCAATTGGCCGGACTGACGATCATCCATCAGCATGACCGTAGTGAATGGGAAAATTGGTTCGTGCTCGCCGGTTGTCTGGACCTGACCATCGAAAGCGAGCTGACCATTGTCGATTCCAATATGGTCCAGCGTGCCGTCAAGGATGGGCAAGGTGTTGCACTTGGTGTGTTTCCTTTCATGGATGGCGATGTCGCTAGCGGCCAGTTGATAAAACCCTTCGAAACTGATTTGCGGCCTACCCGGGCCTTTCACCTGCTGGAGCATCATGACGCGCGCAAGAACAGTGCGATCCGCACCGTGTGTGAATGGATTGAAGCCGAAGCCAAAACCGCCAGCTCACTTTGACTCAAAGATCGGGAGACGCGTTGATCCAACCGTGCCGCTCTGGCGCGTTATCCTATAGGCTGCACCGGTATCACGTGCCGAGAAATACCCCTGAACCACGCCTTTGACTGCCGCAGTGCATGCGCCGTCATCGATCGCATAGGCGGCGCCCTCAACGCGGCGTGCAACCGCAGCTTCAAACAACGGCTTTCGGGCGACTTCGGAGCTGTAGTGTGGGCAAACACCGCCACGAACCCGCGACAGGCCTTGCAAAGGCACGTATCCGCATCCGCCGGAGTCAGATAAAATCCAGTCAAACCAGCAAACACCACCGGCACTGACGCCGGCCAACACGCAACCATTCGCATTTGCCGCTGCAAAATGCGCCATCTGGTCATCAGACGATAGCGCGGCGATCAGGCGGGTTGTATTGCCACCTCCCAGAAAGACCATATGCTTGCCTGCAAGCCAGTCACGCGTCTCGGACCCCGAAGCGCCCTGGGCCAGATGTGTCGATGATCCCGCGACATCGCGGAACCGATCGTAAAACCTGATCACCCGCTCTTCGTCGTCATCGTTTGCCCAACCAATATATCCCAGGTTCGGTTTATCCGGAACAAAACGGAGGCAGAAATCATCAAGTTCCGGGTCAGATGCATGGGTGAAACCGCCCCCGCCGATTGTCAAAATGACATTGTTTGCATCCATTTCACAGTCCCCGAGCCCCGTTGATGGCTTTAGTCAAAACTGTTTTCGCCCGTTGGTGCAAATATCATTTTGGCCGGACATGGATAAATATATTGCCACCCATGACCGTATATTTTTTCGTTTGACCAAACGGCATGCCCGCAGGACTCTCAGGGAGGTGTCTCCGCCTGACAACGACGGTTTGGAGGGCCCCAATGGGAGGAAAAAATGAAAACTATTCTAGGAGCGGTCTCTGCTCTGGCGCTTTCAGGTTCACTGGCCTGGGCCGAGCCGACCGGCGTCTTTCGTCAGGCGCATGAAGTTGGATCGGGATCGGCCTCAAGCCTTGACCCGATCTCGAAGGGCCGAGTGTTTCAGATTACCGAAAAAATCATGAGCCGCCTTGTGCGGCCTGACATGGAGGGACGCCCATCGCCGGACTTGGCGGTGAGCTGGTCCGCCAACGAAGATGCCACAGAATGGACGCTGAAACTGCGTGACGGTGTCATGTTCCACGACGGGTCTACCTTTGGGGCCGAAGACGTGGTCTATTCGCTGGAGCGCGTACTCGACCCGGATATGGACAGCCCGGCGCGGTCGGCCATTGCCATGATCAACAAGGTCGAAGCGGTAGATGACAATGCGATAAAGTTGACCCTGGATGGGTCTTTCGCTGATTTGCCGCTCCTATTGATGGACTACCGCCTGCGAATAATCCCCGAAGACTCGGGCGATATGATCGCTGAAACCGGGATTGGGACCGGTCCGTTCCGCGTGATCGATTTTGATGCAGAAGGCACGACCACTCTCGAAGCCAACATGGACTATTTTGAAGGTGCTCCGGGTGTGGCCGAAATGGAAATCATCGGTATCACCGACGGGCAGGCGCGCCTTCAGGCCCTGCTTGGCGGGCAGATTGACATGGAGCGGGGCATTACCGCTCAGCAGAAGGTGATGCTGGAAGGATCGGATCGCTTCAACATTCAAACCATCCCGACCGGTAACTGGCGTGGCCTTGTCTTCCGCACCGATGTGGCTCCGTTTGACGACCCGCGCGTGCGTCAGGCGCTTCGACTGGCGGCGGATCGTCAAGGCATGGTTGATCTTGTGATGGGTGGCGGCGCTGTAGTTGCCTGCGACACCCCTGTTGGTGCGCGCGATCAGTACCGCGCCGATATTGACTGCCCACAGGACATCGAACGTGCCAAGGCGCTTTTGGCCGAAGCGGGTTATCCCGATGGGTTGGACGTTGAACTGCACGTTGCGACGCTGGAGCCGACCTGGCCCATTCTGGCCGAGGTTTACCAAAACCAGGCTGCCGCTGCCGGGATCCGGGTGAATATAGTTCAGGTGCCGTCAGATGGTTTCTGGAGCGAAGTCTGGATGCAAAAGGATGCTGTCACAACACGCTGGAACGAACGCCCGGCGGATCAGGCGCTGAACGAGATCTACCTGAGCACGGCCAAGTGGAATGAAAGCTACTACAAGGATGACACATTTGACGCGCTTCTGGCACAGGCTCGACAGGAGCTGGACTTCGACAAACGGCGTGCGCTCTATATTCAGGCACAAGAGCATCTTTGGGAGACTGCGGGCACGCTTATCCCCTATCATGTGACTCGTTTGGTCGGGACAACCTCGCGGGTCGATAACCTTGATGCGGTAGAAAACAACGCAGTGCGCTGGCACCTTGTAACGGTCAACTGACCTTTTTGATGAGGGCGCGACATGCGCCCCCATCTCCTTCATCCCTTTTCTCGCGATTGGATAAAGTAATGCTGTCCATGCTCTTGCGACGGTTGGGCCTTGGGGCGATCACCGTCTGGCTTGTTTCCGTGATCATTTTTGCCGGTGTTGAAATGCTTCCCGGCGATGCTTGCACAGCGTTTTTGGAGCGCGAGGCGAAAGGCACATTGCTTGCCAATTGCCGTGAGGATCTTGGGCTCAACCGCCCGGCGCTTACAAGGTACACGGAATGGGCAACAAACGCGTTGCAGGGCGATCTGGGTCTATCGGCCAACGGACAGAAACCGATTTCCGAACTTGTCGGGTATCGGTTGCGCAACACTTTGCTTCTTGCGTCGGGCGCAATGCTGGTTGGCATTCCGTTGGCGCTGTTCCTTGGTATCGTTGCAGCCCTATGGCGCGACAGGCCGGTAGACATCTTTGTCTCGACCACTGCGATTTCCGCGATGACGATACCTGAATTCGTTTCGGCAACCTTGTTGATCCTTGTCTTCTCGGTCTGGCTGGGTTGGGTTCCTGGTATTGTTCTGACCTCTGCCGACGCACCATTGATAGAGTTCTTTCCCGAAGTGCTCTTGCCCATTGGGGTTCTGACACTTGTGATGACCGCGCATATTCTGCGCACAGTGCGATCTTCCGTCATCGAAACTCTTGCGTCGGATTATTCACAAATGGCTCTTCTGAAAGGCGTGCCTTACTGGCAAATCGTGTTCCGACATATTCTGCCAAATGCGCTTCTGCCGACAATCAACGTGGTGGCCCTTACAATCGCGTGGTTGCTGGGCGGAGTGGTCGTGATCGAGACCGTCTTCAACTATCCGGGTCTGGGCCGGATGATGATCGACAGTATCTCGGATCGCGATTTGCCGGTAACACAGGCAATCGCCCTGATCATCGCGTCGGTCTATGTTTGCGTGAACTTGCTGGCCGACCTGCTGACCATGATTGCCAACCCGCGGTTGCGGACAATTCACATGCGCAGGGTTTAAGCCAATGACAGATATTCCTATCTACCGGCGTCCGGGTCCGTTCCAGCGGCTTCTTCTGGTTTTACAAGACATCTCCGCGCGTCCTTCGGGGGCAATCGGGTTGGCTTTGGTATCAACGCACCTGATCCTGGCTCTGACCGGCCCGTGGCTCGTGCCCTATGACTATACCGAAATGAACTCGACCCTGATGCTTTCCAAACCCTCGGCCCAGCATTGGCTCGGGACTGATCATCTGGGCCGCGACATCTTGACCCGAACCCTGCTTGGAGGACGTGAAGCCATCCTTGTCACAGGTATCGCCTCACCGCTTGCGGTGCTTTGGGGCGGTCTGGTCGGGGTGTTTTTCGGTCTGGCCGGAGGGCGGCTGGACGAGGTTCTGATGCGGATAGTGGATGCGTTTCTATCGCTGCCATGGATATTGAAAATGCTGGTCCTGATCGTCACGTTCGGGACAGGGATCGAGGTGCTTATCCCCACATTGGCTTTTTTCTACGGCATCCCTGTAATCCGGATCGCACGCGCCGCCACCCATGATGTCGTTGCCCGTGATTTCATTCAGGCCGCTCGCGCTAGGGGGCATGGAAGAGCAACGATCATTTGGCGCGAACTATTGCCTAATGTGCGCGACGCACTGCTGGTCGAGGGTGCAATGCGCTGGTCGTGGATGCTGCTGGCCTTCTCGTCATTGTCCTTTCTGGGCTTCGGCGTGTCGCCTCCCACGCCTGACTGGGGTCTCATGATCGCTGACGCGCGCGGCTTCATGTCATTCTCGCCGCTTGGGGTTCTCGCCCCGATGGTCGGACTGTCGTCCCTGATCATCGGCATCAATCTGACCGCGGACGCCTTGGCCAAGGCCCTTGGCATCGATCGCGCGCAAAAGGCACCTGTATGATGCGAGATACCGAGACTTCAAAGATTGTTATCGACGTTGAAAACCTCAGCATTGGGTTCCGTGGCCGAGCCGGAGGGATGCTGCCGGTTTTGCGGAATATTTCGTTATCCGTCGGCACCGGAGAAAGCATAGGTCTGGTCGGCGAGAGTGGTTCTGGAAAGAGCACACTTGCCCTCGCGATGATGGGTTACCTGAAAACTGGCCTGAAGGTCCTCGAGGGCAAAGCCCATTTTGACGGAATCGACATGTTTGCGCAGGACCAGCGCGCGTTTGAACGCATTCGCGGCGGGCGATTAGGGCTGATCCCGCAGAATTCCGGCCAATCCCTGACCCCGAGCTTGCGGGTTGGCGCGCAGATCCGCGAGGCACTGCGGCTGCATAGTTCTTTGAGCGAAGACCGATTTGACGGGCGTGTCATCGACCTGCTCGGCCAAGTGCGCTTGCCCGATCCGGAAGCAATTGCCCGGCGGTACCCACACGAGCTTTCGGGGGGTCAACAGCAAAGGGTGGCGATTGCAATGGCACTTGCCGGAGAACCTGAAGCGTTGTTGCTGGACGAACCGACAACCGGTCTGGATGTGACGACCCAGGCGCACATTCTAGAACTGTTGCGCGATCTTGCCCGAGATACCGGCATGGCGATGGTCTATGTCAGCCATGATCTGGGCGCGATCGCGCGCGTTTGCGATAGGGTCGTGGTGATGTATGCGGGCGAAGTCGTTTTGGAAGGCGCTTCACGACAGGTCTTGCGCGATCCGGGGCACCCCTATGCGCGCGGCTTGCTCGCTTCAATTCCAAAGCTGTCGGATAAATGTCTGCCTCGCGCGCTCGACGGGCGTCCGCCAGCACCGGGTCAGGCGGGAGAGGGCTGTGCCTTTGTGTCTCGGTGCGCCATCGCCACCGAGCAATGCAGAACAAGTCGACCAGAGCTGGCGCCACAGCCCGACGGAATCCGCACGCGCTGTCATTTGCCTGAACACGTTCGCTCCATCCCGTTGACCGGTGAACGCGAAACCGGGATGCGAAACCTGCCCGCGGCACTTTCGCTGACTTTGAAAGACATTGCGATTTCTTACACCCAACCGGGGCTTGTCGACCGGTTGCTGGGGCGCGAGACACACACAGTGGCCACCGTCGACGGCATAAGCATCGCGCTTCGCCATGGTGAAACCCTGGGGCTGGTCGGCGAAAGCGGGTCGGGAAAATCAACCATCCTGAAGTCGATTTCCGGCTTGCTGCCTCCAATTCGCGGAAAAACCACACTCAAAGATCAGGAAAATCTGCCAGCAAAGGTAGAGGATCGAGACAGCCGACATCTTCGTCAGGTGCAGCTCATTTTCCAGAACCCGGATGAAAGCCTGAACCCGCGCCAGACCATCTCTCAGATACTCGCCCAGCCGCTGAAACTCTATTTCGGGTTAACCGGACAGGCCTTGCTGGATCGATCAGCCGAATTGCTGGAACAGGTCCGCCTTGGATCGCACTATCTAGACCGGCTTCCCAGCCAACTCTCAGGCGGGGAAAAACAGCGCGTCGCCGTCGCCCGCGCCTTCGCGGCGCAGCCCGAGCTGGTGCTCTGCGACGAAATCACCTCGGCGCTTGATGTCTCTGTTCAGGCTGCGGTGCTTGAACTCTTGGACGATCTTCGGCGTGACAATGATACCAGCTACATATTCGTCAGCCACGACCTTGCCGTGGTCAAGGCGCTGTCCGACCGCGTCGCCGTTCTCTATCAGGGGCGCCTTTGCGAACTCGGTTCGACACAAGATGTCTACGGATCAGTTGCGCATCCTTACACAGAGATTCTCTTGGGCGCTGTTCTCGAGCCTGATCCGGATTTCACCCCAACCCTGGCAGCAAGCGATGTGGTCGAGCTTAGCCCCCCCGAGAGCGGCTGTCCCTTTCAGCGCCGTTGTCCCAAACGCATCGGATCAATTTGTGAAGAAACGGCCCCGCCACGCCGGGATTTTGCAGACGGACATATCATCTGGTGCCATCGCGAAGACCTCTCCAGCTGAGGAATGGCACTTGCGCACAGTGTGCCGCTGAGGTGAATACCCGTCAATCACTACGGCGACCCCTTCTTTGTGTTGAAGTTTTCGATGACAAAGTTTTTCCTTTTCTGGCTCCGCTTGCACGCAACGGAAACGCGAAATTGGCTTCGACGTTTGATGAGGTGTGCCAATGATCGCCCAGACAACGCAGGTTAACTCGCAGCAAAGGACCTGCCGCAGACGCGGTGGATTTCTGCGTGAGCAAACGCTGCATGTGCGACAGCCCGCTTCGTCCGCAAAGCAGGCTTTCATAGCGCCCACAGCGAACGGCTTTGATCAGCAGAACCTACGAATCCTGCGTACTGGCCATCATCAATTGCTCGTCCCCCATGACCACTCACGAGCGATGAAGAGACCAAAGCGTTTTGCCTTTGTCCTAAGACATCAGCGAAAGGCGAAACGCCTTGATCTCAGCCCGATGACCTCAACGGCCTTCATTTAGCCGATATGCGCGGGATAGGGAAACCACCCCGGCGCGACACCGCGACCAAGCTATCACCCTCGCGGACTCCTATTTCGCCGTGTATCCACCGTCGATCACAAGCTCCGACCCAGTCACGAACTTCGCATCCTCCGACGCAAGATACGCGATCCCGGCGGCGATATCCTCGGGGTCTCCGACATGGCCGATGGGATGCAGATCATCAAGCGCCTTGCGGAAGGCATCCACGCCCTCTTCGGACTCCTCGGCAAGTTCCCGAACCAGCGGGGTCCAGATAAAGCCGGGGTGAACCGAGTTCACGCGAATGCCCTTTTTGGCATAAAGAAGCGCGTCGGTCTTGGTCATCAGCCGCACCGCCCCCTTCGAGGCGTGATAGGGTGGGAGATCCGGGGCCCCGACCAATCCGTAGATCGACGAGAGGTTCACGATACTGCCCCCGCCCGCCTTCTGAAGATGCGGCACCGCCGCCTTGGTGCAGTAGAAAACGCCGTTCACGTTCACCTCGATCACCTTCTGCCAGTCTTCGGCTTCAATTTCATGTGTCGGCTTGTTAATCCCGGAAATCCCCGCGTTGTTCACGACAACGTCGATCTGACCGAACCGCTCGGCGATGTCATCGAAGACGCGGTGGACGGCCGCGGCATCCGCCACATCCAGCGACCAGAATGCTGCTGTGCCCCCCTTCTCCGCAATGCTGTCGCACACCGCCTTGCCATCATCCTCCGCGATGTCGGTCACCGCGACGCGCGCACCTTCTTCGGCAAGCCGCAGGCACGTGGCCTTACCGATGCCCTTGCTGCCGCCAGTGACAATACAGGTTTTCCCCTCGAGACGTTTCATTCGATGATCCTTTCAGATTGCTGGAGTTCAGTTCGCGTTCGCCTCCGCTCGTGGAAGCACCCGACGGCAAAGCACCTCGCCATAAGAGCGGTTGCGCAGATGGCCTATGCGCAATGTGTCGAGAGCTTGAAGGGCGGATTTCGGGTCAGGATCCTCAAGCGCGAGCGTGACACGGTTCTGACCACCAGCGGCGACCCGACTCAGTTCAACGCGACTGCTGCCTTTGCGGAAAAGCAGACGTGACTTGTAAACCGGCTCGGGCATAATCTCCGGTGTCGAAGCGCCAAGTCGCGCGACAAGATGAGCGGGGGAAAGCCCGGCGTCGAACGGGAGCCTCGCCACCCCCAATTCCTGCGCCAATAAGTGCAGTTCCGGGCGAGCGAGAGGAAAGATGGGATAGGAGTTTGAAACCCAGTACTGAAGCGGCCCAAGCTCGTGGCCCCGTCGCTTGGATTCGAGCCGGTCGCCGGCGCGCAGCTTCACAAGTCGATAGGGGCTCCGCGCGTTAAGCAGGTAGATGTCGGACCGCCGTTCAGCACCGACAAGAGGCCAGAACCGCTGAAGCGCCGATGCCGCTTTTGGCCAATCGCGCAGCCATACCCTAAATTCGTATCGTCCCTGTGCCGCCTTTTCCGTGCCCTTTCCGGCGACCATGTGAAAGCCCTTCATGATCGTATCTCCTCTGTGATCCTGTGGACCCTTCGGTGTCGTCAGCGGCAAGATATTTCCAACCATGCGGCATGACCGGTCGGCAGTGGCGCAAAACCTGCGGTTCACCACAAGGCCCCCATTAACAGTTCGGGCGGCCCGGTCTGATGCGCCAAGTGCCCGTCTCTTGCTTGACGTCGAGGACGCTACCCGTATGCATCCCGATCATCATTAACGCGGGTTAAAAACGACGACTCATCAGGCTTTGCGCAGACGCTTTGACAGGTCATTCCAGCTTAGCGTGTTGATCACCTGCGACGCAGAGAGCCAGCCGCGCTGAGCCTGATAGACCCCATAGCGCATGTTGCCCAAACCACCTGTGGAATGCGCGTCAGTCGAGATCGAGATTGGCACACCGTGTTCGGCCGCCATACGGCACTGCACATCCCTGAGGTCAAGCCGGCTCGGGTTGGCATTAAGCTCAAGCATGCAGCCGGTGTCCTTGGCGGTCTCCACCAGCCGCTCCATATCGACAGGAAAGGCGCTGCGTTCACCGATCATGCGTCCAGTCGGATGGCCGATGATGTTGACCTGTGGATTATCCATCGCCCGCATGATCCGCTCGGTTTGCGCCTTCTCGGACAAATCGAGTTTCGAATGCACAGACGCGATGACAATATCCAGCTTCTTCAAAAGAGCATCCGGGAAATCAAGCTGTCCATCCTCAAGGATATCCACCTCGCAGGAGGCCAGAACACGGATACCGTCGATCTCGTCGTTCAACGCGGCGATTTCCTCAATCTGTGCCTCAAGATCATCCTCACTCAGCCCGCCCGCTTGCGTCTGGCTTTTTGAATGATCCGTGATCGCCAGATATTCATGGCCCATGTCTCGTGCCGCCTCGGCCATCTCGCGCAGACTGTTTTTGCCGTCCGAGGCTTTGGTGTGCGCGTGCAGATCGCCCTTGATATCGTCCAACGTCACAAGATCGGGAAGCTCGCCTTTTTCGGCGGCCTCTATCTCACCCCGGTTTTCGCGCAACACGGGTGCGATCCAAGGTAGGTCGATCCCGTCATAGACTTCTTCTTCCGTCGCTCCGGCGATCCGCTCTTTGCCATCAAAGAGGCCGTATTCGTTTAGCTTCAGATCACGCGCCTGCGCGCGGCGGCGCCCATCAATGTTATGCGCCTTCGAGCCGGTGAAATAATGCATCGCGGCCCCCCAGCTTGCATCGGGGATCACCCTCAGGTCCACCTGAAGGCCCGAGCGCAGCGTCACGGTCGCGCGCGTTTTGCCCTGTGAGGCGATCTCCTCGACCTCGTCATACTCGGTGAACCGGTCGATGATGGCATCACCCTTGTCACCGGCCACGAGGATATCCAGATCGCCCACCGTTTCCTTGCGCCGTCGGTAACTTCCGGCAATATCAGCCTTTTGCACACCGTCGATCTGCCGGACCCAATCCAGAAGCGGCTCGGCAAATTCTTCAGCTATATCAAGCCGAATCCGGTTTTCGGTGATGTCGTTCTTTTTCAGTTCCTCGCGAATTTTCTCCTGAGTTTTCTCACCAAAGCCCTCGATTTCCGCGATCCTGCCATCCTCGGCGGCCTCTTTCAGGTCATCGACCGATCCCAGGTCCAGTTCCTTGAAAAGCGCCCGCGCCCGCTTCGGCCCGATGGTGGGAATACGGGTGGCATGAACGATCGCTTCGGGCACGTCCCCGGCAAGGTCATCAAGCATGGACAGATGGCCGGTGCTCACGATCTCGGCGATCTTCTCGGCAAGGTCGTCACCGATATCTGGCAACTCCGACAGATCCTCATCCTCGTCAAGCATCTGTGCCACCGACCGGCTTTGGTCACGGATCGTGTCGGCGGCGTTGCGATAGGCGCGCACGCGAAAGCGGTTCGCATCCTCGATTTCAAGAAGGTCCGCAACATGGTCGAACATCGACGCGATTTCACTGTTGTGTACGGGCATCGCCCCTCTCTTTCAGTCAAGCATCTCGCGGAACGCGTCTTCGTCCAATATGTCGGTCTCTTCGTCATGTGCATCCTCGAGTTTGGAGCCGGGATCGGTGCCCACGACCACATAATCGGTCTCGCTGCTGACACTAGACGTCACGCGCCCGCCACGGCGCTCGATTTCCTCCGTCGCCTCCTCGCGGGTCCAGTTTTTCAGCGAGCCGGTCAAGACGAATGTCTTGCCTTCGAGCGACGATCCCGCATCCTTGATCGGCTGTGGTGACACGCCCGCCTGACACAGCCGGTCGAGCACCTCGCGGTTGCGGTCTTCGGCAAAGAACGCCCGAACACTTTCGGCGGTTTCGGTGCCAATACCCGCCACTCTGTCGATATCCCGCGTCGCCGCCTCTCTCAGAGCCTCCAGCGTGCCGAACGCACGGGCAAGGCGGCGGGCGGCGTCGGCGCCCACATGACGGATACCGAGTGCGCCCAATAACCGATCAAGCGGCACCTGTTTTCGGTCTTGGATCGCGTCATGGAGCTTCTGGGCGGACTGGTGGGCAAACCCGTCCAGATCCTCCAGATTCGCCACGCTCAGGTCGTAAAGATCGGCGATGTCTTCCACCAATCCACGCTCGACAAGCTGTTCGGCGGTCTTTTCGCCGAGACCTTCGATATCCATCGCGCCGCGCGCGCCGTAATGCACCAACCGTGCCTGCAACTGCGCCGGGCAGGCGATCCCCGCAGGGCAATGAGCGTGAGGGCCCGACCTTTCGATCTTGGCACCACAGGATGGGCAGCGATCAGGCATCTCGAGGGGGTCCGCCCGCTCGACACCCGGCTGCGGAACACGTTCGGCAACTTCTGGAATCACGTCGCCAGCCCTTTCGACGCGCACAGTGTCACCAACGCGAATATCCTTGCGATGCACGTCTTCGATGTTGTGAAGCGTGGCGCGCGCCACGGTCACACCTCCCACCTCGACCGGATCAAGCAGTGCCACAGGCGTCACTGCACCGGTCCGCCCGACGCTGAACACGATATCCGCTATCCGGGTTTCCTCGGTCCTTGGCGGAAATTTCCAGGCTATCGCCCATCGCGGGCTGCGGCTACGGGTGCCAAGCGCGTCGCGATCGCCGCGCGCGTCAAGCTTGAGAACGATACCGTCGATCTCGTAATCGAAATCGTCGCGGCTATCCCGCAGGGTGCCGTGAAACTCCTTTGCATCCTCGAACGAGCCACACCGCACGCTGTCACCCAAAACCGGCAGGCCCAAATCTCGAAGCCTGTCCAGAAGCGCCCATTGCGTTGCGGCGGTGTCGATGTCTATTCCGGTTGCATCGTAGAAGGTAACGGCCAAACGCGTCTCTTCGACTTGCGACGGATCAAGCCGACGCAACAGGCCCGCAGCGGCGTTGCGTGGGGTCGTGAACGGCGCATCACCGCGCTCCACCCGCGTGCGGTTGAGCTTTTGAAAGCTCGGGACCGGCAGCATCGCTTCGCCGCGCAGCGCGATCTGGCCCTCCGTATCCGGCGCGTCCACCAACCGCATGGGAAGCGCGCGAACCGCCCTTAACGTGTGACTGATATCCTCGCCCGTCTCGGCGTTGCCACGGGTTGCCCCACGCACGAAGCGTCCGTCATCGTACACAACCTCGATCGACAGCCCGTCAAACTTTGGCTCCGCGACAAACGTGGCGTCGGTGTCCCCTGCCTCATCGCGGGCCCGTTCGATGAAATCGGTGATCTCCTGCACGGAATGCACCGCATCAAGGCTGAGCATCGGCGCGACATGATCAACCTTGTCAAGTTCGGATACAGGCTCTGCGCCAACGCGCTGTGTGGGCGAGTCGGATGTCACAAGATCGGGATTATCTTGCTCCAGCTTCTGAAGTTCCTTGAAAAGCTCATCGTATTCCGAGTCTGAAATTTCAGGCGCGTTTTCCACGTAGTACAGACGGTCATGACGGTTGATCCGTTCGCGCAGCTCCTCGATTCGCTCGGCGTCATCCGAAATATCAGACATGGCTCAACTCCTTGCTTGGCAAGTATCCCACGCCGGTCGCAGTTTCACGTTCCGAAAGGATAGGTGTCGGGCAGCCCTTCCTTCACATCCGTATCCAGCGGACTGACCGCATGGCTTTCGTCGATCCAGATGTATTCATTGAATTGACGCGGCAGCTCGGCCTCGAAGTAATGGCTCGCCAGTTCGCTTTCGGGCCGGTAGATCACGCCAATAGCGCGCTCCAGCCGCGGATGGGACAGCGCCGTCGTGACATCAAGCTCCTGGCCCGCGCGCAACGGCAGGATCAGACCGGGCAGGTCGGTCAGGTGGAATTGCCGCTCATAGCTTTGTTCGTGGGCCGGACGGACATTCTTGACCTCCATCTCGCCGCCCCACGTACTTGCCGCAGCCACTGTGCCATGATCGGTTCCAAATCCGATCCGATAACTGTCGGTCCCGAAACCGCGCGCGCAAAGCTCTCCCAGATTGCGTTCGCCACGCTGCGACATCTCGGTCGCGCGGGCATCTCCGATATGGGAATTATGCGCCCAGACGACGGCCTTGGCATCGGATCCGCGGAAATTCATCACATTCTGCAATGTCTCGAACATATGATCGTCGCGCAGGTTCCATGATGCACGCGAACCATAATACATGACGCGGTAATACTTCTCCGCATTGGCCACCAGCGCGGCATTCTGCGCCGCATCCAGAAAACGGTCGCCATCCTGCGCGGTATAGTCCTGCCGCTTTCGCATCAGATCGGCCAGCATGGTCACGACCTCGGTCTCGCATGCCCGATACTCGCCACTCAGCGCCGCCCTGCCATAGGCCGCCGGGTCCGCTTCCCAAGGGCTGAGGCAATCATAGCGGGCCCGCGCGGTCCGCGCGAGTTCGGGGTCCACATCTTCCAGATAGTCGATGATCGACTGCGCCGAAGTGTAAAGGCTGTAAAGATCAAGCCCGTAAAATCCGGCGCGGTCTTCCATGTCCAGACGCCCGTTCCAATCACTCAGCCAGTCGGCAAAGTCGCGCGTCTCCTCGTTGCGCCACATCCATGTGGGAAAGCGGGCGAAAGCCTCCCAATCGGCGGGCAACGCCTCGCGGTGGCGCACGTAGTGGTCGATCCGTGCAGCATCGGGCCAGTCGGCCTCGGCGGCCACCATGTTGAAACCTTTCTCCTCGATCAGACGCTGGGTGATCCGCGCGCGCATCCGGTAAAATTCCGAGGTGCCGTGACTGGCCTCCCCGATCAGTACCACCCGCGCGTCACCAATCCGCTCCATCAACGGATCAAGCGATGCATCGTCGATGGTCTCGAACGGCTCGGCCTGCGATCGGATCAGCTCTGGCAAATCACCGCCTGATTGCCTGCGCGGCTCGATTACCCTTGCCGCGCCGTTCGGCTCCCCCTCGTTCACCGGTTCCTCGATCAGGGGGACGAACCGGACATCGGCAAGATCCTCCCGATCGAACCGGTCATCGCCCTGCCGTGTATACCGCAAGAGTTCCTGCGCCTGCTTATGGCTGCCGACCGGCACGACCATTCGTCCCCCCTTGGCAAGCTGCTCCAACAGGACTTTCGGCACAGACTCTGCCGCCGCAGAAACAAGGATCGCGTCAAATGGCGCTTCCTCTTCCCAGCCCTTCGTGCCGTCGGCGTGGCGGACCCGGACATTCTCATAGCCCGCATCCTGAAGCGCCGCTGACGCCTTGGACGCCAGTGTTCCGTGGCGTTCGATGGCGAAAACCTCGTCCGCGATCTCGGCCAAGACCGCAGCGGCATATCCCGATCCCGCCCCGATCTCGAGCACTCTTTCACCACCCGAAAGGGCCAGCGCCTCGACCATCAGGGCAACGATATAGGGCTGTGATATTGTCTGTTCGTCGGCGATGGGCAACGGGCGATCCGCGTAAGCAGCGTCCCGCTGATGTTCGGGAAGAAACGCCTCGCGGCGCACCCTTCCCATCGCCTCAAGAACTTTCGGGTCGCGCACACCGCGCCCCTTTATCTGCCGTTCGACCATTTCGGCCCGTTTGGTCTCTATATCTGCCATCATCTACCGCTCGGTTTGAGTGAATTTCGGTCAAAATCGGTTAGCCGGAGGCCCCCGGACATTGCTTGGAAATCAAGCGCCCCACGTCGCCCGCACCTCGGGAGGCGGCTGTGAGGGGACTTCGCCGGGGGGCTGCGGGATTTCGCCGGGATTGCGTGGCGGCGTTTCATCGGGCGGCTCGGGTGTCTCATCCGGCTCCGGCGGATCTTCCCGCACCGGCTTTACCGGTTCCTCGGGGGGCGGAGGCGTGGGCCTCTCGGGGTCGTCATCGGGTCCGGGCCGGGTCTGATACGTCCTCATGTCCTAGGTCTCCGATCTTGGTGTGGCGCGGGAATGTCGGCAATTCCTTCTTGGATGGCACCGGTGCCCGGTGCGCGCATTAACACATGTTAGCGCGCCACCATCAGGGCAAAGGCGCCCTCATACGCGCGTCGCCCCGCCTCCTCGTCATCTTCGGATTGCACCCCCTGCCGGGGTGACCCGTGTCAGGATCGGCAAGCGAAGGATGAGCGAGATATGTCCCTCGCACATGTCCGCTGCGCGTTCGTGTGTCCTTAACTTGGATCAATGACTTCTCCATCGGGCCTCGTAGATTGCAGGTCTTAAGTGGGAGGAGTCCCTATGCCTGAGCGTGATGACCGGATCGGACATATCGTCGCCATCGAAGGCGGTATCGCCGACATAAGATTCAAGGGGCCGCTTCCTGCGATTGCCTCCCGGTTGGTGACACTCAGCGATCCCGAGATCAGCATAGAGGTGGCGGCGCTTCCGGGCTCAGGCATTGCGCGGGGACTCGTGCTTGATCCCACCTCCGATTTGCGGCTCGGCCTGCCCGTGCGTGACACCGGACAGCCCATTGAGGTGCCGGTGGGCGAGGCTGTGCTGGGCCGTATGTTCAATCTTTTCGGTCAGACCATCGACGAAGGCGCGCCCTTGGAAGATGTCCAGCGCCGCCCGATCCTGCGCGATCCCGTGCCGCTGTCGCAGCGCCGGGTCGAGGGTGAAATCTTCGAAACCGGGATCAAGGCCATCGACCTTCTGAGCCCGTTGGAGCGGGGCGGCAAAGCGGGCCTTTTCGGCGGTGCCGGCGTGGGTAAGACGGTGTTGATCACCGAAATGATTCACAACATGGTCGCCGAATATGAAGGGGTGAGCCTTTTTTGCGGTATCGGCGAACGCTCCCGCGAGGCCGAGGAACTTTACCGCGAGATGGACGAGGCCGGGGTTCTCGGCAACACGGTCATGGTCTTTGGCCAGATGAACGAAAGCCCCGGCGTTCGCTTTCGCGTCGGGCATGCGGCGCTGACCATGGCCGAATGGTTCCGCGACGAACGCCGCCGCGACGTGTTGGTGCTGATCGACAATATCTTCCGCTTTGTTCAAGCCGGGTCCGAGGTGTCGGGCCTTCTGGGGCGCATTCCTTCACGCGTCGGCTATCAGCCGACTCTTGGCACTGAACTGGCGGACCTTGAGGAGCGCATCTGCTCGACCGATCGTGGCTCGATGACGTCGATTCAGGCGGTCTATGTGCCCGCCGACGACTTCACCGACCCTGCGGCCACACACACGTTCTCCCATCTCTCCGCCTCGATCGTGCTATCGCGCAAGAAGGCGTCCGAGGGGCTCTATCCGGCGATCGACCCGTTGCAGTCGTTTTCCAAGATGCTGACGCCAAGCACGGTCAGCACACAGCATTACCGCGTGGCCCGCAAGGTGCGCAACACGCTCGCCGAATACGACGAGCTGAAGGATATCATCGCCATGCTCGGCCTCGAAGAGCTTTCGGAGAAGGACCGCGCCACGGTGCGGCAGGCCCGCCAGATCGAGCGTTTTCTCACCCAGCCGTTTTTCTCGGTCTCGGCAATGACCGGTGAGGAAGGGCGGTTCGTGCCGCTCGAAGACACCCTGTCGAGCTGCGAGCGTATCCTGTCGGGGGAATTTCAGGATCGCGATGAGGGAGACTTCTACATGATCGGAAGTGTCGACGAAATCGAGGAGACCGCAGATGCGGCTTAAGGTGCTCACCCCCGCGCGCCGCTGTATCGACCGCGATGTGCGCCGTATCGTCGCCGAGGCCCCTCAGGGGCATTTCGGTCTTCTGCCGGGGCACGGCGATTACGTGTCCGAACTGGTGCCGGGTATCCTTGTCTACGAGCCCGAGGAGGGCCCGGACCGCTATGTGGCGGTGAATTCCGGCACGCTGATCAAATGTGGGGAACAAGTATATGTGGCGGTGCGCGGCGCGGTCGAGGGGGATGATCTCGCGCGGCTGCGGCAACGCGTCGAGGACGAATACCGCCGCGAGGACGAAACCGAGCGCGAGGCGCGCGCGGCACTTGCCCGGCTGGAGGCGAGCATGATCCGCCGCTTTCGCGATCTGGAGATGACCGAGAGATGAAAGAGGAGGAGGACGAAACCGAAACCATCGCCCGCAAAGCCCGCGCGATGGAAGAGGCCCGCAAGCGGCGGCATCAAAGCCCGTGGCACGGGCTGGCCATGTTCGGCATGGTCGGCTGGGCGGTTGCCGTGCCGGTGATCGCCGGTATCGCCCTCGGTCTGTGGATCGACAGCCGCTGGCCAAGTGACATGTCGTGGACCCTTGCCCTGCTCCTCGCTGGTGCCGCCCTCGGAAGCCTGAACGCCTGGTACTGGGTGCAGCGGGAGGGGCGCGATGACTGAAGCGCATGAAAGCTATGGGCAGTTCATGCTCCTGCTCGGCGTTGTCGCGGTGCTCGGCATTCCGCTGCGCAGCGCGCTAAGAAAGATGGCGCTGCCCGCTCTGGTCGCCTTCATCGGTCTTGGTGTCGCGATCTCTGCCGCCGACCAAAGTTTTGGGTTTCTGACACAACGCCTTGATGACGGGATCGGACTTCTGGCACAGATCGGGCTTGTTGCGCTCCTGTTCCGGGTCGGGATCGAAAGCGATCTGGGTCGGCTTGCCGGTCAGATGCGGCGCGCTGCGGCGATCTGGCTACCAAACATGATACTGCCTGCCGTGCTGGCCTTTGCGCTTATCTGGGCGTGGCCAGGCTTCGGGCTGGTCCCGGCGCTTCTCACAGGGATCGCGGCAAGCGCCACGAGCATTGGCATCTCGACCGCCCCCTGGGAAGAGGCCAGCGCCTTGCAGAGCGACAACGGCGCATTGATGCTCGACGTGGCCGAGATTGACGACGTTTCGGCGGTGGTTCTGCTCGGAATCGTTTTCGCGGTGGTTCCGAACCTGCAAAACGGCAACGCCATGATCGGCGAAGCGGTCTGGGCTGGTGGTGTCCAACTTGCCAAAATTGCTCTCTTTTCAGGTGTATGCTATCTTTTCTCGCGCTTTGCGGAGCCAAGGCTTTCCGCCCTCTTCAGCCGGTTTGACCGCCAAACCGGCCCCTTCGTTTTCGCGGCTGGAACTGTTTTCCTCATTGCCGCCTTGGCCGATATGCTCGGCTTCTCGATGGCCATCGGGGCCATTTTTGCCGGCCTCGCCTTCAGTCGCGATCCCGAAGAACGTCAGATTGACGATGCCTTTGCCTATGTATTGGCCCTGTTCGGGCCGTTCTTCTTTCTCTCGGTCGGCCTTTCAGTCGGCTTTGAGACTATCTGGACCGCCCTGACGCTCGCGATGGCGCTTTTCCTCGCGCTCTTCGCGGGCAAGCTCATCGGGGCCGGACTTGCCGCTTGGGCCGTGGCCGGGCGAAAGACCGGATGGTTGATCGGCATGAGCATGGTGCCGCGCGCCGAAATCTTTCTGATCGTCATGGCACACGGCCTGTCCCTCGGGTCATGGGCGGTGCCCCAAGAACTTTATACCGCCTCCGTGCTCGCGGCGGTGGCAACCTGCATCGTAGCGCCCCTCATCGTGTCACGGCTTCTGGCAAACGAAGAACGAACAACGGAGGCCACCACATGACAATGGATGTTCAGACACTCATCGGCGCAGGTTTTGGAGGGGCGGCAGTCGGCGCCCTGTATCTGGGGCTTCTGTGGATGTCGGTGCAGGCGCTGAAAGGGCCACGCGCCGCCATCGCCTTCATCGCGCTGGCGGTGGCACGGGCGGCGCTGGTTCTGGGTGCCCTCGCTGGCGCGCTCGCGCTCGGAGCCGGGGCCGGCGCGCTGCTGACCGGGTTGGCCGGGTTCATCGTCATCCGCATTCTGGCCACGCGACGCGCCGACACCGGCAACGAGAGGCCGACATGGAGATAAGTCCCGACGCCTGGATTATTTATGAGTGGCAAGGCTGGCAACTTACCGCGACGGTCGCCTTCACTTGGCTGGTGATGGCCATCCTCGTCGTCGTGTCCGCGCTCATCACCTCGCGGCTGAGCGAAGGCGAAACCGTCTCACGCTGGCAGGTGATGCTCGAAGTGATCGTCACCACGATCCGCGATCAGATCGACGAGGTGGGCGCCGAAAATCCCGGCCGCTACCTGCCCTTCATCGGAACGCTCTTTCTTTTCATCGCCACGGCCAACCTGCTGACCGTCGTGCCCGGCTATCAGCCGCCCACCGGATCGCTGTCCACCACCGCCGCACTGGCGATTTGTGTTCTCATCGCCGTGCCGCTCTTCTCGGTCGCGCGGCGGGGTTTGGGCGGTTATCTCAAAACCTATATCAGCCCGACGCCGTTCATGCTGCCCTTCAACCTGATCAGCGAGCTGTCGCGCACCCTCGCACTGGCTGTGCGGCTTTATGGAAACGTGATGAGCGGCACCGTCATCGTCGGAATCCTGATCAGCATTGCACCCTTTTTCTTTCCCATCGTGATGCAGCTCCTCGGGCTGCTGACCGGCCTGATACAGGCGTATATCTTCGCCATCCTCGCGATGGTCTACATCGCATCAGCCAGCCGCGCGCATCCAGCGCATAGCGGCGACGAGGATGAGAATGACCCCGAACCCGACACTGCCAACACCAAAGGAGACTGACCCATGGACCCGAGCCTCTGGATCGCCGCGATCTCTATTTTGACCGCCGGCCTCACCATCGCCATCGGCTCAATAGGCCCGGCGCTTGCCGAAGGACGGGCCGCGGCTCAGGCATTGCAGGCGATCGCGCAGCAACCTGACGCATCCTCCACGATCACACGCACCCTCTTTGTGAGTCTGGCGATGATCGAATCCACCGCGATCTACTGCTTTGTGGTCTCGATGATCCTGATCTTCGCAAATCCTTTCACCGACCTTGCGTCACAAGCGGCCGGGGGCTGAACCCTTGCAGATCGACTGGCTCACAACCGCCGCTCAGATCGTCAATTTTCTGGTCCTGATCTGGCTGCTCCAGCGGTTTCTCTATCGGCCGATCACCAAGGCCATGCGCCGCCGCGAGACCCGGATCGAAGACCGGCTGGCAGAAGCCCGCAGTGCCCGCGACGAGGCCGAGGACGAGGCCGAGCGCCTGAAAGAAGAGCGCCGCGAACTCGAAGAGTCCCGCGAGGAGAAACTCGAAGAGGCACGCGCGAAGGCCGAGGACCTGCGCGACGAACTTGAAACCAAGGTCAAGAAGGACATGGAAGAAAAGCGCGCAACGTGGCAGCGCAACCTCGAAGAAGAGCGCGAGTCCTTCGTCCGCAATCTCAGGCGCCGCGCCGGCGCGCAGATTATCGACGTCACGCAACGGGTGCTGCGTGATTTCGCGGATACCGACCTTTCTGAACGCATTGCCACCACATTCGTGGCGCGGCTTGGCGCGCTTGACGAAGACACGACGAAACGGCTGTCGAATGCCGCTGCCAAGGCCGATGGCGCAAGCGTGGCGACCGGCCACACACTTGGCTCCGCGACCCGAGGCAAGATCACGCGCGCCCTGCACGAGACGCTCGAGACCGATATCCCGGTCGAATATTCCGAGGACGAAGACGTGTTGCTCGGTCTGCGGCTGAAAATCGGCGAGCAGACCGCAGAATGGTCCGCCGGGCGGCATCTCGACCGATTGGAAGCGACCATCGGCGAAATTCTCGACACGGCCGCACAATCCAAAACCTCGCGATCCGAAGATCAGGACCACGACGACGAAGGACAGGACGAGGCGACCCAAAAGGAGCGGTCCGACGCATGACATTTCTTGCCGATCTCGAAAAGTCACTCCTCGATCCGGTGGACCAAGCCCTGTCACAGGTTGAGCCGGACCTGGAAACCGCCGAAATCGCGCGCATCCTGTCGGTCGGCAGCGGGGTGGCGCAGGTCGCCGGGTTCACCGATCTGCACGCCGACGAACTGGTGCAGTTCCCCTATGGAATCATGGGGGTCGCCTCGAACCTGCGCGAGGGGCGCATTGGCGTCATCGTCCTTGGCGACACCGAACGTTTGAGGCCCGGAGACCGGGTTCGCCGCACCAACCGAGTGGTCAATGTCCCGGTGGGCGAGGCGCTGTTGGGCCGGGTGGTCGATGCGCTTGGTCAGCCCCTTGACGATGGCGGACCGATCGAGGCCAAGACACGCAAGAACGTCGAGCGCCCGGCACCGCCGATCATGCACCGTGCGCCGGTGAACCTGCCCTTGCAAACGGGGATCAAGGCGGTGGATGCCGCGATCCCGATCGGGCGCGGTCAGCGGGAGTTGATCCTCGGGGACCGGCAGACCGGCAAGACCGCAATCGCCGTCGATGCGATCCTGAATCAGCGCGATAGCGGCGTCGTGTCGATCTATTGTGCCATCGGTCAGCGCGCCTCGGCGGTCGCCCGCGTCATCCAGAGCCTGCGCGAGGGCGGAGCCCTTGAGCGCACGATCGTTGTCGTCGCGGGCGGCAATGACGCGCCGGGGCTGCAATTCGTCGCGCCTTATGCCGCCACGGCCATGGCCGAACAGATCATGGAGGCCGGACAAGATGCGTTGATCGTCTATGATGACCTGACCCGCCACGCGCGGGCCTATCGTGAATTGTCTTTGCTCCTGCGCCGACCGCCGGGGCGCGAAGCCTATCCGGGCGACATCTTCTATATTCATTCCCGGCTTCTGGAACGCGCGACACATCTGCGCGACAAACAGGGGGGCGGGTCGCTCACCGCGATGCCGATTGTCGAAACTCAGGCACAGAACATCTCGGCCTTTATTCCGACCAATCTCATTTCAATCACGGATGGTCAGATTTACCTCTCGCCGGACCTCTTCGAAAAGGGGCATCTGCCCGCCATAGACATCGGCTCTTCGGTAAGCCGGGTGGGCGGCAAGGCACAGCTTCCGGCCTTTCGCGCCGTCGCCGGCAGCCTGCGGTTGATGTATTCCCAGTTCGAAGAGCTTGAAAGCTTTGCCCGCTTCGGCACTCAACTTGATGACGAGACCCGGGCCAAGCTGACACGGGGCACACGGGTGCGCGAGGTTCTCAAACAGAACGAGCATGTCCACCTCTCCGCCCCGGAACAGATCGCCGCCCTGCTGGCCGCGACCGAAGGGCTCTTTGACGCGCTCGACCCCGCCGATGTGGCCGAGGCCGAGGCCAAGATCTGTAAACTTGTCCGCGAGGAAATGTCAGACCTCGCCGCGCGCATCACCGACGGAGACAAGCTTCGGGAGGAAGATAGAGAGACACTTCTGTGCCGGATGCGCGACGTGCTCGGGCAGACCGCGGAAGAAGAGGAGGAGGCCGCGGACGATGGAGACGCTTGAAGGTCTGTCAGAAGCGCTTGAAACCGCAGGCGACATCCGGTCGATCGTCCGAACCATGAAATCGCTTTCCGCGGTTTCTATCCATCAGTACGAGCAGGCGGAGGCCGCGCTCGCGGACTTCGAACACACCATAGAACTCGGCTTGACCGCGCTCTTGCATGATCGTCGCGCTCACGGTCGGCCCCTGCCGGAAACCGCACCCGGAAAGGGTGGCGAGGCATTGATCGTCATCGGATCGGACCGCGGTCTATGTGGCCGCTACAACGAAACCATCACCCGCTTCGGCGCCGACCGCTTGGGCGATCAGGCCGTCTTCCTCGCCGTCATAGGCGCCCGTGCCGCCGCAAGGCTTGAGGCCGAAGGCCACACGCCCGACCAGAGTTTCGCCCTGCCGGGCTCCGTTGCTGGCCTCACGTCGACCGTTCAGGCGGTGATCCTTGAAATCGACCGCTGGATCAGAACAGAGGGGGTGGCCCGCGTCCGGCTCGTTCACAACCGGCGGCAAGGCCGCGTCAATGCCGATCCGCATGAACGCCGGCTGCTACCAATCCCCAAGATCACGCTGGCGCGACTGGCAGATGCCGACTGGCCCGGTCCGGGCCTGCCGTTCTTTCGGATGCCACCCGAGCAGCTTTTGTCATGGCTCGTCCGTCAGCGGCTTTTCGTGATCCTATACCGCGCCCTGGCCGAAGCACTGGCCAGCGAACACGCCACAAGGCTTGCCGCCATGCAACGTGCCGAGCGCAATATCGAGGAACGGCAGGATGATCTGACTGCGGCCTACCGCCGCAAGCGGCAGGAATCGATCACTCGTGAATTGCTCGACGTGGTGGCGGGGTTCGAGGCCGTCAGCACGCCCGACGAAACGCACGAGGACCATCACGATGATCTACCGAAACCCTGAATTGAAAGCCCGCGGGTGCCCGCACTCTCAGCAACGCAACGATGCAGCCTGACCACACCCGCCGATCACTCAAGCGCGTCATGGCCAAGCTCCTTGCAGCGCGACAGGTCGGACCCGCCCTTCGCAGGCACCTGCTTGGCCAGATCCCTGAGCGCGCTGCGCAGCCCCTCTTCAAGCACGGGGTGATAGAACGGCATGGCGAGGATATCGTCCACCGTCATTTCCTGTTCGATCGCAAGGGCGAGCAGATGGGATAGATGTTCCGCACTCGGCACGCACATTTCCGCCCCGAGCAATCGCCCGGTTTCACGGTCGGCGTGAACACGCAGAACCCCCGCAGCGGTTTGCGCCATGCGGGCGCGGCCCTGCGTCGAGAAATCGACACAGCCCGATACGACGTCATGATCACCCATGTCCGAAAGCGGCAGACCGACCCGCGCCACCTGCGGCGCGGAAAACACGATTGTCAGCGGGGTGCGGCGACACAGACCACCCTCGGGCGCCTCTGGCGCCGCCATACGCGCGGCGATATGCCCACCATCCGCCGCCTCATGCAGAAGCGGCCTGTAGCCATTGGCATCGCCCGCCAAAAAGACCGGCAGATCCCCGATACGAAGCGTCACCGGATTCACCTCGGGTAGCCCGGCGTCATCCAGCGCCACACCAAGCGTCTCAAGCCCCAGATCATCGACATTCGGGCGCCGTCCCATTGCCGCCAGCACCACATCGGCATCAAAACTGCTGCTGTGTCCCGTTACCCTGATGGAGGCACCCGCCTCTTCCAGGTCCGCAGGCGCACCCAGTGCCAGCGTCATCTCCGCTTCGATCTGTGGCCGGAACGCATTTAGAACGCGCGCGTCGTCGATGCCCGCCACTTCGTCGGCCGCATCGAACCCGGCCACATTCAGCCCCAGCCGCGCCAGCGCCTGTGCCATCTCGACACCGATTGCGCCCATGCCAACCACCGCGACGCGGGGCGGCAGATCGGTCTGCTCGAACAGGGTGTCGGTGGTCAGGATGCGGTCGCCAAATTTCTCCCACGGCCCCGGCACCACCGGGCTGCTGCCGGGGGCAAGGATGATGGCCCGCGCCTCTATCTCGTCACCATTCACCTCGATCCGATCAGGGCCCAAAAGCCGGGCACGACCCGAGATCGCCCTATCTCCAAGCTTGTCCGGCATGGATTTGGGCCCTTTCACGAAATCGTCGCGCATCTTGCGCACCCGTCTCAGAACGGCGGGAATATCAGCGCGCAATCCGTCCGCGCCGCTGATCCCGAATTCGTTCAGGTCGAGTCGCCTGTGAAACGCATTGGCCGCTTCGATCAATGCCTTCGACGGCATACAGCCCACCGCCGCACAGGTTGTGCCCCAATGGCCGTCATTGATCAGCAGGAAATCTTCGGTGTAACGGCGCACTTCGCGCAGGGCCGAGAGCCCGGCACTGCCCGACCCGACAATAACCGTGTCGACCTTCATTATCGGTCCTCCTGTATTACCTGTCTCATTGTCCACTCCGCTTGGGGTGCGGATCGTACTGAAGCGAACTGATCGGGCGCACGGTGCTGGCCTGCGGTCCGATCTCGCTTTCGCCGGTCTTCACGACCAACTCAACCGTATCGCGCGGCTGCAAGTCTTCAAAATTGCCGTCAACCACGCTGTTCTTGTGAAAATAGATCAGCCGATGATCGGTCGCGATGATTTGTCCGTAACCTTCGTCATGATGGATTTCGACGACCTTGCCCTGAAGCGGCCCGCCATGGGTTTTCACATCCCCCTTGATCTGCGCCTTCCAGCGTTTCAATTCTTGGGCCATCGCCGCGAAGGCATCACGCACCGCAACCTTGAGATGCTGATGTTCTGCCGTGTCATCCTGATCGCGCCGCACCACAAGCTCATCGCCCGGCACACGCAATTCTATGGTCACCTCATAAAGGTTACCCTTGCGCTGGCTTTGATGCGGGGCGCGGATATAGACGTGGCAACTCGTGATACCATCAAAGAAAGTTTCAAGATGCGCCACCTTTTCGGCCACAAGCGCCTTGATGTCCTCCGAAGGTTCAATGTCCTTGAATGCAAGTTCTAGGGGTGTCTGCATGAGCGTCCTTCTTTGTTCGAATGAATGCCTTGAGCCGGTCAGCGTGTCGCGACCCAGCGTGACCCCAAGGCATCGGCCACGCCTTAACGCCGGTTAAACTGTGGCCTTCTTTTCGCCCTGTCGCCCGGCGTGGAAGCGACCGCGCGCACCTTCCTCAAGCCTTTGACCGAAACCGGACAACCAGAATCCACAACTGGCCAAGGACAAACGGCACCAGACTTGCGCAGGCGGCAAGCCCAAGTCCCCTCGGCCCCGGCACGTCGAGACGCAGAAGCGTTGCCAGAGGCGGATACCACAGGGCGATCGAGATAAGGCCAAGGCACAACAGGATCGCGCCCCAGACATAGGGGTTGCGCGTCACATCGTTCCGCAAGATCCCCACATCACTGTCACGCACGTTGAACACGTTCCAAAGCTGCGACAGCGACAGTGTCAGGAACGCCACGGTAACCGCCGCGTCCGTCCCGAGACCGAGCCACCTGAGCCCGAGCACGAATGCGCCAAGTGTCGCCACCGCAATCGACAGGCCCAGCACGGCCATGAGGATCCAGCCCTGACGATTGACGATGGATTCCTCCGGGTCGCGTGGCGGACGTTTCATGATGTTCTCGTCCCCGCGACCGAAGCCAAGCGCGAAGGCGGGAAACACTCCGGTGACAAGGTTAAGAAACAGGATCTGGAGTGGCAGAAGCGGCACCGGTAACCCGACTCCGACGGCAAAGCCAACTGCCAAAATCTCACCCACATTGCTGGACATCAGATAGATGACGAACTTGCGGATATTGCCGAAAATCACCCGGCCCTGCCGCATGGCCGCGATGATCGTCGAAAACGCATCGTCGCGCAGCACCATATGCGCGGCCTCCTGCGCGACCTGTGTCCCGCGCTGCCCCATGGCAACGCCGATATCGGCCTTCTTGAGGGCGGGGGCATCGTTCACACCATCACCGGTCATGGCCACCACCTGGCCCGCCTCCTGATGGATCGAAACAAGCGTCAATTTGGTTTCGGGCGCGACCCGTGCAAAGACATCCGCGTCAAGCATGCGCTGACGCTGATCCTCGTCTGCGGTTTCAGGGTCTATCCCTTCAACGCCGCGCCCCTCGACAACGCTAAGCTCTCCATCGCTAAGACCGGCTTTCTCGGCGATGGCCCGTGCGGTATCGGCATGATCCCCAGTCAGCATGACAACGCGCACGCCGGCCGCGCGGCTGTCCGAGATGGCCTCCGTCACTTCATCACGGATCGGGTCGCGCAGGCCGACAAGGCCCAGCAGAATTAGATCCTCATACGGCTCGGCACTCGCGTCTGCGCGCTTCATGGCAAAGGCCAAAAGCCGGAGACCGCCGCGCGCCGCCGCCGCGTTGCGCTCGACCCAGTCCTCACGCGCTGCGTCGTCCAACTCCTCTGGGCCATCCGGCCCCATCACCTGCCCGCAAACCTCTAGGACCGCCTCGGGCGCGCCCTTGACCGCAAAGACATGCCCGTCATCGTCTTCATGAACCGTGGCCATCATCTTGAGGTCGGGATCAAAGCTGTGCTCCTGCTCTTCGGGATAGTCATCCAGAAGATCGGCCCGCGCCATCCCCGCCGCTTTGGCCACCGCAAGCAGCGCCACTTCCATGGGATCACCCGAGTGGTCATCATCGGCCTCATCGCCCATCTCTGCATTGTTGCACAGCGCCCCCACACGCAGCGCCCACGCCAATCGCGCGTCGGAGTCCGGATCGACCGGTTCATCATCGCTTACGAAGCGTTCCCCGGCATCCTCAACCTCGATCTCGGCATCCTTGAGAAAGTAGCATGCCGCCGTCATCCGGTTTTCGGTCAGAGTGCCTGTCTTGTCGGTCAGGATCACCGTGGTCGCGCCCAGCGTTTCGACCGACGACAGGCGCGTGATCAGCGCGTTGCGCCGGCTCATCCGCCACATACCGCGAGCAAGGCTGAGCGTGGCCACCACAGGAAGCCCCTCGGGCACCGCCGCCACGGCCAGCGCGACACCGGTCTGCACCATCATCGTAACCTCATTGCCGTGCAGCAGGCCCGCACCGATGGTCAACACGGCAAGCACCAATGTCAGCCACACAAGACGATGACCAAGCTGATCAAGCCGCTGTTCGAGCGGGGCCGCCTCGCCTTCGGCACTTTGCGCCATGTCGCTGATCCGGCCGATTTCGGTATCCATGCCTGTTTCGACGACCACACCCTCGCCCGCGCCTTGGGTGATCGCGCTGCCCTTGAAGACCATGCTTTTGCGATCGCCGAGGGCGGCATCCTCGTCCACGGGGTCCACGCTCTTGTCCACCGGAACGGATTCGCCCGTCAGAACGGATTCGTCGGCCTGAAGGTTCGACGCCTCGATCAGCCGCAGATCGGCGGTCACCACGTCGCCCGCGTCAAGCACCACCACATCCCCCGGCACCAGCTTGGGGGCATCTATCTTCTGCTCGGACCCGCCTCGCCGGACCCGCGTGCGCACCTCGGCGATCCGCATCAAAGCTTCCATCGACCGCGCCGCGCGAAGCTCGGTAAAGAAACCGATGGCACCGTTGATGACGATCACCACGGTAATCGCGATACCCTCGGGGATATCGCCGAAGGCAAAGGACATCACGGCAGCGAAGGCCAGCAGCCAGATGATGACGCTTTCGAATTGATGCTTGAGTATCGAAGCGAGGCTTTTGCGTTTCTTCCGCCTGAGCCTGTTTGGCCCCGAAGACTTCAGCCGCCGCTGCGCCTCATCCTCGGACAGGCCCGAAGACGTATCGGCCTCAAGCTCCTCAACCACATCCTCGACAGTTCGGGCGAAAGCCTTGCTATTCGTGTCTTCCGGCATGCAACCCCTCCTGCCCTAATCGCCAAACATGGAACTGCGAATTCCATCGAACACAGCAGCGCCCCGAAACAGCAGATTGGCTGTCTTCAGGGCTTTTGCGCGTTCAATGGGTTTTTGTTGATCAACTCTCACGGCCTTTGCGTCGCCATGTCCGGGCTGCTGCGCAAGGTTTGCGAGCCTCTTCATACTGTCCACCACAATGCGCCAGACCCAGCAGGCGAAGTGTCACGGGATACCCAAATCTCGTCACGGTCGCCCCGGCCCCTGACGTCCTTTTCCCGGATATTTGCATCTAGGGTCGAACGCCGTGCCGATGGCGGCAAGACTTCCACGCCCCTCGCCAAGCTTTATTAATGGCACTGGCATTTGCCAAAGCCATTATCAGACCGGCGTGGAGTGTTTGGACTTTTCAGACGCCGCCGCCGTTGCCTTCTTGACCTCTTCCATCTCTTGTTCTCCGGCCTGCAATTCTGCCTTGGAAAGATGACCGGCACATTTGGTGCAAAACTTCATCCATTCCTGAAAATCCTCGGTCATACGCTCAAGAGAGTGACGGTTCCAGTCGGTGACGGCCCGCCGCGCGGATGTGGGCTCTGCCGCACCGTTGCCAGCAACTTCGCGCGTGGCATCAAGTGCACTTTGAGCTGCTTCATGACGGCGCTCGAACCAACCCCGAGAAAAGGCTTCGGCGTCTTGCAGGACATTCTCCTGCATCTTCCAGAACTGTTCGACCTGCGGACCCATCATCGGGTTAAAAGCAAGCATGCCTTTCGCCTGCTCCATAATATCCCCGGTCACTGACTTCTGTTTGTCGCTCTTCGCTTTATCGGCTGTTTTCTTGGCGGTCATCTATGCGCTCCCCTTCATCCAATCGTGAAACTCCATTCGCGACGATGGAGGGCCAAACCCGACCCCGCATTAACATGGGTAAATCTTCGGGTGAGCACAGCGCAAATGCGGAACAATGTTCTGCCGGCTTGCGTTGTTCGGGCACATTGCATTTGGCAGGGAATGCTGAGTTTAGGGTTAGGTGGTTTTGTGGTGCGTGCCTGTGGCGCGCTTACGGTAAGCCTCTGCCGACGTTGCTCTGTGATCTATGCCTCTTTGCTTGGCACGACTGAAGGACACTCACTTCCATACTGATCAGGGGACCACTCATGCACGTCGAAGGAACCGAGAACAAAGGCGAACGGGTCTTATCTCCGGAGTTGGAGTTTTTGACCTCTCCAACCGCATCTTGCGAGATGCGCCAAGCCTTGCAAACCCGAAAGCGCGAATATTGCGCGGGCACAATCCTCAAGGTCGAGGCAGAGGAAAACACCGCCACGTATTGTGTCCTGTCGGGTTGGCTGGCTTTGTCCAAGTCGACGATCGACGGCGAACGTCAAATCATCGACGTCATCCTGCCCGGCGAAATTCTGCATCCGACATCGGCAGACGGCCACAGCAGCTGGATTCAGATCGAAACACTCTCGCGCGCGTCGCTCGCAGTTGTGCCGCGTGCGGAATGGTCGAAACTGGAAGCGACCGATCCAACCATACGAAAGCTTGAGGCCACGACAATTGCCGCCTCGATGTCGCGAATGTCCGAACGCATGCTGCGCCTTGGCAAAGGAACGGCTGAATCGCGGATCGCGTATGCCTTGATTGAACTGTGCCTTCGCCTGACTGCGATCAGGCAAAGCAAGAACCGAGAATACCATCTGCCGATGACGCAAAAGGATCTGGGCGATTTCGTCGGTCTCTCTTCCGTCCATGTCTGTAGAACGCTCAGGCGCCTCAATCGAAACGGGGTGATCTCGACAATGGATCACATGGATATCAGGATTCACGACGTCGAGACGCTGGCACACATCGCAGAGGTCGATCTTGATCGACTGCGAAGTGAAATCATCTCTGTGCGCTGACCCGCGACGCGATAGGCGGTAAGGCCGAGCGGCGTTTTTCGGAAATTTCGCCAAGCGCCTGCCCGGCCAACTCTTCCGAGGCGTTCTCGGCAATGTCGCCGACCGAAAGAATACCGACAAGGTCATCGTTCCGATCAACCACCAGAAGGCGCATGATCTGAAGGTCCCCCATCAGCGCCGCCGCCTCGGCCACATCCTGATCTGGAAAGCAACATGCAGGTTTCGGCGACATCGCCTCGATCACCGGCATCTTCGCAACCGGACCATGATCTGCCAGCAGACGGATCACGATATCCCGGTCGGTGACGATGCCAAGCCTCCTGCGCCCCTCCAATATCGGCAGGGTGCCAATGCCATATGATCGCATTTTCTCCGCCGCCTCACGGATGGTCGTGCCGGGCGTGGCCCGGATCACGGCACGGGTCATGATTTCACTGATTTTCACGATGTGCATCCTCTTGGTGTCAAACCGCATCCCGTTTCCTCATCGGCCCTGACATTGGCGGAAAACGGAAAAACGGATAGAAATCTGTGAAAGGTAGGTGCCATGTTTAGACCGTAAATTCATTAACAAGCGTCAATGCATGGGCGCGCAAAACCTGCGAATTGGGGTCGTTGATCCCGCCGCGGAGGAGCCAATGGCCCGATTCCACAAAACCCCCGACAGTGAGGACCATATCCCCGATGAGGAGGAGGACGGTATCGCGGAGATGCTTGGAGACATGCCGCGCGCGTCGCTCTCGGCGATGGTTGACTACGGGCTCAGTGATAGCGAAATCGGCAAATACTACGGGCTTTCCAGCGCCACCATCAGGCGCTTGCGGACCGCTTGGCGTATCGTCACCCGTCTCTGACCCCGTTTATTCGCGCCGCAATCCGCGTTTCTCAATCTTCGAGCACTGTCTCGGCGTCACGCGCCAGCACGCTTTCCTCATCCGTCGGGATCATGAAGACCGGCACCCGTGCCTCCGGCGCCGAGATACGGGTTTCTCCCGCGTCGTTGGCTCCATGATCAATCTCCACCCCAAGCCAGCCAAGGCCGCCGCAGATACGGGCGCGTATGTCGGGCACATGTTCGCCAAGACCGCCAGTCAAGACAAGCGCATCAATCCCGCCAAGCGCCGCAGTGAGCGAGCCGATCTCGCGCTGGCAGCGATAGACAAAGAACTCCACCGCCTCTCGTGCTTCGGGCGCATCGCTTTGGATAAGGACATTCATATCGCTGCTGATCCCGGACAGGCCAAGTAGCCCGCAGCGATCATAAAGCATCTCGCGCACCTGGGCGGGTGCCATTCCGCGCTCCTCGATCAGGTAAAGCACGACACCCGGATCAAGCGAGCCGGGCCGCCGCCCCATCGGAAGCCCGTCAAGCGCCGTCATCCCCATCGTGGTCGCCACCGATATCCCGTTCCTGAGGGCACACATGCTGACGCCGTGCCCAAGATGCGCAACCACAACCCGCCCACCCGATAGCTCAGGTGCGAGATCATCGAGAGCTGTGGCGACATGGTCATATGACAGGCCGTGAAACCCATAGCGCACGATCCCCTCTTCACTCAGGTCGCGCGGCAGGGCAAAGACGCGGTCCACCTGCGCAAGATCGCGGTGAAAAGAGGTGTCGAAACACGCCACCTGCGGGATGCCGGGAAACCCACTTGAAAGGTCTCGGATCACGGCAAGGTTGTGGGGCTGATGGCTTGGCGCAAGCGGCGACAACGCATCTAGATCAGTCATCACCTCTTCGGTCGCAATGACCGGCGCAGTGTGATCGCGCCCGCCATGGACCACCCGGTGCGAAAACGCCGCGATCCGCTCCGACGCCACCTCGGCCAGAAGCCTGTCCTTCATCTCGGCCAACGCCACCGCTTGCGCGTCGCTGTCCACCTTGGGCGGGGTGAGCTCTTCCTCAAGGCTCTCGCCGCTGCGCTCGTCTTTACGCTCCCATATCATCGCCTCTGGCAGACCCCGAAGGCTGAGGCGTAACAAAGGATCGGGCGAGTCGCTGCCGCGTTCGAACACCGCGCACCGCAAGCTTGAGGAACCCGCATTCATCGTCACGATCAGATTTCTGTCCATCGCCCGCTTCCTTCAGTCGTCTTTGCGTTCCGACATCAGCACCGCAAGCGCCGCCGAGGCACGCCGCTCCCGCGGGGTGTCGGCCCGGCTTGTCAATGCGATCGGCACTTTGGCACCCAATGCGATGCCCGCGGCCTCGGCCCCTGCAAGATAGTCAAGATCCTTGGCAAGGATGTTTCCGGCCTCAAGGTCCGGGGCGATCAGGATATCGGCCCGCCCGGCAACGGTTGAGGTGATCCCCTTGATCCGCGCCGCCTGCTCGGACACAGCGTTGTCCATGGCCAACGGCCCGTCCACGTCGCCCCCTGTGATCTCGCCCCGTTCGGCCATTTCGCGCACCTTCCGTGCGGCGATGGTCGAAGGGATCTCCTCGGTCACCGTCTCGACGGCCGAAAGCAGCGCCACCTTGGGCCGCTCAACGCCCAGCGCATGCGCAAGCCCGATCGCGTTTTGCACGATGTCGCGCAGCGCATCGGCATCGGGATGGATATTCACCGCCGCATCCGACACCAGCAAAAGCCGGGGATAGCCCGGCACATCCTCGACAAAGACGTGGCTCATCCGGCGCGGCCCCCGCAATCCCGGCATACCAAGAACGGCACGCAGCAGGGTATCGGTGTGAAGCTTGCCCTTCATCAGCGCGGCACAGTCGCCGTCAGAGGCCAATTGCGCCGCAATCTCCGCGGCCTCTTCCGGCCCGGCGGCATCAATGATCTGCACATCAGAAATATCTGCCCCGGCCTCCTCGGCGGTCCGGCGGATATCCGCATCCGGCCCGATCAGCACCGGCACGATCAATCCCGCTGCCGCGCTATCAAGCGCACCACAGAGCGACGGCACATCCACCGGACAGACAACCGCCATGCGGATGGGCCCGCGCTCCCGCGCCAGCTCCTCGATCCGCTCCAACCTGTCCGGCGGGGGGGCGGCGTGCTGCATCGCCACCGCCTGCCCGAAAGGCCGGTCAATGCGCTCCGAAGGGGCTGTCACCTCGATCCGGCCCGACGCGATGGTCCCCCCCGCCTCGCACCGGCAAAGACAGTCGAGCGCAACCGCGCCCGACGCCTCATCGACCGACGCCACTGTCACCTCGGCCAGCGCTACATCACCCTCGACCAAGGCCTCGTCGAAATCGAGCGAGATGCTTTTCAACCGCATCCCCGGCCCCGGCAGTCGGGTGGCAATAAGCGTCACCAGCATCGAGACGGCGAAACCGCCTTGCGCCAGCGCACCGCGAAAGCCGGGATCAGCGGCAAGCGCCCGGTCCACACCATGCCCTGTGACATCCGCTGCGAAACTGACGAAGGGGCGCAGATCACCATCTCCGACCTCGCGCGTGAGTTCGGCGCGCTCACCGGGCTTGAGCCTGTCGACCGGGCGGTTTTGGATGGTCTTGTCCTGGCTCATCGCTGAAACACGTAGCTGCCCGGCGCGTCCTCGATCGGCCGGTAGCGCCCTGTTTTCTTGCCCATAGTAGGCGGTTCGGTCTCGCCCGAGGACCGCTTGGTCAACCATGCGGTCAGCGCGGGCCACCATGACCCTTCGCGCCGTTCGGCGGCGCTCTGCCATGCGTCGGGCGACAGATAGGTATCGCTCGCCTCGGTCTCATGGATGCTGAACTCACGGCCCTCATGGCCCGGCTCACTGATGATGCCGGCATTATGGCCGCCATTGGTCAGAACGAAGGTCACATCGGTGTCGGCCAACAGATGCAGCTTGTAGACCGACCGCCAAGGCGCAACATGGTCGGACGTCGTCGAAACACAGAAGACCGGCACCTCGATGTCGCTGATCGCGACCGGCTTGCCACCCAGACGATATTGCCCCTGCGCCAACTCATTGCCCAAGAATATGTGGCGCAAATAGTCGCTGTGCATCTTGTAGGGCATCCGGGTCGCATCGGCATTCCATGCCATCAGGTCGAACATTTCCTGTCGGCTCCCCATCAGGTATTCATGCACATAGCGCGACCAGATAAGATCAGCCGAGCGCAGAAGTTGAAAAGCGCCCGCCATCTGCTTGGTGTCCAGATACCCTTGGTCCCACATCATGTTTTCAAGAAACGAAACCTCGCTTTCCGTGACAAAGAGCTGAAGTTCACCGGGATCCTCGAAATCTGTCTGCGTCGCAAAAAGCGTCATCGACGCCAGTCGATCATCGCCATCGCGCGCCATTTGCGCCGCCTTCGCCGCCATCAGCGTGCCGCCAAGACAGTATCCGACCCCGTGAATTTTGGCCTTGGGGACGATCGCACCGACCGCCTCCATCGCCTCATCGACCGCCGCGAAGTAATCCGTCATGCCCTTGTCGCGATCCTCGGCCGTCGGGTTGCGCCACGAAATCATGAAAACGGTAAACCCCTGTTCGACAAGGTATTTCACCAACGAATTATGCGGACTGAGATCGAGGATATAGTATTTCATGATCCAGGCCGGCACGATCAGGATCGGCTCGGCCTGTACCTTTTCCGTTTTAGGCGCGTACTGGATCAGCTCGAGCAAGCGATTGCGATAAACAACCTTGCCCGGCGTGGTCGCCACATCGCGGCCCGGAAGATAATCCTCGGTTCCGACAGGCAGCTTGCCCGCCACGGTGCGCTCCCAGTCTTCCAAGAAGTTCTGCGCACCACGAACAAGGTTCGCGCCCCCCTCCTTCCTCGTGGTCGTGGCGACCTCGGGATTGGTGGCGATGAAATTCGAGGGTGAAAAAAGGTCGAGCATCTGGCGCGTCACAAAGGACACAACACGTTGATCATGGTCACGGACTCCGTCGATATCGCGGGCTGCATTGTACCACCATTGCTGCGTCAGCAGGAAATTTTGATAAATCAGGTTATAGGGCCAACGCTGCCAGCTTTCGTCCTCGAACCGGTGATCATGCGGCAGCGGGTCGATGCAAGGCTCGGTATCGGGATCATGCGCCGCCTTTGCGGCATAAAGACCAAGCTGCATCGACTTGCGTGCCGCCTTCTCGACCAGTTGGGCCTGCTTACCCGGCGCACCCATCAGATGCACCCACCAGTTGTAGTATGTCGACGCAAGGCCATAGGGCGACACCCCGAGTGTGAACCGCGCCAGATGGGCATTGAAGGCGCGATCAAGGCTCTTGGTGCTGTAGCGGTCGGGCATTTCAAACGGTGACGTGTATTCGATCTCGGGCAATTCGGCCCCAAGGTCGCCACGCTCCTCGGCGCGCGCCTCGGCGTCTTGCTCTTCGTCCTTGTCATGATTTTGTTGGGTCTCTGTCATTGTGATCCCTTCAGATTTCAACGATCCACTGTAAGGCGTCAGCCCATGTTCAGACCACCGTTCACAGGCAGTGTCGCACCGGTGATAAAACCGGCATCGTCCGAGGCAAGAAACCGGACACAGCGTCCGATCTCCTGCGGTTCGGCAAGCCGCGACATGGGCACATCTTCCAGAATATTCTTGATGATCTTGTCAGGCACTGAGTCAACCATCGGCGTATCGGCATAGCCGGGTGCCACGGCATTCACCGTAATACCTTTCTGCGCGCTTTCGTGCGCCAAAGCCCGGGTAAAGCCCTCGACCCCCGCCTTGGCGGCGCAATAATTGGTCTGGCCCGCCTGCCCTTTCGCCGCATTCACCGAGGAAATGTTGATGATCCGGCCAAACCCGCGGTCGCGCATACCACCGATCACCTGCCGCGTGACGTTGAACATCGATCCCAGATCGACCCGCAGCACCGCATCCCAATCCTCGAGGTCCATCTTGTGGAACATACCATCGCGATTGACCCCGGCATTATTGACAAGGATGTCGATCGGTCCGATCTCGTCCACGACTTCGGCAATGCCGCGGACACAGGCATCGTGATCGCTCACGTCCCATTCAAAGACGGGCATGCCGGTCTCGGCGCCGAAATCCTTGGCGCGTTCGCTTTGTCCCAGATGGGTGACGGCAACACGCGCACCCGCCTCCTTTAGCGCCCGCGCCGCAGCGGCCCCCAGCCCCTGAACACCACCGGTGACAAGGGCGGCTCTCTCGGTCGTCGTCATAGATTTGTCCTTTCACGTCTGTATGATACTTAGGTGACAGGTTTCAGGTTTCGCGCTCAAGCAGCAGCGCGATACCCTGCCCGCCGCCGATGCAGAGCGTGACAAGACCGCGTTTCAGCCCATCGCGTGCCATCGAATGCATCAGCCGCGTTGTCAGAATCGCTCCGGTCGCCCCAATGGGATGGCCATGCGCAATCGCCCCGCCTTCCACATTCACGATATCTTCACTCAACCCGATTTCCCGGGTCAGCGCGATGGCAATGGCGGCGAAGGCCTCATTGATTTCGGCGCGCTCGATATCCTCGACGCCCCAATCCGCACGATCCAGTGCCTGTTGAACTGCCGGGACCGGCCCGAGGCCGAACATGCCAGGCTCCACGGCACCGACCCCGGTTGCAACCAGCCGCGCGAATGGCTTGAGGTCGTTGACCTCGGCAAACTTTCGCGACGCAACGATCATCGCTGCCGCCGCACTATTCAGGCCCGGAGCATTGCCTGCCGTGATTGTTCCATTCTCCCGAAACACCGGCTTCAGACTGGATAGCTTTTCTTTGGTCGCGTCTGGTCGATGTGACTCGTCGGCGCGGAACTCTTGTTCACCCGATTTTGCTTTGACCGGTACAGGCGTGATCTCATCCTCGAACCGGCCTTCGGCTTCGGCGGCGGAAAACCGCTGTTGCGAGCGCGCGGCCCACGCATCCTGCGCCTCTCGAGAAATCTGCCGCTCCGCAACCAGAGCCTCCGTATGCCATCCCGAGTGCTTGCCCGAGAAGGCATCGTTCAGACCGTCGCGCAGAGTGGCATCATCCACGCTCCCCGGCCCCATCCGGTACCCCCATCGCGCCCGATTCAGAAGATAAGGCCCCTGATCCATATTCTCCATGCCGCCCGCTACTGCGCAATCGGCCTCACCCAGCCGGACAAGCCGCGCGGCGGCGGCAATGGCTTCGGCACCCGAACCGCAGACCCGGTTCACGGTCATCGCGGGCACGCTCTCAGGCAATCCGCCATTAAGCCCCGCCTGACGGGCGGTGTTCATTCCCGAACCAGCCTGAATGACATGCCCGAAAACGACAGCGCCCACACCGTCGGGCGCAAGATCCGCACGCTCCAGCGTTGCACTGGCTGCACAAGCGCCGAGTTCGGCGGCAGGACTATCCTTGAGGCTGCCGCCAAACTTGCCAATTGGCGTGCGCACGGGGTGACATAGCAAGACATCGGTCATGTTCATCTCCTTGTTTCCGAAGCGGGATTGCCGAAGCTAGACAGGCTTTGATTCTGCGCACCGCGACCAAAGGATTCGCGCCGGAGCGTAAAGGACGAGGTGGTCGCTGACTTTAACGCTTGTTAAAATCAGCGAGCGTTCATGGCCCGGTGGCTGGTCACCTCCACAAGATGTCTTTCACGGCCTCCGCCAAAAGCTGATTTCTCCGTCTGTCACAAAACGATTTTTTCCGCCCTCCAGATCGGGATGCTCCTTCGCGATCTTGGCCTCGAACCTGCCAGCGGAGCAGATTGGCCCCATGGATCATGCGCCCCGGCGCTAGGCATTAACGCGTGTTAACGACCCGAACGCCGCAAGCTGCATGACTGGGGGTGTGACCTTTCGAAGGTCAAGAGATGAGTTGAAACAGCGCAGAAAGGATTTAACGCCATGATGAACTGCACTCGCTTAGCGGCCAGCACACTGGCCCTTGTCACAGCAAGCCCTTTGCTTGCACAGGACAATGTCGAGGTCCTCGCGCGCTGGAATTACAGCACGCTCTACACGAGCGGCTGGAGCGTGGAGAACATGTTTGACGTCACCGAAGTCATTGACGCCAACGGTGAAACGGTCGGGGATGTGGAGAACGTCATCTTCAGTGACGAAGGAGAGGTTCTCGGCCTGATCACTGAGGTTGGCGGCGTATGGGACATCGGCGACACGCATGTTTACGTCCCGTGGGAAGAGGTCGAAATGGGCGATACGGTCGCGCAGGCAACGGTGCCCGTGACCGAAGAAACCATCGACCAATATGACGTCTTCGATGACGACTGGATGGATGAAGAAGTGATCACCCAAGCCGACACCGAGTCCACCGAACCTGTGGACGATGATCTTGTCGCCGGCCCGAACATCTTCAAGGCCACCGACCTGATCGGCGATTACGCGCATCTGTCCGATGGTGTTCGCTATGGCTACATCGCTGACATCATAATCGAGGATGGGGCGATCGGCGCTCTCGTAACGGATGCGGCAACCTATGGTCGGCGCGGGTATTTCGCCTATCCCTATGATTACAGGGGTGTTTCACCGGCCACCGGCCCACGCTACGACATGCCCTATACCGCACAGGAGTTGGATACGATCGAAAACTTCGACTACGAACAGCTCCAATCCCGCTCCGACTGAACACGTCCCTTCCGGGGGTTTGCCGGTGAATGGCATTAACCCGGCTCAGTGGCGCGATACACCACCGCCCTGAGCCGCCCCCGGAACCGGACCCGCTCTCTCTTGGTTGAGCTGAGAGAGAGAGATCAAAAACCCGGAGCGTGCGGGCGGCGTCGATCCTGACAGGTGCGAACAACGGCTCCTGATATCCGACAGCCCCCGCGACATTGACCTCGAAAGGCACGCTGACGCGGCGCTTGGTCAGTGAGGAGCCGAATGGCTCGTGCCGCGCATCCGAGACAAAGGAAAGGAGAATTCCGATGGAAGTATTCTGGTTCTGGCTGATGATTTTGCTACTGCTCTTCGCCGTTTTCGCATGGCCGGCATGGCCCTACACGCATGACCGTTGGGTCTATCGTCGTGGGGGTGGTTGGCGGTACGCACCGTCCGGAGCTGCCGCGGCGCTGGTCCTGCTGCTCTTTTTGCTCGTCTGGTTCGGCCTGCTTGTCATCGCCCTGCCGTGGGCGACGGCGCCGGTTGTGGTCGATTGACCCACCAAAAGCGCACTTGATGTCCGAGTCTCGTCGGGCCTCACAACCGCGTTGCCGCAGCCTTTGTCAAAAAAGGCTGCGGCGCCTTCAACACCCGACCCCCACACATTCGCGCGCCGGTTCAAAGATCATTATCCCATCTGTCCCCCGTCTCGATGGCCCGAAACCTGATCGGGTCTCGCGTATTCATTCTCGCCTTTCTCCTCATCTTATAAAGCGCCCCGAAGGCTTGCGCGCGCCTGCCCAAGCCCGCTGAACACCTCGACGCGCTTCGTGATCTTGACGGCATGATGGCGTTCCGCCGCGCGACCGATCGCGCTTATCATCTTGCCAATGGTCCGCTTGGCCTTGTCAAAAGCGCACAGATAAGAAACCTTCCCGACAAGACCGCCGAGGCCCTTCAGGGCAATCCCCGCGCGATACGGACAGGTTCATTCGGCTGAGGGATCGCGAAAAGAACATGACGATCTCCGGCGCCACCCAAGCGGCACAACGCCGCACGACGCCACAAACGAAACTGAGGGCAAGCCTATGGAACTGAGACTGGACGGAAAGCGCGCGTTGATCACCGGTGCCTCAAGTGGCCTTGGCCTGCATTTTGCCGCGCTGCTTGCCGGGGCCGGCGCGGAGGTCACACTGGCCGCCCGGCGGCTGGACCGGGTTGAGGCCGAAGCCGAAAAGTTACGCCAGAAGGGTCTCACGGCCAAAGCTGCCGCACTCGACGTCACCAGTTCCAAGAGCATAGCGGCGCTGTTTGAGGCGGGCCCGGCCTATGATGTGCTGATCAACAACGCCGGAATCGCTGGCGAAGGCGCGGCGCTCAAGATGAACACAGAGGCCTTTGATCAGGTGATCGACACCAACCTCGGCGGCGTTTTCGCAGTCGCTCAGGCCGCCGCCAACGGGATGACGGAAAACGGCGGTGGCACCATCGTCAACATCGCGTCGATCCTCGGTTTGCGGGTGGC
Organism: Roseovarius sp. E0-M6; assembly: GCF_037083845.1. Classification (NCBI taxonomy): domain Bacteria; kingdom Pseudomonadati; phylum Pseudomonadota; class Alphaproteobacteria; order Rhodobacterales; family Roseobacteraceae; genus Roseovarius; species Roseovarius sp. E0-M6. Next base: position 127,759 of record NZ_JBAPLA010000005.1, on the reverse strand, counting down.
TGGCGGTGTTGCCGCCTATGCCGCCTCCAAGGCCGCCGTTGCGCAACTGACCAAGTCGCTGGCGCTGGAATGGGCACGCCACGGCATCCGCGTCAACGCGCTCTGCCCGGGCTATATCGAAACCCCGATCAACGCTGACTTCTTTGCGACCGACGCCGGAAAGGCGCTGATCCGTCGCATTCCGCAACGGCGTCTGGGGCAATTGACCGACCTCGATGCACCCCTTCTTCTGCTGGCCTCCGATGCCTCTGCCTTCATGACCGGGTCAATCGTGGCGGTCGATGGCGGGCATCTTGTTTCAGGATTGTGAACACACACATGGATTTTACCATCTCCCCCGAGATTGCCGCGTATCGCGACCGCATCGCGGCATTCGTCGAGACCCACCTGATCCCGCTTGAATCTGACCCGGCGGCCTATGACGCGCATGAAAACATCGCGCAGGATGTCCTTGATGAGATGCGCGGACGCGCCCGGGCCGAAGGCTTGTGGTGTCTGCAACTGTCGCCCGAAAACGACGGAGCCGGGCTGAGCAAGGTCGGCATGGCCGTAGCCTACGAGGCGATGAACCGCTCGATTTTCGGGCCTGTGGTGTTCAACTCCGCAGCGCCGGATGACGGCAACATGATGGTGCTTGAGACACTCGGAACACCCGCTCAGAAAAAGCGTTGGCTCGCACCGATCGCCCAAGGCGAGGCGCGGTCGGCCTTCGCGATGACCGAGCCGCATCCGGGCGGCGGCTCGGACCCCGGCATGATGCAGACATGGGCGCGACGCGACGGTGATGACTATATCGTCAACGGCAACAAATGGTTCATTACCGGGGCCGGTGAAGCTGCGCATTTCATGCTTGTCGCACGTACCTCCGACGACGTCAGGCGCGGCCACACCGCCTTCCTGTTTCACCGCGACGATCCGGGTTGGCAGATCACCCGCCGCATCCCCATCATGGGCCCGGAAGAACATGGCGGCCATTGCGAATTGCGTTTCGACGGGCTGCGTATTCCCGCCGAAAACGTGCTGCTCGGCGAAGGTCGCGGCCTGAAAGTAACCCAGACCCGGTTGGGCCCCGCGCGGCTCACGCATTGCATGCGGTGGCTGGGCCTGTCCAAACGCTGCGTTGAAATCGCAACCGAGTATGCCGCGCGGCGCGAAGGCTTTGGCGTGCGACTGGCCGATCGGGAAAGCGTGCAGATGATGCTGGGTGATCTGGCGATGCAGATCGAAGTCGGCCGCCTTCTCGTGCTCAAGGCCGCATGGGAGATCGACCGCGGTGGCTTTGCCCAGAAAGAAATCTCGATGGCCAAGATCCATGTCGCGAACCTGCTGCACAAGGCGGCGGATGTCGGCATTCAGATCAACGGCGCGCGCGGCTACTCCAAGGATACGCCTCTGGAATGGATTTACCGCTATGCCCGTCAGGCCCGGTTGGTCGATGGTGCCGACGAGGTGCACAAGATGGTCCTGAATCGCCATCTCGAAAATGAGGGAACCGATTTTTGGCACTGGGACACGGCGCCATGACCGCCCCGGCGACCACAGGCAGCATGGATTTCGACCCCGGGCCGCTTGGCCCGTTCCTGACCCGGCACCTCGGTTGCGACACCGGACACTTCCGGCTGGAGCGGATAGGGGGCGGTCAGTCCAACCCGACGTATTTCCTGAACTGGGGTCACCGGCGGCTTGTTCTGCGCAAGCAACCCACCGGTCCGATCCTGAAAGGGGCGCACGCGATTGACCGCGAATACCGGGTGCTCGAGGCGCTCTGCGACACGGACGTTCCCGTGCCTGCCCCGGTGCTCTACCACGGTGATGCCGATCTGCTCGACACGCCCTTCTACCTGATGGAGCGTGTCGAGGGGCGCGTTTTTACCGACACGTCGCTGGCCGATTTGCCGCCCGGTGAACGCCGCCCGATCTGGATGGCGGTGGCAGATACCCTTGCCGCGATGCACACGCTCTGCCCCGAGGAGGTCGGGCTTGGCGATTTCGGTCGTCCCGGCAATTATTTCGAGCGTCAGATCGCCCGGTGGGACCGCCAATACCGTGCCTCCCCCTCGGGACCGATCCCGCAGATTGAACGGCTGCACGGCTGGCTGGTCACGAATCAGCCTCCAGACGACGGCATCAACGCGCTTTGCCACGGTGATTTCCGGATCGGGAACCTGCTGTTTCATCCGACAAAACCAAAGGTCGTCGCAATCCTTGACTGGGAACTGTCCACCCTTGGACACCCGCTGGCTGATCTGGGTTTCTGCGTGATGCCATGGCACACGGGCCCGGATGAATACGGCGGACTTCTTGGCGTCGATCTTGAAGAGATGCAGCTTCCGAATCTGGATGAATTCGTCGCGCGTTACAGGGCGGCACGGCCCGGCTCTGCTCCGCTGAAGCTCTTTCACAAGGCCTTCGCTCTCTACCGTTTCGCCGTGATCTTCGTGGGCATCTCGGATCGCGCCAAGGCGGGCAGCGCCGCAGACCCCAAGGCCGCAGCCCTCGCCCCTCTGGCCGAGCGGTTCGCCCTGCGCGCACTGGAGATCGCAGAGAATCGCGCGCACATGACTGCCAACATCACCAATGGTTCAGCACAGACTCCGCCCTGATCGCACAGATCACTTGGGTCGCCCGGACCCCGATCAGTCCCATGGCTTCGGATCGTCAGGATGCGCCGAAGGGCCGCCGGGACGGAAGCGAACCGTGATACCGCCCGACAGGTCGATATCGCGATAGATGATCTGCGGCGGAACCACGAGTTGCACTGGCTTGCGCGCATCCGCCGCGCGCCATGGCCGCTCCACCACCACGCAATTGGCCTCCATACCGCCATAATCGCGCGCCGGCGGCACCTTGCGCAGGAATTGCAACCCGGTCAGAAGCGCCTCGTTCCCAAGAATCACCGACGCCGGATCAAGAACCCGTTGCGATCGGTTCTTGGTCAGAACGGATTGGTTCTCACTTTCGGCCCAGACGCCGCAAATCCCTGTTTTTCCGTTAATTTCCATGACTTCAGCCGCCAATGACACCCCCCCCGGAGAGGAAAACGTGCCACCGGCCACCACCGGATCAGGGCCCAGTCGCATGGACATGACAGGCGTGCGCACCGTGCAGGCCGCCAGAACCACAAGGCCCAGCAACAGCGAAAATCGTTTCATGGATAGCTCCTGTATCATGGACCAAACCCTAGCGCGCATACGCCCCAAGGCCAATCACATCTCAGCCCTGTTCGGCAAACTCTCGCGTGATGTCCAGCATCTCGGGATACCACGTCTCAAGCGCGGGAAGGAACGCTTCGCGAATGCGACCGACCTGTGCGGGCGTCAGATCGTCCTGCCAGACACCGGATTTGCCCTTGGCAAAAAAGCTTTCCATACCCTCGGGTCGCTCGGTAAAGCCCTTTTCCTTCTCCTGCCGCTGCATCTTGGAAAATTCCGTCGCCTTGATGGCCGCGGCCAGTTTGCGCGCATCCACATCCTGCCCAAGGTAATGCCCCAAAAGCGCCCGCATCTCGCGCGCGGGCTTCGCCAAAAGATCCTCATAGCGGATGACCCGTTTCTTGAGGCCCTCGGCCCCGGTCCACAGGCTGACGTGATCGTCCCACCGACCCAACAGGTCGAAAATTCCCGTGGGCGTGCCCATCACCGTTTCAGGATTGGCCATACGCTCGATCGCGGTATCGAGATCCGAAGATTGGTGCCGCGCGAATGACGGAGCAAGGTCAAAGGGATTACGGAGGACATAGATCGCCCCCGCTGTCACCTCAGGCGGAATCACGTGTTCCCCGAACATCTGTACCGGCTGGCAATGTGTCTTGACGAAATGATGCGACGGCTTCGACCCCGCAATCAGGCGCAACGCCTTGCCGCGCACCTTCATCCAATCCTCAAGGTTTTCACCCTGATACGGCCCGTTATTGGCCGCATCAAAGAAATCCTGCCGCACATCCGCCGTGGTGAACTGACGCAGGTTATTGATATCAGGCGCTTTTCCCGCAGGCATAAAGTAATGCGCCAACAGGCTGCGCATCCACGTATTGCCCGATTTGGGATAAGACGCGATCCAGATCACACGCTTGAGGTTGCTCATGGCAGGTATCCGTATTTCTCCATCGTGGGCCCGTTCACCTTGACGATCTGATCCACGACCTTCTTGGGAAGCTTGTCGCGCCACTTCCCCGACTGCCCGGAGTTAAAGAACTTTTCGGCCGAGTCCGGCTTTTCGGCAAAACCATACTCTGCCTCTTGCGCCGCAACCTCCTTGAAGCTCGAAAACCTGATCGCCTTTTTCAGGCGGTCAGGGTCCACGGGAACTCCGACAAGCTTGAGCATCTTGGTAAAATGCGTCTCGGGATCGTCCAGAAGGTCTTCATAGCGCACGATCACCTTGTGGAACTGTGAAAACCGGGTCCAGCTTTTTACGTGATCCGTCCAGGAGCCCAGGAATTGCACCACGGACGACGGATCAGGCCCGTTCAGCGTATCGCTTCGACAGAACGCCTCGGCGGTGAGATCGTAGCTGATATTATAGTGGCGCGCATAGGACACCGCGACGTCGAGCGGGTTGCGCATGATATAGATGGCCGAACGGGTGTATTTCTCGGGGATCATCTCAACCCCGTAAAGCGATCCGCGCTGATTGTGCGTCTTGACGAAATTCACATCGGAATTGTTAGCGACCACACCTCTGAGCACTCTGTCACGCAATCCCAGCGTGAGGTGCATGTTATTGATATCAATCTCTTTCCCGGCGACCATATGATACATCTTCGGGATGGAATCGCCCATGCCAAACCTGTGGACCTGATTGATCGGCACAGGTTTTTCCCAATTCATCAGATAGTTGGCAAGAAAGATGCGCGTCCAGGTGTTGCCCGATTTCGGGTAGGAAGCCAGCCAGATGATGCTTTTCTTCATCGCGATGCAGATCCACCCTTGGCCTTGGACAAAAGAAAACGAGGGAGGCTTTCGCCCCCCTCGCCTATTAGCAAATCAATCTGAGAATTAGAAGCTCAGGTTGATGGCCGTGCCGATGATCGTGGCTTCCACGTCCGTGCCTGCAACACCGGGGGTGTCGATTTCGGCTTGGATTGCGTAGATGTCCCAGTCAACGCCGGGGCCCAGGTCACGGCTGGCACCGATGCGGTATGCATCATAGTCGTTGGTGCCGGCTGCGGGCAGACCGTTGTCGTTTTCGCCGTGGAAGTACAGGGCTTCAAACGACCATGCGCCGGGGGCGTCATATGTCGCGCCGAAGCTCCAGGATTCCTGATCGCCAGCACCGTTCGGTGCGCCGTTGTCGTCCTGAGCGAAGTGACCGCCGACTGTGAAGTCTGCGAAGCCGACCTGTGCGCCGATGGCCCAGATTTCGGGGTCAGAGAAACCTGCGACGGGCGTGTCACCCGTGCCGTAACGTGCACCGATGGTGACGCTGGTCGTGCCGAAGGTCTGGCTGTAGTATGCACCGATGTCGAAGATGTCCGACAGAACAGCGTTTTTGTTGACGCTGAAGGTGTTACCCGCGTTGACGTTACCGCGCGACGCATAGGAGATACCAAGCGTCAGGCCGTTGAAGTCAGGCGTGTAGTAGCTGATGCGGTTGACGTCGTTGTTACGACCAACTTCGGTGTAAGCCGATGCCATCGCGCCGCGGAAGCCGAAGCCCAGACCAGCTGCCGTGTTGGGCATGAAGGTCGAGATCGAGGGCGAGTTGATGTACATCGAGGTCACGCCAGGAGCGGCAACCATCGATTTGTAACCAGCCGAGTTCTCGTTGCCGATTTCAATGCGGCCCAGAGTGTCGCCCGAGATCGTCATGTACGACTCGTCGATACCGGTTGCACCGCCACCGTTGTTGTTGCCTTCCATTTGGATGTTCACACCAAATGTCAGACCGTTGTCGAGGGTGATCGACGGGGAGAAGATGATCTCGGAGTTGTTGTGGGTGTCAACGCCGTCATAGTCCGAACCGGCCGGCAGAGCCGTGCCCGATGCGTCAACCCATGCGACGTGCTGGCTCATAAAGCCGCCCCAGTCCAGGTTCCACTCTTGAGCGGAAGCCGGCGCAGCAGCAGCGACGCCGAGGGCGATGGCGCTGGTGCTAAGCAGATGCTTTTTCATAAGGTGTCCCTCCTAAGCAGGAATGTGTTCATGTTCCGCCGACCCTGAAGGAACCGGCTTGAAGATGGAATGCGCCATTTGCCGTTTCAGGTCAACGAAGCCCCGCCGCTTTGCCAGCATGTCGCCTTCGTTGTGACGTTTTGATCACACGGGATTGTGGCAACCCCCGCAAAAGCGCGCATTTCTTAGTGTTTATTGGATTTTCCCGAAATATGCGCTGCTGAAAATACGGCAATAAAGGGTCGCTTTCGCGATCTCGCTTGGCGGGCTTGCCCGCGATTCCACCCGTTGCAGGTAGGGGATTCGAGGGTGATTCCGCACATGAGCACCGTAACCATGCAACGGTTTCAGGTGCGCCCGGCTGTGGCCAACGCCGCGCGATACGCCTCAAACCACGGCGATGTCACAAGAAATCCGGCGTCCTGTAAGGGTGCCAGCCCCTCAAAGCGGCGCGACACCGGCGCATAAAGCCTAAGGTCGGGCCTATGATCAAAACGCCTGAGTCGCGACCGGTCTTCGCCATGCTGGATCGCCGCCCGCGCCAGCGTGTCTTCGTCCCGCGTCACGGGATCGTTGGCGAACTTGTAATGCCGGATCAGCGCCGTGAAATCCGCGACGCGCGAATGAACAGCGCAATGAGGATGCACCGCAGGCTCAAGGTCGCCTGCTACCTTGACCAGCGGATGTTTGGTCAGACAGCAATGCTCACCAAACACCCGCGACCGCGCCCCACCAAACAAAACCTGCACCGCCTCCGACGACAGTCGGTTGCGCTCAAGATACCACGCAAAGCTCAGGTCGGGGTCATGATAGTCATGCGCATCTATTTCACTCAGATCGTAATGGTGGAACTGGTTCAACACCTCATCAAAAGGCATCTCCGCCGTTTCGCGGATGGGTCGGTCAGAATACATTTCCAGCATCTGCGCCACCAGTGCGGTGTGCCCCTCGGCATCAAGGTATCCGGTTAGCCCCCGCAGCCCCAGCATGTCTGCCCCGTCGAACTCGAACATCTCATCCATGTCCACGATCAGGCACCAGCGATTCCGCGCGAATGTTTCGGCCGCATGCCGGCGGAAATCATTCTCGATCTCGCCCCATGTCAACAATGATTGCAGGATGACCGTATTCGGTTCGGACTTCAGGCGCTCGACCGTTCCATCGGTCGACCCGTTGTCGCAAAAGACGAATTGATCGACACCGAGGCCCCGATAATGCGCAAGGAACTCATCAAGATAGAACATCCCGTCCCTCACAAGAACCACGGCCACGATGCCGCCCTCCGCGACAGTGGTGCCCTCGGGCCCGTGCAAGTGCCGCAAGGACCGTCGAAAGCGCGCCTTGTGCATTACGTTTCCCGCGCGGCGCGATACTTTGGACCACAAGCTCATATTAACCTCGAAATCAGTTCAATCGCGACGACCGGAACCAATAGCACATGCAGCACATGATCGAACCAGTTGCTGCTCCCGATGCGGAGGGTCCACATGACCTGCCCCGCCACCGCGATCACCGGCAACAGGATCTGTCCCGTCGCCAGCCCGACAAGGCACAGCACCAGAACCATGATCCCCACCGGGCCCGCGCGATAGCCCAACGGATACGCGGTCACGCGCGTCACACCCATGGACGCGGCCAAAAACGCGACATATCCCAGCAAAAAGGCCAACAGCGCCCAGCCGTTCCAGCCGCCGGTCCACGACACGGCACCGGGCACCACGGCCACCCCCATATGCCACAGCGCGAGCAGCGGAAGCACGATGCCCAGCGGTTCAAGCACCGCCACGAGTCCGCGCACGGCCATGCTGTTCCGTAGCCCGTGGATCAGTCCGGCCCCAAGCAAGACGCCGGCCACCACCGCCATTTCCGCTTCGGTCCATGGCAGGAACAGAACGAATCCAAGCCATGACGCGAGCACACCGACATAGACATATGTCACCGGCCCGGTCATGTGCCCCGGCCCTCTGATTGCGCCTCGATCCAACTAAGGGTCATAACATGCACGCGCACGCCCCGCTTGGTTCCGTGCGAATAGCTCAGCGCGATCCGCCCATCCTCCAATCGCCGCAGCATGGGATAGCGTAGCGCGGCCCCCTCACCGGCAAACCGGTGATGCACGGTCCAGCTTTCGCCCTCGTCTCCGCTGATCGACAGGCGCAAGTCATCGGGCGCGCCCGGATCGTCATTCGCCGCCATCAGGATGCGCCCCGCCCCAAGTGGCAGCGCGGCAACCGGCGCGCTCGGGTTGAACATCGCGGTTTCGCGCACCGCGCTCCAGCTTTGACCCCCGTCCCCGGTCTGCGAGATCAGGAGCCGCCCCCGCCCCACATCGAAATCCCGCAGGAACGCCACCGCGCGGTGCCCGTCCAGCGGCACCACCATCGGCTGAATCGGTTTGAGCCCGGGGCCATCCATGCGCCGCACGTCGGACACACGGCCATCACGCGCGAAGCGCACCCAAAGCCCGTGCATCTGCCCCATCTCGAAATACGCGGGCAAGGCGCGGCTCCCGTCGGAATAGGCAACCATCGGCGATTTCACGAGGATCGACCGGTTAAGCATCGGCGACAGGCTAAGCTTTTCGGCCCGGCGCGGCCCGGTCGCGCCCATCGCCACCCGCGCGACCGAGGCCATGGCCCAGCCGCCAACCGAAACCACCGTCGCGAAAAGGCCGCCGTCGCGTTCCTCGTCCTCGATCGTATTGCCCAGCGTCACGACCAGTTGACCGGGCTCCATCGCGCGACCGATCGCATCGCGCCTCACGCGCGGTTCGGGCTCGCTCGCGCGCCAGCCCTCCGGCCCCCGCGCAAAGCTCACCTCATAAAGGTCAATATCCGCCTGCGCCTCGGCCGATCCTTCGAACCACAGCACCGAAAACCCGTCGGCCCGCGTCAGGATCGAGGGCGAATGCGCCTGCCCCAAGCGCGTCTCGTAATCCAGAAGCGTGTCGAACTCGGGACGGCCCGGCGCGCTCTCCGTCACCGGCGCGAACTCCCACGCCAAAGGCTTCGACCGCCGCAGACACCACAGGGTCAGCGCCAAGCTCACCGCCATCAGCGCGAATATGATCAGCGCGGTCACGCGCCCGGATCGACCTTGAGGACAATCTTGCCGATATGGCCGCTGTCCTCCATCCGCGCATGGGCCTTGTCGGCATCGCCAAGCGCGAACTCCGAATCCATCACCGGCGCGATCCGCCCGGCATCCAGAAGCGGCCAGACCTCGCGGCGCAGGGCCTCGGCAATCCGCGCCTTGGCCAGATCGCTCTGCGGACGAAGAGTGCTTCCCGTGATGGTCAGTCGCCGCATCATCACCTGCGCGAAATTCAATTCCACCTTCGGACCCTGCAAAAACGCGATCTGAACAAGCCGCCCGTCATCGACAAGGCATTTGACATTGCGCGGAATATAATCGCCACCCACCATATCGAGGATCAGATGCGCACCGCCCTCGGCCCGCACGGCCTCCACGAAATCCTCATCGCGATAGTTGATCGCCAAATCGGCCCCCAGATCGCGGCAGGCGCTGCACTTCTCCTGCGATCCCGCGGTGGTGAACACCCGCGCGCCCCGCGCCTTGGCAAGCTGTATGGCCGTCGTCCCGATCCCGCTTGATCCGCCATGGACAAGAAACCGCTCCCCGCCCCTGAGCCCGCCGCGCTCGAACACGTTCGACCAGACGGTAAAGAAGGTTTCGGGCAAACAGGCCGCCTCGCGCAGCGCCATGCCCTTAGGCACGGGCAGGCAATGTGCTGCGGGTGTCGCGACATATTCGGCATATCCGCCGCCGGGCAGAAGCGCGCACACCTTGTCGCCTGTCCGCCACCCCTCGGCACCCTCGCCCAGCGCCACGATCTCGCCCGCGCCTTCCAGCCCCGGCAGATCGCTCGCATCCGCGGGCGGCGCATACATGCCCGCGCGTTGCAACGCGTCAGGCCGGTTCACCCCGGCCCAAGCCAGGCGGATCACCACCTCGCCCGGCCCCGGTTCGGGGATCGGTCGCTCGGTTACAGTCAGAACCTCCGGCCCGCCGGGTTTGCTGATCTCAACGGCCTGCATTGTCTTGCTCATGGGTAAGTGTTCCTCAGGTCGGCCCCGACCACCGGCCCGGCATGCCGGTGCGCGTATGATCTCCGGGCGCTTTGATCTGTTCCATCAGGCGCGCTGGCCCGGCCAGAAGCGTCGAAAGAAGGCGGTTGTCCCGCACCCCTGCCTTGACCTTTTCGATCTGCATCACATCGTCGATCCGCCGGTCAAGAAAGGCGCGTGTCGCCACCATGTCCTCGCTCGCATCACCGAGCCAGTAAAGCACGGTCGACGCATAAACCCCCGAGAGCGTAGCGCGCTTGGTATACCAGTTCACATCGCGCGACGTGTCGCCCAGCGCGGTCCAGATCCGGTCCGCCGTGCCCCAGATCAGGCGCGTCCCCTCGCCTGCATACTGCGGCAGCGCGAAATGTGTCATGCCGCGCCGCACAAGCTCACGGTCCTCCACGGCCTCCAGCCGCCAGATCACGGCAGCGGCGATCCGGTCGCGAAAGCGCATTTCGCTCATGTCCGCCGCTTCGATCCGCGCCTCCATAAGCGCATCGCCCGCCTCGTGATAGGCCACGGCAAGATCGGGCGCACCGCGCGGACAGGCGGCCCGCGCCACGGCCATGTCAATCCCGGCATCCTCCGCCGCCGCGCGAAACGCGGCCTCGCTCCAGCCCTCGAACGGCACATGTGCCTTGATCGCCTGCAACAGCTTTTCGGTCACACTGGTCTGGGTCATGTCGATCCTCCTGCCACGACTCTACCCATCTCCCCGCATACACGAAACCATTTTCCGCCCACCGCGCCGGCATCAGCGGGGCGATGGGCATCGTGCCGCATGAAGTGAACGTTGGCCGCACATGCAGCCGGGGAAACCCACGTTGCACCAACGCACGGGGAAGGAACTTTATAAAACTGCGGTCACCAAGCAGAGTTCAAGGACATGATCGGCCCAAAACCAACCTTGTCGGCGGCGCGGCGGAGTTACCGGGATGCGCATCAAGCGGAGCTTGTTTCACTCAAACGGACCGGCATCTCCCCTAACGCGTTTCGACGCAATCCACTATCCCCATGCATGTCGTGATCAACAGTCTCGCATTGATCAAAAAGTGCATTGAAGTTATCGCTAGACCTTCGCTCAATCATTGGCAGTGCCAAGCAGTCGGTCCCTCAGTCTCTGCCAGAAGCTGCGCCGCGTTTCTCGGTCAGGCCCAGGTTATTCGTATTCCCGCGCAAGAAAACCGATCTTGGTGCGCATGGACGTGATCAGGGCATGCGCGGGGCAGTGGGCTTCGAAGTCCAATGTTCGCCGGTCCCGGTAATCAAGGATCCAGATCTCCAAATGCACCCAGCCGTCGGGGTGTTCGGGTGTGGCGCGAACCTCAACCCCACCCGGTTCATTTCGGAGCAGCATGTGCGCGGTTTGTCCGCCCGCCAGCTCCTTCTCGAACTTTCGAAGCTCGTCCAGCGGATCACCGATCACAAGCGTGAATGTGTAGTTTTCGCCCAAGAAGGGGCCGACGGACACGCGCAGGTCGGCCCAGCCGACACCAGTGTCAAGGACAAAAAGTTCGGCGTCCTCGTAACGCGGAATGGGCAATGGCGCGTCGCAGTCGTCATCATCCTCCATCATGCGCGCCCTCGCAATCTTTCCAAAACTTTGTTTTCAGGCCAACTGTAGCGGGTTACGATCATCACAACCAGACATGGCCGAACCATGTGATTAGAGCGTATTGCGCTCAATCAGAAACGGGCATTCAGCAGGGCAGGCGAGGCAGGGTTTGCGCGGCACAACCCGTTCGCCTGTCCAATTGAATCCAATTTTGCGCAACACGCTGTAAAGCCGTCTCCTGATCAACCGCTGGCACCGCTCCCTGTCCAAAGCCCATGGGCGCTCCTGTGAGACCCCGGACACGGCATCACCCCTGCCCGATCTCAGCTTTGCCGCCGCCGTCGGGCCGCCTGTGGTGTGAGACCGAAATGCGCGCGGTAATGCGGTGTGAACCCACTGGGAAAGCCGCAGGCCAGGGCGATCCCGTTGATCGGCAGGCTCGTGTTCAAAAGCAGGTTGTTCGCCCGGTTAAGCCGTAGCGCCCGGTAGTATTCCGCCGGCCGCGCGTTCAGAACCTTGCGAAACCGCCGTTCCAGCGACCGGCTCGAGACGCCCACAAGGCGCACAATCTCGGCAATCGGGAGCGGTTCCTCGATATTGGCCTGCATCAGTTCGATCGAAAGATCGAGTTCCGGATCCCCCGTAAGCGCGATCGACTTGCCGCCAAATGGCTGCAATGTGCCCAGATCGCGGATGCGGTCATGCAAAAGGATGTCGGCCACGGTCGAGACTGTTGCTGCCGGAATATGCCGCGCCATCAGCGTCAGGACCACGTCCACCGTGCTGCCCATTCCCGCGCTGGTGATGATCTGGCCGCGTTCGGTGGCAAGCGTCTGGTTGCCGTCCTGCAAGTCCATCTGCTCCTGAAGCAGGGCACGGTTCTCCCAATGGGTCGAAAGCCCGGTATCGCCACGCTCCTCGATGAACCGCGCCGCCGCCTCGGCCAGAAGGATCACTTTCGTCTGCCGCGCGACATATGCATCAATCACCCGCCCCATCGACAGGCCCGCGTGCATCGGGTCCGAATTGCCAAGAACGAACACGTAATCCGCCTCGGGCCGCATCTCGAACGGCACCGTCTCAACCACCGCATCCGATCGGCACGCCACCGGGCCGCCCGCCTTCGACAGCGACCGCCACGCGAAAGCGGGCCGCAGAAGCACCCGGTTCGCCAGCCTGAGCTGATCCACAACACCTGCATATTCCGTCAGCACGAACCCATCGGTCAGCAAAAGATCAAAGCGGATCAGCGACATATCCCGCGACGTCGTCATGCGGTCATCATCGCACATATGCGACCCCGAGACCAATCGCTCGCGGCGATGTCATGCCGGGATTGACCCGCGCACACAGCCACCGTCACACGATGCTGTGCCCGGCGTCGCGAAGCTGCCGGGCGATCTCCGCGATATGCGCCGGCCCCACCTCACAGCAGCCGCCGACAATGGTCGCGCCCATTCCGACCCACCCCATGGCAAAACGCGCATACGCCTGCGGATCCAGATCGCGGCGCGCCTCAAGCGCATCCACCGTGGGCCGGCTTTCCAGAAATCCTTCGCTGATCCGTGTGAACCCGTTGGCATAGGCCCCAAAGGGAATGCCGAACCCGCGCACGACCTCGAGTGCGGTATCGATCGCCTCGGGGCGCGAGCAATTGACAAGAACCGCCGCCACCTCGAACCGCTCCAGAAGCGTTGCGATTTCTCCGACCCCCTCACCCGAGCGCAGGCGCGCACCGTCTTCGTCATCCACCGTGATCGACAGCCACACGGGCCTGCCCTGTCCGCACGCGGCGCGTAGCGCGCCTTCGGCATGCCGCACCGATGCCACCGTCTCGATCAGGAACAGATCCACATCGTCCCGCATCAGGCGAACCGGCTCGGCATAACTTGCGGCGGCCACCTCGGGCTCCGGACACAGGTCGGGCCTGTACGAGGCCACCAGCGGCCCGATCGCCCCGGCCACGCGGCCCGCGCCATGGGCCGACCGCGCCCGGCGCGCGGCCATCACCGCCGCCCGCGTCAGGGCCCCGACCTGATCTTCCATACCCTCGGGCGCAAGCCGGTCGGGCAGGACGCAGTAGGTGTTCGTAGTGGCCACAGTGGCACCCGCCTCGAAATAATCGAGATGAACCTCACCCACCAGTTTCGGGTGGTCCATCATAACCTTCGTCGACCAGAGCGGCGAAGGCGGTTCGTCCGCCCGCTTGACCATCTCCTGCCCAATCGAGCCATCCAGAAGTGTGATCTCAGCCATTCGATACCTCCTCGGTCTCCGCGCCCAGCCGATCCCGCCACGGGAGCAGAACCAGCTTGCCGGCATGGGATTTGTCCTGAAATTCCACCTGTGCCCGCGCAATCTCCCACACGGGGAACGTGGCCGCAATACGCGGACGAAGCGCACCGTTGTTTATCATGTCCACCAGCCCGCCGAACACCTCGCGCGGCTGATAGGTGCAGCCATGTATCGTTATGTCGCGAAGGTAGATGCGGCGCAGATCGGCCTCCACCATCGGACCGCCGATAGCACCGGCAACGGCGTAATGCCCGCCCGGTCTGAGCGCGTCGATCAGCGCGCCCCAGCCCGCACCACCGACAAGGTCTATGACCGCGTGATAGTGCCCCTCTGGCGGCGTCTCGTCCCGATCAAGCATCGCCCGCGCACCCTCTTCACGGACCATCGCGTGCTTGCGCGCCGACGCCACGCCCGTCACCTCCGCGCCCATCTGCGCGGCAAGCTGCACGGCGGCCAGACCCACACCGCCCGAGGCCCCGGTGATCAGCACCCGCTGTCCCCGCGCCACGCCCGCCCGGTGCAAAAGCCCCGCGGCGGTGCCAAACGCACAGGGCATGGCGGCCAGCTCCACATCGCTCAACGGGGAACGCGTAACATCAAAAAGATCGCCCGCCGGCACAACACAGAATTGCGCAAAGGCCCCATCGAACTCCGAACCCAACGCCTCGAAGGCCACCGGGTTCTCGGCCGTCGGGCGTGGCTGGTTGATCGGGCAGATGACGCGCACGCCAAGGCATGTTTCCGTTACACCCTCGCCCAGTGCCACCACCTCTCCACAAAGATCACCGCCTTGGATCAGCGGAAAATTCAGCGCCCCGGCCCACCCCCCGGCCTCGACGCCCTGATCGCCCTCTTCGGTCGCGCCCGTCACATCAGGCGCATACCACCCGACACGGGTGTTGATGTCGGTGTTGTTCACCCCCGCCGCCAGCACCTTGATCAGGGCCTCACCCGGCCCCGGATGCGGCACCGGAATATCCTCACGCCATGTCAGCATCTCGGGCCCGCCATGACCGGTAAGGTAGACACCGCTCATGGTCGCCGGAACGGTCACGGCGATGGCTCCCGACCGATATCCTTGATCCCCAGAAGCACCGCCGCCCCCATCATCAGTGCGCCGGACACCCGGTTGATCCACACGTCGCTCAGCGCCCTGATCCGGCCCAGTGTCCGCCGCGCGGCCCACCCCCAAAGCAACAGGACAAGCCCATCCACGACAAGGTAAGTCCCGCCAAGGATCACCAATTGCGGCAGGATCGCCGCGCCGGTGTCGATGAATTGCGGAAACAGCGCGCCGAAAAAAACGACCGCATAAGGATTGGCCGACGACGTGACGAACCCCTGGCGAAAAAGCCGCCCACGCGCCGCCGCACCGGGGGGCTCTCCGCCACCCCGCGTCAGCATCAGCCGCAGACCGATCCAGACCAGATAGGCCACCCCGGCCCATTTCACGATCCACAGCACATCGGCATTCGCCGCGATCACCGCCGTCAGCCCAAAGGCGGCCAGCGTCATTTGCACCGCATTGGCACTTAGATCACCCGCCACCGTCGCCAGCGACCGGCGCAGCCCGTGCCGAAGGCTGTTGGATACGATCAAAAGCTGGCTGGTGTCCGGCGGCGTCAGAAAAAACGCCGCCAGCACACCCAGATAAAGCAGGTAAGTCTCAAGCGTCACGCACGCAATCTTTCGTTCGCGGGATCCCACAACGGATCATCCCCATGAACGACAGACTTGCACCGTTCGCCATAGATTTCCACCTCCAACTCCGTGCCCGGTTCGGCGATGTCGGCGCGCAGCATCGCCAGCGCCACGCTTGCGTTCACGCGGTAGCCCCACGCGCCGCTCGTGGTCTCTCCGACAACCTCGCCATCCTTCCAGACCGTGGACATGTAAGGCGCATCCGCGTTCCCGGCATCGACCTTGAGGATGGCGAAGGCCTTTTTCCGCCCCTGCTGCTTCTCGGCCAGAAGCGCGGCCTTGCCGTTGAAGTCCTGCGGCTTGTCGAACTTGACAAACCGCTCCAGACCGCCCTCCAGCATGCTGTAATCGGTCGAAAGGTCGCCCTTCCACGCGCGGTATCCCTTCTCGATCCGCAAGGAATTGAGCGCATACATGCCAAAGGGCTTCGCCCCAGCCTCCAGAATGGCGTCATAAATCGCTGGCATGCCTTCGTTCGCGGCATGAACCTCCCAGCCCAGTTCACCGGTAAAGCTCACACGGATCAGGAACGCCTTCTTGCCCGCCACCGTGCAATGCTGATGGGTGAGCCAACCCGCCTCAAGATCGGCATCGGTCAGCCCGCTCAGCACCTCGCGCGATTTCGGCCCGGCCACCAGAAGCGCGTCGCGCTCCGTGGTGGTCTCGCGGCATTCCAACCCCTCGGGCAGCGCATTGCGCACCAGTTCGCCGTCATGCCACTGCGCCGTGGCGGCGGTGATCAGCACGAAACTGTCCTCGGCCAGCCGGATACAGGACAGCTCGGTCAGGATGCGCCCCCGCGTGTCCGCCACATAAACAAGGTTCATCCGCCCGACCTTGGGGATGCCCCCTGTCACGAACCCGCGCAGCCAGTCATCGGCCCCCGCGCCGCTGATCCAAAGCCGCGTGAATCCCGGAAGGTCCAGCACGCCACAATCATCGCGCACCGCCTCGCACTCTTCCTTGATGCGTTGCTGCCAAGGCCCCTCGCGGTCCCAAGTGTGCGTGCTCTCCTCGGAGGTGTCGTCGCCCGGCTTCGCGAACCAGTTGGCCCGCTCCCACCCATTATAGGCCCCCATCACACCGCCCAGCTCCGTCACGCGGTCATGCACCGGGCTCAGCTTGCGGTCGCGGCCTGCGGGCCATTCGTGATGCGGGAAATGCATGGCATATTCGTGGCCATAAACCTCCATGCCCTTGTCCACGCAATATTGGTGATCCGTATAATCGGTATAGCGCCGCGGATCGACCGACCACATGTCCCACTCGGTGCCGCCATCGACGATCCACTCGGCCAGAACCTTGCCGGCCCCACCGCCCTGCGCGATCCCGAAGGTAAAGACACAGGCTTCGAACGCGTTCTTCACCCCCGGCATCGGCCCAAGCAGCGGCAGGCCATCAGGCGCATAGGGGATCGGGCCGTTGATGATCCGGCTGACACCGGCGGCCCCCGAAACAGGCACCCGCGCCATCGCGTCGGCCACGATATCCTCGATCCGGTCAAGGTCGTCCGACCAAAGCTGAAAGCTGAAGTCGTCGGGCATCGGATCGGTCGGATCGGTCCAATGCGCCCGGCAATTTGGCTCATAGGGGCCAATATTGATCCCGTTTTTCTCTTGGCGCAGGTAATAGGACACATCCACGTCCCGCAGCAGCGGAAGCTTCCTGCCATCATTTTCCTTCGACCAGTTCTCAAGTTCCGGAATCTGATCGGTCAGCAGGAATTGATGGCTCATCACCATCATCGGCACGGTGCGCCCGCCATAAGGCTTGAACCATTCTCCGACACGCTGCGCATAATACCCGGCGGCATTGACCACGTAATCACAGGCGATATCGCCCGTCTCGGTATGCACGATCCAGCCGTCGCCATCTTGCGTCACCCCGGTCGCGGGGCAGAACCGCGCGATTTTCGCCCCCATGTCGCGCGCGCCCTTGGCAAGGGCCTGCGTGACCTGCGCCGGATCGATATCGCCATCGGTCGGATCCCACAGCACGCCCTCAAGGTCATGGGTCTCAAGGAACGGATAACGCTCCTTGGCCTGATCGGGGCTCAGCATCTCCATGTCGATGCCCTGATAACGTCCCATCGAACAGGCACGCTCAAACTCTTGCACCCGCTCTTTGGAATGACCAAGCCGAAGACTGCCGGTCTGATGATAATTCATCGGGTAATCGACCTCATCACCCAACCGTGCATAAAGCTCGGTCGAATAGCGCTGCATGTTCATGATCGCCCAACTGGTCGAGAAGGTCGGCACATTTCCCGCCGCATGCCATGTTGACCCGGCGGTCAGTTCATTCTTCTCCAACAGCACACACTCACCCCAGCCCTTCTTGGCCAGATGATAGAGCACGGAGCAGCCCACGACGCCGCCTCCGATGACCACAACTTTCGCTTTGCCCGGCAAATCAGCCATGTCTCGTTCTCCCTTTTCATTTGATCGGGGCGCACCCGCGCGCGCCCTTCATCTTTCCCAAAATACTCACTCCCAGACCAGCCGCGCAGCCAGCCCGCCAAACATCACGGCCGACACCCGGCTCAGAAGCCGCGCCCGCCGTTTCAGAACATGCGCGAACGTCCCCGCCGCCGCCCCAAGGCTCAGCGAAAAGGCGAACCCCACGATCAGGAAGATCGCGCCCAACACCAGAATCTGCATCCAGACCGGCCCGATCGCGGGATCGGTGAACTGCGGAATGAACGCAAAGATGAAAAGCGCGGTCTTGGGGTTCAGCACATTGGTCAGAAACCCCCGCCGCACCGCCCGCCATGGCGAGAGCGCGGCGCGCGCGGCCCCGGTGTCCCCGGCGCTGCGCCATGCCTGCACCGCCAGCCAGACGAGATAGGCCGCCCCCGCGAACCGGATCGCGTCATAGGCCAAGGGCCACGCACTCAGAAGCGCCAAAACCCCCGCCGCCGCCATGACGATATGCAGCACGATGCCCGCATTGATGCCCACCGCCGCGGCCACCCCCGCCCGTGGCCCGCCCGCGATGCCACTGGCCGAGACAAAGACGAAATCCGCCCCCGGGGTCAGGTTCAACAGAAACCCCGCGCCGATGAACGCCGCCAGAACCGCCGCATCGAACCCGGTGAGCACGTCCCAGATCATCCCTGATCCCTCTGCGGTAGCCCGTCCCCGATCTCGTAGTAATCGCCCTTGTCCGCGACAAAGATATGTTTTTCGAGCGTCAGGCCGGTGGGCCCGTCCACCGATCCCAACGCGAAGCTGATCGTGTCCTCGTCATGCGCATGCCAGAAAAGGAACGACCCGCATCCGGGACAGAACCCGCGCTCCGCACTCTCCGACGCCGCATACCACGTCACCTCGCCCGAAATGTTCAGCGCCGGTTTCGGCACGAAGGCCGAGGCCCAGACATGCCCCGATTGCTTGCGGCACTGCCCGCAATGGCAGGCCGAAGCCCCCTCGGGCGCGGCCTCCGTCTCGAATGTCACGCCGCCGCACAGGCACGATCCCCTGATCATGGCTCCCCCCTCTCCTCGCGAACCCCGTCCGCAATGTCGTAATAGTCGCCCTTGGCCTCCACCCAGACATGCCGCCCAAGCCGCAGGCCCGAGGGCCGCTCCAGCGATCCAAGCGCCACGCGAATACTGTCCCCCTCGTCCGCCCGCCAGAAAAGCGTCGCGCCACAAGCACCGCAGAACCCCCGCGTCGCCTCCCCGCTCGCGCGATACCAGCGCAGCGTCTCGTCCGCCTCGAAGACAAGCGCATCCTTCCGCGCCCGCCCGGCGGCAAAAACATGCCCCGACTGCTTGCGGCACTGCCCGCAGTGACAGGCCAGCGGGTCGTCCAACGCCGCCACCTCAAACCGTACGGCACCGCATAGACATGATCCCCTCATTCCGGTTCTCCTCAATACACCGGCGGCGCGATCACCCAGATCGCCACCGCCGCCTCGTCATAGGGGTTGATCCATTCATGCGCCTCGCCCCGGATACGGAAACTGTCACCCGGCCCCACGGTCAGCGTCCGCCCCTCGATCCAAAGTTCGAGCCGCCCCGAGATCATGAACCCCACCTCCTGCGTCTCGCGCCGGATGATCTCGCCCGCGCGGCTGCGTGGCGCGAAGGTCGAATGCACCATCTCGAAATCGTCGGTCAGGTCGGGGCTCAGAAGCTCTTCGACAAGTCCGCCACCGCCCTCACCCGAGCCGATCTGCCGCCGCGCGCCGGCGCGCACCACGTGTCCCGCCTCCTCGGCGGGCGCTGCGGCATGACCAAAAAGCATCGAGAGCGGCACATCGAGCGCGGCGGCGATATGGCGCAGATCGCCCACCGAAGGCTGCGACAGATCGCGCTCTACTTGGCTCAGCCAACCCACCGATCGGTTCAGCTCACCCGCCAGCCAGCTCAGCGTCGCCCCACGCGATTTGCGCAAGGCCCGCAGGTCGGCGCCAAGCGTCGGGCGGTTTTCGATGTCGGGGGGCTGATCCACCGCGCTCACCTTCGTGAAAAAATCCTCGTATTTTTCACGATGAGCGAGTCGCGTGAAATTTTCAAACAAAATTTCACGCACTGCCCCGCGCGCTGCGTTAACACCGGGGCACACCGCCCCGATGCACCGACGCGATACCGACGTGGATACCGACATGAATACCGACGTTGCGAAACGCTGCCGTCAGGTTGCGTTAACCCGGTCGAAGACCTGCGTGAGGATCGCGCTTAGCCCTTCGGAATCCGCCGGTCCGAACGCGCCGGGCGCATCGCTGTCGATGTCCAGAACCCCCAGCAATCCGCCCGCCCCGTCCCATACCGGCAGAACAATCTCCGACCGCGTGGTCGAGGAACAGGCGATATGGCCCGGAAACGCCTCCACATCCTCGACAAGCTGGACCTCCCCGGTCCGCGCCGCCGCCCCACACACCCCGCGCGAAAACGGAATGACAAGGCAGCCATGCCCGCCCTGATACGGGCCTATTTTCAAAAGGTTGGGCTCGGTCACCCGGTAAAACCCGGTCCAGTCAAAGCGATCGTCCGCATGGTGCAGCTCGCACACCACCGTCGCCATCAGCGCGACCTCGTCACTCTCGCCCTCACACAGTGACGCGATGACGCGCCCTGTCTCGCCATAGTCGATCCTCATGGCCCGACCCCTTGCTTCATCTTTCGCCAAATACTCCCGCCGGAGGCAGAAATCTCACACGCGCTCAATCGCGATTGCGGTGCCCTCGCCGCCGCCGATGCAAATCGCCGCGACACCGCGTTTGAGGTCTCGTTTCTCCATCGCGTTAAGCAATGTCACCATGATTCGTGCCCCGCTCGCCCCGATCGGATGCCCCAGCGCACAGGCCCCGCCATGCACGTTAACGATGTCGCGCGGCAGGCCCATTTCATGCATGAAAGCCATGGGCACGACCGCGAACGCCTCGTTAACCTCCCACAGGTCCACATCGCCTATGCTCCATCCGATCCGCTCCAAAAGCTTGCGGGCCGCGGGCACCGGCGCTGTCGTGAACCATCCCGGCGCCTGTGCGTGGCTCGCATGCCCCACGACGCGCGCCCGGACGGTCAGGCCCTGCGCCTCCGCCGCCGCACGCGACGCCAACAGAAGCGCCGCCGCCCCGTCGCTGATGGAGCTTGAGTTGGCCGCCGTCACCGTGCCTCCCTCGCGGAAGGCGGGTTTCAGCGTGGGTATCTTGTCGGGCCGGGACTTGGCAGGCTGCTCATCGGCCTCGACAACCGTGTCACCCTTGCGCGCGCGGATAGTCACGGGCGCGATCTCCTGTGCGAAAGCGCCGCTTTTCTGCGCCCCGAGCGCCCCTTCAAGCGACCCGATCGCATAGGCATCCTGCGCATCGCGGGTAAACTGGTAATGCTCCGCGCAATCCTCCGCGAAGGTGCCCATTAGGCGCCCCTTGTCATACGCATCCTCAAGCCCATCGAGAAACATGTGGTCGATCACCTGCCCATGCCCGATCCGTGCGCCCCCGCGCATCTTGGGAAGCAGGTAGGGCGCGCCCGACATGCTCTCCATTCCACCGGCAATCATCGTCTCCGCATGGCCTAGGCCGATCTGGTCGCAGGCCATCATCGCCGCCTTCATCCCCGAGCCGCACATCTTGTTAAGTGTTGTCGCCGGCACCTCTTCGCCCAATCCGGCGGCAAAGCCCGCCTGACGCGCCGGGGCTTGCCCCTGTCCGGCGGGCAGAACACAGCCCATGAGAATTTCGTCAACGGTTGTGGCACCGGCCTCCTCAAGGGCCGCGCGAATGGCCGCACCTCCAAGGGTGGATGCCTCTACGTTATTGAAATCCCCTTGGAATCCCCCCATCGGCGTGCGGGCGGCTCCGGCGATTACGACGTCTTTCATCCTGATATCCTCCTGAAACTTCGTCCCTGCATACCGAATGGTAAGGAATTGGGTCTAGCCTGTCTCGTGTTTCCAGTCATCAGGCGAGTCATCATGCAATTGTCAAGCAGTCCGGCCAACGGGGCCACCCTCATTACCGTCAACGCAACCCGTATTGACGCCGCCGCCGCGATCCAGTTCCGCGATTCCATGCGCGACCTGACCGCCGATGGCGCGGGTGATATCATCATGGACCTGTCGCAGGTCACATTCGTGGATTCCAGCGGCCTCGGGGCCATCGTCGGCGCCATGAAACAGCTTGGCAGCGGTCGTCACATGCATCTTGCCGGCCTCACCCCAGATGTGGACAAGGTGTTCCGCCTCACCCGGATGGATACCGTCTTTGCCATTCACCGCAGCGTGGCCGACGCCACGCCCAGGGCCGCCGGCTGACCGCCACCGGGCAAGACACATCCGCGACGGGAGCGAGATATTGAACACCCCCCGCTCAGCAGGCAGGTTCGAAACCGAAGCGACGGCCTCCGATACCGCCGTCCGCTCTGCGCTCTCGGACATTCGCGCATGGCTCTGGTCACGCGACCTTCCCGATTCAGTCTGTGGCGACGTTGAAATCGCGATGGCCGAGGTGCTCAATAACGTGGTTGAACACGCCTGCGCCGACCATCCCGGCGCGCGGTTCACGGTCACGCTCTCAGTCTCCGACGCCTCGCTTGACGTGGTGGTGACCGACCCCGGTAAGCCGCTTCCCGGCCTTTCCCTGCCGCCCGGAGAGGCACCGGACCAAAACCGCCCGCGCGCCCATCTGCCCGAGGGGGGATTCGGCTGGTTCCTGATCCGGCGGCTGACCACCTCGCTCAGCTATGAGCGCACCGCAAAGGGCAACCGTCTGGCGCTTGTTTTCGGCCTCGACTCACCTTCGGAGTGACCCCCCGTGACTTTTTGCGCGACACGGGTCGTCATCGGTAAATGCCCCGAAAATGCCTCGTTTACTTCGCAAAGCAGTCAGAATGACGGGGCATATATTGCCTTGTAGCTGCAACAGCTTCCCTCGGCGTCGCGTTTAACAGCCCCCACCCAGTACGCGGCGCCGAGGCTCTATTTTTCCCCACACCTTCCGAAATTCGCGCCGCATGAACTGCCATTTGGCTTTCCGTGCACTTGCCCCTAATGTCCCGACCAAAGACAGCAAGGACACACCGACAATGCGCGATTTTCACTTTCCCGGCCGCTCTCCCGTACTCGCCACCAATGGCATGTGCGCCACATCTCATCCGTTGGCCGCCCGCGCCGCGCTCTCGATTCTGGACTCGGGAGGGAATGCCATGGACGCGGCCATCGCCGGCGCGGTTCTGCTGGGGATGTGCGAACCCCACATGACCGGCATCGGCGGCGATTGCTTCGCGCTCTGGTCCCGCCCCGGCGAGGCACCGCGCGCCTATAACGGATCGGGGCGCGCGCCCGCCGCCGCCAGCGCCGAGGCCCTGCGCGACCGTGGCTTGAAGACCGTGCCGATCGACAGCCCCGAAGCGGTGACCATTCCCGGCGCGATCGAAGCCTTCTACACCCTGAGCGAAACCGAGGGGAAGATTGGACTTGACCGTATCCTCGCCCCGGCCATCCATTACGCCGACGCCGGTGTTCCCGTCGCCGCCCGCGTGGCCCATGACTGGCCCGATGCGGGCAAGGCGCTTCAGGGGCACGGGATCACACATTTCACCAAGGGCGGCGCGCCGTTTGAACAAGGTGACATTTTCCGCGCACCCGGTCAGGCCGAGGCGCTGCGCCGGATCGCACGTGACGGGGCCCGCGCCTTTTACGAGGGTGAGGTGGCCGACGATTTGCTGGCCGCGCTCGCCGCGCTGAACGGTGTTCACACCGCCGATGATTTCGCCGCTCATACCGGATCCCCGGCCACACCCGTGCAAGGGCAATACAAAGGCACCGATATCATTCAGCATCCGCCGAACGGACAGGGGCCAGCGGCGATCCTTATGCTCAACATCCTGTCGCGGTTCGACCTTGCCGCGCTCGATCCGATGGGGCCCGAACGCCTCCATCTCGAGGCCGAGGCGACCAAGCTGGCCTATGACGCGCGCAACCGGATCATTGCCGATCCTGATCATACCGCCCGGCTTGACTTCATGCTGTCCGACGAAACCGCCGCCCGCCTTGCCGATCTGATCGACCCGCGGCGCGCCATGCCCGATGCCGCGCCCCTGACCGAGGCAGTTCATCGCGACACGGTCTATATCACCGTCGTGGACCGCGATCGCATGGCCGTATCACTCATTTATTCGATCTTTCACGGCTTCGGCTCCGGCATCGCCTCCGAAAAGTTCGGCATCCTTTTGCAGAACCGCGGCGCGGGCTTCACCCTGACCTCCGGCCACCCCAATGAAATGCAGGGCGGCAAGCGGCCGATGCACACGATCATTCCCGGCATGTTGGGACAAAACGGTGAGGTGACGATGCCATTCGGTGTCATGGGCGGCGCCTATCAGCCAGCGGGCCATGCGCGCTTCGCCTCGAACCTTGTCGATTTCGGAATGGACCCACAGACGGCCATCGACGCGCCCCGCGCCTTTGCCGAGGGCGGGCGCCTCAAGGTCGAGCGTGGCTATGACCCGGTCACATGCCGGGCGCTGACCGATCTGGGCCATGACGTGTTTGTCGGCAACGATCCCATCGGCGGGGCGCAGGCCATCCTCATGCGGGCCGACGGCGTGCTTGAGGGCGCATCGGACCCGCGCAAGGACGGGTGCGCGCTCGGGTATTGATAGGCGGGCCTACGCGGCCCGTAAAGGTAGGTCGGGCTTCAGCCCGGCCCGCCACCCAATCAATTCAACTGGAAATGAAGCGGATACTGCCCGTCTTCGAACGGGCCGAACAGGTCCGGGATATCGGGATGTTCAACCGGGACGCCGGAGTAATCGGCGACAAGGTTCTGTTCGCTGACATAGGCGACATAGTAGCTTTGATCGTTTTCGGCCAGAAGGTGATAAAACGGCTGATCCTTGACCGGACGGCTTTCTTCGGGGATCGAAGAATACCACTCATCCGTATTTGCGAATTCTGGATCGACATCGAAAACGACCCCTCGAAAAGGGTGTTTCTTGTGCCGGACCACCTGTCCGAGATTATATTTCGCGCGCGTTTTCAACATGACATTGCAGCCCCTAACGGGTGATCCTAATGGTTTCAAGGGCGTTTTGTCCAATGGTCTAACCGGAAACAGCGGGAAACAGTCTGTGAACCTCACCATGACAGTCTTGGGTATCGTCGCGCCCGTTTTCCTTCTGGCGGGGGTCGGATTCGCGTGGGTCCGACTGGGATTCGACTATCCTTTGCAATTCGTCACGCGGCTCGCGATGACGCTGGCCTTGCCCTGCCTGATCTTCACCGCGCTGATGCGCGCCGAGGCCGATCTCGCCGCTCTGGCCGAGGTCACGCTGGCGGCGGTTCTGGCCCATGTCGCCATCGCGGCAATGCTCCTGCCGCTGCTCGCCGCGCTGCGCCTCGACCTGCGCAGCTACCTCGCCCCGCTCACCTTCGGGAACACGGGCAATCTTGGCCTGCCGCTCGCGCTTTTCGCCTTTGGTCAGAAGGGGTTGGAAATCGCGGTGGTGATCC
The DNA here is from genome assembly GCF_037083845.1 of Roseovarius sp. E0-M6. Taxonomy (NCBI): domain Bacteria; kingdom Pseudomonadati; phylum Pseudomonadota; class Alphaproteobacteria; order Rhodobacterales; family Roseobacteraceae; genus Roseovarius; species Roseovarius sp. E0-M6. Next base: position 102,042 of record NZ_JBAPLA010000005.1, on the reverse strand, counting down.
TCGCCGTGTCGATCATCCTGATGTTCACTGTGGGCATCCGGATGGTCGCCGGGCATGGGGCGTGGCACCGCATGCTGCGCGAACCGATGATCTGGGCCACCTGCCTTGGCGGACTCTTTCTTTGGCAGGGCTGGCAGACGCCGCCGGTGATCACCAACACGCTCGATCTTGCGGGGCAGATGGCCATTCCGCTGATGCTTATCACGCTGGGCGTCGCCATGGCGCGCCTGTCGGCCGCGCGGCTCGGGCATGCCATGGCGCTGAGCGTGGTCAAGCTGATCCTTTGCGCGGGGATCGCGTGGGGCATCGGGTGTGTCCTTGATCTGCCGCCCGTGGCCTTTGGCGTGCTCGTGGTGCAGATGGCGACACCCGTCGCTGTCACATCCTACCTTCTGGCCGCGAAATACGGGGCCGATGACGAAGCTGCCGCAGGGCTCGTGCTGACCTCGACCCTGCTTGCCGCTCCGGGGCTTGCGTTGCTTCTCGCGCTTCTGCTCTGAGCGTGTGAAATTCGCGATTCACAGGGCGCGACGAATGCGATAGACTGGGGAAAACATAAAAAAACCGAAAGCGAGAGGCAGATGAGCAGATCCCTTCGCGCACTGGTATTGTTGATGCTTGTCGCGGCCTGTGGCCGTGGCGGCGGCTTGGGTGAATCGCCCTCCGGGCTCGACAATGCCTGCACGATCCTAAGTCAGAGACCCGGCTATCTCAGGGCATTCCGCGCGACCGAGCGCAAATGGGGCGTGCCCGTTCACGTGCAGATGGCCACGATCTATCAGGAAAGCAAATTCGACAGCGATGCGCGCACACCGCTGCGCTATACGCTGGGCATTATTCCGACGGGCCGGCAAAGCTCGGCCTTCGGCTATAGTCAGGCGCTTGATGGCACATGGGACGAATATCTCGTCGATCAGGGCCGGGGGCGCGCACGGCGCGACAATATCCGCGACGCCACCGATTTCATGGGCTGGTACATGAACGGCTCTCGCGAACGGTTGGGTATTTCACTCAGTGACACGCGAAATCAGTATCTCGCCTATCACGAAGGTCGAACCGGCTATAAACGCGGCTCCTACCGCAATAAGCCGTGGCTGATGCGCGTCTCGGGTGAACTTGAGAGCCGGGCCGCGATGTATCGCAGACAACTGCGCCGCTGCGGCTGAAACGATCAGGCGAAAAGCAAGCCAGCGCCCGATATGCATGCTCCTTGCGGATGCGGTGTTGATCGGGCCCGGCCTTGCCACTCCAGCCGGGGTGGCAAGGTTGATGCTGGCGCTGTCGCTCCCGCAGCATGAGCGCAATTGAAGAGGTCATTCCTCAGAAAAATATTCGTTGCCAAGAACCACGTTGAGGCACACTGTATCAACCACACATAAATTTAAGGACATATCCAACAAAGGTTATTTACGGATGGCATTGGAAATCATCGGTGCTGGTTTTGGCCGCACAGGCACGGACTCCCTGCGGGAAGCCTTGACCATTCTTGGCTTCGGGCCCTGCCATCACATGCATGAAATTCGTGACAATCCTGAAAAGGCGCAGCCGTGGCATGACTATTTCTGCGGCGGCGCGCCCCTTGATCTGGATCTTCTATTTGCCGGGTATCGCTCTCAGGTCGACTGGCCCGGCGCCCATCTTTGGCGCGAGTCGGCCAAGCAATACCCGAACGCAAAGGTGATCCTGTCGGTGCGTGACCCCGAAGGATGGTATGCATCCTATTGCAAGACGATCAAAATCTTTCGCGAGACCGAAATGCCGCCCGATGCGCCGCATATGCGCCAGATACAAGAGTTCGTCGATGTCTTCCTTGGCGACCGGCTTGACACCAAAGAGCGCGCAATAGCAGATTTTGACGCACATCTTGCCGAGGTGAAATCCGCCATCCCGGCGGACCGGCTCCTGATCCACGACCTAGGCTCAGGATGGGAACCGCTCTGTGCGTTTCTGGGTGTCCCTGTACCTTCACAGGATTATCCGCACACCAACGCGACAACCGCCTTCCAAAAACACAATATCGACCTGCAAAGCTAAAGGCGTTTCGGCGCAAAGCTTTAGCGGTCGACGGGCCCGACATCCTCAAGACCGGGGATCACGAACAGGTCGTCGCCATAAGCCCCCCCCTCTTTCAGATCACCCAAGACAACCGTTGTCCGTGAACCGTTGCCATCGTTGATCACCCATTGCCTGAGTTCGACCGGATCGCCTGTGAACACGAGTTCGATATTGCCATATTCCGGGTTCTGCGGGTCTTGGGCACGCACGATGGTCTTATTGCCTTCGCTACGGTGGCCCGTCACCATCCGCGCCCGCGTCAGATCGACATTCCGCGCAAGGATGATCGACAGCGGCGTCTTGTTCAGCGGATACCCCTGCGGCGGCTCGTTCGACTTTCCATCGACCACACCCACGGTTGATCCGTCCGCTACAACCAACGTCTTGTCCGGCGGCGCGTATTCGAAACGCACCCGGCCCGGCCGCTTGATGATGATCCGGCCCTTGGTGATCGTGCCATCATCGTTGATCTGCGTGAACTCACCACTCGCGGTCTTGAGGCTGTTGAGATAGCGCGACAGATCGGTCAACGGCAGCTTCTCGGCCGCAGCCGGGAATGTGGTTGCCAGAACTGCGGCACAAGCCGCCAGCAGGGTTCTGAATGTCATTGATTCGCTCCTTCGGTATTGGATGCGGCTGAACCTAGGTCCGGCGGTCGTGTTATGCGATATCACGCGGTCTCAGATGGATATCAGCATGTTGACCCCGGTTATCAAGGCCACCGTCGCGCCACATAGCCCCAACAGCATCAAGCCGCCGTCATGCGCGGTAAGCGCAAGGCCGATAACCGCCACCGCCAGCATCGGGCCCAGCGCGGCAAACGGGATAAGCTCGAGCGGCGGCACAAGGATGCAAAGACCGACAACCGTGACAGCAGCCAGCGTGCGCGCGGTCTTCCCGGTAAGGGAGTCTAGCCTGCGACCCAGCCATTTGTCCATCCAATCCGCCACCGGTCGCGCCTTGCATGCGGAGTTGCGAAGCTTTTCATTGTCGACCGATCGCGCGCCTACCGGGTCAGGCAACCAGATATGCCCGCGCCCCACCAGGATCTGACACGCGATAAGCGCGATCACCAAGGCAAACAACGTCGGCACACCGGGAATCCCGCCCAGCGGCGACACCACCACCAACGCGGGCACGAAGATCAGCGGCCCAAACCCGCGATGACCAATGGTTTCGACCATGTCGCGGATCGACACTTGATCGCTTTCATCCGCCAGGTCCACCACCGCATCCACAAGATCGCCAGCGTTCTGCCCTTCGCTCATCGCGGCTTACTCTCCTGAAGGTTCAAGCCACAACGCCCGAGCACCGCGCAAAGTTCACCACCTCACTGTTCGGGAACGAGAATGTCACGTTTGCCGACATGGTTGGCCGAACTCACAAGGCCTTCTTCTTCCATCTGCTCCACAAGGCGGGCCGCCTTGTTATACCCGATGGCCAGTTTGCGCTGAATATACGAGGTCGAGCATTTGCGATCCTGAAGGACGATCTGCACGGCCTCGTCATATTGTGCGTCTTCGCTGTCGGTATTGCCACCAAGGCCAAGCACCGCATCAATATTGTCGGCCTTTTCGTCGTCAGGGCCCTCGACCACGCCACCCACATAAGACGGCGGACCATAGGCCTTGAGGTTGGTCACCACCTCCTCGACCTCTTCGTCACTCACGAAAGGACCATGACAGCGGATGATCTTCGATCCCCCCGCCATATAGAGCATGTCGCCCATCCCCAGTAGCTGTTCGGCCCCCATCTCGCCCAGAATGGTGCGGCTGTCGATCTTCGAGGTCACCTGAAAACTGATACGCGTCGGGAAGTTCGCCTTGATCGTGCCGGTGATCACATCGACCGAAGGGCGCTGCGTGGCCATGATCAGGTGGATGCCCGACGCCCGCGCCATCTGAGCGAGGCGTTGAATGCAGGCCTCGATCTCTTTGCCCGCGACCATCATCAGGTCGGCCATCTCGTCGACAATCACGACGATATAGGGCATTTTCTCGGGCGCGAATTCCTCGGTTTCGAACACCGGCTCGCCGGTTTCATCATCAAACCCGGTCTGCACCGTGCGGCTGAACATTTCACCCTTCGAGAGCGCATCCTCGACACGGCTGTTATAGCCGTTGATGTTGCGCACGCCCATCTTGGACATCTTGCGATACCGCTCTTCCATCTCGGCCACGACCCATTTCAGGGCCACCACGGCCTTCTTGGGGTCGGTAACAACGGGGCTCAGAAGATGCGGAATGCCATCATAGACACTGAGCTCAAGCATCTTTGGGTCGATCATGATCAGACGGCATTCATCCGGTGTGAGCTTGTAAAGAAGGCTCAGGATCATCGTGTTGATCGCCACCGACTTCCCCGATCCGGTGGTCCCGGCAATAAGAAGGTGGGGCATCTTGGCAAGGTTCGCGACGATCGGATCGCCGCCGATATCCTTACCCAAGGCCAGCGGAAGCTGCTGATTGCCATCGCCGAAATCACGGGTGGCAAGGATCTCGCGCAGGACGACCATCTCGCGGTTGTCATTGGGAAGTTCGATGCCGATCACGCTGCGCCCCGGCACGGTCGAAACCCGCGCCGAAAGCGCCGCCATCGAGCGCGCGATATCATCGGCAAGGCCGATGACACGGCTCGCCTTGAGACCCGGCGCAGGCTCAAGCTCATACATCGTCACCACGGGGCCGGGGCGGACACTCACGATGTCGCCCTTCACGCCGTAATCATCGAGCACATTCTCGAGCATCCGCGCGTTCTCCTCCAGAGCCTCGTCGCTCAGGTGGTGGCGCTGGATTGTTTCGGGGCTGGTCAACAGGTTCAGCGGCGGAAGCTCGTATTGCACATCCGGCTTTTCGTCGAACTGCAAGCTGGGCTGTGCTTCGGCGGCGGCGCGGGCCGAAGGCTGCTGGGCCTTCCGCGCGGTATGTTGCACCACTTTCTTGGGCTCCGGCACGGGAATGCGCGGCGTGGCGGGCGCAACAGGCGCGGTGTCCATCGGCGCGATATCCTCGACCAAGTTCTCATCGTGATACATCTGGGCCTCGGTGGCGACATAGGGCGCCTCCTGCGACATCCAGTCGGATGCGGTGGCCTGCGAACCGCCCGCCGTGAGGGGCGGTTCCGGCGGCAGGGCCGCACCGGCGGTCAGCGGCGGCTCGGGCGGAAGGTCGCGCGCCACACGCGGCACGCTGGTATCCAGAACAAGCGGGATCGGCCCACGGCCACGCCCCTTGGTCAGCGGCGCGACGGTCTCGGCTTGAAGACCTGGGTTCTGGCGCACGCGCGTTTTGATCACGTCGGCGATCTTGGCCTTGATCCGGTCCTCGCCCTGCGGCTGCGGCGCCGGGTCGTCGGTGTGCATCTGCGGTTCCGCCTGTGGGGCCGGATCGGGCCGCCGCATCAACGACGGCATACGCGACAGAAGGCCGCCTGTCTTTTGCGGCTCGGCCGGGGCCGGCTCGGACGGGCGGGCAGGCGCCATCACAGGCTCGGTCACCTGTTCCTCATAGCGCATGCCCGTGCTGCGGCTCAGGCGTGGCGGCACGATCGTCACGCGCGGCTCCTCGGGCAGGTCAGGCATCTGCGAAGATGCCTCCGCACGGCGCGCGCTCCGGTCTGCGCGACGCTCCGCGCCAGTGCGGGCGGCATGAAGCGCACCACTGGCACCCCGTCCCGCCAACCCGGCAAGCCAGGAATAGGTCATGATGACCCCCACGATCAGGAACCGCGCGATCCGGCGCAGTTCATCGCGCGAAAATCCAAGCACGAAGGCCCCCATCACCACCGAAAGAGCCCCGAGCGCCAATGCCAGAAGCTTGAGCCCGGTACTGGCCGAAAACGGCAGAATACCCAGCATGGACCCGAGGATTGTATCACCAAAGAGACCCCCAAGGCCAAAGCTGTGGGCCTCACCCCAGTTCACACTCGGCGGCAAAGACGCCCAGTAAAGCGCAAGCACCGCGATCCAGATCGGCGAGAAGATCACCCGGCTCATCGCCCGATCCTGACCTCGATGGAAGATGAACCGCATCCCCCATACCGCCAGAAGCGCCGCAATGCCCCACGCACCCCAGCCCACGATCATAAAGAACGCCGCCGAAAGCTTGGCCCCGAAGGCGCCAAGCCAGTTCTGCACCGGCGCATCCACCGCCGAGAGCCAGCTTGGGTCATCGGGGCTGTAGCTCGCGAACATGGCCACCGCGATCGCGCCCAGCCCAAGAAGCCCGAAACCCAGCAATTCCTTGCCGCGCTTCTCGATCACTTCCGCCATGTTGCTGTCCAAGAGCGGATCGCGTCCGCGTGCCTGATATGCCATGTTGCCCTCGTCCTCGTCAGTTCAGGAGACAGTCACGCAGGCGTCCAAGCCCTTGTGCCATCTCGTCTTTTGGGGCCACCATCGCGGCCCGGATGTAATGCTTGCCGGGGTTGCCCCCGGCGGTATCGCGGCTCAGATAGGCGCCGGGTAGAACCCGGACGCCGGTTTCGCGCCAAAGCCTGAGGGCCGCGGCTTCGCCGTCCTCGACCTCAAGCCACAGAAAAAACCCGGCTTCGGGACCGCTATATCCCGCGATCCCGCTCATGATGTCATCGGCGATCGCGTATTTCTCCTGATACAGCGCGCGATTCTCGTCCACATGCGCCTCGTCGGACCACGCGGCCACCGCCGCGTGCTGAAGCGGCATCGGCAGCGGGCTTCCGGCATAATTGCGCAATTGCCGCATGCGCGCGATGCACTCGGGCCCGCCCGCCACGAAGCCGCTGCGCAGCCCCGGAAGGTTCGACCGCTTCGACAGGCTGTGAAAAATCAACACCCGCTCGGGATCGGCCCCGACCTCGCGCGCGACCTCAAGCGCGCCGGCCGGCGGCGTGTCGCGATAAATCTCGGAATAGCATTCGTCGGCAAGAATCCTGAAATCATACCGCTCGGCCAGATCGATCAGGTGCGCCCAATAGGCCCTGTCGGCCACCGCCCCCTGCGGATTGGACGGGGAGCAAAGGTAAACCGCCGCCGTCCGCTCGAGCACCTCCGCGGGCACCGCGTCGAAATCCGGCAGATACCCTGTGTCGCGCGTCGCGTTGAGAAAGACCGGCTCGGCCCCCACGCTCAACGCCGCCACCATGTAGACCTGATAAAACGGATTGGGCATCAGCACGACCGGCCGCTGCCCGGCTTTCTCTTCGGGGCACAACGCCATCATCGCGTTATAAAGTCCTTCGCGCGTGCCGTTCAGGGCCAGAACCTCGCGTTGCGGATCAACCCTCACCCCATAGCGGCGCGCGACCCAATCCGCCACGGCCTCGCACAGTTCGGGCATACCTTCGTTCACCGGATAGCGCCCAAAGCCCGCAACCTCCCGCGCGATCACATCTGTGATCCAGCCCGGAAAGGCGTGCTTCGGTTCTCCGATCGTCATATGCACGACATCGCCACCGGGCGCATGCGCGTCCAAAAGCGCCCGCAAACGCGGGAACGCATACTCCGGAAGGGTCTCAAACCGCTCGGGAAACATCTCGATACTGCCTCAGGTTCACGGGATCATTGCCGCCCCGTTTCCCCCGAAACTACCTGCGGACGCGCCTCAGGTCCAGTAAAACCACCGCAAGCCCCCGAAATTGTGGCATTTTTGGCATTCGTGCCTCGATGCTCCAAAAATACTCAAATTCAACGGTTTAAGACAGCGCCAGCTCGGCCGCGCGGGCAACCCGCAAAAGCCGCTCTTCGCCATGCGCCACACCGCAAAGCATCACGCCACAGCTTGGATGTCCGGTCGGCAAGGTGATCGCAGCAAGCCCCATGAGATTGCCCACCCGCGTGTTGCGCAAGGTCAGCAAGTTCTCGGCCACGTAGTACTCGCCATCCTCCATCAACCGGGCCGCATCGGGGGGCATGTTGGCGGCGGTGGGTAGGATCACCGCATCGAACCCGGCGGTCCGGGCGGCCCAACGCGCGCGCAACACCTCAAGCCGCCGCCATGCGGCCACGTAATCGGCGGCCCCAAAGGCGCGCCCCTGCTCGAACCGCTCGCGAACCGGCTTGAACATCTTCTCGGGATGCGCCGCGATCCGCTCCCCCCAGATCCCATAGGCCTCGGATGTAAAGAGCACGCCCGACATGGGCATCGCCTCGTCAATCTCGGGCGACACGAAATCGACCACCTCGGCGCCCGCATCGCGAAACCGGTCAATCGCATACGCGCAAGCTTTGCGCGGGGCGTCCCGCGTCTCCTCCATCACCAGCCCTTGCAACGCGGCCAGGCGCATGCCCTTGAGGCTCACATCGCGAAGGTCCACCGGGTCGTGCCGCCCCTCGAGCGCAGCCAGCATCAAAGCGCAATCCTCCACGTTCCGCGCCAGCGGGCCAACCGTGTCGAATCGTTCGGCCAACGGCACGGCGCCGCGAAATGAGACGCGTCCGGCGGTGGTCTTGAGGCCCACAAGGTCGTTCCACGCTGCGGGCACGCGGACAGAGCCGCCCGTGTCACTACCGACGGCGCTGGCGGCAAGGCCGAAGGCCACGCTTGCCGCCGCCCCCGAAGACGACCCGCCCGCTACCGCATTCGCATCATTCACATTCGGCGGCGTCGCCGTCATCGGGTTGAGCCCCAGCCCCGAAAAGGCCAGCTCGCTCATATGCGTCTTGCCCAGACATACCAGCCCGGCCATCGTCGCGGCGCGCAGAACCTCAGCATCCTGCTCAGGCACCCGCCCCTCCAACAGTTTCGACCCCGCCTCGGTTGCGGTTCCCGCGCTGTCAAACAGGTCTTTCCAGCTTACCGGCACCCCGTCGAGCGGTCCACGCCTCTGACCCGCGCGGGCGCGCCTCGCCGCGGCGGCAGCTTCGGCGCGGGCGCGGGTCTCGGTCACGGTGGTATAGATGCGGTCGCGGTCCGGGTGGGCTTGGATGGCACTCAGGTAGGTGTCTGTGAGCGCCTCTGCGTCAATCTCGCCCGCGCCGATCCCGCGGCCCAGTTCCCCGGCGCTTGCCCAAAGCCATTCTTGCATCACTCATTCCTTCTTTCGCGTTCGATGCGACGGTAGCGTCACGGTCACGCATGGACAATCCCGCGCAACCCACCATATTTGCGACATGGAACAACACAGCGATATCTTGATCGTCGGTGGCGGCCTTGGCGGGCCCAGCCTTGCCCTTGCCCTCGCCCAAGCAGGCTTCAGTGTCACCATCGTTGACGCCGAACCTGAAGCCGTGCGCAAGAACGCCGCCTTCGACGGGCGCGCCTATGCGCTGGCCTTGGCCTCGGTCAGGCTTCTGTCCCGGCTCGGGCTCTGGGACGGGATCGCCCGGAACACGCAACCCATGCTCGAAATCAAGGTTTCGGACGGGCGCGCGGGCGAAGGGCCGCTCTCTCCGTTCTTCCTGCATTTCGATCACGCCGAGATCGAGGAAGGCCCGATGGGCCATATGTGCGAGGATCGCTTTTTGCGCCGCGCGCTGCTTGAGGCCCTTCGCCAAACGCCCGGCATCACGCCCATCTCGGGCGAGCGTGTTGTCGCACAGGAGGTGGGCGCGGGCCATGCACTGATCAGGCTCGCCTCGGGCCAGACGTTGACAGCGGGCTTGCTTGTCGGCTGTGACGGGCGCGGATCGGGCACGGCGGCGCGCGCCGGCATCGGGCGCACCGGTTGGGGCTATGGTCAGACGGCGCTCGTCGCCGCGATCGCGCATGAGGCGCCGCATCACGGCATCGCGCATCAGTTCTTCATGCCATCCGGGCCGCTGGCCATCCTGCCGCTCCCCGGCAATGTCAGCTCAATCGTCTGGAGCGAAACCGACGCGACCGCCGCCGAATTCCACGCGCTTGACGATGCCGATTTCATGGAAGTTCTGCGCCCCCGCTTCGGAGATTTCCTTGGCGATATCGCACTGCGCGGCAAACGCTATACTTATCCCTTGGGGCTAAGTCTGGCCGACCGTTTCGTCGCCGACCGCGTGGCGCTGGTGGGGGATGCGGCGCATGGCATGCACCCCATTGCGGGCCAAGGTCTGAATGCCGGGCTGCGCGATGTCGCGGCGCTCGCTCAGGTTCTGAGCGACGCGCGCAATCGCGGCGAAGACATAGGGGCCGCCGATGTGCTGGCCCGGTATCAGCAATGGCGTCGTTTCGATACGGCAACGCTCGCTATGGCGACGGACCTGACCAACCGCTTGTTTTCAAATGACAACCCGATCCTGCGGCTGGGCCGCGATATCGGGATGGGCGTCGTTGGCGCGCTTCCCGGACTGCGCCGCGGCCTGATCCGTGAGGCCGCGGGCCTGACGGGCGATCTACCCGATCTTATGCGCTGAGCCCAAAGGGCGGATGGCCGGGGCCTCTGGGCTTACTGAACCCGTTTGTCGCGAACGCGGACCCGCTCCAGCCCCATGAGAATATCCAGCATACGCTTTTGCTGTGCGCCATGCCCGTGCTGGGCTTCGATGTTGTAATACGTCCCCAGATTGTTGAGCACGACATAGTTCGAAAACGAACAATCGTTTCGGTCGGGGCGGACATGTTCATAGATCACGTTCACACCCTGCTTGTGAAGCTTCGCGACGGTCTTGCGCGCCTCGTTGTTCTGGTCAAACGGCTTGGTCCCGGCCAGAAGGATCGCATCATCCTCATCGCCGCCATTCGGCGCCATCATCCCATTCATAACCGCGCTTTGCCGTGCCGCGCTGATTCCGCCGCTACCGCCATTGCCGCTGTGCCCGTTCGCGTTGTTATGCAGTGTCAGGATAAAGCCGGGGTGCCGCGCCTGAAGGTCCATCAGAACCCCGGTAAAGATCGGCGCGGGCTTGCGCCGCATCTGGCTACAAGGCGCGGTCGCGGCGGCGGTGGTGCCGAAATTACGGTTCGGATCCTGCCCCTTGAATTCGCGTGAGTCGGCGGCTTCCACCGCCACCAGCTTGCCGCCATATTTGCGGATACCGTAAAAGGCCGTGTCGAAAGCCGCCTGCTCATTGTCGTGCAACAGGAAGATCGTCGGCCCTTTGGCATGCGCCGTGTTCTCGACCACCGTGAACCGCCAAGCAAGGCCATTCTCCTCAATCTCAAGCTGTGAGATACAGATCCCCTCGCCCATGGCCCCCGCGTTGCGGGCAACGTCATTGTCGCGCACCTGCGCCGGCGAGAGGCATCTGTCGTCGGTCGTGTCCTGTGCCATGGCGGCATTGGCGGCAAGCGCCATCAACGCCGCCGCGCCCCATGTGATCAATTTGCTCATACTGGCCTCCCTGTTTTTTGATTATTTCGCCGACAGACGGAAAAATCCGTAACCACAATACCCGTTATACAGTTCCGCCTCCAACATCGGGCCGGAAATGCTCGTCGGGTTCTTGGGGCGCGGAGTCACGCCGTCGCGAGTGATCGAGACGAACGAGTTCTGGCTGATCGTGCCACGCCATGTGTGACCGCCCGACGTAAAGGTGATCTTGCCCCGGTCAAGATAGGCATCGCCCGAATAATAGGGCTGGCAGATACGCCGCTTGGCCCCTGAATATTGCGTGTGATAGCCGCGCTCGAACCGGAACACCCCAGACAGCAGGTCACCGCCCGCTTGGCTTCCTTGTGGAACCGAATTGTCCGGCACCCCGTCACCACAGTATTTGGCGACGATTGCCTGACTGGTTTCCCCCTCGACAAAACCGGGGTTCATCCGGGCGAAGGCGGCCAGCGCCTTGTGCTGCCCACAGCTCAGCGCCGCGCCCCCCTCGGCCGAGGCCACCTGCACCGGCTGACTCGAGCTTGACGAGGACGACCCGCTCGAGCTGTTGTGACAAGCTTCGTTCAACTGGTCGATCGTATACTTGCCAAGATCCTCGCTACCCAACGTCGGACAGCCGATGTTCATCTTGAATTGCTGGGCCTGCGCGCCTGAACCAAAGACCGCTCCCACGGCCAGCCCAAGCACCACGAAACCCGCTCTAATCATCGCATTTTGCTTGTGAAACATATGCAATCCCCACGCTTGATAATGTTATTTCGTCGTCAACCTTCGTCAGAAACCCCTGACGGAATGAAATGAACCGCTCCGGTCCAAGCCCGTGATGGGTGTCCTGATCGGTATACTGATCCCCAAACCCGTAAAACATCTCGGTCATCTTGCTGACGTCGATATCATATTTCTCGGATCGCCAGCCCATGTAACCGCCCGATAGAAAATCCGCATGCAGCTCAATGCATTTGACGCGGTGCGGGTTCGTCTCGACCAGCATGTTCAAAAGGCCGTGCTTGGCCTGAAAGGCGTGCGCGGCCTCATGTGCCAAAATCGCGATCGCACGGTTTATGTTGCCCGGCGGGTTCGCCACATCCAGAAAGAACTCGACACCAACGACAAGGGTATTTTCCTGCACGTCATAATAGGCGCCATATTCCTCGCTATCCATACAGAACGCGTCAAAGCGGAAATTGAAGAACTCCTGAATGTCGGCCTGTGTCGAGACGAGGATCGACCGCATGATATCGCTTTCGATATCCGCCACCGGATACTGATATGCCCCGGTACACCCTGCATGGGCAGGGGCGCCCATCGCCCCCAGCCCCAGCAGGGCGCCCGCGACATATGTCCACCAGCGTCGCATGGATCAGTTCTGTGCGACCATCTTGAAGATCCAGTCGCGGTGATCCGAGACCCGGGCATAGACGCCGGGGAACCCCTTCCACGCACAGCCCTTGCCGAAACTCACCACGCCGACCTGAAGGAAGCCAGTTGGCCCGTCCCGCACGATAAGCGGCCCGCCACTGTCGCCCTGACAGCTATCCTTGCCGCCTTCCTCGTAGCCCGCACAAAGATGAGGGCCCTGGCCGGACCGGATGCCATCGCCATAGCCCCGTTTGCAAACGTCATTGGAAAGCTGGCGAACATCCACCTCCATCAGGTAACTCGACGATTGCCCGCCCGATTCAAGCGCGCCCCAGCCCGCGACCTCGGAACAGGTGCGCACGCCGGCCAGCTTTTTCTCGACCGCCTTGGTGGGCAGGATCGCCAACTGGCTGTTGGGGATGTTGAATTTGCCCGACAGCTTGAGAAGCGCGACATCATGCACATTATAGTCGGACGGGTTATAACCGGGATGCACGATAAGCTTGGCAATACCCCGCCCGTTCGGGTCGAGCTTGCCATTGCTGCCGGAGCGGTGAATCGTCACGTCCTGCGGCTGTGCATCGCCCCAGCAATGCGCCGCCGTCAGCACCCATTGCTGATTGATGAGCGATCCGCCGCAAAACTGAATCCCGGCCCCTTTGTGATAAAGCCCCACAATGAAAGGCCAATCACTCGGTTTGGCGCGGTCGCCGTTCACGATTCGAAGCACCGGCTGATCTGATTTCGGGTCGATACACTCCATCTGCGCCTGTGCGATGGCCCCGCCCGTCAGGCCAAGTGTCACGGCTGCTGACAGCACGAATTTGGTCAGGAAATTCCTCATGTCAGATCCCCTCAATTGGTAATACGATAATCAAGATAGGTGACGTCGCGTGCCGAACACTTCGCCTGCGACCGTTTGTGATTGCTCAGGTGCAGCCGCATCGTCTTTTTCGCGACCTTCTGACCCGGAATGGCATAATCGCTGCCATCAAGCTGGTAATCCTCGCGGCTTGTCAGCGCGATGGATATCTTGCCGATGCCCACGCCCTCATCCTCGGGATGATAGAGTGGGAAGGTGTCGCGCGTGCCAAAGCAATATTCCTCGCCCGCGGCCACCTCGGCATAGGTCTCACCGCCCGGATGGGTCAGCTTGTTGGGATAAAGCTGCTGAAAATCGCCTTCGATTGGCGCGTCAAACACCGAGACAAATCCAGATTGCTTTGGCGTGAAGCACAGCACCAGCAATTCATTGATCCGAAAGCTCGGCTTTGAGGTCCGCTGGCCCGCCTCGTATTCGTCTAGGCCGGTCATATATGCATTGATGCACTCTGCCATCGTGGCACCGGGCAGCGCGGCCACCATGGCCGCAAAAAATGTTGTTCTCAATCCTGTCTTCATCGAATTTCCCTCCTCAGCTCGACGTCTTGGGCACCATGACGATTTCAACCTCGCCGCCCGGCTCCTTGGGGAGTGTCACCTCACCCTCAAGGACATGCCCGATAGTGGAAGTCAGCGTCGCCGTGACCTTCATCGGATAGCCGGCCTTGGATTCAGGCACCGGCAGGCTCACCGCATAGGGCGGACCACCTGATGTCTTGACCGTCTTGCTGGTCGAATTGCCGTCCCCCTTGGTGGCGACGGTCAATTCCGACCCCACCGGCACCATAAGTCGCACGAAATACGTGACATTCAAATCAAGATCATGGGCGGTGTCGGTCTCCAATGAGGTGCTCCTCGTCTGTGGCTTGACCGCGGCCTTCGTCTTGGTGGTCGAGGCCGGTTTGGCCTGCGCCTTCGCATTCAACTGCGCCGACGAAACCGTCGGCTCGGGTTCCGGCACGATGACCTGCTCGGTTCGTGCCGACTGACCGAAGATCGGCAAGCCGTTCGCGCATCCCTGCACCAGCATCGCCGCTGTCAGCACGGCCACTGCGCGGCCTCCGCGCCGGACTGTTCCAGAACCTGTCATCGTGCCGTCTCCTTTGTCAGTTGCGCCCGACCGGCGTGATTTCAACGCGCCGGTTGGTCGCGGCTTCCGGGTTGTCACTATCGGCAAGCTGCGCCTCACCAAAGCTGCGCACCTTGAGCGTCATGGCAAAATCGACCCCGCTCAGAAGTGCGCCCGCCGTGGCCTGCGCCCGTTCGCGGCCGAGTGCTTCGTTATCCGTTTCGCTGCCCACCGCGTCGGTGTGCCCGTCCACGAAATAGGCGGCCTCGCGAAGTTCTTCGTCCTCGGCGATGACCTTGGCCACCCGCGCGAGCAATTCGCGCGATGCCGGCGTGATCTCGGCGCTGCCGAACTCGAAATTGATGGCGAACGCCACGGGTTCGATCTCGGGTTCGGCCTCGACGATGGTCAACGACCGGGCGCTGTTCTCGGCCTGCGCGCGGCTCAGGGCGCAGCGGATCATGTCCGCATCCGCCGTTTCGCCCAGAACTGCGGGCGTGTCGCCACAGTCTGCGGCCTTAAGCGGGGCGGCCATGGCCATGAGCCCCGCCAGAAGGCAGATCCGCGCAACATTCATCGGGGCGCTATATGTCCTGATGCTGTGCATTCTGAATACTCCTTACGCCCGCGATTACTTAGCGACGACATATTCCAGCGTCGCCGCCCGGATTTGCGCGCTTCCGGCCGCGAAAACATCCTCAAGGCTCTTGACCGTCTTTTCCGCAGGTTCGAGCGCGCGGGGGAAGGCGGATTTTTCGTCGAAAAGCGCGGCGATCATCGCGTCATAGGCACTGCTGTCGCCGTCGATGGCAATCACCTTGACCATTTCGGTGCCACCGTCGCCACTCACTTCGAACTCGTATTTCGCGCCTTCGGAGGGCACCATCATCGTGGCCTCTTCCTGTGCGCCTTCGCCGGTCGCGAACTTGTTGGGATAGATCATCTGGATCGTGCCCGCGCTGTCCATGTTGAGGATATAGACCTTGGCCCCTTCGACGCCTTCGATTTCAAAGGCAATGCGGTCGCCTTTCTTCAGAACGCCCTTGGCGGCGCTGTCAACATCGGCGACTTCGATGGGCTTGATCTGCGCGGTGACCGGGGTCTCGGCAACTTCGACGGCGCTCAGCGCGCGAAAGGCGCCCATGTCGGACATCTCGGCCCAGACGGGTGCGGCACTTGCCAAAAGAACGGCGGCGGCGGTGATCTTAAAAGTCTTAAACATTGTATTGCTCCTTTGTAGCGATTTGCGTCTCATGGATCAAAGGATAGGAGGTCTCCGGCAACTACTCAATGTGGGAAGGCTATGCTAATTTTTAGTTGCCCACCTAAATTCCAGTTGGCATTCTGACATTGATATGCCCCCCTAAATATCGTTTCACATGCCCATGACAGATCTGAGAAACATAAACACTCTGGAGAGTTTGCGTCGGTCAAAGACAGAATTCCACAACAAATTGTGCCGCGCCTCCCTCGAACCGGACCCGCTCCTGCTGAAAACCCTGCGCAGCGAGAATGTATTCGTGCTGTCGGAATTTCTTTTTCTGCTGCGCGCCTTCGATCTTGTCGCACAGCCCGCCAAGCTGGAAACCTATATCGAGGCGCATAATACCCAACTGCGCGACCTCATCGACAAACCCGAAAAACGTCGGCTCATGGGGCTCGAAGTGCCGCGACTCGAACGCGGGCTTTTCTCACCGATTCAGATGCACAAGGCCAAGGCTAACCTGCTATCCGCAACGCCCGGCTTCGATCAGGCCGACATTCAGCGCCTGACGATCCTGCTATTCTCGCCCGAAACCGGCCGTCGCGTGATCGAAGCACTTGAGCAGGCGGGTTTCATTGTCCGAATCGAAACCCCATATTATTCAAAGATCATCCAATCGCGGGGCACGGCCGAAGACTGTTTCGCCGACTATCTCGACGATGTCCGCAACACGGTCGGACACGACCTCGCAACGACAGGAGTTCAGCCATGAAACGCTATGTGATCGCCGCCTTCACCGCCCTCGCCCTTGGACCGGGAAGCGCAAGCGCGATGCCCTGCGACGGCATTGATTTCGACCTGCGGATCGCGGTGCAGGATGCGTTGATGGGGGCCGAAGACCCACAAATCTCGCGTCTGGCGGGATATCTCAACGAATCCTTTTACACCGATCTCACCTGTCGCCTGAGCCATCAGAAAGACGATGCAGAGCTAAAAAGCCTTACGGGTGATCCGGCCGCACTGATTACGGCCTCAATGGACATGACCACGCAGCGCAATCAGTCGGACGCGCTCATGCTCATTCTGATGGCGATGCAGGCCACTGTCGTCGAAGAGTGATCGAAGCCCGCCACAGCCCTAAGGGCAGGCGGCGCCTCTTAGCCGGTGAGGATCGCGCTCACCTTGAGGGCACGCTGCGCGTTCCCCTCGACCTTCAGCTTGCCGGACATATAGGCCATCACGGGGTTCTGGTCGCCCGACAGGATGCTGCGAAACACCTCGTCCCGGGCCATCAGGACCACGTCCGCAGGCTCATCCCCCGCCCGCGCGCCGAACTCGTCCAGCATGACACACCCCTCGCCAGTGACGCTCAGTTTGGCGGTGCCGCGAATCGCACCTTTCGCCTTGGGATCAAGCCGGGTGACATAGGATTGAATAAGCTCGGACATGGGGCCTCCTGTCAATGTTGCAGGAACATTGACGCATCCCCCAGACGCGCACAATTCTGACCCTACGTCACGGCTCCCACCGTGACAGCGCGTCCTCGTCCTCGTCCCGCGCCGCGACCCATCCGGCACCGTCGGCGGCGTGTTCCTTCTTCCAGAAAGGCGCGCGCGACTTGAGGTAATCCATCAGGAATTCAGCAGCCTCAAACGCCGAGGCACGATGCCGGGCGGCGGTGGCCACCATCATGATCATCTCGTCCGGGCGCATGGGCCCGTGGCGGTGAATGATCAAAACATCGCCCAAGTCCCAGCGGCCCACCGCCTCTTCGGCCATGGCGGTCAGCGCCTTTTCGGTCATGCCCGGATAATGCTCGATCTCCATGTGATCGAGGCCGCCCGCCACATCACGCACAATGCCGGTGAAGGTGACGACGGCGCCCATATCACTCTGGCGCGCGGCAAACCGGTTGGTCTCGGCTCCAAGGTCGAAGGGGTGCGCCTCGACACGTATCTCCATCGGCTCAGCCTCCGGTCATCGGCGGGAAAAAGGCCACCTCGCGCGCGCGGCTCAGATCCGCGTCGAAATCGGTCAATTCCTGATCCACCGCCACGCGCAACGCCCGTTCGTCGGCAAACGCCGCCTCGTATCGCGCCTCGCGGGCCTTCAACTCGGTCACCAGATCGCGCACCGTGGCGGCCGTCGTCTCGACCCGCTCGCGCGGCAGACCCACACGTTCACGCACCCATGCGAAATATAGAACATCCATCAGTCACGCTCCTTCAGATGTGGCAACGCCTTGGCGAAATAGTCGATCCCGGTGAGCACCGTCAGGGCCGCCGCCAGCCACAAAAGCCATAGGCCAAGCCGCCCAGCCCAGATCATGCCTTCCATCTTCCACCAAAGGCCAAGAACGTCCTCTTCCCGGCCTTGAAGGATATCCAGCACCATCGCGTTATCCATGCCAAAGACCGACATGCCAAAATAATGCTCAAAGACGCCTTGTGCAAAGAGGCAGGCAATCGCGACCATCTGCGCGGTCGTCTTCCATTTGGCCAGCTTCGTAACCTTGAGCGTGCCCGCCACATCGCCCAGATACTCCCGCAACCCCGAGACGAACACCTCGCGGAACAGGATGAAGGTCGCCGGCAGCACCAGCCATGGCGACATCGACGAATAGCCCACGATCACCATAAGCGCGATCACCACCATCGCCTTGTCGGCAATCGGGTCCAGCATCGCACCCAGCTTCGTCTCCTGCTTCCAGCTTCGGGCGAGATAGCCATCGATCCAGTCGGTGATCGCCGCGCTGACAAATAGCACAAGCGCGAACCAATCCGCCCAGGGCCGGTTGAAATAAAGGAACATCACGGCGATCGCCGGCGCGGCGACGAGGCGCAGAATGGTAAGCACGTTTGGGAGGGTGACAGTCATACCGCCTGTCTACCCCGCACGTCCCTATGGGGAAAGCCCGTTTTCCATGCCACTTGCGTGGATCAACCCTTCTCGTGAAAGAAATCATATACCTTCTGGGCGAGCGCTGCGGATACGCCGTCCACCGCCTTGAGATCGGCAAGGTTGGCGCGGCTTACCGCCTTGGCACTGCCGAAATGGGCCAGAAGCGCGCGCTTGCGCGCCGCCCCCACGCCCGGCACCTCGTCAAGCGGGGTCGCGCCGACCGCTTTCGCCCGTTTGGCGCGGTGGGTGCCGATGGCAAACCGGTGAGCCTCGTCGCGCAGACGCTGAATGAAATAGAGCACCGGGTCATTGTGCCTGAGAGCCTTGGGGCGCTGCCCCACACGGTGAAACTCTTCCTTGCCATGGTCGCGGTCGATGCCCTTGGCCACACCCACCATGGCGATGTCTTCGACACCCATTTCGCGCATGATCTGCGCCACGGCACTGACCTGCCCCGCCCCGCCGTCGATCAAGAGAAGATCGGGCCACATGCCCTTCTCACGCTCGGGGTCTTCCTTCAGAAGGCGCTTGAACCGGCGTTTCAGAACCTCTTTCATCATGCCGAAATCGTCACCGGGGGTCAGGTCATCACCCTTGATGTTGAACTTGCGATACTGGCCTTTCATCAACCCCTCAGGGCCCGCCACGATCATCGCGCCCACCGCATGCGCCCCTTGTATGTGACTGTTGTCGTAAACCTCGATGCGCTCGGGCGGAGCCTCAAGGTCGAACGCCTCGGCCACACCGCGAAGCAGTTTGGCCTGCGTCGCGCTCTCGGCCATGCGGCGCGCCAGACTTTCCCGCGCGTTCCTCAGGGCGGCATCCACCAATTCGGCCTTTTCACCGCGCACCGGCACAAGGATTTCAACCTTGCGGCCCAGCGTCTCGCTCAGCGCGTTCTGCATCAGATCGGTGTTGTCGATGGCATGGCTCAGGATCAATTGCCGCGGCGGCTCTTTGCCGTCGTAGAACTGCCCGATGAAGGCCTCGAGCACCTCACCCTCCTCCACCTCGGGGCCGACGCGCGGATAAAAATCCCGATTGCCCCAGTTTTGCCCGCCGCGCACAAAGAACACCTGCACACAGGCCTGACCTTTTTCGAGGTTGAGCGCGATGACATCCGCCTCGGTCACCGTGCGCGGGTTGATCCCTTGTGCCGTCTGCACTTGGGTCAGCGCCTTTATCCGGTCACGCAGGGCCGCGGCGCGCTCGAATTCCATCGCGTCCGACGCTTCGGCCATCTGCGCCGCCAGCTTTTCCTGTATCTCGGTGGATTTGCCCGACAGATACCGCTCGGAGTCGCGGACTTGCCCGGCATAGTCCTCCTTGCTGATATAACCCACGCATGGCGCGGTGCAGCGTTTGATCTGATACTGCAGGCAGGGCCGCGTGCGGGTCTCGAACATCGCATCGCTGCAATTGCGCAGAAGGAACACGCGCTGCAATTGTGCCAGCGTCCGGTTGACCGCCCCGGCGCTCGCGAAGGGGCCATAATACGCCCCCTTTTCGCGTTTCGCGCCACGATGCTTCTTGATCATCGGATAGTCATGGCAGGTGACAAGAATGTTGGGAAAGCTTTTGTCGTCCCGCAACAGAACGTTATAGCGCGGCTTGAGCTGCTTGATCAGGTTCTGCTCAAGCAACAGCGCCTCGGTTTCGGTCCGCGTCGTCAGGAACATCATCGACGCGGTTTCGCGGATCATCCGCTCGATCCGCCCGGTATGACCGGTCGGGCGGGCGTAATTGCTCACCCGTGCCTTCAGGTTGCGTGCCTTGCCGACATAAAGCACCCGCGCCTGTGAATCGAGCATCCGGTAAACGCCCGGACTTCCATCCAGCGATTTGACGTAATCGCGGATCACCTCATGGCCGGTTTTCTGGGATGCGTTCTCGCTCATTGCGCCTGTGCCGATTCCCGGGTTTGCCCCTGCATCATATCTCCACTTGATCAAGAGGAAACATGTCCCCGGTTTCTGTGGATAACTCTGGCGATAACTTTCCGTGAGCTGGAATTTTCCGTTGTATCCAGCCCGCTTCGTTAAACTGCCTAAAATTTAGGCAGTTACTTAACCCATTGAAACCATGGGGTAGTTTTTTATTCCGCCGGCAAATGTTTGATAACATTAAGGTTTTTTAACAGCTTCATGACAAAACCCTCGTCAGTGCACAACTCAGATACGGTCAAACCTATTCTACGCCCTGTATATCCGGCGTCTGCCAGCCAAGATGCTGCCCGCCATCGACACAAAGAAGCTGTCCGGTGACCGCCTTCGCCTCCAGGAAATAGCGCAGGGCCCCTACGATATCTTCTTCGTTGGCACCACGCCTAAGGATTGTGCCCTCGCGCTGTTTGGCGAAATGCGCCTCGCTCTGCTTAGCCGCCTTGAGCGTGGGGCCCGGTCCGATCGCATTGACGCGGACATGCGGTGCCAATGCTTGCGCCGCGGTGCGGGTAAAGGCCCAGAGGCCCATCTTGGCGATCGTATATGACATGAATTCCGGCGTGAGCTTGCGCACCCGCTGATCTACCATGTTCACCACCAATCCGCGCGCCACAGGCTCGTCACGGTCATCCCTGCCCGCCGGTGGCATCGCGCCCGCCACCGCCTGCGTCAAAGCCACGGGCGCACGCAGGTTGCTTTCCAGATGCCTGTCCCAGCTTTCGCGCGTTGCACTTTTGATCGTGTCGTATTCAAAGATCGAGGCGTTGTTGATCAGCACCTCGACAGGGCCGCCCAGAAGGTCCATCGCCTGCGGAACAAGACCTTGAATCTGTGCCTCGTCGGTAAGATCGGCCTGAATCGTGGCGGCCTTCCGGCCCATGGCACGGATCGTATCGGCCACGTCGCCCGCCTCGGCCTTGGAGCCAGAATAATGAACCGCCACATCATAGCCACGCTCGGCCAGTTCCAGCGCCATCGCCCGACCAAGCCGGCGCGCGCCCCCGGTGACAAGTGCCCTGCCGCTCATATCAGCACCACATATATGTAAACCAAATAGCTCGCGCTCAGAAGAACACCCCAGACACGTCCGATATCATGCCGGAACATCACGAACGGGACCAAGATCAGCGACGCCGCGAGCATCACCCAAAGGTCAAAGCGCAGGAATTCCGGGGCGACCGGGATCGGGCCGATCAGCGCGGCAATCCCGATAATGGCCAACAGGTTGAACATGTTGGACCCGATGACATTGCCCAACGCCACATCAGCCTGCTTTCGGATCGCGGCCATCACCGTTGTCGCCAACTCGGGCAAAGACGTGCCCAGAGCCACCAGCGTGAGACCGATCACAGCGTCGCTCACCCCATAATTCGCCGCGATGATCGAGGCATTGCGCACCAAAAGATCCGCGCCCAACGGGAGCCCCACAAGGCCAAGCAGCAAAAAGACGATGATTTGCCACCAAGGCATGTCCGGGTCCACACCTTCGATCTCTTCTTCGAGATCGACCTGCCGCGCCTTGGCGCCATCGCGTGCCGCGCGCCGGTGTGATTTTGCATCACGGAACGCATCCACAAGCACATAGGTCAGAAGTGCCAGAAGCACCGCCGCAGCCCAGATGTCATAGGCCCCACGAAAGGCCAGCGCGATAAAGACGACCGTCGCCAGCATCATGAAGCCAAAGGTCTTGCGCGTGTTGCACTGACTTGTGTGAAGCACCGACAGAATCGCCGGCACACCCAGCACCAGAAGAATATTCGCCGTGTTCGATCCCACGACATTGCCCAGTGCAAGTCCCGGCTTGTCCCCCAGAACCGCGTTAACCGCGATCAGAAGCTCGGGTGCCGACGTGCCAAACGCCACGATGGTCAGGCTCACGATCAGCGCCGGAACGCCGACCCGCAAACTCAGGTTGACCGCCCCCTTGACGAGAGAGTCACCCGCCAGAAGCAGGATCAAAAGGCCCAACCCGGCATACAACCACACGATCATCCGCGCCCGCCCTTCCCACAGCGGCAAGGGCCCTTGCCTATCCGGTAGCGCCCGCAGCCCTTGCATTTCGCGGATTCAAGCCGCTTCTGTCCCGGAAACCGCAGCCGCCCGAACATGGCAAGCACGCCCATCCCGATCAGGAATAAGAAAACGATCTTGACGATCATTGGCGGATACCGAACCGCGCAAACTCCGCCCGGTCCTCAACCGCTCCCAGCGCGTCTTCGGCCATGCTCGCGCCGAAGCGCGACAGCAAACCCTTCTTGCGCCCATATCGCAAAAGCTTGACATCCTTGCCATAAAGCGCCCGAAGCTTTGGCTCCAGATGCGCCTGTCCATCCACCAGACCAAGGCTCACAGCGCGTTTTCCGATCCAGAACTCTCCGGTGAAAAGATCACGCTCCGACGTAAGCTTGTCGCCGCGTCGCTCCTTGACCTGTGCGATGAACCCTTCGTGCATCTGGTCCAGAAGATCCTCGAGCCGCGCCACATCCTCTTTCTTCTCGGGCTGGAACGGGTCAAGCATGCTCTTCGACTTGCCGGCGGTATAGACCCGCCGCTCGAACCCCTGCCGCGACAGGAAAATATGCGCGCCAAACCCTGCCGAAATAACGCCGATTGACCCAACGATCGAACCATAATCGACCCAGATGTCATCGGCAGCGGTGGCCAGCCAATATCCCCCCGAGGCCGCCACATCCTCGACGAACGCATGCACCGGGATGCCCTTCTCGTCCGCAAGTTGCCGGATTCGGGCGGCGATAAGCGCCGATTGCACGGGCGAGCCGCCGGGCGAGTTGATCACCAGCGCAACAGCGGCGGGTTTGCCCCGCTTGAACGCCTTTTCAAGGATCGGGCGCAACGCTTCATCGCTCAGCGCGGCGCGCGGTCCTGCGCCGATCGTGCCAGACAGCCGAACCACCGCAACGCGCGGGTGTTTGCTTGGCCAGGGCAGGCGCATTTTCAGGGAGGTCCAGAGCTTCATGACCGCTGATGTAGATGGCGCGGCCCCCCGAAACAAGAAGCGCCGCGCATCACGGCGCAGCTTTATGGCAAAAAAGTAACCGAGCGGGTGCGAAGCCTCGTCCAAATCCGCAAATACTTTGTTAACCATTCGTAAACCAGCCGCCCCTATCGTTAACCCTTCGCAATCTTCGAAAGGGGGCGCTGCGATGGTCACCCGCGCATATACCGTGGCCTTTCAGGGGGTCGACGCCCGCCCCGTCGAGGTGCAATGCGCGGTGACGCCCGGCCTCCCCGGCTTCTCGCTTGTCGGCCTGCCCGACAAGGCCGTCTCCGAGGCGCGCGACCGTGTGCGCGCCGCCCTGAGCGCGATGTCCATCGCACTCCCGTCCAAGCGGATCACGATCAACCTGAGCCCGGCGGACCTACCCAAGGAAGGCAGCCATTTCGACCTGCCAATCGCGCTCTCCCTGCTTGCCGCGCTCGAAATCATTCCCGGCGACGCGGTCGAGGAAACCACCTCACTGGGCGAGCTTTCGCTCGACGGATCACTCGTGCCGGTGATCGGGGCGCTGCCCGCCGCCATGGCCGCAGCCGAGGAAAACCGCACGCTTCTCTGTCCCCGCGCGTCAGGCGCCGAGGCCGCGTGGGTCGAGGCCGCGCGTGTGCTGGGCGCAGCCAGCCTCGGCGAGGTGGTGCGCCACTATACCGGCCAGTCCCCCCTGTCGCCCTCCGAACCCGGCGAGGTGACGAGCGATCCAACCGGCCGTTGCCTCCGCGACGTCAAGGGTCAGGAACGCGCCAAGCGTGCGCTCGAAATCGCGGCGGCGGGGCGACATCACCTGATGATGACCGGATCGCCCGGCTCGGGCAAATCCATGCTCGCCGCGCGTTTGCCCGGCATCCTGCCTCCGCTGGCCGCATCCGAGGCGCTGGAAACCTCGATGATCCACTCGCTTGCCGGCCTGCTCGACGAAGGGGGCATCAACCGCACCCGCCCGTTTCGCGAACCCCATCACACCGCGTCGATGGCGGCTATCGTGGGTGGCGGGCGGCGTGCAGGTCCGGGCGAAATCAGTCTCGCGCATAACGGCGTGCTTTTCATGGACGAATTTCCCGAATTTCCCCGCGCCGTGCTCGAAACCTTGCGCCAACCCATCGAAACCAGCGAGGTGGTGGTCGCCCGCGCCAATGCCCATGTCCGCTATCCATGCCGGTTCATGCTGGTGGCGGCGGCCAACCCGTGTAAATGCGGCTACCTGCCTGATCCCGCTCGCGCCTGCGCGCGCGTGCCCCACTGCGGCGAAGATTATCTGGGCCGCATCTCGGGCCCTCTGATGGACCGGTTCGACCTGCGCATCGAGGTGCCGCCGGTGGCCTTCGCCGATCTTGACCTGCCCGCCGGTGGCGACACCTCGGAAGAGGTTGCCGCACGGGTGGCCGCGGCACGGGCGGTGCAACAGGACCGCTTGGGCGACCGGCCCGGCATGCGCCTCAATGCCGATGCCGAAGGCGAGGCCCTCGAAGAGATCGCCACCCCCGATGCCGAGGGGCGCGACCTGCTTATCCGCGTGGCCGACCGGTTCGGTCTTTCGGCGCGCGGCTATCATCGGGTTCTGCGCGTGGCACGCACCATCGCCGATCTGGATGGCGCGGTCGAGGTGCGCCGCCCGCACGTGGCCGAGGCTGTGTCCTACCGGATCACCAATCTCAAAGAGACCTGATCCAGACCCCCAGATCACGCAAGGTGGCCCGCCCCTCGGGCAAGAGGTTATGAAACAGCGGCCAGACATGCGGCACGCCGCGCTCGACCCGATCATGAACCTCGACCCCCTCGCCGCGCAGGTGGCGTGCCATGCGCACCGCGTCATCACGCAGGATTTCCGTATCTCCCACCACGATCCAGACGGGGCACGCGCCCTTGAAGTCGGCATTGAGCGGCGTCGCGCGCGGATCTTCGGGATCATGGTCCGCCATGTACATTTCGACCATCTCGCGCGCCCGCGCTGCGGGAAGTACCACGTCGCTCTTGGCGTTCTCGACCAAACTCTCGCCCGAGAAGGTCATGTCGGCAAGCGGCGAGAAGGTAAAGACCCCCCTTGGCTGCGGCAAGCCCAGCCGCGTGATCTCGCCCAGAAGCGCGAGGGCCAGCCCGCCACCAGCACTGTCCCCGCCCAGCACGATCCCCTCTTCGTGCCATTCAAGCGCCCGATAGGCGGCAAGCGCATCGTCGAGAGCGGCGGGGAATGGCCGCTCGGGCGCCTTGGCATAATCGGGCAGCACGGTGCGCAACTTCGTCTCGCGGCTCAACCGCGCCAACATCGCCGCGTGTGTGCGCGGGCTTCCAAAGACATAGCCGCCACCATGAAAATAAAGGATGATCGGCCCATCGCCGGCCTCCTGCGCCTCGACATGCAAAACCGGCACCGTGCGCCCCTCATGCTCGAGCGCACCTTCGTCATAAACCGCCCCGCGCGGCCCATGAAAAAAGAACCGGCCCTTTTTCTCGAATGATCGGCGCAGCGTCTCGGGGTCCTCCGCGCGCGCCAGATGCGTCTTTTCGGTCAGGCGCAGCCAGAGATTCAGCAAAGGGCGCATCAGGCTCATGCGCGGCGCCTCTCAACAGCGTCCCAGATAAGGCCAGCCACATTGGTGCCGTCGAACCGCTCAAGCTCCTGAATGCCCGTGGGTGAGGTCACATTGATTTCGGTGAGATAGTCGCCGATCACGTCGATCCCCACGAAAACCTGTCCCTTTTCGCGCAGGAGCGGGCCGATCGCGGCACATATCTCATGATCCCGCGCACTCATCTCGATCTTTTCCGGCCGACCGCCCACATGCATGTTGGACCGTGTCTCGCCTTTGGCGGGCACGCGGTTGATCGCGCCCACCGGCTCGCCGTCGACAAGGATCACGCGCTTGTCGCCTTTGGCCACATCGGGCAGAAATTTCTGAACGATCAATGGCTCGCGGCTGAACCCGCTGAACATCTCGTGCAGCGATGTGAGGTTGCGATCACTCTCCACCAATAGAAACACCCCCGCCCCACCATTGCCGTAAAGCGGTTTGAGGATCACATCGCCATGGCGCTCCTTGAAGGCCCGCAGCGTGCCGAGATCACGAGCGATCGTGGTCGGCGGCATCAGGTCGGGAAAATCAAGAACAAGCAACTTCTCGGGGAAATTGCGCACCCAGAACGGGTCGTTCAACACCAGCGTGCCGGGCGCCAGCCGATCAAGAAGGTGGGTGGTGGTGATATAGAACATGTCAAAGGGTGGATCCTGCCTGAGCCAGACAACATCGTAATCGCCCAAATCCACACGCTGCTCTTCGCCCAGCGTGTAATGATCGCCTTTGACACGTTGAACCGTCACCGGCCAGCCCCGCGCCGTCACCCGCCCATCGTCATAGGCGAGCCGGTCCGGCGTGTAATAGAAAAGCTCGTATCCCCGCTCCTGCGCCTCGAGCATCAGGCGAAACGTGCTGTCGGCGTCGATGTCGATGGGGCCGATCGGGTCCATCTGAAAGGCGATTTTCATGGCTCATCCCTTGTTGCTCGCACCATTACTGCGTCAACACAGAGCCCGGTTCAATTCGGAAATCGGATCAGGTCACATTTGGCCAAAGGCGTTTTCCATGATTCCGATCCCGCCCAAGGCATCCATCGTGGCCAAGTCAAAGCGGATATCGGCAAGCTGACCCTCGGGCACATGCGCCAGATATTCCGAAGCCGCGTTGTATATCCGCGTCACCTGCGCAGGCCGCAAGCTGGCAATCGCGCGGTCATGTGTGCGCGATGTCTTCACCTCGACGAATACAACCACACCTTGGTCCCGAAAGATCAGATCGATCTCGCCCGATTGCCCGCGCCAGCGCTGCTCAAGGCAGACTGCGCCACGCGACAGATAATCCAGCATCACTTGCTCTTCCGCGGCGCTGCCGGCGAGGTAGGCGAGCAGCCCACGATCACGTTTCGACTGTGCCGCGCTGCCCGTAGCAGGGCGATCCCGCGTTACCCGCGCCGTAGAACAAGCAGTCCGTGCCTTCATACTCATCGCATCAGTCCTCCACCATCACCGTCAAATTTCGTCATCAGGCCTGTTCAGTCATTTCTTTGGGCATTCCCGATACTCTCGTGAAACACGCTCTCGTCATATCCCGGCTGTATAGGTCGTCGGGCCTCAATTCGTGCCAATCTACCACCGTTCCATCGCCGTTTCACACCATAAGCAGTTTATCGTTAACGCTTCGTCAAGCCGATCAAATCAGCGACACAAACCGTCCCCGGCTTAACGCCTTTCGCTCATGTCTCAGGTTAAGGGCGAAAACGTTTAGGTCCCGGCTGCCAGTTTAAGCGCAAGCTGATAGACCTGCCGCCGTTTCGCACCCGTTTGGCCCGCCACCGCATCCGCCGCATCGCGCACCGACATCTGCGCAAGCGCCTCTTTCACCAAGTCTTCTAAATCAGATTCCCTAATTTTTTCCGAATGGCCCTTACCTACCAGCACAACCACTTCGCCTTTCAGCGTGCGCGCCGCACAGCGTTCCGCCAATTCGTCGAGCGTGCCGCGCATCACCTCCTCGAACTTCTTGGTCAATTCCCGGCAGACCGCCGCATCGCGCCCACCGCCGAGCGTTTCGGAGGCATCGCAGAGCATCGTCGCGACCCGTTTGGGCGATTCGTAAAAAACCAGAGTCGCCTCCACATCCGAGAGCGCCCGAAGCGCGGTTTTTCGCTGAGACCGGGCGTTGGGCAGAAATCCGGCAAAGAGGAACTTGTCCGTCGGCAATCCGGCCAGTGTCAGAGCGGTGATCACGGCAGACGGGCCCGGCGCCGAGGTTACCGAATGCCCCGCGCCCTGCACCGAACGCACAAGATCAAAGCCCGGATCAGCGATCATCGGGGTCCCGGCCTCGGATGCGTAAACCACTGATTTTCCCGCCTCAAGAACATCAAGAATGCGCGTGCGGGTCTTCTCGCCGCTGTGATCGTGATAAGACCAGAGCGGCCTGTCCCCAAGCGCGATGCCGTGAATTTCCAACAGCCTGCGCAGGCTGCGCGTATCCTCGGCGACGAGCACGTCGCCCGACGTCAAAAGGTCAAGCGCGCGCAAGGTGATGTCGCGCGCCGTGCCGATAGGTGTCGCAACAAGGTAAAGCCCGGCGGGCATTCGCGTTGTGATGGGATTCATCTCTGGACCCGCCCGGTTCAAAGTTTATTATCGCCACTCGAAACGCGGCGGGAGAACCACGCCGCACCCCGAGGGAGTGAGATTTATCCATGTTTGCCGTTTTGTCCGATGCCCGCAAGGTGTTGAGCCGTCTTTTCATTTTCATGTCCATGATGTGGCATGCCGCCTGTGACGGTGTCGCGGTGCCCGGGGCTGGCGGCACCGGCAGTGGTCAGCAGATCGACCCCTCCACGCCGATTCCCGTGGCCCTTCTGGTGCCACATGGGTCGGCCAATTCCGGCGAGGCCGCGCTTGCCCGCGATCTCGAAAGCGCCGCGCGCCTCGCGGTGAGCGATCTGGATGGCGTTCGCATCGACCTGCGCGTCTACGGCACTGCAGGACAGGCCGCAAAGGCCCAGCAGGCCGCGCTCAACGCGGTCTCGGACGGCGCGCGCATCATCCTCGGGCCGCTGCACGCCGAATCCGCCAATGCGGTGGCCGTGGCCATGGCCCCTCGCGATGTCAACGTGTTGGCCTTTTCCAACAACGCGACCATCGCGGGCGGCAACCTGTTCGTGCTGGGCAATACCTTCGACAACACCGCCGACCGGATTCTCGGCTATGCACGGCGCAACGGCAAATCCAACGTTCTGATCGTCAGTTCCGACAATCTCGCAGGGCAGATCGGGCAGGAGGCGATTTCGCGCGCCGCTGCGGCCAACGGGATGACCGTTGCCGGGCGCGTGGGCTACAATTTCTCGCAAGAGGGCGTGGTGGCCGCCGTGCCGCGTGTGACATCGACCGCACGTCAGACCAATGCCGACACTCTGATGCTCACCTCGAACACCGCAGGGGCCCTGCCACTCTTCGCGCAGATGCTCCCCGAGAACGGGCTCACCCCCGAGGCGATCCAGTGGGCGGGACTTACCCGCTGGGACCAACCACCGCAAACCTTGGCGCTTCCGGGTCTGCAGGGCGGCTGGTTCACCCTTCCCGACACCAACCGCGCGACCCGGTTCCGCAACCGGTTCAAGGAGACCTACGGCAATGATCCCCATGCCATCGCCGGTCTGGCCTATGACGGCATCGCCGCCATCGGCGCATTGGCACGGTCGGGGCGGTCCGATGCGCTCACCCGTGGCTCGCTCACTCAGACGGCGGGGTTTCAGGGCACGGGGGGCGCATTCCGCCTGCTGCCGGACGGCACCAATCAGCGCGCGCTGGCGATAGCAACCATCCGTGACCAGCAGGTGGTCGTTCTCGATCCGGCTCCGCGCAGCTTCGGCAGCGGTGGCTTCTGATCCGCTCCGCGCGCACGACACTCCACGTAGCGGAGGGGCGCCGCCGATGAAAGACGCGGCCCCCCTTCCGGACGATCTTATCTGCGATGCCCGGTCGATCTTCGACCAAGAGGCGGTCTGCGCCACCATAGACACCGCCGCCGAGACGTCCTCAGATGCCCGCGAACTGCGCAACGCGGTGGTGGCCTGCCTCATGACGGCGCGCAAGAATGGGCGCGCGGCCATCGCCGACGCGCTTGCCGACACGCCCCTCGCGGCGCACGCCGCAACACGCTCCTACAGCTGGCTCACCGATCAGATCGTGCTCGCGACGTTCCGCGCCGCGACGCACCACCTGCACCCGCGCCCTAACCCGACCGAGGCCGAACATATCGCCGTGCTGGCCGTGGGCGGCTATGGACGCGGCGAAATGGCACCCGAATCCGATGTCGACCTGCTGTTTCTGACACCTTACAAGATCACCGGCTGGGCCGAGAGCGTCATCGAATCGATGCTTTACATCCTCTGGGATCTGCGTCTCAAGGTAGGCCACGCAAGCCGCACCATCCGTGATTGCCTGCGCCTCGGACGCGAGGATTTCACCATCCGCACCGCGCTTCTCGAACACCGCTACATCACTGGCGATGCGCGGCTTGCGGCCAATCTCGACCATCGTCTCTGGCGCGATCTGTTTCGCGGCACCGCACGCGAATTCATCGAAGCCAAGCTCGAGGAACGCGACGAGCGGCACGAGAAACAGGGCGGTCAGCGCTACATGGTCGAACCCAACGTCAAGGAGAGCAAGGGAGGGCTGCGCGACCTGCAATCGCTCTTCTGGATCGCCAAATATCTGCACCGCGTCGATCACGTGTCCGAACTCGTTGACCACGGGATGTTCACCGAAGAGGAATTCGACCTCTTCGCCAAGGCCGAGAATTTCCTCTGGGCGGTCCGTTGTCAGCTTCATCTCGCGACGAAACGGCCCAACGATCAACTAAGCTTCGACCTTCAGGTCGAGATCGCGTCGCGCATGGGGTTCGAGGACACCGCCGGCCGGCGCGGGGTCGAGCATTTCATGCAGGCCTATTTCCGCCATGCCAACGCGGTGGGTGAACTGACGCGCATCTTCCTGACCAAGCTTGAGGCGATGCACGTCAAGGCCGAGCCGCTCCTGCAACGTCTCCTGCGCCGCAAACGCAAGCTCAAACCCGGCTACGAAGAGGTCCACGGGCGTCTGGCGATCACCGACGAAGAGGTGTTCCTGTCGGACCGTATCAACCTTTTGCGCCTCTTCGAAGAGGCCCTGCGCACCGGCCTGCTCATTCATCCCGACGCGATGCGGCTTGTGACCGCCAATATCGACCTGATCGACACTGAAATGCGCGCCACGCCCGAGGCCCGCAAGCTTTTCCTCGGTCTTCTGCTCAAGCATGGCAATCCCGAGCGCGCCCTCAGGCGGATGAACGAACTGGGCGTATTGTCGGCCTTCATCCCCGAGTTTGAGCCCATCGTGGCGATGATGCAGTTCAACATGTATCACCACTACACGGTGGACGAGCATACGATCCAATGCATCAGTTATCTTGCCCGGATCGAACGCGGCGAACTTGTGGAAGAGTTGCCCATCGCCTCCTCGATCCTCGACGAGGGCATCAACCGCCGGGTGCTCTATGTCGCGCTTCTGCTGCACGATATCGGCAAGGGCCGCCCCGAAGATCACTCGATCCTCGGGGCCCGGATCGCGCGCAAGGTCGCGACGCGCCTCGGCCTCAAGCCCAAGGAGGTGGACACCGTCGAATGGCTGGTGCGCTATCACCTTCTGATGTCCGACATGGCCCAGAAACGCGACATCGCCGACCCGCGCACCGTGCGCGATTTCGCCAAGCTTGTGCAGACGCGGGAACGGCTCGACCTGCTTTGCGTGCTCACGGTCTGCGATATCAATGGCGTCGGTCCCGGCACGTGGAACAACTGGAAAGCCTCGCTCATCCGCGCGCTCTATCGTCAGACGCGCCGCGCGATGGAAGGCGGGCTAGAAGACCTCAACCGCGAACAGCGCGGTTCCGAGGCCAAGCGCAATCTGCGTGCCGCACTCGTCGATTGGGATAAATCCGCGCTCAAGCTCGAGACGGCGCGCCATTATCCCCCTTACTGGCAGGGGCTGCATGTGACCGCGCATGTGATCTTTGCCACCCTGCTGCGCAATCTCGAAGAGAACGGCATCGGCATCGACCTTGCCATCGACGAAGACCGCGATGCCACCCGCGCCTGTTTCGCGCTGGCTGACCATCCCGGTATCTTCTCACGGCTTGCCGGGGCTCTCGCGCTTGTCGGGGCGAATGTCGTCGACGCGCGCACCTACACCACCAAGGACGGCTTTGCCACGGCGGCCTTCTGGGTACAGGATGCCGACGGCCACCCGTTCGAAGCCGCCCGCCTGCCGCGCCTGCGCGACATGATCCACAAGACACTCAAGGGCGAGATCATCCCGCGCGACGCCATCGTCTCGCGCTTTCCGGTGCGCAAACGCGATCGCGCCTTCCGGGTGCCAACCCATGTCACGTTCGACAATGACGGGTCCGAAATCTACACCATCATCGAGGTCGACACCCGCGACCGCCCGGGACTCCTCTATGATCTGACCCGCGCTCTTGCGGATGCCAACGTCTATATCAACTCGGCGGTGATCGCGACTTACGGCGAACAGGTGGTCGATACCTTTTACGTCAAGGACATGTTCGGCCTGAAATTCCATTCCGACGCCAAACAGCGCGCGCTCGAACGCCGGATACGCGCCGCGATCGAGGCCGGGGCCGAACGCGCGGAAAAATAGACAGACAAACGCCGCGCAGCGCCCTCAATCACAGAAGCTGAAATAAGACCGTCGCGCCGGGCGCACCAAAAGATCGCGACCCGCCTCGACCTTCACGGGATGGCATTGCAGGCGCCGCACATAACGGGTCAGCGCCATCGCCGCGACCACATCAAAGGGTGGCAACCGCGCCCCGAACCAGAATCGCGTCTTTCTCGCCCATGCGCGCTGCGCGTCGGGCACGAAACGGCGATCCATGAAACCCTTGGGCAGGGTTGTGTTCACCGCCGCCCGAAACCCCACAAACCGGGTGGCCACGCGATGACGAAACAGGCGTGGCAAAACCTCCTGCATCGCGCGCCGGTCCTTCTCATAGTTCATATCGCGCAAAACCCGCCCTCCCGGGACCATTTCAAAGCGATCGCCCGGCGCGCGCCCGGCGACAAGCACGACGTCCTTGATGACATCCAATAGTCCGGGCCGCTGTCGCAGGGTCATCGCAAAGTCACCCGCTGGCGAAAGAACCAGAACCGAAACGCCGGCCCCGGCCCTCATGGCCAAATCGGCCACGATTTCATGCGTCTTTGTGCGCCACCGCACGCGCGGATTCGATCCCGGAAGAATGCGCAGGTCGGGAAACAGCATGCGACCAAGCCGATGAGAGACCTGCCGGGTGGCATTGCCGCCGCTGGCCACAACAGCGAGTATGTTGATGTTTTGCGCGTCCTGCAGCGCCTTGACGGCCAAACAGTCATCAGGATCGCCCGCCGCGGATTCGGTGCAGGCAAAATCGGCAAAGATGATCACATCGCGCTCGGCCCTTGCCGCCGACGCCCCGGCGAGTAGAAGCATGAAAAGCGCCATCAAAGCGCGTGATAGCAACGGCCCAAAGTTCATAGCCGCCACTCCGGACGTATTTCGATATGGCGCCGCAAAGCTCCGGTTGCGTCCCTATTTGACGTTGACGATATAGGTGACACGGAACACCTTCCTGCTGCCTTCCGTCGATTTCCAGTTGATCTGGAACTTGTCGGTGCCGGGCCGGTTGCCTGCGGTATAATGCGCGATATGCGCGTCGATCACCTTGCTGGGGCATTGATGCGGTGTCGTGGTTCCCTTCCGAAACGCTACCTCTCCCAGTGCCGGCGCGGTTCTGAACCGTGGTTTGGGCGGATTTTCGTGCCATTCGCATGTCCGGCTGTCGATATTATACATGATCTGTATCTCGGCGGTCTCCCCCCGTGCGACCTCCACGCGCTTGGTCCATGACGTGCGGTCGGCCGAAATAGCTTGTTGCGGAACGGCAAGACCCAAAAGCATCACCAAAGCTGCAAACCCAAGGGCAATGCGCCCTGAGCGCACCCCGCCTAAACTTCTTCCTTCCTCATGCATCATACTGATTCCTTTTGCTTTCCTGTTCACAAAACAAACATGGCTACTGGCGTAAATCAATTCTGACATCCGGTGGATGGGCCTCTCACCTTGGCCGGAATATCCCACGCGAAGCCCGCTTGGATGCTCACAGAACCTTCTGTGCCGCCGGGCTTTCGGGGGGTGTGGCCCTCAAACCACCGCGCCCCTATCCCTATCTTTTGCACGCTCATGGACCTTGCCCGCCACATGCGCCCCGCTAAACTCGCGTTTGCGCCACCACCCGGGAGATCCATGTTGCCCAAACCGCTCGCCACGTTGCTGCTCTGCTGCACGCTAGCCACGCCCGGACTTGCGCAGGACTCCGACCTCGACAGTGAGCTAAGCCGGATCGAGACAAGCCTCGCCGAAGTTGACGCGACGCTTGCCAAGTATTCCGGCGGGCTGATCCACGGGCTTGCCGCGGCCCGGCGCGAGGCGCTCCTGCTGGCGCGCCAGTTGATCGAGAACCAACAACGTGCCGAGAGAGGCGACGCCCCTCTCGACGTGACCATCCCTGCCACGAAACCCGATCCCAAGCTTGCGGCGCAAATCCTCGAAGACATGGTCGCAGCACAACAGCGCATCGACCTCGCGCTGTCGGACGCCAGCGAAACGACCGGCCTTGTTCAGGCCGTTGCGCGCAGCCGGGTTGAAACCGAACGATTAAGCCTTGCCCAGCTTCAGATGGCCTATCTTCAGGCGAAATACGGAATAGCGATCCCAGTGGCCGACATGCCCCCAGCCACCACGCCCGAGGTGACGCCCCAGACCGGCAGCGCACAGACGGCCCGGACCGATACCGCCCAAACAGCCGAGCCCGGCACAGTCGCATGGGCCGATGCGCGCTACCCGGATGTGGATTATACCTTGGCGCCCTTCGAACTGGCCAACCGTGACGGGGGCCGCATCTCGGGCTGGTGGACCATCGAGGCAAGCCGCGCCCCCATCGACGACAGTCCGCAGATCACCGCGATCAACTATTCCGCCTATGACGCGCGCGAACTGAGCGGCTTTACCGCGCTCGTCGCGCGCTGTATCGAGGGCGAAAGCGCGCTCATTTTCGTTCAAAACGATTACCTCGTCCCGGATTTGCAACGCAATTCCTTCGCGATGACATTGCGGATCGACGATCAGGCCGCCCGCGCCGACCGTTGGAGCGCGCTCACCACGAACAAGGGCGCAGGCCTGTTCGGAGCCCCTGCCCAAGACATGATGCGCGCCCTTTACGACTCCGAGCGCGTGTTCCTCCGCCTCACCGAAAAGAACGGCCGTCACCACGACGCCCTGTTTCAACTTGCCGGTCAAAGGGAAGCATTCGATGCCGTGGCCGGGGCCTGTGGCTGGACCACGCTCTCGCTTTCGGGCGATGATCGCCGCGCCATCCAGAAACTTTTGAATGCCGGCGGCTTCGAGGCGGGCGCAGCTGATGGTCAATGGGGCCCCGGATCGCGCCGGGCCATGGCGGCATTTCAGGCGTCCGAAGGCCTTCCTGAAACCGGCCTGCCGGATCGTGCCACCCTGCGAAAGCTTGGATACGAATTCTGATCTGCCCAGGCCATGGGGCGGGCCGTCGGATCAACGGCGTTGCAACACACGGAATATCGCCGAAGCGCCCCACCCCGCGGCGATCGCGATCGCCAGCGACATGAGACCATACCAACGCGGCCGCTCATGCGCGAGCGTATAGAGCCACCGCTCAAGCCCGACCTTGCGGCCATCGATGAACGCATCATATTCCGAAACGATCTGCCCCCCACGTGTGAGACATATCCGCGTCAGATACATGCCTTCGGTCAGGTTCGCGGGACGTGAGATCGACGTGCGAAAAAGCGTCTGCTCATCAAATACCACCCCCCCCTCATTCACCGTGTAGGCGCCCTGTTTCTCGCGGATACGGATCAGCGCGTCGGTATAGGCCCGCGTATCCTTGAACCCATGCAGCGCGCCGGATGACCGGATCGCCCGCGACAGGGTGATCTGGTGGCGCAGATCCTCGCCTTCGCTCAGAACCTCACTCAGCGGGGCACTGCTGGCCACCGCGTAAAAGCTTGGGGCGCCATCCACCTCGACGCTCTCGGAATTGACCCAGATTCCCAACTGACGCTCCTTGCGC
Source organism: Roseovarius sp. E0-M6 (assembly GCF_037083845.1). Lineage (NCBI taxonomy): Bacteria > Pseudomonadati > Pseudomonadota > Alphaproteobacteria > Rhodobacterales > Roseobacteraceae > Roseovarius > Roseovarius sp. E0-M6. The sequence continues at coordinate 65,663 of NZ_JBAPLA010000005.1, read as the reverse complement.
CACACCGTCACCGGTCTCGACGGGCCTGACACCGAAACAACAACCTCCAGAGGCTCTTTCTCCTGAATCGGGGACTCGCGCTTCACCGCGCCAAAGATCAGGATGTCCGAACCTTCGAAGGTCGCGGTGATCGCCACCTTGTCCCGGCTCAGCCCGAGCACGACCTCCTCGGCCCAAGCTGGGCCGGTCACAAGGGCGAACATGAGCATGAGCCACCGCATCAATGCCCCCCACCCGCACCGATCGAGTAAAGCTCAGAAGGCTTGATCAACAGATCAAGACCCAGCTTGAAGCACACGGCCAGCACCATCAGCGCGAGCAGGATACGAAGCTGCTCGGCGTTGAGCCGCGTGCCGATGCGCGTGCCCACCTGCGCCCCGATCACGCCCCCCACCAGCAGCAGCACAGCCAGCGCGATATCGACCGTGTAGTTCGTCGTCGCATGCAAAAGCGTGGTAAAGGCGGTGACAAAGATGATCTGGAAAAGCGACGTGCCCACCACGACCTTGGTCGGCATGCCCAGAAGATAGATCATCGCCGGAACCATGATAAACCCGCCGCCCACACCCATGATGGCCGCCAGAATACCAACAGCCACCCCGATCAGAAGCGGGGGAATCACGCTGATATAGAGCCCCGAGGTGCGAAACCGCATCTTGAAAGGAAGCTTGTGTGCGATGCCGTGTTTCTTGCGGGTGGGTATTTTGACGCCCGAGCGGCTCTTGCGGATTGCCCGCAGGCTCTCAAAGAACATCATCGCGCCGATGATACCCAGGAACACCACGTAACAAAGCTTAACCAGAAGATCGACCTGACCCAGAGACCTGAGATAGTTGAACACCAAAACGCCCAACGCGGCCCCAACAAGCCCCCCGATAAGCAAGACCGTGCCCATCCTGAAATCGACGGTCTTTCGCCTGAAATGCGCCAGAACCCCGCTAAAGGAGGAGGCAACGATCTGGTTGGCCTCGGTCGCGACCGCAACCGCCGGAGGGATACCGATAAAGAAAAGAAGCGGCGTCATGAGAAAGCCGCCACCAACCCCGAACATGCCCGACAGGATACCCACGATTCCGCCAAGGCCCAGCAGCAGGAAGGCGTTGACCGAAACCTCGGCTATGGGGAGGTAAATCTGCATGACGTCTCGTAGCGCCAAGCCTAAGCCCGCGCAAGGGGCCGGTCCACCCGCATTTGCTCAGGTCATATGAATTTTTTGCAACCTGACCCCTTGGCAAAAGCGGCGTCAGCCCGGACCTCAACTCTCGCCCGAGGTTGCGAGTTTGACCGCGGCCAAGGTGAAGAACGCCCCCAGCGCCGCTTCGATCCAGCGCCGCGCCGCGCCATAGGCCCGCCGGATCGGCCCCGACGACAGGACAAGCGCCCAGGCCCCGTGACAGCCGAACGAGATGGCGAAAGCCCCCGCAACGAAAAGCGCGACAACCCCCGGGCCGCCACCCGCCGTGGCCCCCACCGACGCGATAGCCAGCCAGAAGACGATCGCCTTGGGGTTTGTGACCTGAAGCGCGAAACCCTTGAGGAAATGCCGCCACATGCTGCGCTGGGCGACCGGCGCGGCATCGATGCGGGGCGGATGCACGGCCTTGCGAAAGGCCCCCCATGCCAGCCACAAAAGATAGGCGCCACCGATCACCCGAAGCACCGCCATAGCCCACGCCGCCTGTGTCAGGATCAGGCCCACCCCGGCAAGCGTCCCGAGGTTCAGGACGACACTGCCCGTGGCGATGCCCATCCCCGCGACAAGCGCGGGCGCACGCCCCTGCCCCATCGCGATCCCAAGAAGCATCGCAACCGCCGGACCGGGCGACGAGGCCGCCACCACCAGGATCGCATAAGCCGCAAGAAAGCCCGGCAAGAAGGGAAGGAAATCGGTCATGGCATGCTCCCGGCAGTTGACGTGGAACCGCCATGAAACATCACAGTCACATCGGCGTCCAGCAGCATCGGTTCGGCCCGCGCCGCAGCGTTCAGAGTGCGCGCACCATCACCACCGCGTCCACCGTGGCATCTGCGCGCCGGTAATATCCCCGGCGTCGCCCGGCAACGGAAAACCCCTCAGCGGCATAAAGCGCGCGCGCTGCGCTGTTGTAGCTCGCCACTTCGAGAAACACCTGCAAGGCCCCGCGCGCTCGGGCTTCGGACATGACCTCGCACAGTGCCGCCCGCGCCAGCCCCTTGCGCCGCTCGGCGGGGTCGGTCGCGACGGTCAGAATCTCGGCCTCGTCAGCCACCACGCGCGCCATGGCAAAGGCCCGCCCATCGCCTGCGGCAATCACCTGCGGCGATGCCAGAAGCTCGGCAAACTCATCCGCGTGCCACGCCCGGCCCTCACCGTCAAAGGCGCGCGCATGGCACTGGGCAAGCGTGTCAGACCGGATCATCGACGATCTCTGGGGGCGTGTCGCGCGGCGGCGCGGCCTCTGCCGGTTTGACATAAAGCGGCACCGCATCCGCCTCACCCTTCTGCGCGCAGCGGGCGACCGCAATCGCCATCTCCGCTGGGTCCGGCAGATGGGCAAGCCTCTCACCCGTAAACGCGCTTTCCGGCAAAAGAACGGGCCGGCCCGCCTCCAAAGCATAGAATTGACCTTGCGGCGCGGGCACCACGGCCCGGCCCGATGCGTCGCCATCGGCGATCACCTCGAAACCGCTCACTCCGATCGCTGGCACGTCAAGCGCGAGCGCCAGACCCCGCGCCGCCGAGACACCGACGCGGATACCGGTAAAATTCCCCGGCCCGACGCCAACACCGATCCGGCTCAGATCGCTCCAATCCACCCCGGCAACGCTCAGCATCTCTTGGATCAAGGGCATCAGGCGTTCGGCCTGCCCGCGCGTCATGGTTTCCGCACAAGACGCCAGAACCCGATCCCCCGACAGCAAAGCGGCCGCGCAATGCGCGGCCGATGTATCGATCCCAAGTGTCAGCGTGTCAGACGGCAACCGGTCGCACCTCTGTCACCTCTGGGATGTAATGGCGCAGCAGGTTCTCGATCCCCATCTTCAACGTGATGGTCGAGGACGGACAGCCCGCACAGGCCCCTTGCATGTGCAAATAGACAACCCCGCGCTCGAACCCGTGAAAGGTGATGTCGCCCCCGTCCTGCGCCACGGCCGGGCGCACGCGTGTATCAAGCAACTCCTTGATCTGACTGACGATCTCACCATTCTCTCCGGTGTGTTCCGCATGACCCGAGGCAGCATCCTGATCGCCAAGCATGATCGGCTTGCCAGATTGGAAATGCTCCATGATCGCACCCAGAATGGCGGGTTTCACATGGTCCCACTCGGTCGCGTCCTCCTTGGTGACGGTCACGAAATCATGGCCGAAAAACACGCCGGTCACACCGGCCACCTTGAAAATACGCTCGGCCAGAGGCGATTTGTCAGCCGTCTCCGCGCTCGGGAAATCTGCGGTGCCTGACGCCAGCACTGTCTGCCCCGGCAAGAATTTCAGGGTCGCGGGGTTGGGGGTGGATTCGGTCTGAATGAACATCGGGCGGTCCTTTCTATCTGACCCGAGATATGCGCTTGCCAGCCCCCGGTGTCAAGATTTGGAACCATTCTAAATTCAAACTCCCCCGCCTCTCGGCGGATGCCGTTCAAAAATATAAGCCGGTTTTGAGCGTCTGCAACCTGCGAAATCAAAGCGTTGGAGCAGATCACGTAACCGCGCCTGAAGGCGACGGGTTTCAGGCCGAAATTCGCCCCTGCTCAGGTGATCGCCTCGAGTCGTTCCTTGCTCAGGTCGCCCGGCACGATGGTGATCGGAATCGGCAGCGATCCCGAATTGCGCGACAACTGCGTCACCAGCGGCCCCGGACCCTTGCGATCAGATCCTGCCCCCAGAACCAGAACACCCACTTCGGGGTCGTCCTGAACCTGCGCGATGATCTCGGCCACCGGCTCGCCTTCGCGGATGACAAGTTCGGGGTCGACGCCCTGCTTGTCGCGCATCCATTTGGCGAACACTTCGAAATGGGCCTCGATTCGCTCACGTGCCTCTTGGCGCATGATGTCACCCACACCGATCCAGTGATTGAACTCCTCGGGCGGAATCACGGCAAGGATTTCTACGCCAGCCTGCGTATGCGACGCCCGCATCGCCGCAAACCGCATCGCGTTCAGACATTCACGGCTGTCGTCCAGCACCACCAGAAACTTGCGCATCGTGGATCATCCCCCTGACCGGGCAATCATGGCCCAAGCCCCGGTCGGGCGCAACTCAAACGATCAGGCCGCAAGTCCGCGCCCCTTGAGAAGCGCCTCAACCCCCGGAAGCCGGCCGCGGAAGCGAAGATAAAGTGTCTCTGCCTCCTCCGAGCCGCCCTGCGACAGGATATGCGCCTCAAGCGCCTGCGCGCGCTCCTCGTCGAACGGACCATCTGCCTCCTCGAAGGCGGCAAAGGCATCGGCATCCATCACTTCGGACCACATATAGCTGTAATACCCGCTGGAATATCCGTCCCCCGCAAAGACATGCGCGAAATGGGGCGTCGCGTGGCGCATCGTGATGGCATGCGGCATACCGAGGTTTTCCAGAACCTCGGCCTGCGCCTGCATCGGGTCCGAGGGCGCACCGCCCTCATGAAAGGCCAGATCGACCATCGCCGAAGCCACGTATTCCACGGTCTGAAACCCCATGTCGAAAGTGGCCGCCGCAAGCACCTTGTTCAACAGGTCCTCCGGCATCGGCTCCCCCGTCTCGGCATGGGTCGCGAACTCGCTCAGCACCTCGGGCACCTCGAGCCAATGCTCATAAAGCTGGCTGGGCAATTCCACGAAATCCCGTGCCACGCTCGTGCCGCTCAGGCTTTCATAGGTGACATCCGACAACATCTGGTGAAGCGCGTGGCCAAATTCGTGGAAAAGCGTGCGCGCGTCATCATAGCTCAGAAGCGCGGGATCGCCCTTGGCAAAGTTGCACACGTTGATCACCACCGGGCCCTGGACCTCGGGGAATTTCGCCTGTCCGCGCATCGCGCTGCACCACGCCCCCGACCGTTTTGAGCCGCGGGCGAAATAATCACCGATGAACACCGCAACCTGCGCCCCATCCCGCGTCACCTCCCATGCGCGGCAATCCGGATGATAAAGCGGCACATCCAAAGCCGCGAACTCCAACCCGAAAAGGCGGTGCGCACAGGCAAAGGCCGCCTCGATCATCCGGTCCAGCTGAAGATAGGGTTTCAGTTCGGACTCATCGAGATCATGCTCCGCCGCGCGCCGCTTCTCCGCGTAATAGCGCCAGTCCCACGGCTCGAGCGGCCCGTCGATGCCATCGGCACGCAACATGCCCGTCAAAACCTCGGCATCCGCCTCGGCGCGGCGCTTCGCCGGGCCCCAAACGCTCGTCAGAAGATCACGCACCGCCGCAGGCGTGCCCGCCATCTCGGTCTCAAGCTTGAAGGCCGCAAAGCTCTCGTATCCCAGAAGCCCCGCCCGCTCCTCGCGCAGTTTCAGCGTCTCGGCTGCAATGCTGCGATTGTCGGTCTCGCCGCCATTCGCCCCCCGCGCGGCCCACGCGCGAAACGCCTTCTCGCGCAGGTCGCGGCGCGGGCTGAATTGCAGGAACGGTACGATCAGCGACCGCGACAATGTGACAACGGGTCCGCCCGCGCCCTTCTCTTCTCCCGCCGCGCGCGCTGCGGTCACAACGAACTGTGGCAACCCCTCGAGATCCGCTTCGTCAAGCTCCATGTGCCAGCCCGACTCATCGGCCAGAAGGTTTTGCGCAAAGGCCGTGCCCAGTTCGGCCAGCCGCCCCATGATGTCCTTCATTCGCGCGGCCTCATCCCCTGTAAGCGCGGCCCCCGCCCGCACAAACCGCCGCCGCGTCAACATCAGAAGGCGTGCCTGCTCTGGGCTGAGGTCGAGCGCGTCATGCTCCTGCCAAAGCGCCTCAATCCGCGCGAAAAGCGCGGTATTGCCCGTCACCTCCGACGAATACGCCGCCAATTTCGGGCTGAAGTCGCGCTGCAATTCCTGCCGCTTGGGGTTGCTGTCCGCCCCGGCCACCGTGAAAAACACCGCCAGAACCTTGTCCAGCCCCTCGCCCGACGTCTCAAGCGCCTCGACCGTGTTGGCGAATGTCGGCGCCTCGGGGTTTTCCGCAATAGCCTTGATCTCGGCCCGCGCCGTTTTCAGCGCGGCGTCGAAAGCCGGCGCGAAATCCGCGTCCGCGATACGGTCAAAAGGTGCGATCCGGTGGGGCGTGTCCCAATCCTGCAATAGGGCGTTGCTCATGTCGTCTCTCCTTGGTTGCCACAGACCGGGCAATCCTCGCGGCGTGCGAGCGTGAATTTCCGGCTCTCGCCGTAAAGCGCGTCATAGATCAGCATTTCGCCCCGCAGAGGCGCGCCCGCGCCGGTGATGATCTTCACCGCCTCGACCGCCATCATCGACCCGATAACCCCCGGCAACGGCCCGACCACCCCCGCCTCGGCACAGGACGGGGCCAGCCCTTCGGCGGGGGCCTCGGGGAAAATGCATTCGTAACAGGGCGCTCCCTTGGCCGGATCAAACACGCTCACCTGCCCTTCCCACTGCGAAATCGCACCGGATATCAGGGGCTTACCCGCTTCAACCGCCGCCCGGTTGCTAAGGTAACGGGTCTCGAAATTGTCGGTCCCGTCAAGTATCAGGTCATAATCGGCAAAAAGCTCCGCGGCGATGTCATCCGTCAGCCTGCGTTGATAGGGCCGCAGCTCCACATACGGGTTCTGCGCGCGCACCGCCTCCTCGGCGGCGAACACCTTGGGCATGCCGATCTGCGCGTCGCGAAAGATCACCTGACGCTGCAAATTGGAATTGGCCACCTCGTCATCGTCGATCATACCGATCCGGCCCACCCCGGCGGCGGCAAGGTAGGTCAGCACCGGCGCACCCAGCCCTCCGGCGCCCACAACCATCACGCGCGCCTGCTTGAGGCGCTTTTGCCCCGGTCCGCCCACTTCACGCAGCACGATATGGCGCGCATAACGGTCAAGCTCGGCCTCGGTGAATGTTTTGCCGCTGCCCGGTTCGGGCGCGGCGTTGACAGTCCTCGCCTCGGCCTTTTCGCGCAGCCAGCCAACCAATTGGAAATATGCAAAGATGATCGCGCCCGCCACGCCCAGCATCACCCAAGGCACGGCACTTTCGCCCGTGGCGTCGCGCAGGGGATGGCCGTCAGGCAGCACCACATGCAACACGACAACCCCGAGCCAAAGCATCCCGAGCATCGTCAGCCGCACACGCACCGGCGTGCCAAGCAACATCCCAAGGCCCCAAAGCGCCGCCGCCATCGCCAGAACCAGCGCCATCAGCCGACTCCAGTTGAGCCGAACCCACCCGCGCCCCGCGCGGTCCCGGTCAGCGTCTCGTTCAGCACGAACTCTGCCTGCACCACCGGGGCAAGAACTATCTGCGCGATACGATCACCATGCGCGATATGAAACGGCTCTTGCCCGGCATTCATCACGATCACGGCCAATGGCCCGCGATAATCGCTGTCGATCGTGCCGGGGCTGTTGGGAAGCGTGATCCCGTGTTTCAGCGCCAAACCCGAACGCGGGCGCAACTGCACCTCATACCCCTCGGGCACCGCAATCCTAAGGCCCGTCGGCACCAACGCCCGTTCACTCGGGTCAAGGGTCACACCGGCGCGGGCATGTTCCGCGAAATTGGCGCGCAGGTCGGCGCCCGCCGCGCCCGCCGTTTCATAGGCCGGCAGGCCCAGCGACCGGTCCGCGCCATCGTCCCACATGACTTGCAATGTCACCATGATGATATCTTGTTCAAAATCTTCATGCGCCGGTCACGACCTCCGCAATCCGTGCGGCCAGTCGCGCCGCAACGTCCGCCTTGCCCATCCGTGGCCAGTCCTCTGCGCCGTCACCGGTGATCAGGGTGATGTCGTTCTCTTGTCCGCCCATGATCCCGGTCGCATGGCTCACATCATTGGCCACGATCCAGTCGCATCCCTTGCGCTGGCGCTTGGCTTTGGCGTTCTCGATCACGTCATCGGTCTCGGCGGCGAATCCCACGACCAATGCGGGGCGATCCGCCTCCAGCCGGCTCACCGTGGCAAGGATATCCGGGTTCTCGGCGAAGTGCAGTTCGAGCGACCCGCCCTTGGTCTTTTTCATCTTTCGGTCGGAGGCTTGTGCCATACGCCAATCCGCCACGGCGGCGGCAAAGATCGCCGCATCCACCGGAAGCGCGCTCTCCACAGCGACAAGCATTTCCTGAGCTGTCTCCACCGGCACAACCGTAACCCCCGCAGGCGGCGGCACCCGTGCAGGGCCAGTCACAAAGATCACCTCGGCCCCCAGATCGCGCAGCGCCGCGGCCAAGGCAGCCCCTTGCGCCCCCGAAGATCGATTCGCGATATAGCGCACCGGGTCGATCGGCTCATGGGTCGGCCCCGAGGTCACCAGAACCCGCCGCCCGGCAAGTGGCCCCTCGGCCAGCGCCCGCTCAACCGCGGCCACGATTTCAAGCGGTTCGGCCATCCGGCCCGGACCAAACTCTCCACAGGCCATATCCCCTTCGTTGGGTCCGACCACGGTGATCCCATCTGCGCGCAATGTGGCAAGGTTGCGCTGCGTGGCAGCATGCTCCCACATGCGGACATTCATCGCGGGCGCGATCATCACCGGCGTATCCGTGGCCATCAAAAGGGTCGAGGCCAGATCGTCGGCATGTCCCTGCGCCATCTTGGCCATCAGGTCCGCCGTCGCGGGCGCCACCAGCACAAGATCGGCCGAGCGCGACAGCTCGATATGGCCCATCTCGGCCTCGTCGGTCAGGTCGAACAGATCCGAATAAAGCTTCTCACCCGCCAGCGCCGACACCGAGAGCGGCGTCACGAACTCGGTTCCCGCCCGCGTCAGCACAGGCGTCACAAGCGCCCCGCGTTCGCGCAGCCGCCGGATCAGGTCAAGCGACTTGAAGGCGGCGATACCTCCGCCGATGATCAACAGGATACGTCTCTGCGCCAGCATCGGCAGGCTCCTCGCAATTGCGCTTCAAACCTATGGCGCGCATCGCGCAGGCACAAGGGCCGCGACGGGCCTGCCCCTACTGTCGAAAGGCCGCGCAGGGATCGGCGCGCGGTGCGGCGGGCGCGCTGAGAACCTCGTCAAACCCGCCAATCAGCGGTCGGGCCTCCTCGGTCTGGCCCAGAACATGCAAATCAAGCTCAGGCGCGACCCGCATCAGAAGGGCCGGCATGCCCCAGTCCTTGCGCGCATGGCCGTTGCCCGTGATCACCGCCACAGGGCCCCCGGTGGCCGCCATCGCATCAAGTGCCGCACGCGCCAGCATCGCATCGCGCACGCGCTGTATCATGACCATCTGAGGTAGCATCTCCTCGGGCAAGGCGCCGCAATGCGCCGCATCCTGCAAGGCTTCGCGTGCCGCCTGTTCTTTCGGCCCCAGAGGTTCGGTCAGACCATAGCGCGCCGCGTCAGGCCCGAACACATCCTCGGCCCCCTCCGACAGCACCTTTCGCGCCGCCGCACGCGGGAGGGCCGCACCGTGAACAGCGGCCTCGGGGGCCGCCGCGAAAATGGGATGATACATGGAAAAATCAGGCCAGCCGCTGTCAGCCCATTCAAGCGCCTCTGCCATCGCACGGGGCTGCGAGACAAGCTCTGGTGTGACGCGCGCCGCCTGCGCCGTGTCAAGCATCTCAAAAACCAGCGCGGCGGGATTGAGGGCTTCCACCCGCGCGGCCTGTTCAGTGTGATGGGCGGGGTTGTCATGCACCTCGCCCAACACGATTACGTCCTGCGCCCATGCGGGCCCAAGGTTCAACCCAAACCCAAGGGCAATCGCTGTCAGCCATCTCATGCCAACAGGCTTTGCACCTCGGCGCCGTTACGTTCAAGCCGTTTGCGCATCTTTCCCAGCGCGGCGGCCTCAACCTGACGCACGCGCTCCTTGCTCAGGCCCAGCTCTTCGCCAAGACTTTCAAGTGTGCGGGCGTCCTCACACAGCTTGCGCTGCCGAACAATGAAACGCTCACGTTCGTTCAGGCCCTCCATCGCATCGCGAAGCCAGCTCTTGAGCGTGGAATAATCGTGGCTTTCCTCGACCATCTCGTCGCCTCGCTTGCCCTCATCCTCGATGGTGTCGATCCACTCACGGCCCTCGTCTTCGGCCGATTGCGTGGCATTGAGCGACAGATCGGACCCCGACAGGCGCCCCTCCATCATCTCCACATCCCTAAGCGGCACACCCACTTCGGACGCGATCATCTCGCGAAGCTGGTGACCGTCAAGTTCCTCGCCCTGCGCCGCCGCCTCGCGCTCGATCTGCGCCTGCACGCGCCGCATGTTGAAGAACAGGGATTTCTGACTGCTGGTCGATCCGGTGCGCACCATGGACCAGTTGCGCATCACGTAATCCTGAATGCCCGCCTTGATCCACCAGACGGCATATGTCGAAAAGCGCACACCGCGATCGGGGTCGAACTTGTCGGCGGCCTTCATAAGGCCGACACCCGCCTCCTGAATGAGATCGTTCATCGGCGCGCCGTAGCGTCGGTATTTGGACGCCATCGAAATCGCCAGCCGCATATAGGCGTTAATGAGCCTGTGCAGCGCCGCTTCGTCGCGCTCATCGCGCCACGCATAGGCAAGCCTGAGTTCCGTTTCCGCGTCGAGCAATTCGGCCGTCATCGCCGTGCGCGACATAGACGCTGTTTCCGAGGCATCCAGTGCCATATTTTCCCCCGTCGGTTCGAACGCTTGAATTGCGCGCCCAATTAAGTAATCCACTAGAGCTACGCAGGTTCCCTTCATTCGGATCACAATTCATGTCCAATTCCCTTCCAGCCGTGTCTCTCGTCCTTGGCGGCGCAGCGTCCGGCAAGACCGCTTTCGCTGAATCCCTCGTGCGCGCGACCGGACGGGATTGCGTCTATATCGCCACCGCCGAGGCCCATGACGACGAGATGCGCGCCAAGATCGACGCCCACCGCGAAGCGCGTGGCGCGGGCTGGTCGACACTCGAAGTGCCGCTCGATCTGGGCCGCGCGCTTGCTGCGATCGGCGGTGATCAGGCGGTGCTGGTGGATTGCGCTACCCTCTGGCTCAGCAATCACATGCTGGCCAACTCCGATCTGGCCGAAGCCGAGGCCGGGCTGATGGCCGGACTGGCGCTTTCGGCCGCCCCCGTGGTGATCGTCACCAACGAGGTGGGTCAGTCGGTCGTGCCCGACACCTCGCTCGGGCGGCGCTTTCAGACCGCGCAGGGCCGCCTCAATCAGAAACTGGCGGCGCGCGCCGATCTGGTGGTGCAGGTCATCGCGGGCCTGCCCCGCACGCTCAAGGGCGAGTGTCCGTGAGCCGCGTTCACTGGGTGCGCCACGGCCCGACCCACGCGCGTTGCATGGTCGGATGGACCGATCTACCCGCCGACCTCTCGGATACCGCTGCACTTGACCGTCTCGCGGCACATCTCCCCGCTGACGCGGTCGTCGTATCCTCCGATCTGACGCGCGCCGCCGCCACCGCAGACGCCATCGCCGGCCCGCGTACCCGGCTTGATCACGATCCCGACCTGCGCGAAATCAATTTCGGCGCATGGGAAATGCAAACCCCCGACAGCGTCGAGGATCAGGACCACCTGCGCGCATATTGGGACGCGCCCGGCGATGTCCGCCCCCCTGATGGCGAAAGCTGGCATCAGGTCTCGACCCGTGTCAGCCGCGCAACCGACCGTCTCCTCGCGGCGCATCCGGGGCGCGAGCTTGTGATCGTCGCGCATTTCGGCGCGATCCTGACACAGGTGCAACGCGCCACGGGTCTTTCGGGATATGAGACCTTCTCGCACCGGATCGACAATCTTTCGGTGACCGATATCGCCTTCGACAAGGGCACATGGCGGATTGGGCGGATCAATCACCGCGCGTGATGCAATCCCTCACATTTCAGCGTTTTGGCCCCGCCACGTCCAAGGGTATCCTCTCTGGAACATGACGGGGATTACTTCATGACCTACGATCTTTTCATCGGCGACCGCAGCTTCTCAAGCTGGTCGTTGCGCGGCTGGCTCATGTTCGTGAATTTCGGCCTGCCGGTGCGCACCCGGATGGTCGGGCTTTACGGGGGCACAATGACCACCGATCTGGCCGGCCTCGCCCCCGCCCGCTTCGTGCCCGTGATGCGCGATGCCGACGGGATCGTCATCGGCGACAGCCTCGCCATGGCCGAAACCCTGGCCGAGCGTCACCCGAACGCAGCACTCTATCCGCGCGACCCCGCCGCCCGCGCATTGGCCCGGTGGATGGTGGCGGAAATGCATTCAGGCTTCACCGCTCTGCGCGCCGACTGCCCGATGCAGCTTCTGCACCAATGGCAGGGTTTTGCCCCCTCCGAGGCGGTGCGCGCCGATCTGCTCCGCATCGAAAACCTCTGGACGCTGGCCCGCACCCGCCATGGCACCGGCGGGCCTTGGCTGTTTGGCGACTACTCGCTCGCGGATGCATTCTTTGCCCCGGTCGCCGCGCGCATCGCGGGCTATGACCTGCCTGTGGGTGATGTCGCGCGCGACTATGTCGCGACGACACTGGCCGACACGCGATTCCGGCAATGGCGCGCCATGGGGCTGACCCGGCACTACGATCCGATGCCCTACGCGCTTGACCTTCCTCACACGAACTGGCCCGGCCCGGCACCTCGCCCCGCCCGGCCCGTTGCCGAAGGCACCGCCGAAAATACCGTCTGCCCCTATTCCGGCGACCCGGTCACGCATCTGCTCGAAACCGAAGGCCGCATCTGGGGGTTCTGCAATGCTTTCTGCCGCGACAAAACTATTCACGACCCCGACGCATGGCCGAAATTCACAGCCATGCGTGACGCCGCGTGACCCCTCAACGCGTCAACTCTTGATGCGATATCCGGTTTTGAAAATCGCCCAGACAATACCAAGACAGATCGCGGTGAACCCCGCAATCGCGGCAAGGCTCGCGATCACCGGAACATCCGCCACGCCGAAGAACGCCCAGCGGAACCCGCTGATCAAATAAACAATCGGGTTGAAAAGCGTCACCGTCTGCCACGCCGGTGGCAGCATCGAGATCGAGTAGAACGCACCGCCCAGAAACACCAGCGGCGTGATCACCAGAAGCGGGATCAACTGAAGCTGCTGAAAGTTCTCCGACCATATCCCGATGATGAACCCAAAGAGGCTGAACGAGATGCAGGTCAGCAGCAGGAAGGCCAGCATCGCCACCGGATGCGCAACCTCGATATCCACGAAAAATCGCGCGGTCAGCAGGATGATCACCCCGATCAGAAGCGCCTTCGAGGCCGCCGCGCCCACATAGCCCACGACAATCTCGAGGAAATTCACCGGCGCCGACAAAAGCTCGAAGATCGTGCCGATGAATTTCGGAAAGTAGATGCCGAAACTCGCGTTGCTGATGGCCTGTGTCATCACGCTCAGCATGATTAGCCCCGGCACGATGAACGCGCCATAGCTCACGCCCTCGACCTCGCTGATCCGGCTGCCGATCGCCGCGCCAAAGACGACGAAATAGAGCGTGGTCGAGATGACAGGCGACAGCAAACTCTCCATCAACGTGCGGAAAAATCTTTTCATCTCATATACATATATGGCCTTGATCGCGGGAAAATTCATGCCGCGTTCTCCTTGATCAGTCCCACGAAAATATCTTCGAGGCTCGATTGTTTGGTGTGCACATCGCGCAGGCTCAGCCCCTCGGCGGCGATCGCCTGAAGAAGCCGGGTGATCCCGGTGCCCTGACCGTGGCTGTCATAGGTATACGTGAGGCTCATCGCATCGGCGCCCAGCGTCAGGTCATACCCGGCCAACCCCTCGGGCACCGTTTCAAGCCGCTCACCAATGTCGATGCGCAGCACCTTGCGCCCCATCCGCTGCATCAGCGCGGCCTTCTCCTCGACCAGAAGGATGTCGCCCCCGGTGATCACCGCGATGCGGTCGGCGATGGCCTCGGCCTCCTCGATGTAATGGGTGGTCAGGATGATGGTGACCCCATCCCGGCGAAGCCCCTCGACGATCTCCCACATGTCCCGGCGAAGCTCCACATCCACGCCCGCCGTCGGTTCGTCCAGAAACAGGACACGCGGCTCGTGGCACAGCGCCTTGGCGATCAGCACACGCCGCTTCATCCCGCCCGACAGTTCGCGGATGCGTGCGTCGCGCTTGTCCCAAAGGCTCAACTGACGCAGGATCCGTTCAATCAGCGCCTCATCGCGCCCCTTCCCGAACAGGCCGCGCGAAAACCGCACCGTGTTGATCACCCGCTCGAATGGCTCAAGCGCCACTTCCTGCGGCACGAGGCCCACCATGGCCCGCGCCGCACGATAGCCGGTGACCACGTCGTGACCGCCCACACGCGCCGCGCCACCCGTTGGCGTCACGATCCCGCACAATGCCGAAATCAGGGTCGTCTTGCCCGCGCCGTTCGGGCCCAGAAGTGCCAGGATCTCGCCCTCCTCGATCCCGAGCGTTACGCCCTTGAGCGCCTGAAACCCGCCATCATAGGTCTTGCTGAGATTCTCGATCTCCACGATCGTCGTCATCGCTCTCTCCGTTCGCCGTTTCCTGCGACATATGCCAAACTGCCCGGCAGGCAAAGCGCGCGTTGCGGCAGGGCCGGGTCTGCGCATTTGAACAGAGGCCTTCCCCCGTGCCGGTCAAACCGCATAGGCTCCTCGGGACCGATCCGCAAAGGACAGCCCATGACACAACCCGAAATCGCAATCGTCGGCGCAGGCGCGGCTGGAATCGGGGCCGCGATGGAATGCGCGGATCGCGGCATCTCCTGCATCCTGCTCGAAGCGGCGGATCGCATCGGCGGTCGCGCCCATACCGACAGTCACAGCCTGCCCGCTCCCTGGGACAAGGGCTGCCACTGGCTCCACTGCGCCGATGAAAACCCGCTCGTGCCATGGGCCGACCGGCTTGGCGCGGTCTATGACACGTCGGGAGACGATGAAAACTTCGTCGGCTGGTCCCACGGCGCCTTCCTCACCACCTCTGAGGCAAACGAGTGCCACGCCACGGTCGAGGCCGCGTTCGACGCGATCTACGACGCGGGCGAAGCCGGACGCGACGTCGCCATTCCCACCGTCCTGCCCGACGCGGGCCGCTGGGCGCCGCATGTCAGATGCATCCTGCAACTCCTGATCGGCGACGACCCCGAAGCCGATTCCGCCGCCGCCTACGCCAATTACGATGACACCGAGGCCGACTGGCCGGTGCGCTCCGGTCTGGGGGCGCTCGTCGCCGCGATGGCGCACGGGCTCGACATCCGGTTGAATACCCCCGTCACCAAGATCACCCAGACCACGTCGGGCGCCCGGCTCGAAACGCCCACCGGCACGCTCACTGCGGACGCGGCGATCGTCACGGCGTCGACATCGGTGCTTGCCTCCGGCACGATCCAATTCGGCGCAGGGCCCGCCTCGGACCTGCTCGACACCATATCCCACCTCTCCTGCGGGGCATTCGAAAAGGTGGCCTTCGCCCTGCCACGGCTCCCCGACGAGCTGAAGGGCAAGGATTACCTGCTGATCGAAACCGGCAACAGCGACCCGGTCGTCGAATTTCAGATCGTGCATGGCGCGCATCCCATGCTGATCTGCAACATCGCCGGCAGCCCGGCGCGTGACCTCGCCGCGCTGCCCGACCCCGCGCGCGTCGATTTCGCCCGAAGCAGGCTCCAAACCGTCTTCGGCTCCGACCTGACCCGCACGATCACCCATGCGGCCACGACCGACTGGCTCAACAACCCGTTGATTCGCGGCTCTTATTCGCGCACCGAACCGGGGTTTGCCCAGCACCGCCTCGACATGATCGCCGCCGACACGGGCCGCGTCGCGTTCGCGGGCGAGGCGTTTTCGCTCGACTGGCAGGCCACCGCCCATGGCGCATGGCAAAGCGGGCGCGACGTGGCGGCTCGTATGGCAAGGCACGTGACTGGCGGCGCGAAAAATACATCCTGACCCTGCCGAAACCGGCCCTTCTTCTTGCTGCAAATATCCTGGGGGGAGGCATGAAAATCCCCCGGATTTTCATGTCGGGGGGCAAAGCCCCCTAAAGCGTTGCGCCTTTGGGCTGAGACATCAGCGAAAGGCGAAACGCCCTAGCTGATAAGCTTCTTCAGCCAGCCTTTCTTCTCGGCCACCTCTTCTTCATCGTCGGGCTTCGGACCCTCGATAACCTCTTCGAGTCGGCTAAAGAACTGGTCCGCCATCTTCTTGGCGAACCCGTCGACGATCCGGCTGCCAAGCTGGGCGAGTTTGCCACCGACCTTGGCCTCGACATCATAAACAAGCCGGGTGCCGCCCTCGGTTTCCTCAAGCGTCACATCCGCCTCGCCCTTGGCAAATCCCGCGGCGCCGCCCTTGCCCTCTCCGCTCAGAGTCAGGCTTTCCGGCGCCACCATGTCCGTCAAAAGGACGCGCCCCTTGAACGTGGCCTTTACCGGGCCGACCTTCTGGGTCACCACCGCGTCAAAGCCCTCCTCGGGGGTTCCGCTCACCTCCTGCGCGCCCGGCACGCATTCCTTAAGCACCTCCTCGCTCAGCAGCGCGGCCCAGACGGTCTCGCGCGGTGCTGCGATCTCTCGCTCTCCGGTCATCTTCATCGGATGGCTCCCTCTCGTTCGAGATCAAGTCTACCCACATTGCCCCACCATGCGCAATAAAGCGCATGACGATATCGGATGCGCTGAGATCAAATGCGGTGAGGGGGTGACGTTCCCGGCAAACCCGATAGGGTAGCCCTCGAAAGGGACCCATTCCATGTCACAGAGCCACCCCAACCCCGCAGCGGGCATCGCCTTCATGCTTATCGGTATCACTGCGATCTCGGTCAACGACATGCTGATCAAGTTTCTTTCGGGCGGCTACCCGCTTCATCAGATGGTCTTCACGCGTTCGCTTATCGGCATCTGTTTTTCGCTCATCCTTGTGCAGTTCGAAGGCGGCTGGACAATCCTGCGCACGGCACGGCCCGGCCTGCACATTCTGCGCGGGCTGATGATCGTCGTGGCCAACATGTCTTTTTTCACCGCGCTCGCGGCGCTCAGCCTTGCCGAGACGACGGCAACCTTCTTCATCTCGCCCCTGCTCATCACTCTTCTGAGCATCCCGTTTCTTGGCGAAAAGGTCGGCCCCTACCGGATCGGCGCGGTGGTCATCGGGCTGATCGGCGTGATCATCGTGACCCGGCCATGGGAGGGGCTCACCAACCGCGAAGCGCCGCTTTTCGTCTATTTCCTGCCCGTCGCCGGGGCCTTCGCCTACGCCACGACACAACTTCTCACCCGCAAACTCGGGGTGACAAGCCGCGCCTCGGCGCTGGCGGTCTATCTTCAGGGGACATTTCTGGTGGTCAGCAGTCTTTTCTGGCTTGTCGCAGGCGATGGGCGCTTCGCGGAAAAGGTGGACAGTCCCAGCCTCGAATTCCTGCTGCGCGAATGGATGTGGCCGGTCGGTAACGACCTGTGGCTTTTCCTGCTGTTGGGTCTGATCGCGGGCGTGGTGGGCTATTGCATGTCCGCCGCATACCGGATGTCCAACGCTGCCACCGTCGCGCCGTTCGAATATACCGGCCTCCCCCTCGCGATCTTTTGGGGGTGGACGATCTTCGGCGACCTTCCCGATCTCGTGACCACCACCGGCATCCTGCTCATTCTGGGGGCCGGCCTTTTTGTCTTCCTGCGTGAACGCCGGCTCGGGCGGCCCGTTGCGAGCGGGCGGCGAACCCAGAAACGCATGTAGGCGCACGGGTCATTCACCATTGCCGCGACTCGCCCTGTACATACGTGATGCAGACACGATACCGACGTGATACCGACGTCCGGATCGACCCGTTAACCTTTCGGTCGGAACCACGGCACGGACGGCCTGACGGGACGCCGGAACAGGACAGAACCGACAAGAGAGGACGGACATGCTGAACGGGGTGCGCGTGGTCGAAATCGAAGGGCTGGGCCCCGGCCCATTCGCGGCGATGATGCTGGCCGATCTCGGGGCCGAGGTGACGGTGATCCACCGCCGGTCCAAGCCCGATGCCCTGACATCCGACCCCAGCCTTCTTGACCGTGGCAAGCGGTCGATCCTGCTCGACCTCAAGGATCAGACCGATCTGAAGGTTGCCAAGGCATTGATTTTTGGTGCTGATATGCTCATCGAGGGGTTTCGCCCCGGTGTGATGGAGCGGCTGGGACTTGGCCCTGACGAAATGCACGCGACCAATCGGGCGCTCGTCTACGGGCGCATGACCGGATGGGGGCAAACCGGCCCCAAGGCCCACAGCGCGGGCCATGATTTCACCTATCTCGCCAGTTCCGGCGCGCTCTGGTATGCTTCTCCGCCCGGTCAGCCGCCCTTTCCGCCCCCCACGCTTCTGGGGGATGTGGGCGGTGGAGCACTCTATCTTGTGGCTGGGCTTCTTGCGGGGCATATATCTGCGCTCAGAACCGGTCAGGGCACTGTGGTCGACGCCGCCATCGTTGATGGGTCCGCACATATGATGTCACTGCTCATTGCGCTATCGCAGGCGGGCCACATGCCCGAAACGCGCGGCACCGGCCTGCTCGACGGGCCGCATTGGTCGCGTAGTTATGTTTGCGCCTGTGGCGGTCATATCGCGGTGCAGGCGATCGAGCCGAAATTTTATCGTGAATTCATTGACTTGCTCGGGCTCTCTGACGACCCCAAGATGCAGGCTCAGACCGATCCCGCGCTTTGGCCCGCTCAGATCGCACGGCTCACTCAGGTGTTTTCCGCCAAACCCCTGACCCATTGGGCCAAGCTGTTCGAGGGGTCAGACGCCTGTGCCGCGCCGGTTCTGAGCCCGTCTCAGGCCGCCACCGATCCGCATAACGCAGCGCGGCGCATATGGGGCGGCACCCCGCTTCAGCCCGCCCCCGCCCCGCGGTTCGACAACCGGACACCTCCCATCCCGACACCCCCCGCACGCGGACAGGATCACGCCGCCATCCTCTCTGATCTCAAGGATCGCGGCCTGCTCTGAGCCTTGCGTGCTCATGTCCGCGACGGGGCTGCGGCACCGCGCAGGGAGGTCTCGGTCATCTTCCCCGCATCGTCGGGCAACGCATATTCCGAAAGCGCGGCGGAAAGCCTTGCGTGAAACCGCGCCGCCGCGATCCCCATGGGTTGTCCCTTGGCCGTGATCATCGCAAGATCATGCACCACGACCGGATGAAACGGTCGCGCGACAACACCGTCACCCTGTGGCGCATGGCCGTTAACAGGGTCGATCACCGCGATGCCGTTGCCCGCAGCGACAAGGTTGCGGGCAATGGCATAGAAATAGCTCGACGCGCGATATTGCACCCGTGTCTCGGCCTGCGCCAGAAGATGCGCCAATTGACGATCCACCTGATGATCACCTGTAACGGCGATACAGGGCCGCCCCGCCATATCGGCGGGGGTAATCACCTCAAGTGCCGCAAGAGGATCATCTTCACGCATGATCACGACGCAAGCCATCTGATAAAGCCTCGCCTCGATGCCCGCCGCGGGCACCGGCGCGTCGATCAGGCCGATGTCGATCTGGCGGCTTCCGACCCAAGCTGCGACGCGGCGTGAACTGTGGACGCGAAGTTCGACAAACGTGTCGGGATGATCCCGTTGAAACGCCGCCATGACGTTGGGCACAAGGTTATAGGCCATGGCCCCGTTGGTCGCGACGATGATACTGCCAAGCCCGCCTTCGCGGATCTCGCCGGCGCGCTGCTCCACCCGCGCAAGCGCAGTGATCCCCTGCTGCACCTCGTCCCGAAGCAAGAGCGCTTCGTTCGTTGGTGCGAAAAAACCGCGGTCGCGGTGGAACAGGCGAAACCCCAGTTCGCTTTCAAGATTTCTCAACGCCACACTCACCGCAGGCTGCGACAGGTTGAGCCGCGCCGCCGCGCGCGAAACCGATCCGGCCTCGAACAATGCGTTGAACACTTCCAGATGTCGCAGTTTGAGTCGCATGATCACCTCAGTGGTTTGTATAAAAATTCCGAATAGAAGTATTAAAGACATTCAATTGATTAATCCACATCGCTTTCCTACCGTCCGGTAACGCACCTCCCACGTCCACTGGGTCAGGCGCGTTTGCGCAACTCTATTTCGCGCGGGGGGAATGTCTTGTTCGGCACGGATGTAAAACTGAGCTTGTCTGACGTGATGACCAGCGACTGGTCCGATCAGCCCTATTGGGTATGTTCATCCACACCCGCGCACCCGGCGCAAACGTCCGATTTGCCGGGGTCCGTGGATGTGCTTGTGGTCGGGTCCGGCTATACTGGCCTCAACGCCGCGATCGAAACGGCACGCGGTGGGCGCACGACGCTCGTGCTTGATGCCGGGGCGCTTGGCCATGGTTGCAGCACTCGGAACGGCGGACAGATCAGCACCAGCATCAAGCCGTCGCTCGCCAAACTCAGCGCGAAACACGGCGCAGGCCCCGGTCGCGCGATCAGGGCCGAGGGAGAGACCGCCCTCGAATGGATCGAAGACCGCATCACAGCGGAAGGGATCGACTGTGACTTTCGTCGCGTCGGTCGTTTCCATGCCGCGCACAGCGCCCAAAGCTATGAACACCTGACCCGCGATGCCGAAAAGATGACCCGCGAAGAAGGCATCGAGGCAAATGTCATCCCGCGCACGGAACAGCGCGCCGAACTGGGCAGCGATCTCTATCATGGCGGCGTGGTCTTTCCGCGTCATGCCTCGCTTCACCCGGCGCGCTATCACAACGGGCTTCTCGACGTCGCGCGCAACGCCGGGGCCACGGCCATCGGGCATTGCGCGGTCACCGGCATCGAGCGCGGCACAGATGGCTTTACCGTCACGACGGCGCTTGGCACGGTGCGCGCCCGCGACGTGATCGTGGCCACCAACGGCTATACCGGGGGCCTGACACCTTGGCTGCAACGCAGGGTCATTCCCATCGGAAGCTATGTTGTGGCGACCGAACCTTTGCCGGATGACCTGATGACCCGGCTGTTTCCCAAAGACCGCATCGCCAGCGACACCTGCAAGGTGGTCTATTACTTCCGGGCCTCGCCCGACCGGCGGCGCGTGGTATTCGGCGGACGTGTGTCTGCGGGTGAAACCGAAACCAACGTGAGCGGCCCGCGCCTATACGAGGATATGTGCCGTATCTTTCCCGAACTGCGCGACTATCGGCTGTCGCATTCATGGATGGGCACCGTGGCCTATACCTTCGACGAGCTGGCCCATGTGGGCGTCCATGACGGGGTGCATTACGCGATGGGCTATTGCGGCTCGGGGGTGTCGATGGCGTCCTACCTCGGGATGCGCGCGGGCCAGAAGGTGCTTGGCCTTGCCGAAGGCCGCACGGCGTTCGACGATCTGCCTTTCTCGACCCGCCCGCTCTATTCCGGGAAGCCGTGGTTCTTGCCGCCAATGGTGGCTTGGTATCGCTGGCGTGACCGAATGCAGCATCGACGCGCGACCGGAAAGGTCGCGTCATCGGCCTGATCACGAAATACCCGGGCGGCCGCGTCGCCACCCATCCGGGACCAAACTGGGCGACATGAGACGATGCCCCATCTGCGGGGCCAAACGAAAACAGAGGAGGACCGAACAATATGAAACGCACATTAACCCTGTCCCTTGCCGCAGGCCTGCTGGGCACAACTGCCTTGGCCGCCGACAAGGAAGTTACGATCGCATCCTGGGGCGGCTCGTATCAGGAGGCCCAAAGCAAGGCGCTGTTCCAACCCGCCGAAGAGGCCACCGGAATCGCGGTCAAGGAAGTGACCTATGGCGGCATGTCCGACGTCCGCCTTCAGGTCAGCTCGGGTCAGGTCACGCTCGATATCGTCGCCTCGGGCTCGGGCTCGGCGGCAAGGGCCGCCGCCGAAGGGCTGCTTGAACCGCTTGATTACGATGTGATCGACGTGTCGAACTTCTATCCAACCCTTTATTCCGATCACTGCGTCGGCGGCGACGTGTTCTCGACCGTCTATGCGTGGAACACCGACACGTTCGGCGAGGACGGACCTCAAAGCTGGGCTGATTTCTGGGATGTCGAGAAATTCCCCGGAAGCCGCGCCTACCGTGGCAAGGTCGCCGGCGCGCTTGAACCCGCGCTGATGGCCGACGGTGTCGCCCCCGAGGATGTATATGACGTTCTGGCATCGGAAGAGGGTATCACCCGCGCGCTCGACAAGATCCGCGAGTTGAAGCCTCATATCGACGTCTTCTGGTCGTCTGGCGCACAGCATGCGCAGCTCATGAAGGATGGTGAGGTCGATATGACAACCGGCTGGAACGGCCGTTTCGACAACGCCAAGAAGGATGGCGGCAAGGTCGCCTATAGCTTCAATCAGGCGCTTCTTGATTATGATTGCTTTGCCGTTCCCAAAGGCGCGCCCAATCGTGATACGGCGATGGAGTTTCTCGCGGAAATCTCCAAGCCCGAGTATCAGGATGACCTGCCGAAATACATCACCTACGGGCCGACCAACAAGGCCGCTTATGACACTGGCGTGATCTCCGAGGAGACCGCGGCAGGCTTGCCTTCGTCGCCCGAGAACGCCGCGATGCAGCTTCCGGTTTCGCTTGATTGGTATGCCGAATGGGAAACCACCGCCGCCGAAATGTATCAGGAAATGCTGACCGAATAAGGGTTGCGACAACGTAACAAAGCCGCGGGCGCCCAACGCGCCCGCGGCATCACGGACAGGGATGGTTCATTGAGCGATACAAACAAGGACGCGCTACCGATCACGGTGCGCAATGTTACGAAAACCTACGGCAACGTCTACGCGCTGGACGATGTCTCACTCGACGTCAAAAGCGGTGAGTTCCTGACGCTTCTCGGGCCATCGGGCTCGGGCAAGACGACGCTTCTCATGGTGCTCGCGGGTTTTACCCGGCCCGATTGCGGCAGCCTCAAGTTCGGCGACGAGGAGATGATCCGCAAGCCGCCGCATCTACGCGACGTGGGCATGGTGTTTCAGAATTATGCACTATTCCCGCACATGACCGTGGAAGGCAACGTGGGCTACCCGTTACGCCTGCGCGGGGTCTCGAAGCAGGACGTCGCGACCCGCGTCGAGCGCGCCCTCGATACGGTTCAGCTTGGCGGCTATGGCGGGCGCCGCATCACCGAACTGTCTGGCGGACAGAAACAGCGCGTGGCGCTGGCCCGGTCGATCGTGTTCGAGCCCCGCATCTTGCTTATGGATGAACCGCTCTCCGCGCTCGACAAGAAACTGCGCGACCGCATGCAAATCGAACTGCGGCACCTGCACGAACAACTTGGTATGACCACGGTCTATGTGACCCATGATCAACGCGAGGCCCTGACCATGTCGGACCGGGTCGCGGTGGTGAACCATGGCCGCATCATGCAGCTTGCCGGACCGCAGGAACTTTATGACCGACCCGAGAACAAGTTCGTGGCCGACTTCATCGGCGATTCGAACTTTCTGAGTGTCACACGCGAGGGTGGCACCTTGACCGCAGGCGGCGTAAAGCTCCGAACGAGCTGCAACGTGCCCGAGGGGGACAGTCTTGCGCTGATGCTGAGGCCCGAGCGGATTCATCTGCTTGAGGACGCAGCGGATGACGAAACCAACGTCTTTGACGCCACGGTGACGGAAGTTGTCTATCAGGGCGAAAGCTTCCTGCTTTATGCCAAGCTGTCCGATGGCTCCGAAGTGGCAGTGCGCGGGGCGATCCGCGCCGACACCTTCGCCGGGCTTCCCCGCGCCGGTGCGCCGGTGCGCCTCGGGCTGGCTGCTGCCGACACGGTACTCATTGCCGACCGGGAGGGCTGATCATGGCCACCACCGATATCAATGCCGGCGGCCTGCGTCAGGACGAACGGATGGAACGGCTGAAGCTTTTCGGTCTGGCCTCGCCCGCGCTGCTTTTGGTTCTGGTCATCCTCGTCATTCCCGTCGGCTGGCTTTTCTATGTGTCGTTCGTCGGCGCCGATGGCAGCTTCTCGCTTGAGAATTACGAACGGATGATCGAACGCAAGTCCTATGCGCGTATCTTTCAGACCACGTTCGAGGTCAGCATTCTGACCACCGGCCTGTGTATCCTCATCGGCTATCCACTGGCTTACTTCATGTCGCAGCTGCCTCAGCGGCTTGCCAACCTGTGCCTGCTCGCCGTGCTTCTGCCGTTCTGGACCTCGCTTCTGGTGCGCACCTATGCGTGGCTCGTGCTCCTTCAGAAACAGGGGCTTGTGAACAATTGGGCGATATCGCTCGGCCTGTGGGACGAGCCGCTCAAGATGGTGCATAACCTCAACGGGACGCTGATCGGGATGGTGCATATCATGCTGCCATTCCTCATCCTGCCCACCTATGGCGCGATGAAGGCGATTGACCGGGACTATCTCAAGGCCGCGTCAAACCTTGGAGCCAGTCCACGCCGCGCATTCTGGACAGTGTTCTTTCCGCTTTCCACTCCGGGTCTTTTCGCCGGTTCTTTGATGGTCTTTGTCCTATGCCTTGGTTTCTTTGTAACGCCCGCGATCCTGGGTGGCGGCAGGGTGATCCTCGTGTCGATGAAAATCGTCTCGAATATCGAGCTTTTCGTGAACTGGGGTGCTGCATCGGCCCTTGGGGTGGTGCTGCTCGCGATGACCATCGTGGTTCTTTGGGTGGCCTCACGCTTCCTCAACCTCGATCAGATGACGGGAGGCGGACACTGATGCTGACATGGCTTAAATCTCCGGCCTCCGAGACACAGGTCACCCATGGTCAACGGCTCTGGCTTTATGTGCTTGCGATCATCATCATGATCCTTTTGGTCGCACCGACCCTGATCGTGATCCCGATGTCCTTCTCGGACTCGCAATACCTTGAGTTTCCGCCCGAGACATGGTCGACCCGCTGGTATTCACATTATCTCAACTCCGACGAATGGATGCTGGCCACGCGAACATCGTTCATGGCGGCGTTCCTGACAATGCTGGTGGCGACACCAATGGGCGTTCTGGCGGCCTATGGGCTGCACGCCTCGAAGGTTCCGTTCATCCGCGCGGCCTTCGTGATGCTGATCACGCCGATGATGGTGCCTGTTGTGCTGATCGCCGTGGGGGCGTTTTATGCCTATGTGAAGCTCCAGATCCTTTATACCATGACCGGGCTGGTGCTGGCGCATTCGCTTCTGGCTATTCCGCTTGTGCTGATCGTCACTGGCTCGGCGCTCAAATCCTATGACATGAATCAGGAGATGGCGGCGCGCTCGCTGGGGGCAGCGCGATGGAAGGCGTTCCTGACCATCACGCTGCCGCAGATCCGTTTCGCTGTCGTGACCTCGGCACTTCTGTCCTTTCTGGCGAGTTTTGACGAAGTGGTGATCGCGATGTTCATCTCGGGCGGTGACAATCCGACGCTCACACGCTCGATGTTCAACGCCCTGCGCGACCAGATCGACCCGACCATCGCCGCCATTTCGACCATCATGATCCTCGTCACCACGTTGATGATGGCGCTGGCACAGATTTTCGGGCGCGGGAAAGAAGGCTGAACAGCGTTCGCTCGGCTGGCCCGTCTTGGGCCAGCCATCTTTGATCAATATGCCCGGCGCCTGAAAATATCCGACCCGAGGATCGACCACCTCAGTTCCGGGGCTGCGTCAGCCAAGTCTGTACGAACATTTTCGCCTGCGCACACGCCTCGTCAAGCTCACGCCCTAGCGCCAGATGTGCGGCAATGGCCGAGGCCAGGGCACAGCCTGTTCCGCGCCTGGCGCGCGCGACGCGCGGCGCGCCAAGGCGGCGATGCCCGTCGGGGCCAAAAAGGTGATCCGTGCAGGTCCCACCGCTGGCATGGCCGCCCTTGATCAGGACCGCCTGCGCGCCGTGCTCTTGCAATGTCCGGGCCTGCGCCGCGATCTCGTCGTCATTCTCGGCCACGGGCCGATCGGTAAGCTGCGCCGCTTCGATCAGGTTCGGGGTGATCAGCGCGACCAACCCGGCAAGGGGCCTGAAAGACGCCTCGTTGCCAAGGACACCACCCGAACTTGCCCTCAGAACCGGGTCAAGAATGATCGGCACATCATGGGGTGCCAACCGCGCGGCAATCACTTGGGCCAATTCCGTACTGCCGATCATGCCGATCTTGACCACGCAGGGCGCCGTATCGGCAAAAGCCGCGTCAATCTGTGCGGCAACCACGGACGCCGGAATCGCAAAGGTCTCTTGCACCGCGCTGTCGGTCTGTGCGGTGACACAGGTCACAACCGGCTTTGGATGGCATCCGAACCGCGCCACAACTGCCGTGTCCTGCGTCAGGCCCGCACCACCGCTGCTGTCGGTTCCGCCGATCATCAGGACACAGGTCATCCCGAGGCGCTCATCGCCAAGAGCGCAAGATCGTCATGGCCCACCTGCCGAAGCCGCTCTGCCGCGCGCCACGCGCGCAAACCCGTGGCACAGCACAGCACGACGCGCCGTCCCGAAACCACCCCGATATCTGTGACCTCTTCGGGGCGCGTGCGAAGGGCCTCGGCGCTGACGGCATCGGGGGCGTCCTCCATGGACCTGAGTTCGACCACCTGATCGTCTGGCAAAAGGTCCGCCCGCGAGACGAAAGGCAGGGACACGCGTGGCTCCGGCGCACCGTCGAAGACGAACCCGCCAAAACGCAGTGCCGTCATGTCACAGCGTGTCAGCCGACCCAGCGGGGACGGAGCGATCCCCAGCAGGATTTGCAATACCATTTGTGCCTGAAGCGCACCGATCATACCCACGACCGGCCCCATGACCCCCGAACTGGCACAGGTCGCGCCGGACGATGGCAGGTCGGGAAAGACCGCCCGCAGCGACGGGGCACCGCCGCAAAATCCGCCCACATACCCCGTGAATCCCAGCGCCGATCCCGAGATGAGAGGGCGCGGCGTGCGCATACAGGCATCCGACAGGATGTAGGAAACGGCGAAGCTGTCCGCGGCATCCACGACCACGTCTGCACCGGCGACAAGCCCATCGGCATTTCCGGGGTGCACCGCGCCAAACCATGTCTCTACCGAAACCGCCGGATTGGCGGCGGCGATATGATCGCGCGCCGCCGAGACTTTGGATCGGCCAATGTCGGACATCCGGTAAAGCGTTTGCCGATGCAAGTTGCTTTCTTCCACGTGATCGGGATCGACCAGTATCATGCGCTTCACGCCCGCCCCGGCAAGATATTCAATCACCGGAGATCCAAGCCCGCCGGCCCCGACGACAAGGACATGCGCCCCGGCAATTCTGCGCTGCCCCTCTTCGCCGACCTCGGCCAAGGCGATCTGTCTGGCATAGCGGCTCATGGCGAACAGGCCCTGATCCACTCACGGGTGCGGGCTTCGGGATGTTCGGCACACTGGATGTCGGTCACCACCGCCGCGCTGTCCGCTCCCGCAGCCAGAACCGCTTTTGCCCGCTCGGGCGTCAGCCCACCAATCGCAACAAGCGGAACCGCCCCCGCCAGTCGCTTCCACCGGGCGACGCGGTCAATCCCTTGCGGTGCCCATGCCATCTTCTTGAGGCGGGTTGGATAGACCGGGCCCAGCGCGACATAGGCCGGATCATGCGACAATGCGCGCTCAAGCTCATCCTCGTCATGGGTCGAAAGCCCGACCCGGACACCCGCACGGCGCAGCGCGGCAAAGTCGGCAGTTTCCATGTCCTCCTGACCCAGATGCACAAAGCCACAGCGCATGTCGAGCGCGTGACGCCAATGATCATTGACCACAAGTTGCGCGCCATGGACCGCACAGAAATCACGCGCTCGGGCGATCTGGCGGCGAACCTCTGGCTCAGGCTGATCCTTGAGGCGCAATTGCACAAGCTCCACCCCTTGCGGCACCAGAAACTCCAGCCGCCCGACATGCCCCACGATGAGATAGAACCGCGCGATCATGTCAGCCCCGCCAATCCCAGGACGGGGGTTGATGGCACCGCCATGTCACGCCGCTCCATCGGGCCCGCGTCCCACCCCGCGCGGCCCGCATTTATGGCGTCCGCCATGGCCCGCGCCATGGTGACCGGGTTTCCGGCCTTGGCGACAGCCGTATTCAAAAGAACCGCATCCACCCCCAGCTCCATCGCCTGACAGGCATCCGAAGGTCGCCCTATGCCTGCGTCCACGATAAGTGGCGTGTCCGGAAAATGCGCCCGCATCGACCTCAGGGCGTCAGGATTGCGAAGCCCCTGCCCCGACCCGATGGGCGCACCCCACGGCATCAGAACCTCGCACCCCGCAGCAAGAAGCTTGTCACCCACCACCAGATCGTCGGTTGTGTAGGGAAAGACCGCGAAACCCTCGGCGCACAGAATACGCGCCGCCTCGACAAGGCCGAATACATCCGGCTGCAAGCTGTCTCCATGCCCGATCACCTCGAGCTTGATCCAGTTGGTGCCAAACACCTCACGCGCCATATGCGCGGTCGTCACGGCCTCCTGCCCCGAATGGCACCCGGCCGTGTTGGGCAGGATACGTGCTCCCGTCTCGCTCAGCGTATCCCAGAATCCCGCCCCCGAACCATCAGCCGTTTCGCGGCGCAATGAGACCGTGATAACCTCACAGCCGCTAACACGTATCGCTTCGGTCAGGATCGCGGGCGACGGATATTGTGCCGTGCCCAGCAAAAGCCGCGAGGTCAGATCAACATCGTAAACCCTCATCTCAGCCCCCCTGCATCGGGGCCAGCACTTCGAGCCTGTCGCCCTCCTTCAGCAATGTCGCCCCACGATCGATGCGCGGCACAAAGGCCCCGTTCAGGGCTGTGGCAAGGGCCGCACCGGGAAAGCCCAGCTCATCCAGCGCATCCGCAAGCGTGGCACCGGTAATCTCACGGGGTTCAGAATTCACAGATATTTTCATTCGTCATCTCCGGGACAAGTTGGTCGGCAACCCGGGCCGCCATGGCCGGGGCAAGAAGGAAGCCGTGTCGGTAAAGACCGTTGAGACAGAGGGTGCCGTCATGCCGCAGGATGCGCGGCAGATTGTCGGCAAAGGCGGGCCTAAGCCCGGCGCCGATCTCCATAACACTGGCCTCGGCAAAGGCGGGGTGAAGGGTATAGGCCGCCGACAGCAATTCCGACAGCGACCGCACCGCCGGTGGACGCTCCGATGAGCTTTCGATCATCGTGCCGCCAATCATGTAGACGCCGCCCCCACGCGGCACGAGATAGAGCGGCATGCGCGGATGCAGGAGCCGCACCGTGCGAGTGATCGTCACGTCCGCCGCATGCAGGATCGCCATCTCGCCGCGCACCGGGCGCAGACCGGGAAGACCGGCGGCGATACCCGTGCAATCAAGGTCCACTGGCCTTGTGGCCCGCTCTCCCCACCGAATGGTTCCGCCCATTTTTCGCACCTCGATTGCGAGGTCGCGCAATGCGCGGCGCGGATCGAGATGCGCTTCGCGGTCAAAGGCGAGACCTTCGGCAAACCGCCCTGCAAGCGCCGGCTCCATTGCACCCACCTCGCCCTCGGAAAGGGGTCGGTGGCCGGTGGTGCGGCGGGCAAAACGCCGTAGCTCTGCGCGATCCCGTGGCGGCGCCACAACGAGCGTGCCGCGCCTGACAACCGGTGTTACCCGCGCCCACCAATCGACCGCCGTCGCCCCGAGCGCGACAACCGCATCCTCCGCGCTTTCACACTCGCACCATGGGGCGAGCATGCCCCCCGCAAAGCGTGCGACGCTCGCCTCGCCCGGACCGCCTGACGGGTCATAAAGGGTCACCTGCGCACCCCGCCTGAGCAATTCCAAAGCGCAGACGAGACCGGCAAGCCCGGCCCCCGCGATGGTGATCATTCTTCGTCGCCCTCCACCGGAACATAGAGATCGCCGCCCTCGCGGAACTTGGCCGCCATCGCCTCCATACCCTCTTTCTGCGCCTCGGCGCGGATGTCGTGGCTGATCTTCATCGAGCAGAATTTCGGCCCGCACATCGAGCAGAAATGCGCCACCTTGTGCGCCTCCTTGGGCAGGGTCTGATCGTGAAAATCACGGGCCGTCTCGGGGTCCAATGAGAGGTTGAACTGATCCTCCCAGCGGAACTCGAACCGCGCGCGGGAAAGCGCATCGTCGCGCCGTTGCGCCCCCGGCAGGCCCTTGGCCAAATCGGCGGCATGGGCCGCGATCTTGTAGGTGATCACGCCGGTTTTCACATCGTCGCGGTCGGGCAGGCCGAGATGCTCCTTGGGTGTCACGTAGCACAGCATCGCACAGCCGAACCAGCCGATCATCGCCGCCCCAATGCCGCTGGTGATGTGGTCATAGCCCGGCGCGATGTCGGTGGTGAGCGGCCCGAGCGTGTAGAACGGGGCCTCGTGACAGCACTCAAGCTGCTTGTCCATGTTCTCCTTGATCTTGTGCATGGCGACATGGCCCGGCCCCTCGATCATCACCTGGCAGTCCTTCGCCCATGCGATCTTGGTCAACTCCCCAAGCGTCTCAAGCTCGGCGAATTGCGCGGCATCGTTGGCATCGGCGATGGAGCCGGGGCGCAGCCCGTCACCCAGCGAAAAGCTCACGTCATATCGGCGGCAGATGTCGCAGATTTCCTCGAAATGCTCATAAAGGAAGCTCTCGCGGTGGTGATGCAAGCACCACTTAGCCATGATCGAGCCGCCGCGCGAGACGATCCCCGTCACCCGGTCCACGGTCATCGGCACCATGTGCAGGCGCACGCCAGCGTGGATGGTGAAATAGTCCACGCCCTGTTCGGCCTGCTCGATCAGCGTGTCGCGGAACACCTCCCATGTTAGGTCTTCTGCCACGCCATTCACCTTTTCCAAGGCCTGATAGATCGGCACGGTGCCGATGGGCACGGGGGAATTGCGGATGATCCATTCGCGGGTGTTGTGGATGTTGCGCCCGGTGGAGAGGTCCATCACCGTATCCGCGCCCCATCGGATCGCCCAGACCAGCTTGTCCACCTCTTCTTCCATTGACGATGTGACAGCAGAGGTGCCCATATTGGCGTTGATCTTGACCAGGAAATTGCGCCCGATGATCATCGGCTCAAGTTCGGGGTGGTTGATATTGGCGGGAATGATGGCGCGGCCCGCCGCCACCTCGTCGCGGACGAAGTCCGGGGTCACGTAATCGGGAATGTTTGCCCCCCAGTCATTACCGTCACGGTCATTTCCCTCGACCTCGCGCAATTGATTTTCCCGGATCGCGATGAACTCCATTTCCGGTGTGACGATCCCGGCCCGCGCATAGGCAAGTTGCGTGACGGCACAGTCGCCCTTCGCCCGAAGCGGGCGCGATCGGACCGGAAATTCGGGGGTCAGGCGGTCGCCCTGCACAAAACCGTTATCCTCGGGCTTCACGATGCGCCCGTCATACTCTTCGATATCGTCACGGGCCACGATCCACGCCCGGCGCAATGGCGCAAGTCCCTGCCGTATGTCGGTGTTCACCCCCGGATCGGTATAGGGGCCGGAACTGTCATACACCGTCAACGGCGGCTCGCCCGCGGTGGGGTGCACCGCGATTTCGCGCATGGGCACCCGGATATCGGGATGGATGTCGCCCGGCACGTATATCTTGCGCGAGGCAGGCAATTCACCGGTGGTGGTTTTCGGATTGGGGATGTTCATTTCGGTGCTCCTCAAGCTTCCACTCAAAAAGACACCAGAAGATGTTTGGACGGGAAACACCGGGGGGCCCGGCCTCTGTGCCTCGCCCTCCCCTCGGGTCTGCACATGTCATGGCCATTGGCCACAATGTTGCAAACCTAGCTTCCTACGCCAGTATCAACTGGGTCAGGTTCAAAGGGTCGCGACACTGCAGCATGCGCTGCTATCCGCCTCTCAGTCCCTCGGTCGGGACTCCCCTGCGTGCGCCATGGATAGGCAATTGGCCGGCGCGGAGCAACACCAAATCCGGACATGCGCAATCAGCAGCCGCGCAGGCGGTGTTCATGCTGACGAAGATCGGCGGAGTTTCGTCCACGCATCGTATTGCGACAGAAACACCTCACCGTTGAGTGTGTCGAGGAAATGGGTTGCCTTCAGACGGTCCATGACCGGCCCCTTGACCTCGGACAGGTGGAATCCGACATCCATGTCTTTCAACCGCTGGTTGGCGGCTTCGAGGCTTTCAAGCGCGGAAAAATCGACCTCGTTCACGGCCGAGAACATCAGCACCACGTTCTGAATGCCATTTCCTTCGACCACACGCTTCTGGATCAGATCCTCGAGGAAACGCGCGTTGACGAAATAAAGGCTTTCATCGACGCGAAGCGTCAGGAGGCTTGGGTCCGTCTCGACCGCATGGCGAAGGATATTGCGGAAATGCTGTGTCCCGGGAACCAACCCGACCTCGGCGAAATGAGGTTGCGAGGTTTTGTAAAGATGTAACAGAACGGAAATAGCGACACCCGAGGCCACGCCGACCTCGACCCCCAGTCCAAGGGTCAGAAGGATCGTGGCGGCAACAGCCGTAAAATCCGCCTTGGAGTAGCTCCACGTCTTACCAAGGATCGAAAAATCCACGAGGCTCAGAACCGCCACGATAATGGTCGCCGCAAGGGTGGCGTTCGGCAGATAATAGACCAGAGGCGTCAAAGCGACGGCCGCAACAGCAAGACCAATGGCGGTAAAAGCGCCCGCTGCGGGCGTTTGGGCCCCTGCATCGAAATTCACGACGGAACGCGAGAAACCCCCAGTGACGGGATAGCCGCCGGAGAATGCGGCACCGATATTGGCCATTCCCAGTCCGATCAGCTCCTGATCGGGGTCGATCCTTTGGCGTTTCTTTGCGGCGAGCGTCTGAGCCACCGAAACCGACTCCACGAAACCGATGATCGAAATCAGGATCGCCGGAAGCAGGAGCGCGCCGACTAGATCCGGGGAGACCTCGGGACGCGTGAACGGCGGGAGGCTTTGCGGCACCTCGCCCACGATGTTGACCCCCTGCGCGCCCAGCTCCAGCCACCAGACCGCGACCGTGGTCGCCACGACCGCGCCAACCGGGCCGGCCTTGGTCAGGATGTCAGCCATAAGAGCCGGCGTCCCCATCCGCTTTAGCAGCGGCTTAAGCCCCTTGCGCACCCAGAACAGGAACCCGGTTGCCGCACTTCCGATGGCGACGGTCCAGATATTCGTCTCGTCCAGATGCGAGAAAATGGAGCCTAGCAAATCCGGCAATGTATGGCCCTGCGCGGTCACTCCGAGGATATGCTTGAGTTGGCTGGTGGCGATCAGGATACCTGACGCAGTGATAAACCCCGAGATGACCGGGTGGCTTAGAAAGTTGGCAAGAAAGCCAAGCCGAAATATCCCAAGAAGAAGTAGAAACCCACCGGACAGAAACGCCAGCGTCAGCGCGGCGACGGCATATCCGGCGGTGCCCTGCTCGGCGACCTGTCCGACGGCGGCCGCTGTCATCAGGGAGACGACAGCAACCGGCCCCACCGCCAGCGCACGGCTTGTTCCAAAGATCGCATAGAGGATGATGGGAGCGATAGAGGCATATATCCCCGCTTCTGGTGGCAGGCCCGCCAGAAGCGCATAAGCCAGCGATTGCGGGATAAGCATGATCGTCACGATGACAGCGGCGATCAGATCGTTGGACAAGGTGCGCCGGTCATAGGAACGGCTCCAATCAAGAACGGGAAGATAGCGGCGAAGATTGGGCATGTTGATCTCTTGAGAAGGGGGCGGACAGGACGATCACGCGCCCCGCACACGCATCGCGACATAGCTAGAACGTAGCCGTCATTTTCAGTTGAACAAGCCGCCGGAAGCCCTGTGATCGATGTGTTTTCGCGCGGCGGTGCAGCACGGTTTCACACCCATCTCAGCGGGTGGCGACCTTCACCTGCTCGGGCTTTGCCATCCATTCGCGGCCTTTGAGCATCGCCTTCCAGTAGATCGGCGGCAGCATCTTTTCCTTCAGAAACCATGCGGCCCGCGTCGGCTTGGTGCCATCGACCAAGAACGCCGGAAAACTTGGTTTCAACACGCCGCCATAGCCGAATTCCGCCAATACGATTTTGCCGCGCTCCACCGTCAGCGGGCAGGAGCCATAGCCATCATATTGTGCCACAGCCGACCGTCCCGCCATATCGGCAACGATGTTTTCGGCGACTGTCGGCGCCTGTTTACGTGCGGCGGCCGCGGTTTTCGCGTTGGGCGCGTTCATCACGTCACCAAGTGACCAAATATTGTCAAAGCTCTTGTGACGCAGCGTCGACTGATCGACATCGACCCAGCCAGCGGCATCCGACAATGCAGACACCCGGATAAAATCAGGGGCCAACTGCGGCGGACAGACATGGATCATGTCGAATTCGACCTCGACTCGCATCGGATCGGCGTCGGGTTCCTTGACCTCGAAAACGGCCGTCTTGGCTGGCCCGTCGACCGACACGAGATTGTGGAAAAAATTGAGCGTCGCGTCATACTTCTCGACATATTTCATCAAGGCTGGAACATAATCCTTGACCCCGAACAGCACGCCACCTGCGTTCATGAATTGAATGTCGATATCCTTCAGCACGCCACGCCGGAACCATGCGTCGCCCGAGAGATACATCGCTTTTTGCGGCGCCCCTGCGCATTTGATCGGCATCGGAGGCTGCGTAAAGAGGGCCCGGCCTTCCTTCATTTCCTGAACGAGTTGCCATGTATAGGGCGCCAGATCGTATCTGTAATTTGACGTCACCCCATTGCGGCCCAGCGTCTCTTCCAGACCCTCGACCTTGTTCCAGTCAAGCTTGAGACCGGGGCAGACCACCAAGCGATCATATTTGACAACCCGGCAGCCATCGAGAACAACCGCATTGTTCTCTGGCTCGAAGGCGGCGACGGCGGCCTTGATCCACTTGACCCCGCCGGGGATCAGCGACCCCATCGTCTTGGCGGTATCCTGCGCCTCGAAAATACCACCGCCGACCATGGTCCAACCCGGCTGATAATAATGGATATCGGCGGGATCAATAATAGCGATATCCAGATCGGGCTTGCGGGTCTTGAGGCTTGCCGCGACCGAAATACCGCCCGCCCCCGCCCCGACGATGACAACATCGTATTTCGCGTCCCCCTCGTCGGTCGGGGTTTTGCCACCGTTGGCGATCCGCCGGGCGACGCCGTTCATGTCATACCCGGCAGCCTTGGTTGCCGCCAGGATCTCCGGCAAAGGTTGTTTCTTGGCCTCCCAGAGCGACCAAAGTGTCGCGGACCGGGTGCCCGAGCGGCAATAAGCCAGCACCGGGCGCGGCAGTTCGCGCAACGCGTCGCCGAAATCCTCGACATCCTGATCAGAAACCTTTCCGCCCACGACCGGGACATAGCGTGCTTCGATCCCGTGCTTTCGCGCCGCGGCTTCGATCTCTTCGAATGCCGGCTGATCCGCGCCTTCCCCGTTGGGTCGGTTGCAGATGATGGCCTTGAAGCCTTCGGCTTTGAGTGTCGCCATGTCGTCCACGCTGATCTGTGGGCTGACGGTAAGTTTGGGCGATATCTTGTTCAGTTCCATATTGGCGGTCCTCCGATGGGATTACAGGCTGTTGACTGGCACCTTGAGCATCGGCTTGCCGCTATCGTCCGTGGGCACCTCACCCGCGCGCATGTTGACCTGCAAAGACGGTATAATCAGCTTGGGAACGGCCAGTTGCGCATCCCGTTCGGTGCGAAACTTGACGAATTCCTCTTTGGTCTTGCCCCCGCCGACATGAATATTGTGCGCCTTTTCCTCGCCCACTGTGGTCTCCCACTGAATATCGCGCCCATTCGGGCCGTAATCGTGGCACATGAACAGCCGCATCCCGTCCGGCAGGCTGAGCACCTTTTGAATCGAGTCGTACAAAACCCCTGCGTCACCGCCCGGAAAATCCGCCCGCGCCGAGCCGCCATCGGGCATGAAAAGCGTATCCCCCACGAACGCGGCATCGCCCATGACATGCACCATGCACGCAGGCGTATGGCCGGGCGTGTACATGGCAAAGGCGGTCATGTTGCCGACCTCGTAGGTGTCGCCATCTTCGAACAAGCGATCGAATTGCGAGCCGTCGCGCTGAAATTCGGTCCCCTCGTTGAAAAGCTTTCCGAACGTGTCCTGAACAACCATGATCTTCGACCCGATCCCGATCTTGCCGCCCAGTTTTTCCTGGATGTAGGGCGCGGCGCTCAGATGATCGGCATGCACATGGGTTTCGATAATCCAGTCAAGGGTCAGGCCACGTTCCCTGACCCGCGCGATCAGAGCGTCGGCATGCTCATATGTGATCCGACCGGCGGCATAGTCGATGTCCATGACGCTATCGACGATTGCGCAACAATCAGACGTCGGATCTTTGACGATATAGCTGATGGTGTTTGTCGCCTCGTCGAAGAAAGCTTCGACATCGGGCTTCACATCCATATTCACAGGATACTGCGTCATGATTTTTCTCCTCATGTGGCCCGGCTTGACCGGGCCTTTCGGTGAGTGTTGACGCGCCCGGCGATCCAGCATCGCCGAGAGCATATGTTGCAGGGATCAGACCGTTCGCACCGGCTTGATCCCCAAGGTCAGTTTGGCAATCAGGATGCCCACGATCACGGCGGCCACGAAATACACGACCTCCAATCGGCCGGTCCCCAGCGCGGGCAACGCGCCACCAGGACAGAAACCGGCAATGCCCCAGCCTATTCCAAAAACGGCGGCGCCACCGATAAGCCGCATGTCAAGCGCGCGGTTCGTCGGCACCTCAAAGCGGGGGGCCATGACCGGCCCGGCGCGTCCAAAGACAAGCCGGTAACCGATGAACGTTGTCACGAGCGCACCACCCATTACGAAGATCAGCGAGGGATCCCAAGAACCGGCGATGTCGAAGAAATTCAGCACCTTGGCAGGGTTCACCATGCCCGAGATCGAGATACCGACCCCGAACACCAAACCAATGAGATAAGTCACGAAAAGACGCATCGATCACATCCCCAGAACATGCCGCACCACGTAAACGGTGGCGAAGGTGAAGATCATGAAGGTCGCAGTGGCCACGACCGACCTGAGGCTGAGCCGGGCCATCCCGCAAACACCGTGCCCTGACGTGCAACCGGACCCATAGGTCACTCCCAACCCGACAACCACGCCGCCGATCAGAAGCATCGGAAGCGAGACCGGCACATCGACCGTTGGCATCGCACCGCTGACCGCGAATATGGCGAGTGGACCGGACACCATCCCGGCCAGCAGCGCCGCGCGCCACGCAAAGTCCTGACGCGAGGTTGGTGCGATCACACCACTGAGGACACCTGTCGCGCCCATCACGCGGCCAAGCGTGAGCATCAGAAGTGTCGCGGCAAGCCCGATCAGGATACCGCCGCCCAACGACGCCCAAGGGGTGAATACTGTTTCCATGGCCTCAGCCCCCACAGGTCTTGACGCCCGAGATCACATGGATCGGGTCGATACGGGGTGCAGCAACGGCAAGCATCACCACGCCAAGGGCGGCAACGGCGATCTGCATCCATGCCGTCGCCAAAAGCGGCAGGCCGTTCGCGCATACGAGCGTCATAAGCCCGAAGACGGGAACCGCGCGAAACAGGCGGTCAATGAACCCTACATTTGGTGTCATGGATGATACCTCAGAATCAAAAGTTGGTCCTGAGGTATATGTTTTAAGGGTGGCGTTCAGTGATATTGTCACAATGGGCGGACCAAAGCCTGTGACTGCACCGAAAAAATCAACTCACGGCCAAAGCCTGTAGCTTGGCGCGGTCGATCAGTGCGACGCGCCCCCGCGACTGGGCGATCAAACCACGTTTCTGGAAATCCTGAAGCACCCGTGAGATGACTTCGCGTGCAGTGCCCAGTTCGGTCGCCAGTTGTTGATGAGTTGTCAGGATTTCTCGTGCGTCCTTGGCAAGGGCCAACAGGCACTGCGCAAGCCGCACATCAATCCGCCCGAAAGCCACGTCATCAATCACGCGCAGCAAATCAATCAGACGGCGCGAATACGCCGCAAAAACGAATGTGCGGAACGCCGGCTCCTCTGCGACGAGCCTGTCGAAATCCGAACGCGGCAACACAACCGCCACCACGTCCGTTTCCGCCAAGCCTTCGGCATTATAAGCTTCTTCAGCCAGCATACAGGCCGTGGTCAGAACACAGCTCTCACCCGCTTCGACCCGGTACAAGACAATGTCGCGCCCCGACTCGGATGTCTGGGATACCCGGATCGTGCCATCGACCAGAAACAAAAGGCTGTCGGGCACATTGTCCGGCCCGAACACCACGCGCCCGGTCGGGTATTTCAGAGTGCGCGCCGCAGCCAGAAGCCGGTCCCGGACAGATCTGGGCAGCGATCTTGTCCCCTGAAACAGCTCGGTCCAGTCACCCAGGTTCATCGCGTCCTGCGCATCGGTGCGACGATGCCCTCCTCGATCGGCGCGATCCGGGCCAGCAGATCTTCGCGGTTCGAAGCAATGTCTGCCAATGTCAGATCATCAAGAACCGCCATAAAGGCGTGCGTCGCCGCCTGCAAAGCACGCGATAATTTGCAGATGCCGATAAGCGGGCAGGTGTTTGTGCTCGGTTTAAAACATTCCACAATGTCGAGCGGCCCTTCGGTCAACCTGATGACATCGCCGATGACGATGTCCTCCGCCGGTTTTGACAACCGGAAACCACCGCCCCTACCGCGTTGGGTTTCAAGGTATCCCGCACGGCCAAGCTCGTGAACGATCTTGACGATATGGGGCCGCGCCAACCCATGCACCCGCACCACGTCATCCACACGGATAAGATCCGGCGCCTTGAGTGCAGCAAGTTGAAGCGATCTCAGCGCATAGTTTGAATATGAGGTGAGTTTCATCTTGTCCCTTATCCATAACTTATACCTACCGTATATCTTTTTTCCAGACAGGTGACAATGTCACTGAACACGGCGGTGGTCCGGCTTACCCAAAACAAAAGCAACATACAGAAGGAATGAGAAATGGCCTTGCTTCTTGGAGATACCGTTCCCGATTTCACTGCCGACACCACCACCGGACCGATCTCGTTTCACGACTGGATCGGCGACAATTGGGCGTTCTTCTTCAGCCATCCAGCCGATTTCACGCCGGTCTGCACGACCGAAATGGGCCGCACCTCGCAACTGAGCGATGCGTTCACCGCACGTGGCGTCAAGCCGATCGGCCTGAGCACCGACACGGTGGATGAACACCTCAAGTGGATCGAAGACGTCAACGACACTCAGGACACTACACTGCGCTTTCCCATCGTCGCCGACCCCGATCTGGCGATCTCTGAACTCTACGAGATGATCCATCCCGCGCAGTCTGAGGTGGCCGCGGTGCGCTCGGTCTTTATTATCGACAGCGACAAGAAACTGCGCCTGACCATGACCTATCCCATGAGCGTCGGGCGCAACTTCGACGAAATCCTGCGGGTCATCGACGCGTTGCAGACTGCTGACACCCAAGGTGTCGCACTCCCCGCCGACTGGCGGCCCGGCGACCGCGCCATCATTCCACCATCGGTTTGTGACGCTGACGCGCAGGTGCGTTTCCCGCAAGGGTTCAAAACCGTCCGGCCTTACCTGCGCACCGTGGACATCAGCTGACCCAAGGCTAACTTTTGGGGCAGCAGCGTCTCTGATCCAATCAATTGAGGAAAATGAAGCGATGCTCGATGGTTTCAGTGCCGAGATCTTGGCGCGGGTTCAGTTCGCGTTCACGGTCTCGTTTCATATCATCTTCCCTGCCTTCTCAATCGGGCTTGCCAGTTATCTCGCGGTGCTGAACGGTCTCTGGCTCTGGACGCGGGACGAGACATATCTCACGCTTTTCGATTACTGGAAAAAGATCTTCGCGGTGGCCTTCGGCATGGGGGTCGTGTCGGGCATCGTGATGTCCTATCAGTTCGGCACCAATTGGTCGGTCTTTTCGGACAAGGCAGGGCCGGTCGTCGGGCCTCTCATGGCATATGAGGTTCTTTCGGCGTTTTTCCTTGAGGCCGGCTTCCTCGGGATCATGCTTTTCGGGCGCGAACGCGTGGGCGAGAAGCTGCATATGTTCGCCACGGCAATGGTGGCCTTCGGAACGCTGCTCTCCGCCACCTGGATTCTCAGCGTCAACAGCTGGATGCAGACCCCCGCCGGATACAGCATCAACGCTGTCGGTCAGTTCGTGCCCGAAGACTGGTGGGCGATCGTTTTCAACCCGTCCTTCGCCTATCGCCTCGTTCACATGGTTCTGGCGGCCTTCCTGACCACCGCGCTTGTCGTGGGCGCGGTGGGCGCGATCCATCTGCTGCGCGACAAGACCGACAAAGAGGCGCGCCGCATGTTCTCCATGGCCATGTGGATGGCCGCCGTGGTGACACCGATCCAGATTTTCGCCGGCGATCTGCACGGGTTGAACACGCTCAAGCATCAGCCAGCCAAGGTCATGGCGATGGAAGGACATTTCGAAAGTCACCCCGACGGCGCGCCCTTGATCCTGTTCGGGATCGTGGATGCGCAAAACAAGGAAATCGACTACGCGCTTGAGATCCCGAACATGAGTTCGCTTATCCTCAAACATCATTGGAATGCGCCACTTGATGGGTTGGATACAGTTCCGGACAACGAGGAGCCGCCGGTTGCGAT
Source organism: Roseovarius sp. E0-M6 (assembly GCF_037083845.1). Lineage (NCBI taxonomy): Bacteria > Pseudomonadati > Pseudomonadota > Alphaproteobacteria > Rhodobacterales > Roseobacteraceae > Roseovarius > Roseovarius sp. E0-M6. Next base: position 25,067 of record NZ_JBAPLA010000005.1, on the reverse strand, counting down.
CGTCTTTTACAGCTTCCGCATCATGGTTGCCCTTGGGTTCGCCATGCTGGGCCTGGGGATCTGGAGCCTTTATGCCCGCTGGCGCGGCAGCCTTTTTAACTCGCCTTGGCTGCATCGCACGGCCGTGCTCATGGGGCCGACCGGGTTCGTGGCGGTTCTCTCCGGTTGGATCACTACCGAAGTTGGTCGTCAGCCGTATACGGTTTACGGTCTCTTGCGCACCGGCGACAGCCTTGCGCCAGTCGACGCACCGGCGGTGGCGACATCGCTCATCGCATTCATCGTCGTGTATTTCTTCATCTTCGGCGCTGGCACCGTTTACTTGCTGCGAATGATGAACAAACGCCCGGCCACTCCCAAGCTTGGCCTGCGCGAAGGCCCCATCCGGACAGCCGGCGTCACGCCGGCCCCGCAACAAGACCCCGATGTCATACCCGGCGAAGAAGGAGCCTAACCAATGCCATTCGATCTTGCTTTCATCTGGGCTGGTCTGATCGCCTTTGCCGTCTTGACCTATGTCATTCTTGACGGGTTCGACCTTGGCCTCGGCATTCTCTTTCCCTTTGCCAAATCTGACCATGACCGCGACTTGATGATGAATTCGGTCGCACCCGTGTGGGACGGAAACGAAACTTGGCTCGTCTTGGGCGGCGGCGGTCTTTTTGCCGTGTTTCCGTTGGCCTACGCCGTCGTCATGCCCGCGCTATACATGCCGATAATGCTCATGCTCTTGGCGCTTGTTTTTCGTGGGGTCTCTTTCGAAAACCGATGGCGGACCGACAAAAAGGGCCTGTGGGACATGACCTTTTTCGGCGGCTCCCTGGTTGCCGCCTTCACGCAAGGTATCGCTCTGGGCGCTTTGGTGCAGGGCATCGACGTCACGGACCGCGCCTATTCGGGGGGCTGGTTCGATTGGCTGACCCCATTTTCCGTTCTGACCGGCGTTGCCGTGGTCGTTGGATACGCGCTCTTGGGTGCGTGCTGGCTGATCTACAAGACCGAAGGCGAAATCCAGGTTCAGGCGCGCAGATATGCTTGGTGGCTCGGCGCCGCAACGCTCGCCCTTATCGGTTTTGTCAGCATTCTGACCCCGCTACAGGACCCGGTCTATTTCGAGCGCTGGTTCAACCTTCCGGGAAGCCTGTGGTCAATGCTTGTTCCTCTTATGATGCTTGGCTTGGCTTGGGCGTTCTTCGCCGGTCTGAATGATCAGAAAGATCTGCAACCCTTTCTCTCCGCGCTCGGCTTTTTCGTCGTGAGTTTCATCGGCCTTGGAATTAGCTTTTATCCGATGATCGTACCGCCCTCCCTGACGATCCGGGAGGCGGCCGCACCCGACTCGAGTCTGGCCTTCGCACTGGTCGGAGCGGTCATCCTGATCCCGTTGATTTTGGCCTACACCGTCTATGCCTACTGGGTCTTTCGCGGAAAAATGGACCCCTCCGAAGGATATCATTGATGGCACGGCAACGCAGCACCACGCAAAAGTTGCTCTGGTTCGTCGGGCTCTGGGCCGCCGGCGTCACCACACTCGGCATTATCGCACTTCTCATCAAACTTGCTCTCTAGAAAGGTTATCCTATGAAACGCTCACTCCTCGGTCTTTTCACCGCCCTTGCACTGGGTACAACTGCCACGGCACAAGACAAGCCCGACCTCGTCACCATCCTGACCTCGGACGAGTCACAGACGCAATTGATGAGCATGGTCCTGACCATGCAGTCGATCCAGCAGGGGGCCAACGCTTATGTCCTGCTTTGCGGACCTGCCGGTGACCTCGCCTTGAAGGATGCGCCGGATGCGGCCACTGCTCCGCAAAAGCCCAAGGGCATGAGCCCACAAGGCCTGATGCAGAAAATCATGGGGACCGGCGCGACCGTCGAGGTCTGCGCAATCTATCTTCCCAACAAAAGGGTAAAGCCCGACGCGCTACTCGATGGCGTCACAGCGGCCCAGCCGCCCGAGATGGCCGCACGCCTGCTGGCGCCGAACGCCCGTATCATGTCATTCTGACAGGGCGACCGGCTTCACTCGGGATGATGTGCCCCCCCAAGGGACGCGCGTTTGACATCTTGAAGCCGATAAAGCTCAGGCCGGCGAGGTGTCAAAGAAGCTCTCGCCGACCTCCGATTCACCCAATGGCAAGGCGGTGGTGCCAAGACCCCGGCCACCGCCCTGTCACCAAAGCCGTTGACGCCGAACCATTTGAGATCATCGAGGATGCCGCTGGCCTGCTCGGGATCACCCTTCAACTCGGCAAAGGCGTCAAGCATCGCCTCCTTGGCCTCGTCGACATTTTCGCGATATGTCCTCGGGCAGAACATCCCCCGAAGCGAGCGCCTCCACGACCGCATCGCCGGTGTCATCCGCTGGCGCGACCTCGGTCGCGCGCGATTTGCCCGAAGGGGTTGACGTATCGGGGTCTTTCAAAGGTCAAGGCCGGGCGGTGAAATAGGACAGATCGCATACCAAGCGACATGATGTCCCTCGGCCAAAGGGTCAGATGACAGGCGGTGTCGGACTGGCCTTGGAATCGGGCAGCGTTTGATGAATTGAACTTCCGCGCAAGATTCGCGGTATACACCCCCGACGCATGCGTTTAAGAGGCTGATCTTGCCTCTGTTGACCGGCAGAGGCCGTATGCGCAACCGCGCCCCATAATCCAGACAGTTTCCAACCATGTTCCAGACCCTCGCCGATGCGCTGACCGAGCGCGGCTACGACAATTTGACCGCCGTCCAAGAGGCCGTCACCGCCCCCGAGTTGCACGACTCGGACCTTCTGGTTTCGGCCCAGACCGGATCGGGCAAGACAGTGGGCTTCGGCCTTGCCATTGCCACGACCCTGCTCGACCACGACGGTGCGCTGGGGCCGGCACAGGCACCGCTTGCCCTGATCGTCGCCCCGACGCGCGAATTGGCGTTGCAAGTGAAAACAGAGCTCAGTTGGTTGTATGCCAAGGCCGAAGCGCGGCTGGCAACCTGTATCGGCGGCATGGACATGCGCGATGAACGTCGCACACTTGAGCGCGGGGCCCATATCGTTGTCGGCACCCCCGGGCGTCTGCGCGACCATGTCCAGCGCGGGTCACTCGACCTTGGCGGTTTGCGGGCCATCGTTCTGGACGAAGCCGACGAGATGCTGGATCTCGGATTCCGCGAGGATCTGGAATATATACTGGGCGAAGCGCCTGAAGATCGGCGGACCCTGATGTTCTCGGCCACCGTGCCGTCGATGATCGCCAAGCTGGCAGAACAATATCAGCGCGACGCCAAGCGGGTGACCACGCTTGAAGGTGGCAGCCAGCATGCCGACATCACCTATCAGGCCGTGCGCGTGGCCCAGCAGGATGCCGAGAACGCCATCATAAACCTGCTGCGTTATCACGACGCGGAAAACGCGCTCGTCTTTGCCAATACCCGCGCGATGGTGAACCGGCTGACTGCCCGGCTGACGAACCGGGGTTTCTCTGTCGTGGCGCTGTCAGGCGAACTCAGTCAGAAAGAGCGGTCCCATGCCTTGCAAGCCATGCGCGACGGGCGCGCACGGGTTTGCGTGGCAACCGACGTCGCGGCGCGGGGCATCGACCTTCCCAAACTGGAACTGGTGATACATGCCGAGCTGCCATCGAACGCCGAAGGCCTGCTTCACCGCTCCGGGCGGACCGGACGTGCCGGGCGCAAGGGGATTTCGGCCCTTGTCGTGGCGCCGAAAATCTTCAAGCGGGCCGAACGCCTGCTGAAATTCGCCAAGATCAAGGCGGACTGGATCGCCGCGCCCTCCGCCGATGAGGTTCTGCGTAAAGACGAAGAGCGCCTTCTGGCGGATCCGGTGTGGAGCACGGAACCGACACCAGAGCAACATGACTTTGCCGCCCGGCTGCTTGCCCTGCACGGTCCCGAAAAGATCGCCGCCGCATATCTGGCGCTGCACCGCGCGCGGCAGTCCGCGCCCGAAGATCTGATCGATCCCGATACCCGCCCCGAGCGAAGGGACCGCAAACCTTTTGGTCCAAGCGTGTGGTTCGCGCTTTCCGTGGGGCGCGACGACCGGGCCGAACCGCGCTGGCTTTTGCCACTTCTGTGCCGGACCGGAAACCTCGACAAGGACGCGATCGGTGCGATCCGCGTTCAGAAATCCGAAAGCTTTGTCGAAATCGCACAGGCCGGCGTGTCGGGCTTTCTGGCTGCGCTCGGCGATGACAGGCAACTGGAGGAGGGAGTGAAGGTCCGGCAACTTGATGCCGCACCGGATCTTGAATCCGCACCTCGCAAAGCCGACCCCAAACCGCGCCGCCCCGAGCGCGCGACCGGCCCTAAACCCGACAAACGACCGGAACAGGGCCCAGCTTCGCCCTCCCGCCTGCCACAGTCACCCGACACGAAGTCGCCCGAGGCCAAGCGAACCGATCACAGCGCGGCGCAACCGCCTGCGCCGGGGGCCAAGCCTTCCGAAAAGCCGAACGAAGACAAACGGCCCGCCACCAAGCCCAAGTCCAAATCCAAGGACAAGGCCGTGGAGAGATACAAGGGAAAACCCGGCAGCAAGCCTGCGAATGCCGCAAGCCCGAAGGGCAAGCGATCGGCCAAGGCGGGCGCCGGTGGGCGCAAACCGGATGCCAAGCCGAAAGCGCCGCGCGTAAATGCCGCCGATACCTCCAAACGCTTTACCGCCCCAAAGGCGACAGGCAAGCCCGGAACGCCAAAACCGCAAGACTCACGGCCCGGTGCCGCCCGGTCGCGCAAAGGTGCCGGAGGAAACGAACCACCCCGGCGAGGCTGAGGCGCGGCGCGGTTACGCCCTTCAGCAGACTCTTTGTCGCTGCATCTCCAGAGGTCATGGATATCTGCTTTCGCATCATCGGGCATGGGCTCATGTTCCCGTCTCGCCCTCCGTCTCGATCTTCAGCGACTCACCGCAATGCTTGCAATGGATCGCGTCCGGATCATGCCGGCTTAGGCCGCATTCCGGACATTTATACTTGATCTTGGAGGGCTGAAAGATGGCGCGCGCCAACTGAACGAAAAGCGCGACCCCGACAACCATGATGAAAACAGCGAGAAGCTTGCCCCCCGGCGTTGTCATGATGATGTCGCCAAACCCCGTAGTCGTCAGCGTCGCCACGGTGAAATACAGCGCGTCGATGTAACCCGCGATCCCGGCCTGTTCGTCGAAGGCCAGCACAAAGACGAGCGACGTTGTCACGAAGATGAACACAAACAGGTTGACTGCGGCAAGGACTGCATCTTCGTGGCGGCGGAAGAAAAGGCTCTTGCGCCTGAGGTCGCGTAAGAGGTGATACGCATGGAGCACACGCAGCCCCCGAAGCACACGCAGAAACGCAAGGCTTTCTGTCAGCAGCGGCGCAAGTAGCAGCGACAGGACAACAACCAAATCCGCAATCGTGTAGATGCGCGTGAGTTCCCGGCGCAGGTTCTCGGAAATCCAGCACCGCGCCGACAGATCAATAAGAATTACCACACCAAACACGGTATTAAGTACGGCCGTGACCGGCGTCGTGGGCAAAGCCGCTGTCACGATGAAATAGACAATCGTGATCGCATCAAAGATGATCAGCCCATAGCGAAATCGTCTGGCGCGCTGGCTCTGGCCTGTATAAAGCAGCCTCAGGGTGCGGCGGAATTCCTTCATTTCAGAATGATGCAACACGTTGACGCCCAAGGCCATGCCCAAAACGACGACAGCGCGCGACCGACCTGCATTCATAAGATCCGAAAATGGCGTGGAATTCCTTGCCAAGGACTTGCGGTGCGGGATCGGCGCCGTCTCTGCGGGCATCGTGGAGACAGGGTCAGGATAGATGCCGAACTTGATACTTCAGGGGCGATGCTATTCAGATTCCTGCCTGCATGTGACACACTCACCTCGTAGCAATGAGGAGAAGAAAATGGATCGCGACGCATATGTTGAAAAGATGAAGGCGAAACTGGACGAGTGGAACGCCGACATCGACAAGTTGCAGGCCCAAGCCAAGGCCGCGGAAGCCGAAAACAAGGCGAAATACGAAGAGCAGCTCGAGGAGATGCGCAAGCAACGCGACGAGGCTCAGGTCAAGATGAAAGAAGCACAGGCGGCAAGCGATGCGGCATGGGACGACATGCGCAAAGGGATGGAAAACGCGTGGGAAAACATCTCGAACTCCTTCCAGAAGGCCTGGAACCGCTTCCAGTAATGGAATGAGTGCGGTTTTCTAAGTTCAGAAGACCTTCAAAACACGAAGGGCGGAGTTCCTACTGGACGGGGCTGGGTTATCCCAAAATTTGCCGGTGACCCGTCGGCGTCACGCGGCCAACTGGGACCCATCCTTGACCACCGTGGCCCGCGCTTCCCGCGCACTTTCATTGTCCTGTTCGATCAGGGCGTCATGCAATGCACGAACGGCGGTGTCCGCATCCTCGCGCGTGGTCACGAACTGAATGTCGACATTGCGCGGCCCCTGTTGCACGGCAACCAGTGCAACCTTCGCCCGTTCCAGCGCGGCAAGCCCGCGTCCGAGTGCGTTCAACCCACTCAGATCGCGCCCGATCGCGGCCACGACCGACAGCCCCTGAACCGTGACCGACGCAGTTGGATATTCCGCTGCCAGATCGTTTTCGACCCGCTTGAGCAGCTTGGGTGACGCATCGACATAATGGGTGATCGAATTGGCATTCGACGTCTTGGCGACGATATCGACATTATGCCGGGTCAGGATCTGTAAGATAGTCGCGTCGTAACCTTTGACGCCGACCATGTCCTGCTCGAACACCTCGAGCGCAAAGACATCGAGCGCCGTCAGAATTTCCACCTGCGGGGATCGGGCGGGCGCGTCGTCGATCAGTGTGCCGGGATCTGTCGGCTCGAACGCGTTCGTCACCCGCAGCGGAATGCCCGCCTGACGCAAGGTCTTGGCCGCCGAGGGGTGGATCGCCTCCATTCCCATATTCGAGAGTTGGTCTGCCACGTCGTAATTGGTGTGGCCCAGCTTCTTGACGTTTTTCAGCCCAACCAGTTTCGGATCGGCCGAGGACAGATGGAATTCCTTGTGAATGATCGCCTCGTCCGCGCCGGTGCGGGCGGCGAGACGGCTGAACGTGACCTCGGAGTAGCCACGATCATAAAGAGACATCAGGTTTTCCGTACATTGCGCATAGCCGGTCACGATCGGCAATTCGCTGGCACAATCGACATCGCGAAACGCCTGCTCGATCCGCTCGTCCAGCGTGACCTCGCGGTCGTCGCGCCAGCCGCTCAGATCGACGAAACGCGCATTCACCCCGGCGCTGCGCAACAGCAGCGTTGTGACATGGGCCGAATGGCTTTCGCCGAGTCCCGCCAGCATCTCGCGGATGATACCCATATGCTGGCTGAGGCGAAAATGCCCATAGGAACACAGGCGCTGCAAATCGATCAGGCACGAGCGCGCGCCTTCGATCCGCTCGCGCACGAAATCATCCGCCGCCTGAATATCGCCCGGCGCGCTTAGCACCTTGCGGTGCGCATCGTTCATCGCCTGCGCCACACGGTTCAGAGCGTCGGACCAGCCATGCGCATTTTCGGCATTGGCGAAATAGGCATAGACACCTTGCTCTCCGGTTTTCTTGTGCTCCAGCAACATGTCGGTGATACCCCCATAAGCCGACACGACGAAGACGCGGCCATAGGGATCGCCGCCATCATTCAGCAGCAATGGCTGTAATAGGTCTGCCGAGCGGCTCATCGAGGTGCCGCCTATCTTTTCAACGGTATGGGTCTCTTTGCTCATAACTGTCCGTTCCTGTTGATACGGGACGCCTCTTGTTGTTGTCGGATGCGGGCCTCGCCGGGGGCAAAGTGCACCGATATTGCGCGCCCCTGCCCTCGGCGAATTGTGAAATGCGCGGTCTCAGTCGGCAGCGGCGTAAGAGCCGTCGGCCTGATGAACCTCTTTGCCGGTTACCGGCGGGTTGAAACAGCAGGCCATCACCAATTCTTCCTCGGCGCGCAGGATATGCTTGTCGTGCTGATCCAGCGCATACATGACACCGGGGCAGATCGCATGCGTCTCACCCGTGGCAAGGTCGGTGATCGAGCCCTTACCCGACATGCAGTAGACGCTCTCGAAATGGTTCTTGTAGTGGAATGTATGCTCCGAACCGGCCTCTAGATTGGTGATGTGGAATGAAAACCCCATCCCGTCACTTGCCAGCAGCATCCTCACCGATGTCCACTGCGCGTCATGCACGTCCTTGTCGGTATTCTTCAGGTCTTTGATGTCACGAACGATCATGGTGTCACTCCGCTGCGATTTTGGTTTCGACGCAATTGCGCGCGGCGTCGGTGAGCGTGTCGAGCCCGGCCTTGAACTGATCCATCGGCGTGGTCAGTGGTGCCAGCACCTTGACGACCTCGTCGTCGGCACCCGACGTTTCAATCACCAGCCCGCGCGCGAACGCCTCGGCACAGATTGCGCCCGCCAGATCGCCGCTGCCGACATCGACACCCTGCATCATGCCGCGCCCTTTCAGCCGCGCACCGGGAACGATGTTGGCAATGCCCTGCAAACAGTCGGTCAGGACAGCCGCCTTGTCGGCGATCTCAGTCTTGAAGGCATCATCGGACCAGAATTTTTCCAGCGCGACCTTGGCGGTCACAAAGGCATGGGTGTTTCCGCGAAACGTGCCATTGTGCTCGGCTGGTTTCCAGACGTCCAACTCGGGCTTGATCAGCGTCAGCGCGAACGGAAGGCCGAAACCGGACAGAGATTTCGCCATCGCGATCATGTCAGGCTCGATATCCATCCCGTCAAAGCTGAAGAAACTGCCAGCGCGACCGACCCCGGCCTGTATGTCGTCGATAATCAGCTTGGCCCCATGCGCCTTGGCCAGCCGTGCGATTCCCTCGACCCATTCGCGCGACACGGCGGTCAGCCCGCCCTCGCCCTGCACCAACTCAAGGATGAAAGCCGCAGGCGCGTCGATCCCGCTGGAGCCGTTGCCGAGCATGGCCTCGGCCATCGCCAGTGTATCCACATCCTCACCCAGCGATCCTTCGTAAGGGAGATGCGTCACGCCGCTCAGCGGCACACCCGCGCCACCGCGCTTGCCCGAATGGCCGGTCAGTGACAGCGCACCAAGGGTCATGCCGTGAAAGCCGTTGGTGAAGGAAATCACGTTGGTGCGCCCCGTCACCTTGCGCGCCAGCTTGATCGCGGCCTCGACGGCGTTGGTGCCGGTGGGGCCGGTCATCATCACCTTGTGATCCATGCCTCGCGGGGCGAGCACCAGACGCTCGAAGGTCTCCAGAAATTCGGCTTTGGGGCTCGTATACATGTCCAGCGCGTGGGCGATGCCATCATCGGCGATATGCGCCACCAGCGCGGCCTTCATATCGGGGTCGTTGTGCCCGTAATTCAGCGACGAACAGCCAGAAAGAAAGTCAGTATAGCTGTTGCCCGCGTCATCGAAAAGCGTCGACCCGGTGGCGCGGTTGAACACCACATCGAAGCTGCGGCAATAGCTGCGCACATTGGATTCGCGGCGCTCGAAGATGGTCTTGTCGGCTGAAGTCTCAGTCGTCATAACAGGTTCCTTTTTTGTGGGGTGTTCAGCCCGGGGTAGACGCGGGTCAGGCCACCGCGTCCAGCTCGTCGGACTCGGGCAAGTGGATCGTCACCATATGTTCGGTGTCATGCTCACCCTGAAAATGGGTATCGCTCTCAAAATGAGCCTCGTGATCCAGTTCGCCGTCTTGGGCGTCCGCAAAACTGCGGAAAAGCGCCCAGCTTGCATCGTTGTCCTTGGTGATCGTGGTCTGCATCCGGGTCACGTCTTCACATTCGTCACGCGTCAGCAATTGGTCCAACATCCGCTTGGCCAGCCCAAGACCGCGCGCCTTTTCCGAGACCGCGACCTGCCAGACAAAGAACGTGTCCGGATCACGCGGCAGGACATAGCCTGAAATCCAGCCAACCGGCGTGCCGTCCAGTTCGGCCAGGATGCAGGTATCGCGAAAATGATCGCACTGGATCAGGTTGCAATACATCGAATTCTCATCAAGCGGCTTGCACGCTGCGATCAACTCCCAAATGGCCGCGCCATCTTCGGCGTCGGGTTTACGGAACTGGACGTCATCGTGACGCGACTTGATCTGATGGATATCGTTCACGGGATACCTCGGTTACTGCTTCGTTCAAGACAGAAGATATACGAAGCTTCAGCAAGAAATCAATTAGGCTAAGCAATATTATTCTATAATGATGTTTATTGTTTGTTTATATGTATTTAACCTCTCATTTCTGTGGATATCAGAACAATTCCGCGACGTAAGTAAGTTATTTGTTTTGTTATGCTAACTAATATTATAACTTGTGAAACGGCTCGCAAATCTGTAAATTACCACGGTAATCTGTTGCAGGAGAGCGTGTGGATCGGACTGACATTTCCCTCATCGCCCTGCGTCGAATCCTGCGGGCAACCGAGCTTTACGGGCGCACACTTGCGCAAACGGCCGGATTGACGCCTGTGCAGGTCCGGGTGCTGCAAATCGTGCTAAGCCGTGACAGCGTCACACCCAAGGAAATTGCGAAACAACTGGGCGTCAGCGCAGCCACCGTCTCGACCCTGCTCGACAGGCTCGTCGCCAAGTCGATGGTGGAGCGCCAACGCTCGGAGGTCGATCGGCGCCAGACCAACATCGTGCTGACTGAATCCGGACGGAACGCAATCGAGGGCGTGGGGGATCCGCTACAGCAGAAATATGTAGATGAATTTGAGGCGTTGGAAGATTGGGAGCAGGCGATGATCGTGGCCGCGCTGGAACGGGTGGTCTCCATGTTGAACGCATCGGCATTGGATGCCTCACCCCTTCTCGATATGGGTGAAATCCACCGGACCCAACCGCCGGACCTGCCGCTTCCCGATTGATCTCCGCAAGGCGCGCGCGCATCGAACCGAGGCCATTCTCGCCTCAAGCGGTGCGCGTTTGGCTGATGTCTCAGACCAAAGGCGAAACGCTTAAGGCGAGTGCCGTTTTCCGCTTCAGCGGTAATTGACAATACGAAGGCCGGGCTCCTGACACCGTATCAGAGACCCGGAAATCGGAAAAAAGTAGTGATCCGGCACCCGAGCCGACTGCCCGTCATTTGCTCAACAAGGACAACGTTCGCAGCAATTCCGCCTCATTGTAGGGCTTCGTTACCAAGAGCACATTCTGAAAAACTGGATCGTCTAGATACTTGTTGCCATATCCGCTGACGACGGTGAACGGAACGCTGATTTTCTGAAGCGCGGCGGCGATCGGGGCCGAGGATTCTCCGTTCAGGTTTAGATCAAGAACCGCAAACTCCGGGGGGTGCGACGCAACCGTGTCAAGGGCACGCTCCACATTCGGAACCGGGCCCACGACGTGGCAACCGCGCCCTTCGAGTAGTTCTTGCAAATCCAACGCGAGGAGCATCTCGTCCTCCACGATAAGGATACGGCGTCCTCGCAAGCTTTTGGTGAATGACTCATCGGCGATGCTCGGCACTCCTTATGCAACTGGAAAAACGATCCTTGCTGTTAAACCCGCAGGCTCGAAGAGAAGTTCCCCCGATCCCTCGATTTCGTAGTCGATGGCCTGTTTGATCAGTTTCGTGCCAAAGCCTTTCGGGATATCGGAACTTACCGGAGGTCCCTTGCGCTCCTGCCACTCCATGCGCACCTGCGTTCCCTGATCGTCGTGCTCCAGGGTCCACGTTACGCTCAACTTGCCGCCCGGAATGGAGAGGGAGCCGTATTTCGAGGCATTGGTAGCGAGTTCGTGGAGGATCAGCGCGAGGCCAAGACCCTGCTTTGGCGTCAGCAGGACGTTCGGCCCCTCGACCTTGAGGTCGCGGTCACCGATCTTGCCATAGGCCGCCAGCGTTGCCTCGACCAGAGCGCACAGTTCCGCAGACTGCCACTCCGTCTCGAGCAGTTGATCGTGGGCCCGAGCAAGGGCTTGGATTCGACCGATGAGCCGCTCGCGATACGCATCCACCGTCAGATCCGGAGCACTCGGCTGTCTGGCGAGCGCCTGCACCACTGCCAGCGTGTTCTTGACCCGGTGGCTCAGCTCACGGGTCAGCATGTCGCGATGTGCCTCTGCTTTCTTCCGCTCGCTCACGTCGCGAAACAGCACACCGACATAGTAGTCCTGCGGCGCCTCGACCGGGAACGCGTAAGCGTCGTAATAGCGATCGAGCGCCTCTGCCGGCGCCTCGAAGCGTTCTGGCGTGCCGGACTTCGCGATCCGCCCGAAGATCTCGAACCAATAATCCTCGTGCTCCGGTATCATCTCTCGTGCCGTCCGGCCCACAGCATCGGCAAGCCCGGTTTGCCGCTCGAAGGCGGCGTTCACCTCCAGGAATCGGTAGTCGACGGGACGTCCATTCTTGAAGATGACCTCGAACACGGCGAAGCCCTCGTCAATCGAGTCGAAAAGCGTCTGATAGCGCTGCTGACTCTCGATGAGTTCTTGCTCGGCCTTTCGTCTCGAGATGATGTCCAGGAAAGTCAGAACGACCCCGTCGATCCGGTCCTCGACGGTGCGGTATGGACGAAGCCGGACGATAAACCAACGCCCGTCGCGGCTCTGCAATTCAGTCTCGATCGGCGCCAGGTCGCGCAAGACGTGGCGCGCGTCCTCTTCAAGCCCGGCATAATCCAGCCGGCTGGTGAAGTCGGTAATGGTGCGTCCGACATCCATTTCGGTGATGTTGAAAAGTCCCTCCGTCGGCGGTGTGAACATCCTGATCCGGAGCTTCGTATCAAGGAACAGGGTGCCGATCTCTGTCGCAGAGATGAGGTTTTGCAGGTCGCTATGCGCCGTCGAGATGCCTTCGAGTTTGTTTTTCAACTCGGCATTCACCGCCTGCAACTCCTCGTTCATCGACTGGAGTTCTTCCTTGGAGGTTTCTAATTCCTCCGACGTGGAGCGATATTCCTCGTTGATCGATTGCAGTTCTTCATTCGCGGCCCGCAGATCTTCGATCGCCGACTCATGTTCGCTGCGGCTCGCGACGAGGGCTTCCCGCGCCGCCTTGAGTTCGGCATGCAACCGCCGCACCTCGTCGGTGCCGGCCTCCGGGGCATCGGTTTCGGCGTCTCCATTCGGCGCGACCGGCCCTGCGTCCAGAAAGACCACGAGAGCCTGCGGTGCCGCATCGGCCGACCCGGGAACCGGAGCGACCTGCATGGCAACGCGCGTGGCTTTGCCGTCAAAGAACACAGGCGTCGCGAGTGTCAGAGTCGGCTGCTTCTTCTCCAGCGCTTGGTCGAGCGCAACCTTGAGGTCGAGCCGCAGCTCAGGCCGAACGATGTCAGGAAGACTGCCAGAGAACGTTCCGCCCGAATGCAGGATGAACCGCCCGGCGCTAGGGGACAAATGCACGATATGCTTGTTCTCGTCCAGAAGTGCGCTAGGCGGCGCTGCCTGTTCAAGCGCTGCCGCGTGCGTATCGCCTGCCGTCCCGCCTTGGCCATGAGCCGCGGTTCGCCTTCGCTCTGGCACGGTCGGCAAGTGCCCTTGTGACGAATGAGGCAGGGCGGGCATGTGCCGGTGCGTCTGTGGCCGCGCGCAGTAAAGCCGCGACTCTCGATCCAATGATGCGAATTCTGAGGCTGCCGAGTCGGCTGTCTCGGCCGTGCCGAGGAAAAGATAGCCCTCAGGCTTCAGCGCATAGTGAAACAGCGAAAGTAACTGCCCCTGAAGCGAGCGTTCCACGTAGATCAGCAGATTGCGGCAGGTGATGAGGTCGAGCCGCAGGAACGGCGGATCGTTCAGGACGCTATGCGAGGCGAACAGCACCACTTCGCGCACATCCTTGCGGACGCGGTAATGGGTTTTCTCGTCGACGAAGAAACGACGCAGCCGCTCTTCTGACACGTCCGCCTCGATTGAGCGCGGATAGCGCCCCTCTCTCGCGGTTGCCAGCGCACCCTCGTCGAGATCACTTGCGAAAATTTGGATTGACGGGCGCACCTTGAGCCGCTCGGCCTCTTCAAGAAGCACGATAGCAAGACTGTAGGCCTCTTCGCCGGTGGCACAGCCGACAGACCAAATCCGGAGCCCCTCTTCGGTGGCATGCTCGAAAAGCGGCGGGAGCACCTTCGCCGCCAGCGCCTCGAAGGCCGGTTCGTCCCGGAAGAACTGCGTGACCGAAATCAGCAGATCGTTTAACAGTTCTTGGGCTTCTTCCGGCGTGCTACGCACCATTTCCCCATAATCCGCCAAGCTCGTGATCCGGCAGACCTGCATGCGCCGCAGCACCCGGCGCATCACGGTCGCCCGCTTGTAGCCGGAAAAGTCGTGCCCGGTGCGCGCCCGAAGGAAACTGACAATCCGACGCAGGTCGTTCGCCGCGCCATCTTCGTCGAGTGATCCAACGGCATGTTTGCTTCGCGAGACTTCCGCGATCCGCTCGGCAAGGCGGCTGATCGGCGCGACGAAGCTGACGACTCCGGTTGCGATCGCATTCTGCGGCATCGGCGGGAACTCGGCTTCCGCCGGATCCTGCGCGAAGACCACGCCACCAGCCTCCTGAATCGCACGCACGCCGGTCGAGCCGTCGGACCCGGACCCGGTAAGCACCACCGCAAGGCCGTCACCGCGCGCCGCGGCCACGGAGCGGAAGAACATGTCGATCGGCGCCCGGCGCCCCCGTGGTTCGGAAAACTCGCGCGCGGTCACGTTGTCACCTTCGATAACCAGTTCGCGGTCCGGCGGGATCACGTAGACGCAGTTAGGGTGAAGCTCCGGCGTGTCGTCGACTTGGTGGACCGGCATCTTCGTGCAAGCCGAGAGAATCTCGGCCATAGCGCTTGGGTGCTCTGGTGCAAGGTGGACGATCACAACATAGGCAAGACCAAGGTCATCGGGAAGCTGCCGGAAAAGGCTGCGAAGCGCATTTACCCCGCCTGCGGACGCTCCGATGGCGCAGAGCGGCACCTGCTGCTTGGACAGCAGATCAATGTCGGATTTTCCGGGCATGCTTTCTTCAGTCGTCGCGAAGCACAGGCCAGTCAATCACGATTCCGGTAGTGGGTCACTTTAAAATTCGTTTCTTGTAAGGGCCGCGCTTTTTCGGTGCAGGCTCGTTTGCATCTACAATAGCGACAAGATCGGCAATATCCCAAAGCCGATCTGTCAGACCGGCGTCCATCGCATCATCACCTCATATCTGTCAGAAAATGATGCGAAATGTAGTTTCGGGTGACTAGACCCCTTGACGGCATAATATGCTCATGTCACTTTCTAAGTTTGACAAAGTATATTTTGAGGGGGGGTAATATGTCCAAGTTAGAAATTCAAGATGCAGACCAGATCGAGAATGAGCTGAGAGATGTCGAGGCGATTGACCAAGCCACTGATCCCAAAGTGTCTGACAAACTTCTAGAAACGGTTTTTCAGCCTGTAATCGGCAGTGCGCAGCAAGTTTGCATACATCAGTCCCGGTCGATTACCTGCGGCTAGGTTCCGGTGTCGACACAGTTGGCGAAGCCAATGCTTCACCAGATTTTTTTTGTCGCTAGGAAGCTCGGACGTTCCTCACCGTATAGGGCTGCCTTTGCTCTTTTGTTGTCGATTGTAGAGCGAGGCTTTGGCGCGCTCGTACCGATCCTTTTTTCGCTCATCGTCGCCGAGTGGGAGGACGGTGCACCCAACATCATAGTTTTTGCGCTGTTTGCCTATTGTGGATCGACCGCGATCGCGGTTGCTTTGTCCGAATTCAAATTGCTGCATTTCCTGCCGTCGCTTCAGGCCGAGCAGCAAAAAATGGTGCTGGATGCAGTGAACGAACTGCATTTAGGGGCTGGTAATTTCAAGGCCTCCGAATCTACGCCCGAAGTGACACGCCTGATCAACCGCGCTTCGTGGAGTCTGGACAACTTTTGCAATATCGGTCTGTTCAACCTGTTTCCGTCACTAATTCAATTTGTTCTAGCGCTCCTGCTGCTGGCGCTGCTGCAAAATGTCACGATTTCGATTATCTTGGCGGTGACGATGGCGGCCTATCTAGTTTTTACCATGCGCTCGATCCGCAAACAAAAGACACTTTATGCCAAGCGGATAGAACATGATGGCATAATATTTGCCGATATAGGAGATAGTTTTCTAAATCATGAAACCGTTAGCAGCTACGATGGCGTAACAGAGGAAATTCGGCGCTTGCGCGGTGGCTATGCCAAATTGCTGGAGGCATGGCGCAAACAACAACAACAACTATCAAGCAGTAAATGGGTTCAATCTTTGATCATTCAGGCAGGGCTTTTGCTGGTACTTGGTACTTTGTACCTCATGCCCGCAAAGCACCCTGTTTCTGTTGCTGATCTGGTCATGGTAAACATGTATGTGATTCAGGTCTTTCTGCCACTTCAATCCATCGGCCTCCTGCTCGCCTCTTTTGCGCAGGCACTTACCGACATCAATAATCTGGAACGGCGCCTTTCGGAAGTGACGCAGAGATCAAGTGTCGCACCGGATGCGGGTGTGGTGATCCCCGAGGCGGGGACACTTGCGATCCGATCCTGTGATTTCAGGGATCATGAACAGCGCACCCTCGTGGCGGGCAAACTAGATATCCCGCTTGGCAACACGACATTGATCACCGGGGCTTCCGGTTCCGGAAAATCGTCGCTTCTGAGGGGACTGGCGGGGGCGTTGGGTGATCAGCGGTGCGAAATTGAGGTAGAGGGGCAGATGATAACGCTCGGGGAGCTTGCCCAAAACGTCCTCTACGTCGCTCAGTCCGCAGGCCTGTTCAACCAATCGATCGCTTACAACATCAGTTATCCAGATGTGGACCGCTCAAAGGAAGAACTGGCCAAGATCGTCGTGGCGGCAGGACTGGCGCCCGTGGTGGCTTCCAAGATGAACGGGCTGGACATGCAAGTGGGCGAACGCGGTCATAATTTGTCGGGCGGAGAGAGGCAGCGAGTCGCGATCGCACGCGCTCTGAATTCTCCGCGGCCGATCATGTTGTTCGATGAAGCTACATCAAGCTTGGATGCCGTCACTGAAGCTTTTGTTCTGGACAACATCATGCTCAAACTTAAAGGCCGGACGATCGTTTTCGCAAGTCACCGAGTTGAGTTGTTCAGGAAGGCCGATCATTTCCTGTATGTCGAGGATGGCGCGATCGTTGCGGCCGGAACGCATGAGGAACTGATGAAGCTTTGTCCCGGCTATGCCGAGATTTGGCGCACACGCGAAGAAGAACTTTCTAAGCGATGAAGCGAGTAGAGTTTGTTTCCCGGATCGCTTGCCGAAGCCTGACTTTGCAGGATCACTTGCTGCTCGATGGCCTGATTTTCAAAGACGATGCTTCTGCCCACGATATGGGACGCCAACGCGCAGCCCGATGGCAAGAAATCGTCACTCGTTCCGAGGCCGCAGCGATTTCCCGAAGGCTGCGCCTAACGGGGCAGGACCTGTCGTTCGAGCAGATCGCACTCAGGCTGCGACCGGTAGAGAAAGTTCCGAAGGCCCAGCAACCAGACTGGGCGAACAGGTGTTGGCGCATACTGTCCCAGATTTGCCGTCTAGGATACACCTTTGATCGGCACGAAACCGGCGATGTACCGTTCGGTCATTTGTTTGAAAAATTTGCCGTGTCTGAAACGCAAAGCCTGCTGAATGATCTGGAGCATGACCCCTGCATGCTTGGTCCCGACGCCGAATATGCGATTGCAAAAAATCTGTGCCTGACATTGAGTAACGATCTGTCGAAATGTTTGCAGCACGAATTTTCGCGGTTTCGGCTTGCGACCGTGCCAAGCCTAAAGAGGGCCGAAACTGACCAAGTTGCAGGAGTAGATCTTGGAACGGAGCTATATGAAAAATTCCTTGATGCGCTTCTGGACGGTAATATTTATGATCTGATGATCAAATTCGCAGCGGCGGCGCGCTTTGCAACGTTATCTGTCGACCACTGGAATCACAACATGCGCGAAATGCTTGCGCGGTTTGCGGCCGATCGTGCGGCGTTGAATAGCTTCGCGGGCTCTGGCACGGAGTACCTTCGCGTAGAGGCTTTGGAATTCGGTTTGGGAGATCCGCACAACAAAGGCCGGAGCGTCACCAAAGTCACCGTAAGCAATGACAGAATTTTTTATTACAAGCCGCGTGATATTTGCATGGAAGCGGAACTTTGCCAGCTAACCCAACCGCTGTGTACTAAGATGAAAAGCGGTGGTTCGCTTTTTCCAGCATCTTTGGTCCGCAATGGGTATGGGTGGGTCGCACATGCCAGCACCGACATTCCGGAGCTTGCCCCATATTATTTTGATGCCGGTTTTGTTTTGGCGGTGGCGTGGGCTTTAGGGGGAACGGATCTGCACGATGAAAATATCGTGATGTCAACCTCACCGGTTATCGTTGACGGTGAAATGTTTGCCTCGCCGATTCCGGAAAGCGTTTCTGGGGCTCCGATCTATCGAAAAAACATGACCGAGTTTAACACTGTCTTGCGCTCTGGATTGCTGCCGCGATGGGTGTCTTACGAAGATGGCAGTGATCTTCTTGTGAATGGGCTGGCGGGGGGTCGGCAACAATCGACCGGCATGAAACAGCAACGGTTTGTGGATGTGAACACCGATGATATGCGGCTTGTCATCGAAGACCTCGTCGTCTCGTCCCCAAATGTAGCGCAGGCGGCAAAGCACGAACCGTCGGTATATACGTCGCAGCTGATTGAGGGATTCGAGGCGTGTTGCAGTGCGCTGCGCACTCTGGTTGAAACACATGGGACGGACAGATTTGTTAGTGCGTTTGCAGGATGTACGGTACGGTTTCTCGTACGTGACACCAACATCTACGCCATTTTGCAGCAGCGTCTCAGGTTGCCTCGGTATCTGCTGACACTTCTAGATGCGGATATCGAACTCGAAGTGCTCAGTTCGACCTTTTTGGCGTCCAGGGAAACGGTTGAATTCTGGCCTCTGTGCGTGCACGAAAAGGAGGCGCTGCTTCGTGGCGACATACCCTATTTCACGACTTCAACAAATGCACATGGTTGGCATGCCGACAATAACTCTGTGCCCAGATTGTTCAGCAAGAGTGGAACCGATGTTATCCAAGAGAGACTGTGCGGTATGTCACCAGAAGGTGCGCACGCCCAAGTCGGCCTGATCCGCGCCTCGATGCACGCTGCAAAACCAATCCATGTTGATTCAGCTTGCCGTGACTTGGAATCATGCGCGTTGGAGATCGGATCAACTCTCGCGGCATTGGCGCTTGGAGAGGATACTCTGGACTGGGTTGCACCTCAGTCTTGCAAACGCACCGGCCTGTTTGAATTGGCGACTATAGGAAACGATCTGTACGACGGGCGCAGCGGTATCGCGGTCTTTCTGGCCGCGCTGTTTGCGGCGACGGGGCACCGGGAAAGCGGCCGTTTGGCACGGTGTATCTATGATCAGCTGCTGGTGGGTGTATCGTCCCGACTGCCGCTGCAACGTGATCGGGGTGGCTGCGTCGGGGCAGGGTCTATTGTATACGCCTTTCAGACTGGTGCGCGTTTGCTGAACACAGCGGAATATTACGATGCCGGCAGGCAATTGGCCGCAGAGCTAACATCGGTATCGGTCACTAATGATGCCGAAGTGGATTGGATTACCGGGCTGTCCGGCGAGGCGGCGGCTTTGCTGATCTACCCAGAGGTTTTGCATTCCGATTACCCATCTTCAGTTACCCGAGCGATTTCACGCGCGCTTAGCTCTGGTAAGGCGCGTCATCAAAGTGGGGCGGGGCATGGTTTGGCTGGGATTATCCTTGGATTGAATCGATTGCGACCCGTCTGTGCCGATGCGGATGCAGTGATGCGCACAGCCTGCAACGCGCTACGTGACACGTTTTGGCAACCAAAGATAGCTTCTTGGAACCCGGAGAAGCCGGATCGGTCAGAAACCCTACGCTCTGAAGTGCCTGAGGGCTGGGCGAGTGGCGATGCCGGGATCCTTACCATGCTGGCCGGACTAGATCTGCCCGAGATTTCTCTGGCTCTTGATGGTTTTGCAACCAGTCCTTTGCCGGAGTACGACACGCTTGCTGCGGGTGCAGGAGCCTCCATTGACATGTGGTTGCAAATGCAAAAGCCAGAGCAGGCCCGAAAAGTTGCCCAGTCTATGGTCCAGCGGGCTGGACCGTTGGAAAACTTCAGAACACCCGGTAACAAATTCCTAGCTCCGGGTCTTTTTGACGGGCTGGCGGGGATTGGCTACAGCCTTCTGCGCGCGGCTTACCCACTAGACCTGCCTTCGGTGCTGCGCTTGGAAGGGATGCATCAATGATGTCCTATAGCCCGGAAAAAATGCTGATTTCCGTGCATGTTCCAAAATGCGCGGGTACAAGCTTTGGCAACTGGCTGGCCGGTGCGTTTGGGGATCGCCTTCATTTGCATTACCCGAACAGTGGACCGCCCGAGCCAGTGACAACAGCGAATGTGCACTGTGTACATGGCCATTTTTTCCATCATCAGTGGGACATTTCTGCGGCGTGCTATTACCCTCAAGCGAAGCAGTTCATTACTGTCCTGAGGGATCCGGTGCAGATGATGATTTCCAGCTATTTTTATCAATGTAAGATGGGTGATGCGCCCTTTGCGACGTTAGATCGGTACATTGAGCATGTGTTAACTTGGCCGCGCCTCTTTCCCTATATTGGATTGCCTTTGACGTATGATGCTCGCCTTGATCGGGATCAGGTTGAAGCTAAATTCGTCTGGCTTGGGTGCGTTGAACGGCTGCCGCAGTCGCTTGATAATCTGGCGGTGGCGTTGAACCTGACCAGCGTTGGGTCAATGCCTCGCAAAAATGGGGCACCAAGGCTCGGCGTCATGTCGGATTTGACCCCTTGGCAATCTTCCTTTCGGGAAAAGTTCAGATGGGAATATGAACTCTACGATTTGGCTGAGAGCATGAATGCGGAAAGTGCAAGGAAGTGCAACTAGATCACCCCGAGATTGATGTCGATGCGATGTTATCGCTTTTGCAGCGCGATGGTGTCGTTACGCTGCCGGGGCTTTATACTTCCATTATTGACACTCTGGCGGAGCAGCATGTGCAGATTTTTAAACCGCTGCATCCGCTTGGAGCGACTGCAGTGTCGCATGATGGTGAATGCATCGTTCCGACAAGCCCCGTGGGCCTGAGGGCACATGGTTGCGATACATTGGCGATGGCTCTCAGCCCGCGGTGGTTTTCGGCGCTTGCGCAACGCTACTTTAATGCGTCCGCGCCCATACCGGTCTCCTTTGTATCTCTGGCATTGGACCACGAGAAACAAGACCCCACAGGGCCGGGCAATCACCATCCGCATTGGGATCCCAGTCTGTCGTTACGTCTGATGCTGTATATTTCGGATGTATCAAAAGAAACCGGGGCCATCGAGATCGTACGCGGCACGCATTATGCCAACCACCTTCAGCGTTTGAAGGAGTGGAAAGATAACCGGCCCTATGTCGAAAGACCTGAATGTGCGGGTCTCGGACAAGAGTTCGAAACGCTTGAGGCATCGGCAGGATCCGTCCTCGTATTCGATACATCCCTCACGCATCGCAGGGGATTACTGCAGCCGGGCACCCAGCGCAGGGTTGGATTTGGCCATATCCAATCCGATCTGGCGCAGCGTCAGTTGGCCGGGGTGCCATATCAGGACATACTGGCCGCGGACCTGCACCCGCATGGGAATGCGTATCGTCAGAAAAAGGCAAACCACGAATGAACACAATTGAAGAGCAATTTCGCTATCTCATTGATTGTATAGACTGGATGCCACCTAAGGACGCCAATCTATGTCGGTTTCATGGGACTTTCGAAACCGCGCAGTTTCTGGAAACACCCTGTCGCACGGGTGTCGATTTCGATGCTTTCAACTTCATGATGGGACGCCACAGTTTTTACCATTGCCGAACCCAGATGCCGAACCAGACAATAATCGGGCGGCACTGCTCGATAAACGCGCTGGCCCTGATTGGCGCTGTTTCCCATAATGTCGGTGATCTGACCACGGGCTGCCTGGATGTCGAAGCCGAGGCGCTTGATGAATTGCATGACAGGCAGATTTTCCGCTCTCCTTTGGCGATCACAACAATTGGTTGCGACGTTTGGGTGGGGGCAAACGCTGTCGTCTTGCAAGGATGCCATATCGGTCATGGCGCCTGCGTTGCGGCGGGGGCCATCGTGACACAATCGGTCAAGCCGTTTTCGATAGTGGCAGGGGTACCTGCCAGACATCTCAGGTATCGGTTCGACGAACCAACCCGAACCCGGTTGCTGCGCAGCCCATGGTGGCAGTTGCCACAGGATCTCTTGTCTACGTTGCCTCGTAAGGATGTTTCCGCGGCGCTGACGATTGCCGAATCTCACTTTGTGGATAAGGAATAGACATGTTGGACCTTGCGAAAATCCGCGCGCGTCTTTGCCACGAGATCCGGGCCGCAGAACTGCATCACGCACCCTTTCCCCATTTCTGGCTGGACAATGTATTCACATCCGCAGAGATGGAACAGATCGTTCAGGTCATTCGGGACGAGACGCATTTTCAAGATGTTGGATCGGGCATGAAAGTGCTTGAAATCTGGAAAGAGGCCGAAAACCTGAAACAGGTCTCCGCGCAGAGAGCGCATTTCTTGCGCGCGCTCAATTGCGATCTGTTTACCCAATCTATAGCCGAGTTAATTTTTCAACGATTTCGGCCCTCGTTGATGAAGAACTTTGAAACCGTCTTTGGTGCGGACGCAAAAGGGAAATTGGATGCTATCGCACTGTCAGATTGGGACCTGGCGGGCGCAATTAATATCCGCGCGCAGGGCAACCAACTGCCACCACACATAGATTGGCCGAACCGATTGGTTAGTGTAGTGTTGTATCTTGATCCTGACGGGGGTGCCGATGAAAGCTGGGGTACTAGGCTATTCGACGTCGACCGGGCCAATATTGTCGATCCTTGGTCAAATTTTGCCAAAGTCCCGGGCATTACTGAACCAGATATAAATATAGATTCCTATTCTCTTATCCCATTCAAACACGGTCGAATTGCTATTTTCCTGAACTCTCTGTGGTCCTATCACGGTGCCTTCATCACACCGACAAACAATGCAGCTCGGCGCTGGTGCATGGTTAAAGGGATCAACATGACACTTGAAAAGACAGAAGAAATATTCGCGCTGCCAAAGGAGCTGAGATTGTTCTAGATTGTGCTGCGGGCGTATCCTGAGTGTCACGTAGCCCTTAATTGGGTTTTGCCTCAATCTGTGAGGCTCAACTGTCCTGAAACTAGAAAATGCAGGAAGGATAGGAGTTATGGCCAAAAGTTGGTGACGGCGTGATCAGGTGGCGACTTGAAGTCGCTTGATTCTGTCCTTGAGTTCAATCCCTTCGATGATCTCGGGCATGCGGTTGGCACCATCGGGTTTGAGGCATTTTGTCTCGGCTGACATCATCAGCTTGAAGGCCATGGCGAGCTCGGTTTTGCGGCCGAAGCAGCCCTCGGTTTTACCAGTGCGGTGACGGGCAGTGGCGAAGGTGCTCTCGATCGGGTTTGATCTGCGGATATGTTTCCAATGGTCGGCCGGGAAGTCATAGAAACTTAGCAGCATCTCACGATCCTTGTTCAGCTTGGCGGCCGCCTTGTCGTATTTCACGCCGTAGGTCTCGAAGAAGAAATCGAAGGCAGCTTCGGCCTCAGCCCTGGTCTCGGCTTGCCAGATTTCGTGCAGGTGGCCTTTGGCCTTCGCCTGACTGGACTTCGGCATCGCGTTCAGCAAGTCTATGGTATTATGGCCCCAGCAACGCTGTTCCCTGGTTGTTGCAAATATCTCGCGCAGGGCTTTCCTGAACCCTTTCCTCCAGCATGATCCGCTTTCTATCATAGGAAAAAGCCAGTTGCTTGCCGACGTACCGGCTCTCGCGCCAGCACAGGACATCTGCCAGCCGATCCGGCTCGACGTTCAGCGCACGGTGCAGGTTGTCAGGTTTGGCCGGAGCTTCAGCAAACTTGGTGTTGTAGCATTCCTTAAAACCTTGCAGATAGGCGTTTCCAACCTCCATGTCAGAAATGCCCGCGAGACGTAGCTCCTTCACCAGCCGATCTTGCAGCGTGTGGTTGCACCCGTTCCAAACGATCTTTGCTTGGCTGCTGTTCGCACACAAAATCTCAATGTTCAGCTCATTCAAAGCGCGTCCAAACTGGGTGATGCGCGCACCACCTTGGCGTCTTCCTTATCCACGCGGAACACGGTGTGTTTGTCTCTGTAAAAGGCAGCGGGACGGCCATGCTTTTGCAGATAGCCCTAAAGCGCTTCGAAATAGCCGAATGTGCTCTCCGAATTTACAAACCGCAGTTCTATCAAGGTGCTGGTCGCGTCATTGACGAAAACGAGAAGGGTGAAGGTTGACCCGCGATCCTCGAACCAACGGATGATCCGATCCGGCGATCTGGATCATCTCGCCAAAAAACTCCCGGCGCAGTCTGGGCTGATGAAAGGTTCAGCCGCTTTTTGCGGGAAAACCAAAGACCATCGTCCTGCATCCATTTTCGCATCGTCTCGCGTGAGACTTTGCACCTGTGATGTTCAGCCAGCATTTCCGCCANGCGCTGATCTGTGATTCATCCTGTTTGGGAGGATGGATCATGTCAGCACCTTTGCCGGATGCGCTGCGGGCGCGGTTTCAGCAGTTGATTGAGGAAGGGTTAAGCGGGCGGGCGGCAGCGTTGCGCCTGAAACTTTCGCCGGCCACCGGGGCGCGTTGGGGGCTCGCGATCCGGCGGACGGGTCAGGCAAGGGCCGCGCCTCAGGGTCGGCCTTGCGGCAAGGGCAAGCTTGATCCGCATCGTTCCTTTTTGATTGAGCTGATAGATCAGGACGGCGACATGACCATGCCCGAACTGGCTGGAGCTTTGGTTGATGCAACCGGTGTGCAGGCGCACCCCGATGCGATTGGCCGGTTCCTCCGCAAACTCAAGCGTTTCGCCTTTAACCTGAGACATCAGCGAAAGGCGAAACGCGTGCAACGCCTGAATGTTGCGCTGCGTTTCGCGCAAATCTGTGATTCAGGTTTTTCGCG